>NZ_BJNO01000021.1 GCF_006539725.1 Klebsiella terrigena | reverse complement strand
GTTTCGTAGATTGCAGGACATGCTAAAAAAACAGCTTTCGCCCAAACCACCGTTATCTGTAATCCCCTGCCCTACGATAAAAAAAACCCGGCGCAGGGCGCCGGGCTTGTTATTTCATTGCGCGTTTACTGTGCGGTCTTATCAAATTTCCCCAGCACCTCACGTTCGTACGCCAGCGCTTTCTTACGGTCAAATTTGTGCTCCCACTTGGCGATAACCAGCACCGCCAGGGCATTCCCCACCACGTTCAGCGCGGTACGCGCCATATCGAGGATACGGTCAACGCCGGCAATAAAGGCCAGACCTTCCAGCGGGATCCCGACGCTGCCCAGCGTCGCCAGCAGCACCACGAAGGAGACGCCCGGCACGCCGGCAATTCCTTTCGAGGTCACCATCAGCGTCAGCACCAGCGTAATCTCCTGCCACAGCGACAGGTCAATCCCGTACAGCTGAGCAATGAAGATCGCCGCAATACTCTGGTATAGCGTCGAACCGTCGAGGTTAAAAGAGTAGCCGGTCGGCACCACGAAGCTGGTGATGGAGGCCGGTGCGCCGTAGGCCTCCATCTTCTCAATAATACGCGGCAGCACGCTCTCGGAGCTGGCGGTAGAGTACGCGAGGATCAGCTCGTCTTTGAGGATGCGAATCAGGGTCCAGATGCTCAGGCCGCAGACCCGTGCGACCAGCCCCAGCACCACCAGCGCAAAGAACAGAATCGCGAAGTAGACCAGAATCACCAGCTTGGCCAGCGGCCACAGGGAGGCGAAGCCGAAGGTAGCAACGGTCACGGAGATCAGCGCAAACACCCCGACCGGCGCGTAGCGCATCACCATGTGCGTCACTTTGAACATGGTCTCGGAAATGGAGCGGAAAACGGTCACCAGCGGCTCACGATGCGTTGCCGGCAGCGAGGAGAGGCCGAGGCCGAACAGCACCGAGAAGAAGATAATCGGCAGCATATCGCCCTTTGCCATCGAGGCGACGATATTGGTCGGCACCAGCGACAAGATAGTCCCCATCAGGCCGTGCGCGTGGCTTTGCACTTCCGCCGTCGTACTTTGGTATTTCGAAATATCGACCGCCGCCAGCTGCGACATATCAATGCCGGTGCCCGGCTGGAAAACGTTGGCCAGGGTGATCCCCAGCACAATCGCCACCGTGGTGATCACTTCAAAATAGATAATCGTTTTGGCGCCAATGCGTCCCAGCTGCTTAGCGTCGCCGACGCCCGCAATCCCGACGATCAGCGTCGAAATCACAATCGGCACCACGATCATTTTAATCAGGTGGATAAAGATGTCGCCCGCAGGCGTCAGGAGGTTCGAGATTAACCAATCACGGCTTTCGGCATGGTAATGCAGATAACTGCCCAGGAGTATGCCCAGCACCAGGGCCAGCAAAATTTGCCAGGCCAGGCTGACTTTTGTTTTTTTCATCACTACAGACTTCCTCAATGAAAGGCATCATTACCGGAGGTAATGATGCCCACTGAAAGGGGTATGAATTGTGTTGCGTTGCTCTATGGGGTTTTTTAACGCGGGATATGAGTATCATTTGCACGGCATGCTACGCAAGCCTTTAAGAACAGGCCTTTACTCTGGTTTTATGCATAAAGTCGCTCATTCCCCCCACTTATCTTGCATAAGTATTTGTTATAAAAAAATTTTAATAACTTCCATTTCTATAAATTCATTGCCGGAACTATTGCACTTAAAAGTTTCATTTGATTGATTTTCATTCAGTTGAATTAATGCGTGATCTGTCCCCCAAATAGCAAACAAAGCGCGCAAAGCCCCTACTATTAACGTTTATTTGACATATATTTAACAACCTACAGGAGAAAAAAAGCCATGAGCCAAATACATAAACACTCTATTCCCGCAAATATTGCGGACAGCTGCCTGATTAACCCGGAACAGTACAAGGCGCAGTATCAACAATCCGTGACCGACCCCGACGCGTACTGGGGCGAGCAGGGAAAAATTCTCGACTGGATGCGGCCCTATACGCGCGTGAAGAACACCTCGTTTGCCCCAGGCAACGTCTCTATCAAATGGTATGAGGACGGAACGCTAAACCTGGCGGCCAACTGTCTCGATCGCCACCTCGCGGAGCGCGGCGACCAGACGGCCATCATCTGGGAGGGCGACGACGCCAGCCAGAGCAAGAAAATTACCTATCGCGAGCTGCATCGCGACGTATGCCGCTTTGCCAACGCCCTGCTCGGCCTCGGGATTAAAAAAGGCGACGTCGTGGCTATCTATATGCCGATGGTGCCCGAAGCGGCGGTCGCTATGCTGGCCTGCGCGCGCATTGGCGCCATCCACTCGGTTATTTTCGGCGGCTTCTCGCCGGAAGCGGTGGCCGGACGCATCATCGACTCCAGCTCGCGGCTGGTGATCACCGCCGACGAGGGCCTGCGTGCCGGTCGCGCCATTCCGCTGAAGAAAAACGTCGATGACGCGCTGAAAAATCCTAACGTGACCACCATTGAAAACGTGGTCGTCCTCAAGCGCACCGGAGGCAAAACGGAATGGCACGAGGGTCGCGACCTGTGGTGGAGCGATCTGCTGGAAAACGCCAGCGACCAGCACCAGCCGGAAGAGATGAACGCCGAAGACCCGCTGTTTATCCTCTATACCTCAGGCTCAACCGGCAAGCCGAAAGGCGTCCTGCATACCACCGGGGGCTACCTGGTGTATGCGGCAACGACCTTCAAATACGTATTCGACTATCATCCTGGCGATATCTACTGGTGCACCGCCGACGTAGGCTGGGTAACCGGCCACAGCTACCTGCTGTACGGCCCGCTGGCCTGCGGCGCGACGACGCTAATGTTCGAAGGGGTACCAAACTGGCCGACTCCGGCGCGCATGTGCCAGGTGGTGGATAAGCACCAGGTCAGCATCCTGTATACCGCACCAACGGCGATTCGCGCGCTGATGGCCGAGGGCGATAAGGCTATCGAAGGCACCGACCGCTCTTCTCTGCGCATTCTGGGGTCCGTCGGCGAGCCGATCAACCCGGAAGCCTGGGAGTGGTACTGGAAGAAAATCGGCAACGAGAAATGCCCGGTGATGGACACCTGGTGGCAGACCGAAACCGGCGGCTTTATGATCACCCCGCTGCCGGGCGCGATTGAACTGAAGGCCGGCTCCGCCACCCGTCCGTTCTTCGGCGTTCAGCCGGTCATCGTCGATAACGAAGGCACGCCGCTGGAAGGGGCCACCGAGGGCAACCTGGCCATCGCCGACTCCTGGCCTGGCCAGGCGCGTACCCTGTTCGGCGACCACGAGCGCTTCGAGCAAACATACTTCTCCACCTTTAAAAACATGTACTTCAGCGGCGACGGCGCGCGTCGTGACGAGGATGGCTACTACTGGATAACCGGCCGCGTGGACGACGTGCTGAACGTTTCCGGCCACCGTCTGGGCACCGCCGAAATTGAATCGGCGCTGGTTTCACACCCGAAAATCGCCGAAGCGGCGGTGGTCGGCATCCCGCATAACATCAAAGGTCAGGCCATTTACGCCTACGTGACGCTGAATCACGGTGAAGAGCCGACGCCGGAGCTGTACGCGGAAGTGCGCAACTGGGTGCGTAAAGAGATAGGCCCGCTGGCCACCCCGGACGTGCTGCACTGGACCGATTCGTTACCGAAAACCCGCTCCGGTAAAATCATGCGCCGCATCCTGCGCAAGATTGCCGCCGGTGACACCAGCAACCTCGGCGATACCTCAACGCTCGCCGATCCTGGCGTGGTGGAAAAACTGCTCGAAGAGAAGCAGTCCATCGCAATGCCGTCGTAAATACGTACTGAATCCCTACACCCTCTCCCCAATCGGGGGAGAGGAGATAAACATAAAACCTTCCTAAGGATTCCAGGCAGCAGGAAAGCGGTAAGCAGGCAGATTCCCGACGGTTAACCGTCGGGCGGACGCGTGCTGCCGACGTCTCGCGCGTGGATGACGAAAGGAATACCTCTGGAGACGCTAAGATGAATGATCAAATTTGTCAGCGGATAGAAAATAGTGCGAATTTCAGGGAGTTAGTTGCAACCCGGCAAAGGTTTGCCGCCATTTTGTCACTGATCATGCTGGTTATCTATGTCGGCTTCATTTTGCTTATCGCCTTTGCCCCCGGCTGGCTGGGTACGCCGCTGCACGCGGGAACCAGCGTCACCCGCGGCATCCCCATCGGCATCGGCGTCATCGTTATCTCCTTCCTGCTCACCGGCGTTTACGTGTGGCGGGCCAACGGCGAATTCGATCGTCTGACGAAAAGCATTCTCAAAGAGGTGCAGGCATCATGAAGAAAGTTCTGACGGCGCTTGCCGCCACGCTCCCAGCTGCCGCAAACGCGGCCGATACGATCGCCGGCGCGGTCCAGCGCCAGCCGACAAACTGGCAGGCGATTATCATGTTCCTGATCTTCGTCGCCCTGACGCTCTATATCACTTACTGGGCGTCAAAACGGGTACGCTCGCGCAGCGATTACTATACCGCCGGGGGGAATATCACCGGCTTCCAGAACGGGCTGGCAATTGCCGGCGACTTTATGTCCGCCGCGTCCTTCCTCGGGATTTCCGCGCTGGTTTATACCTCCGGCTACGATGGGCTGATTTACTCCCTCGGCTTCCTGGTCGGCTGGCCGATTATTCTGTTCCTGATTGCCGAACGCCTGCGCAACCTCGGACGCTATACCTTTGCCGACGTCGCCTCCTATCGCCTGAAGCAGGGGCCAATCCGTACCCTCTCCGCCTGCGGTTCGCTGGTGGTGGTGGCGCTGTACCTGATTGCGCAGATGGTCGGCGCGGGCAAGCTTATCCAGCTGCTGTTCGGCCTTAACTACCACGTTGCGGTGGTGCTGGTCGGCGTGCTGATGGTGCTGTACGTGCTGTTTGGCGGCATGCTGGCAACCACCTGGGTACAGATCATTAAGGCGGTTCTGCTGCTGTGCGGCGCCAGCTTTATGGCCTTTATGGTCATGAAGCACGTCGGCTTCAGCTTCAATAACCTGTTCAGCGAAGCGATGGCGGTCCATCCAAAAGGGGTGGCGATCATGAGCCCTGGCGGACTGGTGAAAGACCCGATATCGGCGCTGTCGCTGGGGCTGGGGCTGATGTTCGGTACCGCCGGTCTGCCGCACATTCTGATGCGCTTCTTCACCGTGAGCGATGCGCGCGAAGCGCGTAAAAGCGTATTCTACGCCACCGGTTTTATGGGCTACTTCTACATCCTGACCTTTATTATCGGCTTCGGCGCGATCATGCTGGTGGGCGCCAATCCGGCGTTTAAAGACGCTGCGGGCGCGCTTATCGGCGGCAACAACATGGCGGCGGTGCACCTCGCTGACGCGGTGGGCGGTAATCTGTTCCTCGGCTTTATTTCGGCCGTGGCCTTCGCCACCATTCTTGCGGTGGTTGCGGGCCTCACCCTGGCCGGGGCCTCGGCGGTCTCCCACGACCTGTACGCCAACGTCTTCCGTAAGGGCGCCAGCGAGCGCGACGAGCTGCGGGTATCGAAAATCACCGTGCTGATCCTCGGCGTGGTCGCCATTCTGCTGGGGATCCTGTTCGAAAATCAGAACATTGCCTTTATGGTCGGACTGGCGTTCTCGATTGCCGCCAGCTGTAACTTCCCTATCATTCTGCTGTCGATGTACTGGTCGAAGTTGACCACCCGCGGGGCGATGATTGGCGGCTGGCTGGGGCTGCTGACCGCCGTAATCCTGATGATCCTCGGCCCGACAATTTGGGTCCAGATCCTCGGCCATGCGAAGGCGGTCTTCCCGTACGAGTATCCGGCACTGTTCTCGATTGCCGTTGCCTTTATCGGTATCTGGCTCTTCTCCGCCACCGATAACTCGGCGGAAGGGCAGCGCGAACGCGAGCGGTTCCGCGCCCAGTTTATCCGTTCACAGACCGGTATCGGTATCGAACGCGGCCAGGCGCATTAAGCCGCTTAACCCCGGCCGTTCGGCCGGGGTTCATCAGAACATCAGCAGGCGCACCAGCGGCGCCGCCAGCACCATCACCACTCCAGACAGCATCATCACCAGGCTGGCGACAACGCCCTCCTGCGGCCCGAGCTCGTAGGAGCGCGCGGTCCCGGCACCGTGCGAAGCGGCGCCAAAGCCCGCCCCTTTCGCCATCCCTTCACGAATCGACAGGCGCAAAAACAGCACATCGCCGATCGCCATGCCAAAGACCCCGGTGACCACCACGAACAGCGCGACCAGATCCGGCTGACCGCCGAGAGGCCGGGCCGCGGCCAGCGCAAAAGGCGTGGTGACCGAACGCACCGCCAGGCTGCGCTGAATCTCATCGGAAAGGGTGAACAGGCGCGCCAGCCAGACCGAGCTGCAGACCGCCACGATTGAGGCCGTCACCACCCCGGCGCTCAGCGACATCCAGTGGCGTTTAATAATCGCCAGGTTGTCATACACCGGCACGGCGAAAGCGATGGTCGCCGGCCCCAGCAGCCACAGCAGCCAGTGGGCTTCGCCCATATAGCTTTGATATGAAATATGGCCAAAGACCAGAATCAGCACCAGCAGGATCGGGGTAAAAACCAGCGGCATCAGCGGCAGCTTGTGAAAGCGGCGATAGAGGCGTTTATTGGCAAAATAGAGCACCAGCGTCACGATCAGGCACAGGATGCTCAGATGGAGATCACTCATGCTTCATCCTGCTGATTTCATAGCGATAAACTTTATCCACCACCCACGCCGTGGCGCCCAGCACCAGCGTCGTGCTCAGCGCGATCACCAGCAGAATACGCCAGCCATCCACCATCAGCAGCTGGGTGTAGTTGACCACCGCCACCACCGCCGGCACGAAGAACAGCAGCATTTCTGCCAGCAGCCAGCGGGCGCCGGCGCGCACCCACTTCAGCGGGATAATCCGACAGACGATAAGCGCCAGCAGCATCAGCATGCCGACCAGATTTGCCGGGAGCGGCAGGTGCAGCCAGTTAACCAGATATTGAGCGCAGACAAAGAGTCCGGCATAAACCAGTACCTGAACCGGTACCTGAAGGCGTTGCATAACGAAGGGGGTAACGCGAGCTGGCGCGAAGGCCATGAGCGATATTCCTGAAAAAGAAGCCAGGCGAGCAGTATAGTGAGCCGCCAGGTTGGACAGAAATGAATTAAAATCATCACAGGTATAGTCTCAGGGAATAATTATGGATATCCGCACGCTGCGTTATTTTGTCGAAGTCGTCCGTCAGCAGAGCTTCACCCGCGCGGCGGAGAAACTGTTCGTCACGCAGCCCACCATCAGCAAGATGCTAAAAAACCTCGAAGATGAGCTCAACTGTACGCTGCTAATTCGCGACGGCCGCCGGCTGCTGCTGACCGATACCGGCCGGGTGGTTTTCGAGCGCGGGCAGGCGATTTTGGGCGAATTCCGCCAGCTGGAATCCGAGCTTAGCGATATTAACCACCTGCATAAGGGCATTCTGCGGCTGGGGATCCCGCCGATGGTCGGGATGCTGATGGCCGAGCCGATCGGCCTGTTTCGTCAACGCTATCCGGGCGTGGAGCTGAAAATTGCCGAGTTCGGCGGCCTGACCGTACAGCAGGCGGTCAGCGACGGGGAGCTGGATCTGGCCATGACGGCGCTGCCGGTCGATGAGGAGAGCGGCCTGGCGACGCTGCCGCTGTTCAACCATCCGCTGTGCGTGCTGGCGCCGAGAACGGCGCAGTGGGAGGCGGTTAGCTCGCTGTCGCCGCAGGCGCTCGCCGCCCATCCGCTGGTTATCTATAACGAAGATTTCGCCCTCAGCCAGCAGCTGATGCAGCTGTTTACCGACCATGACGTCAAGCCCCGCATCGCGGTGCGCAGCGGACAGTGGGACTTCCTCGCCGCGATGGTTCAGGCGGGAATTGGCGTGGCTATCCTGCCGCAGCCGATTTGCGAGCGCCTCGACGCCCGGCATTTTTGCACGATCCCGCTGCAGAGCGAGCTGCGCTGGGAGCTGGGGATGATTTGGCGGGAGGGCGTCTATCTGTCGCATAGCGCCCAGGCGTGGCTGGAGTGCAGTAAAAGCTTCTGGCTCAATGAGTAAGCGCCCGGAGGCGGCGCGTTGCGCCGGTCCGGGCGAGCCCTGTCGATAGCTCAGCCGCACGGCTCCCCGGCGGGGAGCGGCGGCGGCTATTGATCTTCGATGAGCAGCGCTTCCAGCAGGTCAAGGTCGTGCAGCAGCTTCTGCAGCGTCTCGTTGCTGATCTGGCGGGTGGCGCGCAGGTGGTATAGCTCACCGCGCTCTGAACGCAGCGCCGCCAGGCGGAAGCGGCGCTCAAGCTGCTCTTCGAGGATGGAGGTTTCCACGTCGTTGCGCCCGTCGACCCGCCGGCGCAGGTTACCGATCACCCGCGAGCTGACCTCCGTCAGCAGCTGGTTATCGATATTCTCTTTGGTATCCGCCGCCAGCCGCTCCTCCATTTTTTGAATCGCCACGATCGCCACGTCCGCGGTTGCGGCGCGCGCCAGGCGCTCCTCTTTACGCTGCTGGACATGGTCGGTCGACTCGATGTGGCGCAGCAGGATCGGTAGCGCAATCACGCCGACAAACAGCGAGAACAGGATGACCCCGGCGGCAAGGAACACCAGCTCATAGCGCGCAGGGAAAACGTCGCCGCTCGGCAGCAGCAGCGGTATCGACAGCACGCCGGCGAGGGTAATCGCCCCGCGCACCCCGGCCACCGAGGAGATCAGCAGCTCGCGGGTGGTCCAGGAGCCAAACTCCATCGGCTTCTTCTTCAGGAAGCGCTGGCTGAGCTTGCGCATCGTCCACAGCCAGCCAAAACGGACCAGCATCAGGGCGGCGTAAATCAGGATTATATCGGTAAACAGCATCCAGGTTTCGACGTTGGGATCCGCCTCCGCCGCCACCAGCGAGCTCGACAGAATATCCGGCAGCTGCAGGCCTAACAGCAGGAACACCATGCCGTTAAACACGAACTCCAGCATCGCCCAGGTGCTGTTGGCGCGCAGGCGCATCGCCAGCGGCGCGGTGCGCATCACTCCTGAACGGGTGATGGTCATCCCCGCCGCGACCGCGGCCAGAATCCCGGAAAAACCAATATGTTCAGCGATCAGGTAGGAAGCAAACGGCAGCAGGAACAGCAGCACAATCTGCGTTGCCGGCTCATCGCCACCCCAGCGGCTGAGGAAGCGCATCGAGCGCCCGTAGAGCCAGCTGACGACAAAACCAGCGAGGATGCCGCCTATCGCCACCTTGAAGAACTCGACGGTCGCACCGCCAACGGTAAAGACCATCGTGCCCATCGCCACCGCGACGGCAAACTTCAGCGAGACCAGGCCGGAGGCGTCGTTCATCAACGCTTCGCCCTGCAGTATCCCCATAATTTTTTTCGGGATCCGCCCTTCGCCGACAATCCCGGAGAGCGCCACCGCATCGGTTGGCGACAGAACCGCCGCCAGCGCAAAGGCCGGGATCAGCGGAATGCCCGGGACTATCCAGTAGATGAGGTAGCCGATGCCCACCACCGTCACCAGCACCAGCGCCAGCGCGAGGCCAAAAATCTCTCGCCCGTGCTCAATGAACTCGCGGGTCGGCGTCTTCCAGCCATCGGCAAAAAGCAGCGGCGGAATAAAGAGGACCAGGAAGAGCTCGGGGTCGAATTCGACGTGCAGCCCGAAGGTAGGCCAGGCTAACAGCGCGCCGATGGCGATTTGGATTAAAGGTAGTGGAACCTGAAAGGGCAGTACGCGTGTAACCACCCCGGAGAGAGAGACCACGAGGGTCATGATGAGTATGGTAAAGAATATTTCCATGTGTTCCCTGTTTGCTGCGTTTTCTTTTTTTACATCTGAGGCGTCATGTCTCGAAATGATACGCTACCCAGATTAACGCAAAAGGAAACAGGATGTGGCTTAAAAATTAAACGGGCGGCCTGAGCCGCCCGCTGTCAGCATAAATCGCTTAAATTGCCCAGCCGCCGGCGTAGAAGATAACCAGCGCTGCAGCAATGATCACGGTGCCGAGGTTCAGCTTGCGCCACTCCCCGGAGACCAGGCGTCCGATAACCAGCGACGCGAAGCCGATCATGATGCCGGTAACGATGTTGCAGGTCAGCACGATAAAGACCGCGGTAATCAGCCCCGCCATCGCATCGACAAAATCGTTGAAATCAATCTTCGCCACGTTGCTCAGCATCAGCAGGCCGACATACATCAGCGCCGGAGCGGTGGCGTAGGCGGGCACCAGATAGGAGAGCGGAGAGAGGAACAGGATCAGCAGGAACAGCACGCCAACCGTCACCGCGGTCAGGCCCGTTTTACCGCCGGCAGCGGTACCCGCAGCCGATTCGATATACACCGCCGCAGGCGCCGCACCGACCAGGCCGGAGAAGACGCTGCTCAGGGAGTCGGTGGTCAGCGCTTTACCGCCGTTGATAATCTGCCCGTCTTTGTCCAGCAGGTTCGCCTGCCCCGCGACCGCGCGGATGGTACCGGTGGCATCAAATACTGCCGTCATCACCAGCGCCAGCACGCTCGGCAGAACAACCGGGTTCAGCGCGCCGATAATATCCAGGCTGCCGATCAGCGAATTGCCTTTATCGTCGCTCAGCGACGGCATGGCAAAAATACCGGAGAAGTGAACGTTAGGGTCGAAAATCAGGCCCACGATCGACACGCCGATAATGGTCAGCAGGATGCCACCCGGCACCTTCAGCTTTTCGAGGCCGATAATCACCGCCAGCCCCACCAGCGACATAATCACCGGGAAGCTGTCGAAATTACCCAGCGCCACCGGCAGACCATCCAGCGGGTTCTTAATGACCAGGCCCACGCCGTTGGCAGCGATCAGCAGCAGGAACAGGCCGATACCGATACCGGTGCCGTGCGCAACGCCCTGCGGCAGGTTGCGTAAGATCCAGCTACGAATGCCGGTCGCGGAGATAATGGTAAACAGCACGCCCATCAGGAACACGGCGCCCAGCGCAACCGGGATGCTGATCTGCTGTCCCAGCACCAGGCTGAAGGCGGTAAAGGCGGTCAGCGAGATAGCACAACCGATTGCCAGCGGCAGGTTGGCCCACAGCCCCATCACCAGAGAGCCCACGCCCGCCACCAGGCAGGTGGAGACAAACACCGCTGCCGGTGGGAACCCGGCTTTACCCAGCATGCCCGGTACCACGATTACCGAGTACACCATGGCGAGAAAAGTGGTTAAACCTGCAAGAACTTCCTGACGCACGGAGCTGCCGCGAGCCGAAATTTTAAACCAGGCGTCTAATGAACCGCCGGTACGCGCTGAAGGCGTAGACATAGAAAACTTCCCCTGAGAATTTTTATCATTCGTCGGTATGCGTGGTGGACCATCCACTGCCAGTTCAACGCGATCTCCTTGTGCTATATATCGCAGCGCCAGGGGGGCTGCAAAAAAAGCAAACGTTTAACTCCGCGCATACAATACGGTGGTCAAAATTACTTTACTCACCCCCTGTTAGCAGGATAAATAGCGAGCAAAATAATAAGGCAAACGATTATCCAGCCTTTAGATGGCCCTTTTCAACTGAAGTTTGTCGCATTTCGCTAAATTTCGCTTATGACGTTCAGGAAATAACCAGCCGATGCGCAAACGTTATCGTCCATGCGCAATCTACTAACATTTTTGTATTGCGCTGATAGCAATTCGCCTCGGCCATCGTAAAAGGTGATGCCTCAGGCACCCGGTAGCGTAAAGGGGCCACCGCGCTCAATGGCGCGCTGCCAGGCCGGACGCTGCTCGATACGCTGCGTCCAGCGGGCGATGTGCGCAAGCCCGTCAATTCCGCCACGCGACTGCAGCGCCAGCAGCGGAAAGCTCATCTGGATATCGGCCATGCTCAGGTTTTCGCCCGCAAACCACGGCCATCGGGAGAGGTGATCTTCGATAAAGCCGGCGTGGGTCGCAATCTGCCGGTCCAGCCAGGCCTTCTGCATCCCCTTCCCCAGCGCGCCGCCCAGCGTGCGCATGCCGAACGGCACCGGGGCCTTGCCGAGGCTGGAAAAGACCAGCTTCATCAGCATCAGGGGCATCAGCGAGCCTTCGGCATAGTGCAGCCAAAAGCGGTACTGCAGCCTGTCCGCCATCGCCTGCGGCCGCAGCTGCTGCGTGCTATCGTAGGTTTCCTGCAGATATTCGAGGATCGCCCCGGACTCCGCCAGCACGTAGCCGTTGTCCTCCACGACCGGAGATTTGCCCAGCGGGTGAATTTTTTTTAACTCCGGCGGTGCCAGCATATTTTTCTGCCGCGGATAGCAGACAATCTGATAGGGCAGCTGCAGCTCTTCCAGCGCCCAGAGCACGCGCTGCGATCGCGATTGATTAAGGTGATGTACCGTCAGCATGGGTCTCTCCCGTCGTTTGTTCAAATTAACTATAGGAACTGGCGGTGAATGACGGGAAAAATTCGCCAAAATAAGCGGGTGGATTTAAGGGGATGTGCCACAATTAAGGTGTCGGCGCAATCCGGAACCTCCATCAACTTGTTGCGCAATACTGAGGGGAGCCGATGTCGGGGGAAACCCTCCTGTGAACCAGCGGGATAGAGCGAAAGACAAAGACCGGAAAACAACTAAAGCGCCCTGTTGTGGCGCTTTAGTTTTTTTAATCATCCTCCAGCAGCCTCGCGCCGGTCCCCTCTTCACCCAGCTTGTCTCCCGGGTTACGCAGCGGGCAGTCCCGTCGTGACAGGCAGCCGCAGCCGATGCAGCCATCCAGCTGATCGCGTAGCGCGGTGAGCGTATGAATGCGCCGGTCCAGCTCTTCCCGCCACACCGACGATAGCTGCTTCCACTCTTTGGCGCTTAGGTTGTGGCCTTCTGGCAGCACGCCAAAGGCGTCGCCGATAGTCGCCAGCGGAATGCCGATGCGCTGCGCAATCTTGATAATCGCCACCGCGCGCAGCACGTCACGACGGTAGCGCCGCTGATTACCCGGATTGCGCTGGCTGTGAATCAGCCCTTTGCTTTCATAGAAATGGAGCGCCGAGACGGCAACGCCGGTACGTTTTGCCACTTCGCCGGGGGTCAACAGCATTTTGATACGGGGTGATTTCTTTTCCATAAAGCTCTTTACCTCAAGTTAACTTGAGGAATTATACTCGCCCGCAGACAAAACGACGAATCGAGAATTGAGAGAGAGGCCGCTTTATGTCCCATCAGGATATTATCCAAACGCTTATTGAATGGATTGATGAACATATCGATCAACCACTTAACATTGATGTAGTCGCCAAAAAATCGGGGTACTCGAAGTGGTATCTCCAGCGGATGTTCCGCGCCGTTACGCATCAGACGCTGGGTGATTACATTCGCCAACGTCGGCTGTTATTGGCCGCTGAAGCCCTCAGAACCACCCAGCGCCCGATTTTCGATATCGCGATGGATCTGGGTTACGTCTCGCAGCAGACGTTTTCACGGGTGTTCCGCCGGGAGTATGACCGCACGCCCAGCGACTATCGCCATCAGATTTCCGCCTGACGGGTTTGCGCGCAGGCGTTAAGCAGCGCTGGCGCCTTAACCAGCCACTGCTTAAACTCCTGCACCGGCATCGCCCTGGCAAAATGCCAGCCCTGGCAGTAGCGGACGCCGCGCTTCTGTAGCCACTTCACCTGGTCCAGCGTTTCGACGCCCTCGGCCACGGTTTTCAGATGCAGGCTGCGCGCCATCTCAATAATATGCTCGGCGATCGTGTGGCTGGTGCCGTGGGTCGTCAGCGTATCGATAAAGGATTTATCGATCTTGAGAATGTCGACGTTGAGCGAAGAGAGGTTATGCAGGTTGGAGTATCCGGTGCCGAAATCATCGATGGCGACTTCATATCCCGCCTCGCGAAAGGCCTGAATCACCGGCGTCGTTTTCTGCACGTCAATAAACCCACGCTCGGTCACTTCGATTTTAATCTGGTTGATGCATACCGCGTGGCTTTGCGCCTTTTCACTAATTTGGCTAATCAGCCGCGCGGAGTGGAAGTCGGTGGCTGAGAGGTTAATCGCGACGTACAGCTGCGGATGGCTGGCGAGGAATTCGCCCAGATCGGCAAACACCTCATCCACGACGTAGTCCGTCACCTGCGCAATCAGCCCTTCGTTCTCCGCCAGCGGAATGAACTCCGCCGGACTCATCACCGGGCCATCGCACCCGGGCCAGCGCAGCAGCGCTTCGGCCCCGACGCAGCGGTTATTTTTAATATCGACGATCGGCTGATAGTGCAGGCACAGCTGGCGACGGCTCAGCGCGCGCTGCAGCCTGCTGCGCGGGGAGTGATACTGCCGCCGGGTTCGTAGCCACAGCATTAACATCATCCCGCTACCAATCAGGCCCAGCGGCAGAGTAAGCATGCTCTGGTCATATAGATTTTGATAATAGCCAACGCGCGAGGTGGACATGATCACCGCGATTGGGCGGTTCGCCGAATGGGCAACGGTGTATACCCGGCGATCCTGCTGGAAAAATGTGTCTTCGCTGCGGATCAGCGGACGTAACGCCGCGGCGTTGGTATTTTTGCTGACGGAGAAGAACTGATTCGTTTTGGTATCGAACAGGCCGTAGGCTAAATCTCTATCGCTGGATATTAACGCACTATAGGAAAGCGGATTAATAACCGCGACATAGTGACCGCGCTGCATATAGGTCATGGCAAAACCGGGATAGAACGGCGTATCGCGATAGTAATAGATGGCGACATCCGGCTTTTTTATATAATTAGCCGTCTCAACATGCCAGACCGTATCGGGATGAACGACGGTTGAGCAAAAGAAATCAGCGCCTTCCGCATAGATTAAATCTTCGACGTAAAGCAGGCTGCGAACAATATCCAGCATATATCGCTGGTGCTGCGGCGAACATATTATCCCTTGATATTGCATGGCCTTTTTACGCGCCTGCTCGACCTCATGAATCACCATTTCGGTTTTCTGCAGCGCCAGTTGAGAAAACGCGCGGAGCTGGTCGTCAGTTTCCACCCTGGCCCGGTGTTGGGCAAGCCACGATGCCAGCACCACTGGCAGCAGGATAACTAGGGTAATACCTAATATTCTCAACGCCTTATGCGGCGCGCTACGACTCATTTCCGCTTTTTATCCATGCGATACGCCTTAATCACGGTAAAAGTCCACAATGGCAGATGCCTGCGCCTATACAACGCCCGGTCATTTAGCATTCGGCTATTGAGGGTAAAAACCCCACAGCTGATAATGATGAATAATACTAACTTATAGAACAATCGAGAAACATTCTCGACATAATGAGAGCGGCACCGCTTTCTGATTCGGTTTATCCGTATGATTACCGCGAACAGGTAATAAAACCCGTAGATATAAGCCTGGCAAAAAAAACAATCCATCGTATTAATGCATTAGCTTCAGCATCATAGCGGGTATGGCTATGGCGCACCGCGCCATTAACCACAATATTAAAATGGTTTATAAGTACATAAAAAACGCAATTTTTGACTGGTGAATAAAAGAACAAATGTGATATAGTTCACACATCCTAATGAAACGGAAACATTGTTTCATTATACGTTTGTTTGCCCGTCGATAGCCAGAGCGTCACGTCATCGTTAGTCTCGCCAGGTTGTCAAAGGCCCCCGACTTTCTTTGAGGATCAGGTTAATGGCTTCCATTACTACCAGTGTCATACTCCTGCGCTGGCCGCTGGTGAGCGCAGTGCTGATGTTTTTAGCCAGCTCGATGAATATTCAGCTACGTAAAAGCGACTATGCCGGCTTAGCGGTCATCTGCAGCTGCCTGGGGCTGGTCGCCGCCTGCTGGTTTGCCACCGGCCTGCTCGGCATCACGCTGATCGACGTTGCCAAAATCTGGGGCAACATTAAAGACGTCATGGTTGAAGTGATGAGCCAGACGCCGCCAGAGTGGCCGATGATGATGACCTGATAGTAAAAACGCTTCCCACCGGGAAGCGTTTTTACTGGCGGGTAGCCTGAGCGCTATTTGCCCATTTTCGCCAGCATTTCCGGGCGCATAAATTTATGAATAACCAGCATAAACAGCAGCGACGGCAGTAATAAAATCAGCGCGGTAATAGACGATACCTGATAGTTTCCCGACATGCTGGCGTTGTAGAGCAGCAGCGGCAGCGTGGTGATATCCGGCGCGCCGACAAAAAAGGTGCCGGTGAACTCGTCCAGCGACTCCAGAAAGACAAAAATACTGGCGGCAATAATCCCCGGCGATGCCTGGGGCAAAACGATATGCCAAAACGTATACACCGCCCCGGCCCCCAGATTGCGCGACGCTCTTGCCAGCAGCGGATCGACCGCCGAGAACGCCGCCACGCAGATCCATACCGAATACATCAGCCCGTGCACGCTGTGCACCAGCACCACGCCGGCCACGGTGCCGTTGAGCCCCCACTGATAGAAAAGCCGGGCAATATTCATATATACCGTCAGGTTAGGGAACGCCTGCGGAATAAGAAACAGCAGCATAAAGCCCACCCGCAGCGGCATCCCTCGCCGCGATAACGCATAGCCGGCGGGGATCGAAACCAGCAGGCACACCAGCACCGACAGCACGGCAATCAGCACGCTGGTCAGCAGAGAGCCCGAAACATCGCTATAGGGGCTGAACACCTGATACCAGTATTTCAGCCCCCACTGGCTGGGCAGGCTGTGGGGAAAGAACCAGCTTTCGGCCACCGTCCAGATAAGCAGATTCAGCAGCGGGCCAAACATCGCCAGCAGCATCAGAACCAGCAGCAGCGTCTGAAGCGGCAGGCTGGCGTTCAGCTTTCTCCGCCCTTTCGCCAGCAGCGTCGCGGGTGACGTCATCGTAACCTCCTTCATTATTCTCCCCCTTTTTGCCGCAGGCTGTGGCGCAGATAAAACCACGACAGCGCGCCGCAGATAAGCAGCGACACGACGCCGAGGGCGTTAGCCACGGCGTAATCCCCGTAAGAGTTCACGCGAAACGCCATATCAACGGTGATCATCGTCGGCGTACCGACGCCTATCATCAGCGGCACCGACAGCACCGACATCATGGTGACGGTCGAGAGCACCAGCGCCACGCCGATGGCAGGCAGTACCTGAGGCAGAATAATATCGAACAGGATCCGCGGACGAGAAGCGCCCAGGTTGCGCGCCGCCAGAATTTGCGACCGCTCAAGTGCCGCCATTGCGCCGCAGATAAGCAGCGTGGCGAACGCCAGCTGCTTCCAGACGAAGGTGATAATAATGCCCTTCCAGCCCAGCCAGGAGAGAGTTTCCATCGGCGTGAGCAGATCGCTGGCAACCAGCGCATTGTTCATTAAGCCGTTTTTGGCCAGAAAGGTGCGCATCATCTGCGCCGCAACGATAAAGGGTATAAACAGCGGCAGCCGATATAAAAATGCCAGCATCTGCACGATCGGCCGGCAGGACGACAGGGTAATCACCGCGGAAAGGGTGATGGAAATCAGCGCCAGCAGCGCCACGGAGCTCAGCACGACGATCAGCGTAAACAGAATATCGGTGGAGTAGAGCGCATAGACTTTGCGAAAGTGGGCCAGGGTCAGCCGCTGCGCATCGTCGGTGAAGGCGGCAATCAGCGAGAAGCCCAGCGGATATAAAAACAGCACGGCGATGGTCAGCGCAGCGGGAGCAACCAGCAGCAGATATTTCAGCGAAATACGCATAGCAAACCTGATATCAGCAAGGAGAAACGCCCGGGTCGACGCGCAGCCGCCCCGGGCATCGACGAAGATTAGTTGGCGACCTGGCTTTCGTAGCCTTCTTTAATATCGTCAAAATAGGCGCTAATCGGGAAGCTTTTGCCGTATTCCGCCAGCGCCTGCGGCGAGATCTCAGCAAACAGCTTTTGCCACGTCCCGGCGTCCAGCTGCGGCTTAACGTGCTGCGCATCGATGCCGGGATACCAGTTAAACTGCTTGACGATCCCCTGCGCCTGCACCTCCGGGCTGGTCGCCAGCTCGATAAACTCGCGCGCCAGCTGCGGATTCGCCGCCTTCGCCGGGGTCACGTAATACATCGGCTGACCCGGCATGCCCGGCGCCAGCAGGGAGAGCTTGATCGACGGCGGCAGCTTCCCCTGATCTTTCCAGCTGTAGAACATGTCCACCCACACCGGCCCCATCGCGATCTCCCCGCGGGTCAGCATATCGAGCGTCCCGGCGTTGCCCGGCGTAAAGGTGACGTTTTTATTAAAAGCCTTCAGTTTTTCATAGGCCTGGCCCCAGTTTTTCTCCACGCCTTTATCGTACGGCAGGGAGGAGAGGCGCTGGGCGTCGGTGCCGTAGGCGTACATCCAGCCCACCACGAAGCTGACCCCGGACATGCCGTTCTTAATCCCGTTATAGCCGAAGGCCTGCGGGTTTTTCTGCGCCCAGGCCACCAGCTCATCGTAGGAGGCCGGCGGGGTTTTGATCGTCTCGCTGTTCCAGGCAATGGCGGTCTGGCTTAAAAACATCGGCATCACGTAGCCGTCGACGTTAACCCCGAGGGCATTTTTAGCGTTGTCGGCGCTGACCAGGCTGCCGGTCTTAATCTGCTGGCGGTACTTCTCTAACAGCCCCTTCTCCACCAGCTCGCCGCCGGCTTTTTGATGCACTACGGCGACGTCAATATCCCAGCTGCTGGCGCCGCTCGCCTTCTGCGCCGTCAGCTTTTCGATAATTTTGTTCGAGCCCGCGTCCCCCGGCCCGGTACCGATAACCTGCACCTTAACGCCCGGATGCGCGGCCTCAAACTTTGGCCCCAGCCAGGTTTTTACGTAATCCACCATATTCTGATCGCCCGCCGTCGCGACGTTCAGGATGGTATCGGCCTGCGCGCCGTAGCTCAGGAGTACGGCGGTCGCTAGCGCAACGTTTGTTTTAGTAAACATGGTTTATCCCCAGAATGAACACGATGATGTCAACTTGCATGAGATGAAGGAAAAATATGCAGCGCCGGCGTCGGCACGTGCAGCCTGACCGGGGAGCTGGCGGGCCAGCAGCGGGTAGAATCCGCCAGCAGCAGGCGATCGCGGCAGCGCACGCTGTGGCGATATAAATGGCCGAGGAAGGCGCTTTGTTCGACGATGCCGTCGAGGATCAGCCCCTCCTGCGGCGCGCTATCCGCGACTGAAAGGAGCGCCGCGTCGGTGCTGCGGAAATAAATAACCTGCTCGCCGGAATCGGTAGCGGAATATGCCTGTGGGCTGCGCCAGTGAATACCGTCGAGGGTGTGGATATCGCGGCTATTTATTTTATTATCAGCCCCCATAAAATCGGCGACAAAAGGCGTGGCCGGACGCTGATATATCTCTTCTGGCGTCCCTAGCTGCTCAATCCTGCCGTTATTTAATACGGCGATACGGTCAGCCATCACCAGCGCTTCCTGCTGGTCATGAGTGACGATTAATGAGGTAAAGCCGAGCTTCTTTTGCAGCGCTTTTATTTCATGGCGGACGTTAAGGCGGACTTTGGCATCGAGATTGGAGAGCGGTTCATCCAGCACCAGCACGTCCGGTTCAATCGCCAGGGCGCGCGCCAGGGCAACCCGCTGACGCTGGCCGCCGGAAAGCTCGGTCACCTTCATTTCCGCCAGCCCCGAGAGGTTGACTACCTGCAGCAGCTCCGCCACCCGGCGGTCGATATCGTCGCGCCGCCACCGGCGCAGCTTCAGGCCGTAGCCGATGTTACGGGCCACCGTCAGATGCGGCCACAGCGCATAGCTTTGAAAAACCATCGTAATATTGCGCTGCTCCGGCGGGCTATGGGTAATATCCCTGCCGGCGACGACGATCTCCCCGCTCTGCGCCGGGATAAAGCCGCAGAGCGCATTTAGCAGCGTGGTTTTCCCGCAGCCTGAAGGCCCCAGCAGGGCGATCATCTCCCCCTTCTCTACCGCCAGGTCGATATTATGCAGGACAACCTTATCGCCGTAGCTAATTCTCAGGCTGGCAATGTGCAGATAGCTCATATTCGGTATCCAAAACTTTTCTGTAGGCATTTTTTATTTATTCGCGCCTGGATGAACACGTGTTCATTTAGCTGTAAAAAAAATGCAACCTTGACTCGACATGATGTGAGCCTACTTTGTCGGGTATTTGTGACAATTTAATTAAGTGCGAAAATTTTTTAGCGAGGGTAAATGAAAATAGACGTTCTCGGCTGCGGCAGCGCCTTCTCAGAGAGCCAAAATACCTCTGCGCTGCGCGTGATTGATAATAACAATCGCCAGTGGCTGATTGATTGCGGCCCCACCATCCCGCGCGCCCTGTGGCAGCGCGGGGGCGATATTAACGATATCGATGCCATTTACTTCACCCACGTCCATCCGGATCACTGTACCGGCCTGACGGCGCTGCTCAACTACTGGAAAAGCTTTTCCCGCCACAAGCCGCTGATTATCTACAGCCAGCCGCAGCAGCGTCCGGTGCTGATGCAGCTGGCGCAGCTGGCAAACTGGCCGGACACCGCGCTGTGCTTTGCGATTGAGTGGCGCGACGTCACCCCGGCGTGGACCTGGCACGACTGGCAGATCCGCACCGCCGAAACTCAGCACGAGCTCAGCAACCGCGCTATTCGCCTCACCTTTGCCGGCAAAAGCCTGTTCTACAGCGGCGACGGCCGGCCGACGGCGCAGTCGATCGCGCTGATGGCGGGAGCCGATCTGGCGTTCCAGGAGTGCGCCTCGCTCACCGCCCTGAGCGACGACGCCTCCCACGGCGATTTCCCGGCCTGCCTGGCGCTGTTTCAAAGGCTGGCGCTGCCCGCCATGGGGCTCTATCACTGCTACGACGCGATCCTGCCGGCGCTGCGGGTAGCCTGCCGGCCGTGGGACGGGTTGTTCGTCAGCCAGGACGGCTTACAATACGATCTTCATCAGCCACCGCGCAGCGGCGAGGAAAGCCCGGCATGAGCGCACTCCCCCGAAAACAGAGCATTACCGCCGAGGACGTTGCCCGCCGCGCCGGGGTCTCGCGCGCGGTCGTTTCCCGCGCGCTGAGCAATAACGGCAGCATCTCGCCCGCCGCCCGCGAGCGGGTGCTGCGCGCCGCAGAAGAGCTGGGCTATCAGGTCAACTTTCTCGCCCAGGGGCTTAACCGCCGGCGCAGCCACCTGATCGGGGTGATCGTTTCCCGCATCAACGATCCGTTTCGCAGCAGCCTGCTCGACGGGCTGCTGAGCGAGATCCAGCGCCGCGATTTTCAGGCGCTGGTCAGCGAGATCCGCAGCGAGCAGGATCTGGCCCAGACCCTTCGCCGCTTCGCGCAGTTTCGCGTGTCCGGGGCGATCGTCACCTCCGGCCAGCCGCCTGAATCGCTGGTCTACGAGTTCGCCCAGCAGCAAATTCCGGTCGTCGGCATTAATCGCCAGCCCAATATTCCCGGCGTCGATTACGTCTGCTCGGACAATGCAGCCGGGGCGGCGCTGGCCGCGAAGCAGCTGGTAACCGCCGGCTGCCGCCGCTTTGGCTGGCTAAACCATCGCCACTCGACCTGGGCCGGACAAATGCGCGGGGAAGCGTTTTATCAGGCGCTCACCGAGCTTGGGGTGGATACGCGGCGCAATCTTCAGCCGCTGTTTGCCACCCTCGAAGGCTATGAGGGCGGGCTGCAGGCCGCCGCCGACGCCGACGATGCGCTGGAGGGGATTTTTTGCGCCAACGCGCAGCTGGCCTGCGGCTTTCTTGACGGCATGCGCCAGCGTGGCAAAGAGGCCCCGGCGGATTTTCAGCTCATCGGGTTTGATAACACGCCGCAAACGGCGCAGTACAGCTACCGGCTCACCACTCTGCATCAGGACGTGGCGGAGATCTCCCGCCAGGCGCTCACCCGCCTGCTGGAGAGGGCCAGCGATCCGCTCCAGCCTTCACGCACCACGTGGGTGAAGGTCGATTTAATTCACCGGCGCACGTCGCCATCAACCACATAAGAGCCAGGCTATGACCGAAGAACAGCAGCAGTCGCTATGCAGATTGATTCGCCAGTTGGGTACGCGCGCGCAGGAGCTGCGCGATGCGGGACTGCAGGTGGATAAAAAAGCGCGCCAGGATTTTGTTTCCCAGGCCGACGTTTTTGTCGAGCAAGAGATCAAGGCCTGGCTGGAGGCCCATCGCCCGGAGGACGGTTTTCTCGGCGAAGAGAGCGGCCTGCGGGCCGGGAAGCAGGGAACCTGGGTCATTGATCCTATCGACGGCACCACCAACTATATTCTGGGCATGGATTACTGGTGTATTTCTCTGGCCTGGGTCAGCCAGGGCGCGCTGGAGCTGGGAATTATCTACGCCCCGGATCGCAACGAGTTTTTCTTTGCCCGCCGCGGCGAAGGCGCATTTCTCAACGATAAGCGCCTGACGCTGCGCGAGCCGGACCCGGAAACGGTGGTGATAGGCATGGGGCGCTCCAGCCGGGCGCCTGCCGCAAACTACGCCCGCATGCTTGAGCGGGTGATTGACGCCGGTATGGAGTACCGTCGCTTTGGCGCCGGGGCGCTGATGCTGGCCCACGTCGCCGCCGGCCAGGTGCACGCCTACTATGAGGCGCATATGAACAGCTGGGATGCGCTGGCGGGTATCCTGCTGATCGTCGAAGCGGGCGGGAGCAGCAGCGACTTTCTGGCCAACGACAGCCTGCTCAGCGGTAACCTGGTGCTGGCCGGCTGCCCTGAGGTTCAGTCGCGCCTGATGGCCCTGACGGAGAGCTAACCGCCCGCCGATGGCGACGGGCAGTCGTTGGATATTTTGATAAATTGATCGTTGTAAATTATGTACTTGTCGCCAGGTTGGCGCAGCGCGGCCTGGCGCACCACGTCGCCTGGGCGTAGGTACCAGGCGTCGCCGTCCTCTTCCGTTGCCCCGCATCCGGGCTTAATCAGCAGCTTAAACCAGGTGTTGCCGCTGTTGCTGACGGTGCCCGCCTGGCGGTCAAAGGCCCATTTAAAATCGACCTGACGCGGACGCACCGCCAGGATAGTCTCCACCACCACCACCGGGTCGATGCTCACCGCCGCCCCGGCGGTATTGCGCTCGACGCGGTTGCGGGTGGGGATTTCACGAAACGAGACCCGATAGTAGCGCTCGCGGTTGTCCTGAGGCCCGTGATAGTAGAACTTAAAATATTCCCCCTCCCCCGCCTGCAGGGTCAGCTGGCGCGGCGCAAAGAGCAGCTCGCCGTCCTCCGGGCGGGAGCGAACCTCTTTCCCACCCGGACGGTCGATGCCGACCACCGAGACCTGATACAGGCGCGCGCTCTTGTTATTATTCAGCACCCGCTTGGCGGCAAAACTCTCCTCCGCCCCCAGCGAGAAGGTCAGGTTACCGACCGATATGGCCTCTCCGACCGCCGGCAGGCAGAGGGCCAGCAGCCACGCCATCAGGCGTATTGTATTAGTTAACATTTCGCCACGTCGCCTGGACCCGAATTTCACCTGAAGCGCTCACCTCACCGAACCAGCCGTCATCGTCGATCGTTTTCAGCGAGATCGCGTCATTCATCGGGATGGAGAACCTGACCGTGGTTTTATTCATCACTCCCGGATCGCCGGAGGCGTCGTTCCACGGCGTGCTCATCCACAGCGCATCGGTCATGTCGCGCCAGCTATCGTCGCAGCCGGCATCGTAGGTTTTGTTACCGCCGCTTTGCGTCGTGAAGGTCAGCGTCGCCGGGAAAGGGACTTTCGTCGTATTGTCCGCGGAGCTGAAGATGCAGTATGAACGCCCGTCGATGGTCTGCGCCGGGCCGTTAACTTTGATCAGCACCTCATCGGCGGCGGTCCTGCCGCTGGTGGTGACGATATAGCCAAAATCCAGCGAAGGCTTGCCCTGGCCGACGTAGCCCTCGCGGCTCGGCGCGCTGGTGTACTCATCGGAAATAATGCTGATGCTGAAATCACGCGGCTTGATAATCAGCGAGTTGGAGGTGGAAAACTCATACCAGCCGGACTCCGGCGACGTAATGTTCTGGAAGCGGAAGTTAAACAAATCTTTGGTATTAATATCGCTGATCCCCAGCGCAACCATCTGCTTAAAGAAGTTATTCGAAAAGAAGATGTAAATGGAGTCAGAGGACTTCATCTCATTGAAATTGTAGTAGTAGGAGATGCCGCTTACTGGCTTCCACGTATTGCCGTTGAGGCTGAACTGCATATCATAGATGCCCACCGCGGAGACCAGAGACGAATTGCTGATGGCGGGGAAAACATGGATCGATGTATTGCTCAGGCCGTTGGTTTCCAGCGCATAGTTAACCATTTTGCAGCTCAGGCCGGAGCGGGGGCCGATGGTTTGGGCATGGCAGTTGGAGCTCCCCTCGCCGAGGGTCGGCACCCCGTCGGTATTGATAAACACTTCGGTAAGGGAGTGGGTATTGAGCAGCCTTAGGTTGGCGCCCTTGGTATGGGTGACCTTGCGGGTATACCAGCTCCCCGAAGCCTGATCCTTACAGCGCGCCCCGCTGCTGGCATCGTACTTAACGGAAGTCTGACAGCCGTTGATGGTCATCGAGAAGCTGCCGCCTACCGGCATCTGCTGGAGATACAGGTAGAAGGCGTCGGATAGCATCCCGTGCATCCATTTAGTCCCGCCTGAGGTTACCGTCGCGCCGTAGAAACCGCTCGCATCCAGCGCCGGTGCCTGAATCAGGCTGGTTGCCATATCGCAGCCAACGTACCAGTTTATACAGCGCAGGCCGCTCAGCGGGTTGGATACCGGCGAGTTCTCCAGCCACATGTCGAACTGCCAGTTGGCGTTCAGTATCGTGTTGTAGCCGTTATCGATATAGCCCAGGCTCTGCTGATAGATAGTGCCGGTACCGGTATACTTCAGCCCGGTCCAGCGGCTGCCGCCGGTCAGGCGCGGGTCGAGCGCGCCGCCAGGGGTAACGAAGTAGTTATCGTCAGAGTTGTTTTCCACAAACACATACTGCATCGCCGCCGCGTCGGCCCAGTTCGTTTTGCTCACCGCCGCAGAGGCCCGCGTCATTGCGCCCAGGGCGAGCACAATCGCCAATAGCGCACCCCATTTAGCCTTCATAATTCTCTCCCGTTGGCAGGTTGCTGGCGTAGGTTTTCAAGCCGTTACAGGTCACATCGCCGACCCATACCGCCCCACGCGCTTTGTTAATCTCAAGCTCCACTTCGCAGCGTTGGTTGTTGCCGTAGCTGAAGTCGATGGTCGGGAATTTTTTATCTACATCCATCACAAACTCGCCTTTGTCATCGGTGCGGGTACGCCCGATGTGGTTATTAATGTGCGCATTGGCCAGCAGCGTGCCGTCTTCGGCGCGAATACGCCCGGAGACGGTCACCATCTGCTTCACTTCCGGCTCGATCACCGCCACGTTGCCCGGATAGAGGGTGAGACGGCTTTTGCGGCTGCTGACGATGTCGTAGCTGTCGATCGAGTTCTTGCTGTTCTGCAGCTCGACTTCGTAGCGGCTGTAGGGCGAGAGCGGCAGATAGCTGCGTTTGCCCGAGAGCTGGAATACCCGGCCGTTTACCCTGGCGCTGAGCTTGCCGTCATCTTCAAGACCGGTATTAAAAATCACCCCGGCGTTCCCGTCGGTACGCCCGCTGGCGGCAATATTTTTACCCTGCCAGCCCACGCTGCCGTTAGCGGTCAGGTTGGTATTCACGTAGCCGTCGGTGCCGCTGTTAACGTTCAGCGTCCCGCTGGAGTAACGGGTATCGAACTGGGCATAGGCGCCGCCGCTCAGGGTTTTGTCATCCCCGGTGTCGCCGGAGATGGCCCGGGAGATATTGGCGCCGACGGTGCGAATGGTGCTCCCTTCCTCAAACTGCTTGCGCGCCGCCAGGTTGGCCATGGTGTAGCCGTTCTGGTGGGTCATCCCGGCGCTAAACCAGTTGCCGAGCGGCAGAGAAAAGTCGAGCGCGATATATTTCCCGGTGCTGGCGCTGCTGTCGCCGTTGTTAAAGCGCTGGATCCCGGCGCGCAGGCCCAGCGAACCGTAGGCGTTGCTGTAGAGGGTCTGATAGTAATCCGCGGTGTAGTAGTGGCTGCTATAGCGGCGATCGTCGTTATAGCTGATGCTGAAAGTGCCCAGCTTTGACCACAGAGGGCTGAGGTTCAACGTCCCGCCAATCGCCCGGTTATCGGCGTCGCTGCGCCGCAGCCTGTCGCCGATTATGGTCTTTTCCTGGTTGACCCAGACCGAGCTAAAGCCGCCGGGCAGCGTGGCGCTGACGCTGCCGATGCTGCTCCACGAGCTGTCGCTGGCCAGCATGTTTTGCAGGTTCACGTTGATAGATTGCGTCAGCGGCAGGGTCAGCCGGGTCTCGCCGACGGCGTTGTTATCGTAGCCGTAGCCGGTGGCGGCCCAGCTGAAGGCGCCCAGCGAGCCCGTTGCCGAAGCCCCGGCCAGCCAGCTCTCTTTGGCGGGCAGCGTCTTTTTGCCGCCCTCTGACCAGCGGTCCATATGGAAGCTTCCGCCCCAGACCTGCCAGGCCAAAGGCGCGCCGGCGCCGCGTCCCCGGGTGAACAGCTTGTTCACCCGCTGGGTGCGCTTGCTCACCACCCGGCCGTTGACGACAACTTCAACATTCACGTCGTAAATGCCGTACGGCAGGCCGCGGGTATCAACCTCATGGTTGCCCATCATGAAGTTCTGCACGCTCAGCAGGCGGCCATCGCGCGACAGATGCACTTCACCGGCGGAAGGCAGGAACGCGATAATCGGCGTCGCCGACTGGGAGTTATCAAAGACCGTCGAACTGGCCTGGTTGCCCCAGGAGGCGCCGTAAATTTTGCCTGCTGAAATGGCGGTCATCGGTCCGAGGGACTGCAGGTTCCACGTATCGAGCATTCCGCCCGCAAAGCGGTGACCGGCGAAGTCACGCTCGTACATCGCCTTATAGAGCTCGCTGTCCTGATTGCTGGTTCCGGCGCCGTAGAGCGAGCCGTCGAGCACCAGGTGATGCTCGCGCAGGGAGGTAACGCTGTTCATCGACAGATAGCTGGAGGTGCTGTTCCCCGCGTTGCGCATCTGATTGTTATAGACGCCGAGGTTATAGTTCAGGGTGCTGCTGAGGGCGTTAACGCTGGACTGGCCGATATCTTCGCTGCGCGATCGCAGTACGGTGCCCAGGGCCTCTTTTTTCACTACCAGCTGGAGCAGAAGCTGGCGCAGGCTGAGCTGCAGCTGCGCGTCGGCGGAGATCTTAATGCGCAGGTCGCTGTCGAAGGATTCGTTCGCCAGGGCGGTGAGCGTCTGCCGGGTTTGGGCGCTCACGGTGGCATTATTATCGCTCTCCTCCAGGCGGATCTGGCGCACGCGCAGCACGCCGCCATCCAGCCAGATAAAGGCGCTGCCGAGGCGCTGATCGTCCCCGTTTCCCGTACTGCCTTCCAGATGAATAAAGAGCGGGATGCTCATCCCGTCCTGCAGGGCCTGGCTAAACGCCTGGGGAATAATTACGCCGCCGATTTGCGGTATCTGTTCCGGCGCCGCGCTGACGCTGAGCGGAACAGAAAAAATAACCATACCGTAGGCCAGGAGCGCTTTCAGCTCCGGGGAAATCCGTAGTCGCGGCATAACCTTATCCCGTCAGCACAATTGTTATTTTACGGGAACAAACTGCTCGCCCTGCCAGAGCGCGACCCGTCCTTTTTTATCGGCAACGTTGACGCGCGTGAATCGGCGCTCTTTACCGGGCATGAGGTAATAATTTTCTTTACACTCTTTGCCATCCGCCGCCTTGAGGCATGGGCCGTAGGCGAGAATGCGCAGCGTGGCGTTTCCGCTGTTCACCAGCGTGCCGTTGGCGTACTGATAGCGGTAGTTCACCTTGCGGGGCGCCACGACCAAAATGGTGCCAATACGGGCGGATGCCGTCGCCACCGCGCTGCGGGCTGCGCCATTGCGCTGGGCGTCGCTTAGCGCCTGATCGAACCAGACGATGCGGTAATAGCGCTCTTTGTCATCCGTCGGGCCTTTGTAGAAAAAGCGAATAACATCGCTGCTCTTCGCCGGCAGCAGCAGGCTGGCTGGCGTGAGCAAAACTTCGTCCTGGCTCTCCATCGCAATGACGTTACCGCCATCGAGCGGCGAGGAGAGGCGCTCCATATGGATATTGATCAGGCGTCCACTGTCGGTGGTATTTTTTATCTCTTTGCTGAGCACGCTGCTGTCGCTGTTCATAAACGAGGAGATATCGCCAACGTCCAGCGCCCGGGCAGGCATGATGGCGCAGAAACAGAGGCCAATAGCCAGAATGTGGTTTTTCATGGGAATTCAATCCGTGAAAGAAAGCAGGGGAAGCCCCCTGCTTTGTGCTACAGGGAAATCAGCTGGTCCAGGTCGCGTCGAACTGTACGCTGACGTCGCCGCTCCAGATCCCTTCCGGCAGCGTGCTGTAATCCGTTACAGCCGTGGTGCCGTCGGTGGTGCCGCTAACGATAGTGAAGTTGAAACCATCCTGAGCGGTCGTACGGCCGGCCTGGTTATAGCCGTTAGCCAGCGCGCTGAGGTTGCCGCCCAGCTTGCCGTTAGCGGTATCGATCATGGTGGTGTCCGCCGATTTTTCTACGGACTCGCCGTTGTAATCAACGCCAACGCTCAGCGTAGAGCCAGAGGTATCCAGCTGAGTCAGGGTATTAGTGATCAGACGGGAAGTCAGTTTAAAGGCCGTTGCGGTCGCATCGCCTTCAATCGCCACATCAAACAGGCCTTTCTGCGAGTTAAAGCCTTTGATCCCTTCAGCGTACTGGAACGCCAGGCTGCCCAGCGGAGTGACGACCAGCTTGCTGGTGGTATCTTTTTTAGCGGTTGCTGACCAGGTCGCTACTGCCTGAGCCGTAACATCAGCGGCCTGAACAGCGCCAACACAGAGAGTAGTCATCAGAGCTGCTGCCAACATTTTCAATTTCATATTTATCACCTGATAAAGATAAGAGGCTTTTTATGGCCCGTACTGTTCCATAGTTCTTTATGGAATGATCGCCCTTAAGAACCCTGAGTCCTTAAAAACAAATGCCTGAATAAATCGATACAATGCGCTTCCGCGGCAGATCAAATAAGCCGCAGGCCGTTTTTTGATGCCGGCAGAATAAAACGCATCAGGGCCAGCATCGTGATATTGTTATTATTAAGCAAACCAACCTTATTGCTGGTATTGCTTTTATGCAAACTGACCGTCTTAATACTTAAGCCGAGCGTTTGTGAAATGTCATTAATTAAATTACCGATAATCATTAATGACATTATTTTCTCTTCGCGCGGAGTCAGGCTTCGTTTCCTGATTTTATATTTCTTAAGTTTAAACATATTCTCAACCGCCTTGACGCTGGCATTGGCCGAGAGAAAATAAATATCATTAATGTCCGACACGTCGCTAACAAACTTTGCATCCGGGGCGACAATAACTTTCGCCAGGCTGTGAGAAAGATAGTATCGGTAGAAACATAATATATGATCTAAATGTGCAAAATGGATAATCACATAGTCGTCAGCACTCAGCACCGCACATTGCCTACGGGCCAACTCGCTATCAAAACTGCCGGCGCAACCGATATAACAGAAGTCATCGGCCATATGGCTCAGGCCTTGTATAAAGAAATAATTATCAGTTACAATCAGTACCGCCATAATAACCAACCTTTATTCCATTGGGCCACCGGTCCGGAAAAAACACCTCCACGACGCCTTCGTTACTGATTATGACCGGTACGTAACAACAGTCTGATACGCCCCTGCCATTCATTAACATTGTTATCGCAGGACAACCACATCCTTTTATTAATCTTGTTACGTTACGGCCGTAACATTTTGTTGCAGCAATAATAATCGCAGTGCTCATATTTTATTACTCATAAAGTTATGAAGCGTAAAGAAATCACATTTGTTGATTTTATGTAAAAACATAACTCACTGAAATTAATGATATAAATACCATAAAATTAACAAACAATAGACTTTTTATAACAAACATCTTATTGGATTAAGATAATTCTTAGTTATGAATGAATGCCGGAAGTAAGCTTTAATGCTAGTATCTCAATATCAAATCTTAGATAAATTTCAGCAGCGGTAACTATTCTCACGATAAGACACGATATATGGACACTATTTACGTTATCGAGAACACGCTCAGGTTCAATCCTACGGCGCATACTCTCCATTCTATAGAAAGCAATGAGCGTATCACTCTGGCAATACCAGCAAGCCTTTGCTTTATTTTATTAATTAAAAACCAGGGCAGAATAGTCACCCAGGCAGAGCTGTTGCATAACGCCTGGGGAGAAAGAGGGATGAACGTTACGCCAAATACCCTACACCAAAATATCTCTCTGTTGCGTAAATCATTAAATCGCCTGCACGTTAACGGCAGCATAATTCAAACAATCCCGAAACGGGGATTTATGATTGCCGATGACACCACCATTTTGGCCCGGAATATTGAAAGCGACCCGGGGCCCGAAAACGATAGTGGGCCGAATGTTGAGGAAAAGGTTAATAACCCACAGCAACCTCCGGCAGTAGAAAGTATCGAACCGCAGCAGCCAGATCCGGAACCGCCGCGGGATAACCTATCGGCGTCGCCGCCGGTGAACGAAGACCCGTTCATCCCGCGGATACTTTCCGGCCTCAGATTCACTGACAGTGAAAAAGGAACCTGTAGAGTTGCAGGTATCGCCAGCCTGCTGGCGATCGTTCTGTTGGTCTATGTTTATTATTTTCCACAGACCAGCACGCCTTTCTCTTCTTATACCGAGCTGGCTACTCCCGGTACCTGCAAGGTGTTTCGTAATGATGATTTAAGATTTGATGAATTTTTTATTAACTTTATGCTGGAGAAGCACATCAGCTGTTCCGATGGCCAAACGGTATATATTACCAACCACTATCCATCGAGCAGAACGTCGCTGATCGTTTGTCGCTATCCGATCAAATCAAGCAAGAAATCATTCTGTACCTCCTCCTACTACTTAAAATAAAAGACAATCTCGGCATATAAAATGAAGAAAACAATAACCCTCATCATCATTATTCTTATCATCGTCGGTGCTGTATATTACACTCACTTCCGCGAAGAGGATGATAGTATTAACTGTACGTCAGCCTTTTCGATTATCAGTGGCGACGAAACCTTCTCGTTTTCAGTCACCTTTTTCACTAAAAATGGCAATGGCCTGATGACCTTTACCGGCAACTCCGGAAATACTCAGGATAACATCAGCATTCGCAAATATTTTTCCTATACTAAAAACAAGAGCGACATCTATATTTTTAAAAATAATAATTCCAACATGCGAGCCAGCTCACCGGCATTCTCTGAAAAGTTCGATGATATTCTCCCACCGTTCTTTACTGAAATTAGCAAAGAAGATAACTTTATTATTAAGATAATAAAAATAAAGCCAGATTCGTGGGTATTTATGTCGACAAACACGCCCTACTTTGTCTGTGAAAATACCCGTTCTTAATCGCCGCTGGTTTAGCATAAGGCGTGGCGATGATAGCTACCAGGGCATCGCTTAATGACGCAGTGCGGCTGGTAGCAGCACCCCTCTGCGGTGGTTGCGCTAAAGTCATGAGGGCAGGATGGCCGCTCTCTCAGCGACTCCCACTGCGTATCGCTGTAGGTCGCAATATTGTAAACCTTAAAGAAATGATATTTATTATTTATCAGAACTTTAGATGAGTACAGCTTCATTGACTCACCGGGAATCAACAGAATATCCGCTTCATACCAGACGATAAACTTTAAAAAACGCAGTCCGCAGATACTGGAGAATGCGACGCCAGAATGCGGGCATATGATTGTATTAAGCACCGTCCATTTCATGTTTCATCCTTGTATCCCTGGCCAGCAATCATGAATTCAGAAATAGCAAATATTATAATCAATCGCAAGTCCTCAGCGCAATAATGTGATATGCGACGGCCATTGCTTACAATCGATCTAGCTATTTATAAGTAATCACCATAATATTTAATACGTAGATATGGATGCTGGAAATACATATTTATATGTAAAGTCAGAAAACCATAAAATAAGCCTAAATAACTTTACAAAAAAGTATCGCCATGGAATTCAGATTAAACAACGACATAACGGCAAAATAGACTATTTTGCCGTCTATGCGCGTATTTTTCCCTGGCGGGCAGCTCGCCGCCGGGGGTAATGGGAGTAGAAAGGCCTCGCCGCCGCCGCGTGAATGATAGCCATCAGAGCGTCATCTCTCACGCGGCGGCGCGACGGTAGTAGCGCGGTTCCTGGCCCCCCGCTTACCAGGTTTTGCCGATATTAAACTGGAACTGCTCGGCCTTATCGCCATCGTACTTTTTAAAGGGCTCAGCCCAGGAGAAGACCAGCGGCCCCAGCGGCGACATCCACTGTACCGCTATCCCCGCCGACATTCGGATATGCAGCGGATCGCTATAGTCCGGGATCCCCGCCGCCAAGGTTTGGGCGTTATTCTGCCACGAGGTGCTCCATACCGTGCCGGCATCGACAAAGAGCGAGGTCCGCAAACTGTCGGCATATTTGTCGCTAATAAACGGCGTAGGAATAATAAACTCGCTGTTCAGCACCGCCATCGCATTTCCTCCAACCGCGTCGGAAGAGCTCTCCAGCGGGCAGCCGCTATAGCTGCTTTCAGAGCCATTACAGCGATAGTAGGCCGCCTTCGGGCCGATGGTATTTGAGGAGAAGCCGCGCACCGATGACGATCCGCCGGCGTAGAAATTATCGTAAAAGGGCACCGTTCTCCCCTGCAGGCCGCCGGCATAGCCCGCTTTCAGATGCTCCATCCATACCCAGCTTTGGTTTTCATTTAGCGGCACATACTGGGTGCTATCGAGGGTCAGCTTGTAATAGCGGTTATCCGATCCCGGGACGGTCACTTTGCCGCTCAGGCTGCTTTTATTGCCGGAGCGGGGGAAAAACCCGCGATCGAGATCGTTATAGCTCCATCCGAGGCTGACAAAAAAATCGTTGGCGCTGTATTCCGCCCCGCTGTCGCCATCTTTGGTCACCACCTGCGGATAAATTCCCCGCGAGTTAAGGTAATTCCAGGTCGTGAGCTCAGGATCCATATTGGTCAGGCGGTTATGGACATAATCAACGCCCAGATTCAGCGAATTATTTTCGCTAATCGGGAAGCCGAGATTGCTGCCAAGGCCGTAGCTTTGCTGGTTGTAGCTGCCGGAGTCGGCATCGGAGGCGTCATAGCTGTTATAGAAAATCTTGCCGCCGAGGCTCACGCCGTCGACGGTGAAATAGGGGTTAGTCGCGCCGAGCTCAACGTAGGACTGATAGCTATTGCGAGTGCCGTTAAAGCTGACGCTGTTGCCGGTGCCCAGCCAGTTATCCTGGGTCACTCCCAGCTGGTAGCTGACGCCGCTATCGGTACCAAAGCCCAGGCCAACGTTAAATGAGCCGGTATTGCGCTCTTTCACCTTATAGACGACGTCAACCTGGTCCTGGCTGCCGGCAACCGGGGTTATCTCTTTATCAACGCTCTCGAAATAGCCCGTGCGGTCAAGACGCTCTTTTCCCTGCTGCACCTTTTCATCGTTGAGCCACGCGCCCTCCATTTGCCGCATTTCGCGGCGTAAAACGGCATCGCGCGAGGTATCGTTGCCGATAAAACGAATCTGGCGTACGGAGTAGCGGCGCCCGGCATCGACGCTAATACGCAGCGTGACGCTTTTCTGCCGATCGTCAATGTCGGCGTGCGTCGCCACCTGCGGCCAGGCATAACCATATTTACCGAAGCGCTTTTTAATCGCGTTTTCGACGGCGGTAATCTCGGCTCCGCTATACCACCTGCCGGACAGCGGCTGGGCCAGCGCCTCAATTTCCTGGCCATGCGTGGCCATCTCACCCGTCACCACGGTGCGGCTGACCTTGTAGCGTTCTCCCTCTGCAAGGTCAATTGTAAGATAGAGCGATTTTTTATCCGGGGTAATACTGACCTGGCTGGAATTAATGGCAAAACGCGCATAGCCACGATCGAGATAATAGCTGCGCAGCGTTTCAAGATCCGCCGCCATTTTTTGCTTTTGATATTTTTTATCACCGATAACGTTCCACCACGGAACCCGATCGCGTAGCTGAAGCTGGTCGAGCAGCGTTTCTTCGCTAAACGCTTTATTGCCAATAATATTAATCTGGGCAATGGTTGCCGACTTCCCTTCCTGAAAGACAAATTTTAAATCCACGCGGTTGCGCGGCAGCGGTGTCACCACCGCATGGACCGTGGCGCTATATTTCCCGACGCTGTAATAGAAATCCTGCAACCCCTTTTCTATTTCACTGAGGGCGTTACGATCCAGCGCGCTACCCGCATCAACGCCGCTGGCGGTGAGGTTCTCTTTCAACATCTCGTCCTTCACCGATTTATTGCCGGCGAAGCTGATACTGGCAATGGTCGGGCGCTCTTTAACCTGCACCACCAGCGCACGGCCATCGCGCAGGATCTGCACGTTCTCAAAGTTGCCGCTGGCGTACAGGCCGCGTATCGCGTCGCTGATATCGTCGTTCGAGACCTCTTCTCCCGGGTGAACGGGCATGTTCAACAGTGCCGCTCCTACGGTAACGCGCTGCAGGCCCTCAAAGCGAATATCATCAATAGTGTACGAAGTCGCGGCATAAAGCGTTAAGGGTGAAATCAATAATCCGGCAATGATATTTGTTTTCTTTAGCATGGGCGTTTTATTTAAAAGAGATTTAGAAATAGCAGGCGTCTGCTGGGATTAACCTAAGCGAGGCGCAGAATTGCACTTAATTATGGTGAAACAATGGAGAAAAAATGGATCTTAAAGAACCGTAAATAAATAAATTTATTAGCGGAACTCACACCTATTTTTTCGGTCTGAGAGGGTCAGGCAGTAATATATAGCGCACTTTCAATGAATCAAAAAACAAAAAGCCCCCTTTCGCATTGGTTGAAAGGGGGAAAGATCTTGTTAGGAATGATGCTCTCTGGGGTTGACCAGGAACACGCAAAAGTTAGCTTAAAATACCGCAGATAAAATGAAGAGATATTGAAAAAATTATGCAGAGCGACCATCACGTATGCGCAAAATATATCATCAGGGATATTAATCCAGATTCTTCATATTTTCCTCAAAATGACAGGATATGGTCGCAGAGGCTTATGGGAGCATCATCGAAAGCCGATTGCGATATCCAAAAGCAAAGTAGTGGCGCCTTGCCAGGGACGGTAAGGCATTTTCCCGCGGCGGCGCTGGACACCGAGGCCCGGCAGAGAGCCATGCCGGGCGGCGACCTGGCCGTGACGTCACCCTCTGCCCGCGCCATGAAGCGACGGGCGCCATCGTTCTGGAACCGGCATGAATCAGCGTAAAAATGGGATCCAACAGGCCGTGCTGCACGAACTGGTGCGCTGGATAAAAAATAATCTTGAGAAAAAACTTACCGTCAATGCGCTAAGCGTTTTTTCCGGCTATTCAGAGTGGCACCTGTTTCGCCTCTTCCAGCAATACTTCCAGATGTCACCGATGGAATTCATCAGGCGGCAGCGGATGCTGCTGTGCCGGGATTTGCTGCAGATAAAACCGGCCTTTCGCATCGTCGATATCTGCATTATGGCCGGCTATGAGGATATCAGCGCATTTAACCGGACCTTTAAAAAATACTATTCGGTCACGCCCAGCCAGTTCCGTAAAATTTCAGCGGCATAAAACCACAGTCCAGGCGCCTGGCCGACACGCTAACCCGGCAGAGTTGACTAAAATAAAAGGATGTCCCTGCGGAGCGCCGCGCCATGAACATCCTCTGTTTGCCGCGATTATTTATCGCCTGGTCTACCTGCCTCCTCGCGATGCTGTTTGTTGGCTTCGTTTATGCCGCTTCCGCTGAGAAAAAACCGCCGGCGCCCGAGCCACGGGAAACCCTGGAGGTCAATACCGAAGAGATGCTAAAACCCTGGCAGGGGGATCTTTCCGGCATGCTCGACCGGCGGACCATCCGGGTTTTGACCACCTACAGCAAAACCTTTTTCTTTATCGATAAGGGCACCCAGCGCGGTGCCACCCACGACATTTTCATGGAGTACGAGCGCGACCTGAATCGTCAGCTGATGAAGGAGAAAAAGCTCCGGCACCGTCACCTCAAGGTACGGATCGTTTTCGTTCCGGTGGCGCGCGACCAGCTGATCGAGGCGCTCAATGCCGGTAAGGGAGATATCGTCGCCGCGAACCTCACCATCACCCCTGAGCGCCAGCAGCAGGTCGCCTTCAGCGCGCCGATTTATACCCGCGTTCAGGAGCTGCTGCTTTCCGGGCCGGGTTCTCCCGCGGTCGCTGACATCGACCAGCTTTCAGGCAAGACGGTGTTCGTGCGCCGCTCTTCAAGCTATTACCAGAGTCTGGTCGCGCTCAACGCGCGCTTTATCAAAGAGTCGCGCCAGCCGGTGATCATTGATGCCGCCCCGGAATCGCTTGAGGATGAGGACCTGATTGAGATGCTCAACGCCGGCCTTATCCCCCTGACCGTTGTCGATCGCCATAAGGCGCTGTTCTGGAAACAGGTGTTCCCTAAAATCGAGGTACACCAGAATATCGTCCTGCGCGACGATGGCAGCATCGCCTGGGCGGTGCGCAAAGATAGCCCCCAGCTGCTCGCTTCGCTTAATCAGTTTGCGAAGACGAATAGCCAGGGCAGCAGGCTGGGGAATACCATCCTGCTGCGCTACCTGAAAGACGCTAAATATGTCAAAAATGCGGCGGCGCAAAAGGAGCGGCAGAAATTTTTAGCGATGGTGGAGATCTTCCGTAAGTACGGCGATCGCTATGACGTTGACTGGCTGCTGATGGCGGCCCAGGGCTATCAGGAGTCGCGCCTCAATCAGTCGGTGCGCAGCCACGTCGGGGCGATAGGCGTGATGCAGGTTATGCCACGCACCGGTAAGGAGCTGAAGGTCGGGGATATCAGCAAGCTCGATCCCAACATCCACGCCGGGGTGAAATATATGCGCTGGATGATAGACCAGTACTACGGCGACGAGCCGATGACCCAGCTCGATAAGGCGCTGTTCTCCTTCGCCTCCTACAATGCCGGACCGGCGAGAATCGCCCGCCTGCGGGTTGAAACCAAAAAGCGCGGCTTTGACCCTAATATCTGGTTTGGCAACGTGGAGTACCTGGCCGCGGAGAAAATCGGCTCCGAGACCGTCACCTATGTCAGCAATATCTATAAGTACTACATCGCCTATCGGCTGATCGTCGATGAGATGACGCGCAAGCAGAAGGCCACCGCCGACGCCCAACGCGAGGAGATTCCGCTCAAGACGGGCGACGTCCCGGCGGCGCAGTAAGGCGCTGAGGTACTAAAAAACCCCGCCGAAGCGGGGTTTGGGTCAGCCGGGACGGCGCATTCCACAACGCGCGCCCTTTGCCCATCAGAAGAAGTATTTGAAACGCACCCGCGCGCCGTAGCGTTCATCGGTATTGCCGGTTTTGGCTGCCGACGAGTCCAGCCACGATGCGTAGGCCCCGAGGTAGATATTAAAGTTCGGCATATCCATGATATTCGGCAGCTGCCACGAGGTGTGAAGGGTGTGGATGTCATAGCGTCCCGGCGCCAGAATCGCGCAGTCGCCGTCGCACTCCGCGCTCACGCCGGACAGATTGAACTGGTCGATTTTGTTGTGCGCATAGATATAGCCAAGCTCCACGCGTTGCCATAGCGCATTAATACCGGCGCTGAAGTCCTTTTCGTCCGCCGCATCCAGATAGGCGCTGCTCAAATTGACCACCGCCCCATCCTGCGGGTCGGCCTTCTGCGTATTCCAGCTTAGGGTCATACCGTAGCCGGTACGGCTCGACTGGTCGACCCAGCGGCCACGTGAGTCCTGATAGCCGTAGGCGTTATTGACGAGGTTGCTCTCCAGCGCCGCCGCCACCGACCACGCGCCGGAACGCCACGCCACTACCGGACGCACGTAGGCGACGTTTTTCTGGTTATCCAGCGCGTTGCCGTGATAGCTCTGGTCAACAAACAGCGTGCTGCCGTCCTCCACCAGCGTATTGACCTCAAAATACCAGTTATCGAGGGTTTTACTGAGCAGGAAGTTACCGCCGCTGCTGCTGCGCCCGCGCCCTTCTTTCATCATGTAGATATAGCCGTAGCCGTCGCTGTACAGGTCGTTGGCCGTGTTGCCGGAATATTCAATAAACGTATCCTGATTAAGCGGGAACATATCGTAGGCTTCGAAGCGACCGATTTTAATTTTCCAGTCATTCTCCTGACCAAAGAAAAACGCCGCGTCATCAAGATTCATTTTGCCATTCATATCCGCCAGCGGCTGTACGCTAAACCCGGCGTATTTACCGTTAGCGCCTTTCCGCAATCCATCAAAGCCCAGAAGAATTCGTCCGTTAATATCCCAGCGCTCTTTATCTCCCGGAGCCCAGTTTTTATTGGCGCTGGTTTTTATCGAGGTCAGGCTACCGGTGCGACTGGCGCCGTCCATATTAAACTCGACGTCGCCGTAGAATTTTATATCGCCATAATCATTAAGCTGTAACGCGGGTTTAGCCGGCCCGGCGCTGGCGACCGGCGCTGGCGTATCCTGACGTTTTAATGCGGCGATCTCCGCCTCCGCGCTGGCCGCCCGATGCTCGGTCGCCTTCAGCCGTTGTTCCATTTGTGCCAGGCGCTCCTCAAGGGATAACGACGCCTGCGCATTGACTACAGGGGTAAGTAAAGACGTCAAAAAACAGCCGACCCAGAATTTATTCATCGGTAGAGCCTTTTATTATTTAATTAAATAGAGTTTATTTTTTAGGATTTATGAATAAAGCATAACGATAATTAAAATAATAACCCGCCCATCGTCGCGGACGGGTTATTAACGACAGAAGTAATATTATTCGTGCGACCGAACCCCGGTTTCTGCGCCCGCCGGTGGCGTAGGCTCAGAGGCGTTCGGGTCTGCCGGTCTATTTCTCCGGAGGAGACTTCTCCGCACAGGGATATACTCTGCGATTCACCAGAAGGTATATTTTATTGGCGTAATTAGTTTATTGGCAGCGGCTGCTTCAGGTTTTCCTGATCATCGTTTTCCTGAGGTGCAGCCTGTCGGCGATCCGCCAGTAACGCGCAAATCTCCGCATGCTTTTCTTCCGTAAAGGTATAGCGCGACATACAGCCCATCCTGATCAGCGAGCCAAATGCGGGCAGCAGGCAGATACCGAAGAACAGCCCGTTCAGCACGCTCTCGCTCTGGCTGGCCGCCTGCGGCACGTAGCCTATCAGGGTCAGAAATACGCCAATTAAGCCTCCGCCGACGGCCACCGACATTTTTCCGGTAAACGTTTGTCCGGAGAAGGTGATGGCCGCACAGCGCTTGTTGGTGTGATATTCGGCGTATTCAATGGTGTCGGCAATCATCGATGAGGTCAGGATATTGCTCATCATGATAAACAGCGTGCTGAGGCCCAGCAGAATAAAGAGCAGCGCCGCGTGCTGATAGCCAACGAACCACATCACCACCCGCACCGCAATATCCAGCCCGCAGAGGATCATAAACAGCTTTCGCTTCTGCATTCTGCGCGTCAGCATCGGGGCGACGAGGCACAGCACCGCGGCGACAATCCCCATAATACCGATCGCCATCTGCAGCCCGCCGTCGCCCATATTGTAGATAAAGAAATAGATGTAAATCCCGCCCGCGACGTTGTGGAATACGCAGAAAAAGAACGACAGCAGGACGATAAATAGCGGCTTATTTTGCCGCAGATTATGGAAGGTATCGCGCATGGTGACCTTTTCCGGGCCAGCCTGCACGCGCTCTTTAATCTGGAAAAAGCCGTTAAGCATCAGCGGCAGGCCGACCATCATCATCACCAGCGCCGCCATAAAATAGCCCTTATCGTTGCTGTACTGGGCAAAGAAGGCCGCAAGTTTGGGGAAGAAGATGTTGGCGCAGGCGATACCGGCATTAACGCCGAGCATTGCCGCCGTCACCGCGCGGGTGCGCTGACCGGAGTCGTTGGTCATCACCGAGGACATCGACCAGAAGGGAATATCCGATATCGCGTACAGCGTGCCCCACAGTATATAGGTCACCCCGGCGTAGATAATCATGGTGGTCATATCGGCTTCGATTTTATAAAACGCCAGCAGCGTGACCCCGGTAATTAACAGCGGCGCAATCAGCAGGAAATGACGAAACTTGCCAAAGCGGCTGTTAATGGTATCCATAATGCTGGCGAACAGCGGGTCGTGAACCGCATCCCACGCGCGTGCGATAAGGAAAATCGTACTCGCCGCCAGCGCCGATATTCCCAGTACATCGGTATAAAAATAGTTAATAAACGAGCCCACTAAACCAAAACTAAAACACTGACCTAAACCATAGCCGAAATAAGACCACAACTCGCGAGACGGTATTTTCATTGTCGTTGCCATAGTGCGTACCCTAATCCCGGCGGCGTACCGCCGGATATATTTTTATTATGCCCGTGACGGCTGGGCGATGTGACGAAGCCTGCGGATGAGCGCAATCTCTTTGCGGGAAAACGGGATCCCGTTCTCTTCAAAGACGTCGTGGAACCAGAGGCGGCAGTAATCGCCAGACGCCTTCATCACCACCGGCCACGGCAGCCAGGTCTGGGTTTTCCCGCGCACCAGGCCCCATTGATAAGGCGCAACGTTCGCGATATACATCAGCGGCAGCTGCTCTTCGATGGTGCTGCCAACGTGGCGAGCCAGCCATTCGGTGCAAAAAATCGGCCGCTCCAGCTGCTGAAGCTGCTGGATAATCGCCGTCATGCGGGCGGTATTGGTATAGGCGTGATAGCTGACCACGTCCGAGAGGGCCAGCGCGGCCCGATCCAGCGGATGCTGGTAGAACACCTCTCCTTCAACCTCCTCCGGCAGGCGCCACGCGCAGACGGTGAGCGGCTGCGTCGGGTCCTCTTCTCTCGCCCAGCGGAAGGCGAGCTCCATCAGCTCCTGAGCATAGGTTTCCAGCTTTTCGTCGTACAGCACCTCAACCGTGCCGGTAGCAAAGATGCCGCGATTGCCCGGCTCGTTATAGAGATCCCAGAGCAGAACGCGCTTATCGTCGCGGAACTGGCGGATAACGTCGCGGATATAGCATTCAATCTGCGGCCAGCTGTCGCGGTCGCAAACCTTGTCCCGCCCCGGGCTCGCCGCCGCCTGGCTATTATGCTTGCCGGGTACCGGCGGTTTTTGCGGCCCCAGATAGGGTTCGTCGCCCGAAAAGCCGCAGTCGTCCATCAGCGTCAGCATGGTGCTAAAGCCGCGGCTATCGGCAAGCGTCAGGAAGCGCTCGATGCGCGCCATCAGGCCATCGCGATCGGCCTCCCAGACGATAAACGGCAGGTTGATGCGCAGCGTGTTGTAGCCCGCCTCTGCCGCCCAGCCCAGCTCGCGCTCGATGGTTGGCGCATCGAACGTCTCCTCCTGCCAGATATCGGTCCAGTTCACCGCCGTCGAAGGCAGATAGTTAAACCCGCAAAGCCAACCCTGCTGCTGATACCACGCCTGCGCCTGCTCTTTGCTCCACTGCTGTTTCATCACTGCTCCCGATTACTGATAATAATTAGCTAATAAATATTAGCTATGGCATCAATGAGCAAATAGCGGCATGCAGAAAAGAGATAATCCTCACAAACCTGGCGCGCTGATGTCGATGAAACGTGATCGACTGCGCAGAAGAGGCTGGCCGGACAGAAAGGCTGTTTCGCAAGACGGTGAGTAGAGGACGGGAAAGCGGCTGAACGAAGGGGGGATTTTTAATTTATTGTTTATTAATAGTAATTTATTTAAACCTGACGTCAGGCACGGCGGTCTGTTCAGTCCGTAAATGGGAGCAGGAAGCAGGAAGCAGAGTAGAGGAAACGGGAAATGGGGAACGGAGGGCAGGAAGGCGGGTCACGGTCATATAAAAAAACCCTGCCGAAGCAGGGTTTATGATTCTGAGACGACCGTTCTCAATACGTACTGATTAGAACGGGATGTCGTCGTCGAAATCCATTGGCGGTTCATTAGAAGGCGCTGCCGGAGCCTGCTGCTGCGGACGAGACTGCGCGCCGCCGCTGAACTGGTTGCCACCCTGCGGCTGCTGCTGTGGCTGCTGAGGCTGACCCCAACCGCCCTGCTGGCCGCCGCCTGCCGGAGCACCGCCGCCCTGACGGCCACCCAGCATCTGCATGGTGCCGCCAACGTTGACCACGATCTCAGTGGTGTACTTCTCAGCGCCGGACTGATCGGTCCATTTGCGGGTACGCAGCTGGCCTTCGATATAAACCTGCGAACCTTTACGCAGGTATTCGCCAGCCACTTCAGCCAGCTTGCCGAACAGCACAACGCGGTGCCATTCGGTCTGTTCTTTCATTTCGCCGGTCTGCTTATCGCGCCAGGATTCGGAAGTCGCCAGCGTGAAGTTGGCGACTGCGCCGCCACTTGGCATGTAGCGTACTTCCGGGTCCTGCCCCAGATTACCGACGAGAATCACCTTGTTTACGCCTCTGCTGGCCATGATCGAATCTCCTGAATACGTTTCTTAATAAGTGTAAACCGGTAATTCTAACACCACAAAGGCCCTTTTAGATAGCTGGGACGTCGATTCCAGTAAACATCTTATCGCTATACAATTTTTCACCATCAACCCCGGCTGCCATTCCAATACTGTATATTCAAACAGGTCGGATTGTGCCATAATTAGCCGTTTCCGCCGTTTGTTCTTCATACAAACCAGGCAATCCGTGTATCTACCTACCGGGAAAGGTGAATGGATAAGATCGAAGTTCGGGGCGCCCGCACCCATAATCTCAAAAACATCAACCTCGTTATCCCCCGCGACAAGCTGATTGTCGTCACCGGGCTTTCAGGGTCAGGCAAATCCTCACTGGCTTTCGACACGCTGTATGCCGAAGGGCAGCGCCGCTACGTTGAATCGCTCTCCGCCTACGCGCGTCAGTTCCTGTCGCTGATGGAGAAGCCGGATGTCGACCATATCGAGGGGCTGTCGCCGGCGATTTCCATCGAGCAGAAATCAACGTCCCATAACCCCCGCTCTACGGTAGGCACCATTACCGAAATTCACGACTATCTGCGTCTGCTGTACGCCCGCGTCGGCGAACCGCGCTGCCCGGACCACGACGTCCCGCTGGCGGCGCAAACCGTCAGCCAGATGGTCGATAACGTGCTTTCCCAGCCGGAAGGCCAGCGCCTGATGCTGCTGGCGCCGATTATCAAAGAGCGTAAAGGCGAGCATACCAAGACCCTGGAGAACCTGGCGAGCCAGGGCTATATCCGCGCGAGGATCGACGGCGAAGTTTGCGATCTCTCCGATCCGCCAAAGCTTGAGCTGCAGAAGAAACACACCATTGAAGTGGTTATCGATCGCTTCAAGGTGCGTGACGATCTCGCCCAGCGTCTGGCCGAGTCGTTTGAAACGGCGCTGGATCTCTCCGGCGGGACCGCCGTGGTTGCCAATATGGACGACCCGAAAGCGGAAGAGCTGCTGTTCTCCGCCAACTTCGCCTGTCCGATTTGCGGCTACAGCATGCGCGAGCTGGAACCTCGGCTGTTCTCCTTCAACAACCCGGCCGGCGCCTGCCCCACCTGCGACGGCCTTGGCGTGCAGCAGTATTTCGATCCCGAACGCGTGATCCAAAACCCGGAGCTGTCGCTGGCGGGCGGGGCGATCCGCGGCTGGGATCGACGTAACTTCTATTATTTCCAGATGCTGAAGTCGCTGGCCGAGCATTACCAGTTCGATATCGAAGCGCCCTGGGGCACCCTCAATGCCGACGTGCAGAAAGTCATTCTGTCCGGCTCCGGCAAAGAGAACATTGAATTCAAGTACATGAACGATCGCGGCGACACCTCCGTGCGCCGCCATCCGTTCGAAGGCGTTCTGCACAATATGGAACGCCGCTACAAAGAGACCGAATCCAGCGCGGTGCGCGAAGAGCTGGCGAAGTTCATCAGCAACCGCTCCTGTACCAGCTGTGATGGCACCCGTCTGCGCCGCGAAGCGCGCCACGTCTTCGTCGAAAATACGCCGCTGCCGACGATCTCCGATATGAGCATTGGCCATGCGATGGACTTCTTCACCAACCTGAAGCTCTCCGGCCAGCGGGCGCAAATCGCTGAAAAGGTGCTGAAGGAGATCGGCGATCGCCTGAAGTTCCTCGTCAACGTCGGCCTGAACTACCTGACGCTCTCGCGTTCGGCGGAGACGCTGTCCGGCGGCGAAGCCCAGCGTATTCGTCTGGCCAGCCAGATCGGCGCCGGGCTGGTCGGCGTCATGTACGTGCTCGACGAGCCGTCGATCGGCCTGCATCAGCGCGACAACGAACGCCTGCTCGGGACGCTGGTTCACCTGCGTAATCTGGGTAATACGGTCATTGTCGTTGAGCATGATGAAGACGCGATTCGCGCCGCTGACCACGTGATCGATATCGGTCCCGGCGCTGGCGTCCACGGCGGACAGGTGGTGGCTGAGGGCACGCTGCAGGATATTATGGCGGTGCCTGAATCCCTGACCGGGCAGTACATGAGCGGCAAGCGCAAGATTGCGGTGCCTGAGCAGCGCGTAGCCGCCGATCCGCAAAAGGTACTGAAGCTGACCGGCGCACGCGGTAACAACCTGAAGGACGTTACCCTGACGCTGCCGGTAGGCCTGTTTACCTGCATTACCGGCGTCTCCGGCTCCGGTAAATCAACGCTGATCAACGATACGCTGTTCCCGATAGCCCAGCGCCAGCTCAACGGCGCGACTATCGCCGAACCGGCGCCCTATCGCGACGTGCAGGGGCTGGAGCATTTCGATAAGGTTATCGATATCGACCAGAGCCCCATTGGCCGTACGCCGCGCTCTAACCCGGCAACCTATACCGGCGTGTTTACGCCGGTACGCGAACTGTTCGCCGGCGTGCCGGAATCACGTTCACGCGGCTACACGCCGGGACGCTTTAGCTTTAACGTTCGCGGCGGCCGCTGCGAAGCCTGCCAGGGCGATGGCGTTATCAAGGTCGAGATGCACTTCCTGCCGGATATCTACGTGCCGTGTGACCAGTGCAAGGGCAAGCGCTATAACCGCGAAACGCTGGAGATTAAGTACAAGGGTAAGACTATCCATGAAGTGCTGGATATGACTATCGAAGAGGCGCGCGAGTTCTTCGACGCCGTCCCTGCGCTGGCGCGTAAGCTGCAAACCCTGATGGACGTGGGCCTGACCTATATCCGCCTTGGCCAGTCGGCGACCACGCTCTCCGGCGGCGAGGCTCAGCGCGTGAAGCTGGCGCGCGAGCTGTCGAAGCGCGGAACCGGCCAGACGCTGTATATTCTCGATGAGCCGACCACCGGTCTGCACTTCGCCGATATCCAGCAGCTGCTGGACGTCCTGCATCAGCTGCGCGATCAGGGCAACACCATCGTGGTCATTGAGCACAACCTGGACGTCATCAAAACCGCGGACTGGATTGTGGATCTTGGGCCGGAAGGCGGCAGCGGCGGCGGGGAAATTCTCGTCTCCGGGACCCCAGAGACGGTTGCCGAGTGCGAAGCCTCACACACCGCGCATTTCCTCAAGCCGTTGCTGAGCTAATCACTGCGAAAGCTGCTGTCGGGTCGGCTCCGACAGCAGCCTAATCGCCTGCTGATAAGAGGCGTCGACCAGGTAGTAAATCTGCGAATCGGGCAGCGAACCATCAAGGAACACCGTACTCCAGTGGGCCTTGTTCAAATGCCGGCTAGGACGCACGTCAGCGTGCTGCTCCCGCAGAAGCTCGGCAAGTTCCGGGCTGGCCTTCAGCGACACCGCAGGGCGCATATCCTCCACCTCTTTGACCATCGCAAACAGCACGTCCGACACTTTAATCTGCGTCGCCTTCCAGTCGCTGTGTTCGCTTTGCTCCGCGCCAGGCTTGGCCATGCAGTAGAGCAATAACTCCGAAATTGTCATCTAATATTCTCCCCATGAGCGTCCCGACGCGATGGCGCGAACCGCCGTGAATGCGATATTCCGCGAGCCGCATCGCGGCCCGACTGTCGATGTCAGATAAGCCATTCATGCTGCGAATGAATCTTTCTAAGTGTGCAGCAATAAGCGAAAAGGTAAAACCTTCCGGAGCGGATTTTGTACAAAAAAACGGCAGCCCACCGGCTGCCGCTGTTGCTGGCTGCTATTTCGCCCGCAGGCAATCAGTAATCGGAGTTCACAATCACCTCTTCTCCCTGGGCCCCGGCCATCGGTAAAGGCTTGTATGAGGAGTTGGAGGCGCGAAGAATGCGAATACCTCGTGCGCCCGCGTCACGGGCGGCGCCAATATCGTTATCCGAGTCGCCGTAGAAGACCTTAATGTTTTTCTCCTGCAGCCACTGGGTTTTCGTATTCTGTCCCGGCTTATCGCCGGCAAAAATGACCGGATTCATGTTTGACGCGGGGATCAGGAAATCATCCTGCAGGGTTTTCGAGACCGTTTCGGTTTTGGTCTGACTGCGGCCGGTCACAAAATAGATGCTATCGCCGCGCTTAACGTGCATCGCAATCAGCTGACGAGCGACCTCTTTCGGCATGCTGAAATCATCCCAGCCGTTGTTCATTTTTTCCCAAAACTCGGGATTTTTCAGGTAAGCATCGCTGCCGGGAGAGAATGTCTTCTGGCCGCGCCAGAATCCAGGGCTGGAAAACAGCACGGTATCGTCAATATCAAAGCCCACCGCAATCGGCTGGCGCCCCAGCAGGCTATTTTCAATCTGCGCCACCGATACCCAGTGAATCGGCGCCTGTTCAGCGAGCTTAGCGACGTTGGTTCCCGTCGAGAGGGGCTGCGGCGTCGAGGCGCGGGCAACGACGGCGCTATTGAGCGTGAACAGCAGGCAGACGGCCCCGAAGGCCAGGGTGATTTTGCGCATATTTATCCCTATAAACCGCCATCATTCAAACGGCCTCTTTGACGGCCACGGTTAGCCGAACGCTCCCTGGAGCTGAGACGCACTTTGCATGATGGCGAGTGTAAATAACCGAATCATTATAATTTTCAATAATGTGCATGCTTATAAATTCACCATGACCTTAACCTCCGCATCCGGTGATGAAAAGAGGTTTCTGCTCGAATGTCATAGAAAAAGAGAATGATCACACTTCGGGAGGGGAAACCGCCCTCTCCTTAACGCCGGAAAGGGCCGGATACTGCTGCGGGGGCTATAGCACTGCAGAAAATGCCTGCGCGACGCGCTGAACGTTGCCCGAGTTAAGGCCCGCCATGCACATTCTTCCGCTGGAAATCAGATAGACGCCAAACTCTTCCCGCAGGCGATCGACCTGAGCGGCGCTCAATCCCGTGTAGCTAAACATACCGCGCTGCTTGAGCAGGTAGTCAAAGTTAACGCCGGGGACCGCCTCTTTCAGGACGTTCACCAGCTCCTGACGCATCGCTAAAATGCGCGTGCGCATCTCTTCGACTTCAGCCAGCCATGAGGCCTTCAGCTCCGCGTCGTTCAGCACGGTGGCAACCACCTGCGCCCCGAAGTTCGGCGGGCTGGAGTAGTTACGGCGTACGGTTGCCTTCAGCTGGCCAAGCACGCGTCCCGCCGTTTCACTATCTTCGCAAACCACCGACAGGCCACCCACGCGCTCGCCGTACAGGGAGAAGATTTTCGAGAACGAGTTGCTGACCAGCATCGGCATACCGGCGCTGGCAATCGTGCGGATCGCCCAGGCGTCATCTTCCATGCCCGCGCCATAACCCTGGTAGGCGATGTCGAGGAAAGGGATCAGGCTGCGCGCTTTCAGCACTTTTGCCACTTCATCCCACTGGTCATGGCTCAGATCGGCGCCGGTTGGGTTATGGCAGCACGGATGCAGCAGCACGATATCGCCTTCAGGCAGCGTGCGCAGCCTCTCGAGCAGCGCCTCAAAGCGCACGCCGTTGGTCTCATTATCAAACCAAGGGTAAGCACTTACTTCGAATCCAGCCCCTTCAAAGATGGCGATGTGGTTTTCCCAGGTCGGATCGCTGACCCATACGCGCGCCTGCGGGAAGTAGCGCTTGAGGAAATCCGCCCCCACCTTCAGCGCGCCGGAACCGCCCAGCGTCTGAATGGAAGCCACGCGCTGCTGCTGCAGTACCGGGTGATCGGCGCCAAACAGCAGCGGCGCAATGGCGCTACGGTAAGCATTCAGACCCTCCATCGGCAGATACAGCGAGGCGCCGTGCGGCTGTGCGTTAAGGCGCGCTTCCGCTTCCGCCACCGCCTTCAGCTGCGGGATAATTCCGGCTTCGTTGTAGTACAAACCAATGCTGAGGTTTACTTTGTCGCTGCGAGGATCTTCTTTGAAACGCTCCATTAAGGAGAGAATGGGGTCGCCAGCGTAGGCGTCAACTTTCTGAAACACGCGATGTTTCTCCAGGTTTACAAAAGGCAGGTCATAACACAATAAACCGGAAGCCGTGGCAGGTCGAGAGGATGTTGGCGGTTTGCCGATGACGATCGCCCGCCAGGACGCCGGCGGGGCTTTTCCCGGCCGCAGCGCTGGCGCCATAGCCGGGCTGTCCGGTAGCACCCTGGCCCCGGCGGCCGTGACGCTGCCGGGGAATATTGCGGTAAATCGGGGCTAATCGACGTACTTCATCGAAACGCGTGAAGTCAGGCGCGTGATAAGTTCGTAAGCACTTACTTTCGTGATTTCTGCAATCCGTTCAACGGGTAAACCTTCTCCCCACAGCACCACCGGATCGCCGGACTTCTCCTGCGCCTCGGGGCCGAGGTCGACGCAGATCATATCCATTGCCACGCGGCCGACAATCGGCACTTCCCGACCGTTAACCAGCACCGGGGTACCGGACGGCGCGGCGCGCGGATAGCCATCGCCGTAGCCCATCGCCACCACCCCGAGACGGGTATGGCGTTCGCTAATCCAGGTCCCGCCGTAGCCCACCGGCTCGCCCGCTTTATGCTCGCGAACGGCAATCAGGCTCGAGGTCAGCGACATCACCGGCTGGCAGCCAAAATCGGCGCCGGTGGATTGATTCTCTAACGGCGACACGCCGTAGAGAATAATGCCCGGACGCGCCCAGTCAAAATGCGACTGCGGCCACAGCAAAATCCCGCCGGAGGCGGCGATAGAGCGCAGGCCAGGCTTGCCATCGGTAAAGGTGGTGAAGATATCCAGCTGCCGCTCGGTGGCCCCGCACTCCGGCTCATCCGCGCGGGCAAAGTGGCTGACGACGTTCACCGGCTGGCGGACGTTTTTACAGCGGCTCAGGCGCTGGTAGAAAGCCTCCGCATCTTCCGGCAGCACGCCCAGCCGATGCATGCCGGTATCGAGCTTCATCCAGACGCTGACCGGTTCGCTCAGCTCCGCGCTTTCCAGCGCGGCCAGCTGTTCGGGGCTATGCACCGCCGTTTGCAGGCGCTGGGCGGCAATCACCGGCAGATCGCTGGCTTCAAAAAAGCCTTCCAGCAGCAGGATCGGCTGCGTGATGCCGCCCGCCCGCAGGCGTAGGGCTTCTTCAAGCCGGGCGACGCCGAAGGCGTCGGCATCAGGGAGCGTTCGCGCGGTCTCGATAAGACCGTGTCCGTAAGCGTTCGCTTTCACGACTGCAACCAGCTTGCTGGCAGGCGCCAGTTCACGCAGACGTTGCAGGTTGTGTCGCAGAGCGCGGCGGTTAATGACTACAGTTGCCGCTTGCATTTAAGTTCCTTAATAAAAGAGTCGCCGGTATCCATCGCGCTGCCGGAAGGCGACAGGCCCGGGCGCCCCGGGAGCTTAACAGGCTAAGTGACCGAGACGGGCGGGCGAGTCAACGTACCAGCGGCGTGAAGGACTACGGAGATTTACTCATCATCATACTGAGGGCCGGCATAGTTATCGAAGCGCGACCATTGCCCGTTAAACGTCAGACGTACCGTACCAATGGGGCCGTTACGCTGCTTACCAATAATAATTTCGGCGATGCCTTTCAGGTCGCTGTTCTCGTGATAAACCTCATCACGATAGATAAACATGATTAAGTCGGCATCCTGCTCGATAGAGCCTGATTCACGGAGATCGGAGTTTACCGGGCGCTTATCGGCGCGCTGCTCCAGGGAGCGGTTAAGCTGCGACAGGGCCACCACCGGCACCTGCAGCTCTTTGGCCAGCGCCTTCAGCGAGCGGGAGATTTCGGCGATCTCCAGGGTACGGTTATCGGAGAGCGCCGGTACGCGCATCAGCTGCAGGTAGTCGATCATAATCAGGCCAATGCCGCCGTGCTCGCGGGCGATGCGGCGGGCGCGGGAGCGCAGCTCCGTCGGCGTCAGGCCGGAGGAGTCATCGATATAGATATTGCGTTTTTCCAGCAGAATGCCCATGGTGCCCGAAATTCGCGCCCAGTCTTCGTCATCCAGCTGGCCGGTACGAATACGCGTCTGGTCGACGCGCGACAGCGAGGCCAGGGTACGCATCATAATTTGCTCAGAGGGCATCTCGAGGCTGAAAATCAGGACCGGCTTATCCTGCAGCATCGCCGCATTTTCGACGATGTTCATCGCAAACGTCGTTTTACCCATCGACGGACGCGCCGCGACGATGATCAAATCCGACGGCTGCAGACCTGCGGTCTTTTTATTCAGGTCGTCATAGCCGGTATTGACGCCGGTGACGCCGTCGTGCGGCTGCTGGAACAGCTGCTCGATACGCGCAACGGTCGCATCAAGCACTTCGGCGATATTTCGCGGACCTTCGTCTTTATTCGCGCGGCTCTCGGCGATCTTAAAGACCCGGGACTCCGCCAGATCGAGCAGGTCTTCGCTGGTGCGGCCCTGGGGGTCAAAGCCCGCTTCGGCAATTTCGTTCGCCACCGAGATCATTTCGCGGACAACGGCACGTTCGCGCACGATATCGGCATAAGCGCTGATGTTCGCCGCACTTGGCGTATTTTTTGAGAGTTCAGCCAGATAGGCGAAACCGCCTACGCTGTCCAGCTGCCCCTGGCGTTCAAGCGATTCCGCGAGCGTAATAAGGTCAATCGGGCTGCCGGTTTCCTGCAGGCGGGCCATTTCAATAAAGATATGACGGTGCGGACGCGTGTAAAAATCTTCTGCAACAACGCGCTCGGCGACGTCGTCCCAGCGCTCGTTGTCCAGCATTAAACCGCCCAACACCGACTGTTCCGCTTCAATCGAGTGCGGCGGTACTTTCAACCCGGCGACCTGCGGATCGCGAACTCGGGGTTCAGTCTGGGGTTTGTTGAAGGGTTTATTTCCTGCCATATTGAATGGAATTCCCGGTATAGAAATTGGCTCGAAAGGTTACCACATAGTTCAGGAGGAAGCATGGCAACACGTATTGAATTTCACAAGCACGGTGGCCCCGAAGTTCTGCAGGTGGTGGAGTTTGTGGCAGGGGATCCGGCAGAGCACGAGATACAGGTAGAGAACAAAGCTATTGGTATCAACTACATCGATACCTACATTCGCAGCGGCCTCTATCCGCCCCCTGCGCTTCCGAGCGGATTAGGTACCGAAGCCGCCGGCGTGGTGAGCAAGGTCGGGATCGGCGTCACCCATATTAAAGCCGGAGATCGCGTCGTTTACGCCCAGTCGGCGCTGGGCGCCTACAGCTCGGTGCATAACGTCCCCGCCGATAAAGCCGCGATTTTGCCTGCGGCCATCTCCTTCGAGCAGGCGGCGGCCTCCTTCCTTAAGGGGCTGACGGTCTATTATCTGCTGCGTAAAACCTACGAAATCAAAGCCGGTGAGACGTTCCTGTTCCACGCCGCGGCCGGCGGCGTCGGGCTGATAGCCTGCCAGTGGGCGAAGGCGCTGGGCGCCAGGCTCATCGGCACCGTCGGCAGCGCGCAAAAGGCACAGCGCGCGAAGCAGGCCGGAGCCTGGGAGACGATCAACTATCGTGAAGAGAATATCGCTGAGCGGCTAAAAGAGATTACCGAGGGTAAGAAGGTGCACGTGGTCTATGATTCCGTGGGCAAAGACACCTGGGAGGCCTCGCTTGACTGTCTGCAGCGGCGAGGGTTGATGGTCAGCTTCGGCAACTCTTCCGGCCCGGTTACCGGCGTTAATCTGGGGATCCTCAACCAGAAAGGTTCGCTGTACGTTACCCGCCCTTCTCTGCAGGGCTATATCACCAACCGCGAAGAGCTGGTGGAAGCCAGTAACGAGCTCTTTTCGCTGATCGCCAGCGGGGTGATAAACGTCGACGTTGCCGAGAGCCAAAAATATCCACTGGCCGACGCCCGACGCGCGCACGAGGTGCTCGAAAGCCGCGCCACCGAAGGCTCAAGCCTGCTGCTGCCGTAATAGCAAAACGCCCCTGCTGCCTGAACGGGAAACCTCCCTAAATAATTCGGGCTACGGGAAGACGGCAAGATAGCGAATCCCCGGGAGCTTACTCCGGTAAGTGACCGGGGTGAGTTAACGCAGCCAACGCACCTGTAGTTCGAAGTATGACGGGAGAGTCGGGAGGGTAGAAAAGTTTAGGGCTTCCAAATGGAAGCCCTTACTTTTTTTAGTTCGGCTGTATGTAGGGTACAGCGCGATGAATTCGTTAACGCGCTAATAGTGACAGATTTAATAAGCAAAACCTACGCCGTTTTATGCAAAATTCCTCAGGTTGTGACCTACCACTCACTCCCTTAATAACGCCAGCGGTTGTTGCTACGGTAGCGGGTGATTTTTGGCTTATTTATCGCCCGAATCACCCATACCACCGCAACGGCCAACAGCAGCCACGGCAGCAGTTTAATCATCATCGCAAACAGACCGCCGACGAACATCAGCGCCGTCGCCGCAACAATCGCGGCAATAATGCCCAGCAGCGACACGCCGGTCACCAGCAGCATCACAAAAAAACCAATAATAAATAGCAGTTCCAGCATCGTCTTCTCTCCAAAGCAATAGCCCTCTGTACTCAGGCATTACAAGAAGCGTGCCAATTATAATTTATTGAATTTAAAGCAAAACGCCCTGAAGTTAACTTCAGGGCGTGGCGTATTTGACTAAATTTTAGCGAAACGTTAACGCTTATCGGCCACCAGCTTCAGCGCGTGTTCCAGGACGTTAATATCCGCCCCGGCCTTATGCGCGTTTTCACTCAGGTAGCGACGCCACTGGCGAGCGCCGGGGATCCCCTGGAACAGGCCCAGCATATGGCGGGTCACATGGCCAAGATAGGTCCCGTTGCTCAGCTCACGCTCGATATACGGATACATGGCGCGCACCACGGCAACCGGGTCAGCATCCGCGCCACTGGCCGCAAAAATCTCCCGGTCAACCGCGGTCAGCATGCCTGGATTCTGGTACGCTTCGCGCCCAACCATCACACCGTCCATATGCTCAAGGTGCAGCTTCGCCTCTTCCAGCGAGCGGATCCCACCGTTGATCGCCATCGTCAGATGCGGAAAATCACGCTTTAGCTGGTAGACGCGCGGGTAGTCCAGAGGCGGGATCTCGCGGTTCTCTTTCGGGCTCAGGCCGGAAAGCCAGGCTTTGCGGGCGTGGATGATGAACATATCGCATTCGCCTTTCCCGGATACGGTATCGATGAAATCACACAGGAACGCATAGCTATCCTGGTCATCAATGCCAATGCGCGTTTTTACCGTTACCGGAATCGAGACCACGTCGCGCATCGCCTTAATGCAGTCGGCAACCAGCTGCGCATTGCCCATCAGGCAGGCGCCGAACATCCCGTTCTGCACGCGGTCAGACGGGCAGCCGACGTTGAGGTTGATCTCATCGTAGCCGCGTGCTTGCGCCAGCTTCGCACACTGCGCCAGCGCAGCCGGATCGCTACCGCCCAGCTGTAGCGCAACGGGATGCTCCTCTTCGCTGTAGGCCAGATAGTCGCCTTTACCGTGAATAATCGCCCCGGTGGTCACCATTTCGGTGTACAGCAGCGTATGGCGCGACAGCTGGCGCAGGAAGTAGCGGCAGTGCCTGTCGGTCCAGTCGAGCATCGGTGCGATGGAAAAACGGTGGGCAGCAAAAGCGGTAGAAGTTGATTCTGGCATCATGGCGAATAAACAGGCATCCGGGTAAAAAGGGGCGCTACTATAGCACAAAGATAAACCACAGGCGCATAGCGCCAATGGTCATATCCTGGGGTGGAAAAAACGCTATTTCCTGCGCGGCTTGCCGTCGTGGGGACCGAAGAACTGCGGTGGATGGTCAACCCAGCGATCCTGGCGCGTCGCGGCGTAGCTGGGGTTAAGCGGATAGTAGATCCGGTTAAATTTTTTATTCGCTTCGCCGACCACCAGCAGGCACACCTCCTCCTCGGTGTTGTTCAGGAAGGTATGACATACCCCGGTACCGGCGGGAAAACCCACGCTGTCCCCGGGTTCCAGCTTCCACAGATAGCCGTTTATCCACACTTCCGGATACCCTTCCAGCACGTAGATAAACTCTTCTTCATCGCTTTCCGCATGCGGATAAGAGGTGCGACGCCCCGGCAGCAGGCGTTCATGATGGATCCCCAGCCGGTTTAGCCGTAAACCCCGGGCCAGCGGCGCGCCGATGGAAAAGAGCTCAGTGCTGTCAGGATAGGTGGCATCATCCGGCCCCTCCAGCTCGCGCCAATGTCGAATGCAATCAGGTCGTTTCATCGTTTTCTCCCGAAAATGAGATGCATCAGGTATAGCACAAACCGTGGGTTCTCGGCGTTTTGCCTGGATCGTGATAAAGTAACAACTTCATCGTTACGCAACCAGAGGATGCTCATGGATAAGTCCACTTCGCAAGAAATGTTAGCGCATGCTGAAAAGCTCTGCGCGCAGCGGGGCGTGCGCCTGACTCCGCAGCGCCTGGAAGTGTTGCGCCTGATGAGTCTGCAGCAGGGGGCGATCAGCGCCTACGATTTGCTCGATCTGCTGCGCGGTAAAGAGCCGCAGGCCAAGCCGCCAACGGTCTACCGGGCGCTGGAGTTTCTGCTGGAGCAGGGTTTCGTGCACAAGGTGGAATCAACCAACAGCTATGTGCTGTGCCATCTGTTCGATCAGCCAACTCATAGCTCAGCGATGTTTATCTGCGATCGCTGCGGCGTGGTGAAAGAAGAGTGCGCGGAAGGCGTAGAGGACATCATGCATACGCTGGCGGCAAAAATGGGCTTCGCCCTGCGCCATAACGTGATTGAAGCGCACGGGCTGTGCGCGGGCTGCGTCGAAGTAGAAGCCTGCAACACGCCGGGGCACTGCCACCACGACCACACCATCCAGATTAAAAAGAAAGCCCGCTGAGGCGTTAGCCGCAGCGGGAATCAGGGGATTTTCGTACATCCTTGTACCGTTCGGGCAGGCAATAACAATGCGTTAAAACAAAGGGTTAACGCTTTATGTCCGATCGCTACCAGCGATAGTCATTTTTGGTTTCCCAGTCAGACACTTCTTTCTCTGCCTGATCTTTAGCGTAGCCATAACGCTCCTGGATTCTACCGACCAGCTGGTCGCGCTTGCCCTCGATGACGGTCATATCATCGTCGGTAAGCTTGCCCCATTGCTCTTTGGCCTTACCTTTTAACTGTTTCCAGTTACCGCCGATTTCGTCTTTATTCATAATTCAATCCTCATCGTTCGGTGAATTAACAGCCCGCTGTGTGCCGGACGTATGATTAACTATAGATGAGAATTCTGAGTTAATTTTATTATTCGGAATCTTTAACCATCTTTACGACAAAACACGTTATGAAAACCAGGTTCCTCGCTGCCAGTGCCGCCGCCAGATCAGCGCCAGCGACAGGCCCCGCAGCGCCAGGAACACCGCCAGCGCCAGCCACAGTCCGTGGTTACCGAGCACCGGCAGCGTCAGCAGGGTTAAGGCAAAGCCCAAGGCGGCCACCGCCATGCTGTTACGCATTTCGCTGCCGCGCGTCGCGCCGATAAACATCCCGTCCAGCAGATAGCACCAGACGCCGATCGTCGGCAGAATCATCTGCCACCACAGATAGCGGTCGGCGAGCTGCTGGAGCGAAGGTATTGAGGTCAGCAGAGCGATAATCTGCTCGCCCGCCACGCTGTAGATCAGCGCAAACGCCAGCGCGACCATGCCGGACTGTCGACAGGCGGCCCGCCATACCTCCAGCAGCTTGCTGCCATCGCGCGCGCCGTAGGCCTGCCCGGAGTGGGCCTCCACGGCGTAGGCAAAGCCATCCAGCGCATAGGCGGTGAAGGTTAGCATGGTCATCAGAATGGCGTTCACCGCCACGATATCGCCTCCCAGACGCGCACCGAAAACGGTCACCGCCCCGAAGCAGAGCTGCAGCAGCAGCGAACGCAGCATGATGTCGCGGTTGAGGGCCAGCAGTCGCCGGATATCGCCGCGCCAGGCGCCCTTGAGCATAGCGAACGACACGCCGCGCAGCGTCAGCACGCGTTTCACCATCAGCAGGCCAATGATAAAGGTGGCGTATTCGGCGCTCACCGTCGCCAGCGCCGCGCCCTGCACGTTCATGTGCAGACCCATCACCAGCCACAGATCGAGGACAATATTCAGCAGGTTGCCGACAATCAGCAGGATCACCGGCGCACGGGCATACTGGACGCCCAGCAGCCAGCCCAGCAGCACCAGGTTAGCTAACGATGCCGGAGCGCTCAGCCAGCGGATCTCCAGGAAACGCCGGGCCTGCTCCAGCACCGCTTCGCTGCCGCCGACGATATGCAGCGCGAGGTTAATGAGCGGAATACGAAACACAACGATCAGCAGACCGGCGGCCAGCGCCAGGCCAAGCGGCTGCACCAGCGCGCGCGCCAGGCGAACGGGATCCTTTGCGCCAAACGCCTGCGCCGTCAGGCCGGTGGTACTCATTCGCAGAAAGAGCAGCAGCATGAACAGGAAGCTGGTCGCCGTAGCGCCGACCGCCACGCCGCCCAGATAAACCGGGCTATCAAGATGGCCGATGACCGCAGTATCCACCAGGCCCAGCAGCGGGACGGTGATATTGGAGAAAATCATCGGTAGCGCCAGGCGCCACAGGGCCTTATCAGCAGCATTAAAAAGCATGGGGGAAAGCCTGAGCGAGGAGAGATAGCGCAGCATCATGCATCAGACGATGCTGCGTTAGAGAAGGCGCTTACAGCCACTCGCCGTTGCGGATGACGCCGACGGCCAGACCTTCAATGGTAAAGCTTTGCTCGCGTAGGTTCACCACGATCGGTGAAAACTCGCTGTTTTCCGGCAGAAGTTCGACGACGTTACCCTGCTTTTTAAGGCGTTTAACCGTCACTTCTTCATCGATGCGTGCGACCACAACCTGCCCGTTGCGCACATCCTGCGTTTTGTGTACCGCCAGCAGATCGCCGTCAAGAATACCGATGTCTTTCATCGACATACCGCTGACGCGCAGCAGGAAATCGGCGCTCGGCTTGAACATTGCCGGGTCGACCTGGAAGTGGCCTTCGATGTGCTGCTGCGCCAGCAGCGGCTCGCCGGCAGCGACGCGGCCAATCAGCGGCAGGCCGGGCTCTTCTTCAGTCAGCAGACGAATACCGCGGGAGGCACCGGAAATGATCTCGATTGCGCCTTTACGCGCCAGCGCTTTCAGATGTTCTTCCGCCGCGTTTGGGGAACGGAACCCCAAGCGCTGAGCAATTTCCGCACGCGTCGGCGGCATGCCCGTCTGGCTGATATGATCCCTGATGAGATCAAACACCTCTTGCTGCCTGGTCGTTAACGCTTTCATTCCGCCCCCTGGGTGTATATACAGTTATGCTGTGAGTATATACAGCTAACGGTGATTTTGGAATCAAATTTCACACATAAATCAGGAGATTCTTTTGTTTTGATGCCCGCCGGAGCCGGTTAACGCAGAGGGGATGGTGGCGAGGCGCTGCGGCTCCACGCGAGACAAAAAAACGCGTGGAGGGAGGCTCGCCGGCCTCCGGCCCACGGACGCTAAACCGGGGCGGTGGACGGCAAACCCGATAGCCTGATGCTAGCGGCGCTTAGCGATAGTGCGACCACAGCAGCGTAACCCAGACGATCAGCGCGATGACGATCGCCAGAAAGACCGCCGCAGAGCCCATATCCTTCGCCCGTCCGGAAAGCTCATGGTGCTCGGAGCCAATCCGGTCCACCACCGCCTCAATCGCGCTATTAAGAATTTCGACTATCATCACTAACAGGACCGAGCCTATCAGCAGCACGCGCGTCACGGCGTCAACATCCAACCAGCAGGCGATCGCAATGGCAATAACGGTGGCGATCCCTTCCTGACGAAAGGCGGCCTCATTTATCCATGCCGCACGAAAACCTTTCCAGGAATACCCTGCTGCTTTAATGATTCGGGTTAACCCGGTGGTATTATTGGCCATCAAAAGAACCTTTTTATGTAAATGACGTCAATGAGTGTACGCGTTTGCCGCGTGGCGACGGAAATTTTGCGCACTTTCTGTTATTCTTGCCGCGCATTTGCATGATTAACCAGAGGCTTCACATCGTTTATGTCCGGCTGGCAACGAATTTACTATAAATTACTTAATTTACCATTACGGCTGCTGGTAAAAAGCAAGTCTATTCCCGCAGAGCCTGCTCAGGAATTAGGACTGGATACCTCGCGTCCGATTATGTACGTTCTGCCCTATAACTCGAAGGCAGACCTGCTGACGCTGCGCGCGCAGTGCCTGGAGCACGATTTAGCCGATCCGCTCGAGCCGCTCGAAATCGACGGCACCCTGCTGCCCCGCTACGTCTTCATCCACGGCGGCCCGCGCGTATTTACCTACTACACGCCGAAAGAAGAGTCCATCAAGCTGTTCCACGACTACCTGGATCTGCACCGCAACCACCCTGACCTCGATGTGCAAATGGTGCCGGTGTCGGTGATGTTTGGTCGTGCGCCCGGGCGCGAAAAAGGCGAGCTCAATCCGCCGCTGCGCATGCTTAATGGTATTCAGAAATTCTTCGCCGTGCTGTGGCTGGGCCGCGACAGCTTCGTGCGCTTCTCGCCGCCGGTGTCGCTACGCCGAATGGCGTCCGAGCACGGAACCGACAAAACCATCGCCCAGAAGCTGGCCCGCGTGGCGCGTATGCACTTCGCCCGCCAGCGCCTGGCCGCCGTCGGCCCGCGCCTGCCCGCCCGTCAGGATCTGTTCAACAAGCTGCTGGCGTCAAAAGCCATCGCCCGTGCGGTGGAAGACGAAGCCCGCAGCAAGAAAATCTCCCACGAGAAGGCGCAGCAAAACGCGATCGCGCTGATGGAAGAGATCGCCGCCAACTTCTCCTACGAGATGATTCGCCTGACCGACCGCGTGCTGGGCTTTACCTGGAACCGGCTGTATCAGGGCATTAACGTTCACAACGCCGAGCGCGTGCGGCAGCTGGCGCACGAAGGGCACGAGATAGTCTACGTTCCGTGCCACCGTAGCCATATGGACTACCTGCTGCTCTCGTACGTGCTCTACCACCAGGGGCTGGTACCGCCGCATATCGCCGCCGGCATCAACCTCAACTTCTGGCCAGCAGGGCCGATTTTCCGCCGCGGCGGCGCGTTCTTTATTCGCCGTACGTTTAAGGGCAACAAGCTCTACTCAACGGTATTCCGCGAATATCTTGGCGAGCTGTTCAGCCGCGGTTACTCGGTGGAGTACTTCGTCGAGGGCGGACGCTCCCGTACCGGGCGCCTGCTGGACCCGAAAACCGGCACCCTGTCGATGACTATTCAGGCGATGCTGCGCGGCGGCACCCGGCCAATCACGCTGGTTCCCATCTACATCGGCTACGAGCACGTGATGGAAGTCGGAACCTACGCCAAAGAGCTGCGCGGCGCGACGAAAGAGAAAGAGAGCCTGCCGCAGATGCTGCGCGGCCTGAGCAAGCTGCGTAACCTCGGCCAGGGGTACGTTAACTTCGGCGAACCGCTGCCGCTGATGACCTATCTCAACCAGCACGTGCCGGAGTGGCGCGAATCTATCGATCCTATCGAAGCCATTCGCCCGTCCTGGCTGACGCCGACGGTAAACAGCATCGCCGCCGATCTGATGGTCCGCATCAACAACGCCGGCGCGGCAAACGCCATGAACCTGTGCTGTACCGCGCTGCTGGCATCGCGCCAGCGTTCGCTGACCCGCGAGCAGCTGACCCAGCAGCTTGAGTGCTATCTCGATCTGCTGCGTAACGTGCCCTACTCTCCGGACGCGACCACGCCGGCGGCTTCCGCCAGCGAGCTGATTGACCACGCGCTGAAGATGAATAAGTTCGAGGTCGAGAAGGACACCATCGGCGACATCATTATTCTGCCGCGCGAGCAGGCGGTGCTGATGACCTACTACCGCAACAACATCGCTCATATGCTGATGATGCCTTCGCTGCTGGCGGCGATTGTGACCCAGCATCGGCGGATCACCCGCGCGGAGGTGCTGCGTCACGTCGAGATGTTCTATCCGCTGCTGAAGGCCGAGCTGTTCCTGCGCTGGGAAAAAGAGGAGCTGGCGAGCGTTATCGATGCGCTGACCGCTGAGATGCAGCGCCAGGGCCTGCTGGTGCTGAGCGATGATGAGATAAGCATCAACCCGTCGCACTCCCGCCTGCTGCAGCTGCTGGCCGCCGGCGCGCGTGAAACGCTCCAGCGCTACGCCATCACCTTCTGGCTGCTGAGCGCGAATCCTTCGATTAACCGCAGTTCGCTGGAGAAAGAGAGTCGCACGATGGCCCAGCGCCTGTCGGTTCTGCACGGTATCAACGCGCCGGAGTTCTTCGATAAGGCGGTATTCAGTACTCTGGTACTGACGCTGCGTGACGAAGGCTACATTAGCGATACCGGCGACGCCGAGCCGGAAGAGACGCTGAAGGTTTACCAGATGCTGGCGAACCTGATTACCTCGGATGTGCGTCTGACGATTGAAAGCGCCGCGCAGGATGAAGCGTAGCGCCTGAGACCTGCCCCGGCCTGCGCATCGCAGGTCGGGGAGTCATAACGAAGACTGGGGAAACTACGCCATGTAGCCCATCGCCAGGCCGAGGAACAGCACCAGCCCAACGTAGTTATTGTTTAAAAACGCTTTGAAGCAGTCGTCGCGTTCACGACGGAAAATCAGCTTCTGCTGCCAGAAAAACAGCCCCGCCGCGATAAACAGCGACCAGTAGTATTCCCAGCCCAGGCCGTTCAGCCAGCCTACCGCGCCCATCAATACCAGCACCGCGATCTGCAGCATGCCGATAATCAGGCGGTCGTTTTCACCAAACAAAATCGCCGTTGATTTGATGCCGATTTTAAGGTCATCGTCCCGGTCGACCATCGCATACTGGGTATCGTAGGCCACCGCCCACAGAATGTTGGCGAGGAACATCAGCCAGCAGCTCAGCGGCAGCGATTCGCTCACCGCGGAGAAGGCCATCGGAATCGACCAGCCAAACGCCGCGCCGAGCACCACCTGCGGCAGGTGGGTGTAACGTTTCATAAATGGATAGACCCACGCCAGCGCCAGCGCCGCCACCGACAGCAGAATGGTCATGGTATTGAGGGTCAGCACCAGCAGGAACGAGAGTACCACCAGCACGGCAAACAGCACCCGGGCCTCTTTCTCCGTCACGTCGCCGTTGGGCAGCGGGCGACGCGCGGTGCGTTTAACGTGACCGTCAAACTTACGGTCGGCATAGTCGTTGACCACGCAGCCGGCGGCGCGCATCAGCCACACTCCGGCGACAAAAACGGCCAGAATCCACAGCGGCGGAATACCCGGCGTCGCAACCCATAGCGCCCACAGCGTCGGCCACAGCAGCAGCAGCGCGCCGATCGGTTTGTCAGTACGCATCAGGCGATGAAACGCCAACAGCTTATTCTGCGTCAGACTCCACTCCATTTTCTCTTCCTCTTAATACAGCGGCGATGCCGGCAGAAACAGCTCTGTCAGCAGCAGCGGTTTACCGCTCAGCCGAAGGCGGGAACGACGCCCCCAGAGCTCCGCATAGCGCCCAATTTCAATAAAATCACGGGTTAACGTCGAAGACGTGAACAAATAGCGGCCCAGCGGCGTCTGCCCAAGCTGCTGCAGCGCCAGTTCGGGGCCGCTCAGCGTCGATTCCGGAACGAGAGTGCGCCCAGCCAGCCAGGGTTCATTATCGGCGCAGAGAATAATTTCCCGCAGCCAGTAACGCGCTTCATCCGGCAGCAGCGCTTCTTCGCCGACCAGCGCTTCACGTCCAACGAACGCTTCGTTGACCAGCATAACGCTAACCTTTTTCCCCTGCTGCTCAAAGCGTTTGGTCATTGAGTCTTCCAGCAGCAGCCAGTCGCGCAGCGAGGGTTCCAGCGGGGGCATAGCGGCAAAATAGCGCAGCGCACGCAGTTGCGTAAGCGCAGGATGTGACATGCCTGATTCTCCGATACATAACGTGAAGGCATTGTATCGCAGAATAGGCCGATCGGGGCGGGCAAACATCAAGATACGATCTTCCGCGCAACAGCCATGCAACAGCAGCCGCGCGCGAGAAAAAAAAGTGCGTCCAGGCGGACGCACCTAAAGGCTGTGCCTAAACATCAGCATTGTGGGGAGACGATCACCCCTTGCCTTTTACACTGCTGATAAAGGTGGAACGGGCAGATTTCGAGCCGAGGCGCTCGGCTTCGTTCATCAATTTGAGGGCTTTGTCGATATCACCTTTCGCAACCGCCTGCTTGATGCCGTTGTTAAAGTAGGTTTCCGTATCGTCCAGCATCGGCTCGCTCTTCGCCGCCGGTGCGGCGACCGGAGCCACAACCGGAGCGGCGGCCGGCGCGCTGTATACCGGCGCGGCCGTATTGCCGACGGTAACCGGACCCGGGCCGGAGGAGCCAAACAGCGGGCCAACCAGCACGCTGGAGCCGGAAGAGGTTTTCACCTTCAGACCCAGGGTACCTTCGGTGGTATGTTTGGCAATCGGGTCCGGAATATCCGGTACCGCGTTACCCGTACCTTTGGCGTAGGCCTTCGCCGGATCGATTAATTTGGTGGTCTGCTGCAGATCCTGCGGCGTGGTAAAGACCAGGACGTAAATCTTTTGCTGGCCCAGCGCCGGCGTCAGACGCATCACCCCTTCGAGGCGATCCGAGCTCATTACGCCCGGCTCGAGGTAGGTAAAGTAGCTGCTGGGGAAGTACGCAGATGGCGTCATATTCTGGTCAAGAATCAGCACGTTCGGTGCAAAAACGCTGGTCTGCTTGTTCACTTCGCTGGTCAGGGTAATGGTCAGCTCACCGATGTTCGCCGGGACGCTATAGGCGGCGACCGGCCCGGTGATGCCGGGAATATTCAGCGACTGTCCTGCCGTCGAGAGGTTGGTGACCTGAGATTTTGACTGATCGACCGGCGTCCAGGTTAACTGCTGTAGCGCGGAGGCGGGGATCGTCGGTGCGGCAGCGGTATTCTGCGGCACAAAATTCACATCGGCAAAACTGACTGCGGGTACGCTGGCCAACAGGCCGGCGGACAGGCAGAGGGCAACGAGACTTTTATTCATTTTCATTGTTATCACCTCAATTCCGATGGCCGAGCGGTAGCCAGGCAATAGCTCGCAGGGCCTAAGATAGAGAGGGGCTTGCGCCCCTCTTTTGGTCATGACAGGTCAGGCAGGATTACCACCAGATTTCCATCTGGGCACCGAAGGTCCACTCGTCGCTATCGCCACGGCTGAAGGTCTTCGCAGAGGTGTCGTTATACGCCACGCCGGAGGTGTAGCCAGTACCGGAGTCGCCGTTCGCATAGCCCCATTTCTCATCCCACTTGGCGTAGGTTGCGAATACGCGGATTGCCGGACGCGACCAGATGCTGTCGCCAGCCTGCCACTGCTGTGCCAGGGTGATTTTATACTGGTTGTTGTTGTCGCCGGTTTTCTGCGATTCTACGTTGTCGTAGCCAACTTCCAGCAGGGTGCTCATGATCGGCGTCCATTTGTACATTGGACGTACGCCGACGGTCCACCATTTGGTGCCGTTGTTGTTGTCGAGGTTGATATCCTGGTACATCGCAACGTACATCATGTCCCAGCTATCGCCCATGGAGATCGCGCCGTGGTCAAGCACGCGCCACATGGTACCGTCGTTGTTAATGCTGCCGCCCTGCGGAACGCCTTTGCCGTTGGAGGTCATCGCGTCGGTTGCGTACTGCAGCACGAACTTGTTGTAGCCCTTCAGCATGCTCTGGGTGTGTTCAGCGGTCAGCATCCAGCCGTCTTTAGACGCGTCTGGCTGCAGGTAGTAGTTATCCGGAACGTTGGTGTGACCGTAGTCGACGCCGAGCTCCAGGGTACCGCCTGGGTTGAGTTCCATCTGCGCTAAACGCACGTCGAAGACGTCGTTCGGCACGATGTTGTCATAAATACGGTTGCCCAGCGCATCGCGGTCAGCGAAGGTGGCAGAACCGCCGGACTCAGAAGAACGGGTTGCCGCCATAGACAGCTTACCGAAGCCCAGATCGATGTTTTCAATACCAGCACCAGGACCTGAAATATCCCAGTAGTAGAAGTCGATCATGTGAACGTCATGACGCTGGTAGAAACGCTTACCGGCCCAGATGGTGGAACCTGGCAGCCAGTCGATCAGGTTTTTACCCTGCACGTTGGCTTCACGGAATGCCGGGCTGGTTGATTCCCAGTCATTCTGCTGCGATACGGAGTACGCGACGTTAGTATCGAAGTAGAAGCTCTTATCACCTTCTTTCCATACTTCCTGGCCCAGTTTTAATTCCGCATAGGTTTCACATTCGTTACCAAGACGGTATTTACTTTGAGCACCGGTTGCCTGGAAGCACTGCTGTTCACCGCCGCTGCCGGTCCAGCCAATGCCGGAACGAGCATAACCGTGGAAATCGACGGCCATCGCCTGAGCAGACATAACGCCTGCCGCAACGGCTACCGCCAGTGGAAGTTTGCGCAGAGTAATCATCATTCTATCTCCTGAGATCATTGCTTTTCTTTGAACACTTCGCCCGTCGTTCTGCCTGCTGCTGCAGCGCTTAGGGGTTCGCGTTTTATTTTAATGGGAAGCCTTACACGCCCGGCTCTTGATGCAACCGACGACACGCCGTGCCATCCTCACGGAATAAATGGCAACGTTCCGGTGGCAAACCGATAGCGAATGTGGCTCCCTCTTTTACCAACACCACGTCGTTCTGGCGGTAGACCAGGTTCTGACGGATGGCTGGGATCTGGATATGAATTTGCGTTTCGTGACCAAGCTGCTCAACCACCTGCACTTCCCCTTCGAGGGTCACGTCGGCGATATCGCTGGGCAGCAGATGTTCCGGGCGGATGCCTAAGGACATGTTTGCGCCAACCTGAACGCGGGCGCTGTCCACCGGCAGCCAAATTTGCTGGCGGTTTGGCAGCTCTACCTGAACCTGCTCAATGGCGGTTGCGGTGACTTTTACCGGCAGGAAGTTCATCTTTGGCGAGCCAATAAAGCCCGCAACAAAGCGATCGGCCGGGTAGTGATACAGCTCAAGCGGTTTCCCTACCTGTGCGACGCGACCTGCATCCAGCACCACAATCTTGTCGGCCAAAGTCATCGCTTCAACCTGATCGTGGGTCACGTAAATCATCGTGCGTCCCAGCCGCTTGTGCAGGCGGGAGATTTCGATACGCATCTGCACGCGCAGCGCGGCATCGAGGTTTGAAAGCGGTTCATCCAGCAGGAAGACGCGAGGCTCCGCCACCAGGGTACGACCGATGGCTACGCGCTGACGCTGGCCGCCGGAAAGCGCCTTCGGCTTACGCTCAAGCAGGTGCGCCAGCTGCAGCACTTCCGCCACCTGAGTGACGCGCTGGTTGATCACATCTTTTTTGGCGCCGGCCAGCTTCAGGCCGAAAGACATATTTTCCGCGACGGAGAGATGAGGGTAGAGCGCGTAAGACTGGAAGACCATGCCGATGCCGCGTTCTGCGGGTGGGATGTCGTTCATCCGGGTTTCGCCGATAAACAAATCACCGCTGGTTATGGTTTCCAGCCCGGCGATCATACGCAGCAGGGTAGATTTGCCGCAGCCCGATGGCCCGACAAACACCACGAACTCCCCTTCCTGGATGTCGAGATTGATATCTTTCGATACCACCACGTCTCCCCAGGCTTTCGTTATATTTCGCAGCTGTACGCTCGCCATGCCCATCTCCCTTCGTTACAACTTGTCACTTAAAGACACATTCAAGATGGGCTGACTATGCGGCATTCATTAACCTGGTAAATCCTCCACCCCCGGCTTTTTTATGGGGGAGGAGACGGGAGGATGAGAGATTGCCTCTCACTGCGGGGGATGGCGCGCCAAAGTCAATTTCGTGACACAGGTTGCAAAAATAGCCGCCTTTTTATGTGCTCCACGCCCCAATACCGGCATTTCTGCAAGCCAGATCACACAAACCACGGGTGGGGCGTAGAGATGGGGAGGATGGAAAGGGGTTGTTAAAAAAGGAAACTCATCACCGTTAAGCCACCTAAGTGTATCCACGAGCACATCACCAAAAAGGACTGGTATATGAAAATCAAAACCGGCGCCCGCATCCTCGCGCTGTCAGCACTGACCACGATGATGTTTTCCGCCTCTGCCCTCGCCAAAATTGAAGAAGGTAAGCTGGTAATCTGGATTAACGGCGACAAGGGCTATAACGGCCTCGCTGAAGTGGGCAAAAAGTTTGAAAAAGACACCGGGATTAAGGTCTCCATCGAGCACCCGGATAAGCTGGAAGAGAAATTCCCGCAGGTTGCGGCAACCGGCGATGGCCCGGATATTATCTTCTGGGCACACGACCGCTTCGGCGGCTACGCACAGTCCGGCCTGCTGGCCGAGATCGCCCCGGACAAAGCTTTCCAGGACAAACTCTATCCGTTCACCTGGGACGCAGTACGCTATAACGGCAAGCTGATCGCTTACCCAATCGCGGTTGAAGCGCTGTCGCTGATTTACAACAAAGACCTGGTTCCGAATCCGCCGAAAACCTGGGAAGAGATCCCGGCGCTGGATAAAACGCTGAAGGCGAAAGGTAAGAGCGCGCTGATGTTCAACCTGCAGGAACCGTACTTCACCTGGCCGCTGATCGCCGCCGACGGTGGCTACGCGTTCAAGCTTGAAAACGGCAAATATGATGTCAAAGACGTCGGCGTGGACAGCGCTGGCGCGAAAGCGGGTCTGACCTTCCTGGTCGATCTGATCAAGAACAAACACATGAATGCTGATACCGATTACTCCATCGCTGAAGCGGCGTTCAACAAGGGCGATACCGCGATGACCATCAACGGTCCGTGGGCGTGGGCCAACATCGATAAGAGCAAAATCAACTACGGCGTAACGCTGCTGCCAACCTTCAAAGGTCAGGCGTCTAAACCGTTCGTTGGCGTTCTGAGCGCCGGTATCAACGCCGCCAGCCCGAACAAAGAGCTGGCGAAAGAGTTCCTCGAAAACTACCTGCTGACCGATCAGGGTCTGGATGAAGTGAACAAGGACAAACCGCTGGGCGCCGTTGCGCTGAAATCCTTCCAGGAGAAACTGGAAAAAGATCCGCGTATCGCCGCCACCATGGCGAACGCCCAGAAAGGCGAAATCATGCCGAACGTTCCGCAGATGTCCGCCTTCTGGTATGCCGTACGCACCGCGGTTATCAACGCAGCTAGCGGTCGTCAGACCGTCGAAGCCGCGCTGAAAGACGCACAGGCTCGTATCACTAAGTAACCTGCTAGTCCCCTCCCCCTTCTCGGGAGCGGGTCAGGATCCCGGCCGGCAGCCGCCGCCCGATCCGGGCCCTCTCTCCTGAAGGGAGAGGGAGAACAAAATACGTTGTAGAGGATGATCCCCATGGATGTCGTTAAAAAGAAACACTGGTGGCAAAGCCCGCAGCTGACATGGTCTGTGATTGGCTTGCTGTGCCTGCTGGTGGGTTACCTTGTTGTTTTGATGTACGCCCAGGGGGAGTACCTGTTTGCCATTCTGACGCTGATTTTAAGCTCGGCTGGCCTGTATATCTTTTCCAATCGCAAGGCCTATGCCTGGCGCTATGTCTATCCGGGTCTCGCCGGGATGGGGCTGTTCGTCCTGTTTCCGCTGATCTGCACCATTGCTATCGCCTTCACCAACTACAGCAGCACCAACCAGCTGACCTTCGAGCGCGCTCAGGAAGTGCTGATGGACCGCTCCTTCCAGGCCGGCAAAGCCTACAACTTCTCGCTCTACCCGGCGGGAGATGAGTGGAAGCTGGCGCTGACCGACGGTGACAGCGGCAAAAATTACGTTTCCGACGCCTTTAAGCTCGGCGGCGAGCAGAAGCTGGCCCTGAAAGAAGCCGATGCGCAGCCGGAAGGCGAGCGCGCCAACCTGCGCGCGATCACCCAGAACCGTACCGCGCTGAACCAGCTGACCGCCGTGCTGCCTGACGACAGCAAGGTCATCATGAGCTCACTGCGTCAGTTCTCCGGCACCCAGCCGCTGTATACGCTGGCGGCCGACGGCGAACTGACCAACAACCAGAGCGGCATCAAATACCGGCCGAACAACAAAGTCGGCTTCTATCAGTCCATCAACGCCGACGGCAGCTGGAGCAGCGAGAAGCTCAGCCCGGGCTACACCGTGAGCATTGGCTGGGATAACTTCACCCGCGTCTTTACCGATGAAGGGATCCAGAAGCCGTTCTTCGCCATCTTCGTCTGGACGGTGGTCTTCTCGATTCTGACCGTGATTCTGACCGTCGCGGTGGGCATGATCCTCGCCTGCCTCGTACAGTGGGAGTCCCTGAAAGGAAAAGCGATTTACCGCGTCCTGCTGATTCTGCCCTACGCCGTACCGTCGTTTATCTCGATTCTGATTTTCAAAGGGCTGTTCAACCAGAGCTTCGGTGAGATCAACATGATGCTCAGCGCGCTGTTCGGCATCAAGCCGGCCTGGTTTAGCGACCCGACCACCGCGCGTTCGATGATCGTTATCGTCAACACCTGGCTGGGCTACCCGTACATGATGATTCTGTGCATGGGCCTGCTGAAAGCCATTCCTGACGACCTGTACGAAGCGTCGGCAATGGACGGTGCCGGTCCGTTCCAGAACTTCTTTAAAATTACGCTGCCGCTGCTGATCAAGCCGCTTACGCCGCTGATGATTGCCAGCTTCGCCTTTAACTTTAACAACTTCGTGCTGATTCAGCTGTTAACCAACGGCGGCCCGGATCGCCTCGGCACCACTACGCCGGCCGGCTATACCGACCTGCTGGTGAGCTACACCTACCGCATCGCCTTCGAAGGCGGCGGCGGTCAGGACTTCGGCCTCGCGGCGGCTATCGCTACGCTGATCTTCCTGCTGGTGGGCGTGCTGGCGATTGTTAACCTGAAAGCTACACGAATGAAATTCGACTAACTGGAATGGCCAGGCGTCATTAGTACAGCCAGTTTGGACCCGGCCAGCGTGCAAGAACCGGAGCGTACGCGTAGTACGTGAGGATGATGAGCACTGCCCGGGTTCAAAATGGCCAGTGAGATAGCCTGGAGCGGTATCAAGGGGAATAAAAATATTATGGCTATGGTACAACCTAAATCTCAGAAGCTGCGTCTCTTCACCACGCACCTCCTGCTGCTCATTTTTATCGCGGCGATTATGTTCCCGCTGCTGATGGTTATCGCCATCTCCCTGCGCGAAGGTAACTTCGCCACCGGCAGCCTGATCCCGGATCAGATCTCCTGGGAACACTGGCGTCTGGCGCTCGGCTTTAGCGTTGAGCATGCGGACGGCCGCGTCACGCCGCCGCCGTTCCCGGTTCTGCTGTGGCTGTGGAACTCGGTAAAGGTTGCCGGGATCACCGCCATCGGTATCGTGGCGCTCTCCACTACCTGCGCCTACGCTTTCGCCCGCATGCGCTTCCCTGGCAAGGCTACCCTGTTGAAAGGGATGCTGATTTTCCAGATGTTCCCGGCGGTGCTGTCGCTGGTTGCCCTGTACGCCTTGTTTGACCGCCTCGGCCAGTATCTGCCGTTTGTCGGCCTCAACACCCACGGCGGCGTTATCTTCGCCTATATGGGCGGCATCGCGCTGCACGTCTGGACCATTAAAGGCTACTTCGAAACCATCGACGGTTCGCTGGAAGAAGCGGCCGCGCTGGACGGCGCGACGCCGTGGCAGGCCTTCCGTCTGGTTCTGCTGCCGCTGTCGGTGCCGATTCTGGCGGTGGTCTTTATTCTGTCGTTTATCGCCGCAATTACCGAAGTCCCGGTTGCGTCCCTGCTGCTGCGCGATGTGAACAGCTATACCCTGGCGGTTGGCATGCAGCAGTACCTCAACCCGCAGAACTACCTGTGGGGCGACTTTGCCGCGGCGGCGGTGCTCTCCGCTATCCCGATTACCGTGGTCTTCCTGCTGGCGCAGCGCTGGCTGGTGAACGGCCTGACAGCGGGGGGAGTGAAAGGTTAAGTTTGAAACACCCGCCCCAAATTTCAGAGGAGGGACGGTGGCTTAGTTGCCGTACACGAACCCCAACCGGGTACGGCAACTACCGCCCTCAGCTGAAAAAGTAAGGCAAATGCCACTGCTATCCTCAACTGGACCCTACATAAATTAAATTTGTGACTGTTGGTCAGCGGCCCTGGAGGCCGCTTTTTTTTATTCGCGTTTCAGGCGGTTGGAGTTGCACAGCCACAGCGTAATCACCAGCAGCAGGATCGCCGCGGAGTAGATCAGCACCGCCATCGGCGACTCGTGGTCAACGATAATCAGTCGCACAATCGCGGTAATACCGATGTAGACGAAATAGCGCAGCGGGAAGTGAAAGCCCGACTCAAAGTATTTCACAATCAGCGCGATAAACTCGAAATAGAGAAAATAGACCACCAGCCCTTCCACCAGCTTGTACTTGCTCACCGGCTCCGGGGTAAACAGCACGTGCGCCAGATGGAAGGTCTCCTTGCCGAGAAAGACCACCAGAATCACGCCCAGGCACAGCAGCGCCAGATTCAGAACGGCCTGCATGGCCTTCGCAACAAAACTCACCAGCGGACGATAGACCGACGGCATATTCACACCTCTTATATTCATTGTTCCTGGCGATCTGTATAACGCAAAAACGTGATCCAGATCGATAATATTCGTTAACTTTTTGCGTCTGTTGTGCCAAATGTAACAATCACTTGCCACACTGGCGGGTTAAAAAGGAGATAATCATGCTGACAATACGTACGGCGCAGCGGGAGGACGCAACCCTGCTCGGTGAAATGGGCAACGCCAGCTACCGCCACCACTTCACCCACCTCTGGCACAGCGCCAGCGAGCTGGAGCACTTTCTCCAGCAGGAGTATGCCGCCGAAGCCCTGCAGCGCAGCCTGGCCGAGACAAACTGCCGCTGGCTGATCGCCGAAGCGCAGCGCCCGGTAGGATTCGCCAAATACACCCATCGTCAGCAGATTGAGCCCGATGGCCCGCAGGGCACGCTGCTGCATAAGCTCTATCTGCTGCCCGGCGAAACGAGGCATCGCTACGGTGAACGGCTTTTTAGCGCCGTCGAAGCGCGGGCCAAAGCTGAGGGCGAGCGCTGGCTGTGGCTGGAGGTGCTGGCCGCCAATAGCGGCGCCCGGCGCTTCTATGAGCGCCAGGGCATGCGGCATCTTAAAGACACCGTCTTTCGCTCCGCCACCCAGCAGAGCACCATTCATATTCTGGCTAAACGCATCGGAGAGGAGTGATGCCTACGCTTCGTGATACCGGCGTTCGCAACGTCGAAAGCGGTGAAAATGTGGTGATCTACCAGCCCGCTAACCTGTACGACTGTCGCCTCGGCGATAACGTCTTCGTCGGCCCTTTCGTCGAGATTCAGGGCAATACGTCGGTTGGCGCGGATACCAAAATCCAGTCCCATACCTTTATCTGCGAATATGTCACCCTTGGCGAGCGCTGTTTTATCGGCCACGGGGTGATGTTTGCCAACGATATGTTTCGCGACGGTAAGCCCAACGCCGATCGCGAGAGCTGGGGAAGAATCGTGGTGGGCAACGACGTCTCTATCGGCAGCGGAGCCACCATTCTGGCGGTCAGCATCTGCGATGGCGCGGTGATTGGTGCGGGCAGCGTGGTCACCCGGTCGATAACCGAGAAAGGTGTGTGGGCGGGGAATCCGGCGAAATTATTGCGCCGTCTGCCATAAAAAATGCCGGCCCTGAGGCCGGCATTGAAGCGGATTAACGCTGATTACGCGCGCCAGGACTTATAGCGGTTAATCAGACCGTTGGTCGAGCTATCGTGGCTGCTGACATCTGCGCCATCTTTCAGCTCCGGCAGAATGCGGTTAGCCAGCTGTTTACCTAGCTCAACGCCCCACTGGTCGAAGGTGAAGATGTTGAGGATCGCGCCCTGGGTGAAAATCTTATGTTCATACAGCGCAATCAGTGCGCCGAGGCTGAACGGGGTGATTTCACGCAGCAGGATCGAGTTAGTCGGGCGGTTACCTTCGAAGACTTTGAACGGCACCACGTGATCCAGCGTTGCCGGATCTTTACCCTGATCGCGATACTCCTGCTCAACCACGTCACGCGCCTTGCCGAACGCCAGCGCTTCGGTCTGCGCGAAGAAGTTGGACAGCAGCTTCGGATGGTGGTCAGAGAGCGGGTTGTGCGTTAACGCAGGCGCGATGAAATCGCACGGCACCATTTTGGTTCCCTGGTGGATCAGCTGGTAGAACGCATGCTGGCCGTTGGTACCCGGCTCACCCCAGATAATCGGGCCAGTCTGGTAGTCTACGGCGTTACCGCTGCGGTCAACGTATTTGCCGTTAGATTCCATGTTGCCCTGCTGGAAGTAGGCAGCAAAGCGGTGCATATACTGGTCGTACGGCAGAATCGCTTCGGTTTCTGCGCCGAAGAAGTTGTTGTACCAGATCCCGATCAGCGCCAGCAGCACCGGCAGGTTTTGCTCCGCCGGCGTGGTGGAGAAGTGTTTATCCATCGCGTGCGCGCCGGACAGCAGCTCAACAAAGTTGTCAAAACCAACGGAGAGGATGATCGACAGGCCGATCGCTGACCACAGAGAGTAGCGGCCGCCAACCCAATCCCAGAATTCAAACATGTTGGCGGTGTCGATACCAAACTCGCCCACCGCTTTGCCGTTGGTGGAGAGCGCCGCGAAGTGTTTCGCCACGTGTTTGTCATCGCCAGCCGTTGCCAGGAACCAGTCGCGCGCGCTGTGGGCGTTGGTCATCGTTTCCTGGGTGGTAAAGGTTTTTGATGCCACCAGGAACAGCGTCGTTTCCGGGTTCACGCCTTTCAGCACTTCCGCAATGTGGGTACCGTCGACGTTGGAAACAAAGTGCATATTGAGGTGATTTTTGTACGGACGCAGCGCTTCGGTCACCATAAACGGACCGAGGTCGGAGCCGCCGATACCGATGTTAACCACGTCGGTAATCGCCTTGCCGGTATAGCCTTTCCAGCTGCCGGAGATGATGGCTTCAGAGAAGGTTTTCATCTTCTCCAGCACCGCGTTGACTTCCGGCATCACATCTTTGCCGTCAACGATGATTGGGGTATTGCTCCGGTTGCGCAGCGCGACGTGCAGCACGGCACGGTCTTCGGTACGGTTGATTTTCTCGCCGGAGAACATCGATTTGATGGCGCCTGCCAGATCGGTCTCTTTGGCCAGATCCTGCAGTTTCGCCAGCGTCTCTTCGGTAATGCGGTTTTTGGAGAAATCCACCAGCATCAGATCGTCGAACGTTGCGGAAAACTTAGTAAAACGATCGCTATCGTTAGCGAAAAGCTCGCTGATAGTGACGTCTTTCATTTCATCAAAGTGTTTCTGTAGCGCCTGCCAGGCAGATGTCTGCGTTGGGTTGATGTTTTTCATGAGCAATACTCTTCTGATTTGAGAATTGTGACTGCGGTCGATTGTAGCGCCGGAGGCAAAAAATTGTGATGATTTTTGTGTTATGCCGTTGACGCGCGTCAGGAACAGGGTCAGATCAGGGTAAAAAACCACTACCAGTATAGACATAAACGCGGGCAAAACGTCCCGCACCAGCGCGCGGGGGGATCCGCCCACGGGCGCCGGGCAGAGCGGCGCACTCTCGGCCACCGGGCGGCGGCCCGCCGGAGTACGGCCGGGCTCATCATAAGGCTTTTTGCTGTTAATCGCCCGCGCATGAAAAATCCGCATAACCGCAGCGTTGACATACTCCCTCTGAAGCCTTTATATAGCTGCACTGCCTGCATATAACGAGGTATGTATTGCTCGCGCATTTCACACTACAGCGAAAGGGTATTGCAGGGGGAATCATGACCAGCGCCCCCAGGCAAAGTGAAAGACGTCGGTAATTGCCAGAAGAGGTGCGTTGCCCAGGTAACCGTATTGGAGGAACCAGTCCGGGGAAAATACGTGAGGGGGAGCAACGCCGAGGTGAAAGAGCGTCTGGTACGTTCATCACCGGCCACAGGGGCTGAATCCCCTGGGTTGTCACCAGAAACGTTCGCAGTCGGGCGTTTCATACTCAGGAACTGACGCAAAGGTCGGGGAACGGGTCTACAAGGTGGAGCACTTCTGGGTGACATCGTAGCTGTTTATCCCTCTGCGCCCACCCTGTTTTTCGCTCTTCCCTTGTGCCATGGCTGAATAATTTGGCCTGGCTTATTAAGACATTTTATGACTGTTAGGTTGTGTCCAGCCCAAACCCAATCAGGAATCGTTTTAATAAGTCAGGCCCCCCTGACACGAGGTTGTTATGACAGATTTAGTTGTAGCCAAATTCGGCGGCACCAGCGTTGCCGATTTCGATGCCATGAACCGCAGCGTTGACGTTGCGATGATTGATGAAAACACTCGTGTAGTGGTGCTGTCTGCCTCTGCGGGTGTCACCAATCTTCTGGTTGCGTTAGCCGACGGGCTGGAACCCACCGAGCGTTTCGATAAGCTTGAGGCGCTGCGCCAGATTCAGTTCAATATTCTCGAACGCCTGCGCTATCCCAACGTGATCCGCGAAGAGATCGAGCGTCTGCTCGAGAATATCACCACCCTGGCGGAAGCCGCGGCGCTGGCAAGCTCGACGGCGCTGACCGATGAGCTGGTCAGCCACGGCGAACTGATGTCCACCCTGCTGTTTGTCGAAATCCTGCGCGAGCGCGGCATTGCCGCCCAGTGGTTTGACGTGCGTAAAGTGATGCGCACCAGCGATCGCTTTGGCCGCGCCGAGCCCGATATCGCCGCCCTGGCTGAGCTAACCCAGCTGCAGCTGACGCCGCGCCTTGCCGAAGGTCTGGTCGTCACCCAGGGCTTTATCGGTAGCGAAGCCAAAGGCCGCACCACCACCCTCGGCCGCGGAGGCAGTGATTACACCGCCGCCCTGCTGGGTGAAGCCCTTAACGCCAGCCGCGTCGATATCTGGACCGACGTCCCGGGCATCTACACCACCGACCCGCGCGTTGCCCCGGCGGCAAAACGGATCGACGTTATCGCCTTTGCCGAAGCCGCCGAAATGGCGACGTTTGGCGCCAAGGTGCTGCATCCGGCGACGCTGCTTCCCGCGGTGCGTAGCGATATTCCGGTCTTCGTTGGCTCCAGCAAAGAGCCGAAAGCCGGCGGCACCCTGGTGTGCAATAAAACCGAACACCCGCCGCTGTTCCGCGCGCTGGCGCTGCGCCGTCGCCAGACCCTGCTGACCCTGCACAGCCTGAATATGCTGCACTCCCGCGGCTTCCTCGCCGAAGTGTTCGGTATTCTGGCGCGCCATAATATCTCCGTGGATCTGATCACCACCTCAGAAGTCAGCATTGCCCTGACCATGGATACCACCGGCTCAACCTCCGCCACCGATACCCTGCTCACCCAGGCGCTGCTCACCGAGCTCTCCTCCCTGTGCCGCGTAGAGGTAGAGCAGGATCTGGCGCTGGTCGCCCTGATCGGCAACGATCTTTCTCGCGCCTGCGGCGTCGGCAAAGAGGTCTTCGGCGTTCTGGAGCCGTTCAACATTCGCATGATCTGCTACGGCGCATCCAGCCATAACCTCTGCTTCCTGGTGCCGGGCGTCGATGCTGAGAAGGTCGTGCAGAAGCTGCATCATAATTTGTTTGAATAATATTCCTCCACGCGATAAATATTACCTATAGCCGGGCTCGAACCCGGCTTTTTTTATAACTATATCAACACAACCTACTCGCAATCGTTCGGGCAGCGGGCGCAGCCGGCCTGGAAGATGACGAGCCAATTGCAAGGAAACCAACATGCTCGCTATGCTGACACGGCTGTTCCCGCTCTGGGCGCTGCTGCTCTCCGTTCTGGCCTATTACACGCCGGCCACCTTTACCCCCATCGGCCCCTGGGTCACCACCCTGCTGATGCTCATCATGTTCGGGATGGGCGTCCACCTGAAGCTGGAAGATTTTAAGCGCGTGCTGTCGCGCCCGGCGCCGGTTGCGGCGGGGATTTTTCTGCACTATCTGGTGATGCCGCTCGCCGCCTGGGCGCTGGCGCTGCTGTTCCATATGCCGCCGGAGCTGTCGGCCGGGATGGTGCTGGTGGGCAGCGTTGCCAGCGGAACGGCGTCTAACGTGATGATCTACCTGGCGAAAGGCGATGTGGCGCTCTCGGTCACCATCTCTTCCGTCTCCACGCTGGTTGGCGTGGTGGCAACGCCGCTGCTGACGCGCCTGTACGTCGATGCGCATATTCAGGTCGACGTGGCGGGTATGCTGCTCAGCATCCTGCAAATCGTGGTTATCCCGATTGCGCTGGGGCTGATTATTCATCACCTGCTGCCGAAGGTGGTCAAGGCGGTCGAGCCGTTCCTGCCCGCGTTTTCCATGCTCTGCATTCTGGCGATCATCAGCGCCGTCGTCGCCGGCTCCGCTGCGCACATTGCCTCCGTGGGCCTGGTGGTGATTGTCGCGGTGATCCTGCATAACGCCATCGGGCTGCTCGGCGGCTACTGGGGCGGGCGTCTGTTTGGCTTTGATGAGTCAACCTGCCGCACGCTGGCCATTGAGGTGGGGATGCAAAACTCAGGACTGGCGGCGGCGCTGGGGAAAATCTACTTCGGCCCTCTTGCCGCCCTGCCCGGCGCGCTGTTCTCGGTCTGGCACAACCTTTCCGGATCGCTGCTGGCCGGCTACTGGTCGGCTAAGCCCACCGGGAAGAAAGAGAAGTAGCGCCCTGCCTTCATCGCCCGGACAGGCCGCTCGCCGCGCCTGCCCGGGCGTTTTCCCGTCCTCACGGTATCCAGACTGTCAGTCAACCCGGTATTGCCGTACACTGAATTATCGGCTGACTGAGGGTTCTACTATGGCACTTCCCCGCATTACGCAACAAGATATGACCGAGCGCGAGCAGCGCGAGCTGAAAACGCTGCTTGACCGGGCGAGAATCGCGCACGGCCGTCTGCTGACTAACGCAGAAACCAACGCTGTAAAAAAAGAGTACATCGATAAGCTGATGGTGCTGCGCGAAGCTGAGGCAAAAAAGGCCCGCCAGTTAAAGAAAAAGCAGGCCTATAAACCCGACAGCGACGCGTCATTCTCCTGGTCGGCGAGCACGCCGACGCGCGGCAGGCGCTAACGCCCCTTCTTTTTACGTCCCGGCTGGTTAAAACGTTTGCCGTTTGCCGCCGGGCGTCCTTTCTCGCTGCTCTTTTCCACGTTCACCACCGGGCGCTTGATGCCCGCCGTTTTCGGCTTCGCTTTCGCCTTCGGTTTGGCCTCAGAGGAGGAGTTCTCAATCAGCTTAAACAGCGCAACCAGCTCATCATCCGTCAGGTCACGCCACTCGCCGAGGGGCAATCCCGACAGGCCGATATTCATAATCCGCGTGCGCTCAAGCTTCATGACCTCGTAGCCAAAGTGTTCGCACATCCGGCGAATCTGCCGGTTAAGCCCCTGAACCAGGGTAATGCGGAAGACGAACGGCGCTTCTTTTCTCACCTTGCACTTCTTCGTCACCGTGCCGAGAATCGGTACGCCCGCCCCCAGCCCGCGCACGAACTCATCGGTCACCGGCTTATCGACGGTCACCAGGTACTCTTTTTCGTGATCGTTACCAGCGCGGAGGATCTTATTCACCAGATCGCCATGGTTGGTCAGGAAGATCAGCCCCTGAGAGTCTTTATCCAGCCGGCCGATCGGGAAAACGCGCTTGCTGTGGTTCACAAAATCGACGATGTTGTCGCGCTCGCTGTCCTCGGTGGTGCTGACGATCCCCACCGGTTTATTCAGCGCGATAAACACCAGATCTTCCGCCTCACGCGGCTCAATCAGCTGGCCGTTAACCTTCACGACATCGCCCGGGGCAACCTGGTCGCCAATGGTCGCACGCTTGCCGTTGATGAAAACGTTGCCTTGTTCAATGTAGCGATCCGCCTCGCGACGCGAGCAAATGCCGCTTTCACTGATGTATTTGTTGAGTCGGGTTGATGAGTCGGGCAGCATAACGTCTCCTAAAAACACTTCATCCTTCAAGTTGTCCCCGTATTGGCCACGCTCACGCATCCCGGTCACATAGATTGCTATGCTGCCGGCGCTCGCTCTCCTGCCGCCTCGATAAAACTTGAATGCTTTTATATGTAAAACGAGAAATATACCTCAGCCGGCGGGCAATCAAAAATAATCACGTACCGGCGCCGTGGCGCTAAGTGTGATCTGCCGCGTCTTTCTACACAAAAGTGTCCCGTGGAACCCTCTGCAACTTTGTCCGGCGAAAATAAGCAGAATCAAGCGATTAGGCAATCCGGCACAAAGGTGCCGTCCGCCGGCGGGCCGATAATCAAATGTGCAATATAAACGCCCGACATAGCGCAATGAAAGGGGGGAAAATTGCTTTGTGGTCGGCTGCTGATGGGGTTATATCAGATCAAGGCAGCAACAACGTGATTTGCACAAATGTGCAGGAGCCCGCAGATGACCACCGAAAATAGCGACGATATCCGCTTAATCGTGAAAATTGCCCAGCTCTACTACGAGCAGGACCTGACCCAGGCACAGATCGCCCGCGAGCTGGGTATTTACCGCACCACGATCAGCCGTCTGCTAAAACGCGGCCGCGAGCAGGGCATCGTCACTATCGCCATCAACTATGACTACAACGAGAACCTGTGGCTGGAGCAGCAGCTGAAGCAAAAATTTTCCCTCAAAGAAGCAGTGGTGGCTTCCTGCAGCTCGGCGCAGGAGGAGGATCAGCTCAATACCATCGGGCAGCACGGCGCTCAGCTGGTCGATCGGCTGCTGGAGCCCGGCGATATCATCGGCTTCTCCTGGGGACGCGCGGTGCGGGCGCTGGTCGAAACCCTGCCGCAGGCCAGCCAGTCGCGTCAGGCGATCTGCGTGCCGATTATCGGCGGCCCCTCCGGTAAGCTGGAGAGCCGCTACCACGTCAATACTCTGACCTATAGCGCGGCGGCGAAGCTGAAGGCCGAGTCGCACCTCGCCGACTTCCCGGCGCTGCTGGAAAATCCCCTGATCCGCAACGGCATCATGCAGTCCAGGCATTTTCAGACCATCTCATCCTACTGGGACAATCTGGATGTTGCGCTGGTCGGGATCGGCTCACCGGCGATCCGCGACGGCGCGAACTGGCACGCGTTTTACGGCAGCGAAGAGAGCGACGATCTCAACGCCCGCCACGTCGCCGGCGATATTTGCTCGCGCTTTTACGATATTAACGGCGGCATCGTTGAAACTAATATGAACGAAAAAACGCTCTCTATTGATATCGCCAGGCTCAAGCACGCACGCTATTCGGTGGGCATCGCCATTGGCGAAGAAAAATATAGCGGGATCCTCGGCGCCCTGAACGGCGGATATATTAATTGTCTGGTCACTAACCGGGAAACGGCTGAGCTATTACTGAAATAAAATAAGAATATTCATTCCCGCAGCTCGCGCTGCGCGGAATCCCTTTATCTAAATAACGAGAAGACGATAATGAAAACATGGCTAAACCTTAAAGATAAAATAGTTATTGTCACCGGCGGCGCCTCCGGAATCGGCCTGGCCATCGTCGATGAATTAATTGAGCAAGGCGCCAATGTGCAAATGACGGATATTCACGGCGGCGATAAATATCGTAACGGTGAGAACTATAGGTTCTGGCCCACCGATATTTCCCGCGCCGACGAGGTGAACCACAGCGTCGAGCAAATTATTCAGCGCTGCGGACGTATTGACGGCCTGGTAAATAACGCCGGGGTTAATTTTCCCCGCCTGTTAGTTGATGAAAAGGCGCCCGCCGGCCGCTATGAGCTGAACGAAGCGGCCTTTGAGAAAATGGTCAACATTAACCAAAAAGGCGTCTTTTTAATGTCCCAGGCGGTCGCCCGGCAGATGGTGAAACAGCGCGAAGGGGCGATCGTTAACGTCTCGTCAGAAAGCGGGCTGGAAGGCTCGGAGGGCCAGAGCTGCTATGCGGCCACCAAGGCGGCGCTGAATAGCTTCACCCGCTCATGGTCGAAGGAGCTGGGCAAACACGGTATCCGCGTGGTGGGCGTCGCGCCGGGCATTCTGGAAAAAACCGGGCTGCGCACGCCGGAGTATGAAGAAGCGCTGGCGTGGACCCGCGGCATCAGCGTTGAACAGCTGCGCGAGGGCTATAGCAAAAACGCCATTCCCATCGGCCGCTCCGGGCGCCTGAGCGAGGTTGCGGACTACGTTTGCTACCTGCTGTCAGAGCGTGCGAGCTATATAACCGGAGTAACCACTAACATCGCTGGCGGTAAAACCCGCGGTTAAGGAGATCCTATGGTCAACGCTATTTTCTGCGCTCACGGCCAGCTTGCCTGCGCCATGCTGGACTCCGTTCGTATGGTCTATGGCGACGTCAACGTCAGCGCGGTGGAGTTTGTCCCGGGAGAAAATGCCGGCGATATCGCCGCTAAGCTGGAAGAGTTAGTAAGTACTCACAGCAATGATGAGTGGCTGATTGCCGTCGATTTACAGTGCGGCAGCCCGTGGAATGCCGCCGCAGGGCTGGCGATGAAAAACCCGCAGCTGCGGGTGATCAGCGGCCTCTCTTTGCCGCTGGCGCTGGAGCTGGTGGATAACCAGCAGGCCATGACCGCCGACGCCCTGTGCGACCATTTGACCGCGATTGCCAGCCAGTGCTGCGTGGTCTGGCGGCTCCCGCAAACCGTTGAGGAGGATTTCTGATGAACATCACGCTCGCCCGCATCGATGACCGGCTGATCCACGGCCAGGTGACCACCGTCTGGTCCAAAGTGGCCAACGCTCAGCGCATTATTATCTGCAACGACGATGTTTATAACGATGAAGTGCGCCGGACCCTGCTCCGCCAGGCCGCGCCGCCGGGGATGAAAGTCAACGTCGTAAATCTCGAAAAAGCGGTTGCCGTTTATCATAATCCGCAATATCAAAATGAATCCGTTTTTTATTTATTTACTAATCCGCAAGACGTTTTAACGATGGTGCAGCAGGGGGTCAAAATAGCCACGCTAAATATAGGCGGCATGGCCTGGCGACCGGGCAAGAAACAGCTCACCAAAGCCGTTTCATTAGATCAAACGGATATTGACGCATTTCGCCAGCTGGACCAGCTTGGCGTTATTCTGGATTTACGCGTGGTGGCCTCCGATCCATCCATTAATATTCTCGACAAGCTCGCTCAGCAGTCCGTTACAGAATAAAGAACGCCTGTTTACTATCCGTCCGGGTGCAGGCATTGCGGCGAAAATAAATACCTCGCCGTCAGCATAAATAACCACGTGACTGGTATATGTGCCGTAACAGGCAGGGTTCCCTACACTTTAAAGGTTATAATTATGGAAATTAGTACCCTACAAATAATAGCCATATTTATTTTTTCCTGTATTGCCGGAATGGGCAGCGTGCTGGATGAATTCCAGACCCACCGCCCGTTAATTGCCTGTACGGTGATTGGGCTGATTCTCGGTGATTTAAAAACCGGAATTATGCTCGGCGGCACGCTGGAGCTGATTGCCCTCGGCTGGATGAACGTCGGCGCGGCGCAGTCTCCGGATTCAGCCCTGGCCAGCATCATTTCGGCCATTTTAGTCATCGTCGGCCAGCAAAGCATCGCGACCGGTATCGCCATCGCTCTGCCGGTTGCCGCAGCCGGACAGGTGCTGACCGTCTTTGCTCGCACCATCACGGTGGTCTTCCAGCACGCGGCGGATAAAGCCGCCGAAGAGGCCCGCTTTCGCACCATCGATCTGCTGCACGTCTCGGCGCTCGGCGTGCAGGCACTGCGCGTCGCCATCCCGGCGCTGGTGGTGTCGCTGTTCGTCAGCGCCGATATGGTCAGCAGCATGCTGAATGCGATCCCGGAATTCGTGACCCGCGGCCTGCAAATTGCCGGCGGTTTCATCGTCGTGGTCGGCTACGCCATGGTCCTGCGCATGATGGGCGTGAAGTATCTGATGCCCTTCTTTTTCCTTGGTTTTCTTGCCGGCGGCTACCTCAACTTTAGCCTGCTGGCCTTCGGCGGCGTGGGGGTCATCATCGCGCTGATCTATATCCAGCTCAATCCGCAGTGGCGCAAGCCTGAACCCCAGGCGAGCGCCGCCTCTTCCACCGCCCTTGACCAACTTGACGACTAATGGAGCCGACCATGGAACAGAAAAAACTCACGCAAGGCGACCTGGTTAGCATGTTTCTGCGCTCCAACCTGCAGCAGGCCTCTTTTAACTTCGAACGTATTCATGGCCTGGGATTTTGCTACGACATGATCCCGGCGATCAAGCGCCTCTACCCGCTGAAGGAGGATCAGGTTGCGGCCCTCAAGCGCCACCTGGTGTTCTTCAATACCACCCCCGCGGTTTGCGGCCCGGTGCTGGGCGTCACCGCCGCGATGGAAGAGGCGCGCGCCAACGGCGCGGCGATTGACGACGGCGCGATTAACGGCATCAAGGTCGGGCTGATGGGGCCGCTGGCGGGGGTCGGCGACCCGCTGGTGTGGGGAACCCTGCGCCCGATTACCGCCGCGCTCGGCGCCTCGCTGGCGCTCTCCGGAAATATTCTTGGCCCGCTACTGTTCTTCTTTATTTTCAACGCGGTACGTCTGGCCATGAAGTGGTACGGGCTGCAGCTTGGCTTTCGCAAAGGGGTCAATATCGTCAACGATATGGGCGGCAACCTGCTGCAAAAACTCACCGAAGGCGCCTCAATCCTCGGCCTGTTTGTGATGGGCGTGCTGGTGACGAAGTGGACCACCATCAACGTACCGCTGGTGGTCTCCCAAACTCCGGGCGCTGACGGCGCCACCGTCACCATGACCGTGCAGAACATCCTCGACCAGCTTTGCCCTGGCCTGCTGGCCCTGGGGCTGACGCTGCTGATGGTGCGCCTGCTCAATAAGAAGGTGAACCCGGTCTGGCTCATTTTCGCCCTGTTCGGCCTCGGGATTATCGGTAACGCGCTGGGCTTCCTGTCCTGATCTTTCGCCCCGGCGCTGCCGTCGGGGCGGCTTCAATAAACTAACCCCGCAAGAGTAAGGGGATGAGGTGGTAAACATGAAAACTACGGCTCTACGTCTGTATGGCAAACGCGATCTGCGCCTGGAAACTTTCGAACTCCCGGCGATGGGGGATGATGAAATTCTCGCTCGGGTAGTCACCGACAGCCTGTGCCTCTCCTCATGGAAAGAGGCCAATCAGGGTGAGGATCACAAAAAGGTCCCGGACGACGTTGCGCTCAATCCGATTGTCATCGGGCATGAGTTTTGCGGCGAAATCCTCGCGGTCGGCAAAAAGTGGCAGCACAAATTCCACCCCGGCCAGCGCTACGTGATTCAGGCCAACCTGCAGTTGCCGGATCGCCCGGATTGTCCCGGCTACTCGTTCCCGTGGATCGGCGGCGAAGCCACCCACGTGGTGATCCCCGACGAGGTGATGACCCAGGACTGCCTGCTCCCCTGGGAGGGCGATACCTGGTTTGAAGGCTCGCTGGTTGAGCCGCTCTCCTGCGTTATTGGCGCCTTCAACGCCAACTATCACCTGCAGGAAGGCACCTATAACCATACGATGGGCATCCGGCCGCAGGGGCGCACGCTGATCCTCGGCGGCACCGGCCCGATGGGCCTGCTGGCCATTGACTATGCCCTGCATGGCCCGATCAACCCCTCTCTGCTGGTGGTCACCGACACCAATAAGCCCAAGCTGAGCTACGCCCGTCGGCACTATCCTTCAGAGCCGCAAACCCTGATCCACTACCTCGACGGCCATGACGCCAGCCGGGAGACGCTGATGGCGCTGACCGGCGGCCACGGGTTTGACGATATTTTCGTTTTCGTGCCGAAAGAGGAGCTGATTACCCTTGCCTCTTCGCTGCTGGCCGCCGACGGCTGCCTGAACTTCTTCGCCGGCCCGCAGGATAAACAGTTTAGCGCGCCGGTTAACTTTTACGACGTCCACTACGCCTTTACCCACTACGTCGGCACCTCCGGGGGCAACACTGACGATATGCGCGCCGCCGTGGCGCTGATGCAGGAGAAAAAGGTGCAGGCGGCGAAGGTGGTAACCCATATTCTTGGGCTCAACGCTGCGGGCGAAACCACCCTCGATTTACCGGCCGTCGGCGGCGGCAAGAAGCTGGTTTATACCGGAAAATCGATCCCGCTGACGCCGCTGGGCAGCATTGCCGATCCGGCGCTGGCGGCAATTATGGCGCGCCATCACGGGATCTGGTCCGGCGAAGCCGAGCAGTATCTGCTGGCCCACGCGGAGGAGATTACCCATGATTAATCGCGACACTCAGCTCTGCATGTCGCTGGCCAGCCGCCCGGGCAACTTCGGTACCCGTTTTCATAACTATCTCTATGAAAAGCTGGAGCTAAACTACATCTACAAAGCCTTTACGACGCAGGATATTGCGGCAGCGGTACAAGGCGTTCGGGCGTTGGGCATTCGCGGCTGCGCGATATCCATGCCGTTCAAAGAGAGCTGTATGCCGTTTCTCGACGCTATCGACCCTTCTGCAAAGGTGATTGATTCAGTCAATACCATCGTCAACGATAGCGGCAGGCTGACCGGCCTCAACACCGACTATATCGCGGTGAAAAGCCTGATCGACAGCCACAGTCTGGCGCCCACGGCGAAGGTGATGATTCAGGGCAGCGGCGGCATGGCGAAGGCGGTCATCGCCGCGTTTCGCGACGCTGGCTTCCGCGATGTCATTATCGCCGCCCGCAATCGCGATAGCGGCCTGGCGCTGGCAAAACAGTACGGCTTCCAGTGGCAGCCGCAGCCTGAGGGGATCGCGGCGGCTATCCTGGTCAACGTCACCCCTCTCGGCATGGCGGGCGGAGAGTACGCCGGGACGCTGGCCTTCAGCCAGGCCATGGTTGAGGGTGCCGACGTGGTGTTCGACGTGGTGGCCCTGCCGCCGGAGACGCCGCTGATCCGCCTGGCGCAGCGGCTGGATAAACGCACCATCAGCGGCGCGGAGGTGATTGCCCTGCAGGCGGTAGAGCAGTTTGCGCTGTACACCGGCGTGCGCCCGGACGAGGCGCTGGTTAACGAAGCGGCGGCGTTTGCCCGCGCGGGCTAAACGCCCGGGTCGTAATGCGCAGGTTGCGGCAGCGTGGCGTGCCGCAACCTGACAACATCGTGAGCCACGTCAGCGAGCGCAGGGGCAAGCAGTGGTAGGATCGCCAGCCGACTTTGTCATTATGACCAGACCATAGACGTTCAGGCGCAGCGGCGCGTTTTGCGGCTCCGCCACCGCGCAAACGGCCTGAATGACGGTGGTTATCACGGAGAAAAGATGGAACTACTGCTACTGAGTAACTCGACCCTGCCCGGCAAGGCATGGCTGGAACACGCGCTGCCGGTCATTTCCGGGCAGCTGAACGGCCGCCGTTCGGCGGTGTTTATCCCTTTCGCCGGCGTCACGCAGACCTGGGATGATTACACGGCAAAAACCGCCGCGGTCTTTGCTCCTCTGGGCGTGAGCGTCACGGGCATTCACAGCGTCGCGGATCCCGTCGCGGCGATTGAGACCGCCGACGTGGTCATCGTCGGCGGCGGTAATACCTTCCAGCTGCTCAAAGAGTGCCGCACGCGCGGCCTGCTGGCGCCAATCGTTGACGTGGTCAGGCGCGGCGCGCTGTATATCGGCTGGAGCGCCGGCGCCAATCTCGCCTGCCCGACCATCCGCACCACTAACGATATGCCGATCGTTGACCCGCAGGGGTTTGACGCCCTGGGGCTGTTCCCGCTGCAGATTAACCCCCACTTCACCAACGCCCTGCCGGAAGGACATAAAGGCGAAACCCGCGAGCAGCGGATCCGCGAGCTGCTGGTGGTGGCGCCGGAGCTGGTGATTATCGGTTTACCGGAAGGAAACTGGATTCAGGTCGCGCAGGGACACGCCACCCTCGGCGGCCCGAACCCAACGCTGGTGTTTACTGCTGGAAAAGAAGCGGTTCCTGTCGCCGCCGGCCACCGATTTTAACCACCTTCCTCCTCTCCCCGCCGGGGAGAGTCGCAGGCCCGGTTAACGCAGCGCCTGCGGGGTTTCCCTGAGGCGCTGCGGCCGGCAGCGGCCTTAGCGCTTAATAATCATCCCGCTCGTCATCTTCGTCCGGCTGCTCCATCACGCTGTAGGCGACCGAACAGAACAGCGAGTTGAGACGCTTCATATCGCCCAGCAGCCCCAGATGCAGGGAGCTGGTTTCAATGCTCTGCACGTTCTGCTGGTGCAGGCGATCGACGTGCGCGTGCGCGTAGCGGCGGTTCATGATGCGGAAACGGTGCTTGTTGCGGCGCAGGCGCCGGGCGCTCGGGACGTCGCCGGAGAAGAAGACCGACATCGCCAGCTGGAGGTTGCTCAGCAGCTGATCGTACAGGCCGTCGAGCTCCTTCAACCCTTCAACGGAGAAGGCCCGCCGCGCGGCCAGCGATTTATCGGCAATTTCGCTGCCCATTCTCTCGACGATATCGGAAGCCTGCTCGAGGTTGAGCGCCATTTCGATAATCTCCGCCCAGCGGCGAGACTCCTCTTCGGCGAGCTCATCTTTCGGCATCCGCGCCAGATAGAGCTTGATGGCGGTATAAAGCACGTTGATATCGTCCGCCATTCTGCGCAGCCCCTTCTCCTCCCGCGGCTCGCCGTGCATCACCTTGCGCAGGCCGTCCAGCATCTGCTCCATGGCGTCGCCAATGCGCAGCGTCTCGCGAGCGGCGTTGGCCAGCGCCAGCGCCGGCGTATCCAGCGCCGAGGTATCCAGATGCTTCGGTTTCAGGTGCAGGTCCTGCTCAGGCTCTTCCTGAATCAGACGCCTGCAGAGCCGGGCCATCGGCTCGGCGAACGGCACCATCGCCACGCAGCGGATCAGGTTGTAGAAGACGTGGAAGTAAATCACCAGCTCCGCTTCCGGCAAAGGCAGCTTGTGCATCGCATCCGCCAGCAGGTGGACAAACGGCAGAATAATCAGGCTGCCCACCAGCTTAAACAGCAGGCTGCCCAGCGCGACGCGGCGCGCGGCGGCGTTGGCGGCGCTGTTGTTGATCATCGCCAGGATCCCGGAACCGAGGTTCGCGCCGATAACCAGGCACAGCGCGACCGGGAACGAAATCACGCCGGTGGAGGTGAGCGTGGCGGTTAGCAGCACCGCCGCGAGGCTGGAGTAGCTCACTATCGCGAACATGGCGCCAATCAGCGCATCCAGCATGATATCGCCGGTCAGCGACGCGAATATCACCTGCACGCCGTTGGCCTGGGTGATGGGATGCACCGCCTGCACGATCAGCTCCAGCGCCAGTAAAATCAGCCCCAGCCCGATACCGACCCGCCCCAGCTGGCCCGCGCGGGTCTGCTTGCGGCCAAGGAAGAAAATCACGCCGATAAATATCAGCAGCGGTGAGAGCCAGGAGAGGTCGAAGGTCAGCACCCTCGCCATCAGCGCGGTCCCCACGTCGGCGCCCAGCACAATCACCAGCGCCGGGGCCAGCGCGACCAGGTCCTGGGCGACAAACGAGGTAACCAGCATGGTGGTAGCGTTGCTGCTCTGGACCAGAGCCGTAACGCCAATACCGGCGCAGAAGGCGAGCGGTTTTTTCTCGACGCTACTGCTGAGAACGGAACGCAGGCGTGCGCCATAGACGCGCATCACGCCGGTACGAACGATATGGGTGCCCCAAACCAGCAGGGCGACGGCAGAAAGCAGGTGCAGCAGAGTTAACACGGATTCTTGTTCTCCTTATTACCCGACGGATAAATGCGGATAGCCCCGTCGGGAATTCCCCCGGCGGCGCTACGCTTAGCCGGGCTACATCGCCCAGAGCAATCCCGGTCAGTGCAGATTGCCCTGAATCAATACTCCAGTATAAGGGTTTAGCCGCAATAAAGAGACAGGGCGCCTTTTGGGCGCCCGCTAAGTTGTAAGTGAAGATAACCGATTTGCGACAGGCCGCAGGCTAGTCCGCGTCGTAGCCCAGGTTCGGTGCCAGCCAGCGCTCAACTTCGCCAGGGGTCATTCCTTTGCGCAGCGCGTAATCCTCAACCTGATCGCGCTGGATCTGCGCCACCGCGTAGTACTTGCTGTCCGGATGGCTGAAGTACCAGCCGGAGACCGAGGCGCCCGGCCACATGGCGAACGATTCGGTCAGCTTCATGCCGGTATGCGCCTCCACGTCCAGCAGCTCCCAGATCACGGCTTTTTCGGTATGCTCCGGGCAGGCCGGATAGCCCGGCGCCGGACGAATCCCCTGATAGTTCTCGCGGATCAGCTCCTCGTTGCTCAGGTTCTCGTTCGCGGCATAGCCCCAGTAAACCTTACGCACCCGCTCATGCAGATATTCCGCAAACGCTTCGGCCAGACGGTCGGCGATCGCTTTGACCATGATTTTATTGTAATCATCGTGCTGAGCGTCAAAGGCCTCGGCCAGCGCGTCCTCCTCCAGCCCGCCGGTCACCGCGAACGCGCCAAGATAGTCGGCCTTGCCGCTCAGCTTCGGCGCGACAAAATCGGCGAGGCAGTAGTTGGCAAATCCGACCTTCTCGGTCTGCTGGCGCAGGTGATGGCTGACGGTCAGAACATGGGTGCGCGTCTCGTCACGGTAGATTTCGATGTCGTCGCCCACGCGGTTAGCCGGGAATAATCCCACCACCCCACGCGGGTTCAACGACTTCTCGGCGCTCAGCTTATCCAGCAGGTCGTTGGCATCTTTAAACAGCCGCTGCGCCTCTTCGCCGACCACTTCGTCCTCGAGGATGCGCGGGTATTTCCCGGCCAGCGACCAGGTCATAAAGAACGGCGTCCAGTCGATATAGTTACGCAGCGTTTCGATGCTGGCTTCGACCTCCTGCACGCCGAGGCGATGGGCCACCGGCGGCGTGTAGCTCTCCCAGTCAAACGCCAGGTCGTTATCCCGGGCGGCCTCCAGGGTGACCGGCGGAGTGCGCGGCTTCTTGCGCGCATGCTGGATACGCACGGTTTCGTACTCTTTGCGCGTCCGGGCAACGAAGTCATCGCGCTGGGTATCGGAAAGCAGCGCCGCCACGACGCCAACGGTACGCGAGGCGTTCTGCACGTAGACCGTCGGGCCGCTGTAGTTCTGCTCGATTTTTACCGCCGTATGCGCTTTGGAGGTGGTCGCGCCGCCAATCAGCAGCGGCAGGGTAAAGCCCTGGCGCTCCATCTCTTTTGCGACGTTGACCATTTCATCCAGCGACGGGGTAATCAGCCCGGAGAGGCCAATCAGGTCGGCGTTGACCTCGCGCGCGGTTCGGAGGATTTTTTCTGCCGGAACCATCACGCCAAGATCGATGATTTCGTAGTTATTACACTGCAGCACCACGCCGACGATGTTTTTACCGATATCGTGCACGTCGCCTTTGACGGTGGCGATCACCATCTTGCCGTTGCTGGAACCCTTCTCTTTACTGGCTTCAATATAGGGCTCGAGGTAGGCCACCGCCTGCTTCATCACGCGGGCCGATTTCACCACCTGCGGGAGGAACATTTTGCCCTCGCCGAACAGGTCGCCCACCACGTTCATGCCGTCCATCAGCGGGCCTTCAATCACCTCGATGGGGCGGGTCGACTGCTGACGCGCCTCTTCGGTGTCCAGCTCGATAAATTCGGTGATCCCTTTCACCAGCGAGTATTCAAGACGCTTTTTAACGTCCCAGCTGCGCCATTCCGCCTGCTGGGCGTTGGCGGAGTCGTCCGTTTTGCTGCCGCGATATTTTTCCGCCAGCTCCAGCAGGCGATCGGTGCCCTCGGCGTGACGGTTGAGGATCACGTCTTCGACGGCATCGCGCAGCTCGGCGGGCAGGTCGTCATAAATCGCCAGCTGCCCGGCGTTCACAATCCCCATGTCCATGCCGTTACGAATGGCGTAGTACAGGAAGACGGCGTGAATCGCCTCGCGGACCGGATCGTTGCCGCGGAAGGAGAACGAGACGTTGGAGACGCCGCCGGAAATCAGCGCATGCGGCAGCTCGCGTTTGATATCTTCACAGGCGCCGATAAAGTCCTGCGCATAGTTGTTGTGCTCTTCAATGCCGGTCGCCACTGCGAAGATATTGGGGTCGAAGATAATATCTTCCGGCGGGAAGCCCACCTCTTCGGTCAGAATTTTGTACGCCCGGCGGCAAATCTCGATTTTGCGCGCCCGCGTATCGGCCTGGCCCTGCTCGTCGAAGGCCATCACCACCACGGCGGCACCGTAGCGGCGCACTTTTTTAGCGTGATGGATAAACGGCTCGATCCCCTCTTTCATCGAGATAGAGTTGACGATGCCTTTGCCCTGGATGCACTTCAGGCCTTTTTCGATGACTTCCCACTTTGAGGAGTCGATCATGATCGGCACGCGGGCAATATCGGGCTCACCGGCAATCAGGTTGAGGAAACGCACCATCGCCGCCTCTGCGTCGAGCATCCCCTCATCCATGTTGATATCGATAATCTGCGCGCCGCTCTCGACCTGCTGGCGGGCAACGTCCAGCGCTTCATTATATTTTTCTTCTTTAATCAGTCGCTTGAACTTCGCAGAGCCGGTCACGTTGGTCCGTTCGCCGACGTTAACAAACAGGCTGTCGTCGCCGATATTCAGCGGCTCGAGGCCGGCAAGGCGGCAGGCCACCGGGATTTCCGGCAGCGCGCGCGGCGCCAGTCCGGCAACGGCGCGCGACATGGCCGCGATATGCTCCGGCGTGGTGCCGCAGCAGCCGCCGACGATATTCAGGAACCCGGATTCAGCCCATTCGCGAATTTGCGCGGCCATGGTATCGGCATCCAGATCGTATTCACCAAAGGCGTTCGGCAGGCCCGCATTGGGGTGCGCGGTAACGTAGCATTCGGCGATGCGCGAGAGCTCCTGCACGTACTGGCGCAGCTCGTCCGGGCCCAGCGCGCAGTTGAGGCCGAAGGTGAGCGCATCGGCGTGGCGCAGCGAGTTATAAAAGGCTTCGGTGGTCTGCCCGGAGAGCGTACGGCCGGAGGCATCGGTGATGGTGCCGGAAATCATGATCGGCAGATCGACGCCCAGCGCCTCAAGCTCCTCTTTGACCGCAAAGATTGCCGCTTTGGCGTTCAGGGTGTCGAATACCGTCTCAATCATAATCAGGTCGACGCCCCCTTCCACCAGCGCCTTCGTTGACTCACGGTAGGCTTCCACCAGCCCGTCGAAGGTGATGTTGCGGTAGGCCGGGTCGTTGACGTCAGGAGAGATGGAGGCGGTGCGGTTAGTCGGCCCGAGGACCCCCGCGACGTAGCGCGGCTTTTCCGGCGTGCGGGCGGTCCACTCGTCGGCGCTGGCGCGCGCCAGCTGTGCCGCGACAAAGTTGATTTCCGCCGACAGGGATTCCATCTGGTAATCCGCCATCGCGATAGTCGTCGAGTTAAAGGTGTTGGTCTCAATGATGTCCGCGCCGGCCTCGAAATAGGCGTCGTGAATGGCGCGGATCACGTCCGGCTTGCTGAGCACCAGCAGGTCGTTATTGCCTTTCAGGTCGCAAGGCCAGTCGGCAAAGCGCGCGCCGCGGAACTCTTCTTCACTCAGACGATAGCCCTGGATCATGGTGCCCATGCCCCCATCCAGAACCAAAATACGTTTTTTTAACTGCTGATGCAGTTGCTCAACTTTGCTGCTCACACTCGCTCCCGACAACGCTCAACCAGACCCCAGAAATACACAAAATCATTCAAGCTGGGTCAGGGCGGCAAGCCAGCCCCAGGCGCTTAGACAAGCAGGTAACCGGGGATGAGTCAGAGCAGCCAACGCAGAAGCAGTTTGAAGGATGAAGTGTCCGTCCATACTGGCATAAACCACAGGGGCGGGAAAGAGAGCGGCGGGCAATATGAGACATGTTCAGCTTCACTCATCCGATCAGTCGGGTTGTGATTGCAAAATGGGCAAATAAAACGAAAACTATTTCCACGATACAGAAAAAAGGAATCTGCGATGGCCACTCCCGTTCCCGCAAAGCGCGGCAGAAAACCCGCGACTCCCGCCGCCCCTCAGGCCAGCGGGCAAGTTCAGTCGCTTACCCGTGGGCTAAAATTACTCGAATGGATTTCTGAATCGCACGGCAGCGTCGCGTTAACCGAGCTGGCGCAGCAGGCCGGCCTGCCGAACTCGACAACCCACCGCCTGCTGACAACCATGCAGCAGCTGGGCTTCGTGCGCCAGGTGGGCGATCTCGGGCACTGGTCCGTCGGCGCCCACGCCTTTGTGGTCGGCAGCAGCTTTCTGCAAAGCCGCAACCTGCTGGCCATCGTGCACCCCATTCTGCGCCAGCTGATGGAGGACTCCGGCGAAACGGTCAACCTGGCGGTGCTGGATCAGGGCGACCACCAGGCGATTATCATCGACCAGGTGCAGTGTACGCAGCTGATGCGCATGTCGGCGCCGATTGGCGGCAAGCTGCCGATGCACGCCTCCGGAGCGGGTAAAGCCTTCCTGTCGCAGCTAAGCGAAGAGCAGGTCACCGGCCTTCTGCACCGCAAAGGCCTGCACGCCTACACTCACGCCACCCTGGTATCGCCGCTGCATCTGAAAGAGGACCTGGCCCAGACGCGCAAGCGCGGCTATTCGTTCGACGACGAAGAGCATGCCCTGGGCCTGCGCTGCGTCGCGTCCTGCATCTATGACGAACACCGCGAGCCGTTTGCCGCGATCTCCATCTCCGGGCCTATCTCGCGGATGACCGACGATCGCGTCACCGAGCTCGGCGCGCTGGCAATTAAGGCCGCCAAAGAGGTGACCCTGGCCTACGGTGGGGTGCGCTAAGATGAGCGATCTGCAGGCCCTCTGGCAGCAGCGCTATCCCGGCGCCTTCTGCTGGTCATTTGGCGACTCCCCCGCGCTGGCCGACGAGCTGGTGGCGCTGGTTATCGCCGGGAAAAAGCGCGGCACCTGCGGCTCGCTTGCCAGCTATCGGCAGGAAAATCCGCCGGTCACTCCGGGCTCGTTGCACATCGTGCTCAACGGCGCGGGCGAGCCGGCGTGCGTCATCCGCACCCTGGCGCTCAGAATTATTCGCTTTAATGAGATGACCGCGGATCTTGCCGCGCTGGAGGGTGAAGGCGATTTGAGCCTGGGCTACTGGCAGCAGGCTCACCGGGCCTTCTTCGAACGTGAAGGGAGCTGGTCACCGGAGATGGAGCTGGTTTACGAAGAGTTCGCGCTGATCGACGTCGCCGATGCGCTATCGTCCTGAGCCGCGACCCCGCGGCTCGCATCGGCTTTTCGCTTAGCCCGCCTGCTGCATCGCGCCGTAACGCACGCAAAAACGCTGGCGACGGCGGTAGGCGTAGACATCCTCCACGTGGCCGTTGCGGATGCGCGTCTGCAGCTCGCGCCAGTAGTCGGCCCGCAGCAGATCGGCGTGCATCTCCTCGAGCAGCGGCCCGATACGCGGGTCCGCGCAGAGCCAGTGGCGGAACTCTTCCGGGAAAACGTCCCCCGGCGACACGCTGTACCACGGCTCGCTCGCCAGCTCATCTTCCGGATAGCGCGGCGGCGGGATCTCGCGGAAATTAACCTCCGTCATGTAGCAAATCTCATCGTAATCGTAGAACACCACCCGGCCATGGCGGGTCACGCCGAAGTTTTTGAACAGCATGTCGCCGGGGAAAATATTGGCGGCGGCCAGTTGGCGAATAGCGTTGCCGTACTCCTCGACCGCATCGCGCAGCGCCTGGCCGTCGACCTGCTCCAGCCAGATATTCAACGGCACCATCCGCCGCTCGATATAGAGATGGCTGATGGCAATCCGATCCCCGAGGTCGGTAATTTTAGCCCCGGCTTCCGACTGCAGCAGCGCCATCAGCTGCGGTGCGATTTGCCGCTTATCCAGCACGAAGTTTTCAAACTCCTGGGTATCGGCCATTCGCCCGACGCGGTCGTGCTCTTTAACCAGCTGATAGCAGGCGCGGACGTGGGCGGCGGTCATCTCCTTTTGCGGCGCAAAACGGTCCTTGATGATCTTAAATACCCGGTCGAAGCCCGGCAGAGTAAAGACCAGCATCACCATGCCGCGGATGCCGGGCGCCTCGATAAACTGCTCGTCGCTGCGGGCAATATAGTGCAGGTATTCACGGTAGCTTTCCGTTTTTGCGTGCTTCTGGCAGCCAATCGCCATGTACAGCTCGGCGGTGGTTTTCCCCGGCAGGATCTCGCGCAGCCACTCGACCAGCGCACCGGGCAGCGGGGCGTAAACCATAAAATAGGAGCGCGCAAAGCCAAAGACGATGCTCGCCTCTGCGTGGGTGGTTAGACAGGCATCAATAAACAGCTCGCCTTCATCGCTGCGATGGACGGGCAGCAAAAAGGGCAGCGTTGCCACCGGCGTCACCAGTTTGCCTACCAGCCAGGCCGCCTTATTGCGATAAAAAAGTTCGTTGGCTATTTGCAGATGAGAGCGGGAGAGCATCTCGCTGCCGAGTGCCTCTACCAGGCTGGCCGTGATATAGCCGATATCCCGCGCCTTGTTTTGCCACGCCAGCCGCAGGGGCAGATCGGAGAGTACCTTGCTTAATAGCGTTTCCCAGCCGCGCTCGGGGAAAAACGTTTTCGCCAGCGGACGGGGAATTGAGCGGAAGCTGCGCTCCGGCTGCGAGCTGAAAATAAAAAGCCGCTCGGGAGTCAGCGAGCGGTGGTCAAACAACCGGCAATAGACGGAATTGAAGAAGCTCTCCGCAATTTCGAAGCGAGGGTAGTCCGGTAGCAAACGGGTGTAGTGCTCTTTCACCCGCAGTAAAAAATCGGCGTCGGTACTTTTGCCGTCAGTAATGCAGCGCAGCTGCTCAACCACCAGACCGACGTGATGGTCGTAGAGGTGAATACGCTGCTTCATCGCCTGCTGTACCGCGTGCCAGTCGGCGTGCTCAAAGCGCTGCTGCGCGCCCGAGGTCACTTCAAGAAAACGGCCATACTGGGCGTCAAAGCCCTGCAAAATAGTCTGTGCAATCAGTAGTTCCAGGCCACGCGTCATACCTTCCCCCTCACCCAGCCCTCTCCCCGGCAGGGAGAGGGGGAAAACAGTCAGAACTGCTCTTCTTCCGTTGAACCTGTCAGCGCGGTGACTGAGGAAGCGCCGCCCTGGATAATGGTGGTCACCTTATCGAAGTAGCCGGTGCCCACCTCCTGCTGGTGGGAAACGAAGGTGTATCCCTCCGCTGCGGCGGCAAACTCCGGCTGCTGCACCTTCTCAACGTAGTGCTTCATCCCTTCACCCTGCGCATAGGAGCGGGCGAGGTCGAACATGTTGAACCACATGCTGTGGATACCCGCCAGGGTAATGAACTGATATTTGTAGCCCATGTCGGAGAGCGCCTGCTGGAAGCGAGCGATGGTCGCGTCATCGAGGTTTTTCTTCCAGTTAAACGACGGCGAGCAGTTGTAGGCCAGCAGCTTGCCCGGGAAGCGGGCGTGAATAGCATCCGCAAAGCGCTTAGCCTGCTCAAGATCCGGCTTAGACGTTTCGCACCACACGAGGTCAGCGTACGGCGCATAGGCCAGGCCGCGGCTAATCGCCTGCTCAATGCCGGCATGGGTGCGGAAAAAACCTTCATTGGTGCGATCGCCGGTAATAAACTCGCGATCGTACGGATCGCAGTCAGAGGTGATCAGATCCGCAGCATCGGCGTCAGTACGGGCGATGACCAGCGTCGGTACGCCCATGACGTCGGCCGCCAGGCGAGCGGCCACCAGTTTCTGGATAGCCTCCTGCGTCGGAACCAGCACCTTGCCGCCCATATGGCCGCATTTTTTCACCGATGCGAGCTGATCTTCAAAGTGAACCGCCGCTGCACCGGCCTCAATCATCGATTTCATCAGCTCAAACGCATTCAGCACGCCGCCGAAGCCGGCTTCAGCATCCGCCACGATCGGCAGGAAATAGTCGGTATAGCGCGGATCGTCGGATTCAATACCGGTAGACCACTGGATCTGATCGGCGCGACGGAAGGTGTTGTTGATCCGATCGACCACCGCCGGCACCGAGTTCGCCGGGTACAGCGATTGATCCGGATACATGCTGGAAGCCAGGTTGGCATCCGCCGCGACCTGCCAGCCGGAGAGATAAATCGCCTCGATCCCCGCCTTCGCCTGCTGCAGCGCCTGCCCGCCGGTCAGCGCGCCAAGGCTGTTGATATAGCCCTTTTTCGAGCCGCCGTGCAGCAGCCGCCACATTTTGGCCGCGCCAAGCTGCGCCAGGGTACATTCCGGGTTGACCGAACCGCGTAATTTCACCACTTCTTCTGCGCTATACGGGCGGGTGATGCCTTCCCAACGCGGCTGTGTCCACTCTTTGTTTAATTCTTCGATTTGCTGGGTACGAGTTTTCATGTGCAGATGCTCCATAGGGTCACGAGTGGGTGAATTACGCCAACAGGCGGTAGCCAGGCAACGTTAAGAAATCAATCAGTTCATCTGAGGTGGTGATTTGTTCCATCAGCCGCGCGGCATCGTCAAAGCGGCCGCTGCTGTAGCGGTGCTCGCCCAGCTCCTCCTGAATAACCATCAGCTCTTCGCCAAGCCACTGGCGGAACAGCGCTTTGGTCACCGGCGTCCCGTCGCTAAGCGTCTTCTGATGGTGGATCCATTGCCAGATAGAGGTGCGCGAGATTTCGGCCGTCGCCGCATCTTCCATCAGGCCATAAATCGGTACGCAGCCGTTGCCGGAGATCCAGGCTTCGATGTACTGCACCGCCACGCGAATATTGGCGCGCATCCCGGCTTCGGTACGCTCCCCGGCGCAGGGGGCCAGCAGCTGTTCGGCGGTAATCGGCGCATCCTGGTCCCGGCTGACGCCCAGCTGATTGGTCCTTTCGCCCAGCACGCGGTTGAAAACCTCCATCGCCGTATCCGCAAGGCCCGGGTGGGCAATCCAGGTGCCGTCATGGCCGTTTTTAGCTTCCAGCTCTTTGTCGGCGGTAACTTTGCCGAGTACCTGGCGGTTGCGTTCAGCGTCTTTACTGGGAATAAAGGCCGCCATGCCGCCCATCGCAAACGCGCCGCGCTTGTGGCAGGTTTTAATCAGCAGGCGTGAATAGGCGTTGAGGAACGGCTTGTCCATCGTCACCACCTGGCGGTCGGGTAAAACACGGTCAGCATGGTTTTTTAACGTTTTGATATAGCTGAAAATGTAGTCCCAACGTCCGCAGTTCAGGCCAACGATATGGTCACGCAGCGCGTGGAGAATCTCATCCATCTGGAACACCGCCGGCAGCGTTTCAATCAGCAGCGTCGCCTTGATGGTGCCGCGCGGCAGTTCAAAGCGATCTTCGGTGTAGCTGAAGACTTCGCTCCACCAGGCCGCTTCCTGCCAGGCCTGGGTCTTCGGCAGATAGAAATAGGGGCCGCTTCCTTTCGCCAGCAGGGCCTGGTGGTTATGGAAGAAGTAGAGCGCGAAATCGAACAGGCTGCCGGGAATCGACTCCCCGCGCCAGGTCACGTGTTTTTCCGGCAGATGCAGGCCACGCACCCGACAAACCAGCACCGCAGGATCGGGCTTCAGCTGGTAGATTTTCCCCGCTTCGTTGGTATAGCTGATGGTGCCGTTGACCGCATCGCGCAGGTTAATCTGACCGTCGATAACTTTGTTCCAGTCAGGCGCCAGCGAATCCTCAAAGTCAGCCATAAATACTTTCACGTTGGCATTCAGGGCGTTAATCACCATCTTGCGTTCAACGGGGCCGGTAATCTCCACCCGGCGATCCTGTAAATCGGCCGGAATACCGCGAATCGTCCAGTCACCATTACGAATGGAAGCCGTTTCCGAAATGAAGTCAGGTAGCTTCCCGTCGTCGATATCCTGCTGCTGCTGGATACGGGCCGCCAGCAGTTTATTGCGCTCAGGCGTAAAGCGGCTCACCAGTTCCGCCAGGAACTCCACCGCCTCGGGCGTTAAGACCTGCTTTTCCTGCTCGCCATAGGGCTGGCCGAAGGCCAGTTCGTCAGTGATTGTCGCCTGTTGCGTCATTGTGCAGCTCCTCTTGGTTGATCCAGTTGGCGCGAGTGAAAGATCGTTGTCTGGTTTTCGCTCAACACAATTAAGACTACGCATTATTTTTCCAAAATCAAAAACAATTTCCATTTTAATTTTAATATCAATGCAACATATTGATAACATTAAAATTAAAGTTTATTTCGTACATGAATTGAATTTCGGAAACAAAAAAGGCACCCGAAGGTGCCAGAGGCAAAATGCTGAAACGCTTTAGGATCGCGTTGGCTGGAGGATTAATCCAGAGTCGGATTCATATGCCGCAGATCGTATGGCGTGATTTGGTAGACATAGTAGTTCAGCCAGTTGGCAAACAGCAGGTTTCCGTGACTTCTCCAGCTGGCCCGCGGTGTGTTTTGTGGGTCATCATGCGGGAAATAATTGGTCGGTACTTCCGGACTGAGCCCCGCTTCCACATCGCGGAAAAACTCCCCCGCCAGGGTATTGGCATCGTATTCCGGATGTCCGGTGACGAAGGCAATGCGCTTATCTTTGCTGGCAAACAGATAGGCATCGCCCTCTTCGGTTTCTGCCAGGATCTCTAAATCGGTATAGTCGCGGATCAGTGCGGCCGGAAAATCGGCATAGCGCGAGTGCGGCGCGAGGAAAGTATCGTCGAAACCTCGGGTCAGCAGCGCATGCGGATGCAAAATATGGTGTTCAAAGACGCCGGAGATTTTTTCAGTGCGGGTTTGCTTGGGGATGCCATAAAGGATATTGAGCGCGGCCTGTACGGCCCAACAGACAAAAAGCGTGGAGGTGACGTGATCCTTTGCCCACTCCAGCACCTGCTTAATCTGCGGCCAGTAGGCCACGTCGTTGAATTCGACCAGCCCCAGCGGCGCGCCGGTGACGATCAGGCCATCAAAGTTCTGGTCGCAGATGTCCTCAAAATTGCAGTAGAAGTTGTTCAGGTGCTCGGTTGGCGTGTTGCGAGACTCACGCGCGTCGATGCGCAGCAGCTGGATATCAAGCTGGAGCGGAGAGTTTGATAGCAGCCGCAGGAACTGGTTTTCGGTCTCGATTTTCTTCGGCATCAGGTTGAGAATAAGCACCTTCAGCGGGCGAATTTCCTGGGTCGTTGCGCGCGTTGCCGTCATCACAAAGACGTTCTCACTACGCAAGAAATTGACGGCCGGTAGCTCGTCCTGCACCCGAATAGGCATAACTTTATTACCTCATAGCATACGTATAAACGTTTAGACATCCAGACAGCTAACAATAACCAGGAATAAGCAAAATGTCGAGTCTGCAAGCGGAAGGTGAGAAAGTTTCAACCACACATGGGACAGAATACAGCGATTAATCGGCAGGAAGCATCATGAATATAGCGCTGCGCCGCGCAAGTCGGCAAAAAGCGGGCAACGGCTGACAACAGGGTGCTATATGGCGGGATAAAGCAGCATTTTGACGCTACGTTTCACCGCTGCAGGGCGGAAGAGAGAGGGATTTTTCGGCGTTTTAGCGGCTAAAGGGTCAGGGATCGCGCTGTGCGCGGCCCCCGATCCGGGCGGCATCCGGGCGCTTTTCCTGAACCGCAGACAACAAAAAAACCCCATGCTTT
>NZ_BJNO01000020.1 GCF_006539725.1 Klebsiella terrigena | reverse complement strand
TCGCGCCCCGCCGTCAGGCTGCTGCCCTGGGCGATGGTCTGCTCGCTGCGCTGGGTCGATTTCGACGACTGGCTGCCGTAAGAGAGGCTGACGCCAACCGTATTGTTGTTGGCCGGATCGTTGCCCTGCGCCGCATCCAGACGCGCGGCCTGGCCGGCCTGCACGCCGGAGAGGGCGGCTTTCACCCCCTGCAGGGCCTGCAGGGCCTGCAGGCGGCTGCTGCCGGCGGATTTGGCGTCCTGGGTGGCCTGCACCACGCTGTTGAGGGCGCTGCCCGCCGTGCCGGAGAGGGCCAGGGTCAGGCCGGAGGTTTTCTGTTCGACCACGTGGGTCTGCCGGCTCTGGTTTTCGGCGGCGGTAATGGCGACGTTTTTGCCGCTCAGGGCCATGTCCTGGCCGGCGATCAGGTCGGAGCCGTTGACCGTCAGGTTGTCGCCCGCGCGCAGGGTCAGGTCGCCGTTCACGCTGCCGACGGTGCTGCCCGCCCGGGTGATATCCGCCCCGGTATCGGTGGTTTTCACGCTCTGGGTGCCGTAGCTGAAGCCGATCCCGCCGGAGCTCATCAGCCCCGATTTTTTCTCCTGCTTGAGGTGCTGCTCGCTGTTGTACTCATCCTGGGTGTCGATCCGCAGGTCGTTGCCCGCCCGCAGGGCCACGTCGCCGCTGCCGGCCACGCTGCTGCCGCGCAGGGTGAGATCGTTGCCGGCAGTGATGCCGACGCTGTCGCCGTTTAGCTCGCTGCCCTGGGCCGTCTGCCGCGATACATTGTCCTGGGTGCGGGTGGTGGTTTTGGACAGCCAGCCGCTGCTGCCGGTGACCTTGTGGCGCTCGTCCAGCGTCTGGCTGTTTTCGCCCGCCGCGAGGGTGACGTTATTGCCTGCACCGAGGTTTAGCGCCGCGCCGGAGGAGAGGAGGGCGCCGCGGGCGCTGAGGTCGTGCCCGGCGCTCAGCGTGACGCTGCCTTTGCCGGTCACTTCGCTGCCGGTGCTGCTGCTCTGACTCTGGCTGAGGGCGTTGTCGGCATCCCACACCAGATTATCGCGCCGGGCGGTGGTGACGTCGTTGAGCTGGATATCGCGCCCGGCGACCAGCTGGACCTCGCCGCGTTCGCCGCTGGCGACCACCTGCGCGCCGCTGAGGGTGATATCGCGGCCGGAGTGCAGCGTTAGCCTGCCGTCATCGCCCTGAACGTAAATGCCGGAGACGCTGTCGATGGTGGTGCGGCTGAAGCGGTTATCGCCGCTGACGCTCTGCGCGTCGGCGAGGGTGGTGGTGGCGTTGATGTCCCGCCCGGCCAGCGCCTGCAGGCTGCTGTCGCCCTGGATAATGCCGCCGATGTTATTGATGTCGCTGCGGGCGTTCAGGCGCACGTCGTCGCCGAGCAGGGTGCCCGCCCGGTTGGTGATATTGTCGGCGTCAAGCTGCAGGACGCGGCGGCCGTTAAGGGTGCCGCTGTTGAAGAGGTCGCCGTTGAGTTTGATGCTGACGTTATTCCCGGCGAGCAGCGCGCCGGAGCCGTCGATGTCGCCGGGTTTGACTTTGGCGTAGACCTGCGGCACCAGCACGCTCTGCAGCGAGCCGTCCGGCATCTTCACCGTGGTGTTCACCAGCCAGACGATATCCCCGGTCAGCAGCGCCATCTGCTCGGGGGTCAGCGCCACGCCGCTCTTCAGCGCGTACTGCTTCCCGAAGGTAATGCCCTGATCCATCAAGGCCTTAAACTGCTCTTCGTCGCTGGTGTAGCCGTCAAGGTAGCGCTGGCCGGTCAGGGCGACCACCTGCTCGCGGATCAGCCGCTGCTCATAGTAGCCGTCTCCCAGCCGTTTCAGCGTCGTGTCGCCGTTGCCGGCCAGCGCCTGCTGCATGTAGTCGCTGCCGAGCCACTGCTTCTGGTTGGTGAAGCGCGGATCGGTCTCCACCAGATACGGCACGTCGGCGGCGGGGTTGACCGTAAACAGGCTGTTATCCGGCAGGGTCGTATTCGGGCCGACGATGCGAATCGCCCCTTCCGCGGGCGTGACCTCAAACTGCTGGCCCGCCGGCGGCGTGACCGGCTCGCCGGGCGAAACGGTGTGCTGACCGGCGACGGCGCCCGCGATGCCGATCGCCGCCGCCGTGCCCTGTGGGGTCAGCGGCGCGAGGGTGAGCGGCGTGCCCTCGACGCTGCCGCCGCTGATGAGCTGCCCCGGCTTCAGGGAGATGCTCTGAATTTCGCTTGGCGGTGTATAGGCGGTACGGTCGCGGCCCTGCTCGTCGCCCCCTTTGTGGCGAATGCGGTAGTAGTGTGTGGCGGTACCGACGTCGGTGGTTCGCCGCTCGCCGGTTACGTCGTCGTTTTTCACCTCCTGCAGGCCGGCGATCGCCAGGGTGCCGCCGGCGATGACCTGGCTCTTATCGTTCAGCAGGCGATCGCCGGTGAGCGTTATATTGCCGCCGGCGAGGATCTTCGCCGGGTCGGATTCGAGGATCCGCGTCTCTTCCACCGTGCGGGTATAGTCGAACTGGTTGAAGCTATCGTTATTGCTGCCGGTGTCGTCCGGAGTATTCAGATTGCGCAGGCCGTCGGCGGAGTTCCTGTCAACAAACACGCCGTCGTCCGCGGCGTTCCAGCGGTTGGGGGAGCCGGTGTGCTGATATTCGGTTAGCCGATCCTGAGAAACGGTGACGATCCCGGTGGTGAAGCGATCGTTGATGTTGTTGATCTGCCCGGCGGCGATCGTCATATCCCCGGCGGATTCGATCGTCGCGCTGTGGTTATCGACGGTTCCCGCCCGGCCGATCGCGGCGCCGTTATCCCCCAGCGCGCCGCCAATCAGCAGATCGCCGCCGCTGTAGATCAGCCCGCGATCGCGGTTGTTCAGGGTCTGCACTCCGAGGTCGACGCGCTCGCGCCCGGCAAGGGTCGCCGCCGTGCCGTTTTCTGCCAGGTTATTGAAAGTGATGGCATTGACGCCAATGGCGTTGCCGTAGATGCGCCCGCTGCCGCTGTTGGTGAGGGTCCCGGCGTTAATCCGCGTATAGCCGCCGTCGATCAGCCCGGCGTTGAACAGCGTGTCGCTGACGTTAAGGGTGTTTTGCCCGGCGTTAATTTCGCCGCTGGCCCCGTTGCTCAGGCTATGGCCGGTGAGGTCGAGCCTGCTGCCCGCCAGCAGTCTGCCGCCGTTGGTGATATCCCCTGCGGAGGCGAGCGTGAAGCTGCCGTTGGCTACCATCGTCCCGCTGTTATTCAGCGACCGGCGGCTGCTCAGCGCCATATCGCCGAGCGACAGCAGCTGGCCGCCGCCGTCGAGACTGTCCGCGTCAATGCGCAGCATCTCGCCGGCTTTCACCGTGCCGTCCTGGTTAAACAGCGCCAGCCCGTCGCCACGGATATCCACCGTCCCGGAGGCCGCCAGCCCGCCGCTGCGGTTGTCGAGCTCGCCGCCGTTGCGCACCGTCAGCGATTTATCGGCCAGAATCATCCCGCTGTGGTTATCGAGCGCTTCGCTGGCGAGGGCGATGTTCTGCGCCTCCAGCCCCTGATTGTCGCCGAGGGTATTGTGGTTGATCAGCCGGGCGGCGGTGAGCGTGAGCGTCGCGCCGCTGCGCATCAGCCCGGAAACGTTATCCACGATGCCGCGGGCGCTATCGATCAGCAGATCGCCGACGCTCTGGATCTCTCCCCCGGCGTTGTGCAGCTGCTGGCTGCGCAGGGTGGCGGCTGCGCTGCTGATGATGCTGCCGCTGCGGTTGCTGATGTCGTCCGCGGCGATCGTCAGGCTCCCGCCGCTCTGGATCAGGCCGCCGCTATCGTTGACCAGCTGCCCGCCGTTCACGCTCAGCGTCCGCTGCGCCGCCAGCTGGCCGCCCTGGTTGTCCAGCCGGTCGGCGCGCAGAAGGGCGTCGGCGCTGCTGAACAGGGTGCCCTGGCGGTTGTCGAGGGCGGTGACGCCAACCTCGAGCGCGCCGCCCGCGCCGACGATCCCGCGAGCGTTGTCCAGCGTGCCGCCGCTCAGCGTCATCGCGCCCAGCGCCTTCAGGCTGCCCTCGTGGTTCAGGAAGGCGCTGAAGCTGGCGTTCAGGGCCTGCTCTGCGGCGAACTGACCGGCACGGTTATCAACATCGCCTCCTTTGAAGGTGAGCGTGCCGCCGCTGGCGAGGTAGCCAAACTGGTTATCGAGCGCGCCGCTGTGAATAGCCAGCGCGCCGTGCGAGTACAGCGAGCCGGAGTGGTTGTTGAAGGTGCCGTTGGCGAGCGCCAGCGTGGCCCCGTCGGCGACGATAACCCCCTGCTGGTTATCCAGGCCGGCGGCGCTGATGGTCTGGGTTTTGGCCGCTTCGATGCGGCCCTTACCGTTGCTGACCGCCTGCGCGCTGCGGATCTCGCCGCTGCCGGTGGCGGCAGAGATCAGCCCTTGGCTATTGTTGAGATCCCCGGCGTCGATCCGGGTATCGCCCGCCGCGGCGAGGGTGCCCTGGCGGTTATCCAGCGTCGTCCTGGCGTGCGCCGTCAGGCTGCCGCCCTGCGCCGCCAGCACTTTCCCGCTGCGGTTATCGACGGCGTGCGCCGCGAGCTGAATATCGCCGTTGGCGGCAATCTCCCCCTCCCGGTTATCGATGTCGCCCGGCAGATTCACCGCCAGGGCGCCGCTGCCGGTCTGCACCAGCTTGCCTTTGCGGTTCGAAAGATGCTGTGCGGAGAGAGTTATCGCATCGGCGCTGAGCGTGCCGCCGTCGTTGTTGAGCGTTTGGCCGCTGCGCAGGGTCAGATCCCGGGCGTTGACACCGGCGTTTTGCGTAAGCAGGTGGCCCGCGCCGCTGTCCAGCTCGACCCGCTGGCCCTGGGTTCGGCTGCCGATGACGTCCACGCCCTGGCCGCTGGCGCGCAGGTTCCCGCCGGCCAGCGTCTGGCCGTGGACGCTCAGCTGGCCGTCGGCGTGCAGCCGCAGATCGCCGCTCTCCGCCAGCCTGCCGTCATTTTGCACTCCGGCGGCCAGCACGCTGTCGCGGCTGCCGGTGAGGCTGGCCGCCTGAATGTCCAGGTTATGGCCGGCGGTCAACGCGCCGCCGTTGCTGAACTCGCCGGCGGTGCGGACGGTAGCGTCTTCGCTGGCGCGCAGCGTGCCGCTGTTTTCAATGCGGCCGTCGGCGCTCAGGCTCACGCTTCCGGCCTGGGCGCCGATGGCCCCGGCGTTACGCACCCCGACGCCGCTCTCGGTGCCGACCATGCGGATTTTACCCGCGTACATGCCGCCGAGGCTGGCGACATCCACCGCCAGCTGCGGGCGGGTCGCCGGATCGTCGCCGGTTTTTTCGATGCGCTGGTGGGCGGCATCCACCCGGTTGCGCCCGGTGGTGACCCGCAGGTCTTTGGCCCACAGCCCGGCGTTAACCTTCACCGAGCGGGCAATAATATCGGTGTAGTCGGCCCCCGAGCTCTCCATCCCGGCGCCTTCGATGGTCACTTCGCCGCGTTCGACCTGATAGCCGGTGAGGTTGCCGTTGTTAAGCTGCGCCTGCCCGGTGGTCAGGGTGGCGCGGTTGGCGTTGATAAAGCCGCAGCCGTTACAGGTAATGCCGGACGGGTTGGCGATCACCACCTGGGCCTTTTTCCCGGCCACTTCAATCATCCCGTTCAGCCGGCTGGGGTCGCGCGAGTTGACCTCGTTGAGAATGACCTTCGCTTCGCCTTTCGCCAGCCAGGGGTTCCCCGCCACCATGCCGCCCAGCTGGGTCTGCACATTTTTATGCGAGTTATTGAGGATCGCCCCCTGCTGGTTGACGTCGAACTGGCTGTAGGTGTTGCGCGATACCCCGGCGGCCGACGGGGTCTGAATATTGACCTGCGGCGTGCCGTTGGCGCTCGGCATCACCGTCGGCTGCTGGTTTTTCGGCGCGCCGGCGTCGGCGACGATGTTGGCCTGCGCCGGGTGAATCACCCCCATCGCCAGCCACAGGCCGAAGCTGATGGCGCTGATTTTGCCGTGCAGCAGGCGCGGGAGGCTGCCCGGCGCGGAAGAGCGTGCGGCGCCGGCGCGTCCGGAGCGGGCGATGTCCGCCACCACCATCAGCATGCCGCGCGCTTTGTTGAACACAATACGGTAGAGGTTCTTATTCATGGTTTAGTCCTTTAAACGCTTCCGGCAGGTCGAAGGCGAGCGGGTGAGACAGCCGCCAGGTCCTGGCCTGTTCGCGGCTGACGCGGCGGCCGTGAAACATCACCACCCGCTTGCCGCGCTGCTCGCCGCGGTGATAGAGCGCCCGCACGCAGTGGTCGGCAAAGACCTCCTGGCGCATCAGGGCGTTCATGGCGGCGGTATGGCCGAACGGCGCGATCCAGTCGCAAAACCACATCCGGTCGCCGCTGTCCCAGTCCGTCTCGCGCATCTCAATCGCCGGACGGGTGAGGTAGCGGGCCTCAGACTCCCGGTTGAGCCACGCCCAGCTGAGAAAAAACACCGGCCGCTCGTTTTGGATAACCAGCACATACTGGCGGCGCTTGATGATCGGCATCAGCAGCGTGGGCAGGGCGTGCAGCGGGGCGTCCCGGTGCATCGGCGAATGCATCCATAGCCAGACGCTGGCCCCCAGCACTTCGGCTTCGTTGTCGGTACCGCCGAAGATCAGCGGCGCCTTAATCTCGTATTGTCCAGTGCGCATCACCAGCTCCAGTTCAGGTTGAAGCCAAGCGTGACGGCGCTGGTGTGGAACCCATCCGGCTTCGAGAATGGCGTTCCGGCGAACAGGTCATAGCCGGTATTGAAGGCGCTGCCGCGAAGGCCGATGACGCCGCCCGCAAGGTGTTGGCCGATAAGGTAATCAGAGCTATAGCCGCCGACTTCACCGTAGTCCGCGCCGAGATAGAGCTCCTGGCTCTCCAGCGGGGTGCGCCAGGCCAGATCGTTGCGGACGTACCAGCCGTGGCTGGCGCTGAGGGTGCGCTCGCCGTCGAATCCGCGTACCGTCCAGCGGTTGCCGATGGCGAACTGATCCTGCGGCGTCAGCGGGGTGTTGCTGATCTGGCGCAGATACTGCACGTTGTAGCGGAAATTCTGGCTCCCGAGGGTAAAGGGCAGGTCGAGCTGGGCGTTGAGCTGGGTGATTTTGCTCAGCGCGGTGGCGTCGCCGACGTACTCTTCCGGCGCGGGCCGCGCGCCAAACCAGCGGGTGCCGCGCTGGTAGCTGGCGCCGAGGTCGAGGGTGGCCTGGCCGATGTAGTGGCGATGCTGCAGCCCCACGCGCCAGGCCGCCGTCTGGCGACGCTGGACGCCGACTTCGGTATCGTCGATGAAGTTGCGGGTTTCACGCGCCAGCACGTCGTAGGTGAAGGTCGTTTTCTGCGTCCCGCTGCGGTGCAGAACGCGGCTGAGCTGCAGGTCGAGATTTTTACTTTTGCCGCTGTAGCGGTAGTCGCCGTTCAGCCCGGCCACCGTCTGGTGATAGTCGTAGTCGCTGCCGGTGACCCCCAGCATCCAGTAGCCGTAGGGCACGGAGTAGTGGCCGATGTAGTTGCGGCTGCTCTTGCCGCCGCTATCGTCGAGGTCGTGGCTGGCGGAGAGGTACAGCAAGTCGCTGAGCGAGAAAGGGTTATCCAGCGACAGCGTTACGCCGCCCTGATAGCGACCGGTGGTTTCGGTGCCCGAGTCATCCAGCGACAGCCCCAGACGCCACATCTTCGACTGCTTACGCGTAATGACGATATCGCTCTCGCCGGGATTGTCGCCGGGGACAATTTCCATGCTCGCCTCGACGGTGGGCAGGCGCTGGAGATTTTCCAGCCCCTGTTCGATATCGCGCAGGTCGAGCAGATTGCCCTCATGGGCCGGAAAGGCGCTATACAGCCGGATATAGTCGTCGCTCTGCTCCGTCAGCCGCACGTGGCGCACGTAGCCCGGCACGATCGTCAGCTTCAGGGTGCCGCTTTTCAAATCCTGGGAGGGCGCCAGCACGCGGGTGGTGATCCAGCCGCCGTCGACCAGCCGATTTTGCAGGGTGCTCATCAGCAGGTTAATCCCTTTCCCTCCGAGGCAGCGCCCCTGCGCCTGGTCAGCGATGCGCTGCAGCGGCAGCCAGCGGGGAAGTGCCTGCTGGCCGCTCAGCGCCACGCGGTGGATGGGAAAGCAGGGCGTTTCCGTCGGGAAAGGAATGCGACCGAAGCCGGAAGCGGGCTCGGAGAGGCGCACGTCGGGCGTCGGCGGGGTCAGCTGCTGCTCCAGCGCCTTCTGACGCTGCTGCTGAATGATAAACTGATCGTCAGGGCCTGCGGCGTGGGCCGGCAGCAGAAAAAACAGACCTATAGCTGAGGCGATCGCCCGGCAAAAAATGGCTTCGCGGTTCATTGGCATCCTTGCAATGTGAAAATGAACAAACTGTGAGTTTGTGTAAAATTGTTCAATTTTTGTCAAGGAAAGGGAACCAGGCATATTCCGAAAAAGCGCGCACCCCCTGCCGGGACGCAGGAGAGTGGAGGGTGGAAATCGACATAAACCGCTGTGATTTCAGCAGGAAACGCGTTCTATCCGGCAACGGGCGTGGCGTATCGCCCCGGCGAAAAGCGTTGAATAATATCGTCGAGGTTTTCGCGAGTGACCGGGGGCGAGATCAGATAGCCCTGAAACCTGTCGATCCCCAGCGCCTTCAGCATATTGAGCTTTTCCAGGCTATCCACCCCCTCGGCAACGCAGCGGCTGCCGGTTAGCTGGCAGTAGTAGATCAGGCTTTTTACCAGCGCCAGCGCGTGGGCGTCGTGCTGGAAATCATTCACGATGCTCATGTCGAGCTTGTACTCGCTAAAGCGCACCGCGCGGACCGGAAACATCACGCTGCTTTGTGAAAAGCAGTCGTCGAGCATAATGCGAAAGCCCTGCTGCTGTAATTTCACGATATTGCTGCCGATCTTGCCCTGGCGGTTGAGATCGACGGTTTCGGCAAATTCCAGTACCAGCCTCTCCGCCCAGCGCGGATCGCCCAGCTGCTGGCGGGCCGCCTCCATCATCCGCATGAGGTTGTCATGCCCGGCGATAACCGGCGGAACGTTCACCGAGAAGTAGTACTCCCCGCGATGCTGGTTGATGCCCTGAACCGCTTCCCGCAGCGCAAAGGCGGTCAGCAGCAGCCAGGCATATTCCGCGCGCACCAGCGGCAGAAACTCGCCGGGCAGCAGCACGCTGCCGTTGCGCCGCCAGCGCGACAGCACCTCGATACCCTTGAGCATTAGCCGGCCATCGGTAATGGGCTGGAATACCGGAAACACCTGCCGACAGTGGATCGCGTGCACGAACTCGCGCTCAAACGCCGAAAGCGTGGCGAACGCCTGCGCCTTTTGCCCTTTTGCCTGGCCTCCGGGGAAGCGGTTCGCCAGATGAGGATGCTGTTCCACCATCTTTTTTAGTCCTGACAGTCTCTGGTTATAGAGGGTTTTATGGCTCACGCCCCGCAGCTCGGCCTGGCGAGTAATGCTGTATCCGCGCAGCCAGTCCAGCGCGGCGTTGAACTCGGGTTTGCTCAGGCCCGTCGGGGGAATACCGCGCGCGGTCGCCTCCTCACAGGCCAGCGTCTCCAGCGAAGGGTAGTCCGGCGCAGGCTGGCTCAGCAGCGAGGCCAGCTGCCGGCAGGGCAGGTCGGAGGCGACGGTTTTGACGGCGGCAAGACGGCGGCGGTTGCCTACCAGGTGCAGCAGCGTTTGCCACAGCCAGCCGGCGGGGCTGCGGCTGAGGATCAGCATCGGCAGCGCGCTGGCGCTGCGGTCGAGCAGCAGCGCCGCCTGGCGCAGGGTGAACAGCAGCCAGAAAGGGTCGTCGGGTAGAAACACCACGATCCGCCTGAAGGCCGTCGGGTCGGGCAGCGACGGCGCGTCATGGGCCTGAGGGGATAAAAACGTCGGCCGCCGCCCGCCCGCGCCGATCAGCGAAGAGAGCCCCTCCGCGGCCATCGAACAGGGTGAGAGTATGCACTCCACCGCCGGGGCCGGCGGCGGGAGTGGCGCCCTACTGGTAGACAAACGTCACCCCGATAATCGACTGCACGTTGCCGGCGGTGACCTGCCCGCTGGTGCGCGCGTACTCGGCCGTCAGCCCAAGGCTCACCGGCGAGGTGCCGACCGTACCCAGCGATACCGGGCTGTTGGCGGACACCGCCGTGCCGCCGCGGGTCAGCTGCACGCCGATCCCCTGCGCCGGCGAGGCGGAGGCGGTATTGGTGAAAATGGCGTTGCCGGAGCCGGTGGTGGTGCCCGACAGGTAGTAGCCCAGCGTCTGGTTCTGCGCGCAGTGCACCGTCAGCGGCACCGCCATCGAACCGGGATAGTCCGGCAGCGTTACCGTCACGTCGCGGGCGGAGACGTCGCAGCCGCCGGTCGGCACCACCACGTCGTTATTGGCATAAATGTTCCAGACGAACTGGTAGGAGTCGCCGTTGTAGTTGTTGGTCTGGTGGAGGATCAGCACGGCGATCAGCGACCCGGAGGTAATGGCGATCCCGCCGGCGGTGCTGACCGGCGTCAGGTAGAGCACGGTTGGCCACGGCTTATCGGTGGTCGAGTCGTAAATCACCCGCGAGGTTTCCGTGGTGGTCGGGAACGGATAGGAGCTGCCGTTGTATTTTACGGTACCGGAGAAGCTCGATAGCACGCCGCCGTAGGCTGAGCCGCGCTGTAGGGTGACGTAGTCGGTGATGGTCTGCGGATAATCGTTATGGCAGAAAATCTGCGTCGAGAGGTCGACCACCAGGTTCTGCCCGACGCTGACCGCAGGCGCGAGATTGACGTAGACGTTGGCGCTGCCGCCGCCGATGGGGATGGTTTGTCCGCTGGCGGTTTTACAGGCGAAGGACCAGGCGTTAACCGACCAGCCCATCATCGCCAGCGCGGCCAGCAGGGTGACTATTTTTTTCATAAACGTACTCTCCTGATTCAGGCGTAGGTGTAGGTGACGTTAATCACCGCCTGAATGGTTCCCTGGGTGGCGCCGCCGTTCACCGTCAGCGCCCTGACCTGCAGCGGGAAACGGGCGGACTGGGTGGCGTCATCGACCTGCACCGATTGAGTGGCGCCGTTGTTCAGCGTGGTGCCGCCGCTGTCCTGCAGCTCGAGCTGGATATTGCCGGCGGTGCCCTGGTTTTTGTAATAGCCGGTGCCGTCCGCGGTGCCGCTGAAGGTGGCGACCACCCGCGAGGTGCCAATCGGGCAGTTGCTTAAATCGAGCGCCACGCTGTGCCACGCCGAAGCGGCCCCCGCCGAGACCAGGCTGAAGGTGTAGAGATCGCCGAGTTCGACGGTGGCGTTGGTGGTCGACACCGTGCACGGTTTGGCCACCACCTTGCCGTTTACGGTGATGGTGACGTCGGCGGCCTGCAGCGAGGAGGCGGCCATGAGCAGCGCGCCGGCTACCAGCCAGCCTGGGGGAGTCCATTTCATCTCAGCCTCCGGTTACTGAAATTCCAGCGTAAAGGTCGCTGTGGCGTTAACGTGTCCGGCGGTAACCGGGACCTGGGTCGCCATCAGGCGGGCGTAAAAGTTCAGGGTATTGGTCTGCCCCGGCGTCAGGGTGGTCCAGGCTATCGCCGAGGAGGCGGCGTTCAGCGGCAGCATCGCCTGCTGCGTATCGAGGATCTGCACCCCCATGCCCGCCGCGGCCGACGCGCCGCTGTCCAGCTTTAACAGGCTGGTGTTGACGCTATCCGCCACCCCAATAAAGCCCACCTTCACCGCGGTGACCGAACTGCCGCAGGGCGACAGGACGATGCGAAACGGCACCGCGGGCGTGGTGGCGCCGACGGCATGAAACTGTTTGGCGGCGTTATCCAGCAGGTCGACGGTAAAATCCTTTGATTCTCCCGCCACCGCGCAGGCGTTATCCCGCACGTAGCCGCTGATGGTGATGGTGCTGTCGGCGGCGCACGCGTTGGCGACGGCAAGCGACAGCACGGCCAGCAGCAAATAGAACGATTTTGTCATCATGATCCTTTCCTTAGCGGCACACGGCGGAGAGCTGGCTGAGCGCCTGCTGCTGGCTCTCCGGCGGCAGACGATACTCGGCTACGCAGCCGGCATCCGGCCCGTCTCCCCACTTCACCTGCACCCGGCCGGCCAGCGGCATCCCGCTGAGGTAGACCTGGCCGTTATCGGCGACAATGCTGCCGCTCTGATTGCTCGCCGAGGTCACCATGGCGCCGAACGGCACCGGCTTGCCGTTGCGGGTGAGGGTCATCAGCAGTTTCATCCCGACGTGGGCCTTGAAGTCGGCGCGGACGATCGCGCCATGGGTTGGCACCACGCTAACCACGGCGTCGTCAAGATCGACGTTGTCGGCGAGGGTGTTGGTATCCAGCGCCACCCGGTTCTCCCGGTACTCGGTGGCGTAAGGCAGCACCGCGTAGCCGCGCCAGTCGGTGCGCACGCCGGTCTGATTCTCCACCTTCACCTTCTCCGCGCCGGGCGCTTTGATAAGCACCACCGTGTCGTTCAGCGGCTGGCTTAAGGTCACGCCGTTGGCGTGGGCCAGCACGCCGCCGCTGACGCCGTAGTAGAGCTGCTTAAAGCCGTCGCTGCGGCTGTAGCCGACGTTGGCGTTGCCGTAGCCGCCGCGGTAGTTCAGAGCGGTATAGCCCGTGCCGCCGCTGCTGCCGGCGCCGCCACCTGCGTAGCCGGTCTGCACGCTGTAGCTGAGGTTGTTATCCTCCAGCAGGGTGCCGTAGAGCCCGGCGAGGTTGGTCATCCGGCCGTCGAGGTCGTGCGACATGCTGTAGCTGGCGCTGGCGTGACGCCACGCGGATTTGCTGTCCGAGCGCAGCCAGTGGCTGAACGGAATGTTGACGTTGACCGCCAGCATCTGGTCGCGCCCCTGCTGCCAGGCGTTTTTGGTCAGGCTGTAGCTCAGCGTCCAGTTGATATCGTCCACCGCGGCGTTGAGCCCGGCCTGCAGCTGCTGGTCCGCCTTGCCGGTTGACCAGTAGGTCTGATGGCTGCCGCTCATATAGAGCGTGGCGGTGCGCCCCAGCTGCTGGGTGACGCTGGCCTGCACCCGGCCGCGTTTGCTGTAGGCGAGGTTGTAGTAGTCGGTGAATTTGGGCTTCACCTGGATAACGCCGTCCTGGGTCTCGACGTCGTAGCCGCTCATCCGGCTATAGGTGGTATCGGCAAAGCTGTAGTAGCCCCGCGTGGAGTAGCGGTAGCCGACCAGCTGAATATTGGTGCCGATTTCGTTAAGCGATTTGTTATAGAGGAAGCGCAGCGACTGCCCCTGATGGTTGCTGTCGTCCGGCAGGGTGGCGTTTGCCTGGGTCACGTCCAGCGACACGGCGCCGAACTCGCCCATGTTTTTACCGACGCCGAGGTTAAAGGCGCGGTAGCGGTCGGCCAGCTGGGAGCCGCCGTACAGCGTCCAGCCCGCCGGCAGGCCGTGAAGCAGCGTTCCCTGGAAGAATTTCGGCTTCTCCTGCTGGTCGTTGCCGCTGCGGTATTCCCCCGCCGTCAGGGCGAAGCGCGAATGACCCTCGCGCTGCAGCACCGGCACCGTTGACCACGGCACGGTGAAGACCTGGCGGGTGCCGTCGGTCTCTTTGATGGTGACCTGCAGATCGCCGCCGTTACCTGCGGCATAGAGGTCGTTGATGGTGAACGGTCCGGGCGGCACCGTGCTTTGGTAAATTTCGTAGCCGTTTTGCCTGATCGAGACCTGCGCCGTTCCCCGGGCAATCCCGTGGATGACCGGGGCGAAGCCTTTCTGGCTGTCCGGCAGCATATTGTCGTCAGAGGCCAGCTGGGCGCCGCGGAAGTTGATGCCGTCGAACACGTCGCCGTTGGTGTAGCTGTCGCCGAGCGTCAGGCGCGAGCGCAGAGGGACAATATCCCGCTCCAGCCAGCTGTTGACGTGCTGCCACTTATTTTCGTTGCTCGATGAACCGCCGCCGCTGCTGTAGCTCCAGGTGGTGTTATCGCGCAGGCGCCAGGCACCGAGGTTGAGGCCGCTTTGCAGATTCAGGTAGGCATAATTGCTGCTGCCGCCAATATCGTTGTGCACGTTGTTGCCGGTGAAGTTGTAGTTCAGCAGCCCGGCGTTAATTCCGTCATCCCAGAGTTCAGGGGGAATATAGCCGCGCGCGCGGTTGCCCATAAAGGCCTGGGGAATGGTCAGGTACAGGCGCTGCTGGCCGACGTCGAAGCGGCTGGTGGACTCTTTGATCAGGGCAGCGAGCGGTACGCAGGCGTCGGCGGCCAGCGTCTCCATTCCCGCCACGGCGGGCGTGTTGACGCCCATGCTCGCCAGCTGGCCACGGGTCAGGCAGGGCGCGAGGCGATGATCCTCTTCCCCGGCCTTAAAGGTCACGTCGCGGGTGGTCATAAAGCCGTTGTTCAGATAAATATCGACCCGATAGGTGCCGGGCGGCACCTCCTGTCCCTTCTCGAAGTTCGAGAGGTCCGCCACCGCCGCCGGATCGTCAGCCAAAAAACGCGGGTTAAAATAGAGCTCCGCCCGCGCGGAAAAGGCCAGAGTGGCCAGCGCAAGCAGCAGCGGGAACTGCACCAGCGGCCCCGCAAAACGCGGGGCATGACGCCGGGTGCGGGGAGAAACCAAACGGTTCGGTCCATATTTCAGATGTGACATAATCCCTCCGGTCCGAAGTCGCCCGGCTGTCAGTTCTTATTATATTTCAGGGGATAACGCTGGTTTCCCCGTAGCTATTGCGCGACGCCCTTCATCCGCGGGGTCAGCGCGCCGTAGTCGTTAATCGTCCGCCAGGAGATCTCGCTGCCGGCGCCCGGCGGTAGCTTCACCGAGGCTTCACCCATTGGCGGAACCAGCGCGTTTTCCAGCACCCGTGTTCCGGCGTTGAGTTCGGTCACCGTCAGGTAGTAAGGGGTAGGGTTAATCAGCGTGAGGGTGTTTGCGCTGCGGCGAAAGCGCAGCTTCTCCGTCGCCTGATCCGGCGAGAGTGCCAGCTTAGCCGGGCGATAGTAGAGCTTGATGCGGCTGATAATCGCCAGCTGCAGGGTATTGTCGCTGAGCTTCGATTTATCCATCGACGGGATCGCCTTAACGTTCATCCAGAACAGGCTTTCGCGATCCTGCGGCAGCTGATTGTTGGTGGCGTCAATGATCCGCAGGGTGTTCTCTTTTTTACCCTGCATGGCGAACAGCGGCGGGGTGATAACAAACCGTCCGTCCTTCTGACCGTCGGCATTTTCTACCCACGACTGAATCAGATAGGTGCTGTTGTCATCGTTGTTGGTTACCGCCAGCTGGACCTGCTTTTGCCCGGCAGGATAGATAACCCTGGTGGCTCCCAGCGCCACGCCCGCATCGGCAGCGGTGCTAAACCCGGCGGTGGCGATCATCAAAAAGCCTGCCACCAGGCTTTGTGTCATCCCCAGTCTCTTTCTCACGTTTTCCCCTTTTATACTCACCGTTGATTCCTGTATCCGGTATGCCTGCTGGCTGGTTACTGATAGGTCAAAGCAAACCAGGCCTGAGCGTTCGCGGCTCCGCCGGTCACCTGACGTCCGGTCGCCCGATATTTGGCGACAAAATGTAGCGTGGTCGGTCCGGTATACAGCCGTGACCAGGCCGCCGGTGGACTATTGAGCGGGATCGGATGGTCCTCGCTGTCAAACAGCGCCACGCCGACGCCGGTCGCGATGCCTGGGCCTTCGCCCACCGAGAGCACGTCCGGATTTTTGCCGTCAGCAACGCCGTGAAAGGTCACTCCCACCCGCTGGCTGACCGCGGTGTTGCAATCCTGCAGATGGATAGCGAAAGGAACGGGGTGAGTATCTTCGCCTGCTGAATGAAACCGATTGCTGCTGATTTGCCCCATCTCGACCGTCAGCTGACGGTCGCCTGCTTCCACGCGGCAGGATTCGGCGATGATCACGCCCTGGAAACGCATGCTGCCGCCGGGCAGGGTGACGTTCCACTGGTTACCGGCCAGCGCCAGCGGCGGCAGCAAAACGATCAGCAGACCTGATTTCATTCCTTGCATCGTGATTACCCCAGTCCTGTATGGATAACGGGCCTTCCTGGCCCGACGAGCATCCGTGCGTGATGGTGAATTACTCGTACTGAACTTTGAAGGTCGCGTCGGCGTTAGCGGTACCGGCAGTTGCTGCGCCGGTCGCGTAGTAGCGAGCCTGGAACGGAATGATGTTGGTGCCGTCGTTCAGCGTGGTGGCAGCACCGAAGGTTGCGCCGTCGAGCGCCAGCGCGGTGCCGGTGCTGTCGAGGATCTGGACGCCAACGTTAGTTGCGCCGCCAGCTGCAGAGTTTTGCAGCGCCAGTACGGTGGTGTTGGTGCTATCGACCGCGGTACCGGAGAAGGCAACGGAGGCTTTAGTCGCAACGGTCGTATCGCAGTCGTCCAGCTGGATGTTGAAACCAACGGCGGAGCTGGTGCTGCCCGCGGTAGCGAGTTTGGCTGAACGCACCTGGCCCAGCTGCACGGTTTGATCGATAGAGCCGGCGTCTACTGCACAGGCTGCGTTGACCACTTCCCCTTTAAAATGCACTGTCCCGCCGTTTACCGTGGTGGTATCGGCTAAAGCCGCCGCGGAGCTCAGGGACAGGGCTGACAGAACAACGATTGCCAGTGTTTTGATTTTCATGTTGTTTTCCTTTAAACAATGTCGATATTACGAACCGAAATTGGCAGTCTTTGTGCCTTCCAGGCATTCCATATGTCAGCCGAATGGTCCGACTGCCGGCTCTGCTCAGTTTTTGCCCCAACGATGAGTCAATTGGGGCCATTTTGACTCATTGGATTAAAGTGCTGAAATTAGGGGGTTTTAAGGCGTATTTTTGAACTTAAAGTTCTTTGGTATTCTTTTTTGTGGTTTTTTATGCTGGATTTTTATTTTTAGTAGCGTATACGGAGTGGCTGAGTCAGCGGAGAGGACAAGGCGAGGTTATGAATCGGATGGAAATGAAAGTAAATAAATGTCGGAGTAAAAAGTGTTTTTAATCAATTAGATATTTATTATTTTTGGAAATATATGCACTTGCCGGTTGCAAAAGATTACAAAACATTTTTATGATATAAACAGTTTGGCCCCAATTGACCTATTCATTCACGAAATTTATCTTATTTATCAAAGTAATAATTTATTTCTTCTGCTCAGGGATACTTTTATCCAGCAAATTATTTCTTTCCCATAATCCGGCAAAACGCGCCGCGTTGCTGGCGGTATAGCGTACCGTATGGCGAATATTGCGATGTCCCAGATAATCCTGAATCAAACGCGTATCTGTCCCTCTTTCGGCGAGCTCGTAGCCGCAGGCGTGGCGCAGCATGTGCGGATGGGTGTGGGTGGCGGTTCCGGCCTCTTCGCCGGCGCTGCGGATAATACGATACGCCTGCTGCCGTGAGAGCTGGGTGCCGCGGCGGGAGATAAAAATAGCGTCGGTGCTTTGCGCGGCCTTCCAGCCGGCGCGAGCCCGGGTCCAGCGCTCAATGGCCTCCAGTTCGTCAAAGCGCAGCGGGTGGATGGTTGAAAATCCGTTCTTCAGCCGGCGGACGTTGATGCGCCCCTCGCTGAGGTCAAGATCGCGGTAGTGCAGGTTGAGTAGTTCACTGATGCGCATGCCGTGGCGAAACGCCAGCAGGATAAGACAATAATCACGTTCGCCGGTGGGCCCGTGGCGAACGGCCAGCATCATAGCCTGAACTTCTTTACCGGTAAGAAAACGACGTCGATTCACAATACATTGCTCCTGTATTTTATTTACACCAGAACCTCAGCCTGAAAAAACGTTCAGGCTGATGAAAAAATAATCCGCGATGTTAAAACCGTATTATATGAAGGTATTTAATTTCAAAAAGGCGATCACATTACATTTACACATAGCGAAAATAGCGCCACGCGATAATTCTTATTTTTATGGATTTTATTCAATACCACAATAGAGCCGCCGGCAATCGTTGCCAGGTTCATAAAATCAAAAGGGAAAAAGTTATTGCGGGCGATATGATAGATGAAAAAATAGTTCGCAAGCATTTAAAACGCGTGCGCCGGGCTATTTTATTGTCCCGCTTTGCCCTCGCCAGCGCCGGTGCAGTGCCCGGAGTTTCCGCGCCCTGCGGGGCGTGCATCGCGCATCATCCCCCCGCTACCGCGCGGATGATTCCGCGCCTTCCTGGTCCAATAGGTGGCAATCGTTACGCGCGGTTATAAATAGCGAACGGATATCCGGAATATATACAGGGATATCGCGATTTGCTTGTTTATTGTTGAAATAAGAACTTGCGGGAACATTAATCGCAATTAATGCATGGTTAATATTTATTAATGTTTCCCGCGGCGGCGGCACATGACAACGCCCTCCCTGGCGTTGGCGGAGATTACTGGATAAGGCTAACGCGCTGCTTCTCTTTCGCGTTGTCCCAGATACCGTAAAAGCGCCCGGCGTTACTGGCGGTGTACCAGACGGTATGGCGGATATTACGATGTCCGAGATAGTCCTGGATTAATCGCGTATCGATTCCCATATTGGCTAACGCAAATCCACAGGAGTGGCGGAGCATATGCGGATGTATTTCCAGCGACAGTCCGGCATGGTCTCCGGATGACGAAATAATTTGGTAAAACTGCTGGCGAGAAAGGGGATTACCTTTACGTGACAAAAATAGCCACTCGCTGTCGCTATCGGGATAGCTGCTACGGATCTCCAGCCAGTTTTTTAATGCCTGAATTTCTTTATTCAGTAACGGGTGGGTAGTAGAGAATCCTTTTTTCAGACGATGAATATAAATACATTTTGAACGGAGGTCGATATCGGATATTTGCAGGCGGCATATTTCACTGGCGCGCAGTCCGTGAATAAAACACAATAACGTCAGGCAGTAGTTACGCGCGGCATGCGTTCCCGTATTGGCTGCTTTCAACAGCGACTCTATTTCGGCTTGAGTCAGGAAGTTCCTTTTTTTGATATCGGTATTGTTTTTCATTATCATCCCTTTTAATTGCAGGCATACATTACGTTCTGGCCATCGTCAGCAGGCCAGTTTTTACATCCGACTGTAATGTTTAATCGTTAATTTTACCTTTCCGCTGTACTTTTAGGGCGCAGGAAAAGTATTCCAGCATATATTTCTGCCGGGCCAGTTCATTACGTTTGCGATAATGAGTGAAGCAGAAAGTATCCCCGCGTTCGGGGCGCGATGGCTTCATTGAGAGTGACGGATGATGTTTTTATCTCTTTGAAATAATACGTTTTTCCTGGTGGCTTTAGCGTCCGGTTCATCCTGCTTTTCTCCTGATTATGCGCTCTATAAATAGAGAGGCATAGGCTATGGGTCGGGGTCTCTGCTGACTCATAGTACTGTAATAATTAAACTCCCGGCGGGCTTGCCATCATTCCATGACGGAGAGTTCAGGCCGCGTACCGCAGATGAATATTGCGTAAATGTCCCGCAGCTTGCGAAGAACGATATCCACGCCGGATAGCATTGACTGCATCACTACAACAGCGCCTAAACCATACTGCAAATTTCAGGCGGAGAATAGTAATAATAAGTAAAGCGATATGTGTGGCGCCGGCGGTCAATTATTTACGCCGTTGGTGAGGAGGAAACTCTCGCGGCGTCGCTGAGCCAGCCGCTCATCTTGTTTACGGTTTGTTTGGAATTTTTTGGAGCCATCTGGAATTTTGGTGCCAGTTGTTTTACGCCGGAATAAGCGTGCTGGTTTTATCGGGTTTTTTGAAGTGATTATTACTCGCACCTGAAACGCGATGTTTGATCCGCTTTACAGGCTATTTCATGACGCGGGATCCACCTCGGAAGGCTGACGGAAATAGCGCTGGCCGCTGCGCGATAAATTCACGCCACGGCCTCAGGGATTAAACGCTCGGGGCAATATTGATCCTTTTTCGCCCGCGCGGCACGGTTATTTTAGCTGCTCGTAGAATAAGAACAGGGCAATTATCACCATGATGATGCCGGAAACGACGCTGACCCTTTGCGCCGCCAGGGGGCGAGCGCCTAATACCGTTTTCGAACCGTAGCCGACCAGCAAATAGATAACCGTGCAGGTTATCAGGTGCAGGCAGCCCAGCGCCGACATCTGCATCGCCACCGACCAGCTGCCGTGCGGATCGGTAAACTGCGGCAGCAGGGCGAGAAACAAAAGAAAGACTTTTGGATTCAGGCCGCTAATGCAAAGCCCTTTTATCGCCCAGCCCTGCCAGCTATCCGTCCGCCCTTCGGCGGCCGACGGTGCCGACGGATGGCGTAAAATTCCGATACCGAGCCACAGCAGATAGCCCGCGCCCAGCAGCGTGATGGCCGACAGCGCCAGCGGATGTCCGGCGATCAGCACCCCAACCCCGGCAACCACCACGAGGGTGGCCAGCAGATGCCCGGACATCAGTCCTGCCACCGCAGGCACCACCCGTCGCCCGTCGATCCCGGCGCTGATGGCGTAAGCCCAGTCGGCCCCCGGCGTGACGATCAGCAGAAAAGAGACCAGCCAGAAGCTCGCGATAAAACTCATTTCCATAGCGGGCTCTCCCCACCGTGGTTGGATCCATTGTGCATGGCGATTGCGCTCAAACTCTTGCGAAAAGTTACCCGCAAGAATATCGGGAATGATGCGCAATGAGCTTTCAATGTTATGCTTAAAACCCCTTTTAAAAGTGAAAATCTTCCAAATGGACAGCATAGATCGAAAAATTCTTGCCGAGCTGCAGGCCGATGGCCGCCTCTCGATAACCGAACTGGCGGAGCGGGTCAATCTCAGCCTTTCGCCGTGCCATCGGCGGCTGCGCGCGCTGGAGCAGGACGGGACCATCGCCGGCTATCGCGCGAGCCTGGATCCGGTAAAGATGGGCTTTAACTTTATGGCGATCGTCTTTGCCACCTTAAAAGAGGGAGATAAGCGGGCGGTGAGCGCGTTTGAAGAGGCGGTCGAAGAGATCCCGCAGATCGTGCTGGCGCAGCGCCTGTTCGGCGATCCGGATTATTTGATGCACGTGGTGACCCGCGATCTGCCGGCGTTCCAGAAACTATACGATGACAAGCTCTCCGCGATGCCCGGCGTTCAGCACCTGCGATCGACCCTGGTGATGAAAACCGTGGTGCAGGATCGTCCTTTTCCGCTGGAGAGCCTGAACCCGTCGCGATAGCGCCGTTGAAAGCCTGCTGAGGAAGAGGAGAGAGGGATGCGGCGGGGAGATCAACGGGCGCGCGGTCGCGCCCGTCGGGCGGCGCTTAGCCTACCACTTCTCGTTGCGCGCATCGTGGCGGCCGTCGCGACGGTTCTCGCGCTTATCCTGGCGGCAGCCGGCGTTGCTTTTGTTGTCGTCTCTTACGCACTGCTGTTTGGTCTCTCGCCCGTCCTGGCGCGAGTCCTGGCGGATATCGCGAGCGTCCTGGCGGTTATCGCTGCGGTAGGTTGCGTGGGCGGAGAGCGCGGGCAGCAGCAGCGCGGCGGTGACCAGAGAGAGAATGATTTTTTTCATAAACTAGCCCTTCAAATAAAAAAACAAACCGACATATGAATAATATTTAACCGCTATTGTGACCGGGGAATATTTTTTCGCTGTCGTAAAAAGTGCTTTGTTATCAAATAGTTTGTTTAAAATTAAATTTGAACGGACCCTCAGTCGGCGAAGGTGGCGTCAACGGCCGCTAAGCCTATGACGCCGAACGGTAATTTCGCTATGCCGTCTGCTGCTGACGGCGCGCGGCGGGCTGGCGGATGCTCATCAGAGCCAGCAGCGCCAGCAGGGCGAAGGTGAGCAGCATCAGGGCGATCGGCACGTAGCTGTCCCACGTCATCAGGAAGGCGACCGCCAGCATCGGGCTAATGCCGCCGGAGATCACCGCGCCGATTTCATGCCCCAGCGCCAGGCCGGTATAGCGCACCTCCACCGGAAAGAGCTCCACCATCATGCACGGCTGGGCGGCGATCATCGCCCCGTGGCAGACCGGCAGCGCCAGCAGCATCGCCAGCAGGATCGCCGGGAAGCTGTGCATTTGCAGCAGCCAGAAGAAGGGGAAGGCCACCAGCGCCATCCCGATCACCCCGGCATAGTAGACTTTTTTGCGCCCGATGCGGTCCGACAGCCAGCCCCAGCCGAGGATGGTGGCGATCTCCACCGCCATGGCGATGGTGACGGCGGCAATGGTCTGGCTGGTATCGATGCCGATATGCTTGCAGTAGACCACCGAGAAGGTGAAAAAGATGTAGACCGCGCCGTTCTCCGCCAGCCGCAGGCCGATGGCCTGTAAAATGGCTTTCGGGTGATGTTTAAAGGCGGCCAGCACCGGCAGAGGCTGCTCCGTCGGCTGCGTTTTACGGGCAACGAACTCGGCGTTCTCCTCGATGTTGCGCCGGATATAGACCCCAACGAGGAAAATAAACAGGCTCAGCAGGAACGGAATACGCCATGCCCAGGCCAGCACATCCTCCTGGGGTAGCAGCTGCACCAGGTAGAAGGCGAGGGAGGAGAGCACAAAGCCGCCGGAAACCCCCACCTGGCTCCAGGCGGTGTAGTAGCCCTTCTGGCTTTCCGGCGCGTTCTCGCTCAGCATCAGCACGCCGCCGCCCCATTCCCCGCCGGAAGCCACGCCCTGCACGAAGCGCAGGCTGATCAGGGCAATCGGCGCCAGAATGCCGATATGCTCGTAGGTTGGCAGCAGGCCGATCAGAAAGGTGCTGGCGCCCATCAGCGTCAGGGTGATTATCAGCGTCATTTTTCGGCTGTACTTATCGCCCAGATGCCCGAAGGCGATGCCGCCCAGCGGTCGGGCGATAAAGCCGATGGCGAAGCCGGATAGCGCCAGAAACGCGCCGAGCAAAGGATCGTCGGTTGCCGGAAAGAACAGCGGGCCGAAAACCAGCGCCGCCGCCGTGCCGTAGAGAAAGAAATCGTACCACTCCAGTGAGTTACCGAGAAAAGAGCCAATAATCAGTTTGCGCATTGATTGCGGCTTGCCTGGCGTCATATCGTTCGCAGCTCCGGACATTGCGTGAACTCCACTACAGGTGAAAGTGGGCGCCAGCGAGCGGGCGCCGGGTAAACGTCGCGATGGGCTATTTTTTAGTTATGGCGCAGCCTGGCTGAGGGCCTCGGCGCTAAGGGTATGAAACCGGCGGTTAAACCACACCAGGCCGTCGCCGGGCTGGTCCTGGCGAATCTGGCGGACCTCGCAGTAAAACACGCTGTGGCTGCCGACCTCATGGCTGGCGCTAATCGTGCAGTCGACGCTGGCGACGGCGGAGGCCAGCGCCGGCGAGCCGGTTTCCAGCGTCAGCCACTGCTCGTGCTGAAAACGCTCCTCCGAACGCAGCTGGCTGTTGGCAAAGATTGCGGAAAGCGCCTGATGCCGTGCGGAGAGCACGTTGACGCACAGAACGCCGTTCTCTTTAAATTTGCTATGGGCGAAGGAGGAGCGGTTCATGCACACCAGCAGGGTGGGCGGAGAATCGGTGACGCTGCAGACGGCGGAGGCGGTAAAGCCAAAGCGTCCCGCCGGGCCGTCGGTGGTGATAATGGTAATGGCGCTGCCCAGCTGCGCCATGGCGTTACGGAAATCAGATGTCAGGTTCATAGCGGTATCCGTTATTTCAGTTTGACGTATTCGAAGCCTTCGATAACCAGACGCGGGCTTTTGGCCCGCGAGCAGCACAGCAGGATCTGGTCATTATCTTCGCGTTCTTCAGCGGTTAAATACTCGTCGCGGTGATCCGGCACGCCGCCGCAGACGTTGGCGAGGCAGGTGCCACAGACCCCCTGCTCGCAGGAGACTTTGACCTTAATCCCCGCCTCTTGCAGAGCGGCGACGATGGTCTGCTTCTCGGCGACGCTGACGGTGAGGCCCAGCTCCGGCACCTCGACCTCAAAGCGCTCGCCGCCGGTTTCGACTTCGCGGTTGAAATACTCCTGATGCAGCTGCCCGGCGCTAAAACCGCAGCTCCGCGCGGCATCGGTTATCCACGTCATAAAGCCTTCCGGGCCGCAGACGTAGAGGTGTCCCGTCCGATGGTGCCCGGCCAGCACCTCGGCGGGACGCACCTTGTTCCCCTCATCGCTGATATGCAGCCGGACGTGGGCGCTGAAATGGCAGTCCGCCAGCTCGTGCAGAAACGCCATGCTCTCCCGGCTGCGGCCGCAGTAGTGGATCTCAAAGGATTTCCCGGCGCGGAACAGCGTATCCGCCATCGCCAGCATGGGGGTGATGCCGATCCCGCCGCCGATCAGCAGGCTGTGTTCGGCCTCCATGTCGAGCGCAAACAGGTTGCGCGGCGGGCTAACGATCACCGTCTCGCCCACCGCCAGCCGATGGGCGGCCAGCGACCCGCCGCGCGAGGCGCGATCCTTGAGGATCCCCAGACGGTACTGCTGCGGGTGATGGGCGCTGCCGCACAGCGAGTACTGACGCACGATCCCATCGCCGAGGTGAAGGTCGATATGCGCCCCGGCGCTAAACGGCGGCAGGGCGCTCCCGTCGACGGAAGCCAGCGTCAGCACCGCGACCTCGGTGCCCTGCATTTCGCGTTCTGCGACGCGGACGATCAGTGTTTCAGCCATCTGTGTTCTCCCCCCTTGCGGGGCCTAGCGCATGTAAATGCCGCCGTTGATGTCCCAGGTCGCCCCGGTGATAAAGGTGGCGGACGGAGCCGCCAGCAGCTCGACCGCGCGGGCCACCAGCAGCGGATCGCCGAGGCGCTTCATCGGGATCATCTCCAGCAGCGCCGGCATTTTGTCGGCCCCCACCGCGGCGTGTACCGAGGGGAGATCCAGCGGGCCGGGAGCGATGGCGTTGACGCTAACCCCGTCGGCGCTCAGGGCGCGGGCGAAGACTTTGGTCAGGGTCAAAATGCCGCCCTTCGAGGCCGCGTAGTGGGCGCCGGAGGCGGTGCCGCCGTTTTGCCCGGCGAGGGAGGCGAGGTTGATAATGCTGCCCCTCTTGCGCTGGCTAAAGTAGCGGCCGAGGATCTGGCAGCCGAGGAAGGTGCCGCGCAGGTTGGTACTGGTCACCCTGTCGAACTCCTCCACCGAGATCTCCATGATCGGCGTGGTTAGGGTGAGCGCGGCGTTATTTACCAGCACGTCCAGTTCGCCAAAGCGCGCGCCGATCTGCTCCAGCGCGGCGCTGAACTGCGCGGGCTGGCGAATATCCAGCGCCAGCGGCAGCAGGCGCGCTTCGCCGCGGTCAATCTCCTGCGCGCTAAGGCGCGCGGCCTCAAGGCTGAGATCCGCCATGGCGACCTGATAGCCCTGCTGCCACAGGTGGCGGCTGATGATCTGGCCGAGGCCGCTGGCGGCGCCGGTCACGAGTACGCTTCGTTTCATAGGGACCTCACAGGATGTAGCCAATGCTGTGCAGGAAGTCGTCGCCGTTAATCAGGCGGACCACCTTTTGCGCGATCAGGAACGTCTCGCCCTGCGGCTTGAGGACGTAGCTCAGGTCGGCAACATAGTGCTGCTCGTTGCCTTTGCGGTATTCATAGAGGAACTGGGCGCAGCGGATCTCCACGCGCTGCTCGTCGGCGGATAGCAGGCGATGGCGGCCGGTCATGCGGACGGTGCGTGCCCGCGGCGTGGTGGAGATAGACTCCCCGCTATACAGGCGGTTCACGCGTTTTTCGCGCATGGCCTGGTTGTCGTAGGCGTAGTTCAGGGTGTTGGCAAAGTCGGTAGCCTGCTGGTCGACGGGAATGATATACATCCCCTGCGGCTGCCAAAGCGTCAGCCACTCGCGGAATTCGCCCTGATCGAGCAGGTCCGCTTCGAGATTAATAAAGTGAACGGCGGCGTTGAGGATCGGCTGTGGGTTCATTTTTGCCCCCTGTTCTCTGCGGTCATGTAGCGTTTCCACTGCTGATAGGCGGCACGCATGCCGGTTTCGGCGCTGACGTCGCCGCGCAGGCCGTCGGCGGTGCGTGTTTCTCCCGGCAGGCCGCGGTTGAGCATGATCCACAGATCGCCGCCCGCGCCGCCGCCGCGCTGCACGCGCTCCCAGGCCTCGGAGTCATCCGGCGTGCCGAAGCCCATCGGCCCCTGGAAGTGCTCATGCATCCGCAGGCGGGCCTGGTTAGCGATGGCCGGGCCGTCCTTCATGGTCAGCACCACGTGGTGAATTTCAGTTTCCTCGACCGACAGCGGCTGCAGCACGCGGAAGAAGGCCATGGAGCAGGCGACGTTGGGGAACAGGTTGAGGTTGAAGCCGCTGCCGCCGACCGCGCGAACGATCCGCCGCACCTGCTGCTCTTCATGCCCCTCTTCGCGCAGCCCCTGCGCCAGCTCGAGGAAGCGCTCGGGGATCGGCGCATCGAGATTTTCGTCGAGATCGATAAGCTCAGGGATCATCACCATCACGCTGTGGCCGTTGCCGAGATCCTCGACGAAACCTTTGCCATCAACGAAGTTGAGCATCTCTTCCGTTTGCTTATCGACCGAGCTGAGGAACGACTTGTGCACGATGGGGAAGTGGTAGCCATCGGTGGTGTTTTCCAGCTGGATCTTCCAGTTGCCCGGGAAGCGGAAGCGGTGGGCGGTGGTGGCCTGCAGCGGGTAGCCGGCGCCCTGTTTCATAAACAGATCCATCCACTTCATCGCCGGGCCGAGGAAGTCGGTCAGCGGCTCTATCTGCGGGTTGAAGCTGGCGAAGATCATGCCGGCGTAGCTCTCCGTGCGCAGGCGCACCATCCCAAGCTGGTCCTTTTCGAGGGTGTCGCCGTAGCTTTCCGGATGCGGAACGCCGCGCAGGGCGCCGTCCAGACCGTAGCCCCAGCCGTGGTACGGGCAGGTAAAGCCGTTGGTTTTGCCGCTGCGGTGTTCGCAGACGGTGGCGGCGCGGTGGCGACAGCGGTTGAGCAGGACGTTAATCCCGCCTTTGCGATCGCGGACCACGATTACCGGCTGGGTGCCGACCATGGCGGACTTAAAGCTTCCCGCGTCGGGGACTTCGCTTTCATGGGCCACCCACACCCAGGTGCGGTTAAAGATCTTTTCAACCTCGAGGGCGAAGATGTCGCTGGAGGTGTACAGCGAAGTATGCACGCGGTCTGACTGCACCAGCGCGCTCAGCGCGGCCGGGCAGTCACCGGGCAGGAGGTTCTTAACAGGGATCGTTTCGGGTATCGACATTGCTCAATCTCCAGGCGTTATTCTTGTGCTTCTCTGGCGGGTACGGGCAGATCGGCGGGCGAGTGCCAGCCGTCAACCGGGCGGCTGAACAGGTTTCGGGTGGTGAAATGTTCAATCAGCCAGCGCTCATCCGTTTTTTTAAAGCGAATCACCAGCTCGGCGCTGTTTAAATGCGAGCCGCCGGCGCGAAAGGTGGACGCCTGCAGCATTTTCCAGCGTCCGCTGGCGCTATTCTCGGCGTCGATATCGATATATTCCGCGGTCAGGTAGTGGACGTTAATGGCGAAGTGGGAGGGCTCGCTAATATAGCGCACCATCATTTCGGCTATTTCCTGACGTCCGCAATAGCGCCCCAGCTTGCTTTGATATAAATCGCCAACCCCTTCCCAAACCGCCTCTTCGCTAAATAAGTCGGCGATCTGTCGGGCAATATCCGGATGGCTCAGGTCATCGCATAAATGCATATATTGACTGATGAGATGGCGTATTTGGTCGGCGGCTTCGAGCTTATTCAGCCGCTGCAGCAGCGTGTGTATAGTATTCATCGGCTAGGCCTGGATAATCAGTTCTCGCCCGGTACGGGCTTCGACTTTGCAATATTTCCACAGCCGGTCCGGGCCGCCGCCGACCTGCACGCTGCGAAACAGATTGCAGGCGGCGGTAACCGCCTCGAAATCCCGCGCGTCGGCCAGCACGTAGGTGGTCCACGGCCAGCCGGTTGAGGGCCCGACCATCGTCCGGTCGTCATCCATATTGCCGATGACCGTGACGCCGTCGACGTTGGCAATGCCGTTCATCATTTCGCCGAAGGCGGCCCACACCTGCTTGCCCACCTCCGGGGTTGCGTCAAAAAAGTTCTGGTTTACGCCGATGCAGAATAAAACGCGGATCATAGTGAGTCTCCTTATAGGGTTACAGGTAGCCGGGCAGCGGCGGGTGGCCGAAGAACATGTTGCCGGCATTGATATAGGTCAGCTCGCCCATAAAGGCGTGCTGGGTGATGACCATCGAGTCGCGGGCGTAGCGCTGCAGCGGGCTGCGCATGGCGATCCCCGGCATCCCGGCCAGCTTCAGCGCGCGGGTGGTGACCGAGGAGGAGACGCGGGTAATATGCGTGGAGGAGAGGCGCAGCGCGTTGATGGCCGCTTCGCCGGGCTCATCGCCGCGCAGGATGGCCTGCCAGACGTCGTCAATGGCGTCGTAGAACCAGCAGCGCGCCGAGCGCAGCTCCGCCTCGCAGTGGGCGATTTCCATCTGCGCAAACTGGCGATCGGCGAGGCAGGGCGCGCCGGTAACCGAACTTTGCCGCTCGGCGATGGCGTAGACTTCGCTCAGCGCGGCGCGGGCGATCCCCAGCGCGACGACGGACAGCACCTGGGTGGCCAGCGACAACACCGGGTAGCGGTACAGCGCCCCGTCGAGGTTGAGCGCGCCGCCGCGGATAAAGGTCCACTCCGCCGGGACAAAGGCGTCGCTGAGGATCACGTCATGGCTGCCGGTGCCCGCCAGGCCGACGCTATTCCATACCGGGTCGATGGTGAAGCGGTCCGCGGGCAGCACCGCGATACGCGGCAGCGGGCGGGCCGAACCGTCGTCCGGGAGGATGCCGACGCCGATAAGCTCGGCCCCGGTACAGCCGCTGGCGAAGCTCCAGCGGCCGCTGACGCGAAAGCCGTCGTCGAGGGTGGCGGCTTTTTGCGGTGGAAAAATGCCGCCGGCAAAGACCACGTCCGGGCCGCGGCGGTAGATCTCATCGAGGGTTGCGAGCGGCAGGCCGCCGAGATAAAACGGATTCATGCCGAAGCTGGCGACCCAGCCGGCGGAGCCGTCGGCGGTGGCGATAGTTTCCACCAGCTGGCAGAATTCCGCCGGCGATATTTCGTCGCCGCCGTAGCGTTTTGGCACCAGCGCGCGGTAAACGCCAATCTTTTTAAAGCGTGAAATAATATCGTGGGAGATATATTTCTGCTGCTCAAATTCCTCGCTACGTTTTTTTAAATCGCCGAGAAGTTCGCTTAATTCACTATTCGTGGCGTGCAGCGTCTTTTCCGCACGTGATATTGCAGATGAATGTAACATGCGACTTAGCCTCTTCCAGTTAAAGAGAATAAACTTTTATATCCGCCGTTATTCGGCTATCCCCGCCGTCTGGCTGAATAAGAGGCGGGGAACCTTTGGGACTATTATTATATTTAGCCTGTGGGTCTGAATTTTATTTCAGTTTTGCCAGCAGCGATTCGGCAAAGCTGAGTAAAGCGAACTCTCTGTTTTTCCCGCCGACTATCTGCAGGGCGACGGGGCGCTGGTCTATTTCGCCAATCGGCAGGGTCAGCGCCGGATGGCCGCTTAAATTAAACGGGCGCACCAGCCGGGTCAGATTGACCACCCTGAGCGGATCGGCCGCCTCTTGCAGGGTGGGCGGCAGCGCCGGCAGGGTCGGCAGTAAGATAAACGGCGTCTTTGCCAGCTGCGCGTCGACGGCGCGGGTGAACGCCGCCCGTATCTGCTCGGCCGCCTGCCGCTGTGGCGGGCTAATATCCGCCCCGGCGCGGATGCGCAGCGCAACGTCCGCTGCCAGATCCGGGGCATCAACGATGGCGTGAAACGCCTGCCAGTTTTCCTGGCTGATGATCGTCAGCCCGGCCTCGTGCGCCTCGCTAAATCCCGTCAGGGTTACCGCTGACGGCGCTACGCCCGCCTGCGCCAGACGCGCGAGGATCAGCCGGTCAATCTCCGCGCTGGCGAGGCCCGAGATAAAGCCGGACTCGCTGCGCTGTGTCGGGAACTGCGCCGCCGTTTCCCCCAGCGCCTTCTCAAGAGCCGAACGCAGGGTGGCGACCTCCCGGGCGAAGAAGCCGACGCAGTCCAGCGAGCTGTGGGCAGGAATAACCCCGTCGCGGCTCACGCGTCCCCAGGTTGGCTTCAGGCCGACCACGCCGCAGCAGGCGGCGGGCATCCGCACCGAGCCGCCGGTATCGGTGCCGAGAGCAAAATCGACCTCGCCTGCGGCGACCACGGTGGCCGAGCCGCTGGACGATCCGCCGGGGATCAGCGCCGGGTAGTGCGGGTTAAGCGGTGTCCCGCTCCACGCATTAATGCCGGTAACGCCAAAAGCCAGCTCGTGGAGCGTGGTTTTGCCCTGCAGCCGACAGCCGTTCTCCAGCAGCCGCTGAATCACCGCGGCGTGCCTGCTCGCCGGCGGGGCGGCCTGCAGCACCGGGCTACCGGCGCGGGTTGGGTGGCCGGCGATATCAAGCGTATCTTTGGCCGCAAACGTCAGCTCCCCGGCGCCCAGCGTAAAGCGAGAGATAAACCCGGAACGAGACGCGGTAATACCGGTGCAATGTTGCTTAGCCATGGTTCACGTTTCCGTTTAGCGATAACCTGAAATGAGTCGGTTGTATGAAAAATACACCGCGCTGGACCTGAGATAATCTTGTCATTAAAACTTGAAAATTCAAGTAATTTGTAACGTATTTTTCACATCATTTTTAGCTATAAGAACATTTTATAAACAAAAAATATTTTTTAATGTACTGATTTTTATTGTAATTAATGTGAGGTTATATTTTATTCTCTTGATGCGGGTCACAAAATAAAGCGCAAAATATAAGTTAAAAAAATGATAAAAAAGCGTGCGAAAAACGAGGGGTAAGGCGGGCAGGCGATAATAGCCATTGGCTTAAAATGGTTATTGTCGCCGCGTCGGAAAGGGAATTAATCGTCGAGGTTGTGCAGAAGCAGGGAGAGCACGTGGTTCATTTTCTTCTCCTGCGCCGGGGTAATCCCTTTGAACGCTTTGGTGAAGACCTTTTTGCTCAGGACCTGCGCTTGCGCCACCTTGGCCTCGCCGGCGGGGGTGAGCTCCGCTTCGGTGACGCGCCCGTCGCTGGCGCTGACGTGGGTGGTCAGCAGGCCATCGTCGCGCAGGCGGCCGACAATCTTGGTGACGGTGGGCATTTTGCTGACGGCGTATTCAGTGATGCGGGAGATGCTGGCCCGGTGGTACTGATGAACCAGCATCAGCACCCGAAAGCGCGAGAGGTCGATGTCGATTTTTTTTAATTCGACTTCCATCTGCTGGGTATACTTTGCATAGACGTTGACCACCCAGAAGAAGGGGAACTCTTCTTTGTGGAAGCGGCTTTCGTGGCTGTCTGGTCGCTCGGAAGCGGTATTGTGTTCCACAAGCATCTCCTTGCCTGACGACGATATATTGGGGCAGATGTTATGCGTATTTAGCGGGTATTGCAAAACGCAATATCCCCGTTATTCAGCGTGCTGGCGGAGGAAGAGCCTCTCCCGCCGGGCGGAAAATTCAGATTCACTCAATGGCGAAAAATGATGACAACTCGTATTCTCGCGCGCGACTGGCGCCTGCTGTCGCTGGGGCTGCCCGCGCTGGCGTTACTGTGGTGCGGCTGGGGGCTCCATGCGCACTGGGGCGTATTTATTCAGTGGTGCCTGGCAACGCAAATCACGCTCCACCGCTATCTGGTGATGTATCTTTTGCAGCTCAACAACCACCAGTACAGCGGCGGTGTATGGCTGCTGGGCGGGGCGTTCCTCTACGGCGTGCTGCATGCCGTCGGGCCGGGACACGGAAAATTTATCGTGACCACCTATCTCAGCACCAATAAGGAGAGCCTGCTGGCGGCGCGGGTGGTGCCGTTTCTCGGCAGCCTGATGCAGGGCGCGTGCGCCATTCTGTTCGTGTTTATTCTGGCGGTAGGGCTCAACCTTGCCTCCGGCGATCTCAGCACCAGCCGCTGGTACGTTGAAAAAATCAGCGCGCTGATGGTCGGTGCCTTCGGCGTATTTATTATCTATCAAACGCTTAAAAGCCTGCGGCCGCGAAAGCTAGCGATCGGTACGCTGACGCCATTGCATGACCATAGCCCAAACTGCGGCTGCGGCCACCATGGCGTCGGGCGCGAGCTGGCGCAGGTGGACTGGAAAACCCGGCTCGGGGTGGTGCTGGCAATCGGCGCGAGGCCCTGCAGCGGGGCGATTATGATGCTGCTGTTTGCCAACGCCCTGGGGATCGTCAGCTGGGGAATTGCCGCGGTGATGGCCATGTCGTTGGGGACGGCCCTGTCGATCCTCGGCCTGTCGCTGGCGGTACGCTACGCCCGCGAACGGGCGGTCGGCCTGTTTGCCGGCAGCGGCGGGCGCCTCCGGCTGCTGGTTCCGGCGGTGAAGATTGCCGGCGGCATCATCCTGATTCTGTTTGCCTGCGTGCTGTTCCTGACGGTGATCCCGATCAGCGCCAACGGCGACTATATCGCCGCCGGCTGCTAGTCCTCTTCCAGCAGGCGCATCAGTCCCGCCAGCGCGTCGTTCAGCCGCTGGCGCTGCTCCGCAGTGAGTCCCGCCAGCAGCTGGCGTTCGTTCTCGACGTGCGTTTCAACCGCGCGATCGATGCGCTCCCGCCCCTCTGGCGTCAGGGCCACCAGCATGCTCCGCGCATCCTGCGGATTCGCCAGCCGGCATATGAACCCCCGTTTTTCCAGCGCCTTCAGGCGGTGGGTCATGGTGCCGGAGGTGATCATCAGCGTCGAAAAAAGCTGGGTCGGCGAGAGGGTAAACGGCTCTCCCGCCCGGCGCAGGGTCGCCAGCATGTCAAATTCCCAGCGCACCAGATCGTGGCGGATAAACGCCGCCTCGACGCGCGGCTCCAGCAGCATGGCGCAGCGCTTCAGGCGGCCAATCGGCCCCATCGGGCTACAGTCAAGATCGGGACGTTCCCGCTTCCACTGTTCAAGAATGCGGTCTACGGCGTCTGTTTGCGGTGATTTGTCCATTCGTGCCCACTTACCTTGATATCAAGATATCTGTCGATACATACTCTGCTGACTAATTTACCTTGATGTGAAGATAAAATCATGACCTTTCTCTCGCGCTCGCCCGTTTTTGACCTGCTGTTGACCGCCCTGGCCCCGGCCATCTGGGGGACGACCTATATTGTCACCTCGCAGCTATTACCGGCGGACAGGCCGTTTATCGCGGCGCTGCTGCGGGTGCTTCCGGCGGGGATCGCCCTGTTAATCTGGTGCCGCCGCTTTCCTCTGCGCAACGAGTGGTGGAAGCTGGTGGTCACCGGGATCCTCAATATTGGTGCCTTCCAGGCGCTGCTGTTTATTGCCGCCTATCGCTTGCCCGGCGGGCTGGCGGCGGTGATCGGCGCCATTCAGCCGCTGCTGGTGATGCTGCTGGCCTGGTCCGTGGACAGGCAGCGATCGCCGTGGATGGCGGTTGCCTCGGCCTGTACCGGTATTATAGGCATGGCGCTGCTGCTGCTCTCTCCGCAGACGGTGCTGGATCCGCTGGGCATCGGCGCGGCGTTTTTAGGGGCGGTCAGCATGGCGCTGGGAACCTGGCTCTCCCGCCGCTGGGCGATATCGCTGCCGGTGGTGGCGCTAACGGGCTGGCAGCTGCTGATTGGCGGTGTGGTGCTGGCGCCGATTGCGCTGCTGGTCGATCCTCCTTTACAGCAGGTGACCCTGATCCAGGCGGCGGGCTATCTGTGGCTGTGCGTGGCGGGGGCGATGCTGGCGTACGGTCTGTGGTTCCGCGGGATTAGCCGCCTCTCGCCGGTGGCGGTCTCGGCGCTGAGCCTGCTGAGCCCGGTGACCGCGGTGCTGTTAGGCTGGATTATTCTCGGGCAGAAGATTCAGGGGCTGGCGCTGGTGGGGCTGGTCGTGGTGCTGCTCAGCGTGCTGTCTATTCAGCGTGCGCTAACAAAAAAGGCCCCATAAAGGGGCCCGACATTGCTGCATGGTTATTGCGCGGCGGGAGCCAAACGGGCCGCCTTCAGGCGGCCAGTCCGGCAGCTCCCTCTGCAACCATTCTTTTATTTGGACAGCTCGGCGGTCATATGAACCTGGTTACCGGTGTAGGCTTCGGTAATGTGGTAAGACGCGCCCTGATCTTTAGCGATGGTAGCGATTTTCGCTTCCGCGCTGTCCAGAGTATCTGCGGTAACGCTGACCGGGTGCTGAGCGAAGCTAGCAAAAGAAACCAGGGACAGCATACCGGCGGCGGCAAGTAATTTTACGTTTTTCATGGTGTTTTTCCTTTTAACTTTACAGGTGGAAAGCGCTGCGCTTTCGATGGGTTTATAATAAGTCTGCTAACTATAACGTGCGTTGCAAAAAGTGCGATTTAGATCACACTTTTGTGCCATTAAGATGACGCTCAGGTGACGTTTCAATGTTGCGTAATCAATAAAAACAGTTAGTTGGTGAAGGGAGTCGTGAGTTATTGCTGCGGAAAAATAGATGCCGACGGCGCGGAGATTTTTCTTCCTGCGGGCTTTGGGTATTGTTTTGGTGAATGTGTTGGCGGCTTTTTAACCAGCGTGGCGCGGGCAATACTTCGTCCGCCGACGAAGCATCTGCGGGGCGGGGGACATAGAGTGGCGGCACCGCTGAATAAATAAGGATGACACAATGATTGCCGTACTCTTTGAAGCCGAGGTGGCGCCGGAAGGCCAGGCGCGCTATCTGGCGCTGGCGGCGGAGCTTAAGCCGCTGCTCAGCACTGTCGATGGTTTTATCAGCATTGAGCGTTTTCAGAGCCTGACGACGCCGGGGAAAATTCTGTCGCTTTCCTGGTGGCGCGACGAGCAGGCGGTACTGGCCTGGAAAAATAACCTCGCCCACCGGGAGGCTCAGCAGGAGGGTAAGGAGAGTATCTTTGCCGACTATCAGATTCGCATTACCCGGCTGATGCGTGAATACGGCGCGGAAAAAGGCGCTGAAAGAGGCGAGGATCGCGGTCATGTATGATATTTATGTGATTCTGCCCAATCGTCCGGGCGCGCTGGCGCTGCTCGGGCAAACGCTCGGCAACGGCGGCGTGGGCCTCGAGGGCGGCGGCGTCTTCACCGTCGACGACCGGTGCCACGCCCATTTCCTGGTGGCCGACGGCGAGCGCGCCAGGACGGCGCTGGAACGGGCCGGGATCCCGGTGATGGCGGTTACTCAGCCGCTCATTCGCCGCCTCAAGCAGGAGCAGCCGGGAGAGCTGGGCGCCATCGCCCGGGCGCTGGCCGCGCAGGGGGTCAATATTTTGACCCAGTACAGCGACCATGATAATCGCCTGATTCTGGTTACCGATAATTTCCCGCTGGCGAAGGAGGCGACGCGCCGCTGGGCCACGAACGCGTGAGGCATTATGCTCAAACCTGCCGCAGTTATTATCGATGATGAGTCGTTGGCCGTCGCCGTGGCGGCGATCGCTTCCGCCATGGCCGACAGTTCGCGGGTGAAAATGCTCTGCGCCCTGATGGACGGCCGGGCCTGGACGGCGACGGAGCTGGCTACAGCGGCGGACATTTCCGCCTCTACCGCCAGCGCGCACCTGAGCCGCCTGGTGAACGGCCGGCTGCTGGTATGCCTGGCGCAGGGGCGACACCGCTACTATCGGCTGGCGGGGGCGGACGTCGCCGGCCTGGTGGAGAATATGATGACCCTGGCCGGGAAGGGCGCGCTGACGCTGACCACCCGAACGCCGGTTAATTTGCGCCGTGCCAGGACCTGTTACGACCATCTCGCCGGCGAGCTGGCGGTGGACATTTATCAATTTTTACTGCACGAGGCCTGGATTACGCCCGACGGTTCGGCGGTGACGCCTGCGGGGGAAGCGCACTTTTCCCGTCTGGGGATCGTCTTAACCGGCGAAGGCCGACGCAAAGCGTGCTGCGCCTGCCTGGACTGGAGCGAAAGGCGCTTTCACGCCGGGGGGATCGTCGGCGCCGCACTTCTGCAGCATGGTCAGCAGCAGGGCTGGTTTGTGCTGACGCCGGGCTTTCGCGAGGTTTCCGTCAGCGCGGAAGGAAAGCGCGCCCTGGCCCGGCACTTCCAGCTGCCGCTGTAGGAGCGAAGGGCGCCGGGCCCGGTCGCCAGCTCAAACCGGCGGCTGAAAGTTTTTTATTGGACCGCCCGGCGCTATTCCCGTGACCTTATCCTCGCTATTATTCAGATTGTTCCCGATGGTCATCAAATAGCAATATTTGCCATTATATTTACCCCCACAGATATATCCCTTGCGCCTTATCCCTTCTGAAGTAAATAACTTTATTATCGTTTTTGATTATTGTTTATCAATAATTGATAGGTCATAGCTATCGTCAGAGTGATGTAACAAGTTATAAGCAAATGTATATTTATCAGCGAAAAATAGCATTCTTTGACGCCGACAGCATTATCGAATTCCTTATTTGAATTCGCGTCCTGACGCCTTAAATATTGCGGCTTCCGGTCAGTCGAAGTTTCTATTCACAGTTGTAGCGATAGGCATCGCATAACGCTTCTTATCGTCTGCAGATTTACTGTTGGTTTATTGATACAAAACTCACTCTGACAAGGAAATGGCAATGAAAAAGGTTCTTCTCTCTGCAGCAATGGCAACGGCATTTTTCGGTATGGCAGCGGCAAATGCGGCTGATACCAATGTTGGCGGCGGCCAGGTTAATTTCTTCGGTAAAGTAACCGACGTATCTTGTACTGTTTCCGTAAACGGCCAGGGCAGCGATGCTAACGTTTACCTCTCTCCGGTGACCTTAACTGAAGTGAAAGCGGCAACAGCCAACACCTACCTGAAACCTAAATCTTTCACCATTGACGTGTCTGATTGCCAGGCGGCTAACGGCGACAAACAGGACGACGTGTCTAAACTGGGCGTGAACTGGACCGGCGGTAACCTGCTGGCTGGCGCAACGACCGAGCAGCAGGGCTACCTGGCTAACACCGAAGCTTCTGGCGCGAAAAATATTCAGCTGGTTCTCTCCACCGACAGCGCGACTGCGCTGACCAACAAAATCATCCCGGGCGTGAGCACTCAGCCGAAAGCGAAAGGCGACGCAACCGCAGTTCAGGACGGCGCGCGCTTCACCTACTACGTTGGCTATGCTACCAGCACCCCGACTACCGTCAGCACCGGTGTGGTTAACAGCTACGCGACTTACGAAATTACCTACCAGTAATTATCGTCTGAAAATAAACCGCCTTGATTGAGGCGGTTATATGCATTGATAAAGCGGCAGCTGCTGCCGCTTATTTTCCCCGTCTGAGGTCAGCATGAAGCGTATTGCCCTTTGTTTCTGTTTCATTTTTAGTTTTGCGGCCCATGCCAATAATATTATTGTTAACGGCACCCGCTTTATTTATCCAGGAAATGAAAAAGAAATAACGGTACAGCTTTCGAATACCGCCGATCGCCCGGCGCTGGCGCAGGCCTGGCTGGATAACGGCAACGCCGACGCCACGCCGGATACGATTACCACGCCATTTATTATTACCCCGCCAATATCCCGCGTGGATGCTAAAAGCGGGCAGACTTTACGTATTAAGCTTGGCAGCAGCGCCGGGCTTGCCAAAGATAAAGAGACGCTGTGGTGGCTTAATCTGCTGGAAATACCGCCGGTAGAGGCTAATCAAAAAAATGAAGGACAGAACATCCTGCAGCTGGCGATTCGTTCGCGCTTTAAGTTTATCTACCGCCCGACCGGACTGGGCAACCGCGACGCTGCGCCGGAGAAATTAGCGCTTTCGGCCAGCGGCAGCAGCCTGTCGGTCAGCAACCCTACGCCATTTTATCTCACCGTAAGCCGTATTTCCCGCGACGGCGGCAAGGCCCTGAACGGCAAAACGGTGATGCTCGCTCCACAGTCCAGTCAGACCGTAGCCCTCTCTTCTGCCGTGAGCAGAGGCGAGACCCTGACGATTAATAACATCAATGACTATGGCGCAGATGTGGCAGTGAAAGTAGCCGTTAAATAAGGGACACTATCATGAAGCAGAGGACCATCTGCCCGGGAAGGTTAAGTTCGGCGATCGCTATGGCGCTGCTCTGCTTTCCGCCATTTTCCAGCGGACAGGAAAACCCGGGAACGGTATACCAGTTTAACGACGGTTTTATCGTTGGCAGCCGGGAAAAGGTCGATCTGTCACGCTTCTCCGCCAGCGCCATCTCTGAGGGCACCTATTCCCTCGACGTCTACACCAACAACGAGTGGAAAGGGCGCTACGAGCTGCAGGTCACCCGCGATAAAGACGGCAATATGGGGATCTGCTACACCAAAGAGATGCTCGAACGCTATGGCATTGCCGCGGAAAAGCTCAATCCGCAGCTGGGGAAGCAGGAAGGCTACTGCGGACGGCTGAAGGCGTGGCGTAACGAAGAAAACGTTAAAGACAACCTGATTCAGTCCTCCCTGCGGCTGGAGATTTCCGTGCCGCAAATCTACGAAGATCAGCGCCTGAAAAACTTTGTCAGCCCGGAGTTCTGGGATAAAGGCATTGCGGCGCTGAATCTCGGCTGGATGGCCAACACCTGGACCAGCCACACCTCGGCGAACAACGGCTCCGATAACAGCAGCGCCTATCTGGGACTTAACGCCGGTCTCTCCTGGGACGGCTGGCTGCTCAAGCACGTCGGTAACCTGAACTGGCAGCAGCAGCAGGGCAAAGCGCACTGGAACAGCAACCAGACCTATCTCCAGCGGCCGATCCCGCAGATCAACTCGATCGTCAGCGGCGGGCAGATTTTTACCAACGGCGAATTCTTCGACACCATTGGCCTGCGCGGGGTCAACCTGGCGACCGATGACAACATGTTCCCTGACGGAATGCGCTCCTACGCGCCGGAAATTCGCGGCGTGGCGCAGAGCAACGCCCTGGTAACGGTGCGTCAGGGCAGCAACATTATCTATCAGACCTCGGTACCGCCGGGGCCGTTTACCCTGCAGGACGTCTACCCTTCGGGCTACGGCAACGACCTGGAAGTCTCGGTCAAAGAGGCCGACGGCTCGGTGCAGGTCTTTAGCGTTCCCTATGCCTCGGTGGCGCAGCTGCTGCGTCCGGGGATGACCCGCTATGCGCTGTCGGCCGGTAAGGTCGATGACAACGGGCTGCGTAACAAGCCGATGCTCTACCAGGCAACCTGGCAGCACGGCCTGAATAACGTCTTCACCGGCTATACCGGCGTCACGGGCTTTGATGATTACCAGGCGTTCCTGCTGGGGACCGGGATGAATACCGGCATCGGCGCGCTGTCGTTAGATATTACCCAGTCCCGGCTGAAGAGCGACACCCTCGACGAGAGCGGCCAGAGCTACCGCGCCACCTTTAACCGGATGTTTACCGATACCCAGACCAGCATCGTGCTGGCGGCCTATCGCTACTCCACCAAAGGCTACTACAACCTGAACGACGCGCTGTACGCCGTCGACCAGGAGAAGAACCGCAACAGCAGCTACACCCTGTGGCGGCAGAAAAACGGCATGACCTTCACCGTTAACCAGAACCTGCCGGAGGGCTGGGGCGGCTTTTATCTCAGCGGGCGGATCTCCGATTACTGGAACCGTTCGGGCACCGAGAAGCAGTATCAGCTCAGCTACAACAATATGTTCGGCCGCCTTTCGTGGTCCGCCAGCGCGCAGCGCGTTTATACGCCGGACAGTTCCGGCCACAATCGCGACGACCGCGTCTCGCTTAACTTCAGCTATCCGCTGTGGTTTGGCGAGAACCGGACCGCCAACCTGACGTCGAATACCTCGTTTAATAACTCGCGCTTTAGCAGTTCGCAGATCGGGATTAACGGTTCGCTGGATAGCGAGAACAACCTCAACTACGGCGTCTCGACCACCACCGCCACCGGCGGCCAGCACGATGTCGCGCTGAACGGAAGCTACCGTACGCCGTGGACCACTCTGAACGGCAGCTATAGCCAGGGCGAGGGGTATCGCCAGAGCGGCCTCGGCGCCAGCGGGACGCTGATCGCCCATCGCCACGGCGTGGTGTTCTCTCCGGAAAGCGGCAGCACGATGGCGCTTATCGAAGCGAAAGATGCCGCAGGTGCGATGCTGCCTGGCTCGCCGGGCACCCGCGTCGACGGCAACGGCTACGCCATCCTGCCGTATCTGCGCCCGTACCGGATTAACTCCATCGAGATCGATCCGAAGGGCAGCCATGACGATATCGCCTTCGATCGTACCGTGGCCCAGGTGGTGCCGTGGGAGGGCAGCGTCGTGAAGGTGTCGTTTGGCACCACGGTACAGAACAACGTGACGATTATGGCACGCCAGGCGAATAGCCAGCCGCTGCCGTTCGCTGCCAGCATTTTCGACCCGAGCGGCAAAGAGATTGGCGTTGTCGGCCAGGGCAGCATGATGTTTATCAGTGATGCCAGCGTTCAGCACGCGACCGTTAAGTGGAGCGGCGGGCAGTGCACGGTGGAACTGGGCAAGGCAAAATCAAAGGAAAGGGTATGTCGCTGAGTAAACAACTGACGCTTTTTATTGGCCTGATGGCGCTGGGGACCACCTCCGCCTGGGCCGCCTGCTCGCGCCTTTCGCAGCCGACGGTGAACCTGGATATGGTCGTCGGCAGGGTCGTCGTTCCGCCGGATCTGCCGGTGGGCTCGGTGATTGTTTCCCGGGACTGGACGATGAGCGCGTCGGGCGGGGCCAGCTACAGCTGCACGTCCGGCACCAACCGCTTTGCGGCGAAGATCGTCTCTACCGGTTCGACCGACCTGGGCAATAAGGTCTACTCCACCAACGTGCCGGGGATCGGCATGCGCTTTAGCCGCGGCGGTGCGACGGTGAATATCGTCTATCCCGACGTCTTCTCATCCTATGTTGCCCGAACCACCAACTACTCGCTGGAAGGTTCCCGCTTTACGCTGGAGATCATAAAAACCGCCGCGGTCACCGGCAGCGGTACCCTGGCGGCGGGAAAATATACCTCCTACGACTGGGAGCGGGGCAACAACCCGATTCTGGAAACCTACCTCAGCGCCAATGCGATTACCGTGGTCTCACCCTCCTGTACGGTGCTCAGCGGTAAGAATATGAACGTTGACGTCGGGACCATTAAGCGCAGCGATCTGAACGGCGTCGGCACTTACGCCGGCGGCAAAAATTTTAATATTGAGCTGCAGTGCAGCGGCGGGCTGAGCACCACCGGCTATGCCAATATCGAGGCCTCGTTCTCCGGTACCCTTGCGACCGGCACGACCCTCACCCGTGGCGCGCTGCTGAACGAAAAAGCCGGCAGCGCGATGGCCAAAGGGATTGGGATTCAGGTGCTGAAAGGCGGCGTGCCGGTTGAATTCAACAAGAAGTACAGCGTCGGGACCTTAAGCAGTCAGGAAACGCGCTACATCACGATGCCTTTCCTTGCGCGTTTTTATCAGTACGCGGCGGCCACGAGTACCGGCGAGGTTGAGTCTCACATGATCTTTAACCTGACGTACGATTAATTCGGGAGGCGGGTATGAAGGAAAATGGATATAAGCACCACGGCAAACGACTTGTCGGCCTGCTGGCGATGAGCGGCCTGCTTGTTGCCTCTTCCGCTGCGGGTTTTATGACCAACTATGATAACGGGCGGGTGGATTTTGCCGGCCGGGTAACGGATATCTCCTGCAGCGTGGCGCTTAACGGTGGTCACAATGCCGGCAGCGGCAGCGTCTGGCTGGCGCCGGTGAGCCTGGCGGAGGTGCACGATCGCGGAGCCGGGGCCTTTATGAAAGCGCAGCCTTTTACCCTCGAGCTGTCGAACTGCCAGCTGCGTCATGACGGCGGCGCGGCGGACCAAAGCGAAGTCCGTTCGGTGAACGTTCGCTGGATCGACGGATTTATGGTCAATACCGTCAACAATGAAAATGCGGGCTATCTGGCGAACACGCTGCCGGACGGCGCGCGTAACATCTATCTGGCGTTGTCGACCAATGACAACAATACGCTGGATAAGAGCAATAAAATTATCCCGGCAGACCCGCTGCAAAACCGGGTGCAGATTAAAGAAAAAGCGGTAGATGGCGGCGTATTTACCTATTATATCGGTTACGTCTCGCCGGCACCGGAAAAAGCGACCTCCGGCCCGATGACCAGCTGGGCAACCTGGGAGCTGGTATATAATTAAGGGCCTGCGCGACAGGCGGCAAAAGCGCACTTTCGCGAAGTTGATGGCCCTGTACAAACGAAAAAAATGCCGGAGTGCCCGGCATTTTTTAAATCACTTTATTTTCTTCGACCAGCTGTTCAATGCTGACTTCTTTCCAGTAGTGGCCCTGAATGGCGAACCACGACATTCCCTGTAACCATTTTTTATGCGCCTCACTCTCAACGCCTTCGATAATAACGTTATGGTTATTATGGGAAAGGAATGTTACCAGCGCATCCATTAGCGGGCGCCCTGACTCTTTTTGCATTAAGTGCCAGAAAAAGTTTTTATCAATTTTTACATAATCGAAATGATATCCGCGAATGGCGTTAATGCCCGCATTGCCCGCGCCGAAATCATCCAGCCAAAGGGTGCTGGTTTGCGTACTTTGCCAGGCGCTAAGTGCATTATTAAGCAGGTTATTGGAGTTTTCCGTCACTTCAAAATGCACGCAGCCGAGACGTTCGATATAGGCTTCGATCTGCGGCTGGCGTAGAATGCTGAGGATATGATCGTCAACGTTGATGGTGGCAGAAATATTATTTTTAATAAACCACGCTTTATGCTTCTCAATCAGCGCCAGCTGCTCCATGAAAATACTTTCACGCAGCGCGTTGTTGGCGTGGCGGAAGAAAAATTCGGGCGCCACGGGAATATGATCGAAGCGGCTCAGGCATTCAACGGCAACCAGTTGGTCCTGCGGCGAGAACATTTTTTGAAAAACATAACGAACAGAGATATCGCCACGTGATAAATTGTGGTCTGAAAATATATTAGCGTTCATTTTCTCGTGTCGGGAATTTAGCAAGCGTGCGCTGTAGGGTGGAATTATTATAAGTGACCTTTATGCCGATGTGAATTTTTATTAAAAGCAAGTGACCAATTGATGACAGTATTTTGATTGGTCGCTTGCTTTTTTTCATCCCGGCGCGAAAAGGAGCGCTAACATTGATACATGTTGACTATTTTTTTATTCATAATCCGCGAACTGCCCATGCCGAGCTTCTTCATGATGTGAATTCGATGGCTGTGTACCGTTTTATGATCAATGTTAAGCACCGCGGCGATACGCTTGTTGTTATAGCAGGCCATAATCAGCTCCAGTACCTGAATCTCTCTGAGCGAGAGCTTTTTTTGGGTTAACAGAAACCGGTAATCCACGGCGGATGTCGGCACTTTTGTGATGTCGGAGAAATCGTTAAGCGATGATTTTTCAGTTAAAATGATTATATTTTCCAAAAAAATCAGCTCCCGACACAGCCCGGCGATATCGCTCCTGACGATCAGCACCAGCCGAAGGCAGCGCGCCAGGCAGAAGCGCAGTTTGTTAAGTAGATGCACCGTGTCAGCAGCAGAAATATCCTTATGAATGACGTTGAAAATAACGATTTTAGCCTGAGGGAGCGCCTCCCCCTGCATGATGTTCTGATAGCTTAAGGCGGTAATATTTTTATCGTTATCAATCATGTAACGCTGTATTGATTGACCGATGAGGTTATCATCGGTGTATAGCAATATACTCTCCAAGGGCTCAGACTCTCTTTTTTCTTTTCGCTTCCAGAATCAAATCAAGCATCATTTTCTCAATTTTTCTCTTATCATCGTGATGCCGGAACTTAAACTGACAAGAGACCTGATGATAGCTTTCCCCCTGTTCGTCATCCTCATCGAGGGTCACCAACACGACGTTTTTAACCACCAGATCGACGGTGATTTCCCCATATTCGGCGGCTGAAAGAATCGAGTTTTTAAGGATTGAATTGTGGGTGAGAAATTTAAGATTCGGGTTTTTGGCCATCAGCGCGCAGCCGCCATCTGAAATATCTTTAATTTCAAATGTGTAATTCTCTCCATTTTTATGGCGGCCATGACAAAAAAAATCATGCTTATGCTGCAGCCGAAATCGCGGATCGCGCCGCCTTTGGACCACCTGAATACATTCAGGTAAGGTAAATGAGACCTTATTACTTTTAGCGGTACCGCTCCCCGAATGTTTCTTCAGCGTTGAACTGAACTCTATCTTCCCTGAATCGCTATGCAGAACAAATTTGAACCTGTGCCCCGGAGGGATCCTGGTGTGGGTGACGATGTGAAATTCTGAAAAATCAACACGCGCCAGCTGCGTAATGAAGTTTTTGTTATTATAGAAAATCTCTATCTCAGACTGCTTTCTGAGTTCCTCCCTGAAAATAGCAATGATCTCATACTTACTGGTCTTTATTGTTCCCTCTGTCATGTGAAGTCCTTGTTAATTTTTATATTGTGTGTGTGGATTTTTTTTATAGCAATGACAACATTCTGATTGTGTTAATCAGATGTTTTAATGAGCGTTTGATGTTATTAGCTATCTTTGTGGCTAAATTGATTTGTATAAACGTCGAATTGGTAGTTGTTTTTCCTGTAATCAAGAGTTCAAAAAATGAAGATAGATACAAACGACCGCGGCCTCCAATAAGGAGGCCGGTCTAATTAGTATAAAATGATGCTTTGTATAGGGTTACTTGCGAAAGGACGGCTGGGGCAAATACCCATTAGTGGGATCTATAGTGCCAGTAGCGTTGAGTTAATTCCAGGCAAATATTAGCGGCAGAATACCCCCTGTCGCCATGCGCTTAGACGCGCCGGGGAGAGGGGGAACGGTTCAGACTTTGAGGTTATCTAAGGTGCTGAGCGCAGCCGCGGGCAGGGTTAAGGTGGCGGCGGCAAGGTTTTCTTCAAGATGCTGGAGCGATGAGGTCCCGGGGATAAGCAGGATATTGGCTGAACGCTGCAGCAGCCAGGCGAGGGCGACCTGCATTGGCGTTGCCGCAAGTTCGGCGGCGATATCGTTCAGCTCCTGCGCCTGAAGCGGCGTAAAGCCCCCTAGCGGGAAGAAGGGAACGTAGGCAATATTCTGCGCGGCCAGCGCGTCAATGAGCTCGTCGTCCTGCCGATTGGCGACGTTATATTGATTCTGCACGCAGACAACTGGCGTCATCTTTTGCGCGTCAGCGACCTGCGTGGCGGTGACGTTACTGAGGCCAATGTGGCGGATTAGCCCTCGCTCCTTTAGCTCGAGCAGCGTCGTTAGCGGTCCTTCCAGCGACCCTTCGGCCGGGCCGTGGGGGCTCAGCATGCTGCGCAGGTTGACGACCTCCAGTACGTCGAGCTTGAGGTTACGCAGATTATCCTCAACCGCCTGGGTCAACTCCGCCGGCGACATAGCCGGGAGCCAGTTCCCTTTTTCATCGCGGCGGGCGCTGACTTTAGTCACGATACAGAGATCGTCGGAATAGGGATGCAGCGCCCTGCGGATCAGCTGGTTGGTGACGTGCGGGCCGTAAAAATCGGAGGTATCGATATGGTTGACCCCCGCGTCCACCGCCGCCTGCAGTACGCGAACGGCGTTTTCAGGATCGGCAGGCGGGCCGAACACGCCAGGGCCTGCCAGCTGCATTGCCCCGTATCCCAGGCGATAAACCTGACGGTCGCCTAAGGTACCGGTTCCGGATAGCCGTACGTTGGACATGGAAACTCCCCCTGATAATAAGCAAGTTCTAAGTGTAAACCGGTCAGGGGATTTTCAGCGGCGGGAATATTAGCAGAAAGTGCGGCAACGGCGGTGGCCGTCGCCGCAGGGGAGGATTAGCTAAAGAACATCACCGACACGCACAGCAGGCCGACGACCAGGGTGATGAAATTACCCAGCGATCGGTATGGCTTGAGGGCGGGGATGATGTACGTCGATAGGGTCGGCATGATGAACAGGATCATGGCGATCAGCGGTCCGCTGATGGCGTATATCATCGAGATGGCGTTGGGGTTAATAAAGCACACCGTGAAGGTCAGCGCCGAGACCAGCAGGATCGACATCGCGCGGTTAAAGGCGCGGCTTTTGCGAATGCCCATCTGCCCCAGCGAGGTTTTCACGATTTCGCTGGCGCCCTCAATCACCCCGAAGTAGGTTCCGAGGAAGGATTTTGACATCGCCACCACCGCCACGACGATCCCGGTTACCGCCAGCCAGGCCGGGGAGCCGGGCATCATCGACAGCGCGGAGAGGATGGTGACGCCTTCATGACGCGCGCTTTCAATATAGGTGGCCGGTATCGCCAGCAGGCAGCTGACGACAAAAAACAGCACGCTGGCGCAGATGATGGTGTAGGCCACTTTCATGATTTTTTTGCATTTACCCATCGCCTGTTCGCCGTATTTCTCCTGCTGGTCGATAGCAAAAGTTGAAATAATCGGCGTATGGCTAAAAGCGAAAACCATCACGGGTATTGAGATCCAGACCTGGTGGAGCGTATGCGAGTTCAGCTGCATCTGGCTGGTGAGGTGCTCTGGCTGCCAGTTACCAATCAGATAGATAGAGAGGAACAGGAAGCAGGCGATCAGCGGAAACACCAGAAAACCCATCACCTTAATCGTTATCTGACGGCCCATCAGGAAGATCAGGTTCAGCACCAGGACGACGGCGAGGCTGAGCAGCGCGCGGACGCCGGCGGTGATCGGGATATGTCGCGCCAGCTGTTCGGCGAGGGAGTTGGTGATCGCCACGGCGTAAATCAGGACCACCACGAAAAAGGCGAGGAAGTAGAGCGCGGTGATCAGATTCCCGACCTTCTTGCCGTAATAGTGGTTGACCGCACCGGTGATGCCAGCGCCGGGAGCTATCTTAGCGGAGAGGATAAATTGACTCAGCGCCCTGTGAGGCCAGTAGGTTAACGGCCACGCCACCAGTGCGGTGATGAGCAGAACAACGGCGCCGGCGGAGCCTAGCTGGATTGGCAAAAACAGAGTGCCAGCGCCTACGGCAGTGCCATATAAGGCAAAACTCCAGAGAGTTTCTTCTTTAGACCAAATTTTAGACATTGTATGAATTTATCAACCGTAAAACCCAAAAAAAGGAGTGTAATTTAACACATCTATGTTTTGGTCGTGGCGATAGTTTTAGATGGCGGGCTGCCGCGAGGATCGCCGGGAGCAGCCCCGGCGATCCGCCCGCGTTTAGCTACGCGTAGGGATCTGCGTTTGACGGTGCTTCAGTACCCGCACGCGCAGCGTGTCCCAGACCCAGTTGAACAGCATGGTGTAGGGCAGGAAGAACAGCATAAAGCCGATTTCCAGCATAAACGCCTGTATCAGCGAGACGCCAAGGAGCAGCGCGACGGCGGTGACGCCGATGGTGATAAATCCGCACTCAAAACCGATGGCGTGCAGGGCGCGAACCTTGAGGGTTCTTACCACCCGGGAAACCGGCCAGATACGGTCAAAGATCGCGTTATAAATCAGGTTCCAGACCATCGCCAGGGTGGCGAGCAGAATGCTCAGGCCGCCCATTTCGACCACCGAGCGCTGCATCAGCCAGGCCGCGGTAGGGGCGAGGATCAGCGTGGCGAGGCCCTCAAAGCTGACCGCGTGAATAATACGTTCCATCAGCGACTTACGCTGCAGGTTGCTCTGTTGCATGGTGTTTACCTCCGGGTAAAGCCGTCGTTCACAGCCGTTTATTAGCGATGCAGGCTGAACGCGTTATAAGAAATTACTCCGCATTTTATGGATAAATGTGATAAACAAAAGATAGAATCCATCGATAAAGTAGATAGTTCATGCGCTATTCTCCCGAAGCTCTCACCGCTTTTGTCGAAGCCGTGGCCTGCGGCTCGTTTTCCGCCGCCGCGCGCCGGCTGCGCAAAAGCCAGTCCACCGTCAGCACCGCTATCTCAAACCTCGAAGCCGACCTCGGGGTGACGCTGTTCGATCGTTCCGCCCGCCAGCCGGTGCTGACGCCGCAGGGCGAGCAGGTGCTGAGCTACGTGAAGGCGATTCTGGCGGCAAGCGACCGGCTCGATGAGCTGGCTATTTCTCTCTCCGGCGAAACGGAAGCCCGGCTCACGTTTGTGCTCTCCGATACGCTGCATCCCGATGTCCTTGAAGATCTGCTGGAGCAGTTCGACCGCCGTTTCCCGCACACCGAATTTGAGTGCCTGATCGGCGAGGATGAAGACGTTGTCGACCTGCTGCAAAAGGAGCGCGCGCAGGTGGGGCTGGTTGAGGCCAGGGATAGCTATCCTCCGGAAATCGGCTGTACGCGCCTGCCGCTACAGACCGCGATGGCGATTTACGTGGCGCCCCGGCACCCGCTGGCGGCACAGAGGAGGGTCGTCTGGGATGAGCTGCACAGCTGGCGCGAGCTGCGGCTGAGCACCTATCTGGAAAGCAGGGCCGATCCTGCTCAGGGGCAGGTGTGGTCGGCGCCCAACTATCTGCTGCTGCTCAGCATGGCGGTGCAGGGGCTGGGCTGGTGCATTTTGCCCTGCGCGCTGGTTGAGGAGTTTGCCGGCGTCGGAACCCTGGTGCCGCTCGATATTGCGGGCTGGCCGCGGATGATATCCGTAGATTTACTGTGGAATAAGCGGGCGCCGCCGGGAGAGGCGGGGAGCTGGCTGCGCCAGCATTTGCAGCGCCAGGAGCAGTAAAATCGCCGCAAATCTTTGTGATTTACCTCACTTTTTTTAAACATTTGCGAAATTTTTTGATAACAATTCTCTACTATGTTGTTGTTTCTTTGCACAGAGGCAGGCAGAGGTAGAGGATGAAAGATGTCGTGATCGTCGGCGCGCTGCGGACGCCTATTGGCTGCTTCCAGGGGGCGCTATCCCGCCACTCGGCGGTGGAGCTGGGGAGTCTGGTGGTTAAGGCTTTGGTCGAACGCGCCGGAATCGATCCCCACACTATTGATGAAGTGATCCTCGGGCAGGTTTTAACCGCCGGCACCGGGCAGAACCCTGCGCGCCAGTCGGCGATCCGCGGCGGGCTGCCGAATACCGTTTCGGCGATCACCATTAACGACGTCTGCGGTTCCGGGCTGAAGGCGCTGCATCTCGCTACGCAGGCTATTCAGTGCGGCGAGGCGGACGTGGTGATTGCCGGTGGTCAGGAGAATATGAGCCGCGCGCCGCACGTGTTGACCGACAGCCGCACCGGGGCGCAGCTGGGAAACAGCCAGCTGATCGATAGCCTGGTTCACGACGGCCTGTGGGACGCGTTCAATGATTATCACATGGGCGTGACGGCGGAAAACCTGGCGCGGGAGTACGGCATCAGCCGCGAGCTGCAGGACGCCTGGGCGCTGAGCTCGCAGCATAAGGCGCGGCGGGCGATCGACTCCGGCCGCTTTCGCGACGAGATTGTCCCGGTAATGACCGAGCTGAACGGCGCGCCGCGGCGGGTGGATACCGATGAGCAGCCGCGGGTGGACGCCAGCGCCGAAGGCCTGGCCTGTCTGCTGCCGACCTTCGACCGCCTGGGTTCGGTGACCGCAGGCAATGCCTCAACTATTAATGACGGCGCGGCGGCGGTGATGATGATGAGCGAGGCGAAGGCGCTGGAGCTTGGCCTGCCGATCCTCGCGCGGATCCGCGCGTTCGCAAGCGTAGGCGTCGATCCGGCGCTAATGGGAATTGCGCCGGTACATGCGACCCGCCGCTGTCTGGAAAGAGCGGGCTGGCGGCTGGACGAGGTGGATCTTATTGAAGCCAACGAGGCGTTTGCCGCGCAGGCGATTTCGGTGGGCAGGGTGCTGGAGTGGGACGAGCGGCGGGTGAACGTCAACGGCGGCGCCATTGCCCTCGGCCACCCGATCGGCGCCTCCGGCTGCCGCATTTTAGTTTCGCTGGTCCACGAGATGATCAAGCAGGACGCCCGTAAAGGGCTGGCCACGCTGTGCATCGGCGGCGGCCAGGGCGTCGCGCTGGCGGTGGAGCGAGCGTAGCGGCAGCCAAAAAGCATTTTCCCTTCTTAGCCTCCTGTCATCAGGGGGCTTTTTTATCGGCGCTAAGCACGATTTCCGCGATAGTTCTCAGCAAAAAGGGCCAATAGCCGCCCTATTTGTTGAGCTTTGTCACGTCTTCATGTGCCATGTTTTTTGAAACAAATAATTACGATCTCGATCACTAAAACATCATCTCTTAAAAAATAAAATACAGTTTCATAAAATAGAAACATAATTTTAATTTTGAGGGGTACCCTATGTTTGCACGATCTCTGGCCCTTGCTGCTCTCTGTGCCGCGTCTTTTTCTGCTGCAGCCGTAACGGTGGATTTGCGTCATGAATTCATCGACGGCGGTAAAACCGATAAAACCAATGCCGACCGCGTCTCCGTGTCGCACCGGTTCGCCAACGGCTTTGGTTTCTCCGTCGAGGCAAAGTGGAAGTCAGGAGGGGATAACACCGATCAGCCTTATTCAGACTTCGTTGGCAACGGGCATGAAGAAACCATTAGCTGGCAGTGGAAGGCGAACAAGAATTTCTCCGTCACGCCGGGCTTCAATATTGAAAGTAACGACAGCCGCTCAATCTATAAGCCGAACCTGCGCGTGCAGTACAGCTTCGATAACGGTTTCTACGTTGCCGCCCGCTACCGTTACGACTACACCCGTTATCCGGCAAGCGCGGGCAAAGAGGACGATAAAGTTAACCGCGGCGATGCGTGGGCAGGCTTCGTGCTGGGCGACTGGCGTACCGAGCTGAACTACGTTTATGCCCGCAGTAGCGAAGGCGTAAACCGTAATGACAATAAACCCTACTCCCAGGAATATAACGTCAAGCTGGCCTATAAGCTGGATAAGAACTGGGCGCCCTACGGCGAGGTGGGTAACGTTGGCGTCAACGACCGCAGCGACCGCCAGACCCGCTTCCGCGTAGGCGTGGCGTACACCTTCTGATAGCAAACCCCGCCTGATTGTTGACCCCGGCGCAGTTAGCCGGGGTTTTGCCGTGGCTCCGCCGCCATCCTCTATTAATTAATCATGCCGGGCGAGTGTCCGCTTCACCGCTCCCTGTCCGCCGGAATTGAGCCGGCTGCGGGCCAAAAAAAGCCCTCCACTAAGGAGGGCAAGGCCAGTTACAGAAGTACTCAATCAAACTCAGGTTACAACAGATTATGCCTGCAGCATCTCGCGCTGCTCGGGGAGCTTCGCGATATAGATAGCCGGTTTACCGTCCTTATCGGAGCTAAACAGGATCGCGCTGTCGTCCGGCGTAAAGGAGGGGTGCGGATGGGTCACCTGGCGGCTGTTGGCGATGGTTGCCCACGACGTATCGTGACGCGCAACGCGGAAGAAGGCCCGCTTCGCCACGTCGAAAACGTACAGATAGGGGTCGTTATCGATGGTATAGCCGCTGGTATCCTTCACGTCTACCGGGGTGCCGGAACCGTCGCCCACCAGCAGCGTGCCGTCAAAGTTACTCATCAGATGCGAACAGGCGGGCATCTGCATCAGCGCTTCGTTCACGCCGCTATCCGGATTAAAGCGGTAAACGGTGCGTCCCTGCTGGCCCTTCAGGTAGGAGACGTACATCAGCGCCGAGCCGTCCGGCACCCAGAACTCGTGAGTGCAGCTTTCGCCCTCGGCATGCTCTTTGACTTTACGTACGCTGCTGCCGTCTTCATTCACCATCCACATGCGGGCATCAACCAGATCGTGCGGGCCTTCGTGGCAGAAGGCGACGGTGTTGTCATCAAACGGCCGATAAATAGGATGGCCCAGCCAGTTTTTCTCTTCATGGATGGTGCGGCTTTCACCGGTTTGCAAATCGACGCCCAGCAGGCGGCAGTGCGGGCCCTTATGGAAGAAGTCGTGGAAGGTCTGCCAGTCGTTGAGCGGCGTCCAGTCGCTTTTGGCGATCTCAATGCCGACCAGCTTGCTGCAGTCGCTGTTGGCGACCCAGGTTCCGTAGCCCACCCATTCGTCGGCGACGCGATAGACTTCGCGCTCCTGCAGGGTGGTGAGGTTAACTTCCAGCAGCGTGCGGTCATTTTTAACGTAATAGAGGGAGGTATCGTCCGGCGAGAGGAAGCCGCCGAAGGTGTTGTCGCCGGCCCCTTCGGTGAGCTGGACGGCTTCGGCCGCGGCGATATCCAGCAGGTAGTAGTTCCAGTGCCCGTCGAATTCACCGGCGAACAGCAGATGGCTACCGTCGTTGAAAAAGCATTTCTGATAGAAATAGTTACGATGGCAGGTCACTTCCGGAGGGGTTAAGCGGGTGACCTCTGCCCCGGTATCGGGATCGCGGCTGACTTCATAGTTGAGTTTTACCCGCATGCCTTTAGCCATGATGTGCTCCTTTTCCTTCCTGCGCTGCCGCCTCCCTGAGGGGCGCGTGAGCAGATGAGTTTGATTTAAAAGATAGGTGTCAATTTATCAAAACATCGTTTCATTATTTGTGATGGCGAGCGCAGTTCGCAATAACTTCCTGCTCTGGATCGCACTTTTTTGCCTACAGGCAGCGGTATAAAGAGGGAGCTTTGTTTTTATGCCGACTTTCTGCGATCTGATGATGATTTTCTAAGTTTCTATAATGCTTTGTATTTAAATGAATTTCACTCTTTATTGTTTCAGGTCGGGTCAGCGCTTCGTGATCTGATTTGCATTTTTAATATTTGCCTCGCTAAAAATTGAAACGATGTTTTAATAATAATTGAAAATGACCTTGCCCGGAGATAAGATGGGCCCACTAGCAAAACGGAACTCTGTTTTATTTTTATGATGGGCCAGCCCCAGAGAGTTCTTCTTACATAATGGCCAGCGCAAGCAGCCGGTCGAACCTATAGAACCTCGCCTGTGTAGTACGGGCTATCTGAAAGATAAAGGAACCAGGTATGATACTCGATACATTCTCTCTCCAGGGTAAAGTGGCCGTTGTGACCGGATGTGACACCGGGCTGGGCCAGGGCATGGCGGTAGGGCTGGCGGAAGCGGGCTGCGATATTGTCGGTATCAATATTGTTGAGCCAACGGAGACCATTGAGCGCGTCACCGCGCTGGGCCGTCGTTTTCTGAGCCTGACCGCCGACCTGCGCCAGATTGAGGGGATCCCGCAGCTGCTGGAGCGCGCCGTCGCTGAATTTGGCCATATCGATATTCTGGTCAACAACGCTGGCCTGATCCGCCGTCAGGATGCCCTTGAGTTCAGCGAAAAGGACTGGGATGACGTGATGGATCTGAACATCAAGAGCGTGTTCTTTATGTCTCAGGCGGCAGCGAAGCACTTCATTGCCCAGGGCAACGGCGGCAAAATCATCAACATCGCCTCCATGCTCTCTTTCCAGGGCGGTATTCGCGTGCCTTCCTACACCGCCTCAAAAAGCGGCGTGATGGGCGTGACCCGCCTGCTGGCGAACGAGTGGGCGAAGCACAACATCAACGTTAACGCTATCGCACCGGGCTACATGGCGACCAACAATACCCAGCAGCTGCGCGCCGACGAGCAGCGCAGTGCCGAAATTCTTGAGCGTATTCCGGCGGGCCGCTGGGGTTTGCCGAGCGATTTAATGGGGCCGGTGGTGTTCCTCTCCTCCAGCGCGTCTGACTACATCAACGGCTATACCGTGGCGGTGGATGGCGGCTGGCTGGCGCGCTAATCTTCCCGCTTTGCCGAATAAAAACCTGCCACAGACGGCAGGTTTTTTTATGTGTGAACATTAATTGTCCATATTAATAAATGAAAATAATCCATATTAATTAGTTATGGGGTGGTGATAACTCGCATGATTATTGAATTTTTATCTGTAGTTGATAAATTGTCGCGCCGTTATGAAAGTTGAATGTCCATCACAAAACGATGGATAGTAGCTAATTAGTCCATATCTTTGGCATCTCCACCCTGACACATTACCCCGCCGATCCCGTACTTTCTCATCACGTCTTACTATGTTCTGGCAGGGAAAAATGACCTCAATTAATAATGACTCTACGTTAATGCCGCGTACGCAGCGTGATACCCGGCGCATGAACCAGTTTGTCTCCATTGCCGCCGCGGTGGCCGGACTCCTTTTTGGCCTCGATATCGGGGTGATTGCCGGGGCGTTGCCCTTTATTACCGATCATTTTGCCCTATCCAGCCGCCTGCAGGAGTGGGTGGTCAGCAGCATGATGCTGGGCGCTGCCGTCGGCGCGTTGTTCAACGGCTGGCTCTCTTTCCGTCTCGGGCGTAAATACAGCCTGATGGTCGGGGCGATACTCTTTGTTGCCGGATCCATCGGCTCCGCCTTTGCCGACAGCGTCGAGGTCCTGCTGCTGGCGAGGGTCCTCCTCGGCGTTGCCGTCGGGATCGCCTCCTACACCGCGCCGCTTTATCTCTCTGAAATGGCGAGTGAAAATGTCCGCGGGAAGATGATAAGCATGTATCAGCTGATGGTGACTCTGGGGATCGTGATGGCCTTTCTATCCGATACGGCGTTTAGCTACAGCGGCAACTGGCGCGCCATGCTGGGAGTGCTGGCGCTGCCTGCGGTCCTGCTGATTGTGCTGGTGGTGTTCCTGCCCAACAGCCCGCGCTGGCTGGCGGAGAAGGGGCGCCACGTCGAGGCGGAAGAGGTGCTGCGCATGCTGCGCGATACCTCGGAGAAAGCCCGGGATGAGCTCAATGAAATTCGCGAAAGCCTGAAGCTCAAGCAGGGCGGCTGGGCGCTGTTTAAGATCAACCGCAACGTCCGTCGGGCGGTGTTCCTCGGCATGCTGCTGCAGGCGATGCAGCAGTTCACCGGGATGAATATCATCATGTACTACGCGCCGCGTATTTTTAAAATGGCGGGCTTCACCACCACCGAGCAGCAGATGATGGCGACCCTCGTCGTCGGCCTGACCTTTATGTTTGCCACCTTTATTGCGGTGTTCACCGTGGACAAAGCCGGGCGTAAACCGGCGCTGAAAATTGGCTTTAGCGTGATGGCGCTGGGCACGCTGGTGCTCGGCTACTGCCTGATGCAGTTTGATAACGGCACCGCCTCCAGCGGCTTATCCTGGCTTTCCGTCGGCATGACCATGATGTGTATTGCCGGCTATGCCATGAGCGCCGCCCCGGTGGTGTGGATCCTGTGCTCGGAAATTCAGCCGCTGAAGTGCCGCGACTTCGGCATCACCTGCTCCACCACCACCAACTGGGTGTCGAATATGATTATCGGCGCGACCTTCCTGACGCTGCTTGACGCGATTGGCGCCGCCGGCACCTTCTGGCTCTACACCGTGCTCAACGTCGCCTTTATCGGGGTGACCTTCTGGCTGATCCCGGAAACCAAAAACGTCACCCTTGAGCACATCGAGCGCAACCTGATGTCCGGCAAGAAGCTGCGCGATATTGGTAACTGATTACAGCGACTCCCTCGGCAGCCAGGGGCTGGCAACCCGTACCGTATCCCGATGGCTGTCGCCGTTAATAATATGCAGGGCGCTCAGGCGCCCTATTTCATAATGCGGAAGCTGCACCGTTGAGAGCGGCGGTAAAAACAGATCGCCAATGCCGACCATATTATCGTAACCGACCACCGCCACGTCCTGCGGGATGCGCAGCCCCTGCGCCAGCAGCGTCTGATAGACCATAAAAGCGATGCGATCGTTACCGCAAATCACCGCATCGAACTGCGGCTTACCCGCGCGAATGTTTGCCAGCAGCATCGCCGGGATGTCGCGATAGTGCTCATCGCCATACTCCATATAGCTGTGTTCGAGCGTATGCGGATCGAGACCCGCTTCGCGACAGGCGCGCTCCAGCCCCTGGCGTCGGCGCACGGTCGCCAGATGCTTCGCCGGCAGATGCAGGCACAGCGGACGGCGATAGCCCGCCGCCAGCAGGGCCTGTACCGCCGCATACTGACCCTGCTCGTCGTCCGGAATATAGCTGGCCACCGGGTCGTGCAGGCTTTCGCAGTTGGCCAGCACGCAGGGGAGGGTCAGCAGCTTGGCCGGGAGCGGCACCTGGCGCAGCCCCATGGTGGTGTAGATAATCCCGTCCGGCCGGTGGGAGAGCAGCAGGTCGACGATGGTGTCCGGGCTATCGTCGGAAAACATGTTGACCACGAAGCTGTTCCAGCCGTGCGCCCGCGCGGTTTCTTCGATTGAGAGCGTAATTTCCACCGAGAAGGGGGTGGTGACGGTATCCAGCGCCAGAACCCCGATGGTATTCGGCGTGGCGTGGGCGCCGCGTATTTTTTTGGCGGAGAGATCGGGGACGTAGTTGGTTTGTTCAATGGCGGCCTGAACGCGAGCCAGAGTCTCTGGTTTCAGGCGCTCCGGGCTATTCAGCGCCCGTGAGACCGTCATCAGAGAGACGTTTGCCAGTTTTGCCACATCTTTCAAGGATGCCATATTTACCACTCCAACGCTGTCGCCAGGCAACAGGCTATATAACTAAGTCGCTGATGTAAAAGGATCATATGCGATATTCTATCGCAGGATGCGCCGCAGCGATGGCGAGGAATATTTGATCGCGATCGCATCTCCGTTATGTTAACGTTAACTTATGTGATTAACATCATGTATCTCAGCAAAAGGGCATGAGTTTTGTGTTTTGTTAACGTTACCATCTGCGCATTACTCCAACAGAGAACGTCATGATGAAAGCACATCACTCTCACAGCTATCCGATACTCAGCGCCTTACTGTTCTTCTTTTTCGTGACCTGGTCTTCGTCCGGCTCTTTGCTCTCTATCTGGCTCCATCAGGAGGTCGGCCTGAAGGCGGGGGATACCGGCATCATCTACGCGGTTCTCTCCGTTTCAGCGCTGTTTGCCCAAATTTGCTACGGCTTTATTCAGGACAAGCTCGGCCTGCGTAAAAATCTGCTCTGGTATATCACCGCGCTGCTGATCCTCTCCGGGCCTGCCTATCTGCTGTTTGGCTACCTGCTGGGCATTAACATTTTTCTCGGCAGTATTTTTGGCGGGATCTACATCGGCCTGACCTTCAACGGCGGCATCGGCGTGCTGGAGTCCTACACCGAGCGCGTGGCGCGCCAGAGCCAGTTTGAATTCGGCAAGGCGCGGATGTGGGGATCGCTGGGCTGGGCGGTGGCGACCTTTTTTGCCGGCCTGCTGTTTAACATCAACCCGAAGCTGAACTTTGCCGTCGCCAGCTGCTCCGGCCTGGTGTTCTTTTTCCTGCTGGCGCGGCTGCGGGTCTCCTCTGCACCGCAGGCGATGGAGGAAGCGGTAGCGGGCGGCAAGGTGACGCTGGAGGACGCGCTGCGTCTGCTCACCCTGCGCCGCTTCTGGGCGCTGGTGTTTTTCGTCGTCGGCACCTGTATTTACGGCGTCTATGACCAGCAGTTCCCGGTCTACTTCTCCTCGCAGTTCGCCACCCTGCAGGAGGGCAACGCCATGTACGGCTACCTGAACTCTTTCCAGGTGTTTCTTGAGGCGGCGGGGATGTTCTGCGCGCCCTGGCTGGTTAACCGCATTGGCGCTAAAAATGGCCTGATTTTCGCCGGCATGGTGATGGCGCTGCGGATGGTGGCCTCCGGGCTGGTGGAGGGGCCGCTGCTCATCTCTATCACCAAGCTGCTGCACGCGGTGGAGCTGCCGATCCTGCTGGTATCTATCTTTAAATACAACAGCTTAAACTTTGATAAGCGCCTCTCATCGACGCTCTATCTGGTGGGCTTTGCCTGCACCAGCTCGGTTATTGCTACCGTGCTGTCGCCGCTGGCGGGCTATAGCTACGAGATATACGGCTTTGCCCGGTCCTATTTGATTATGGGCCTGCTGGTGTTCTTCACCACCTTTATCTCCATCTTCTTGCTGCGCTCGGCTAAGTCACCATCGGACCCGCTGATGCCGCAACCTTCCGTTATTTGAATGAAAAGAGTGAAGACTATGACCTACTCAATTAGCAACGCCGAACAGGAACTGCAGGCGAAAAGCGATGCGCTGAACCTGCGCTGGTACCCGCGCTACCATCTTGCCGCCCGCGCGGGCTGGATCAACGATCCTAACGGCCTGGTGTGGTTCGACGGCTGGTATCACGCCTTTTACCAGCACCATCCCTACTCGACGCAGTGGGGGCCGATGCACTGGGGTCATGCGCGCAGTAAAGATTTGGTGCACTGGGAGCATCTGCCGGTGGCGCTGGCGCCGGAAGGCCCGGAGGATAAAGATGGCTGCTTCTCCGGCTCCGCGGTGGTCGACGGCGACACGCTGGCGCTGATTTATACCGGGCATAAATTCCACGGTGACCCGAACGACGAGGCCAACCTGTATCAGGTGCAGTGCCTGGCGACCAGCCGCGACGGCATCCACTTTGAGCGCCAGGGGATCGTCCTCGATACCCCGCCGGGGCTGCACCATTTCCGCGATCCTAAGGTGTGGCGCGAGGGCGATAGCTGGTACATGATCGTCGGCGCGCGCCTCGGCGATGTCGGCCAGGTGCGCCTGTACCGTTCGGCCGATCTGCGCCAGTGGCAGGACGCCGGCGTGCTTGATGAGGCGGAAAAAGAGATGGGCTACATGTGGGAGTGCCCGGACTTTTTTGCCCTCAACGACAGGCGCGTGCTGATGTTTTCTCCGCAGGGAATGGCGGCGCAGGGCTATCAGAATCGCAACCTGTTCCAGAGCGGCTACCTGCTCGGCGACTGGCAGCCGGGCGGCACCTTTGTGCGTGAAGGCGAGTTCGTTGAGATGGACAGCGGGCATGATTTTTATGCGCCGCAGAGCTTCCTGACGCCGGACGGTCGGCGGATCGTTATCGGCTGGCTGGATATGTGGGAGTCGCCGCTGCCGGAGCAGCAGGACGGCTGGGCGGGGATGCTCTCGCTGCCGCGCGAGCTGAGCCTGAGCGCCGACAGGCGGCTGCAGATGCGCCCGGCGAAAGAGGTCGAAAGCCTGCGCGGAGCGTGGTTCCCGTGGCCGGTGAGCACCTTGAAAAACCAGCAGACCATGCTGGTGGAAAAGTGCGAGGCGATGGAGGTTATCCTGCGCTGGGACAGCGCCAACTGTAGCGCTGAGCAATATGGCCTCAGCTTCGGCGACGGTCTGCGGGTCTACGTTGATGCGCAGATGCAGCGCCTGGTGCTGGAACGTCACTATCCGCAGCATGGCCTGTGCGGCGCGCGCAGCGTGCCGTTAACCGCCGGGGCGCCGCTCAGTCTACGGATATTCTTCGACAGCTCTTCCGTCGAGGTCTTCGTTAACGAGGGCGAAGCCTGCCTCAGCAGCCGTATTTATCCGGATGCTGACCGTCGTGAATTAACCCTATTTGCGTGGAGCGGATCGGCCAGCTTATCTGAGGCCGGGGCCTGGCAGCTCGAATAATATAATTACTGTTTATTCTGTCGTTAATAACCCGTCTGTGACGATGGGCGGGTTATTATTGTCATCATCGTCGTGCTTTACCTGTATACCCGGCATACTTCAGGCTGCATATGCGTTGGCTGCACTCTCTCACCCTGGTCACTTACTTCAGTAAGCGCCTGGGGACTTGCTCTCTTGCCGCCTTGATGCCGCTCGAATTATTTAGGGTATAAATAAAGATTTCATTTAATTAAATAATAAAAGGGTTTACCGATGAATAAAATCTGGGTCGGGTGCTTTCTGTCGTCTTTATTTACCCCTCTGGCTAATGCGCAGGCACCATTAACACTCGAAGAACGGCTGGCGCAAATGGAGCAGCGGCTGCAGGAGACCGAGCAGCGTGCGACCAGCGCCGAGGCGGAGATTCGGGCGCTAAAGCGTCAGGGGAAGCCGGCGGTCGTGGCCAGCAACGCGGCGGCCAAACCCGCGCTGCAGGTCAATGATTATGGCGAATTAAAGTTTTATGGCGACGTTGAGTTTAATATGGACGGCGCCAGCCGTACCGGTAGCCTGACCTCGGTGAGAACCAGCGCAAATAAAAACTGGGCGCCGGGGAAAAAAGAGCGCTGGGATATTAACGGACGTATTCTTCTCGGTTTCGATGGCCTGCGGAAAGGGGCCGATGGCAAGTATGCCGGCTTTAGCGTACAGCCGCTGGCGGATATTAATGGCAAGATGAATCTGGACGATGCGGCCTTTTTCTTTGGCCAGCAGGATGACTGGAAAATTAAAATTGGGCGCTTTGAAGCCTACGATATGTTTCCGCTGAATCAGGATACCTTTATTGAATATTCCGGCAATACGGCGAACGATCTTTACAGCGACGGCTACGGCTATATCTATATGATGAAAGAGGGGCGCGGACGCAGCAGCAGCGGCGGCAACTTCCTGCTGAGCAAAAATCTCGACAACTGGTACTTCGAGGTGAATACGCTGGTGGAGGACGGCAGCACGCTGTTCGTCGATCGCAACTACCACGGCAACGCGCTGGATAACCAGAAAAACGTCGCCTACGTGCGTCCGGTAGTGGCGTGGCAATCCGGCGCGTGGTCGGTGGCGGCGGCGATGGAGAGTAACCTCGTCAATAACGCCTACGGCTATCAGGACTCACGCGGCCGCTGGGTCGACCAGTCGAGCCGTACCGGCTACGGCATGACCATGAGCTGGAACACGCTGAAGGCCGATGCCGAAGATGGCGCGGTGGTGAATCTGAGTACCGCCTATCTCGACGCCACGGATGAGCAGGACTTCAGCGCCGGCATCAACGCGCTATGGCATCGCGTGGAGCTGGGCTACATCTACGCGCATAACAAAATCGACCAGTTTAATCTGGCGGGCGTAAGCGCAGAATGCGACAACGAGTGTGCCGTACTCGCCCCAGGGCGCTATGACATCCACACGCTGCACGCCTCGTGGCTGCTGCCGAATATCATGGATATGGCGAATTTTAACATTTACCTCGGCGCCTACGCCTCGTGGCTGGATTCGTCGGCGGAGAAAAGCGCGGGATCGGATGAACGCTACGGCGCTCGCGTACGCTTCAAATACTTCTTCTGAGGGAAAAATCCGTCGGTCCCGGCGTCCGGCGGAGTGGTTTGCCTTTCATGACGGGATTCTGGCAAAAAAATCCCCCGCAGCGGGAGCCGCGGGGGAGGTTTGGCAGGGCTGAATTAGCGCATGGCGCGCTTGAGAATGCGGTCCGACTGACGCTGGAAGTCCGCCGCCGTCTCTTCTACGGATTTCTGCCCGTAATCGATGTACTGCAGTGAGGTGCCGAACTGGGCTACGATCTGCGGGTCGTCGAAGTAGGGCGACACGGAGAGCTTCGCCGGCAGGGACTGCGCCAGCTTCAGCCCGGAAACCGCCGGATCGTCGGCCTTGATTGTGCCGTCCTCGGTCAGGTACTGCACCGCCACTTTACTCAGCGGCACGCCGCGCTCGAGTCCTAAGGTATCGACCCCGGCTTTGCTGTTGAGCAGGAAGTTAATCACCTTCGCCGCCGCTTCCGGGTTTTTCGTTGATTTACCGATCGAGAGCATCTGCGCGGGCTTAAAGAACAGGCCGGCGTCGGTGGCACCCGGCAGCATCGGGTATTCACCCAGCTCCAGCTTCGCCGGCGGCTTCAGGTTGTCGGAGTATTTGTTGATGGTGGAGTTCCACATGTAGGTCCCCGCCCACTCGCCCTGAATCCACGGCTTCATCTCGTACATATTGCTTTTGCCAAACGAGGCGTAGTATTTGGTGTCCGGCATGACGTGGCTGTCGATAAGCTTTTTATACATCTGGAAAAACTCGACCCACTGCTCTTTGCTGTAGGAGAATTTCTTGGTTTTATCGTCGATAGCCGGCTGGTTGTACTTCTGAATCATGTAAGAGTTCAGCAGCGCCAGGGTGTCCTGGTGCTCCAGCACCACCGGGTAGTACTGCTTGCCGAGCTTGCTTTCAAAGGCTTTTCCCGCCGCCATCAGCTCATCCCAGGTTTTTGGGTAGGCGACGCCGGCTTTTTTCCAGGTTTCATCGTTAAAGTAGAAGACGCGGGCGGTCACGGAAATAGGAATGCCGTTGAGCTTGCCGTTCACGGTGGTGGACTGCAGCTCCTTCGCGTCAAACTGGCTGAGATCGATGACGTCCTTCATCTTATTGAGGTCGTAGAAGCCGTCGCCATTTTTCGAGAAAATAGGCAGCCAGTTCCAGTTGGTCTGCATCACGTCCGGCTCGGTGCCGCCGGCGATTTGCGTGGTCAGGCGCGAAAGGTGGCCGTCCCAGCCGGTATATTCCGCTTTGACGTTAATATCCGGGTTCTGCTTATGAAATTCTTCCAGCGCTTTCAGGGTCACCTGATGGCGGCCGTTGCCGCCCCACCAGGACATGCGCAGGTCGACATCCTGTGCCAGAGAAGGTAGCGCGGTCAGGCCCAGAGTGGCGGAGATTGCGGCGCTTAAGAGCACTTTTTTCATTTTAATACTCCAGTGATTACAGAGAGATGTTCTGTTCGGTCGTCGCATCAAAGAGATGACATTTGTTGAGATCGAACTGGTAATAGACCTTGCGATGCAGCCCTTTTTCGATCATCGGCCTCGCTTCATCGGAAGGGACGCGGGCGGTCAGCTCATAATCGGCGACCTTCATATAGACAAAGAACTCGTGGCCCATATTTTCCACGCGCACCATCTCACCGGAACCGCAGCCTTCGGCGAACGGCTGGTCGGAGATAGAGACGAACTCCGGGCGCACGCCGTAGAACAGCGGCTGGTCCTTGTAGCCTTCGGCTTTGCTCTGCAGGGCATCGTTGAGGGGCAGCAGATCGTCACCGACGTGCATATGCAGGCGGCCGTCGCGCTCAACCAGCTTGCAGGGACGAATGTTCATCTCCGGCGCGCCGATAAAGCCTGCGACAAACATATTCTTTGGCTTGTGGTAGAGATTGTCCGGGGTATCAACCTGCATGATGTGGCCCAGCTTCATTACGCAGATACGGTCGCCCATGGTCATGGCTTCGGTCTGATCGTGGGTAACGTAAACGGTGGTCGCCGGTTTACCGGATTTCTTCAGCTGCTTGTGCAGGTCGGAGATCCGGATGCGCATCGAGGCGCGCAGTTTGGCGTCGAGGTTAGAGAGCGGCTCATCGAACAGGAACACGTCCGGCTTCTTAACGATCGCCCGGCCTACCGCCACGCGCTGGGCCTGACCGCCGGAAAGCTGGCGCGGCAGGCGGTCGAGCAGCTCTTCCAGCTCGAGGATTTTTGCCGCTTCGTTAACCTGGCTCTCAATCTGATCCTTTGGCAGCTTGCTCAGCTTGAGGCCAAAGGCGAGGTTTTCGCGCACCGTCATATGCGGATAGAGCGCGTAGTTCTGGAACACCATCGCAATGCCGCGCGCTTTTGGCGCGAGGTTGTTAACGATTTTCTCCCCGATGCGCACTTCGCCGCCGCTGATGGTTTCGAGACCCGCCAGCATGCGCAGGGTGGTGGATTTGGCGCAGCCGGACGGCCCGACGATCACCATAAACTCCCCGTCAGCGATTTTCAGGTCGATAGCATGTACCGCTTTGAAGCCGTTGGAGTAGACCTTTTCCAGTTTTTTGAAAATAACTTCAGCCATGATATTTCCCTCTTAACCTTTAATTCCGCTGCTGGTGACGCCCTGTACGAAGTAGCGTTGTGCCAGGAAGAATACGATGATGGATGGCAGAATGGAGATGCTCGCCATTGCCAGAATTTCGTTCCATGGAGCGCCTTCCGTGACGTCGATGGACATTTTCAGCGCCAGCGCGATCGGATACTTATCGACGCTATAGACGTAAATCAGCGGACCAATAAAGTCGTTCATTGACCACATAAACTGGAACAGCGCGACCGAGATAATTGCCGGTTTTAAAATCGGCACCACCACGTACCACAGCACCTGGAAGGAGTTGCAGCCGTCAATCTGCGCCGCCTCTTCCATATCGCGCGGCACGCCGCGCAGGAACTGAATCAGCATGAAGACGAAGAACCCCTGAGTGGCGAAGGCCAGCGGCAGGTACAGCGGCAGATAGCTGTTCAGCATCCCCATTTCGCGGAACATCAGGTACTGCGGGATGAGCAGCACGGTGCTCGGCAGCAGCATGGTGGTGATGAGGGTGCCGAACCAGAATTTCTTCCACGGGATCTCGAAGCGGGCAAAGCCGTAGGCCACGATGGTGGAGGAGATAATGGTCAGGATCACCTTCGGAATCACGTACTTGAAGGTATTCAGCATGTAGTGGCCGAAGTTGTATTCCGTCCCGGTCTTCCAGCCGTTGATAAATCCGTCCCAGGTCGCGTGAGCGGGCCACAGGCTGAGGGTGGTGAAGATCTCGTGGTTCGGTTTGAACGACGCCGAGAACATCCACACCAGCGGGTAGAGCATCAGCAGGCCAACGAACAGCAGGATCACATAGCGGATGCTGGCGTTCATTTTTTCCCGCCGCAGCGTTCTGGCAACCTCGCGCTCTGCGATGTCCCGTGCTGCGGAAATTTGTTGGATATCAGCCATTTTTGCCTCCCTTATCGGCGGAGTAGAACACCCAATATTTCGAAGACTTAAAGGCAATAGCGGCAAACACCGCGACGACCAGGAACAGCACCCATGCCAGCGCCGCGCCGTAGCCCATATCGAAGTACTTAAAGGCGGTGTCGTAGATATAGAGTGAGAACAGATAGGTGGAGTAGGTTGGGCCGCCGCCGGTTATCACGTACGGGCCGGTAAACTCCTGGAACGCCTGGGTGGTTTGCATAATGAAGTTGAAGAAGATCACCGGCGTAATCAGCGGCACCGTCACCTTCATAAACATCTGCCACTTCGAGGCGCCGTCGATCATCGCCGCTTCGTACTGCGATTGCGGAACGTTCTGCAGCGCCGCGAGGAAAATCACCATAGCCGAACCGAACTGCCAGACGCGCAGCAGGGTCACCGACATCAACGCCAGCGACGGCTCGCCGAGCCAGTTGACCGGGTCGAAGCCCAGCACGCCGATAAAGCTGTTCAGCAGGCCGTCGATAGCGAACAGCGCGCGCCACAGTACGGCGATGGCGACGGAGCTGCCGAGAATCGACGGAATGTAATAGGCGGTACGGAAGAAACCGATGCCGCGCAGCTTAAAGTTGAGAACAAACGCGATGCCCAGCGCAAAGGCCAGCTTCAGCGGAATGGTTAAAAAGACATAGGCGAAGGTGACGCCCATGGACTTCCAGAAGAGAGAATCTTCGGTCAGCATGTAGCGATAGTTTTCAATGCCGTTAAATACCGGCGGACTCATCAAGTCGTACTCAGTGAAACTGAGGAAGAAAGATGAAACAAAGGGAAAGGCGGTAAAGATTATCAGCCCGATGATATAGGGCGATATCCATGCCAATCCCAGCAGCTTGTTTTCATTCATACATACCTACCTGGCTTACGAGTTTGTAAAACGGATTCGGTTTATACCCGGTGTACTTCACGCTGTGTGCGCTATCCGCGCTGAAAAGCAGCCGGAAAAGTTAATCTGTTGCTGGTGTCTGTGCTGGCGCTTCCTTCCCTGTTGGACCCTGTTTTTGTCATGGTTTGTCACCCGCAGCTCCCTGCTGAGCGTGCACCGGTTCGGCTTTGCTATGCCCGGCGCCTTTAATTTTATAAAACGCCGTTTTAAATTTATTTTATTGCGATTTATTACAGAGTCATTCGATTCATAGCGGAAATGTGATCGGAGTCGAAACGATGTTTCAAAAAATGAGATGGCGGGCGTTTTGTAAGGCTGGTAAGGGCTGGGGAGAGGTGCCGGAAAGGTGACCTGGCGCAGGCGTGCGGTATTTTATTGCCCGGCTAATGATTGTCTTTGTACATATTTTTTAACAAATAATGATGGACGTGAAGGGGGCACGGTGGCGAAAGAGGGGAGCATGCCCGCTCTTCCACCACCACGGCCGGGGAAGATTAGTTTTGCAGAAAATCCTGACGAACGGGCGTAAAGGTATCCAGCAGGGTTCCCGCCTTCAGGCACACGCAGCCGTGCATGATATGCGGCTGCTTGTAGAGCGTGTCGCCGGCGCTGACCACGTGTTTCTCGTCACCGATGGTGAATTCGAACTCGCCTGAAAGCACGTAGGTCAGCTGCTCGTGGGGGTGGTTATGCATCGGCCCAATGGCGCCGGCGTCAAAGTTAACCTCAACCGCCATCATCTTGCCATCGTGCGCCAGAATGCGTCGGGTCACGCCGTTGCCCAGATCGTCGAGGGTGGTCTCTTTATGAAAAATAAACATCCGCGGGTCCTGTAGTTAAGTGAAACAATGTTTCATTTAATTTATATCACAATTTTCTAAAAAGAAACGATCGACGGGAGAAGTGGAAAGTTGATCACAAGTTTGCTTCACTGGGGGAAACCATAAAAGGAGCGAATGATGAAAACGATTGGCCTGTTGGGGGGAATGAGCTGGGAATCGACCATTCCCTATTACCGCCTGATCAATGAAGGGATCAAGGCGCGTCTTGGCGGGCTGCACTCCGCCAGCCTGCTGCTGCATAGCGTTGATTTTCATGAGATTGAAGCCTGTCAGGCCGCCGGAGAATGGGAGCGTGCCGGCGATATGCTGGCCCAGGCGGCGGCGGGGCTGCAGCAGGCGGGCGCCGAAGGTATCGTGCTCTGTACTAACACCATGCACAAAGTGGCGGATGCCATTGAAGCGCGCTGCGGCGTGCCGTTTCTGCATATTGCCGATGCGACCGGGCGGGCGATTGAGAAAAAGGGCATGCGTAACGTCGCCCTGCTGGGCACGCGCTATACCATGGAGCAAACGTTCTATCGCGGCCGCCTGCAGCAGCAGTTTGCGATCGAGACCCTGGTGCCGCCCGCCGACGATCGCCAGCGGATCAACCAGATTATCTTCGATGAGCTCTGTCTCGGCACCTTTAGCGAGGCTTCCCGCGACTACTACCTGCAGGTTATTGAGACGCTGGCGGCGCAGGGCGCGGAAGGCGTTATCTTCGGCTGCACCGAGATTGGCCTGCTGGTGCCCGTAGAAAGCAGCCCGCTGCCGGTATTTGATACCGCGGCCATTCACGCCGCGGACGCGGTGGAGTTTATGCTTTCTTAAGCACCGTATCGAGTGGGCGCTGGATCTGCGCCAGGCTGTGCTGCAGATGGTGAATAAAGGCATCAACCAGCGCCGAACCGGGGCGGTGCAGCGGGCGGATCATGCTGACGGTAAAGGGCACATCGATGCTGAAGCGGCGCACCGCGACGCCGCTTTCGGCATAGTCGAGGGCGGTGAGCGGATTAACCACCGAGATGCCGACGCCCGCGCGCACCATCGCGCAAATCGACGCGGCGCTGTGCGTTTCGACCACCATCCGCCGCTTGACCTGATGTTCAAGGAACAGGGCGTCAAGCAGCTGGCGATAGCTGTCGGTCCGCGACAGGCTGATGTAGTTTTCAGCGTGGAAATCGGCGGGGGTCAAAACCTGCTTCGCGGCGAGCGGATGGTTCTGCGGCAGGACGCAGACCTCATTCAGCGTCAGCAGCGGCGTGCGCTCGGTGCCGGCGGGCGTATGCAGGGTTTCGGTCAGGCCAAGATCGTGGCGCTGGGCGGAGAGCCACTCCTCCAGCAGGGGCGACTCCTGGGGGACAATCTGCAGGCTGACCTCGGGGTAGCGCGCCAGAAACGGCTGCAGCAGCAGCGGTAAAAACGACTGGGAGAATACCGGCAGGCACACCACCGATAGCTCGCCCTGGCGAAACTCGCGCAGGCTTTCCGCCGCGCTGACGATCCTGTCCAGCCCGTACCACGACCGCTGCACCTCTTCAAACAGCCGCAGCCCCTGTACCGTGGGCTGCAGGCGGCCGCGAGCGCGCTCAAAAAGCTTTAACCCCAGCACCTTTTCAAAGCGCGCCAGCTCCCGGCTGACCGTTGGCTGCGAGGTATGCAGCATGCGGGCGGCCTCGGTCAGGTTACCGGTGGTCATCACCGCGTGGAAGATTTCGATATGGCGCAAATTGACGGCGGGCATGGCGGCTCTCGGATGGTGTGGGGTATCCATATCATTTTTGCATAGACTCACGATAAAACGATATTTTTTATTCCCTTCAGGCTATGGCGTAATCATAAAAAAACACGCACAACGTCAACAACGCCGGAGTTCACCATGCCACGCTCGCTTTACGCCACCGATACCGACCTGACCGCAGATAACCTGCTGCGCCTGCCCGCCGAGTTTGGCTGCCCGGTATGGGTCTACGATGCGCAGATTATTCGCCGCCAGATTGCCCAGCTCGGTAAGTTTGACGTGGTGCGCTTTGCGCAGAAGGCCTGCTCAAACATTCATATCCTGCGCCTGATGCGCGAGCAGGGCGTGAAGGTCGATTCCGTGTCGCTTGGCGAGATTGAGCGCGCGCTGGCGGCGGGCTACGATCCGCAGCAGCATCCGGAAGATATCGTCTTTACCGCCGATCTGATCGACGACGCGACCCTGGAGCGGGTGAAGGAGCTGCAGATCCCGGTCAACGCCGGGTCGGTGGATATGCTGAGCCAGCTGGGCGAAGTCTCGCCGGGCCATCGCGTGTGGCTGCGGGTCAATCCGGGTTTCGGTCACGGCCACAGCCAGAAAACCAACACCGGCGGCGAAAACAGCAAGCACGGTATCTGGTATAGCCACCTGCCGGCGGCGCTGGAGGTGATGCGTCGCTATCAGCTGCAGCTGGTGGGGATTCACATGCACATTGGCTCAGGGGTGGATTATGCTCACCTCGAGCAGGTGTGCGGCGCAATGGTGCGTCAGGTGATCGAGTTTGGTCAGGATCTGCAGGCGATCTCCGCCGGCGGCGGCCTGTCGATCCCGTATCGCGAAGGCGAAGAGGCGATCGATACCGATCACTATTACGGCCTGTGGAACGCCGCGCGCGAGCAGGTGGCGAAGCATCTTGGCCATCCGGTGAAGCTGGAGATCGAGCCGGGTCGTTTCCTGGTGGCGGAGTCCGGCGTGCTGGTCTCCCAGGTGCGCAGCGTGAAGGAGATGGGCAGCCGTCACTTCGTGCTGATCGACGCCGGCTTTAACGACCTGATGCGTCCGTCGATGTACGGCAGCTACCACCACATCAGCGCCCTGGCGGCGGACGGTCGCGATCTTAGCGCGGCGCCGATGGTTGAAACCGTGGTCGCCGGACCGCTGTGCGAATCCGGGGACGTCTTTACCCAGCAGGAAGGGGGGAAGGTGGAAACGCGCCTGCTGCCTGACGTGGCGCCGGGCGATTACCTGGTGCTGCACGATACCGGCGCCTACGGCGCGTCGATGTCCTCGAACTACAACAGCCGCCCGCTGCTGCCGGAAGTGCTGTTCGATAACGGCAGCGCGCGGCTGATTCGCCGCCGCCAGACCATTCAGGAGCTGCTGGTCTTAGAGCAGATCTGATCTAAAACCAGGGACCCGTCGTGACCGAGTCGCGCAGCACCAGCGTGCCGGTAAACGGCGGGATCGTTTCGATCGGCTGATGGTTAGCAAGCTTGATCGCCTGATCGATGGCGGTAGTGATCATATTGTCGATGGGCAGATAGACCGTCGACAGGCCCGGCTCCAGCCACTTCGCGCTGGGGGCGTCATCAAAACCAAAGAGCGAAACGTCCTGCGGGATCCGCAGTCCCGCCTGATGCAGCGCTTTCGAGGCGCCGAGCGCCATATCGTCATTACAGGAAAAAAGCGCGCTGAACGGCGTTTTTTCCTCCAGCAGCTCCCGGCACAGCTCGTAGCCGCGGGTCATCGTTGAATCGCCGTATTTTACTTTCTGCGGATCCCACGCAATGCCATTTTTTTTCAGCGCCTTACGGTAACCCTGCAGGCGGGCCTTGCCCGTTGGCGTGTGCATGGGGACCGTCAGGCAGGCTATCTCGCGATGGCCCTGGGCAATCAGATAGTTCACCGCCTGGAATGCGGCATCCTCCTGCTCGAAGAAGACGCAGCGCTCGCGCGCGAGGCTGACGTCGCGGTTAATCACCACCAGCGGCATCTCGATGGAGTCGATAAGCGACATGATCTTCTTTTCGCTCATATGACGGGTGTAGAGGATGATGGCGTCGCACTGGCGATCGGCAAGCATCTGCACCGCTTCTTCTTCGCGCTCCGGCGCATCGTGGCCGTCGGTGACAATCAGCTGCTTTCCCCAGGCTTCGGTCTGGCGCGAGGCCTGCTGCAGCAGACGGCCAAAGTAGAAGCCGTCGAAGGTGGAAACCACCAGTCCGATGCTGTTGCTCGTGCGGTTGGCCAGCGAACGGGCGAGAAAGTTCGGCCGATACCCCAGCTCCTCCATCGCTTTGAATACCTGCTGACGGGTACTCTCTTTTACCTGACCTGTGCCGTTCAACACGCGGGAAACCGTCGCTTTAGAGACGCCTGCGCGAATTGAGACATCCAGCATTGTAGCCATTCATCGATTCCTGATATCACGTGGTGTTTTGCAGTTTATCACAGACATTCAGGGGGATATGACCTCTACGCCGTGCAAAGAACTATCGGGATCACGCTTTTTGCAGGAACTGTGCCACGGTGAAAGCGATGCCGTCAATGCGGTATGCCAATATGATAAATCCCTAAAAATTTGGAATGCCAAATCGGGCGTTGAGATCTGAATCACAGAACTTTTTGCCGCCACTGACTATTTTTTGGTATGCCAAAAGGTGTTCGGCTGTACACCTGGCGCGCAAAAAGCCCTTAAACCTGAGGTATCCTCTATGGCATTGCAGGAAAAACTGATCGACTCACTGGGGAGTTTCGCCACGAAATTCAACAGCTACCGCTACATCATGGCGATAAAGTCCGCCTTTATTACCCTGATGCCGGTGATCATCGTTGGCGCCTTTTCGGTGCTGATCTCAAATATGGTGCTGGATCCGAAGAACGGACTGGCCAGCTTTCAGTCGCTGTCGTTTCTCGCCGCGCTCAAGCCGATTACCAGCGCAATAAACTATGCGACCCTCAACTTCCTCAATATTGGCGCCGTTTTTCTGATCGGCATCGAGCTGGGGCGCATTAACGGCATCAAGAGCCTGTTCCCCGGCCTGCTGGCGGTCATTTGCTTTATCTGCGTCACCCCAACCACCGTTGAGATGATGGTTGACGGCCAGATGCAGGTGGTCAAAGACGTGCTGCTGCGCCAGTTCTCGGACACCCGCAGCCTGTTCCTCGGCATGTTTATCGCCATTCTGTCGGTAGAAATTTACTGCTGGCTGGAGACGCGCAAGGGGCTGAAGATCAGAATGCCGGATACCGTGCCGCCGAACGTGGCGGCGTCGTTTTCGGCGCTGATCCCGGCGATTTTTACCACCACCGCCATCGCCACCTTTGGCTTTATTTTCCATCAGCTGACCGGCATGTACCTGTATGACGCGGTCTATCTGGTGGTGCAGCAGCCGCTGGAGCGCGTGGTGCAAAGCCTGCCGGGGATCCTGCTGCTGATGTTCGTCGCCCAGCTGTTCTGGGTTATCGGTATTCACGGCAATCAGATGATCAAACCGATCCGCGAACCGCTGCTGCTGGGGGCGATCACCGTCAACATGAGCGCCTTTGAGCAGGGAAAAGAGGTGCCGAACATCATCACCATGCCGTTCTGGGACGTCTATATGAGCATCGGCGGCTCGGGGCTGACCATCGGCCTGCTGATTGCGGTCATGATCGCCAGCAAGCGCAAAGAGATGAAAGAGATCGCCAAGCTGTCGATCGGCCCGGGGCTGTTCAATATTAACGAACCGGTGATTTTCGGTATGCCGATCATGCTCAATCCGATCCTCGCGATCCCCTTTATCATCACGCCGCTGGTGACCGGCAGCATCGGCTACTTCGCCACGGCGGCCGGATTTGCCGGAAAAGCGGTGGTGATGGTGCCCTGGACCACGCCGCCGCTGATTAACGCCTGGCTCTCTACCGCCGGTTCGATGGGGGCGGTGGTGACCCAGCTGGTTTGTATCATTACCGCGGTACTGATTTACCTGCCGTTTGTGAAGATTGCCTCCCGCCGCCTGGAAACCGCGCAGCGGCAGGCGGAAAACGCGCAAATAACCGATAACGCCTGAGGATATGATGAGTACAAAAAGGATTGCGATCCCCGACGATTTTATCCTTGGCGCGGCGGCCTCCGCCTGGCAGACCGAGGGCTGGAGCGGCAAGAAAGAGGGCCAGGACTCCTGGCCCGATCTCTGGTACAAACACGATCGCCACGTCTGGCATAACGGCTACGGCCCGGCGGTGGCCACCGATTTTATCAACCGCTTTCGTGAGGACGTCCAGCTAATGAAGCTGGCGGGGCTCACCCACTACCGCACCTCAATCAACTGGTCGCGCTTTCTGACCGACTATGAAAACGTTACGGTTGATGAGGAGTACGCGGCCTACTATGACCGGCTGTTCGACGAGCTGCTGGCGAACGGCATCGAGCCGATGATCTGCCTTGAACACTACGAGCTGCCGGGCTACCTGCTGGAGCAGTACGGCGGCTGGGCGGCCAAAAAGGTCGTTGAGCTGTTCGTCCGCTACGCGGAGAAGGTGTTCGCCCGCTATCATCACAAGGTCACGCGCTGGTTTACCTTCAATGAGCCGATCGTCGTGCAAACCCGCGTCTATCTTGACGCGCTGCGCTGGCCCTACGAGCAGAATACCGGCACGTGGATGCAGTGGAACCACCATAAGGTGCTGGCGACGGCGCAGGTGGTCAGGCTGTTTCGCGATAAGGGCTATCGCGGGACGGTGGGCTGTATTCTCAATCCGGAGGTGACCTACCCGCGCTCAACGGCCGCTCACGACGTGCGCGCCGCCGAGGTTTACGATCTGTTCTACAACCGTATCTTCCTCGACCCGCTGGTCCACGGCGAGTATCCACCCGCGCTATTTGCGCTGCTGGCGCAGCACGACGTCGCCTGGGACTACAGCGCCGAAGAGCTGGCGATTATCCGCGACAATACCGTGGATGAGCTGGGCATTAACCTTTACTACCCGCACCGGGTGAAGGCGCCGTCGCGCGCCTGGCACCCGCAGACGCCGTTCCATCCGGCCTGGTATTACGAACCCTTTGAGCTGCCCGGGCGGCGAATGAACGCCTCTCGCGGCTGGGAAATTTATCCGCGCATTGTCTTTGATATGGCGATGCGGATTAAAAATGATTACCGCAATATTCCGTGGTTTATCGCCGAAAGCGGCATGGGCGTTGAAAATGAAGGCCAGTTTCGCAACGACGAAGGCACCATTGTCGACGAGTACCGCATTCGCTTTATCAGCGAGCATCTCTGGCAGACGCTGCTCGCGCGGGAGGCGGGAGCCAACTGTCACGGCTACATGCTGTGGGCGTTTACCGACAACGTGTCGCCGATGAACGCCTTTAAAAATCGCTACGGGCTGATTGAAATCGATCTGCAGAACGGCCGGGCGCGGCGACCGAAGGCTTCCGCCGGCTGGTTTCGCACGCTGCGCGAAAGCCGCGAGCTGACGCTGGATATCGACGATGAGTTGCGCTAGCCCGGCGTAAATTTTGCTAAGATAGCGCCGATATGGATTCACTCGCAGACAAGGCACAGGTGAGATTGTGGAGAAGGCTATAATTCCGCCGGAAAAGAAACCCTACCAGGAAATTGGTGATGATTTGCGCGCACAGATTGCGCTGGGGCGTTACCCCATTGGGTCGCGGCTGCCGCCGGAACGCAATATCGCTGAAACCTACGGCGTCAGCCGCACCATCGTCCGCGAAGCCCTGCTGATGCTGGAGCTGCAGGGCACGGTCGACATTCGCCAGGGCTCGGGCGTTTACGTGATGCGCATTCCCCACGAGGATGATAGCGAGGAAGAGCAGATGCTGAGCAGCGACGTCGGTCCGTTTGAAATTCTGCAGGCCCGCCAGCTGCTGGAGAGCAATATTGCCGCCTTTGCGGCAAAAATGGCGACGCGTGCCGATATCGACAACCTTAAGCGCATTATCGAGCAGGAGCAGCGGGCGATTGCCGGCAACGACGCCTCTCAGGATAACGCGCGGATGTTTCACCTGGTGCTGGCCGGGGCGACGCAAAACCAGATGCTGCTGGCAACGGTGGAGCGTATCTGGCTGCAGATGGACAGCAGCCCGCTCTGGCAGCAGTTTAACGCGCATATCGCCAGCCGCGCCTATCGCCTGAAGTGGCTCGGCGAGCGGCAGGCGATTCTCGCCGCGCTGCGCCGTCGCGACGTGATGGGCGCCTGGCAGGCGATGTGGCAGCACCTGGAAAATGTTAAAAAAAGCCTGCTGGAGCTGTCGGACGAAGACGCCCCGGACTTTGACGGCTACCTGTTTGAGTCGGTACCGATTTTTCAGGGAAAGCCGGTATGACCATCCTGCCTCTGTACGCCGCGCCGCAGCACGCGCCGCAGGTCACGGAGTGGCTGTGGCAGGCCTTTGGCGGCGAGACGCTGCCGCAGGCGTTTTTTGCCAGCATCGTCGCCCACAGCCAGACGCCGGGCGCGCTGCCGCTGACCTTTATTGCCGTTGAGGGCGAGCTTCTGCTGGGAACGGTGGGGCTCTGGCGCTGCGATCTGATCAGCCGTCAGGACCTGTTTCCGTGGATGGCGGCGCTGTACGTTGCCGAAGCGGCGCGCGGGCAGGGGCTGGCGGGAAAACTACAGCGGCACGTTATCGATTATGCCCGCCTGAGCGGCTATCCGCAGCTGCATCTCTACTCCGCCTGCCGGGATTTTTATGAGCGCTTTGGCTGGCGCTATATCGGCGAGGGCCTCGATTATCCGGCCACCGCCGTGCACCTCTACCGCTACGACCTGTCGTTGTCCGACGGGGCGATCACCGAGTGACGGCGAACCAGCGTCGGGCTGAACAGGTGGGTGATTTCCGGCGGCGGGAGCCTGTCCGCCAGCGCTAGCGCCAGTTCTGCCGCCTGGGTTGCCATGGTCACAATCGGGTAGCGCACCGTGGTCAGCCGCGGGCGAACGTAGCGGGATATCAGCACATCATCAAAGCCAATCAGCGAAATCTCACGCGGCACGTCGATGCCGTTATCGTTCAGCACCCCCATCGCGCCGGCGGCCATCGAGTCGTTGTAGCTGGCAACGGCGGTAAAATTCCTGCCGCGTCCCAGCAGTTCGGTCATCGCCTGCTCGCCGCCGCTTTCATCCGGCTCGGCAAAGGTCACCAGCCGATCGTTGATGGCTATGCCGCTCTCTTTGAGCGCGTCGTAATAGCCCTGCAGACGATCTTCGGCATCCGAAATCGCGTGGTTGGAGCACAGATAGCCGATACGGGTATGGCCCTGCTGGATCAGATGGCGGGTCGCCAGCCAGGCGCCGTAGCGGTCGTCCAGCGCCACGCAGCGCTGCTCGAAGCCGGACAGTATGCGGTTGATAAGCACCATGCCGGGAATTTGCTTCATTAGCCCGGCGAGCTCGTCATCGGGGATCATTTTCGCGTGTACCACCAGCGCCGCGCAGCGGTGGCGAATGAGCTGTTCAATCGCCTGGCGCTCTTTTTGGATGCTGTGGTAGCCGTTGCCAATCAGCAAAAAGTTGCCGGTATTGTAGGCGACCTGCTCGACGGCTTTGACCATGGCGCCGAAAAAGGGATCGGATACGTCGCCCACCACCAGGCCGACGGTTTCCGTTGACTGCTGCGCCAGCGCGCGGGCGTTGGCGTTCGGGTGGTAGTTCAGCGCTTCCATCGCCGTGCTGACGGACTGGCGGGACGCTTCACTGGCTTTCGGGGAGTTGTTGATAACGCGGGATACGGTAGCGACGGACACTCCAGCGAGTCGGGCTACATCCTTAATTGTCGCCATACCTGACCTTTTATAGGGTAAGCGTTTACATTGAGGTTATGTTACGGGAAAGCTCGGCAGATTCAAGGATAAGGGCTAACGGGTTAACGCAAATGTGATGCAGGTTTGCCTTGCTGATGACAAAGTTACACACAGCCGTCGCGGTGAATGAAACGGCAGCGGGTAAATTCACACCTTTGGTTACACTTTGCGATTAGCTGTTGCGAATGTTCGCTGGTTTCCCCGTTCACTGCATTGATATTCTGGTTATCCCAGAGGTATTGATAGGTGGAGTCGACTTCACGTTGACCACTTTAATTACACCAGCCTGCGCAGATGCGCAGGTTTTTTTTTGCCCGTAGCCCATCAGCCCCGGCGGACGGGCGTTTTCATTCTGCGTGTTCCGGGGCGTGTGCCGTTCACGGCTGTTCCGTACGCCCCGACGATGTTCTCTGCGCCCAGCGCGCCACTAAAAATCGGCAGTTGTCGCGCCGCTATCCGCCGCTGTTACAGTTAGCGAAAATGGTAATAACTGGTTGCACTTAGGCTCATTCCCTTGCGTTTTAACGCTGGCGTCGCGGGGCCAAAAAACCGCACAATCAGGGTCCCAGAGGTATTGATAGGTGAGTTTTTTAAGTACGCATTTCGTACTGATTATCTTGCACCGGCCTGCGCAGATGCGCAGGTTTTTTTTATTGTGAAAATTCTCCCCCACACTGCTTTCAAACGCCTTCTCGTGTAACCTTCAATGACTTAATAACCGGTCAGATGGAGTTGTTATGCTTTTGGCATTTTTCAGGCTGCTGTTCAAAGGAATGTACCGGGTCAGGTTGACCGGTGACACGCAGGCTCTGCATGGCAAAAAGGTCCTCATTACCCCGAACCACGTCTCTTTCCTTGACGGGGTCCTGCTGGCGCTGTTTCTTCCCGTTCGCCCGGTCTTTGCGGTGTACGCCTCCATCAGCCAGCGCTGGTTTATGCGCGCGCTGTCGCCGATTATCGACTTTGTTCCCCTCGATCCGACCAAACCGATGTCGATTAAGCACCTCGTACGCCTGATTGAGCAGGGGCGGCCGGTGGTTATCTTCCCGGAAGGGCGCATCTCGGTGAGCGGATCGCTGATGAAAATCTACGATGGGGCCGCGTTCGTTGCCGCGAAGTCGCAGGCCACCATTGTTCCGCTGCGTATCGAAGGCGCCGAGCTGACGCCGTTCAGCCGCCTGAAAGGGCTGGTCAGACGCCGCCCGTTCCCGCGCATCCGCCTCCACCTGCTGCCGCCGACGCATCTGCCGATGCCGGAAGCGCCGCGGGCCCGCGATCGCCGCAAAATTGCCGGCGAAATGCTGCATCAGATAATGATGGAAGCGCGGATGGCGGTGCGTCCGCGGGAGACGCTGTATGAGTCTCTGCTGGCGGCGCAGGACCGTTTCGGCGCGCGGAAAAACTGCGTGGAAGATATTAACTTCCAGCCGGATACCTACCGCAAGCTGCTGACCAAAACGCTGTTTGTCGCGCGAATTCTGGAAAAATACAGCGCGCAGGGCGAAAAAATTGGCCTGATGCTGCCGAACGCCGGGATCAGCGCGGCGGTGATTTTTGGCGCGATAGCGCGCGGGCGTATTCCGGCGATGATGAACTATACCGCCGGGGTAAAAGGCCTGAGCAGCGCGATTACCGCCGCTGAAATCAAAACCGTGTTCACCTCCCGCACCTTCCTCGATAAGGGCAAGCTCTGGCACCTCCCGGAGCAGCTAACCCAGGTGCGCTGGGTATTTCTTGAGGATTTAAAAGGCGACGTCACCACCGCCGACAAGCTGTGGATCTTCAGCCATCTGCTAATGCCGAAGCTGGCGCAGGTGAAGCAGCAGCCGGAAGATGCGGCGATCGTGCTATTTACCTCCGGTTCGGAAGGCCACCCGAAGGGTGTAGTGCATAGCCACAAGAGCATCCTTGCCAACGTCGAGCAGATTAAAACCATCGCCGATTTTACCGCCAACGACCGCTTTATGTCGGCGCTGCCGCTGTTCCACTCCTTTGGCCTGACGGTCGGCCTGTTCACGCCGCTGTTCACCGGAGCGGAAGTGTTTCTCTACCCCAGCCCGCTGCACTACCGCGTGGTGCCGGAGCTGGTGTATGACCGCAACTGCACGGTGCTGTTCGGCACCTCAACGTTCCTCGGGAACTATGCCCGCTTTGCCAACCCCTATGATTTTTATCGTCTACGCTACGTGGTAGCCGGAGCGGAAAAACTCCAGGACAGCACTAAACAGCTGTGGCAGGACAAATTTGGCCTGCGCATCCTCGAAGGCTATGGCGTAACCGAGTGCGCGCCGGTGGTGTCGATTAACGTCCCGATGGCGGCGAAGGTGGGCACCGTTGGGCGGATCCTGCCGGGCATGGACGCGCGCCTGCTGGCGATGCCGGGCATTGAAGAGGGCGGTCGTCTGCAGCTGAAAGGGCCGAACATTATGAACGGCTATCTGCGGGTGGAAAACCCGGGCGTGCTGGAAGCGCCTGGGGCGGAAAACCAGCATGGTGAAATGGAGAGCGGCTGGTACGACACCGGGGATATCGTCACCTTTGACGAGCAGGGATACGTGCGTATTCAGGGGCGCGCGAAGCGCTTTGCTAAGATTGCCGGTGAGATGGTGTCGCTGGAGATGGTTGAGCAGATGGCGCTGGCGGTCTCCCCCGAGCGGATGCACGGGACGGCCATCAGGCAGGATGCCAGCAAAGGCGAGGCCTTAGTGCTTTTCACCACCGATAATGAACTGAATCGCGAAAAGCTGCTGCGCTACGCCCGTGAGCACGGCGTGCCGGAGCTGGCGGTTCCGCGCGACATTCGCTGGCTGAAGCAGCTGCCGGTTCTCGGCAGCGGCAAGCCGGACTTTGTCACCCTTAAAAGTATGGTTGAAGAGACGGAACATTCTGATGAGTGAGTCAGTACACACTAACAATTCGCTGTACTCGAAGGGGATGATGGCGGTTATCTGCGCCCAGTTTTTGTCGGCATTTGGCGATAACGCGCTGCTGTTTGCAACCCTCGCGCTGATGAAGCAGCAGTTCTACCCGGAGTGGAGCCAGCCGGTGATGCAGATGCTGTTTGTGGGCGCTTACATTCTCTTTGCGCCATTTGTCGGGCAGTTTGCCGACAGCTTCGCCAAGGGACGGGTGATGATGGTCGCCAACGGCATGAAGCTGGTTGGCGCCGGCTGTATCTGCTTTGGCGTGAATCCGTTTCTCGGCTATACCCTGGTCGGGATCGGCGCGGCCGCCTACTCCCCGGCGAAGTACGGCATTCTGGGCGAGCTGACCACCGGCGATAAGCTGGTGAAGGCCAACGGCCTGATGGAATCCTCGACCATCGCCGCGATCCTGCTGGGCTCGATGGCGGGCGGCATCCTCGCGGACTGGCACGTGCTGGCGGCGCTGGCCCTCTGCGCGCTGGTCTACGGCGGTGCGGTGGTGGCGAACCTGTGGATCCCCAAACTGCCGGCGGCCCGTCCCGGACAATCATGGCGCTTTACGCCGATGACCCACAGCTTCTTCAGCGCCTGTAAAACGCTGTGGCGCAACGGGGAGACGCGATTTTCGCTGGTGGGAACCAGCCTGTTCTGGGGCGCCGGCGTAACGCTGCGCTTCCTGCTGGTGCTGTGGGTGCCGGTGGCGCTGGGGATTTCTAGCAACGCGATGCCAACCTATCTGAATGCGATGGTGGCGGTGGGGATCGTGCTGGGCGCGGGCGCGGCGGCGAAGCTGGTGACGCTGCAAACGGTCTCCCGCTGCATGCCTGCCGGGATTCTGATTGGCTTCGCGGTGATCTTCTTTACCCTTCAGCATGCGCTTCTGCCGGCGTTTGGTCTGCTGCTGCTGCTCGGCGTGTTCGGCGGCTTCTTTATCGTGCCGCTTAACGCCCTGCTGCAGGAGCGAGGAAAGCATACCGTTGGCGCGGGCAACGCGATAGCGGTGCAAAATCTCGGCGAAAACGTCGCCATGCTGTTGATGCTGGGGTTCTACTCGATGGCGGTCAAGGCGGGCATACCGGTGGTTGGCATCGGGGTTGTCTTTGGCGCGATATTCGCGCTGGCCATCGCCGCCCTGTGGCTTTGGGGACGGCGGCGCTAGCGAGTCTTGCGCTTAGCGGGCTACGGCGTTGTCCCTGCCGTAGCCCGGAGAGGCCGTTTACGGCGCCGGATAGGTATAAACCCGGTGCACCGCTTCAATCTCTGCCAGCACCTCTTCGCTTAACTCAAGATGCAGGCTTTCCACGTTGGTCTTCAGCTGCTCCAGCGAAGTGGCGCCGAGCAGCGTGCTGGCGACAAACGGCTGGCGGCGCACGAAGGCCAGCGCCATTTGGGCCGGATCGAGGTTATGCCGTTTGGCGATATCGACGTATGCCGCGACCGCCAGCTGCGTCTGCTCGCCGCTGTAGCGCGTAAAGCGGCTGAACAGCGTGTTGCGCGCGCCGGCCGGCTTCGCGCCGTTGAGATACTTGCCGGTCAGCGTGCCGAATGCCAGGCAGGAGTAGGCCAGCAGCTCCACGCCTTCATACTGACTCACTTCCGACAGCGCAACTTCATAGCTGCGGTTCACCAGGCTATACGGGTTCTGGACGGTGACGATGCGCGGCAGGTCGTGCTTATCCGCAAGGTGCAGGTAGCGCATCACGCCAAACGCCGTCTCGTTGGAAACGCCGATGTAGCGGATTTTGCCGGCGCGCTGGAATTCGGTGAGCGCTTCCAGGGTATCCAGCAGGGTGACCACCGGCGCGGAGTCGGTCCAGGTGTAGCCCAGCTTGCCGAAGCAGTTGGTCGGGCGCTGCGGCCAGTGAACCTGGTAAAGATCGAGATAATCGGTCTGCAGACGCTTCAGGCTATCGTGCAGCGCGTCGCGGATATTTTTGCGATCCAGGACGTGGTTCGGGCGGATGCTGCTGTCGTTGTTACGCGCAGGGCCGCTGACTTTGGAGGCGATAACCAGCTTTTCGCGGCTGCCGTGTTTCGCCAGCCAGTTGCCGACGTAGGTTTCCGTCAGCCCCTGAGTTTCCGGGCGCGGCGGGACGGGATACATTTCAGCGACGTCAATCAGGTTGATGCCCTGGCTGACAGCGTAGTCGAGCTGTTGGTGAGCGTCGGCCTCGCTATTCTGTTCACCAAAGGTCATAGTGCCCAGCCCCAGCGTGCTGATTTCGAGAGAACTGTGTGGGATACGGTGATACTGCATAGCCGGCTTCCTTTTTTATCGACAAGGTCAGGCTTTCCCCGACAAAGGAGTATCAAAATGGCAGAGGGGAGGAAAAAGAGGAAGTAAAAAGATCAAAAAAGCCGGGCTGGTGGGGTCCGCAGGCTGCTGCAGCGGACGTATCAGGTTTACCCGACTCTTTTCTCAACACCGTGATTTGTTGCAGAGGACGCGTTGCCAGGCGATTGCCGGCAGGCGGTTAGCCGCGGCAATCTTTAGCGCTTAATAATCTGTGAAACGTCGTCACGATTGATCTGCATTTTATTACCCTGCTGATCTTCGTAGCTGATAAGACCGGTATCGTCGTCAACCGCCGGCTTGCCGTCGGTCAAAATCATGCGTCCGTCTTTTGTCGCCATAACGTAATCGCTGCTGCAACCTGAAACCGAGAAGGCCAGTCCTACGGCGGAAATCAACACTGCCCATTTTTTCATCGTTAACACCTCTACTTGATGGTCGCACCTCACACCAGTGTATTAATAGCCTGATTTGTGAGACATAAAAAGCAGTAAAGTCTTAAAAAAGATTGCAGCCCAGGTTTGGGCTGCATTTTTGCGGGCTACAGCGGATTTTTTTTATTACGCAGCAGGTTGAGGCTTTCGACGGCAATCGAGAAGAACATCGCAAAGTAGATGTAGCCTTTCGGGATATGGATACCGAAGCTTTCGAGCATCAGGGTGAAGCCAACCAGAATCAAAAACGCCAGCGCCAGCATTTTCACCGACGGATGGCGGTCAACAAAGTCGCCAATCGAGCGGGCGGCAAACATCATCACCAGCACCGCGATAACCACCGCGGCCATCATGATGAACAGATGGTCCGAGAGCCCAACGGCGGTGATCACCGAATCGAGGCTGAAAATGATATCCAGCAGCATAATCTGCACGATGGCGCCCATAAACGAGTGGACGTTGGTCTTCGGACCTTCCTCTTCCCCCTCGATCGATTCGTGGATCTCTTTACTGGCCTTCCAGATAAGGAACAGCCCACCGAGCAGCAGGATCAGATCGCGGAAGGAGATGTCGTGGCCGAACGCGCTAAACAGCGGGTTGGTCAGCTTAACGACCCAGGCGATGGAGGCCAGCAGCCCAAGGCGCATCAGCATTGCGCCCATCAACCCGATGCGTCGCGCGTGGGCGCGCTGGGCGGTGGGCAGTTTGGCAACAACCAGAGAGAGAAAAATAATATTATCGATCCCGAGTACGATTTCCAGCAGCGTCAGCGTACCCAGCGCCAGCCAGGCGTTAGGATCGGTTATCCATGCAAATAACATTGTTCAAAGTCCTGCAAAAAAGAAAGTCGCAATTATATGCAACCCGGCGGGCAGAACAAAAAATTAATCGTGGTTAAGCAGAAAATGACGGGCCAGCAGGGCGGCGGTAAAGTTTTTCTTCAGGTAGAAACCGCGCGGCAGGGTGAGGATCGGTTCGCCGTGCGCGCCGATAGCCTCGGTTAAGGCTTTACTGTTGGCGGCTTTCGGGCGCAGCTGCAGCACTTCGCCGTGGCGGGCGGTAATGCGTTCGACCTGGCCCAGGACGATCAGATCCATTAACTCTTCCCAGTCCATCCGCAGCTGACGATCCTCTTCTTCGCTGGGGGTCCAGAGCAGCGGCGCCCCGACCCGACGCTGGGCGAGCGGGATCGCGCGATCGCCCTCTACCGGCACCCACAGCACGCGCTTGAGCTTATGGCGAACGTGGCTGCTCTCCCAGGTGACGCCGCTGTTGCCGGTGAGCGGAGCGACGCAGACAAAGGTGGTTTCCAGCGGCCGTCCCTGAGCGTCGACGGGGATCGTTTTCAGCTCGACGCCCAGCGCGGCGAAATCCTGCTCGGGCTTACTTCCGGCGCTGGCGCCCAGCCAAATCTCCAGCAGGATGCCCGTCCAGCCTTTATCGCGCTTCAGATCGCGCGGAATCGGAATCCCCGCCAGCGCGGCCAGCTCGCCCAGCGAATAGCCCGCCAGCCGCTGGGCCTGGGCTAAAAGCTGCTGCTGGGTTTGCGGCGGTGCAAGCAGGGGCGAGAGGGCTGGCATAAGATGAAACCTCTGGTTAAAAAATGAGCGCTATTTTTGTGCGTTGTGGATAGAGTTTACCTTTTCCTGGGTAAGTATGACAATTTGATGATTCATATGACTTTTTTTTTGCTTTTTTGCCGCTAAAAAAATTACCGCAGCGGGTTTTCCAGAACTGGTCACTGGCAATGAACAGGATCTTACACCATGTTATCCACAGAAAAGTGGGATAACTGGGGAAAAGCCTCACTACTGTTTCCATTTACAGCCTTGACGTGCGACGAAAATCGAATTTTTAGACAAAATATGCCCGATGAGCTGGCGTAATCTGTGGATAAAACCGACATTGTTCGATCTTTCATCAGTTCCAGGATCGCATGTGTGATGATCATCACGTTATGCTGTAATTTATGAAAATAATACATTCTAACTTAATGAATACAATGCCATTATTAAATATGGCTACAGGTAAGCGCTTCGGACTACTCCGGGTTTTCCCTGGGTAATTCCATACTTCTTCACAACTCTATCCACAGAAAAAGTGAATAAAATGGCGCTGCGATGGCTGACGCTGTTTATAACTCTGCTGATAACTGTGAGTTATTCAAATGTTATTCGTGAGCCGTGTGGCAACAGAGTGGTTTACCGTTTCCAGCGAGTGTGAAACAATCGTTCACATTGAAGATTATTTTGAGGTAGTCCGGTGATTGATGACGATGGCTACCGCCCAAATGTCGGTATTGTAATCTGTAATCGCCAGGGCCAGGTTATGTGGGCCAGACGCTATGGCCAGCACTCGTGGCAGTTCCCGCAAGGGGGCATTAATCCAGGAGAATCAGCCGAGCAGGCAATGTATCGGGAATTGTTTGAAGAGGTTGGGCTAAGTCGTAAAGATGTCCGCATTCTGGCCTCTACCCGTAACTGGTTGCGTTACAAATTGCCTAAACGTTTGGTGCGTTGGGACACGAAGCCGGTTTGTATCGGCCAGAAACAGAAGTGGTTTCTTCTGCAGTTGATCGGCAGCGATGCGGAAGTCAATATGCAAACCAGCAGCACGCCCGAGTTCGACGGCTGGCGCTGGGTAAGCTACTGGTATCCGGTTCGTCAGGTGGTATCGTTTAAGCGCGACGTTTACCGCCGGGTGATGAAAGAGTTCGCCAGCGTCACCATGTCGCTGGCCGAAACCGCACCTAAGCCGCAAAGCGCGCCTGCATATCGACGTAAAAGAGGTTAAGCCACGCACATTATGCTCACTCGGTTACGAGAAATCGTCGAGAAGGTCGCGAGTGCGCCGCGTTTAAACGAGGCGCTGGATATCCTGGTCACGGATATCTGCAAAGCGATGGAAACGGAAGTCTGCTCGGTTTATCTGGCCGATCACGACCGACGCTGCTATTACCTGATGGCGACTCGCGGGCTGAAAAAACCTCGCGGGCGCACCGTTGCGCTTGCTTTTGACGAAGGCCTCGTCGGCCTCGTCGGGCGCCTTGCCGAGCCCATCAACCTTGCCGATGCGCATAAACACCCCAGCTTTAAATACATTCCGGCCGTAAAAGAGGACCGCTTCCGCGCTTTTCTTGGCGTGCCGATTATCCAGCGCCGTCAGCTGCTGGGCGTGCTGGTGGTGCAGCAGCGCGAGCTGCGTCAGTTTGATGAAAGCGAGGAGTCCTTCCTCGTAACCCTGGCGACGCAGATGGCCGCCATTCTCTCCCAGTCGCAGCTGACCGCGCTATTTGGCCAGTATCGCCAGACGCGGATCCGCGCGCTGCCCGCCTCATCGGGGGTGGCAATCGCCGAAGGCTGGATGGACGTCAGCCTGCCGCTGATGGAGCAGGTGTACGAAGCCTCGACGCTGGACACGGCTTCCGAACGCGAGCGCCTGACCGGCGCGCTGGAAGAGGCGGCCAGTGAGTTTCGTCGCTACAGCAAGCGCTACGCCGCCGGGGCGCAAAAAGAGACGTCGGCTATCTTCGACCTCTATTCCCACCTGCTTTCAGACGCGCGCCTGCGCCGCGAACTCTTTGCGGAAGTCGACAAAGGGGCCGTCGCCGAGTGGGCGGTGAAAAAAATTATCGAGAAGTTCGCCGAGCAGTTTGCGGCGCTCAGCGACGGCTATCTTAAAGAGCGGGCCGGCGATCTGCGCACGCTCGGCCAGCGGCTGCTGTTTCATCTTGACGACACCACCCAGGGGCCAAACACCTGGCCGGAGCGGATCGTTCTGGTCGCCGACGAACTCTCGGCGACGACGCTGGCGGAGGTCCCTCAGGACAGGCTGGTAGGCGTTGTCGTGCGGGACGGGGCGGCAAACTCGCATGCCGCCATCATGGTGCGCGCGCTGGGGATCCCGACGGTAATGGGAGCCGATATTCAGCCTTCACTGCTGCATGGCCACACCCTGGTGGTGGACGGCTACCGCGGCGAGCTGCTGGTCGACCCGGAACCGGCGCTGCTGAAAGAGTATCAGCGCCTGATCAGCGAAGAGAACGAGCTCAGCCGCCTGGCGGAAGACGATCTTGAGCGCGCCTCCGAGCTGAAAAGCGGCGAGCGGGTGAAGGTCATGCTGAACGCCGGCCTGAGCCTCGGCCATGAAGAGAAGCTCGGCGGCTTTATTGACGGTATCGGCCTGTACCGCACTGAAATTCCCTTTATGCTGCAGAGCGGCTTTCCGTCGGAAGAGGAGCAGGTTGCCCAGTATCAGGGCATGCTGCAGATGTTTAACGAGAAGCCGGTTACGCTGCGCACCCTCGACATCGGCGCCGACAAGCAGCTGCCCTATATGCCGATCAGCGAAGAGAATCCGTGCCTCGGCTGGCGCGGGATCCGCATCACGCTCGATCAGCCGGAGATCTTCCTTATTCAGGTGCGGGCGATGCTGCGCGCGAATGCCGCCACCGGCAACCTCAGCATTTTGCTGCCGATGATCACCAGCCTCGATGAGGTCGACGAGGCGCGCCGTTTGATCGACCGCGCCAGCCGCGAAGTTGAAGAGATGATTGGCTACGCCATTCCGCGCCCGCGCATCGGCGTGATGCTGGAAGTGCCGTCGATGGTCTTCATGCTGGCGCAGCTCGCCAGCCGCGTCGATTTTATCTCCGTCGGCACCAATGACCTGACGCAGTACATCCTCGCCGTCGATCGCAACAATACCCGGGTGGCGAATATGTACGACAGCCTGCATCCGGCGGTGCTGCGGGCGCTGGCGATGATTGCCCGCGACGCCGAACGTTTCGGCATCGACCTGCGGCTTTGTGGCGAAATGGCCGGGGATCCGATGTGCGTCACCATTCTGATTGGCCTTGGCTATCGCCACCTGTCGATGAACGGCCGGTCGGTAGCAAGGGTCAAATACCTGCTGCGCCGCATTGACATCGAAGAGGCCCAGGAGCTTTCCCGGCGTAGCCTGGAGGCGCAGATGACGACGGAGGTTCGCCATCAGGTTGCGGCCTTTATGGAGCGTCGAGGGCTGGGCGGCCTGATCCGCGGCGGCCGCTAGTTCTGCCAGGGCGCCTGTGCCGCTGTTCGCTCATTCCCGGCCCGAAGGGGCGCCGCGCGCCGCCTGCCGGGAATGTACCGCCGCTTATTCGCATTCGTATACATATCTTTTACATGCCCGGCGCGGATCGCGCCTGGCGCTTATGCTATCATTCGCAACCTTTGGAGCGCCCGTTTTCTACGAGTGCGCAAGATCACCGCTGTCCACTTCCAGCGGAATAACAAGTCTTTATGGTGACAGATGAATAGTGGCTACCTGCATTTTCCGGATTTTGATCCGGTAATCTTTTCCGTTGGGCCAGTCGCCCTTCACTGGTACGGCATGATGTACCTGGTCGGGTTTGTTTTTGCGATGTGGTTAGCCACCCGTCGGGCCAATCGTCCTGGCAGCGGCTGGACTAAAAACGAAGTTGAAAACCTGCTCTATGCCGGGTTCCTCGGGGTCTTCCTCGGCGGCCGTATCGGCTACGTCCTGTTCTACAACCTGCCGGTGTTTTTGCAGGATCCGCTCTATCTGTTCCGCGTCTGGGACGGCGGTATGTCGTTCCACGGCGGACTGATTGGGGTGATTCTGGTGATGATTATCTTCGCCAAACGCACCAAGCGCACCTTCTTCCAGGTTGCTGATTTCATTGCGCCTCTGATCCCGTTTGGCCTCGGCGCCGGTCGTCTGGGCAACTTCATTAACGGCGAGCTGTGGGGCCGCGTCGATCCGAGCTTCCACTACACGATGATCTTCCCCGGCTCGCGGGCGGAAGATATGGCGCTGCTGCCTTCGCACCCGGAGTGGCAATCGCTGTTCGACACTTACGGAGCCCTGCCGCGACACGCCTCGCAGCTGTACGAGCTGGCGCTGGAAGGTATCGTGCTGTTCCTGATCCTGAACCTGTTTATCCGCAAACCGCGCCCGACCGGCTCGGTCTCAGGCCTGTTCCTGATCGGCTACGGTCTGTTCCGTATCATCGTTGAATTCTTCCGCCAGCCGGATCAGCAGTTCACCGGCGAATGGGTCCAGTACATCAGCATGGGGCAGATTCTTTCGATTCCAATGGTGCTTGCGGGTATCATTATGATGGTCTGGGCGTACCGCCGTCGTCCGCAGCAACAAACTTCTTGAGGAACCATGAAACAGTATCTTGATTTGATGCAGAAAGTGCTCGCCGAGGGCACGCAAAAAAATGACCGCACCGGTACCGGCACGATTTCCATTTTCGGCCATCAGATGCGTTTTAACCTGCAGGAAGGATTCCCGCTGGTGACAACCAAGCGCTGTCATTTACGCTCCATCATCCATGAACTGCTGTGGTTCCTGCAGGGTGAAACTAACGTGGCGTATCTGCACGAAAACAACGTCACTATCTGGGATGAATGGGCGGATGAAAAGGGCGATCTGGGGCCGGTATACGGCAAACAGTGGCGCTCCTGGCCTGCGCCGGACGGCCGCCATATCGACCAGATTAGCACCGTGATGGAGCAGCTGAAAAACGACCCGGACTCGCGCCGGATCATCGTTTCAGCGTGGAACGTCGGCGAGCTGGATAAAATGGCGCTGGCGCCGTGCCACGCGTTCTTCCAGTTCTACGTTGCGGACGGCAAGCTCTCCTGTCAGCTCTATCAGCGCTCCTGCGACGTGTTCCTCGGCCTGCCGTTCAACATCGCCAGCTATGCGCTGCTGGTACATATGGTGGCGCAGCAGTGTGACCTGGAAGTGGGTGATTTTGTCTGGACCGGTGGGGATACGCACCTCTACAGCAACCACCTTGAGCAGACCGATCTGCAGCTGAGCCGCGAGCCGCGTCCGCTGCCGAAGCTGGTGATTAAGCGCAAACCGGCGTCGATTTTTGACTACCGCTTTGAAGACTTTGACATCGAAGGCTACGATCCGCACCCGGGAATTAAAGCGCCGGTGGCGATTTAATTTCGCGGCTATCTCGCGGTAAGCCGGGCCGAGGCCCGGCGCATCCATGCCGGTCAGTTAATCCACTGACCGGCATTTTTTTTGCCCCAGCGGCGATAATCAACGCTGAGCGGAGTGCCTCTTAACTCTCGGCTATAACGCGCGTTGCGCCGGTTTTTCCTCGCGGATTTCTCGGGTCGGCCGCCGGAGAGCGCGTTTTGTCCGCCGCCGCTTTTGCTCGCCTGCTTCCTGATTTTTTGCAACCTCCTGTAAATCTGCCGATACTCTTCGACGCGCTGCGCTAACGGTGGATTTGCCTCTCGTACCTGAGGCGGGTCATCCCCATACTCGGCGTATGAACAGACAACGTGGCTATACCCTTATTGAAACCCTGGCGACGCTGGCGCTGGTGATGATTCTTGGTACCAGCGGGATGTTCGGCTGGAAGAGCTGGCAGCAGCAACAGCGCCTGTGGCAAACCGCCGTTCAGGTCCGCGACTATCTGGTGCTGCTGCGCGATGACGCCAACTGGCACAACCGCGATCGGCTGCTGAGCGTTGGGAAGGCGGAGCAGGGCTGGTGCCTGAGCGCCGCTGATACGCCGGCCGACTGCGCGGCGCAGGGACCCTTTACGCTGCGCCCGCAGTGGCCCGAAGTCTCGCTGGCTAACATCACGCCGGGCCTGGGCTTTTACGGCCTGCGCAACAGCGCCTGGGCCGGACATATCCGTCTGCAAAACGCCGGTGATGGCTGGAATATCATCGTTTCTAACTGGGGGCGCATCCGCCTTTGTCGCGGTATGGAGACGGCATCATGTCTTTAGACGCGCGAGGATTCTCGCTGCCGGAGACGCTGATTGCGATGGCCATTGGCTCCGTTTTGCTCCTCGGAACCGCGCGCTTTCTGCCCGCTCTGCAGCGGCAGGTGCTGAAGCAGACACAGCAGCACTCCCTCGATAACGAGCTCTGGCAGCGGCTGTACACGGTTGCGAAGCACCTGCAGCGCGCCGGCTACTGTCGCGGCAGCTGCGTTGGGCAGCCGCTGCAGATTGCCGGCAGCGGCGATTGCGTTATTGTTCGCTGGGACAGCGCGAGCGACGGCGTCTGGAATACCTCGCCGGAGGCGATGTCCGATGCCACGGGATTTCGGTTACGCAATGGCGCGCTCGAAACGCGGCGCGGCGCGACCCGCTGCGCTGAGCAAGGCTGGGAGCACATGACCAACCCCAGCGCCATCGAGGTGACCCGTTTTCAGGTTAAGCGCCTCGATATTACCGGCTTCGCCCCGGAGCTTAGCATCGTGCTGGCCGCGCGCTCTACGGTAGATCCCCGCATCACGGCGCAGGCGGAATACAGCGTAACGGGGTATAACCTGTGAACCGTCAGCGCGGGCTCTCTTCGCTGCTGATGGTGCTGCTCCTGTTGGCGCTCGGCAGCCTGCTGCTGCAGGGGCTCAACCAGCAGCAGCGCTCGCTGCTGGCGCAAACCGCCGGCGAAACCCGGGCGCTGCGCGAGACCGCTGGCGCGCACTCGGCCCTGCAGTGGGGGAAAACGCTAACCTGGTCAGCGCAGGAGGCGCAGGCGTGTCGACGGTCGGGCGCCGAAGGCTGGCACGTCTGTCTGCGGGTATTTAGCGATGCGTCAGCGCTGCTGATCGCCGCCAGCGGCCGCGTGCTGCTGTGGCACTCTGGCCGGGTTGAGCAGGGAAGCGTGCGCTTCTCGCCCCACGGCTGGAGCGATTTCTGCCCGCTGAAGGAGCCGAGCCTATGTCAGATACCCTGAGCCGCCAGCGGGGCTTTAGCCTGCCGGAAACGATCCTCGCAACGGCGCTACTGGTGATGGTTATCACCGCCCTGAGCGGTTACCAGCGGGGGCTGGCCGGCGGCTTTATTCAGCTAAACCAGTATCGCCAGCTGTGGCGAGATGCGTGGCGCTATGGTCAGCTCAAGCCGCCAGAATCCCCGGCCGGCGGGAGCGTCACCCGCTTGCAGACATCGACAGCAAGATGTGTCAGCATCACGGTAACGATCACCATGCCGCTGGAAAAGCGGGTACAGATGACCCGGCTGCACTGCCCGGTCAGCCAGTAGTCAGGAGCGAATATGTTAAGGGTGTACCACTCAAACCGTCTGGACGTACTTGAAGCGCTGATGGAGTTTATCGTCGAGCGCCAGCGGCTGGACGACCCTTTCAAGCCGGAGATGGTGCTGGTGCAAAGTACCGGCATGGCGCAATGGCTGCAGATGACGCTGGCAAAACGCTTCGGCATTGCCGCCAATATCGACTTTCCGCTCCCGGCGAGCTTTATCTGGGATATGTTTGTGCGCGTGCTCTCCGATATCCCCGGTGAAAGCGCGTTTAGCAAACAGAGCATGAGCTGGAAGCTGATGACCCTGCTGCCGCAGCGCCTGGATGACGAAGCCTTCGCCCTGCTACGCCACTACCTCAGCGACGACAGCGACAAGCGTAAGCTATTTCAGCTGGCAGCCAGAGTGGCGGATCTCTACGACCAGTATCTGGTCTATCGTCCGGAATGGCTGATGCGCTGGGAAGCCGACGAGCGCGTTGACGGCCTCGGAGAGGCCCAGCAGTGGCAGGCGCCGCTGTGGAAAGCGTTAGTCGAGCACACCGCCGAGCTGGGGCAGCCGCTGTGGCACCGCGCCAACCTGTACCAGCGTTTTATCAGCGCGCTTGAGACCGCGGATGAGCCGCCGGCCGGGCTGCCGTCGCGGGTCTTTATATGCGGCATCTCGGCGCTGCCGCCGGTCTACCTGCAGGCGCTGCAGGCGCTCGGCAAACACGTTGATGTTTATGTCCTGTTCACCAACCCGTGCCGCTACTACTGGGGGGATATTAAAGATCCTGCTTTTCTGGCTAAGCTGATGTCGCGCCAGCGCCGTCACCATCGCGAGCCGCGAGAGCTGCCGCTATTTCGCGATACAGAGCAGGCTCCCGGCCTGTTTAACAACGACGGCGAGCAGGATGTCGGCAATCCGCTGCTGGCCTCCTGGGGCAAGCTGGGACGGGACTACATCTATCTGCTGGCCGGGCTGGAGCGTTACGAAGAGCTGGACGCATTCGTGGATATCGCCCCGGATAACCTGCTGCATAACCTGCAGTCTGACATTCTCGAGCTGCGCAACGCGGCGGTGGCCGGGCGTACGGCGCAAGAGTTTGCCCATAGCCGCAGCAAGCGCCTGCTGGCCCCGAACGACCGCAGCCTCAGCATTCACGTTTGCCATAGCCCGCAGCGCGAGGTGGAAGTGCTGCACGACCGGCTGCTGGCGATGCTGGAGGAGAACCCCGACCTCACGCCGCGCGACATTATCGTGATGGTGGCGGATATCGACAGCTACAGCCCCTACATACAGGCGGTGTTTGGTGCCGCCAGCGGCGAGCGCTGGCTGCCGTGGGCCATCTCGGACCGCCGCGCGCGTGAATCGCACCCGGCGCTGCAGGCGTTTATTACGCTCCTCTCCCTGCCCGACAGCCGCTTTGCCAGCGAAGACGTGCTGGCTCTGCTGGATGTTCCGGTGCTGGCGGCACGATTTAACATCGATGAAGAAGGGCTGCGCTACCTGCGCCAGTGGGTCAACGAATCCGGCGTGCGCTGGGGCATGGATGACGATAACGTGCGCGAGCTGGATCTCCCCGCCACCGGGCAGCACACCTGGCGCTTTGGCCTGACGCGGATGCTGCTCGGCTACGCGATGGACAGCAGCCAGGGCGAATGGCAGTCGGTGCTGCCGTACGATGAGTCCAGCGGGCTGATTGCCGAACTGGTGGGTAACCTGGCGTCGCTGCTGATGCAGCTCAACCTCTGGCGGCGCGGCCTGGCGCAGGAGCGCCCGCTGGCGGAGTGGCTGCCGGTTTGTCGCGATCTGCTCGACGACTTCTTCCTGCCCGACAGCGAAACGGAAGCCGCGCTGGCGCTGATTGAACAGCAGTGGCAGGCGGCGATCGGCGAAGGGGTCCAGGCGCAGTATGCGCAGTCGGTGCCGCTCTCTTTACTGCGCGATGAGCTGGCGCAGCGCCTCGATCAGCAGCGCATCAGCCAGCGTTTCCTCGCCGGGCCGGTCAACATCTGTACCCTGATGCCAATGCGCTCTATTCCATTCAAAGTCGTCTGTCTGCTGGGGATGAATGACGGCGTTTACCCCCGCGCCCTGGCGCCGCTAGGCTTTGACTTAATGAGCCAGAAGCCGCAGCGCGGCGACCGCAGCCGTCGCGATGATGACCGCTATCTGTTCCTGGAGGCGCTGATGTCGGCCGAGCAGAAGCTCTATATCAGCTATATCGGCCGTTCAATCCAGGACAACAGCGAACGCTACCCGTCGGTGCTGGTACAGGAGCTGGCGGATTATATCGGCCAGAGCCACTGCCTGGCGGGCGATGAGGAGCAGGACTGCGACGCCAGCGAGCGGCGGGTCAAAGCGCATATTACCCATCTGCATAGCCGCATGCCCTTCGATACGGCCAACTTCCGCGACGATGAAGATCAAAGCTACGCTCGGGAATGGCTGGCCGCCGCCAGCCAGCAGGGGGAGGCGCACGGCGACTTTATCCAGCCGCTGCCGGCGGCGGAAATCGAAAGCCTGCCGTTTGAGCAGCTGCTGCGCTTCTGGCAGCATCCGGTTCGCGCCTTTTTCCAGCAGCGGCTGCGGGTCAACTTCCGCGCCGAGGAGAGCGAGATCCCGGACGATGAGCCGTTCACCCTCGAAGGGCTGAGCCGCTACCAGCTCAACCAGCAGCTGCTGAATACGCTCATTGAACAGCAGGATGCCTCGGTGATGTACCGCCGCTTCCGCGCGGCGGGCGAGCTGCCCTACGGCGCCTTCGGCGAACTGGCCTGGGAGACTCAGCGCCAGGAGATGCAGAACCTCGCGGAACGGGTGATCGCCAGCCGCCAGCCGGGACAAAGCATGGAAATCGATCTGCAATGTAACGGCGTCAACATTACCGGATGGCTGCAGCAGGTACAATCTGACGGCCTGCTGCGCTGGCGGCCTTCGCTGCTCAGCGTGGCGCAGGGAATGCAACTTTGGCTGGAGCACCTTGTCTACTGTGCTAGCGGCGGAACCGGCACCAGCCGTCTGCTGGTGCGCAAGGAAGGCGAATGGCGTTTCCCGCCGCTGGCGCAGGAGCAGGCGAAGGCCTATCTTGATGAGCTGGTTGACGGCTATCTGCAGGGCATGTCAAAACCGCTGCTGCTGCTACCTGAAAGCGCGGGGGCATGGCTAAAAGCCTGTTATGACGCTGAAAAGGATGTCATGTTAATGGACGACGAGACGCAACAAAAAGCGCGCAGCAAGTTTGTACAGGCGTATGAAGGCAATATGGTGATTAGCGGTGAGGGTAGCGATGTCTGGTACCAGCGCCTGTGGCGCACCCTTGAGCCTGCTTACTATGACGAAATCATTGCTCAGGCGCAGCGTTATCTGTTGCCGGTATTTCGTTTCCATCAGTCCGAATAAAATTGTAATAGTATAAAAATTGCGCAGGTGACGGCTCTTCAATTATCATGCGCAACCAATCACGGACTGATGTTTTTATCAACGCTGGCTCTGCACAGCGAAAAGTTTGTTAATGATGAGGTCCGTGAATGCCCCGTAGTTTATGGTTCAAGGTTATTGTAGTGCTGGCTGCCCTTTGGGCACCGTTAAGTCAGGCAGATACCGGATGGCAGCCCGTTCAGGAAACCATCCGCAAAAGCGAAAAAGATCCGCGTCAGTATCAGGCTATTCATCTCGATAACGGCATGATCGTTCTGCTGGTCTCCGATCCGCAGGCGGTAAAATCACTCTCGGCGCTGGTAGTGCCGGTGGGGTCGCTGCAGGACCCGGAAGAGCATCAGGGCCTGGCGCACTTCCTCGAGCACATGACGTTAATGGGCTCGAAGAACTATCCGCAGCCAGATAGCCTCGCAGAGTTCCTGAAAATGCACGGCGGCAGCCACAACGCCAGCACCGCGCCGTATCGCACCGCCTTCTATCTCGAAGTCGAGAACGACGCGCTGGACGGAGCGGTCGATCGCCTCGCGGATGCCATTGCCTCTCCGCTACTGGATAAAAAATATGCCGACCGTGAGCGTAATGCGGTCAACGCCGAGCTGACCATGGCGCGGACCCGTGACGGGATGCGCATGGCTCAGGTGAGCGCCGAAACCATAAACCCGGCGCACCCGGCGGCGCACTTTTCCGGCGGTAACCTTGAAACGCTGAGCGACAAGCCGGGAAAACCGGTGCTTGATGCGCTGCATACCTTCCGCGACAGCTGGTACTCCGCTAACCTGATGAAGGCGGTCATTTACAGCAATAAGCCGCTGCCGGAGCTGGCGAGCATTGCCGCCAAAACCTACGGCCGGGTGCCGAATCATAATATCGACCGGCCGGTGATTACCGTTCCGGTGGTGACCGATGCGCAAAAGGGCATCATCATCCACTACGTGCCGGCGATGCCTCGCAAGGTGCTGCGCGTTGAATTCCGCATCGATAACAACAGCGAGCAGTTCCGCAGCAAGACCGACGAGCTGGTGACCTATATGATCGGCAACCGCAGTCCGGGGACATTATCTGACTGGCTGCAGAAGCAGGGCCTGGTGGAAGGTATCCGCGCGGACTCCGATCCGGTGGTGAACGGCAACAGCGGGGTGCTGGCCATTTCCGCAACCCTGACCGATAAGGGCCTGGCGCATCGCGACGAGGTTGCGGCAGCCATTTTCAGCTACCTCAACCTGCTGCGCACCCAGGGCATCGATAAGCGCTATTTCGACGAGCTGGCGCATGTCCTGGCACTCGACTTCCGCTATCCCTCAATCAACCGCGATATGGACTACGTTGAATGGCTGGCGGACACCATGATCCGCGTGCCGGTTGAGCATACTCTCGACGTGGTGAATATTGCCGATCGCTACGATCCGCAGGCGATTAAAGACCGCCTGGCGATGATGACCCCGCAAAACGCGCGCGTGTGGTATATCAGCCCGCAGGAGCCGCATAACAAAACGGCCTATTTCGTCAATGCGCCGTATCAGGTCGATAAAATCAGCCCGCAGACCTTTGCCGACTGGCAGCAGAAAGCCAGCGCGATTGACCTTAAGCTGCCGACGCTGAACCCCTATATTCCTGACGATTTTACGCTGATCAAAAGCGATAAAGCCTATCCGCATCCGCAGCTGATCGTCGATGAGCCGACCCTGCGGGTGGTCTACGCCCCGAGCCAGTACTTCGCCAGCGAGCCTAAGGCCGACGTGTCGCTGGTGCTGCGTAATCCGCAGGCCATGGACAGCGCCCGCAGCCAGGTGATGTTTGCGCTGAATGACTACCTGGCGGGGATTGCCCTCGACCAGCTCAGCAACCAGGCCGCGGTGGGAGGCATCACTTTCTCTACCGGCGCCAACAACGGACTGATGGTCAACGCCAACGGCTACACCCAGCGGCTGCCGCAGCTGTTCACCGCGCTGCTGGACGGCTATTTCAGCTACGCCCCGACCGAAGAGCAGCTGGAACAGGCGAAATCCTGGTACGCGCAGATGATGGACTCGGCGGATAAAGGCAAAGCGTACGATCAGGCGATTATGCCGGCCCAGATGGTATCGCAGGTGCCTTACTTCCAGCGTGAAGAGCGCCGGGCGCTGCTGCCGTCGATCACCCTCAAAGAGGTTCTGGCCTACCGTGACAACCTGAAAGCGAAAGGGCGTCCGGAGCTGCTGGTGATTGGTAACCTGACCACCGGGCAATCCACCGATATGGCTCGCCAGATCCAGCAACAGCTGGGTTCAGACGGCAACGAATGGTGCCGCAATAAAGACGTGCTGGTGAACAGCAAGCAGCTGGCCATTTTTGAGAAAACCGGCAGCAGCACCGACTCGGCGCTGGCCGCGGTCTTTGCGCCGCCCAATATCGATGAGTACAGCAGCTCCGCCGCCAGCTCTCTGCTCGGGCAAATTATCCAGCCGTGGTTCTATAACCAGCTGCGTACTGAAGAACAGCTGGGCTATGCGGTGTTCGCGTTTTCGATGAACGTCGGCCGCCAGTGGGGCGTCGGCTTCCTGCTGCAAAGCAGCGATAAGCAGCCCGCCTTCCTGTGGCAGCGCTTCCAGGCCTTCTTCCCGACGGCGGAAGCAAAGCTGAGGGCGATGACCCCGGAAGAGTTTGCGCAAATTCAGCAGGCGACGATCGCCCAGATGATGCAGGCGCCGCAAACGCTAGGCGGTGAAGCCTCGCAGCTGAGCAAAGATTTCGATCGCGGTAATATGCGCTTCGATTCACGTGATAAAGTAGTGGCTCAGATTAAACTGCTGACGCCGCAAAAGCTTGCCGACTTCTTCCATCAGACGGTGGTGGATCCGCAGGGCATGGCGATATTATCCCAGGTATCCGGTAGCCAGAATGGTAAAACCGATTACGCCCTGCCGCAGGGCGGCAAAGTCTGGGAAAACGTCAGCGCATTGCAGAAATCCTTACCCCTGATGCGAGAGAATGAATGACCGAAACCGCCGAGCCTCTTGACCCCCTGCGCTTGCCCCTGACGGGCGAGCGCCTGATAGAAGCCTCTGCGGGCACCGGAAAAACCTTTACCATCGCGGCGCTGTACCTCCGGCTGCTGCTGGGGCTGGGCGGAGAATCCGCCTTTCCCCGGCCGGTAAGCGTGGAGGAGCTGCTGGTGGTGACCTTCACCGAGGCGGCGACCGAGGAGCTGCGCGGCCGTATCCGCAGCAACATCCACGGGCTGCGCATCGCCTGCCTGCGCGAAACGGCTTCCGACCCTCTCTACGCCGCGCTGCTGGCGGAAATCCCGGATAAAAACCAGGCCGCACAAACGCTGATGCTGGCGGAGCGGCAGATGGACGAAGCGGCGGTGTTCACCATCCACGGCTTCTGCCAGCGCATGCTCAGCCTCAACGCGTTTGAGTCCGGCATGCTCTTCGAACAGCAGCTGATCGAGGACGAATCCCGGCTCCGCTATCAGGCCTGCGCCGATTTCTGGCGCCGCCACTGCTACCCGCTCCCGCGCGAAATAGCCGCGGTTATCCACGAAGCCTGGAAAGGCCCGCGCGATCTGCTGAAATCCCTCGACCGCTGGCTGCAGGGCGAAGCCCCGCAGCTTAAATCTCCGCCTGCACAGGAGGAGACGCTGGCCGAACGCCATCAGCAAATCATCGAGCGCATTGACGCGGTGAAGCAGCAGTGGCGCGAGCAGGTGGGCGAGATTGAAAGCGTGCTGGAAAACTCCGGCCTCGACCGGCGTAAATTCAACCGCGGTAACCAGGGGAAGTGGATCGAGAAAGTCAGCCTCTGGGCGCAGGAAGAGACCCTGAGCTACCGGCTGCCGGAGGCGCTGGAGAAATTCTCCCAGCCGTTCCTCTATGAACGCACCAAAGCGGATGGCGAACCGCCGGTTCACCCGCTGTTTAGCGCGATTGAGGCGCTGCTCTCCGCGCCGCTGACCCTGACCGATCTGCTGATCGCCCGGGCAATGGTGGAGATCCGCGAAGCGGTGGCGCGCGAAAAGCGTCGCCGCGGAGAGCTCGGTTTTGATGACATGCTCAGCCGCCTCGACGATGCGCTGCGTAGCGAAAGCGGCGAAGCGCTGGCCAGCGCTATCCGGCAGCGTTTTCCGGTAGCGATGATCGATGAGTTCCAGGATACCGACCCTCAGCAGTACCGTATTTTTCGCCGCATCTGGCGGCGGCAGCCGGAGACGGCGCTGCTGCTGATCGGCGATCCCAAACAGGCTATTTACGCCTTTCGCGGCGCGGATATCTTTACCTATATGAAGGCGCGCGGCGACGTCGCCGCGCACTACACGCTGGATACCAACTGGCGCTCCGCTCCGGGAATGGTGGAGAGCGTCAATCGCCTGTTCAGCCTCAGCGATAATCCGTTTATGTTCCGCGAAATCCCGTTCCTGCCGGTAAAGTCGGCGCCGAAAAACCAGCATCTGCGCTTCACCGTTGACGACGATGCGGTTCCGGCAATGAACATCTGGCTGATGCCGGGGGAAGCGGTGGGCGCGGGGGATTATCAAACCTTTATGGCCCAGCTCTGCGCTTCGCAGATCCGCGACTGGCTTAGCGCCGGCCAGCAGGGGCGGGCGCTGCTGTGGCGCGACGATTGCGCCCGGCCGGTACAGGCTTCCGATATCACGGTGCTGGTGCGTAACCGCCAGGAGGCGTCGCTGATCCGCGATGCGCTGCAGGCCCTGGCCATTCCGTCGGTCTATCTCTCCAACCGCGATAGCGTATTTGAAACGCCGGAAGCGCAGGAGCTGCTGTGGGTACTCCAGGCGGCGCTGGCGCCCGAACGCGAAAACACGCTGCGCAGCGCGCTGGCGACCTCGATTTTCGGCCTGAATGCCCGCGATATTGAAAACCTCAACAAGGATGAGCGCGCGTGGGATGCGCTGGTGGAAGAGTTTAGCGACTACCGCCTCATCTGGCGTCAGCGCGGGGTGATGCCGATGCTAAGAGCGCTGATGACCGCCCGACATATTGCCGAAAACCTGCTGGTGACGAGCGGCGGCGAGCGGCGCTTAACCGATATCCTGCATATCAGCGAACTGCTGCAGGAAGCGGCCAACCAGCTGGAGAGCGAGCATGCGTTAGTGCGTTGGCTGACGCAGCGCATCGCCGAGCCGGACAGCAACGCCTCCAGCCAGCAGATGCGCCTGGAAAGCGATAAGCATCTGGTGCAGATCGTCACCGTACATAAATCGAAAGGGCTGGAATACCCGCTGGTGTGGCTGCCGTTTATCGCCCGCTTCCGCAAGCAGGATCAGGCGTTTTATCACGATCGCGACTCCTTTGCGGCGGTGCTCGACCTTGAGCAGAATGAGGGGAGCCTCGAGCTGGCGGAGGCGGAGCGTCTGGCGGAAGATTTACGCCTGCTGTACGTGGCCCTGACGCGAGCGGTCTGGCACTGCAGCCTCGGCGTGGCGCCGCTCAGCACCCGGCGCAGCGACAAGCCGGGCGACAGCGATTTTCACCACAGCGCCCTGGGGCGCCTTCTGCAGGGAGGCGAAGCGATGGACGCTGCGGGGCTGACGGCCCGCCTGCAGGCGTTCTGCTGCGCGGATATTGCGCTGCAAACCCCCGGCGTTGCCGATCGGCATCCCTGGCAGGCGCCGCAGGAGGCGCTGCCGCCGCTGTCGGCGCGGATGCTGGGACGTTCGATCGTCGATGACTGGCGGGTTACCAGCTACTCCGGGCTACAGCAGCATGGCCACAGCCCGGCGCAGGATTTACTGCCCCGTCTTGACGTTGACGCCGCCGGGGTGGGGGAGGTGGCGGAAGAGCCGCAGCTCACCCCGCATCAGTTCCCGCGCGGGGCGTCGCCGGGGACATTTTTGCACGGCCTGTTTGAAGATCTCGACTTTACCCAGCCGGTCCCCGCCGACTGGATGGCGGAAAAGCTGCGCTCCGGCGGATTTGCTGAACAGTGGACGCCGGTGCTGACTCAGTGGCTGGATGATGTGCTGCGCACGCCGCTACCGGGCGCCGATATCGCGCTGAATCAGCTCACTGCGGCGGATAAGCAGGTTGAGATGGCGTTTTATTTACCCATTGAAGCCCCGCTGGACGCGCAGCGCCTGGATGCGCTGGTTCGCCGCTACGACCCGCTTTCGGCCCAGTGCCCGGGGCTTGATTTCCGTCAGGTTCGCGGAATGCTGAAAGGGTTTATTGACCTCGTGTTTCGGCATAACGGCCGCTACTACCTGCTGGATTACAAATCCAACTGGCTGGGGGACGATCGCGAAGCCTACACCCGGCAGGCAATGGCGCAGGCGATGTGCACGCACCGCTATGATTTACAGTACCAGCTCTACAGCCTGGCGCTGCACCGCTATTTACGCCATCGCGTTGCTGACTATGACTATGAGCGCCATTTTGGTGGCGTTATTTATCTCTTTTTACGCGGAATGGACGGACAGGACGGAGGGCAGGGGATATTTACCACGCGCCCTGAGCGGCCGCTGATCGACGGCCTGGACGCCCTCTTTGCCGGCGAAGTTCAGGAGATCGCTTCATGACCATGGATGAGCTGCTGCTTGAGGCAGCAAACCAGCGTTTGTTACGTCCGCTTGACGTCCAGTTTGCGCTGATGGTCGCTCGGGATGCGCATCCGGCGGTGAGGCTGGCGGCGGCGGTGCTGAGCCGCGACGCCGGCGAAGGGCACGTCTGCCTGCCGCTCTCGCGCCTTGCCGCTGACGACGTGCTGAGCGGCAAGGTCGCCGCTCTGCGCGAGCAGCTGCTGGCGCAGGCCGGTGCGCCCGATGACTGGTCGGCGCTGCTGCTCTCGTCGGCGGCGGTGAGCCGCGGAGAACGTCCGACGCCGATGATCCTCTGCGGCGAACGGCTTTACCTTAACCGCATGTGGCGCAACGAGCTAACCGTCGCGCGCTTTTTTAACGAAGCCAATCAGGTGCTGAGCGTGGATGAAACGCGCCTGGCGTCGACGCTGGATGCGCTCTTCCCGGCCGGGGACGATATTGACTGGCAGAAGGTGGCGGCGGCGGTGGCGCTGACCCGGCGGATTTCGGTTATTTCCGGCGGTCCTGGCACCGGTAAAACGACTACCGTCGCCAGGCTGCTGGCGGCGTTGATTCAGACGACGGATACGCCCCGCTGCCGCATCCGCCTGGCGGCGCCCACCGGCAAAGCCGCCGCGCGCCTGACCGAGTCGCTGGGAAGCGCGCTGCGCCAGCTGCCGCTGACGGATGAGCAGAAGGCGCTGCTGCCCACAGAGGCCAGCACCCTGCACCGCCTGCTTGGCGCGCAGCCGGGCAGCCAGCGTATGCGCTATCACGCCGGTAACCCGCTGCACCTCGACGTGCTGGTGGTGGATGAAGCCTCGATGATTGACCTGCCGATGATGGCTCGCCTGATTGACGCCCTGCCGGCGCACGGTCGGGTGATTTTTCTCGGCGACCGCGATCAGCTGGCGTCGGTGGAGGCCGGCGCGGTGCTGGGGGATATTTGCGCATGGGTGAGTGCGGGCTATACCGCCGAGCGCGCGGCGCAGCTAAAGCGGCTGACCGGCCTGCCGGTGCCTGCCGGCGAGGGCGAGGCGGCGGGCGCCCTGCGCGACAGCCTGTGCCTGCTGCAAAAAAGCTATCGTTTTGGCAGCCACTCCGGCATCGGTAGCCTGGCCCGGGCGGTGAACGCCGGCGATCGGCATGGGGTCAAGACGACCCTGCGTCAGCCTTTCGACGACATCGTGCTGCGCCCGCTAAGCACCACCGAGGAGTATGAAGCGATGCTGACGCAGGCGCAGGCCGGCTACGATCGCTATCTCCGGCTGCTGCGCGAGCGGGCGGATCCGGAGGCGGCGATCGCCGCTTTCGGCGAGTTTCGGCTACTTTGCGCCCTGCGCGAGGGGCCCTACGGCGTCAGCGGGCTGAACGAACAGCTGGAGCGGATGCTCAATCGTAAGCGGGCTATTGCGCTGCCGCGGCATTCGCGCTGGTATGAGGGCCGGCCGGTGATGATCTCGCGTAACGATAGCGCGCTGGGGCTGTTTAACGGTGATATTGGCATTGCGCTGGAAAGGGGAGACGGGCTTCGCGTCTGGTTCCCGATGCCGGATGGCAGCATTAAGTCGGTGCAGCCCAGTCGCCTGCCGGAGCACGATACCGCCTGGGCGATGACGGTGCATAAATCCCAGGGCTCGGAGTTTGACCACGCGGCCCTGATTTTGCCTTCCCGCAGCGTGCCGCTGGTGACGCGTGAGCTGGTGTATACCGCGATAACCCGCGCCAAACGGCAGCTCTCGATTTATGCTGATGAGCAGGTGCTGACTCAGGCTATCGTGGCGCGCACCGAACGGCGCAGCGGGCTGACGGATATCTTCGCCAGCGGCGGGTAGCCTCGGCAATTCAACTGCTCCCTCTTTGCCAGCCTGCGCTACGCCTGGCCGGCAAAGGGGAACGCTCACTCAGCCAAGGTCGGCCATCATCACCTTGGAACGGCGCTGATAGTTGTACATCTCTTTCTTACTTTCTGGCAGCAGGTCGATATCCACCGGCGTAAAGCCGCGCTCCTGGAACCAGTGGATGCTGCGGGTAGTCAGCACGAACAGTTTGCTTAGCCCCATCTGTTTTGCCTGGGTCGCGATGCGGTTCAGCAGCACTTCCCCACGCGATGAGCTGCGGTAGTCCGGATGGACCGCCACGCAGGCCATTTCACCGATTTTCTCTTCCGGGAACGGATAGAGCGCGGCGCAGGCGATTGTCGTGTTATCGCGCTGAATAATGGTGAATTTATCTATTTCCATCTCCAGCTGCTCGCGGGAGCGGCGCACCAGAATTCCCTGCTGCTCCAGCGGGCTTATCAGCTCAAGAATACCGCCAATATCGTTGATGGTGGCGCGGCGGATCTGCTCGGCGCTCTCCATGACGATCTGGGTACCGATACCGTCGCGTGAGAACAGCTCCTGCAGCAGAGCGCCATCCTCCTGGTAGCTGATCAGGTGGCAGCGGCGCACGCCGCTGCGGCAGGCTTTCACCGCACCGCGCAGGAAACGCACGGTACCGGAGTTGTAGTCCTCTTCCGCTTCCAGCTCTTCAACCCGCGCCTGGGCTTCGTTCGGGAACAGCTCGGGAACGATCTCGCCCTCCTGGCTATACACCCCTTGCGAAGAGCAGAAGCCAATCATTTTTTCCGCTTTCAGCTTAATGGCCAGCTGGGTGGCAATCTCTTCCGAAGTCAGGTTAAAGCTTTCGCCGGTGACCGATACCGCAACCGGGCCCATCAGCACGATGGCGCCGTTATCAAGCTGGCGGTGGATCGCTTCTTCATCGATACGACGAATGCGCCCGCTGTGGCAATAATCGACGCCGTCATCCACGCCAAGCGGTTGGGCAATAATGAAATTGCCGCTCACGACGTTAATGTGGGCGCCCTGCAGCGGGGTGTTATTGAGGCTCATCGACAGGCGCGCGGTAATTTCCAGCTGCAGCATGCCGGCGGCCTGTTTAACCAGTTCGAGGGTTTTGGCGTCAGTCACGCGCGTTTGCTTATGGTAAAGCGGCTCGTGATGATGCTCGGCCAGGTTAGCGTCTATCTGAGGGCGCGCGCCATAGACCACCACCAGGCGAATGCCCAGGCTATGTAATAGGCCAATGTCATTGACTATACTGGAGAAATTTTCATGCTCGATGGCTTCGCCGCCCAGCATGATAACAAAGGTTTTTCCCCGATGGGCGTTAATATAGGGAACTGAATGGCGGAATCCTTCTACCAGTTCGGTGCGACGTTCCTTCACCATGACCACAACCCTCAATGCATGATTATTCGTAATAAGTGTATTTTTATTCTGTTTTGCGCGTAAACGCAAGCCAAAATTTGTCACCAATATGCGAAAGAACTGTGACTTAACGCGTGCTACCAAAGATTGTTTACCCTTTTATTGATGACAGGTTATACGGCTTTCGTTAAAGTTTCCGGTCAATCTGTTTGTTTTGGATACGAAAGCGTTTTTATTGCTTGGGAGTGGCATGCCGGGATACAAGTCAGGATTAAGCCGTCGCCGTTTTTTACAGGGGGCGAGCGCCATGTGGTTAATGAGCGTCAGTCCGGTTGGTTTAGCCGCCGTTGCACAGGTCGTCGCGGTGCGCGTCTGGCCGTCGTCAACCTATACGCGCGTTACGGTGGAATCCAACCATGTGCTGAAATATCGGCAATTTGCATTGAGCAATCCGGAGCGGCTGGTGGTCGATCTGGAAGGGGTCAACCTTAATTCCGTGCTAAAGGGCATGGGAACCAGCATTCGCGACGACGATCCCTATATTAAGTCCGCCCGCGTCGGCCAGTTCAATCCGCAGACGGTGCGCATGGTGTTTGAGCTTAAACAGAACGTGAAACCGCAGCTCTTTGCCCTCGCGCCGGTTGCCGGCTTTAAAGAGCGTCTGGTGATGGATCTCTATCCGTCTACGGCGACCGACGTGCAGGATCCGCTGCTGGCGCTGCTGGAGGATTACAACAAGGGCGATCTCGATCGTCAGGTACCGCCGGCGGAAAGCGGGCCGAAGCCGGGTAAAGCCGGGCGCGACCGGCCGATTGTGATCATGCTCGATCCGGGACACGGCGGGGAAGACTCCGGCGCGGTGGGCAAATACCACACCCGTGAGAAAGACGTGGTGCTGCAGATCGCCCGGCGGCTTCGGGCGCTGATCGAAAAAGAGGGAAATATGAAGGCCTATATGACCCGCAATGAAGATGTCTTTATTCCCCTGAAGGTGCGCGTCGCCAAGGCGCAAAAGCAGCGTGCCGATCTGTTCGTCTCGATTCACGCCGATGCCTTTACCAGCCGCCAGCCCAGCGGCTCTTCGGTATTCGCGCTCTCAACCAAAGGCGCCACCAGCACCGCGGCTAAGTATCTGGCGCAAACCCAGAACGCCGCCGATCTGGTGGGGGGCGTCAGCAAGAGCGGCGATCGCTACGTCGACCATACGATGTTTGATATGGTGCAGTCGCTGACCATCGCCGATAGCCTGAAGTTTGGTAAGGCCGTGCTGCAGAAGATGGGCAGAATTAATAACCTGCACAAAAACCAGGTGGAACAGGCCGGCTTTGCGGTGCTGAAAGCGCCGGATATCCCGTCGATCCTGGTCGAAACCGCGTTTATCAGCAACGTGGAGGAGGAGCGTAAGCTGAAAACGGCGACCTTCCAGCAGGAAGTTGCCGAGTCGATACTGGCGGGGATTAAGGCCTACTTCGCCGATGGCGCAACGCTGGCAAGGCGTGGTTGATAAAAGGAGCGGGAGATGGCCCTGTTAAAGAGCGCCCACGGCGGCAATATGCGAGAGGCGGCGGCGCTGCTGGGCATTCAGCCCGCGCAGCTGCTCGATTTTAGCGCCAATATTAATCCGCTGGGCATGCCTGAAAGCCTCAAACGCGCCCTGATCGCTAATCTTGACCGCGCGGAGCGCTATCCCGACGTGGACTATCAGCAGCTGCACGAGGCGCTGGCAGAGCATCACCATATTCCCGCCTCGTGGATCGTCGCAGGCAATGGCGAAACCGAATCTATTTTCACCGTCGTAAGTGGCCTGAAGCCGCGTCAGGCGATGATTGTGGTGCCCGGTTTTGCCGAATATCGCCGCGCGCTGAGCGCGGTAGATTGCGCGATCCGCGAGTTCGCGCTGCGGGAAGAGGACGGCTGGCAGCTGACCGAGGCCCTTCTCGCGGCTCTGACGCCGGACCTCGACTGCCTGTTCCTCTGTACGCCCAATAACCCAACCGGACTGCTGCCGGAGAGCCACCTGCTGGCGGCGATTGCCGCGCGCTGCAAAGCGCTAGACATCGCGCTGATCCTCGATGAGGCTTTTATCGATTTCATTCCCGACCAGCCGGGGTTTATTCCTCTGCTGCGCGATAACCCACATATCTGGGTACTGCGCTCGCTGACCAAGTTCTATGCCATCCCCGGCCTGCGGCTGGGCTATCTGGTCAACGGCGATGAACGCGCCGTCGCCAGGATGCGCGAGCGGCAGATGCCGTGGTCAATAAACGCGTTTGCCGCGCTGGCGGGGGAAATTATTCTGCAGGATAGCGCCTACCAGCAGAAGACCTGGCGCTGGCTGGCGGAAGAAGGCCGGCGTTTTTACCAGCAGCTCCGCCAGCTTCCCGGCCTGACGGTCTATCCGGGCCAGGCAAACTATCTGTTTCTGCGCGCCGATATTCCGGGCATCGACCTGCAGTATGCCCTGCTGCAGCAGCATATTTTGATACGCAGCTGCGCCAACTACCCCGGCCTCGGGGCGGGCTATTTCCGCGTGGCGATCCGCAGCGCGGAAGAGAATCAGCGGCTGCTTGCGGCGCTGGCGAAGATCCTGCCCGTCGGCGTCTGACTTCGCAAGCCGCCGGCGCATCGGTGTGGCATAATGCCGTTCCTTATTGCGCGAACGGCAGAGCCTCAGGATGCTTTCGCGATATCAACCAACGGGTGCCAGCGACGGGAGCCAAAATTCCCCGCCGCTGCGATGCTGACGCTAAGCCAGAAATCCTGCCTGTTGGTTATCACCAACAACCTCGGTGGTAAGTAGGGTGCTCAGAGGCGTACCGGCGAAAGCGTACCGCTGTTGCACCTTTGCCCTCCGACCACCTTGAACAGGAACCGGGTATGGCGGCAAGACTCCATTCATCTATTCCCGTACGCCGACAGGCGTCTTCGAGGCTCGCGCGATGACGCTACTTGCCTGGAGCGTCGCCTGGCTCCTCGATCTCATCATCGGCGACCCCCCGCGCTGGCCCCACCCGGTACGCTGGATTGGCCACCTCATTACCGCCACGCAACGCGTCGTCAGGCGCTACTGCCGCAGCGACAGGGCGCTACGCATCGGCGGAGGGCTGATGTGGCTGGCGGTGGTAGGGCTGACGTGGGGCGTTTCCTGGGGCGTACTGACGCTGGCGGAAAGCATCCATCCCTGGCTCGGCTGGGTGATTGAGGTGTGGATGATTTTTACCCTGCTGGCCGGCCGCTGTCTGGCAACCTCCGCCCGCGACGTTGAGCGTCCGCTGCGCGAGGGTGACCTGGCGCAGAGCCGCGAGAAGCTCTCGTGGATTGTCGGGCGAGACACGTCTCAGCTCCAGCCGGAGCAGATTAACCGCGCGGTGGTGGAGACGGTGGCGGAGAACACCGTCGATGGCATTATTGCCCCGCTCTTCTTCCTGCTGATCGGCGGCGCGCCGCTGGCTATGGCCTACAAGGCGGTGAATACCCTCGATTCAATGGTGGGCTACAAGCACGAAAAGTATCGCGCTATTGGCATGGTCAGCGCCCGCCTTGATGATGTCGCCAACCTTATTCCCGCCCGTCTGAGCTGGCTGCTGCTGAGTATGGCGGCCTTCTTATGCCGCAACGATGGTCCCGGAGCGGTACGTATCGGCTGGCGGGATCGCTATAACCACAGCAGCCCCAACTGCGGATGGCCGGAAGCCAGCGTGGCCGGCGCGTTGGGGATTCGGCTGGGCGGTCCAAACAACTATTTTGGCCAGCGAGTAGAAAAGCCGTGGATTGGCGACGACGTGCGCGACATTTCAGTCGACGACATCCCCCGCACGATCCGGCTGATGTGGGTGGCATCAACCCTGGCGCTGGCGCTGTTTATGCTGGCGCGCTATCTGCTGGCCGGCGCGGCATGAACGCCGCGGCTATAGCGAAAGATGAGTTTAATGCGAAGGCGACAGAACGCGATAAAGGAGGCCCCATGACGCGGGCAATTATGTTGCAAGGTACGGCATCCGACGTGGGAAAAAGCGTGCTGGTGGCGGGACTGTGCAGAATTTTTTACCAGGACGGCCTGCGCACGGCGCCGTTTAAATCACAGAACATGGCGCTGAACTCGGGCATCACTGCCGATGGCAAAGAGATGGGACGGGCGCAGATCTTTCAGGCCGAAGCGGCGGGCATTGCGCCGGATGTGCGCATGAACCCGATACTGTTAAAGCCAACCAGCGATCTCAACGCGCAGGTGGTGCTGATGGGAAAAGTGGCGACCCATATGGACGCGGTGAGCTACCACGAGTACAAGCCGCGCCTGCGCGAGCAGATTCTTGAGGTTTACCGCAGCCTGGCGCAGGAGTATGAGGTGCTGGTTCTCGAGGGCGCCGGCAGCCCGGCGGAGATCAACCTGCGCGATCGCGATATCGTTAACATGGGCATGGCGGAGATGGCGCAGTGTCCGGTGATCCTCGTTGCCGACATCGACAGAGGCGGCGTGTTTGCCGCCATCTACGGGACGCTGGCGCTGCTTGAGGAGCAGGAGCGCGCCAGGGTGAAAGGGGTGATCATCAATAAGTTCCGCGGCGATGTGGCGCTGCTGTACTCGGGCATCGAACAGATTGAGGCTTTGACCGGCGTTCCGGTGCTGGGCGTGCTGCCGTGGCTGGAGGTCGATCTGGAAGATGAAGATAGCGTGGCGCTGCAGAAGGGAAAATACCTGAGCACCGCGCCGCGGGAGATTGAGATTGCGGTGGTCCAGCTGCCGCATACGTCCAACTTCACCGATTTCAACGCGCTGGCGGCGCAGCCGGACGTGCGCGTGCGCTACGTTCGTCATCCCCAGGATCTGACGACGAGCGACCTGGTGATCCTGCCCGGCAGCAAAAATACGCTGGGCGATCTGCGGTGGCTGCGCGAAAGCGGGATGGAGCAGGGCGTGCTGCAGGCGCATCAGCAGGGGATTCCGCTGCTGGGGATCTGTGGCGGTTACCAGATGCTTGGCGAGACCATCTTTGATGACGTGGAGTCCGGGCTGGGCATGTTGCCCGGCCTGGGGCTGCTCAATACCGTAACGCACTTTGCCCGCCATAAAACCACGACGCTGGTTGAGGCGACGATGGCGGCTGCGCTCCCTGGCTGGCTGGCGGGCGCCTCCGCGCTGCGCGTGCGCGGCTACGAAATTCATATGGGTGAAACGACCCGGCAAGGCGACTGCCGGCCGCTGCTGCAGCTGGAAAAAGAGGGGCGGACGGTGGCGGACGGGGCGATGACGGACGACGGGCTGGCGTTTGGTACCTACCTGCACGGCCTGTTCGACAGCGATGATTTCACCCGCGCGCTGGTCAACGGCCTGCGTCAACGCAAAGGCCTGGCGGCGCTGGATAGCACCCTCCACTACGCGCAGTACAAGTCGCAGCAGTTCGATATTCTGGCGGATGCAATGCGTCAACATATTGATATTGAAAAAATTTACCACATTATGCAGCAGCATCAGGAGCCATCATGCTGATTCTGGTCACCGGCGGCGCGCGCAGCGGGAAAAGCCGTCACGCCGAAGCGCTGATCGCCGGCTCACCGCAGGTTTTGTATCTCGCCACCTCGCAGATTTTTGATGAGGAGATGGCCGCGAGGATCCAGCATCACCGCGATAGCCGACCGGCGCACTGGCGCACCGTCGAGCGCTGGCAGCATCTTGATAAGCTGATTGCCCCGCACGACGATCCTAACGAAGCTATTTTGCTGGAGTGTATCACCACCATGGTCACCAACCTGCTGTTTGCCTGCGGCGGCGACAGCGATCCCGATGGCTGGGATTATGCGGCCATGGAGCGGATGATTGATGACGAGATCCACTCGCTGATCGCCGCCTGCCAGCGCTCTGCGGCGAAGATCGTGGTGGTCACCAACGAAGTGGGAATGGGGATTGTCCCCGAGAATCGTCTTGCGCGGCATTTTCGCGATATCGCCGGTCGGGTTAACCAGCGCCTGGCGGCGGCTGCGGATGAGGTCTGGCTGGTGGTATCAGGTATTGGAGTCAAAATAAAATGATCAAACTATTTTGGGCAACGCTCTCTTTTCTCAGCCGTTTACCGGTACCGGAGCGCTGGTCGCAGGGGCTGGATATCGACCGCTACGTTTGCGGCATTGTCACCTTTCCCGTGGTCGGCGCGCTGCTGGGCTTGCTGAGCGGCCTGGTATTTCTCGCCGTGCAGGCGTGGTGCGGCATCCCGCTGGCGGCGCTGTTTGCCGTACTGGCGCTGGCGCTGCTCACCGGCGGCTTCCACCTCGACGGACTGGCCGACACCTGCGACGGGGTGTTTTCCGCCCGCCGTCGTGAACGGATGCTGGAGATTATGCGCGACAGCCGGCTGGGAACCCATGGCGGGCTGGCGCTGATTTTTGTGCTGCTGGCGAAGGTGCTGGTGGTCAGCGAGCTGGCGCTGCGCGGCACGCCGATGCTGGCGGCGCTGGCGGCAGCCTGCGCGGTAGGGCGGGGAGCCAGCGTGCTGCTGATGTACCGCCACCGCTATGCGCGGGAAGAGGGGCTGGGCAACGTGTTTATCGGCAAGGTGAGCGGGCGACAAACCTGCGTAACCCTGGGGCTCGCGGTTATTCTCGCGGCGGTGCTGCTGCCGGGCATGAGCGGAGTGGCGGCGCTGGCGGTCAGCGTGGCGGCGATTTTCATTCTCGGTCAGCTCTTAAAGCGCACCCTCGGTGGGCAAACCGGTGATACGCTGGGAGCGGCCATTGAGCTCGGCGAACTGATCTTCCTGCTGGCTCTGCTGTGAGCCACGCTGCGCCATTGCTGCACGCGGCGATGGCGCACCAGGCGATGAGGCCGGATCTGAGTATTGCTGCTAAGAAAGGTCGTTCGGGGCCGTGAACCGGCGGGCTGAAGCTATCGTGAGGGAAGCGCAGAAACAAAAAAACACCCGGAAGGGTGTTTATTGTG
>NZ_BJNO01000019.1 GCF_006539725.1 Klebsiella terrigena | reverse complement strand
ATTATCAAGCTAATTTGCTAATCACTTGATTTTGTTATCGTCTGGCAAGCCGTGCTGCCGTTCGATGCGTTGCATTCTACTTACCTGGCGCAATGAGTCAACGATATTTTTTAAAACCTTGCGTCGTTTGCTGAAATTTACGCCGAAACGATCACTGATCAAGCAAATCGCCGCGCGCCGCGTTCAAATATTGCAGCATCGACCACAGCGTCAGCACCGCCGCAACGAGGAACAGCACGATCCCTGCCCCTTCAACCCACTCATTTGGCCGCCACAGCATCCACACCAGCGCCGTCATTTGCGCCGTCGTTTTGACTTTACCGATCCAGGAAACCGCTACGCTGCTGCGTTTACCCAGCTCGGCCATCCATTCGCGCAGGGCAGAGATAATAATTTCACGGGCGATCATCGTCGCCGCCGGCAGAGTGACCCACCAGGTGTGGTAATGCTCGGCAACCAGCACCATCGCAATTGCCACCATGACCTTATCTGCTACCGGGTCGAGAAACGCGCCAAAACGAGTGCTCTGATTCCAGCGGCGCGCCAGATAACCATCAAACCAGTCGGTTACCGCGGCGACAAAGAAAATCAGCGCACAGGCAAACGGTGCCCATACCACGGGAAGGTAAAACGCCAGCACAAAAAACGGTATCAGGATGACGCGAAACAGAGTAAGCAATGTAGGGATATTAAATTGCATAGTGACGGGTAACTATCTGTTAGAAGTAAAAATTAGCCCTATGTTGCTACAGAGCCCCTAATGTTTCAACGAGTAGAAGATCTTTTCTGCCAGACCGTGAGATATACCCGGTACTTTGGCTATCTCTTCGACGCTGGCTTGCTGTAGCCCCTGCAGACCGCCCATATACTTCAGCAGCATCTGCCGACGCTTCGGCCCCACTCCTTCGATAGTCTCCAGCGTGCTGGTACTTTTCACTTTTGCCCGCTTTTTACGATGCCCGGCGATGGCATGATCGTGCGACTCATCGCGGATATGCTGAATGACGTGCAGCGCGGGAGAGTCCGGCGGCAGGCTAAAGCCTTCGCCCTCAGGCTCAAAGAATAGCGTTTCCAGGCCCGCCTTACGATCGCTACCTTTTGCTACCCCTAATAATAGAGGATGATGTTTATCCCAGGCCACGTCCAGCTCGGCAAACACGCTTTTCGCCTGCCCAAGCTGCCCTTTACCGCCATCTATCAGGATAACGTCAGGGATCTTGTTCTCTTCGATAGCTTTACCGTAGCGCCGGCGCAGAACCTGATTCATCGCCGCATAGTCATCCCCCGGCGTGATCCCGGTAATATTGTAGCGGCGATACTCGGCGCGCAGCGGCCCGTTGCTGTCAAACACCACGCACGAGGCGACGGTCTGTTCGCCCATCGTGTGGCTGATATCAAAGCACTCCATGCGCTTCACCGCCGGCAGCTTGAGCAGCGTCGCCAGCGCCTGCAGGCGCTGATGGATGGTGGACTGCTGGGACAGTTTGGTCGTCAGCGCCGTCGCGGCATTGGTGCGCGCCAGCTTAAGATAGCGTGCGCGATCGCCGCGGGGTTTCGTCTGCACATTCACGCGCCGCCCCGCCAGCTCGGAGAGTGAGTCGGCGAGCAGGGTTTTGTCGCCAAGGTTAAAGTCGAGCAGAATCTCCCCCGGCAGGGTGCGCATCTGGCTCCCCTGCAGGTAGAACTGACCGACGAAGGTCTCCACCACTTCCCCAAGCTCGGTGCCGCCGGGGACCTTAGGGAAATAGCTGCGGCTACCCAGCACTTTCCCCTGGCGAATAAACAGCACGTGAACGCAGGCCATGCCCGAATCAAAGGCGACGCCAATAACGTCCATATCGTCGCCATTATTTGAGACAAACTGCTTCTCCGTCACCCGACGCACGGCCTGGATCTGATCGCGAATGCGCGCCGCCTCTTCAAACTCCAGCGCCTGGCTGGCCTTCTCCATGCGGGCAATAAGCTGCGTCAGGACCTGATCGTCTTTGCCGGCAAGGAACAGCCGCACGTATTCAACCTGCTGGGCATACTCCTCCTCGCTAACCAGCCCCGCCACGCAAGGGCCCAGGCAGCGGCCAATCTGATACTGCAGACACGGACGCGAGCGGTTGCGATAGACGCTATTTTCGCACTGGCGAACGGGGAAGATTTTTTGCAGCAGCGCTAAGGTTTCGCGAACCGCATAGCCGTTCGGGAAAGGACCGAAATATTCCCCTTTAGCGTGCTTAGCGCCGCGATGGGTCGCCAGCCGCGGATGGGTATCGGCGCTGAGAAAAATAAAGGGATAGGATTTGTCATCGCGCAGCAGCACGTTATAGCGCGGCTGATACAGCTTGATATAGTTATGTTCAAGCAGCAGGGCTTCCGTTTCGGTATGGGTTACCGTCACGTCTATTTGCGCTATCAGCGCCACCAGGGCTTCGGTTTTACGCGAAGCCAGGTTGCTGCGAAAATAGCTGCTTAGCCGCTTTTTCAGGTCTTTTGCTTTACCAACGTAAATAACGATACCGCCAGCATCGTACATCCGATAGACGCCCGGCTGGCTGGTTACTGTCTTCAGGAAAGCTTTAGCATCAAAAACATCACTCACAGACTTGCTAACGACTCCGCATTACACAGGCCATGGCGGATTGCCAGGTGGGTCAGCTCAACGTCACCGTGGATGTTTAATTTACTGAACATCCGATAGCGATAGCTGTTCACCGTCTTGGGACTCAGATTCAGCTGCTCTGAGATCTCATTGACCTTCTGACCTTTAGTGATCATCAGCATAATCTGCAATTCTCGTTCAGACAAACTGGCAAACGGCGATTCCGTTTTTTCCGGCTCGATCTGGCTGAGCGCCATCTGCTGGGCGATATCCGAAGCGATATAGCGCTGACCTGATGCCACGCAGCGAATCGCATTGACCACTTCCTGCGGCGCGGCGCCTTTACTCAGGTAGCCCGCAGCGCCTGCCTGCATCACCTTCGCCGGCAGCGGGTTTTCGGTATGCACGGTGAGCATAATGACTTTGGTATCGACAATGGCGCGCGCAATTTTACGCGTTGCCTCAAGACCGCCGATCCCGGGCATATTCATGTCCATCAGGACAACGTCAACGGGATTAGCCCGACACCATTTAACGGCATCCTCGCCGCAGCAACATTCGCCCACGACGTTAATCCCTTTTATATCTTCCAGAATGCGTCGTATCCCTGCGCGCACCAGTTCGTGGTCATCAACAAGAAGGACGTTGATCAAAGGAATAATCTCCAGAATTAGGGATAACACAACGGATAGTTTATCGAACCCATATTACCGGGTTTTGGCGTAATTTTAAAAGCCAAAAGTGTTCTTAAGAGGATTTATCTGTCCTTTATGGCAAGTTGTTTGCACACCAGGTGGAAACCCATACATAACAGAGAGTTGTATAAGGTCGTATTTTTAACATTCGTCATACAGAAAACGTAATAAACACAACACAATACGTAGTTGATAAATACGAAAGAAAATATGTAACAATAATTAACTCTAAAAATCATACCAAAAATTAACAATTTGCAGGCGCCGAAGCGGGCTTTATTCAGGCAATTAAACCCCTCACAGCTCCGATCAGAGAACGCAAATTACGCGCTCCTTTTTTTTCTGCCGCTTGTGGTATACTGCGCCGCTTTAAGATTTAGTATTGCGCAAAAGCGCCGATAGCAAACGAGGATATCGATGAGCACACCAGATTTTTCCACTGCAGAAAATAATCAAGAACTGGCGCAGGAAGTGACCTGCCTGAAAACGCTGCTGACGCTGATGCTCCAGGCCATGGGCCAGGCCGATGCGGGTCGGGTGATTATTAAGATGGAAAGGCAAATCACGCAGATGGAAGATGAGGCTCAGGCTGCCGTATTCTCCAGCACCGTTAAGCAAATTAAACAGGCTTACCGTCAGTAACAATAAACCGGCTGAAAGTATAACTGACAGCCGGTTTCACGCCTGGCACGCAGAACGATGGGTTAGCTCAAATTAAGCCGGTGGCGACCGCATAGCAGGCTATTTGCGTTTTATTCGGTGCGTTGAATTTTCGTTGCATATTTTTCTGATGAAAATTGACGGTATTTTCTGAGATAGACAGAATTATCGCGACCTCTGCCGAGGTCTTCCCTTCCGCAGTCCATTTCAAAATCTCCAGTTCACGCCGGCTGAACTTCATTTCCGGCGGCATCACCATCGCGTCCTGCAGACGTAACAGCGTCAACAGGCTGAGCTCAATCAGCATTCTCAAACGCATTTCCAGCTCGTCTGCCGGATAAGGCCCGGCGCTACGATTCTGCCCTGAGACCGAGAGAAAGCCCTGCGCGTGGTTGGGTAAGGTGAGGCACTGAGTAATCCCCTTCACCAGCCCGTGATCGCGCGCGCCGTCCCAGAGCTGCGGGGCGTCACGGAATAGCCCGTCGTTCCACGGCAGGTGACCACGAAGAAAATTTTCCGGTCGCAGCACCGGATCGATGGCGAAATAGTTCTCGGCTTGATAATGCGCCATCCACGCCTGCGGATAGGTCGTCTGCAGCGTCACCTTAGGGCGCGTAAAGGGCACGGGATGCCGCACGCAGAGAGCAAAATAATCGTATTCCAGCTCTTCCGCCTGCTGCTGCAGGAGATTATAAACCTCCTCTCCCGCCGAAATTGCCTGAAATTGTTGCAGCATTTCCCGCCGCCAGCTGAAAAAATCATTGTCCCTCATAACCGACCAAATAACTCCTGAGTAATTATCATTATTACAAATACAAAAACTAACACATAAATCTTATTTATATGTATAAAATATCGTATACACCGCACATATTAGATCGTTACTGGTGCTATTCAGCACAGACGGGAGAAGAGAATGTCGCATCATTTATCTCTGCCGACGATATATTCTCAACTGTGGGAGGAGTTTAGCGCCAATCCTGCTGCCGATATTGCCTTCTCTCAAGCGCCGCTGTTTTACCCTCAGCGATAAGATACGACGTATCGTTTCGGCAGGCTGGCCTCCAGCGACGGCGGAAAAAGGGATTGTTTCGGGAAAACGCCGCGTGCGGCTGAATATAAAAATACCAATCGATAAGCAGCGTTTAATAGTTCTGCTCTCTCACACGGCGCTATCGTTCAGCAGCTATCGTCCAGAAAGGTTTCCACTTCGCGGCCCAGGCGTTCGGGCTGGCCAAACGCCTGCACCGTTCTCTGCGGCTGGCGGGAACGCCGGTAGCCTCGCCGCCCCGCCCTTTTCACCGGATCCCACGGCCGCAGTCGGGTAGCCGTTACTGCATCAGGAATTTTTCGAGGAACTGGCGCGTGCGCGGCTGCTGCGGATTGGCAAACAGCGCCTTAGCCTCACCCTGCTCGACGATACGTCCCTGATCCATAAAGATAGCCCGGTCGGCCACGTCGCGGGCAAAGCTCATTTCATGGGTCACGATAACCATGGTGCGCTTCTCCTGCGCCAGCTGGCGAATGGTATTCAGCACTTCGCCCACCAGCTCAGGATCCAGAGCGGACGTGGGTTCATCAAACAAAATAACGTCCGGACGCATCGCCAGCGCGCGGGCAATCGCCACGCGCTGCTGCTGGCCGCCGGAGAGACGGCGCGGGTAGCTATTCTCTTTCCCGTTTAGCCCAACCTTCGCCAGCAGCTCACGCGCCCGGACGATCGATTCGTTTTTATCTTCACCCTTAACGATAACCGGCCCTTCGATAATGTTCTCCATCACCGTGCGGTGCGGGAACAGGTTGAAGTTCTGGAAAACGAAGCCGACGTGCTGGCGCAGGCGGCGAATCAGCCCCTTCTGCTGGCTCAGGCTGCGCGCGGTATCGATAGTGACGTCGCCCACCCGAATGGTGCCGCTCTCCGGCTGTTCCAGCAGGTTGATGCTGCGCAGAAGGGTCGTTTTGCCGGAGCCGCTAGGGCCGATAATCGCCACCACTTCGCCCTCCGCCACCTCCAGGTCAATACCGTGCAGTACCGTCTGTCCGTGGAACTTTTTCACCAGGTTTTTGACTTCAATGGCACTCATTTTGGATCACGCTCCTGGCGATTCAGCTGATTTTCAAAATAGTTTTGCAGCGTCGACAGCACCGTCGCCATCACCCAGTAAATCAGCGATGCGGCCAGATACATGGTGAAAACTTCCAGCGTACGGGAGGTAATAAGCTGCGCCTGGCGGAACAGTTCCGGTACCTGGATAGTCGCCGCCAGCGACGTATCTTTCACCAGGCTGATAAAGCTGTTAGAGAGCGGCGGCAGCGCGACGCGCGCGGCCTGCGGCAGAACCGCCCGACGCAGAGTCTGCCACGGCGTCATCCCGATGCTTGCCGCCGCTTCCCACTGCCCTTTATCAATAGAGGCAATCGCCGCGCGCAGCGTTTCGGCGGCATACGCCGCGGTGTTCAGCGACAGGCCAATCATCGCCGCCGGAATGGGATCCAGCTCAATGCCAAACTGCGGCAGGCCGTAGTAAATCATAAACAGCTGGGCGATCAGCGGGGTACCGCGGAAAATAGAAATGTAGACCCGCGCCAGCCACTTTACCGGCCAGAGGGGCGACATCCGCATCAGCGCAAGGATAAAGCCCAGCAGCAGGCCAAAGAACATGCCGCCGATGCTCAGCTGCAGCGTAAATACCGCCCCCTTGAGGAGAAAAGGTGCGGAATCAAAAACCAGTTGGATACTCTCTTGCATTCTGTTTGTTCTGCTTTAGATATGAGGATGGTAGGCAAACAGCGCCGGCGCTCCGCCGGTGTGTATAAATAAGATTGGCCCTTCATCCTTAAAGCGTTTCTGCTGAATACCGTCAATCAGCCCGGCCATCGCCTTCCCGGTATAGACCGGATCCAGCAGGATACCCTCAAGCTGTGCCAACAGTTTTACCGCTTCCATTCCTTCGTCATTCGGCGTGCCGTAGCCTGGTGCGAAATAGTCGTCCCACAGCGTAATCCCGGCTTTTGCCTGCAGCTCAAGGCTGTTCGCTACCGCCTGCTGCAGGGCAACGACTTTCGGCAGCTGGTCCGCCACCTTGCGCGACACGGTGACGCCAATCAGTTCGGCTCCCGGCATCAGCTGTTCCAGACCCACCGCCAGGCCGGCATGGGTGCCGGCGCTGCCGGATGCCACCACCACGGACGACAGCTCTACCGCGCCTTCGCACTGCTGGGCAATTTCCAGCGCGCTTTCAACATAGCCTAGCGCACCCAGCGCGCTGGAGCCGCCGACCGGGATAACATACGGACGATAGCCCTGAGCCTCGATACGCGTCGCCAGCTCTTCCAGCTGCGCATTGGGGTCGGTCAGCGCATCGCACATCTCAACCTGGGTATTGAACAGATCCAGCAGCAGGCGGTTGCCGTTAGTCAGGTAGTTCTCCGCACGGGTGCCAATCGGGTTTTCCAGCAGGGCCACGCAGTGCAGGCCAAGCTTAGCCGCCACCGCCGCGGTTTGACGAACGTGGTTAGATTGAATCGCGCCGGCGGTGATCAGCGTATCAGCACCTTCCCGCAGCGCATCGGCCGCCAGGAACTCCAGCTTGCGCAGCTTATTGCCGCCCATAGCAAGCGGGGTCACGTCGTCGCGTTTGATAAAAATTTCGCGACCGAGATGATCCGACAGGCGCGGCAGGTATTCCAGCGGCGTCGGAGCGCCAATCAGCTCCAGGCGCGGGAAACGCGTTAAATTTTGCAGTGACATGATATCTCCTGACTGAGAGCCAATCCCTCAGGCGTTATTATTCCAGGCAAACTGGCCCATAAAATAGCCTGATGAAACAGGCCCTTTGTTTTTATTATGCACGTAGTTGCCGACGAAATAAAAAAAGGCGCTTCCATGAGCGCCTTTTTTCACCGCCGGCCGTTATTTCGTCACGTCAGCGCCAAACCATTTTTCCGACAGCGCTTTCAGGCTGCCGTCTTTTTGCATGTCGGCAATGGCACCATCCACCGCTTTCAGCAGGTCTTCGTTACCTTTACGCAGCGCCACGCCAGACTCCTGACGCGAGAACGCTTCGCCGGTGACGGCCAGGGTATTGCCGGTTTTCTTCACCAGATCCAGCGCCGCCAGACGATCGACCAGAATGGCATCGATGCGGCCTACGCGCAGATCCTGATATTTAGTCGGGTCGTCATCATAGGTGCGGATATCCACGCCCTGCACGTTCTGACGCAGCCACTCTTCGTAGTTGGTGCCCAGACCCACGCCGACTTTCTTGCCTTTCAGGTCGGCCGCCGTTTTGATAACGCCTTCATTGCCCTTTTTCACCAGCGCCTGCACGCCAGAGACGGTGTACGGCGTGGAGAAGTCATATTTTTTCTTACGCTGGTCGGAAATGGTGACCTGGTTAATCACCACGTCGATGCGTTTAGAATCCAGCGAGGCCAGCATTCCGTCCCATTTGGTTGGTTTCAGATCGGCCTTCACTCCCAGATGCTTCGCCAGCTCGTTGGCAAAGTCGACCTCAAAACCGGCCAGCTTGCCGTCATCACCCTGATAGCTGAACGGAGGATAGGTTCCTTCCAGGCCCACGCGCAGCGTGCCGCGCTCTTTAATTTGGTTAAACAGGTTTTCTGCTGCAAACGTTTTTACGCTAACGCCAGTCATCAAAACCACAGCCATTGCGCCCATCAGCGCCTGGCGGCCCAGAAGTGCTAATTTCATAGAGACCCCACAGAGTGATATTTTTTTGTAGTGTAAGGCGTTTATGCGGATGGACCAACATCTATCCGCTACATCTTATTCCAATTTATTATATACGATACCGTTTATGGCATAGTGAAAAACGCGCGCAAAATTGATCGTATTTGCTGGAGATCTCTCATACTGCAAGAGTCAGCTTGATGACGTCTGGAGCACGGAAGATGAAAAACCCCACGTTATTGCAGTGCTTTCATTGGTATTACCCCACCGGCGGCGAGTTATGGCGTGAAGTTGAGGCGCTGGCACCTAACCTGAACGAAATCGGCGTCAATATGATTTGGCTCCCTCCCGCGTATAAAGGCGCTTCCGGCGGCTACTCCGTCGGCTACGACAGCTACGATCTTTTTGACCTTGGCGAGTTCGACCAAAAGGGCTCCATCGCCACCAAATACGGCGACAAGGCGCAGCTGCTGGCGGCCATCGCCGCGCTGCGACAGCACGATATCGCCGTCCTGCTGGACGTGGTGGTCAACCACAAAATGGGTGCCGATAAAAAAGAGAGCATCCGCGTTCAGCGCGTGGACGAGCAGGATCGTACACAAATTGCCGAAGAGGTGGTGGAGTGCGAGGCCTGGACCCGCTACGACTTCCCCGCCCGCGAAGGTAAATATTCGCAGTTCGTCTGGGATTATAAATGCTTTAGCGGCATCGATCATATTGAGAACCCGGACGAAGACGGCGTTTTTAAAATCGTTAACGACTATACCGGCGAAGGCTGGAACGATCAGGTCGATGATGAGATGGGCAACTTCGACTACCTGATGGGCGAGAATATCGATTTCCGCAATCATGCGGTTACCGAAGAGCTCAAGTACTGGGCACGCTGGGCGATGGAGCAGACCGGCTGCGACGGTTTTCGCCTCGACGCGGTGAAGCATATTCCGGCCTGGTTTTATAAGGAGTGGATCGATCACGTCCAGGAAGTGGCGACAAAGCCGCTGTTTATCGTAGCGGAATACTGGTCGCATGAAGTTGAGAAGCTGCAGCAGTATATCGCGATGGTGGATGGCAATACGCTGCTGTTCGACGCGCCCCTGCAGATGAAGTTTCACGAGGCCTCGCGCCAGGGCCGCGATTACGATATGAGCCAGATCTTTAGCGGTACGCTGGTTGAAGCCGATCCGTTCCACGCCGTGACCCTGGTGACCAACCACGATACGCAGCCGCTGCAGGCGCTGGAGGCGCCGGTTGAGCCGTGGTTTAAGCCGCTGGCCTATGCGCTTATTCTGCTGCGCGAGAACGGCGTGCCATCGGTCTTTTATGCCGATCTTTTCGGCGCCAGCTATGAAGATACCGGCGGAGATGGCCAGACTTACGCTATCGAGATGCCGGTTATCGAACAGCTGCACGAGCTGATTGATGCCCGCCAGCGCTTTGCTCACGGCGTGCAGACGCTGTGGTTCGATCATCCGAACTGTATCGCCTTCAGCCGCAGCGGCACCGATGACGATCCGGGATGCGTGGTGGTGTTGTCGAACGGTGATGACGGTGAGAAATCGCTAACCCTTGGCGCCAATTATGGCAATAAGCGCTGGAAAGATTTTCTCGGCAACCAGCAGGAGGCGGTGGAAACCGACGACGAAGGCTGCGCGACGTTTACCTGCCGCGGCGGGAGCGTCAGCGTGTGGGTTATCGAAGAGACGTTATAAATCAGGTGAATATCGCGGGCTGGACGCGCTGCCAGCCCGTCGGTGCCCTAGTGCGCGCTTTTCGTCGCGGCGGCGGATTTATTCCACGCCTGCTCGCACTCAGGAGTGAGGCGGTCGACGCGAGTCAGGGTCATGCGGTCATACTCCAGGGTATTGCCGGTGCGTTCGACAGGATAGATATCCAGAGCTGACGTCACGTTGTAAACCCGATCGTCACGCTGCATTAATTTACCCTGCGTGACGATAACTCGCTGCCACTGACGACAATCGAGCGTATCGCCATTTTTGGTCACAATCAGGCTGGCAATCGCATCCGGGCTCATCATTTCGCTCTGCGGACCTTTTGATTGCCAGTATCCCTCTAACCCGGCGGGCGCTGGCGCTTTGACAACCTCGTTGTAATTATCTACCTGCACGCATCCGGCGAGAGTCAACAGCGCGCCAGCAATTACTATCTTTTTCATCATTCATCCCACACACCGATAAAAAAGTATTGTGGCATTAAAGCGTTAAGCCTGCCACCTCTCTTGCAGCGGGCGAAAAACGGCGCCCAGCGGCCGTGAATCCAGGCCAGTCGCCAGTAGCGCTAAATGGCCTTCGGTTTATTCGGCTATTAATTAATGTTTTTGATGAAACGGCCATATTGGTGAGGTGAGAATTTATCCAGCCAGTATAAGGAAAATCCGAAAAGGGAATAACTCCCGGCCGGCAACCATATCTGTAACTGGAAGTTTTTGCTTTTAATTCCCCGACGTAACATGATGCACGCCTTTACTTTGGGAGTATTCCTGGCAAATTATAGGCAATATTACGGAATAGTTCAGGTTACTTAATGGTTTCCACACTGTACCTTGTTTTATTACCCACTTAAATGGACTTCATCGCGCTCACCGGCGAAGGATGAATTATCGTTACGTGTTGATTGAGGATGGGTCATGTCAACGATTATCATGGATTTGTGCAGCTATACCCGACTGGGATTAACCGGGTATCTGACAAGCAGAGGAATAAGAAAGCGTGACATCAGCGAAGTGCAAACGGCGGCAAGCCTGAAAGAGAGCTGCGAATCGTCCCGCCCGGCGGTGGTGTTTCTCAACGAAGATTGCTTTATTCATCGCGAAGATAGTAATCAGCTTATCCGACAAATCATTACGGATTATCCCGGTACGCTATTTGTGATCTTTATGGCGCTGGCTAACGTTCATTTTGACCACTATCTGTTGGTACGCAAAAACTTACTTATTAGCTCAAAGTCGCTTACGCCAAAAGACCTTGATGATATTCTGGGTAATCACCTGAAATACGATCGCTTCAGCGCCGGACGCATCAATATACCCACGCTGTCATTAAGCCGGGCCGAATCAAATATGCTGCAAATGTGGATGGCCGGGCACGGGACATCGCAAATATCGACGCAGATGAACATCAAGGCTAAGACCGTTTCATCGCACAAAGGCAATATTAAAAAGAAAATCCAGACCCACAATAAACAGGTGATTTACCATATTGTCCGTCTGACGGAAAACATTACCTCAGGGATTTACGTCAACATGCGATGAAAGAACTGGCGGCAGCAACCGCCAGTTTTGATCGCAGACAGACTAGTCGACCTTCTCAACAAAGACACCGTCCGGATGCCCTTTCTCGTTGAAAAACCAGATCCCCAGCGGATAGTCTTCCAGCGAAACCAGATACATTGTTCCTTCGCTAAACGACTCTATTGCCAGTACTACCCCCGATCGACGTGGGCCACCGTCGGTCTTCACCGTGACACGATCGTTCACCTGCATAACTCGTCTCCTCTATTTTTGAGCCAGTGTAGAACAAAACCGCCGGATGCGCAGCGTCCCGCCCGATGAGCGCTGTTTTTATAGACCGTCTATACTTGAAGAGGCACTGTCGGAGCCAAGCGAGGTAGCGATGATGAAATCCGCCAAAGAGAGCAGTTCGGGTAGCAGCGGGGGTAGCGTCAATGTTGACGCCCTGCTGGCGGCAATTAATGAGATTAGCGAAAGCGAAGTGCAGCGCACCCGCGACGATCCCCATCACGTGAGCATTGATGGTCGCGATTACCATACCTGGCGTGAGCTAGCGGAAGCCTTTGAGCTCGATATCCACGACTTTAGCGTCACCGAAGTCAACCGCTAGGCGCAGGCGAAAAAAATCCCGACTCGCAGGAGTCGGGATGAAACTTGCTAATGCAAGAAGCACTTGAAAATTCGTTACACCGGGAGATCCGATGCGTGGAAAACATTATCCTCAATTATTTTGCATGACAAGAGCTATTGATGAAGAAAATAATTGAGACACATAGCCAATGACGCCGGGCCCCTGGATAACCCAGGTGGCAGAAGGCTTCGTTGATGCCGCTGCGCCATAAATCGTATTTCACTCCCACCCTCTTTTAAGATAAATCTCATATCAGCACTTTGTCACGCCGCGCTGAACGGATGAAGACGGCCAGCTTCGGGCGCTTATCCCGTAGAACAGACCCGGTTGCGGCCACTCTGTTTCGCAAGATAGAGCCGCCGATCGGCTATCGACTGCAGGTTTTCGAAGTTAACCTCCGCGCAATCCTCGCTGCTGCTGACGCCCAGCGAGGCGCTGATGCGCAGGCTCGTATTGTTGCAGAGCAGTATTTCGCGGCTGTTGATGCGAACGCGGATACGCTCCGCTATCGCAGTCGCCTCCTGCAGGGTGGTATTCGGCATGACCACGCAAAACTCCTCCCCGCCCACGCGCCCGGCGAGATCGCCTTCGCGGATGTTGCTGGCTATCGTGCTGGCAACCAGCGACAGCACCCGATCGCCGGACTGATGACCGTGCAGGTCGTTCACCCGCTTGAAGAAGTCCAGATCGAGCTGGATCACCGCGAACGGGCGCTTCCCGCGTTCGCACTCTCCGGCAGCGGCAATGGCTCTTTCAAATAGCCCACCGCGGTTTAACAGCCGCGTTAATGCGTCGTGCCAGGCCCGCCACTCCAGCGACGTTTGCAGCTCGCTCATATTGCGCACCATACGCAGGATAACCAGCCAGGAGATAATCAGCATTGAGGTAAACAGCAGCCACATCAGCATCAGGGCGATGGTAATCGATCCAAACTCGCCGCGGACCCCTTCCTGCAGGGTATGGATACGCAGCAGGACGCCATCAAAATTATTCAGTTTTTCCCAGCTGATGTAGCGGGTTAACAGGCGAATGCCGCCCTTGTTATCGTGCGAGAAGGCGTAGCTCAGCGTCTCCAGCTCGCGGGGCGAGAGCAGAGTGAGCACATTGCCCGGTGCGGAAGAGGCAATCAGGTTCAGCCGGTTATCGTACAGCTGATACTCACCGTCCTGTCCGCCCTTCGCCGCGTTTACCAGAAAAGTCTTCATTTCGCGAACCGAAAAGTCCATCGCCAGCACGCCGTGCCAGTAGTGGCGGAAGTCCAGCGGTACGGAGGCGGTCACCACCTGGGCATCGCGCAGCGCGCCCTCCTCGGGAAAGGTTTGCCAGACTACGCCGCGTCCGGGATTCGTTCGCTGGGCCTGACGGGTAAACCACGGGGAGCGGGTGGCAGCACTATAAAGCGCCAGCGCCTGGGTGGTGTTTGTTAGCGCTTCGGTGCTAACAAAGAAGCCGCTGCGCGATACGTACAGCATGCGCTCGGTGAAGCCGCGGTTATTGTTAGTCAGGCGCAGCAGATAGCCCAGCTCTAGCGTAGCCATCAGCTCGTTGCCGGAAAGGGTATTGTCGCGGGACAGGGTCGGATCTTTATCGATGAAAGCATCGGATACGCCGTAGACCGGCAGCGTACGCCGATTGTGTAACGCCACCGACCATATCGCTTCATGGCGCTTGCTGATGTACTCCTGCTCGGCCTTACGCAGGATCATAAAATCTAGCGGCGTTTCCAGCGCCGACTGCATCCCGTTGCGGAAAAAGATCATTCGGTCGGTATTAAACTGCAGCAGGCCGTCCATTTCATGGGCGACGTTTTCGAGATTGTTGTGCTGGTTATCGACATATGCCTCCTCCAGCACCATTATTTCTCGCCATATCAGCAGGGTAGAAAAAAATAGCACCACAACAAAGCAAAAATTTACCACGTGTCCCGGGCTCGAAAGGCGGCGAAGTTTTCTCCCCCACAGCGACTTATTCATTGTGCTCTCGCAGTACCATCATAGAAACAAACGCCATCAACGCTCCCTGTCGGAAAGCCGGGCCATACAATGACAAAACGCCCGGTATAGACCGGGCGTTATTGGGATCAGGAGAGCTATTCCGCGCCCCCTCCCCCACGAACCAACTCATCTTCACGGAACGCCTCGCGCTTAACGGCATAGCCGTCATACCACCGGCATTCAACCATGCCGTTGGCAAAACCGGTCACAACCATGCGCGGCCCGCCGCTTTTCCGCCTGACTTCATCGCTGATGAACCATACCATTTTTCGCTCCGTAATCCGGGAGAAACTGTTTCACCTTAGACGAAGCTGAGACATTTTGCATAACCGCCGACGGATTTACTTTACCGCACGACGAAGCGCGGAAATGGCCTTCACGCCCGCTACTACCACGGCGCCAATGATGAAGCCCAGCACCAGGTTTACGCCCGTCGGCAGCAGCGAAGCGGTGAACCCGGACATGCCGTTGGCCAGATTTTCCACCGCGTGGTGCAGCGGAGTAATGCCGTGGACCACGATGCCGCCACCGACCAGGAACATCGCCAGCGTCCCGACAATCGACAGCACTTTCATCAGCCGAGGCGCCACCGCCAGCAAAGCTTTGCCGACCCCGCGGGCCAGCACGCTGCTTTTCTCCACCAGCCAGTAGCCCATATCGTCCAGCTTCACGATAATGCCGACCAGGCCGTATACGCCAACGGTCACCAGCAGGGCAATCCCGGAAAGGATCATTATCTGGTTTAGCAGCGGCGCATCCGCCACGATACCGAGGGTAATCGCGACAATTTCGGCGGAGAGAATAAAGTCCGTACGAATGGCGCCTTTCACCTTATCGCGTTCAAATGCCAGCGGGTCGCGTTCGGCCAGCGCCGCCAGACGCTGTTGCCGGGCCTGCGGGTCCTCTTTGTGTTTGCGGGCCTGCAGGCTATGCAGCACCTTCTCGACGCCTTCAAAACAGAGGAAGGCCCCGCCAAACATCAGCAGCGGCGTAATCGCCCACGGAATGAATGCGCTAATTAAAAGCGCCAGCGGAACCAGGATCACCTTATTGACCAGCGACCCCTTCGCCACCCCCCACACCACCGGCAGCTCGCGGTTCGCCCGCACGCCGGACACCTGCTGGGCATTGAGGGAAAGATCGTCCCCGAGCACGCCCGCCGTCTTCTTCGCCGCCAGCTTACCCATCACCGAAATATCGTCGAGCAGCGTGGCAATATCGTCCAACAAGGTTAAAAGACTACTTCCTGCCAAAATACCATTCCTTCATTTTATGGTTATTAAACATAGAGTATGGGGCAAAATTCGCGTCTCGCCCAGCAAAGCAAATAGTCAACAAAAAATTAACAATCGCCGGGTAATTAAAGCGCTCGCCAGCGAGGTAGTTTTCACGTTTACTATATGCCCCCTTCCTATTTTTGTACCGTCGTGAGGACGTATGTCTACCCGCCAGTTATTACCGCTTATCGGGGCGCTATTTGCGCTATATATCATCTGGGGATCCACCTACTTTGCTATCGCCATTGGCGTTGCCAGCTGGCCCCCGCTGATGATGGCCGGTATTCGCTTCCTTTCTGCCGGAGGGCTGCTCATCGTCTATCTGCTGGCTACCGGCCACAGGCTCCCGGCGCGCAGACCGCTGCTTAACGCGGCGCTGATCGGCATTCTGCTGCTTGCCGTTGGCAACGGCTTCGTCACCCTGGCAGAGCATCAGCACGTGCCTTCCGGTATTGCGGCGGTGATGGTCGCCACCGTCCCGCTATTTACCCTGTGCTTTAGCCGCTTTTTCGGCATCGCCACGCGTAAAATCGAGTGGCTGGGCATCGCCATCGGCCTGGCGGGTATTATCCTGCTCAACAGCGGCGGTAATTTAAGCGGCAATCCCTGGGGCGCGCTGCTGATCCTGATCGGCTCCATGAGCTGGGCGTTTGGCTCAGTCTATGGCTCGAGAATTGAGCTGCCCACCGGCATGATGGCCGGCGCGGTTGAGATGCTCGCGGCGGGAATTGTGCTGATGGTCGCCTCTACCCTGACCGGGGAAAAGCTGACGCAGATGCCCTCATGGTCGGGGATTATTGCCGTCGCCTACCTGGCCATCTTCGGCTCGCTGATTGCGATTAATGCTTACATGTACCTGATCCGTAACGTCACCCCCGCCGTTGCCACCAGCTATGCCTACGTTAACCCGGTGGTCGCGGTGTTATTAGGCACCGGGTTCGCCGGGGAGAGCCTGTCGCTGACCGAGTGGACGGCGCTCGGCGTTATTATTTTTGCGGTGGTGCTGGTGACGCTCGGCAAGTATCTGTTCCCCGCCCGCAGCGAAGCCACGCCCTGTGAGGTTGAAAAGTAGGCTACGGCCCGATTCCCTGAGTATCAATCTGCGCGCGGTGGCCGCCGCCGCAGATCCACTCCTCCAGGCGTTCGCTAAGCGCTTCATCACTAAGCTTTTTCTTCCCGCGTAGCGCGCACTCCCAGACGATCAGCACCCGCCATCCCCGCTCAAGCAGCAGCGCCTCGTCCCGCCGATCTCGCGTCACGTTGCCGTCGATTTTATTCAGCCAGAACGCCGTGCGGGTTGCCGGCACCTTGAACAGGTAGCAGTCATGATGATGCCAGAAGCAGCCGTGGGTAAAGATAACGCAGCGGTAATCGTTGACCACAAAATCCGGGCGCCCCGGCAGCGTGGCCTCCTGAGCGGTAAAAGAAAAACCGGCCTGCGTGAGCAGTCCGGCCAGTCGTTTTTCTATCGCCGTATCGAATGTGCCGATGGCGCGCATATTTTTACTGCGGGTGGCTTTATCGTGAACGTCCATCATCATCATCCTCGGGATCGCGGCGGGCCACCGCCTGCGCAATTCGCGGCTGCAGCAGCCTGGCGACGGCGGCAAACACCGGCACCACCACCGAGTTACCGAACTGGCGGTACGCCTGAGTATCGGAGACGGGAATGCGGAAGCGGTATCCCTGCGGGGACTCAAAGCCCATCAGTCGCGCGCATTCGCGAGGCGTGAGGCGGCGCGGACGGCGCTGCTGGTTTTGCGGATCGTCAAAGTCCTTCTCGCCCAGCGGGCGATCCCAGCCGCGGTCGATCAGAATTTCGGCACCATCCTTATAGTAGCGAGCCGACAGCGTACGCGCCACGCTATGCGGGTTGCGCGGGTCGACTAGCCCATAGCCGAAACCGTTGCCCAGCGCCTGGTGTTTACGCGCGTAGCGATACAGGTACTTCCACAGCACCGGAGTAAGAATAAATTTGGCATCCACCGTCGGCTCAAGCAGCTCGCCAAACGTCGGGCGCTGGGCCGGGTAAAGCCCGGAGATATCGCGCAGGGTAAACCCCTCGTGCAGCTGCAGGTCGCGACGAAAGCCAACCAGCACGATGCGTTCGCGGTGTTGCGGCAGGAAGTTGCGGCCATCGATAACCTTGGGATCGTCCGCCCCGCTATGCCCGGCATCAGAGACCTCATAGCCGAGTTCGTCGAGGGTTTGCATGATGATGCTGAACGTTCGCCCCTTGTCGTGGCTCTTCAGGTTTTTGACATTCTCCAGCACAAAGATTGGCGGCCGCCGGGCCGCTATAATCCTGACGACATCGAAAAACAGCGTGCCCTGCGTCTCACAGGCAAAGCCGTGGGCGCGTCCGAGGGCGTTCTTCTTCGATACCCCGGCGAGGGAAAAAGGCTGGCAGGGAAAGCCGGCCAGCAGCACATCATGCTGAGGAATAGTGTCGCGAATGTGCCGCGCGGCGTCTTCATCGCTGATATCAAGGCGATGGCTGAGGGTGATATCACGGATATCGGCATTGAAGCGATGCTGCTCGGGGTCGCAATACCAGTTCGCTTTGTAGGTGCGCACCGCGTGCTTATTCCATTCGCTGGTGAAAACGCACTGCCCGTTGATGGCTTCAAAGCCGTTGCGGATGCCACCGATACCGGCAAACAGATCGACAAAGCGGAAAGCATAATTCGGATGGTGTGCCGGCGGCCGCGGCAGCAGCGATGCCAGATGCGCGCGCTCCCGATGGCCTAAGCGGCTGGCCGCCCGGGACACCGTGGCGACGCGCTTAAGTATCGCCGGGCTCCAGTGCTGTTCCCCAACGGCAACCAGCTGCGCCACCAGCGTTTTCACATCATATATTGCCATCAGCTGGCGCAATAACGCCTGCGCGTCTTCCCCGGCCTGCGTTACCGGCAAAGACGGGGGATTTTCCTTAGATAAATTTTGCGGCATAACCTCAACCAGCTGGACAATTTTCGCAGAGATTACCACAAATAGCGCAGGCAGTTTTAAGCCTGTGGGTCAAAGCGGCGCAAAACCGCCTCATCCAGCGCGGTAGGGTCCCCCTGCAGCTCTGAACTGAGCTTCGCCATAAACTGCACCAGGAAGCGGGCGTTGTGTTCCGCCATCGCTCTCCCTTCAGCGGTTTGCATGGTTTTAGGCAGGCGCAGCAGCTTGCACTGGAAATGGTCCAGCGCGTAGGTGCGGTCATCCAGCTCGCGCCTATCGGCAAAAGGATCGTCAGCATCAAACAGGATATTATTCAGCGCCCCGGAGACCGCGAAAACGCGCGCCAGACCAATCGCCCCCAGGGACTCGAGCCGGTCGGCATCCTGGACAATCTTCGCCTCTTCACTCAGCGGAGGAATAGCGGCGCTAAAGCTATGCGCCTCAATGGCGTGGAGTACGGCAGGATAGCGGTCGACGGGAAAATCGGCAAAAGAGGAGTGCAGAATACTCTGCGTCTTTTGCGCCGCCATCACCGACGAGCGGCTGCGGTCGGGGTGGTTTTTTGCCAGGCTGACAATGTCATGAAAGTAACAGGCGGTGAGGATCACCAGGTGGTCAACCTGGCGGTTGGCGGCCAGCCGCTGGGCGGTGCCCCACACGCGACGAAAATGCGAAATGTCGTGAGCGGAGTCGCCCTGCGGGTGATGCCCTATCAGCCAGGCTTCAAATCGTTGCTGCCAGTCAACCAGTTCCATGCGCTTTCCTCTGAGAGAAGGTAGGCTGCGAGCATAGCAACTTTAATCCTGATGTTCATAGCTACCAGCATCAGGCCGCGTATACCAGGCGATTGTCCCAAGGAGTAACCCGACGACGCCGAGGACAAGAAAGCCCAGCAGCGCACCCAGCCATTTGCCCGCCGTTGAACCCAGATCCCCGTCAATACCCGCTCCGGGGACGCTCTGAATATGCCCGACAACCCACCAGTAGCGCACCATCGCCCACAGGAAATAGCCGCAGAAGGCGTAAAAAGCCCATAGCGCCAGCTTGCCCCCGGGACTCCGTTTCGCTTTCTCTTCCATTTAACTGCCCTCCTTTCCTCAGGAACGAAACGTCACCTGAAACAAAATGTGATTTTAGTCACATTATACAGTGAAGTTTGCCATCAGGCATCCGTAACGTCCGGGAGAGGTTCAGCGAGCAATGGGAGTCGCCCGCATCGCCTCTCACCAGCTGCCGGTAAATAATATGGCCCTCGCGCCTGCCCTGATATTCCCGTTAACCGTCGATTTAATATTTCCCCGTTACCGATTCTCTCTTTGCGCAATTATTTTGCGCACAGAAACGATATTTATCGGCCGAACACATCAGTAACGCCCAAACATCAACATTAGAAATTTTATCACGAGCATGAATCCACCCACACACTCTAATAATACGTTGTTATAAAAGACAATAACCAGGAAATATAGCTTACCGACAACCGATAATTTATTAATATAAAGAATCAATAAGAAACATTTTGTAATATTAAATATAATTTACTTACATTTTAAATTTAAATAAAAATGAACCTTCGCAGATAGTATTTATTTTGCATTAAGCAAGATTTTTTGACATTCACATTAATTATAAATAAAAGGGAATATATAATGAAAAGAAAAGTACTGGCAATTCTGGTGCCGTCCTTATTAATGGCTGGGGCCGCGAGCGCAGCGGAAATCTATAATAAAAGCGGTAATAAAGTCGATTTCTACGGCAAAATGGTCGGCGAACATATTATGACCGATACCGACGAAGGCAACCGCAACTCTGAAGATACCTCCTACGCGCGGTTCGGTGTTAAGGGTGAAACGCAGATCAACCGCGAGCTGACCGGCTATGGTCAGTTTGAATATAATATGAAAGCTAACAGACCAGAGGGCGACCAGGGCAGCGCGACCCGTCTGGCCTTTGCCGGCTTAAAATATGCCAGCTACGGTTCATTTGATTATGGCCGCAACTACGGAGCGGTATACGACGCCGCAGGCTACACGGATATGCTGGTTGAGTGGGGCGGCGACGGTCTGGTGCATACCGATAACTTTATGACCGGCCGCGCCAACGGCGTTGCCACCTACCGCAATACTGACTTTTTCGGCCTGTCAGATGGGCTGAACTTTGCTCTTCAGTACCAGGGTAAAAATACCAACCGCAATCGTCTGAAAGCCAACGGCGACGGCTACAGCGCGTCCGTTGAGTACAGCCTCGACGGATTTGGCTTTGCCGCCGCCTACGGTAATTCCGACCGAACTGACGAACAGGCCGCCGACGGCAAAGGCGAAACGGCTGAAGTCTGGAGCATCGCGGCGAAATATGATGCCAATAGCCTCTATGCTGCCATGATGTATGCCGAATCCCGCAATATGCTGCCGATGGAAAATAGCCTCATCGCCAATAAAACGCAGAGCATTGAAGCCGTCGTTCAGTACCAGCTCGAATTCGGTCTGCGCCCTTCCCTGGGCTACGTCTACGCGAAAGGTCAGGATCTCGGTAACGACGGGCGCGGCAATGCAGAGATCATGAACTACGTTGAGCTGGGTACCTGGTACTATTTCAACAAAAACTTCAACGTCTACACCGCCTATAAGTTCAACCTTCTCGACGAGAAAGATCGCGCTGTCACCGGCGCGGCGACTGACAACCAGTTCGCGCTCGGCATCATCTATCAGTTCTGATGTGATTTCACCCACCTAAGCCCGCCTTGCGCGGGCTTTTTTGTGGGCAGCCGACCGAGAGTAAATTCAGAGATAACCTAATGCGCAATCGCCGGTCGTGGCACATTTTTAAATGAGTGCTGCCCTGGCGGGCGCCACACGACTTAGTTCACAAAATGAAGGAGATACTGGCAAACTGCTACCTTGAACAATCGCTAAGTGATAGCTTATGAGCATCTGATAAGCGTTCAATTCCGTCCAGCAAACGCCGGCATCAGATGGCACAGGTAACGGTATTCTGAACAGCAGGGATTTAATTAAAGGATTTTGAATCAGGTAGATAGAAAGATGAAGTGGCGGAGAGAGGGGGATTTGAACCCCCGGTAGAGTTGCCCCTACTCTAGTTTTCGAGACTAGTCCGTTCAGCCGCTCCGGCATCTCTCCGCTGTAGTGGTTGCTATAATGCCAGGTTCTTTGGCATTTTAATAGTTCCTGTCTCTTTAATTACGTTCAAGTGACGACTTTGCGAGCAATATGATGTTTAAATGGCCCTGGAAAGCAAACGAAGAGTCCGGCAGTGTGGAAATCCCCTGGGAGCAGGCGCTTGCCATCCCCGTTTTAGCCAACCTGTCCGCACAGGAGCAGCAGCAGCTTGTGCAGATGTCGGCGCGCTTTTTACAGCAAAAACGCCTGGTTGCCCTGCAGGGGCTGGAGCTGACTCCGCTGCAAAGCGCGCGCATCGCGATGCTATTTTGCCTGCCGGTTCTCGAGCTCGGCATCGAATGGCTGGACGGTTTCCACGAGGTGCTTATCTACCCTGCCCCGTTCGTCGTCGACGATGAGTGGGAGGATGATATTGGCCTGGTCCATAACCAGCGGGTCGTGCAATCCGGACAAAGCTGGCAGCAGGGGCCCATTATTCTTAACTGGCTGGATATTCAGGACTCCTTCGATGCATCGGGTTTTAACCTCGTGGTGCACGAAGTGGCTCATAAACTTGATACCCGCAACGGCGATCGCGCCAGCGGCGTGCCGCTAATACCTTTACGCGAGGTTGCTGGCTGGGAACACGATCTCCACGCGGCGATGAACAACATTCAGGATGAGATTGACCTGGTCGGCGAGAGCGCCGCCAGTATTGATGCCTACGCCGCGACCGACCCGGCGGAATGTTTTGCCGTTCTGTCAGAATATTTCTTTAGCGCACCCGAGCTGTTCGCCCCGCGTTTTCCAGCGCTTTGGCAGCGTTTTTGTCAGTTTTACCGCCAGGACCCGCTGCAGAGATTACGTGATAATGAACGCCAGGATGCGGACGACGCGCGCACTGTGCACTAAAACAACGAGTTGAGCTAAATTTAGCCATCTGAATCAGTTAGTTAAATTTAGTATTGACACAAAAATGCGGGGCCAGTAGTATGCGCCTCGTTCACACGATTCCTCTGTAGTTCAGTCGGTAGAACGGCGGACTGTTAATCCGTATGTCACTGGTTCGAGTCCAGTCAGAGGAGCCATTTTCAAGAAAGCAGACGTTCACTAACGTCTGCTTTCTGCATTTCTATCAATTGGTTATCCCCTCTCAGTCGTTCACCCTCGTTCACTAAAAACCACTCGAAGCCATATCATTTTGATGGTAAAAATGTTGGTAATGCTGGTTCGATTTCCCTTTTACCAACAAACGAGGGGATGTTTTCATGTCACTGACTGATATTAAAGCAAAAAATGCAAAACCCCTTGAGAAGGAATACAAGCTTACTGATGGCTTTGGTATGTTCCTTCGTGTTACCCCTAAAGGTTCGAAATACTGGCAAATGGCTTACCGCTTCGAAGGGAAACAAAAACTCTTCTCTATTGGTGTTTACCCTGCAGTTTCTCTTTCTGACGCAAGACAACGCCGTGACGAGGCCAGAAGGCTTCTGGCTCAAGGTATTGACCCTAATGCAAAGAAACAGGCAGAGGTTAAAGAGCTTAAAGCCAAACGTGATAATACACGCTCCTTCAGAACAGTAGCCAAAGCGTGGTTCTCCACGAAAACAAAATGGTCTGATGATTATGGTGATGCCGTACGGAAGCGCCTTGAAACTTATGTCTTCCCGGTAATCGGTGACAAAGATGTTGCCGAACTGGATACGGGTGATCTGCTGGTTCCGGTGAAAAAAGTTGAGGCTCTTGGTTATCTTGAAGTTGCCATGCGCATTCAACAATACATTACGGCAATCCTGCGTCATGCCGTCCAGCAAAAGCTGATACGCCATAACCCAGCCTATGATATGGAAGGGGCAGTTCAGAAACCACAAACTGAACACCGCCCTGCACTTGAGCTGGAAGAAATACCCCAGCTACTTAACAAAATTGCCGAATACAAAGGCCGCAGGTTAACCATACTGGCAATACAGCTCAATCTGATGATTTTCATTCGTTCCAGTGAGCTTCGTTTCGCTCGCTGGTCTGAAATTGATTTCAAAAGTAAGTTATGGGTGATACCCGAACAGCGAGAAGCAATTGAAAACGTCAAACATTCGACTCGTGGTGCCAAAATGAAGCGTAAGCACTTCGTTCCCCTTTGCAAGCAAGCTATGAGGATACTAAAAGAGATCCGACAACTGACTTATGAAGAAGACCATGATGATGGATTAATCTTCACTGGCTGTTATGACTCGTTTAAACCCATGAGTGAAAACACCATCAACAAAGCCCTGCGTAATATGGGATATAACACGAAGCAGGACATCTGTGGACACGGTTTCCGCACTCTGGCCTGTAGTGCCTTAATTGAGTCCGGGCTATGGTCAGAAGACGCTGTAGAGCTTCAAATGAGCCATAAGGAAAGCAACAGCGTCCGTGCTGCTTATACCCACAAGGCAAAACATCTTGAGCAGCGTCGCCTGATGCTCCAATGGTGGGCTGACTACCTTGATGCAAGCAGAAACGGTATGGTAAGGCCGTTTGAATTTGCCACAGATGCTCGTTTTGGGTTAGAAAACCAAGCCTAACCGCTTGATAACAAATCACATGAGTGCATGTAACCCTTTGTTTTGAATGTGTTTGGATAGCCATCACTGGTTGATGGCTATCACTTCATACCGTAAAATGCTTACCAATTTCGGACACTGCTTTCCCGTGACCTCATGATGGATACTTTTTATGAAAAAAATAACTTCTGATATGACAGAACTACAATCAATGAATATCACTGAAGATAATATCAGCAAACTTAACTCTTTGTTTCCTGAAGCCTTTAATGAAAACGGCATTGATTTTGACGTTTTAAAACAGCTTTTGGGTGAAAATGTAGACGAAAAAGAAGAGCGCTATGGTCTGAACTGGCATGGTAAACGTCAGGCTCGCCAGCTTGCTCTCACCCCTTCTCGCGGCACCTTACGCCCATGTAAAGATGAAAGTGTTGATTGGAATAACACCGAAAATCTTATGATTGAGGGCGATAACCTTGAGGTGTTAAAACTCCTTCAAAAAAGCTATGCTGGAAAAGTAAAGCTTATTTATATCGACCCACCGTATAACACCGGAAAAGACTTTGTTTATCCTGATAACTTCCAAGATAATATGAAAAATTATCTCGAACTTACAGGACAAACAGAAGATGGAACACGTTTAAGCACAAATACAGAAACCAGCGGTCGTTATCATACCGACTGGTTGAATATGATGTATCCACGTATAAAACTAGCCAGAAATTTACTTTCTGACTCTGGCTTTATTTTCATTTCAATCGACGAACATGAAGTCCATAACTTATGTAGTTTATGCTTTGAGATATTTGGAGAAGAGAATTTCATATCTCTTATAGCTAATACAAACAATCCTAAAGGTCGCTCTGATGATAAATTCATAGCAACTGCTCATGAATATATACTTGTAATGACAAAAAATATAACCCATGCTAAAACCTATGGGTTTGAACCTGATGATAAAATCCTAAAAAGATATAATAAGATTGATGAAGCAGGTGAAGTCTTTCGTGATATGGATTTACGTAAAACAGGTGATGCCGACCGAAGGGAAGATCGCCCTGATATGTTTTATTATTTCTACTATGATGAAGTAAAAAACAAACTATCTGTCTCTAAAGATCAACAAAATGATGGTCTTATCGAAATAAAACCTATTCGAGATGATGGTACGGATGGCCGATGGAGATGGGGATTTGATACAGCAAAATCAAAAATTGAGAGTGTATACGCTAAATTTATGCCTACTAAAAAAATGTGGGGCATCATGGAGAAAGACTATCTATCCAAAAGGGATGCTGTAAAAGCCACCTCCTCATGGACACATAAAGACGTAAATAGTGAAAGAGGAAGTGAACAATTTATTGAAATTGGATTTGACAAAGAAGTTTTTTCTAGACCAAAACCTTTAGGCACTCTTCTTCGCATAATAGAAATAGCTACTTACCCTAATGAGAAATGCATAGCACTTGATTTTTTTGGCGGTTCAGGAACTTTTGGTCACGCTGTTTTCACAGCCAATGCAATTAAGAATAGAAAAATCAAATTTGTCATTGCGCAACTACCAGAATTAGTTGACGAAAATACTAAGGAAAAAGCCATTGCAGCAGCTTTTTTGAAGAAACATGGAATGTCTTTAAAAATATCAGAAATCACAAAAGAGCGCCTACGCCGTGCAGGTAAAAAGGTTCGTGAAGATAATCCTGACTGGAATGGTGATACTGGGTTCCGTGTATTTAAACTTGACACATCCAATATTCGCCCGTGGGAAGCAACAGCGGAAAGCCTTTCACAACAACTTGATGCCTATATAAGCCCAATTATTGAAGGCCGTAGTGAAGAAGACCTACTTGCTGAATTAATGCTTAAGCGTGGCATTGATCTGAGTGTTAACGTTGAAGTTCGCCAGTTTGATGGATTAACCGTTTCTTGTGTTGACGGTGGCAAATTGTTTACCTGCTTTACCAGTCAAATCCCAGCCTCTTCAGTTGAAGGACTGACTAAGGGGATCATTGACTGGCATAAGAGTTTAAAAGCTGGCAAAGATACGGTCTGCTATTTCCTTGATGACGCATTTGAAAATAACGTTGCTAAAACAAATCTTTGCGCCATTCTGGAACAACACGGTCTGACTAACATACACAGCCTGTAAGGTATTGAGATGAAACTACATTTTGAATCTGACCTTACCTATCAGCAAAACGCCATAACTTCGGTCTGTGATTTGTTTGTGGGACAGGAGAAGTGGGAGAGCGAAATGACTGTGCTGGCCCCAGCTCAGGGTGCTCTCTCATTTGAAGGCGCAACAGGTTCAATGCCTGTAAATCCACAAATACCCGAAGATGATGTTCTGCTAAAAAACTTAAACAATGTTCAGTTGAAAAATCAGCTTCCTCCCTCACCTATGCTCGACAGCCATGATTTTACTGTCGAGATGGAAACAGGGACAGGTAAAACGTATGTTTATCTTCGCACCATGCTTGAGTTGAATAAACGCTATGGCATGAGCAAATTTATCATCGTAGTTCCTTCCGTTGCCATCAAGGAAGGCGTTTATAAAACACTACAAATTACTGAAGAACATTTCAAAAGCCTTTATGCGGGAGTTCCATACCAATACTATCTGTATGACTCGTCAAAACCTGCGGATGTGCGAAATTTTGCAACCAGCTCTGTTATGCAGATCATGGTAATGACAGTTGGTGCGATTAACAAAAAAGACGTTAATAAGCTCTATCAGTCCAGTGAAAAAACAACCGTTGACGATCTGGATAAGCCAATTGATCTGATACGTGCTACGCGTCCAATTATTATTGTCGATGAACCGCAAAGTGTTGATGGTGGCTTAAATGGTGCAGGTAAAACCGCACTTGATGCTATGCACCCAATGTTTACCTTACGCTATTCAGCGACACATGTGCATAAACATCATATGGTGTATCGCCTCGATGCCATTGATGCTTACAATCAGAAACTGGTGAAACAAATCGAAGTTGCCGGGCTTGAAGTCCAAAATGCAAGCAATAGCCCCTATGTAAAACTGGTCAGTATTAACAGTAAGAAGAATAGCATTAGCGCGACTGTTATTGTTGATATAGCCGATAAAAAAGGGGGCGTAAATCGTTCTGAAATTACCGTGCATGACGGTATGACACTTGATGACGAAACGGGGCGTGATATTTATCAGGGATACAGGATAAGTGAGATCCGCACGGGCAAAGAAGGCTATCTGACACTGGAGACGCCTTCTAATACCTACTATATGCAAGTGGGTGATGTCGTGGGTGATATTGACCCGATGCTCATCCAGCGTCATATGATTAGGCGTACAATTCGTGAACATCTTGATAAAGAACTTCGCCTGAATTCCCAGCAAATCAAGGTTCTCACCCTGTTCTTCATTGATAAGGTTGATTTCTATCGCCAGACTAATGAAGAAGGACTTCGTGAACCGGGTGAATATGCTCGTATCTTTGAAGAAGAATATCTAAAAGCGATCAAAAGCCCCGCATATAAAGATTTGCTCCCTTCTCATCCAGAACATGCTAAAGACGTTCATGATGGTTATTTTTCCATTGATAAAAAAGGTGGATGGGCTGAAACAACCGAAAGCAATAATGCAGGCCGCGAAAATGCGGAACGCGGTTATAACCTCATCATGAAAAATAAAGAGAAGCTTTTGAGTTTCTCGAATCCGGTGAGGTTTATTTTTTCACACTCTGCTTTGAAAGAAGGCTGGGATAACCCCAATGTATTCCAGATCTGTAGCCTTCGAGAGATGGGAAGTGAACGAGAACGTCGTCAAACATTAGGGCGTGGTCTTCGCCTGTGTGTTAACCAAGAGGGTGAACGTGTTCGTGATGACAGCATTAACATTCTGACTGTCGTTGCCAGTGAAAATTATGAAGCCTATGCCGAACGACTACAGAGCGAAATTGAGAACGAAACAGGCATCCGTTTTGGTATCATCGAAAAAGATGCGTTTGCCCATCTGATCTTCTCTGATTCCTCACAAGCTGTGGGTATTGCCGGTTCACATGAGATTTGGGCTGAACTACAGACCGAAGGATATCTGGAAAAATCGGGGAAAATCACAAAAGCCCTGAAAAACGTGTTATTCGAAGACACTTTTGTTGTTAGTGAGAAGTATGCCTCACTACAGGAACAAATTGAAACTATCCTGCGTAAATCAGCAGGGCGACTCAATATAAACAATGCTGATGAGCGTAAAACAATCAAATACCGGAAAGAAGTCTTAAACAGCCCGGAATTCGAAGCGTTATGGCAGCGCATTTGTCAAAAAACGCTGTACCGACTAGCATTTGATGAAGAAGAATTGATTAAATCCTGTACGAAATCACTTTCTGAAATGCAGCCTGTAGCAAAAGCAATGGTCAGTTTCAGCAAAGCAACAATCAAACAAAGTCAATCTGGCCTTGATGTTAAAGCTCTGTCTAATGGGACAACAAGCACTGTAATTGATGTTGCAGAGCAGCCATTGCCAGATATTCTTGGTGTTCTACAGGAAAAAACCGGACTGACAAGACGCAGTTTAAGCACCATCCTGAAAGAGAGTGGAAGACTCGCTGATTTTGCTAAAAATCCACAGCAGTTTATCAGTGAAGCTATAGGCCGAATCAACTACTGCAAACGCTTGTCAATTGTTGATGGTATTAAATATTATCCACTAAAAGGAGAGGTGTATGCGCAAAGTCTCTTTATGGATAAAGAGCTAACAGGATATGCCCGTAATCTTTTTGAAACCTCGTCTAAGTCAGTTTACGAATACGTTCCTAAAGATTCTGAAGTCGAAAGCCGTTTCGCTCAGGAACTCGAAGAACAGGATGAAGTTAAGCTTTATGTGAAGCTTCCCGGTTGGTTTAAAATTCCGACTCCACTGGGAACTTACAATCCTGACTGGGCCTTAGTTATTGAAGACAATGGTGAAGAACATATTTACTTTGTTGTAGAAACAAAAAGTAAACACATTGGTCTTGGTAATGAAGAAGATGCGAAAATTACTTGTGGTAATGCTCATTTTATCTCACTCAAAGATCAGATGAGTAATCCTGCGAGATATATGCGCTCTACAAACATAAATGATGTGTTAAGCAGTATATAAAATAGAAAAGGGCCGTAAGGCCCTTTCCTTTTCCCTTGAAGGGAACTCTCCATTGGAGAGAATACATATCCCCACACTTGGGGCAAATAAATCAGCCCATTGGGCTGTAAACTACTCCCCATATATGGGGCAACCAGACACTTTATGAAGTGAATATTCTCAAGGAACACTTATTAAATACAATATTAAACATTAATTGTCAAATATATTCCCCTGAATTTTTCAGATATATAAATTATGCAGCACTACTATGAACAACACACTACAGCATATAATGCATTGTTCATAGTGGCCCATTTAATATTCAACGCAACTCTTCGTCTTCGCACAATGGCAACGAGTCGATTGCAGCAATTTTCTTTAGTTGAGCTAAATAATCCGGATTATTATCTACTAACCAATTCAATACCGAATAATTAGAAAGTAATTTTTTAATATGGCCAATAATCACTGCCAACTTTAAATTGTTTGTACCATATATATTTTCAAGTTGCTTGGTCTCCGTTTCCATAGCAGCCATTTCTCTTTCCATTCTGGCAAAATTTTTTGCTATGTCTTGTTGCTTTAGTTTCGAATCTTTCGGATTTATTAGCATATCATCAGGGGTGTAATGTAATAATGATAGAGCAAATTTACGACTGAAATTATTTATACTCATCATCGTGGATACCGCCTCCAGTTGTCTTTCTGGTTTCATTTTACGTAAAATAGCGAATATTGCTTGAGGAACATGTTGATTTGCTAATAAAGCGGTAGTTTCCGGGCTAATCCCATCAAGTAATCTAAACTTTGCCCTGAGTGAATCTACTGATATATTCAGAGATTGACTAATTTTTTCTTCTGAAACACCAGCATCCACAGCCTGTAATATCATACGATATTCCTGAATAACTGGTAATCGATTGACATACTTGTTATAGCTGTAAGATTCTTCATCCTCAGAAATCAAACAAGGCACAGTAGATAGTCCTATATCCTTTGATGCTTCAACTCTTAAGTGACCATCAAGTATTATTTTTTCTGACAAATTATTAATATAAATAACTATGGGTTCTATAATACCAACTGCTTTCACCGTGGAAAGTATCTGAGAGTATTTTACGCTTGATTTCACATTAATAGGCAACTCTTTCCCATATAGCAGATCAGAAACATTAATAATAAAACACTTATTACCGAAGTTAGGTTTATTCATTTTCAAGACCTCGTTCGGGGTCAACATTATCCAGAATAAATGCAGGAACAGAATTCAGGCTCTCAACAGATAGAAGGTCTGAAAACTCTCTATTCCTTAATAAATTAACCATTATCTCTTTAACAACCATTAGGCTAGACATTGTAAACTCAGATCTTGTATGAATAATTTTATGCCTTTTGACATTTTCTTGATAAAGTTCTTTTAACTCATCAGAAGTAATCCGCTTCTTTTTTACCCCCTGAACAAAAGAATTATTATCACTTCCTTTACCGGATGTCTCTCTCTGAGATAAGATCCTTTTAATTGCACCAATCTGCTTTGAGTTAAGTTCGCCAGAATTAAAGCCTTCTAAAAGTAGGTGTTGTATATCAACTCCTTTAGCTCTTGATATTTCTACCGCTATATATATCGGGATTCTGCCAGACTCAACAGCAGAAAGTAATTTATCTTCGCCATTTTCTTTTAATGATACAATAGAAGCTACCCAATTTTTAGAACGACTAATTTTATTAGCAATCTCTAACTCAGAAAAACCTTTATTCTTTAATTCTATAATGCTGTTGAGAAGCTCAGTCGCACGTGGTTTTCTTCGAGCAATATTTTCTGCAAGACTCATGATATGACCATCTTCATGATCTACTGACTTTACTATTGCTGGGATTTGTTTTTCACCTAATATTTCATAAGCCTCAATCCGCCCTTGACCACAAATTAAATCGTACACATACGTCTTACAGGTTGAGTCAGATAACCTAACCGTAATAGGTTTTTTTAGCCCTATGTTTTTTATACTTTCAACAAGTTCATCGTGAATAGATTTGCTTCTTGAACGTGGATTAACGATCCTGATCTCTGAGATATCTATAAGCTTTATTTCTTCATATTCATTCATCAGTGGATTCCTTTAAAAAAACATCACGTTTAAGGATTTGCAAAAAAGGTATTAAGTCATCATATCGATAAAATTCTAACTGGTAAGGATTTAACTCTTCAAAAACAAACTGATTATCTAATAACTCAATTGAAGGGAATATATAGTAATCTTTGGTGTTCACGTTTTGACTATCGAGTCTAACAACGATACAAATATCATAGCTAAACTTTCGCTCAAACCGGATTCTCCAGCGTTTTCTCGTGTTATTCATGAAACAACGGGAGATAACTACAGACATTTTAACTTCATCATTAATAGTAAATAATTTAGACTCCTCATCATAATTAACATAACAACCTTGTTCTGTAATATCAAAAATGAGTTTTTCAACTAAGCTATGGTATTTTTCTCTTAGCAAGGAATTAATTCGCAAATAGTCATAATCATGCTTTGGTTTATAATCAATTAATTTATAAGCCTGTAATAGGCCACCAAAACGTTTCCTATAAACAGATGAGGATGGTGTATCATCATCTTCATCTATAATTATACCGGATAGTTTCCCTTTTGTTTTAAAAAGCTCGGAGAGTTTACCAAGTAAATCATCATTACTAAGGTGAATACTTCTATTACTAATAATAGTCTGCGCTTGTAAGAATAACTCAGGAGAAATAATAGCTTCAAAAGCATTTTCACATCTTATCCATTCATGCTGTGGGTTGTGGATAAGACGCTGCTTTAAACGCGAAGAGGTTCGGTTATAGACATTATGACCAATATACTTTTCGTTAGTTAAAATCTCGTGTATCTTTCCTCTGGTCCATTTAGTGCCATGCTCTGCAGTAATCCCTCTTCTATTCAACTCAGACGCAATAACCCTCTCTGGCTTAGAGTTATTTACGAATTGATCGTATATCCATCTAACCGTTATGACTTCATCTTCCGGCCCTAATACTAAAATTATTCGATCAGTCTGGATGCTTTTCCACTCTCTATATTTAAGTATCCCTTTATGTTTATGGTTTTCATCTATCAACATTCTTCGTAAACCATATCCAGCAGGCCCGCCTTGGTGATATCCACGACCAGCCAGATTAGCTTGTCCAAGAAAGACTTTTTGTGATAAATCACGACTTAAAGAAGAAGCTTTTTTTCGATCTATGAATAATTGAAAATCAGCATAATCACTATTACCTTCAATGATAGGGTTTGCACAATATATGATGCCAACACCATGCATTTGAAGTTGATGGGTATAATATCCAAATTGATCTATACTCTGAAATCGCCCAAAACGACTTATATCATAAACTAAAACTGCTTTAATATTTATTTTCCCTTCAACCACATCATCTATTAACTGTTGAAATGCCAGCCTTCGGTTTGCCGTAACCCCACTTTTTCCAGAGTCATCATATGTATGAATGATATTCATCTTATGTTCTGACGCGAATTTACTTATGAATTGAGATTGATTGAATATTGAATACTGCTGATGGTCTGTAGACATTCTCAAATATTGAGCAACATTGACTTCATCCATAACATCCACCTCACCTCAATAAAAAAGATTGTGGTTTCATGGAAAAGCCAAATTTCAAAAAAACCTTCTCCACAATACTTTAATGAAAAATCACCTAAGCTAAACTACACCATAAAGCGCATAGATTTTCTTGAGCACGATCTCAAAAACGAACACTATTTGAACAATCACCTCTGTAGTTCTAAATGCAAAACTGTCGCTGAATGCTGCAAAAAACTTTATTATCATTATGTTATACATTTGAGTCATTACTCCTGCCGTCCAACCATATCCTCAAGGAATCTTTTCCCTCGTAATTTAACTCTTGCTTTAGCATCCGCATTAATGTTCGAAGTTTGTAATAATATCCCCAATACAAACTCCTTATCGACATCTTCAACTTTACAGCCCATAGCTTTAGCTACTTCAGCACCAAGGATGATCTTCAAGCGTGTCTCAGCATTCTTGGACAAAGATTTCTCTTTGGTCTTGAGACGATTCAAACGCATCTGCGCTGAGGCTATTTTTTGCTTGATGGTTTTTTCTTTTCTATGCTGTCTGTTTTTATCATTCGTATTCATAATTACTTTTCCTTTTAGTTGTCAAAAACATGAAATACAATTAAAAAGGGAAAAGGTCAAACCATAGGCAGAAGGTTGAATGCTTTGTATTCCAGATTAAATTATGCAGCGCGATATGATTGTTCCAGACAATCAATAGCTGAACAGGCTTGCCTGTTAATGATTGTATTTATCCAGAAAAAATGGTGTTTTGGTTTTAAAAATGAAATATCAGTAAGCTCAAAATAAAACAATGCAACACAAACGAGTGCAACCACTAACTTAAAATATCTGAAACTCTCCACGTTACTTATTTTATCAAATCAATGAAAGCAGTTTCACCTGTTGTTTTTAAACTCTGATTTTGAGCCTTAACCAGTGAATTGTACAACACAAAAAGGCATCTGATATTTTCATCTGATTTACGCTTTCCCGCCTTACGGCGGGAGAAAAAATAACTACTTTTGCCCTTGCGGGCGCTATCTAAAACCCAAACATTCAATATTATTACTCTACCTCAACCGTTTATCCGATTCTAGCCCTGTTAATTTCACAGGCATTGAAACTAGCGTTATTATTTAACTATAGAAAAACTTTTTACATTGTCGTTATTTTTAGCTCCTTTAGGAGATATAAAAATAAAGCAATGCCCACCTATACACTCACTTCGTGAGCGTGTGGGGTCTACCGACGGTTGCTGCCGCAGGCTAAAACCAAGGTCAACGTCAACACCAGAGTTTTTCTTACGAAAAACTAAAACCAGCATAGTCGCATTGGAGATTTATATTTTGGTTTGATATTTAATTTTATATTGGGGTTGTTTCTATTGTATGGCTATTTTTCATCTGGATTTTAAAATTGTGAAACGAAGTGAAGGCAGATCTTCCGTTGCGAAGGCTGCTTATCATGCTCGTACACGTATAACAGATGAAAGAACAGGTGATACCTATGATTATAGCCGCCGTACCGATTTATACGGACATGTCATATTAGCACCCGTTAATGCTCCTCAATATATTGTAAAAGACTCCACAGCATTGTGGAATGAAGTTGAAAGAGTCGAGCGTCAACAAAATGGTCAAACAGCCCGTTATTTTGACGTTGCCATTCCTGCCGAGTTAAATAATGAAGACAAGAAAAAACTTGTCCTTGAATACTGCCAGAAAAATTTCCTTGATAAAGGCATGATTGCCGATATCGCTTTTCATGATCTTGATAGCGTTAACCCACACGCTCACGTTATGTTGACATTAAAAACCATAGGCCCGGAAGGCTTTGGTAAAAAAGAAAGAAGCTGGAATGACAGAAAAATGTCTGTCCTTTGGCGTGAATCATGGGCATCAATGGCTAACAGCTATCTTACTGCTGCTGGTTCATCAGAACGTATTGATCATCGTACCCTTCAGGCCCAGCATGAGGAAGCTCTATCCAATGCGGCGACTACTCTGGACAATGAAGAACAAGCGCTATGGCTTGCTAAAGCCGCTGAAACAAACCGCCCTGCCATGAAACGCATTCACAGCGCCAAATGGCGTAATAAAGCAGCTCAGGAGCAAAGATCCGCAGAACAGGCTGTACGTGATGTAGCCAAACTGGAAGCGATTGAAATCTATAAGACCTTCAGCGAACTTGACCTTGAAATCGTCGTTGATGTCAGAAGCTTCACTGTAGCTGTTGTTGCCGAACCAGAACAAATTGTATTACCTGAAACGCACTCCGGCTCTTCTGCTGATGAAACTCAAAGACCTGTATTGGTAGCGCCAGCTCCTCATACTCGTATGCGTGGCGTAAAATCCTATCGTGATAAAACAAAAGTCAGCAAGGTTGCTACTGGTAAGAAACCATCGGTTAGTATTTCTGATTCTGGAACAAATACTATTCTGGAAAATACTTCGTCTAAAACCCAAAACAGGGCATCCATAAACGCCCCTGAGCGAGTTAAAAGGAAACAGACTACTCCACGTCAGGATAATATCTTTAAACGCTTTACAGCTCTTTTAGTTGATTATATCAGGAATAAATTTATATGGGCTAAAACGAACAAAACTAAAGTTGATATTATCAGTGAGGAACATGATAAACGTATTGCTGATAACTATGTCTTTGATGAGGTATTAGGCCATCGTGTTTCTCGCGTTGAATATGAGAAACAAGCTAAATTTAACCACGATGACTACAAGCCAACACCGGATGAGATCAGCCGTTTCCCAAGTCGTCAGAATAACGAGCAGAATAATACCAATAGTGACATGGGTCTTATCCCATCCATAAATGAAAATAAAAAAAATAATTTACTACGATTGAGACCATCCAGCTATCGTGTTAATAAATGATTTTATTATCTATTAATCATAATCCGTAATAAATTGCTGAAAACCCAGTATAATTCACTCGTTATTTCTCAATCAGTTAGCTATTAAGTTTACATTTACAGGTTTTATATTCAACATCCAAAATGGCAGATACACTTTTAGATGAATTCCCTAATGGTTTTAACTTTGAATATAATGTTCTTAATTTCCTGATATCTTTAACCTTCCTCATCTCCCTGATTAATTTTATTGCATCCTTTTTATCAACACCGGCTACTAACTGATTAGCATGTTTTATATACTCTGCATGATTTTTATCACCTTGCTGCTTTAATGTATTTATTAATCCTCTAATTTTAAAATACAACGTAAGAACATCCATAACATTTTCTTTTTCAATCACTTTTTTCTTCAAATTAAAAAGACACATCCTTATATTATCTTTTCTTTTTTGTGTTGGCCTAAGCTCTTTGATTACTTTTACACCATGTACAATTTTGGACTGACCATTCCTCAAAATACTTGATTTCTTCCTATTTAATCTAACCCCACTTTTGAGCGCCATTGACAATATCATTGCTTTTATTTTTGAAATATCTTCATTATTAACATCAGATTCGAAACTAATAGTTATGTCATCGACATATCTCGTGTAATTTCCGCCTAATTTTCCGACTGCCTCACTGATAAGAGCTTCTTCTTCTAAAAATATCAAGTTGGCAATGTCAGTACTTAACTTAGTTCCTTGAACAAGTGAGCCTTCAAGTGTTGATAGATTGGCTATTAATGATGAAACTTCAGGAGAGAAGTTCATGTAATATTGAAATGCTTTAGCTATCAGCTCCTCTTTTATAGAAGGAAAAAAATCCTTCATATCTTCTTGAATAATAATTGATTTATTACGGTGAGATATACAATCATCTATATAGCTGACTCCTTTCCTACCGCCAGTAATATACTTCGGAAGTGATATCTTCGAAAAAACACGCTGTTTAATAAGCTCATGTATCTTTAATAATTCACCAACCACTTTATACGTCGTTCTTTTTTTACCTTTTCTTATTACCGGTACCATTTTGAAATAACTTTTTTTGTTTTTTAAAAGATAAGTGAGCCTCTCTTCATTTGTTTCCAGCATTTTGAATAGAGACTCTAAATTAGCAAGTGGTCTATTTGAATAATTCCAATTTTTATGCATTAACTAATGTATCCATTATAGTTTTTTTGAGCATATGATTGATTTCAGAAAACTCATCATTTGTTTCTTCATTTTCAGAAAGAAGGATGATGATATTTAGAGGGATATGTAGCGCTAATGATATTTTTTCTAGCGCTGAAATAGTAGGGTCTCTTTGATTATTCTCTATACGGGATAGATAAGATTTAGTTAAATCTGTTCTATCTGATAGTTCTTGTAAGGTGAGCTTACGTGCTTCACGGCATAGTTTAATGGTTGAACCAATATCTAACATAGTGCACCTCAGATAATGGGATTGACATGGCTGGCTGCTCGTTCAAAAAATGGAGATGGATACATAACAAATCCCCTTAGTAGGTAGATATCAATGAAAATCAGAATCACCGCTCAGAAGTTTAATTAAAGCAAATATCTTCGCGATATAAGAAAGATAATCTAAGGCTGTGTGGCCTTTAGAATTACCCTCGATTCTCTTTTCAAGGGTCAGAATCGCATCATCCAGTTCTTTCAAAGAGCTATTGTCTACAGTGTGTTTGCTCTTCTCACGCACTCGGCGCAAAGTATCTAAAACATCTTTCATAAAAACCTCTCATTTTAACAACACGATGCAACTTGCATCCCCGCCAAAATGTCTTGTGGATCGTGTTGCACACCGTAGACAAAGCCAGCCAACACCCATCCAACACAACTGATTGGATACCCCGCCATTTCAGCATTAAACAATGCCGTATCGTAGATATACGAATGCAATATACATTTCGCATTAAGCTACGATCACAATGAAGAGGGACATGGGCCACATCTCGTATTGGAGAAATGGTTGACTGAAAGTTTCACTCAGTCCTTTACCGATCCTAGAGGTTTTTAAAGAGCAAAGACAAACGAGTTCGTTCGTCCATAGTCAAATGATAGCTAGTTGTTGCCTGTCAGGCAACATGTTTTGTATGCTATTTTGGAATAAAAAATATTTTTTTTATGCAAAAAACCACGCACAGATCCGCCGACATGGTTTCTTTGCATCTACAGTAAGGGGGTTTTACATCCTTCTCCTGAATACAACATTATCAGAGAAGATCGCCTTACCAGCTATAAACCCAACAGCCGCAATTATTGGTAGGCTGATGGTAGCTCCCGCCATTCCTGTAGACATTCCGATTAGTATAGAAAGGCCGAAGGTCAATGATATAACCACGAAAGCATACCAGCCGGGGTAGGCTCCATATAAAACAGTCGCCATGCAGCCGGTGCAGACATGCACACCGCGCTGGCTTTCTTTCAGGCAAAACGGACACTGGATTATATTGTTTTCCATGATAGCCCCCTTAGATCGCTTTCCAGCCATTGCTGGTTTTAACAAGATTAATCATGCCCTCTTCAGGTTCATTCATACCCTTGACGCTGGAGAACGTTTTCTTGTCCACCCATGAAGGAACATCCGCCAATTTCCATGTATAAGACACTCGAACAACTTTCTGATTACCGTTTCCCGGTTCGGTCCATTCCTTTATCTCAGAAACTTCCCGATGACCGACACAGGCACCATTCTCACGGTCCCAAAACTCAACCTCTTGGCCTTTATCTGTTACTTCCAGAACATCAACATTGCTAAAGCCATTTGCCTGTTGTGAAACAGTGAGCAGCCCCTGTTCAACAAGACCATTCAGGATTTCATCACTGGCACTGTATCCGGCAGAACGGTAGCCACGGTTAACCTTAACCGGAAAACCTTTGTTGAATACAATGTCGTTGCCCTGCAGGGAGTAGCACAGCTTTGATTGTGATATTTTCGCGTTGATCGCTTTTTCAAAGTCGCCCTTCTCACCACATCCCGCCAGAAAAAGAGCTGTGCCAGCAACGAGTAAAATCTTCTTCATATTCCTATCCATCCCGATAATCAAAAATGCTGTTATGTAGAGGTAGCCTGCTGCGTACCAGTAGCCGTTACAGCTTGCTTTGACAGACATAACGAAGCAAAACCACCCGATTAACCAATTGATAGGATTCAATTATTTTTGTGGTCCGTCATATCGTTTGTAACGATCAAAAACAAAATAACGATAGATATTACCTATCGTTAAATTTTCATCGATCGATAAAACCAATTAAAATACCGATCGATAAATCATCTTCAATCGTTATAATCTATCAATAGGTTATTATCGATCTGCAATACCGATCATTTTCTTGCTAGAGGAATCGTTAATGAGTAAAGTACACCAGAGGGCCACCAGACAGTTTACGAGCTAGTTCAAGGGATAGAGCGTTGAACCATAAGACAAGCGGCTAATGTCGATTTATGGCCTTTAGATAGCTTTGATTAATGCAACATCAGGGAAAGCCACAATGAAAGATGCCATTAGCTGATTGGATAAAAAGGTCATAGGCTTCTTTCACTATCAATTGACAAAACTTTTTTGATCTCCAGCGACAATACAGCGCTGGTTAAGAACTCTTTACGCCTATTTTTACGTTTTACTGTTCATATGGAGTTAACATGAAAAAATTGTTTATCGCGGCACTGATGATCCTGCCCCTTACCGCTTGCACTACTTATGGCAACAAATCCCTGAAAGACGAATCCCAACAAACCGTAAAAGTAAAAATCGTTAAAGGGAAAACTACCCAGCAAGATGTTATTAACGCATTCGGTGAGCCTCAGACGCGAGCCACCAATGATGGTCAGGAAATGTGGTCCTATTCCAGCATGTCAGGCGAAAGCCAGATCTCGAACTACATTCCCGGATTGGCCCTGCTGAAGAACAGCAACACGGCTCACATGAACTCGCTTGAGATCTGGTTCAAAGGTAATGTTGTTGAGCGATATAATTTCAGCCAGACGGCGAGTAAGGTTTCTCGTGGGTTGTTGGATTAATTTAATTAAAACCAAACGAGTCATCTAATTATCATAGTGCTAATGAAGCTGGATATACTCTGGCTTTATTATTGCTGAATTATAGCCTTTTAATGCTGTTATTTATTAGCCAAATAAAATAAACGAATCATAATAAATATCATATCAGACTACAGTTTTTTTAAAAAAAATACATCAATCACTAAAAGTCAAGTTACTTTCTTTTTTATTTTCAAAATAATACAAAAACATCACAAAAAAATAATAAACATTGTTATTCATTCGTTAATGATATAGGCGACATATCTTAACACTTGAATGGCTTGACATGAAAATAAAATATCATTATTTTACTATTTATTTCTCATATGGATTAAGAAAATAAATGTCAATCTACCTGCCAATTGTTGAGCAATTCTCACCCAGATTTGAAATATGGGAACAACGAGACCCTACACATGATGAGTTAATGGATTTCTATCATAAAAATAAACATTTTTCATCGCCAAAAGTAAATATAAAATTGATACAATATGCCGAAAACATGCATGATGCCGCAAGATTAATTATAGCAGGCAGCGCTTCTAATGATTTAGGTAATCATATTGATAATAATTTAACGAATTCTAATGAATACAAAAAGTGGCGAGAGCTGATGCCTTCAAGAACACCAAAAACGCTGGCATTTTATCAAAAATCTTATTCTCGAGACATGAATTTTGATGATGTTGATGAAGAGATAATTTCTTGCGGGAAGTTACTCACTCAAAAACAACAACTAGTTCATGGTGGAAATATTTTTAATAATGAACCTATCGGAACAATTTTAAAAATGAAAAGGCCACTATCTACATCCTTATGCCCTGTAGTCGCTCAATCTAATGCACTTTGGGGGGGTAAAGCATATGAAGAGAATGCACTAACTCTGATAGTTCTAAATGTTATTAATCCTCAAACAAAAGTATTTGTTTTCCGACATAGTGGAACTAATTTAGGCCACGAGAAAGAAGTTTTATTTGCATCTGGGGCTACTTTAACTTTACGAGGTAGAACTGAAATGGGTGGTTATATAAATGTCAGCAAATTCTCAGGTACCATGTGTCATAAAAAAGCGGTACCAAGATATGTTTTAAAAGTTGATATTTCCTAAATTAATCTGTAGCGACAACAGCGATCTTAAGCCTATCAACAGCCTGAGATAACGCCTCATAGAGATCGCCCTCAATCTCATGCCCTAACTCACCGTTCCTGAACATTACCACATAGCCATTGGTCAGATCTCGCATATGGGTAAGGTTTATCGGCTCGATAGCTATTCTGATGTCTGTACCTTTGTATTCTGCAACTGGATAGCCCATATCGGTGTGAAGTACGATACCGCCAGAGGCTTCCAGTTCAGATAAGAAGTTATTTTCAGCTATGGCCTCACGCAGACCCTGCAGGCCAAGAAAATTCATTAATGCGGGTTCGTCTGGTGCGCTAGCTTTTACTCTGCCACAGTAATGGTAATCATCCAGAACACTAACAGAGTGTGTTAGGATGCTGAATATTATAGGTTTTGCTTTCTGACATTAATGATTTTATTGTCTCTTCACTGACTTGGCTGAGTTCAGAAATCAATCTTCCATACACATTTACCATTCGCGCCTTATCGTAATCATCTGCTGATTCGGACAGAAAGAATGAACCGTAATCTTTGATAAAGATGTTATTGTCATTTTCGAGAGTAAGTTTTATCCCGCACTCATTCTCTTCAACATCTTTAACTATACAGGTCATAAATGGTATGTTTTCATTGGCGTTAAAGAGCGCAATGATTTTAATATTATTCATTGTTTGATTTTCCTTTTTGTTTTATTTTTAATACCATATTTGTTTTAGAAAAATCAAATTTAACTTAAGTTGTATAAATAATATTTCATACAACGCTTGTATATTAAGCATTCCCGATCATCTTATTTACTCAATCACTACACATCATCTGTGTTAATACCTTTAAATATTATCCCAATCTAACGGTTTTTCTGGTGGTAAAAGAGTTACTGCCTCAACAGCGATACATCCTCCCATGCTTTTACTCATCATCGCTCCTTGGTGCTTTTTAGCCTGTAATCTTGCGATTAACAAATCTATATCTTCTTGGCTACTTACGTATTCTATGACTGACTCAATTGATCTATCTTCTTCTTTAATATTTTTATTTCTTCGGTCAGTGCTGGTAACACTTTCGGGTTGTTCTTCCATCACTTCTTTCTTTTTTACAATCTCTGACACAAAGCGAGCACGATCACCATTGAAGACAATGGCTGGGTTTATGAAATACCAGTTTTTTTCATTAGTTTTAGCAATAATACGTTTCTCTATAAGTTCTTTTATCCCCCTGTAAAAAATAGACTCAGACAAAGCAAAGTGATCTATTTTTTCTGCGAGAGAAATTGCTTTTTTACAACTCAGATAAAAGTGATCTTTTCCAATCGCATCCTGATATATACGTAAAAAGATAAAAAACACTTTGTAAGCTGTTTTCGTTAAATCAAAGTACGCTTTTATCTGGGAGGTGTAGAGTTTAATGAACTCTTCTTTATCGACCTCTTGGGTATGTACGATATTGGCAAAATAAGTTTTGCTGGTATCCTTCCTTTCAATAAGTTCTGTTCCTCTTGAAACAGTCAGGTTTCTTTTTCTTGTTTCAATCTTTAGCTCGGTCTCAAAGCAAAAAGGATTTAAGCCTAAATCTAAATCAACTTCTATTTCATTCATTTTATTCTTACCTCTTGTTATTTTATTTAAAATAAATTAAACACCATGCACAAAACAGATATCAAGTTTTTTGCGAAAATATTTTTAAAAGCGCAAGTATTCCAGTGACTATAATTTAAAGCACAGTCATTTTTAGTCTATAAAATGACATAGAAACTGACTACAGAGTCAGGAAAGCTCACTGTACAGTCAGGAATACTGACCACAGAGTCAGGAAAACTCACTGTACGGTCAGTCGCGTATTTTCTTCATAAGCCTTATACCGCAAGGGCTACAAGCCGATTTTGTCTTAATTTAATTTTGCAAGAAGTAAGAGATAATACTTAAGAGGATATAGAGAAACCGGGCGATTTTCATGATCGCCATATGGGGTTTCGATATTAAAATGATCAGTAATGTCTGAGCGTAATTTATTTTTTATTTCACCGTTTCCTTTCTATTGCATTAACATCTTTTTGAAAATCACCATCCTCTATGAGCTAACGCTCATGTGCTGAAGCACGGCTACGCCCTAACACTGACATTAATATATTTTCACCTTGATAAGCTAGTTTTCATATTGGCTAGGAAAGTCGAAAAGGATCGGATTTAGATCGTTTCATCTTTCTATTGTAAAACCGATCCGATGATAGAGTTTAGTGTTAAGTTTATAAAATAGGTTATTTACTCTTCAACATATGAAATATATTCACAGAATCAGCACTTAGTGATTGCTCAAGACAATCACATTGCTGGAACAGGGTTCACCCCTGTTGATGATGGATTTATCCATAAAGAATAGCGGCGTAGCCGCCAGTTAAATACGTTATTGTGACTGGTTATTACCTGTCAATAAGATCTTCTGGTAAAACTCTGTCACGTTTCATTTTCCCCCATATTTTTTGTAGCCTCTCACCCCTTAGCTCTTGTGCCTTTTTCTCACTAATCTCCAGATAGTATTCTTCACGGCGCTCCGCTACTACCTTACGGAACTTATTCAACAGTTGATTCAAGGTTTTTAAATCAGTTTTAGCCGCTTCAGCTTGGATTTTTCTATACATAAAAATAACGTGGAATTCATCAATCATATTGAACGCCTTATTTTTATCGTTCATGTTATTTCCCTCTTTCGAGGGAATACTCATACCATCTAAAAATCAAACAACTGTCATTTTCAGCTTCCAGTAAACAGGATCTTTATTTTCATCCTGATTTATATTTCTTGAAACAAGTTCAATGATATGCTCAAGATGCCAATGTAAGATTTCATCCTTTAAATCATTTTTATTGGTACCAGAAACATCATTTTTAATAGAGTATTTCATTATCTCACGAGTTATAATCACATCATAAATAACTTCTGAAAGTTTACCCCAACTCATAATATAGATTGCTGTTTCAGGATCATTTTCATAAATATTATATATCTCATTGCAGAATCCTTGTAAGATGTCAGCAACAAGTTCATTTTTGTTTTATCATAGCTGTTCAATACAATCTCTTTCATTTTTTCACCCTCACTTTTCAGTTAATATTTAGTAAAACATTAGTTGTTATAACCGATATTTATGACGACGCAGTCATACTCAAACCCCAAATCATCCACTAGCTCGTTATTAATAAATCGATTTAACTCATCAAATATATTTTTATCATCCATGATTTCTTCTACTGAATACCCAGTAATGGCAATAAATATTTCAAAACGCTCTTGAATAGTATTCATTACTTCTGGAGGTCCATCACACAACACGCTTACAACTACAGACATTTTATTTGTCATAGAACTTTGTTCGTTGTTGTTTATCATTTATATTTTCCTCTTATGCCTTTTGTTAGCCCCTTACGGGGCAAGATTATTTTTTTACTTTTTAAAGTTTTCTGAATACTCGACTAACATGGAAGCGACCAGTTCAAAGTTAACCTGATTAATATCACCACTATTACCTTCTTGGGCAGTGAACCTTTCAAAGTTGTTCTGAATATGATTAATCACATGGATAATAAATGGACTCATAAAATCTGGATCATCCAAATAATCATTAGCATCCCCATCGCCATTTACTTCCATGAACATATTCCAGCTTGCGGTAAACGACCTACAAGCAAGCTCATAGAACAGTTCGGTTGATTTATTGAAACCTATCTTTTCTTTAGACATATTTACACCCTCATAGTTAAATGCTTATTTAATTCATTTTGTTTTTTATTAGCCCCTTTCGAGGCCGAATACTCTGCTGTTAGCTCATGCCAAAAAGTAATGCATTTATATGGACATTTTTCATTTCCAATATAACTTTATCCATATCAACATAAATCAGTCTTTCTCTCTTACCAGCTTCTTCCATATATCCATCAAAACGCTTAGCCAGATGATCTTTAACATGTGAAAGATACGATTCCGTTCTATTATTATCTAACATAATAGATGCAACTAACTCATTATCTCCTTGCTCTTTATATATCAGCATCCCAGCCACATAAAGATACTTTGTCATATCATAAAATGTTTTTGTGGATAACTTTTTGATACTTTCCATTTCTTGATTATTCATTTTATTTACTCTTGTTATTATTAAAATATTTATTATTCAGATACAGGACGTGAATCAGAAATGATTTTCTCAATCCATGCATCAATCTCACTTTCTATAAAGGCAATAGACCTTAAACCCGTTTTAACCTGTGATGGAAAGCGACCAGCTTTAATAAGTGTATAAATCCATGTCTTTCCAAATCCCGTTCTCCTTATTACTTCGGGCAACCGAATAAGTTTTGGATGTTTATCTGTTTTGTTTTGAACCATGTTTATCTCCTGTGTTGTTCGATGGAGATAATTCTAGGATTTTGGCTAGTATTAAACTAGGGATGTTCACCAACCGTGAGTTTCGCGGAAATTTTTGGAGGGATACTCTTTATAGGGACGTTCGCAGATTGTGAACATCCCTTGTGTTTACTTTTTGTTTTTATCCGAGGCTTTATCGTTAAATGTTATTACGTCAATGACATTCCAATCCTTTAACATATTGTTTTTAATATAAAAATCATTTAAAACCTTGAAATACTCATCATTATCAAGATAACTTTTCGCGTAACCATAATCAGTATCTTTGATGTTCTCACTACTTCTGATCCCATTATTACCATGCAATATGTCAGCTAAAATGGTGAAAGGTATGTTCTTACCTTCGTTGTAGAGCTGTTCCCATGAGATCAAATCCATCAAAGGGATGACTTTGTAATCAAGTATTCTTTCAAAGGTCTTATGACCAAACCTAAACTTTCGTTTCGGGGGTTTAGGCGTTTTTAGGTGCTTTTGCCATAGAGCAATCAGCACTTGCAGGTGTTCTGCGAGATCGTCACTGCTGGCTTCTTCCAAGTCAATTTCAATCAGCATCTTGTTAGCTGGGTTCATCCCCCCCTGTTTCAGATACTCAGAGATGTAGTCGGAACTCACTGCAACAGGATCTGTTTGCTCTGAAGTCTCCAGCCGATACATAGCCCGCCCATAGTTGAACAATTGAACTCTGGTCATTGGTCTTACAGCATAGCTATGCGACAGTCTGTGATTGTCTGAAATCCAGTCCGATTGAAGTATCACATCACCACATCTGATTTTGGCATCATGGTATATAGCTTGCATTTGATTATCTTTGCCTGCTGTTTCCCATTGTTGTCTTGTTTTGTAAGCCAACATCCGTCTTTCAAGCTCTGCATAGATTTGTTCTAGGGTGAGGTCTTTCAGGCCATCATATCGGCGTACATCAAACCAAGATAACGCAGTCCTGATTTCTTCTATTTCTTTTTGTGTAGTCATTGTTCTACCGATTGCTTTTGTGTTTCATAAAAGTTAACCCATTCAACATGATAGAGAAAGTGGAAAAGAGGTGCGGTTTTTCAGAATGGTGTGAGAGCAGATAAGTAATCTTGGATGTAAGTGCTTTAGCCTTGACTAAACATTCTTTCTTTACTAATAATTAACCAATTGTTTTATATCAATTACTTTAACGATAATAACGACAACACCATGTTGATAATCAAATAAAAGTAAGATGCTTATAGTTAGATGGTTAAGACAACAACCAATTGTTTTTAATTGATATTTAATTGACAAGAAAATAATAATGATGGTAAATATGCTGGTAAAAATATATTTAACTTTAACAAAGTCAGTAACAACAGGAGATACAGATGAAGTTCGAGTCCAGTCAGAGGAGCCAAATTTATGTTTTCATGCATCTTCACGAATCTTTATACGATTTAGATTCAACGAGTTAGTGTGAAAAGTCTTCCCGATGCATTTTTAGTTTTCCCTCCGCATCGGGAGAATTTGGTGGTCAGATTTGGGGTCATGTTGGTTCGATGACGGAGTGACCCCCAAATGTCTCTTAACGACACAAAAATCCGCAGCTTAAAGCCATCCGCTAAACCTTTCAAAGTTTCCGATTCTCATGGCCTGTACCTTTTAGTCAATCCAGCCGGTTCACGTCTCTGGTATCTCAAATATCGTATCAATGGTAAAGAATCCCGCCTCGGCCTAGGTGCCTATCCCGACGTATCTTTGGCTGATGCCCGTCAACAACGTGACGGTATCCGTAAACTCCTCGCGCAAAATATCAATCCAGCACAACAGCGCTCCGCTGAAAGAGCCACTTCCACACCAGAAAAAACTTTCAAGTATGTGGCACTGGACTGGCATAAAAGCAACCGAACTTGGTCAGAGAACCACGCAACCCGCCTGCTTGCCAGCATGAACAACCATATCTTCCCGATAATTGGACACCTGCCGGTCACAGAACTGAAAACCCGCCATTTTATCGACCTGCTGAAAGGGATTGAGAAAAAAGGTCTGCTGGAAGTCGCAGCACGTACCCGGCAGCATATGTGCAACATCATGCGTCATGCCGTACATCAGGAGTTGATAGAGCACAATCCGGCAGCAAATCTGGACGGTATCATCGCCCCTCCCGTTAAACGCCACTACCCTGCCCTTCCGCTGGAGCGACTGCCGGAGCTTTTGATTCGTATTGAGGACTACCAGCAAGGACGAGAGTTAACCCGCCTGGCAGTATCACTTACTCTGCACCTGTTCATCCGTTCCAGCGAACTGCGTTTCGCCCGTTGGTCTGAGATCGATTTCAAAAATAGAATCTGGACCATTCCTGCCACTCGCGAGGCCATTCCCGGTGTCCGCTACTCCGGGCGTGGTGCAAAAATGCGCACTCCACATATCGTTCCACTCTCCCGTCAGTCCATTGCTATTCTGAAACAGATACGGGAAATATCCGGGCATCAGGTACTGGTATTCCCCGGCGATCATAATCCGTATAAACCGATGTGCGAAAACACGGTCAATAAGGCGCTACGCCTGATGGGTTATGACACAAAAGATGAAATCTGCGGCCACGGGTTTCGGGCAATGGCCTGTAGTGCCCTGATGGAGTCTGGCCTGTGGGCACAGGATGCGGTTGAACGGCAGATGAGTCACCAGGAACGCAATAGCGTTCGAGCAGCCTACATCCATAAAGCAGAATATCTCGATGCCCGTAAAGCGATGATGCAGTGGTGGTCGGATTATCTGGATATGTGCCGGAAAGCGTATGCCCCACCTTATATTTGTGGGAAGGAAATCAGTTGCACAATGGGATAACCACTCTGACAAAATAAACCACAAAAATAACCGTATCAGTCTGTACTGGTACGGCATTTTTCTAGTTTCAGTTCGGATAAATTGTTAAGCCGTTTATCGCACCCGTTTTAGAGTCTATTCGCCATGATTTTGGGCTAAGTATTACTGCCGTTGGGTTGCTTAACTCGCTGCCTTTACTGGCATTTGCCGCCTTTTCACCGCTGAGCGCATCCATCTCACACAAGTACGGTCTTGAACGCACCCTTTTTGGTGCCCTGGCCGTGATTTCAGCTGGCATCCTGCTTCGCTCCACAGGCAGTGTCTGGGCGCTTTATGGCGGAACCATATTGATAGGTATCGGGATTGCCCTCGGCAATGTCCTGTTGCCTGGCCTTATCAAACGCGACTTTTCTGGCAACGTGGCTTCCGTGACGGGGGCATATTCCATCACCATGGGCGCGGCTGGTGCTATTGGTTCAGCCGTTGTCATTCCTCTGACGCAGAACTGGGGCTGGAACATCGCGTTAGCCATGTTGGTTATTGCACCGCTGCTTGCGTTGCTTTTATGGTTGCCCCAGTTAAAGATGAAGCATCAGTTGCCAGCAGCGGGTGAGAAAACAACGGCGACCGTCGCGGTCTGGCGCTCGCCTCTGGCATGGCAGGTCACCTTGTTTATGGGCCTGAATGCGATGCCGTTTTATGTTGCTGTCGGCTGGCTGCCCGCCATTCTAACGGACAGTGGACTCTCCTCAGCCCAGGCCGGTGAAGTACACGGCATTCTTCAGCTGACCACCGCCATTCCCGGCCTGATTCTGGCCGCCACGCTGCGTCGCCTCAACGATCAGAAAGCAGCCGCTGCCGGCGTCAGCCTGTTAACCGCTGCGTCCTTTATCGGCATCATGTACCTGCCGAATCTGGCGATGCTGTGGGCTGCTCTTCTCGGCTTCAGCTCGGGTGCCAGTATGATGCTGGGCCTGACCTTCATCGGACTTCGTACCAAAAATGCCGGTGACGCCGCCGCGCTGTCAGGCATGGCGCAGAGCGTCGGTTATCTGATGGCGGCGATGGGTCCGCTGCTGCTGGGCAAAGTACAGGAGTTGTCCGGAGGCTGGACATTGCCATTACTGATGACCGCAGCAATCGCGGTCGCAGGTGCCTGCACCGGAATGGCTGCCGGACGAAATGCGCATCTGGAACCTGTACAGCAGACGGGCTGAATTGGCTGGCACCACAGGGGAACGATCGGTTCCTCTGCTGTGGATGCTGTCCATTATCGTTCTGAAGCGTACTCTTGCTCTCAAGACCATCTCTTACCGGGAAGGCCGTTTCTCACCTGCGACATCGTTGAAAAGTTCGCCGACCCAGTCAGCAAAAGCACGCACGGCGGGAGAGAGAAAACGCTGATGCGGATAGAGCATCGTCACCGGCACGGAAGGTGGCTGCCAGTCCGCCAGAACCTCGACCAGTTTGCCTTGCCGCAGATTCTCCGAAATCACATTCTCAGCAAGCTGCGCCAGCCCAAAACCCTCAAGGCACAGTCTGATATAGAGTCCCGTTTCGTTAACGGCTGCATCCCCCTCAACCGGCACAGAGAAGGCCTCAGTGCCTCGTGTGAAACGCAGTTCATTAGTGCGTCTTCCCGAACCGGAAAAGTAATGAATCGCCCGATGCAGCGACAACGCTTCCGGCGTCTCAGGCACACCGTATTGCCTGAGATAGTCAGGCGAGGCGCAGGTCACCCAGCGAAACCGGCCAAGTGGCCGCGCAACCAGCGTGGAGTCGGTTAATTCTCCGGTTCGGATCACGCAATCTATCCCTTCCTGAACAAGATCGACCTGCCGGTCGCTGACGCCAATCATCAGGTAAATATCCGGATAGAGCCGGTAAAATTCTTTCAGATTGGGCATGACGACGAAGTGGGCGATACCCCCTGGCATATCAACCCGCAGCCGTCCCTGGGGTCGCCTGACGGAATCACTCAGGCTGGATTCACTAAGTTCAATTAGCGACAGGATCTCCCGGCACTGCACCAGATACTGCAGTCCTTCAGGTGTGAGGCTGACCCGTCTTGTTGTCCGGTTAAGCAGACGTACCTGCAGGTATTTCTCCAGATTTTTAATCGTGCTGGTGACGGTGGAAGCTGGCAGTGACAGTGTCTCTGCCGCGCGCACAAAGCTTCCGGCTTCAGCAACCCTTATAAAAACCTGCATAGCCTGAATCCGATCCATCGTCCTGCTCCTGGGTAAAAGTGAGTCTGATTATTCGCGAATTATGAATTATGAAAACGCTTTAAGCATCTTATTCAGGCTAATAACGTGGTGTATCGTTTCCCCATTAATCAGGAAAGAGGCAGGTTTAATGACCAAATACATCCGAAATATTGTTAACAATCAGAATGTCACTTCACAGGCTACGTTGATTCGTGGCGCGACGATACTGAGCATGGACGGGAACGTCGGTAACATTGAGCGCGGCGATATTCTCATCAACGGCTCAACGATTACCGCCGTCGGCCAGAACCTTGATGTGCCGGGTGCGCATGTCATTGATGCCACCAACATGATCGCCATGCCGGGAATGGTCGATTCTCATCGTCACGCATGGGAAGGACAGTTGCGCCGCATTAACCCAAACGCCACCTGCCTGGACGACTACAGCAACGCCACGCACTTCTCCTTCGCTAAATATTACCGTCCTGCCGATATCTATGTTGGCAACCTGCTGACGGCGCTGGGCGCTATTGACGCGGGCATCACCACAATGATCGATAACTCGCACAACAGCCGAACCGCAGCGCATTCCGATGCCGCCGTCGAGGCCCTGCTTGATACCGGCATTCGTGCCATTCATGCTTCCGGCGCACCGGTAGCTGGCGAATGGGATAAAGCGCACTGGCCGGGAAACTGGCAGCGTCTGCAGGATAAGTATTTCACCGACAACCCTGAAAGCCTGGTCTCTCTCGCCGTCATGGCCCAGCTGGAGCCGGAGTTGTGGGCCGAAGCCCGCCGGCTGGGACTGTCGATTGTCACTGAGTTCTTTGGCGCTGAGATGGGGTCTGAACTTGAGTCGCTGCATCAGCAGGGGCTTCTGGGTCCGGACAATATTTTCAATCACTGCACGGCGCTGCCCGACAGGGGATGGGAAATTCTGCGGGAGGCCGGTGTCCGGGTGAACGTCTGCCCGCGCTCAGATTCGCACTATGGCATCGAAAGCGGGATGTTCGCCATTGAGGCCGCGCAGCGTCATGGCATCAACCCTGGCCTGAGCGTAGACAATGAAACGTCGTACAGCACCGATATGTTTATGGAGATGCGCGTCGCCTTTTACCTGCAGCGCGTGATGGGCATGCATCAGCAGCAGTGCTGCGATTCTGAACATGCGCTGAAAACGCTTCCGGCGGCGCAACTCCTTAAAGCCGCGACTCTTGATGGCGCTGCCTGTGCAGGGCTGCAGGACAAAGTTGGCAGCCTGACGCCAGGCAAACAAGCCGACCTGGTGCTGATTAGCGTCAGTGATCTCAATCTTTACCCGTCCGGCAATGCCTTTGGCACGGTGGTTCATGCCGCCGAGCGCAGCAACATCGACACCGTCATGATCGGCGGACGCATCGTTAAACAGAACGGTAAGGTGCTGGGCGTAGACAGCGCGCGACTACGTGCGGCGATTGATGAGTCGCGTGAGCACCTTTTTGCAGCCTCTGGCTACCAGCCTGACATTTTTGCTGACACCTTCCTGCCGCTGGTGCAGGCCGACTGACCAGGATGAAAAGCATGGGCATGACCTATTACGTAATCGCTTTTGCCGCAGGTCTGGGGATCACCCTGCAGACGACCCTGAACAGCCAGCTGGCAAAGGGACTGGGCGGCGACCCGGTCACTGCGGCGCTGTTTTCATTTACGGCGGGCGCGTTCAGTCTAGGGATTTACGCGCTGCTGCGGGGTGGGTTGATGACATCGCTAGCGGCGATCCCGTCGCAACCCCTCTGGAGTCTGGCGGGCGGAATGATAGGTGCATGTGCACTGTTCAGCTATGTCGTGCTTGCGCCGAAAATTGGGTTTTCAGCTCTGCTCGGGCTGGCGATTGTCGGACAGTTACTTTCCTCGCAGATGATTGATCATTTTGGCTTGTTGGGCGCTGTGCGGCGTCCGGTTTCGTTACTCAGGCTGGGGGGAATGCTGGTTATGCTGATCGGACTTGCCGTCATGCTTTTCAGCGATCGACTTTCTGCGCGTTATCTGCAGTAACTGCGTTTACCCACGTTTACCACAGCGCAGACGCGGGTGAGTCACGCTCAATGTGCAGTACGACCTTTATTTATCCGGAGGATTAACATGTTTTCAATTGCAGCTGATGTCAGGAATACGCTGGGAGAGTGCCCCCTGTGGTGTGAAAGAACATGCAGACTCTATTGGACTGACATTGAATGCAGTGAACTACTCGCCTTAGAAGAAGGCGATGACGCTGTGATGCGCTGGTCGCTGCCAGAACGCCTTGGATCCTTTGCCCTGACCGAAAAGAGTCACATTCTGCTGATGGGACTCGCGTCCAGGCTGGCTTTCTATGATCTCAACACCGGTATTCTTACAACGGTGGCAGCCTCACCGGGAGAAACAGGCACCCGCACAGGTGACGGACGGTGCGACCGTGCCGGTAATTTTGTCTTTGGGACTATGGATGAAGGTTATCCCGTAAAAGTCATCGGTAAGTTTCACCGACTAAATGCTGCAACGCTGACTGTTGAAACGCTTGCGCTGCCCGAGGTCGCCATCCCGAACAGCATCTGTTTCAGCCCCGATGGCTGCACGATCTATTACAGCGACTCGATGCAGGGCAAAATATTCTGCTGCGATTATCCATCTCTGGAGAACCCGCGCGTGTTCACCGAAACAGCAGGCAATGGTGCACCTGACGGCTCCTGCGTGGATGCGATGGGCTATTTATGGAATGCTGAATGGGGAGGGAATCGTATTGTTCGTTACAGTCCGGATGGGACCACAGACACTATCCTGCCATCCCCTGGTATCCAGAGCACCTGTCCGATACTGGCCGGTGAGGGCTTCACCAACCTCTACTGCACCACTGCTTCTGTGGGGCTTTCTGCGCCATCAATTTATGACGGTGCTTTACTGAAGGCCGAATCTGCAGTCTTTGCCGGTTTACCAGAAAGCCGGTTTGCAGCATAAACAATGTGAGAGCTCTAATTGCCGCATGCGGGCAGGACTTTATCTGCTTCAGTCTGCCAGTAATGTCCGCTTCTGGCACCAAACTGCTGTAGGTGAAGCCCATCAGGCTGCTTCGAGCGAGCAGCGGATCTTTGACACTGAGATATTCAGCTTCTACTGGCATTTATTTTGTACCAGCCCTTTTCGGCCTAAATACGAACCGGACATCCCATATATATTTTATTTCAGACGGGTGACTCGCCCAGCACCCAACTGGGTCCGGTATCGGTAAAGCCCGCAGGGAAACGACTCGCGGCATTATATGACTGTATCCAGCCCGGATAACGAATCCCTGGATGACTGACCTCATCGAGCATTCCTTTTTCTTCTTCACTGAGCTCAACAGACAGTGCGCAGAGGTTGCCCCTGAGTTGCTCCACATTACGCACGCCCGCTATAACGCTGGTCACCTGCGGTGACGAAAGCAGCCAGGCGAGCGCAATGCAGGCTGGTGTGGTGTTGTGTTTTTCAGAAACTGCTCTGAGCACATCCACGATATCCCATGCCTGGTTCTTGTCGACGGGTGGAAATTCGATCTTCGCGCGCCTGCCCGAAGCGTCATGATTGCCGCTGCGATCAAACTTGCCTGAAAGCAGCCCGCCTGCCAGTGGACTCCAGCACAGAAGTCCGCTGTGGCTGTCCTTGATTGCCGGCAGGAGTTCATGCTCAATGTCGCGGCAGGCCAGCGAATAAAAAGACTGTACGCTGACAAATTTCTCAAGCTTATGTTCAGCCGAGACACCCAGGGCTTTGGCAAGCTGCCAGCCCGCATAATTCGAACAGCCGATATACCTGACCTTACCCTGTCGCACCATATCATCCAGTGTCCGTAAAACCTCTTCAGGCGGCGTTGCAGCATCAAAGTTGTGAACCTGATATAAGTCAATGTGATCGGTTTTAAGCCGCCGCAGGCTGGCTTCAAGCGCCTGCATCAAGTGATAGCGCGACTGGCCTGCATCATTTGGGCCCGCATTCATTCTGCTGTGCGCTTTTGTTGCAAGGAAAACCTGACCGCGGCGCTGCGCCAGCACTTCGCCCAGCACGCTTTCAGAGCCCCCCGAACCATAGACATCGGCGGTATCAATAAAATTGATGCCGGCGTCCAGCGCCTCACCAACGATAATATCCGCCTCTTTGCCCGTCAGACGGCCGATGGCATTACCGGCGGCATTATCCGCCCCGCCAAATGTCATCGTCCCGAGACAAATGCGTGAAACATAAACCCCTGTTTTACCCAGTTCTGCGTATTTCATTTGGTTTTCTCCGTTAAGCTCCAAATGATAATGACGCAGATAAAAGCTTTCTTTTATTATAGAAATCCCTTTTTTATTATTCATTCGTCCAGGATGTTATGGATCCGCTGTCTGATATTCTTTCACTCCTGAAGGTAGAGGCCATTCTTACGGCCCGTATGGAAGCACGTGGCCCCTGGGCAATGCGGTTTCCCTCTTATAAACACATTAAGTTCGGCACTGTGCTTGAGGGGAACTTCTGGCTCTGGATGGTCGGAATGCAGCCTCTGCTGCTTGAAAAAGGGGACTTCTATCTTCTGACCTCGGGTGACGCTTACTGCTGTGGCTCAAGTCCGGCATTGATGGTGAGTGACGGACGGCAGATATTCTCTTCTCACCGTGAAGCGGATGGCGTGGTCCGCTACGGCCAGGGAGAACTTATCAGTGAGGGGATTGGGGGAAGATTCGTATTTGAGGAGGCTTCCAGCCCGCTGCTTTTAAAACATCTGCCTCCGGTTCTGGTTTCACGACGAGAGGAAAGTTCTTCTCCTGCACTCACCGCCCTTATCACTTTGCTTTCGCATGAAACATCAGCGCTTCGTCCCGGACACGACATTGTGGCCAGTAGCATGGCAATACTTGTTCTGGTGCAGATGCTGAGGGAATACTTAGAGGGTAATCAGAAAGGGACATCCTGGCTGAAAGCGCTCGGTGACAGGAAAATAGGAACCGCACTGTCACTGATACATTCTTCTCCATCTGCAGACTGGACGCTGGCAAGTCTGTCTGCTAAATCAGCCATGTCCCGCAGTGCGTTCGCTAGTCGGTTTCACCAGCTTACCGGTTCAACGCCCGGGAATTATCTGACGTCATGGCGAATGGAGCTGGCATGCGCTGAACTCAGGAAACATCACTTAAGTATTAGTGAGATAGCAAGATTAACCGGATATAAATCTGTTCCCTCTTTTTCGCTGGCATTCAAACGTCATACCGGAAGAACGCCAGGAGGCTACCGCAATCTGCATAAGAACACTTAAGAGGCCACTCTGATAATTGTCTTTTTAATGCGTTTGCAAAATTATCAAAAAGTTATCGCAGCGTGCAAAGATACAACGTCCGCTTCTGGCACAGAGCGGACCTCTGGTTATGAAAGGTCCGCTGTGAGCGAGGAGCGGACATTGTGCCTGAAAATGTAGCCGGACAACTGCGTTTGGATATACTTTATTCCCAAGGTAAACCTTGCTCCCAGCTTTCCACAAGCAGGTCAATAAAGGCCCGAATTCGCGGGGATAAATGTCGTTTACTGGGATAAATGAGCCGAATAGGTTCCGGAGGGAAAGGATACTCCTCAAGCACCGGTATCAGCTTACCACTACGTAAATCCTCCCCTAGCAAATAGGTCGGTAAGTGAACGATACCAAATCCGGAAATTGCCGATGCCCGCATGGCTTCCGAACTGTCGAGGTTTAGCCGCCCGGGTCCTTCATACACAAAAGTACCTTCCGGAGTCGCAAACCGCCAGCTGCGTCTCTTTTCTGCACTCAGAAGAAAAATAGTGTCATGCCCGGTTAAGTCTGCGGGCGTTTCTGGAACGCCCCGTGAGGACAAATATTCTGGAGATGCACAAGTGACAATGTGCTGCGAAGCAATCGTTCGGGTAAGAATGCGCGAGTCATCGCGGGGTTCACCGATGCGAATGGCAATATCAAAGCCTTCTTCAATAAGATCAACAAACCTGTCGCTAAAGGACACCTCCGCACGAAGTTCCGGCCACTTTTTCAGATAAACATCCAGAATGGGAAGGATATGGCGCTGCCCAAAAGAAAGCGGAGCACTCAGCCGGAGAGTCCCCGTTGGTTTCCCCCTGCGCATGGCCATGGCGGCATCGACCTCTTCCAGGTCATCCAGTATCTGTCGGCAACGGTCGAACATGACCCTCCCTTCATCAGTCAGACTCAGACTCCGGGTGGTACGGTTAAGGAGACGAACACCCATACGCGTTTCGAGCCTGACAATACTCTTGCCAATGGCAGAACGAGTGAGCCCGAGGGAACCCGCTGCGTGGGTGTAACTCCCGGCTTTTACAGCCGCGACGAATGCGGCGATATCACCAATGCTGTTGATCTCCATGCTTTATTTATCTCCTTTAATACGGGCTTTAACGTACCCTGATACGGGAAGCACATTCCCTAAATGTTTATATACTATAGGTTCCTGTTATTTTTTAACGCAAATACAAACAGGAATAAAAATGCTGAATCAACAAACCAAACAAGCCGTAAAAGAATGGTCAGAAAGCCTGGCCGGCCTGGGTCCAATCCTTACGGGTGAGGATACCGTAACGCCTATGAGTGAGGTACGTGACGCCTATACCCGTATGCTGGCTAAAAATCCTGCACCTTCCGGTATCAGTTTTACTGAAGTCGACATGGGGGGCGTACCGGGCACGCTGGTGACGCCTGACAAACTTGAAACTGATGCCATCGTTATGTACATCCACGGCGGGGCTTATATTGTCGGCGAACCGGCGGGCTATCACGGTATTGGTGGTAACTACGCCAGCATGCTGGGCGCACGGGTTTACATGCCGGATTACCGTCTGGCACCGGAGTATCCTTTCCCCACGCCCGTTACCGATACCGTTCGTGCGTATGAGTGGTTGATTGAACAGGGCTTTGATGCCAGCAAAATCTTACTGGCGGGCGAGTCTGCGGGCGGAGCAATGGTGGTTACCATTATGGTAGCTGCACGTAATAAAGGCCTGCCACTTCCGGCCGGCGGTGTTTCCATTTCCCCATGGGCCAACCTTGAGCATACGGGCGTCTCCATGACCAACCGGGAAGGTCTTGATCCTCTGAACACCAAGGCCGGCCTGGATTTCCTGGCACGCACCTTCCTGGGCGATGCGTTACCTAATCACCCAATGGCATCACCGGTGTTTGCGGATGTGACGGGTCTGCCGCCGGTGCTGGTTCAGATTGGCGAGAATGAACTGATGCTGAGCGACGCGATGCGGCTCGCAACTCATCTGGGTGATAACCGGGTTCGCGTAAATTTGGAGGTTTGGCCGGGTATGTTCCACGCCTGGCATTTCTTCTCCACGCTGCAGCCAGAAGCAGTGCAGGCTCTGGAGAGCTCCGTCGCCTTTATGAAGCAGGTCCTGCGGGATGCTGCGAAGTAATCATCAATGATGAACTAAATAACGGGCGCGACTGACTGCGCCCGTCAGGAGTGAAAATCCCCCATTTACAGATACAACTCACTTATCCGCCGGATCTTGCCTCACATAGCGCATATAAGCGCGTATTCCGCCTGGGCCGCCTGACCTTCGGCTTTATTATTATGCCGCTTGAAGGTTAACCAGTCGGCCTTCCTGATAATAGGCCGGATTATCCAGGAGAAAACGTATGACTCAGGGGGGCGAAATCTACGGTGCTCATTACCGGGCAAGAATGGAAACAGACGCTCACAATCATTGGTCAATATGCTTGAGCGAATATAATTCTGGCAGGCTTGCGGTCGCTGGTGTATCAGGCACTGATATCTCATTATCTCGTAACAGATGAACGCTGCGCGCTCGTTAACAGTGCCGGCAACTCTTTTTTCAGTTCTTCAATCAAGGCTCTCACTTTAGGAAGCACCGTGTGAGTCCTGGGCCACATTGCAGAAATGGGGGTGGGCGGTGCCTGAAAGGTGGGTAGAATTGCACGAAGCTGCCCCTTTTTGATGGCATCACCGCATAACCAGTCCGGAAGTTGCGTCACCCCACATCCTGCGATAGCCGCTTCCAGCATGGCTTGACCATTATTAAAACGGTAGGCTGAGGAAACAACATGTCTTACAACGTGCCCCTCTTTGCCCCGGATTAGCCAGTAAGTTTGCCCGTCTGATGGTAACCCTGAAATGCATCTGTGTGATGAAAGCTCACGAAGATCAATGGGGATGCCTGCTCGTTCCAGATAGCCCGCTGAGGCACAAATGATAAGCCTTTGCTCGCCCAGGCGGGTGGCAACCAAATCACCTGAGTCAGGCAGGGGGCCAAGCCTCAGTGCAAGGTCAAAGCCGTCTGTCGCGGGGTCGCGAACCCGATCGCTGAAATCAACTTCGATATTCAGGGCCCGGTATTTTAACGCCATGATATTGAGTAAGGGCATAATGAAAAGGTGCCCAAAGGCCACGGGAACCGTCAGCCGCATCAGTCCAGACGGCTCGACTATCCCCGCCTCTATTCTGCTTTCGGCATCTGAAATCATATCCAGAGCAACAGTGCAGCGATTGAAATAGATCTCACCTTCCGGTGTCAGCGACAGGCTTCGCGTACTGCGGTTGAGTAAGCGAACCCCCAGCCGAATTTCCAGACGCTTGATGCTTTTGCTGAGTGCAGAACGCGTCACGCCTAAACCCTCAGCTGCAGCAACGAAACTGCCTTTTCTGACGACTTCAGTAAATTCCTGTACGCCATTGAGTTGTGCCGTCACAAATATTGGTTCCTTTATCTCAACACTGAGGGTCTTTTTGCCCAGGTAATCATGGCCTTCAAATAAGGATAAGATCGTTGCTAACAGATTTTTACCATGAAATGGCTTCAGGAGACAGAATGAGCGAGTTACTGAATATCTATACAATGAATGGAATAAAGCTTAATAATCGTGTCGTTATGGCACCAATGACCCGATCGCGGGCCTATGACCATGTTCCCACTGACAGTATGGTCACCTACTATCGCCAGCGCGCAACAGCAGGTTTAATTGTTTCCGAAGGTTCACCTGTTTCAATGGAAGGCCGTGGACAGGCTTACACGCCGGGAATTTACACTGACGAACAGATAGAGGGCTGGAAAAAGGTGACTGAGGCAGTACATGCGCAAGGTGGGAGAATATTCATCCAGCTTTGGCACGTAGGTCGTTCCTCTCACATTGCTCACCAGCCTGATGGGCAGGCACCGGTCAGCTCCGTCTCACGCGTTGCAGAAGGCTGCACCACTCACATTCCCGGTGATAACTGTCAGTCTGTACGCGTATTTCACAGCCAGCCCCGCGCATTAGCAACGGATGAAGTCCCGCGGGTGACACAGGATTTCGTTCGGGCGGCTAAAAATGCTATCGAGGCGGGTTTTGACGGTGTGGAGATCCACGCGGCTAACGGCTACATCTTCGAGCAATTTATCAATGGTGGACTTAACGACAGGACAGACCGCTATGGCGGTAATATTGCTAATCGCCTGCGGTTTACGCTGGAAACGGTGGATGCCGTCTCTGCAGCCATCGGGAGTCATCTGACAGGTATCCGTATTGCACCCTTTGGCCGCCTGCAGGATATGCATGGCTTTGATGATGAGCAGGATACCTGGTTATCTTTGGGTATCGAACTGCGTCGTCGACATCTCGCATATGTGCATTTGAGCGATCAGGAATCTCTGGGAGCTCAGGCCATTCCTGCTGGCTTTCTGACAAAGTTTCGCGAGGCCTACGAAGGTACCCTCATCGTCGCGGGCAGCTATACACAGGAGCGTGCAGAACTGGCACTCAGAGAAGGTTATGCCGACTTAATCGCATTTGGGCGTCCTTTCATAGCCAATCCTGATCTCGTTAAACGCATGAAAAATGGGTGGCCGATAGCTATTCCTGATAAGGATACGTTCTATACCGGGCGAGATGCAGGTTATATAGATTATCCCACGTATCACGTGGATTAAGCTTCCCTGAAACAGAAATGCATCTGAAATGCATCCTATCCGCATGCTCGCTAAGGGTCCCGACAACTATTTTTGAGTTCGTCTGATCTGCTCCCTTATGAGTAGCACACTCAATTGTTGGTGACGTCCGCTCCTGACCAGCAGACAAACACGTGACGCTGAAGGTCTGCTGAGAGCGAAAAGCGGACGCCCGCAAAGCATTAACAGGCGTCCGATATTTTGAAGTGGGCAGATTACTTAACCCGTTTCCCCATTTCGTCAATGACTTTCTCGCCATCCTCTTTGGTAAACACTCCTTTCTGACCTTCCGGTAGAATATCCAACACTATTTCTGAAGGGCGGCAAAGACGAGTGCCAAGCGGCGTAACGACTACCGGCCGATTAATCAGGATCGGGTGTTGAAGCATGAAATCAATCAACTGCTCATCACTAAATTTCTCTTCATCAAGACCCAACTGCTCATAGGGTTCGACGTTCTTACGCAGCAATGCACGTACTCCAATACCCATATCTGAAATCAGTTTGATAAGTTCATCACGAGTCGGGGGAGTATCGAGATAATAAATAATGGTTGGTTCGTTACCGCTGTTACGGATCATCTCCAGCGTGTTACGTGAGGTCCCACAGGCCGGATTGTGATAGATGGTAATGTTGCTCATATCTGTATCTCATTACAAAGTGACGGAGAGCCGTAACGCCAGCGCGGCCAGAGTGACAAACAGCACGGGCAGAGTCATGATTATGCCCGTGCGGAAGTAATACCCCCAGGTGATGGTCATGTTTTTCTGTGCCAACACATGAAGCCATAACAGGGTTGCCAGACTGCCTATCGGGGTGATTTTAGGACCTAAATCGCAGCCAATCACATTGGCATAAATCATCGCCTCTCTGGCTATGCCGGACGCAGTGCTCCCGTCTATAGACAATGCGCCAATGAGTACCGTCGGCATATTGTTCATCACAGACGCCAGGAACGCAGTCAGGAAGCCGGTACCGAACGTAGCAGCCCATAAACCTTTGTCTGCCAGCATATTGAGTACGGCTGAAAGAGACTCAGTCAGTCCAGCGTTACGCAGGCCGTAGACGACCAGATACATACCCAGCGAGAAAATCACTATCTGCCAGGGCGCACCGCGCAGCACTTTCCCGGTATTTATGGCATGACCACGCTTTGCTACCACGAAAAGCACCGCAGCCCCAACTGCTGCTATCGCACTTACAGGGATCCCCAGCGGCTCCAGAACAAAGAAACCGGTCAGCAAGAACAGTAAAACAACCCAGCCCGCCCTGAACGTCGCTGGATCTTTAATCGCGCTGGCAGGCGTTTTGAGCAGTGAAACGTCATATCTGGCCGGAATATCGCGGCGGAAGAAGAGATGGAGCATGACCAGCGTTGCAGCGATGGCCGCAAGGTTCACAGGGACCATCACGGAGGCGTACTGCGTAAAGCCCAGATCGAAGAAATCCGCCGAGACAATATTCACCAGGTTGGAAACTATCAGCGGCAGGCTGGCGGTATCGGCAATAAATCCCGCAGCCATAACAAAAGCCAGCGTCGTCGCCTGGCTGAACCCCAGTGCGAGCAGCATTGCAATCACAATTGGCGTCAGTATCAGCGCGGCACCGTCGTTAGCAAACAGAGCAGCAACAGCTGCGCCAAGCAGTACTATCCAGGTAAACAGCAGGCGGCCGTGCCCGTTACCCCATCTGGAAACATGCAGCGCGGCCCATTCAAAGAAACCGGACTCATCGAGCAGCAGGCTGATGATGATCACCGCAATGAATGCCGCTGTTGCGTTCCAGACGATGTTCCAGACTACAGGGATATCATGAATGTGGATAACTCCCGTTCCCAGCGCCAACACTGCTCCGATACTTGCACTCCAACCGATGCTTAGACCTCTGGGCTGCCAGATGACCAGGACCAGCGTCAGTATAAATATACTCCCTGCCAAAATCATTTCAGGTTCCTTTGCATATGGTTATGTATATGTGATGAAAAATTCTCAGCATGATGTACAGGCTGATTTTGACAGCCATTCACCCACATCTTCTCTCATACATTGCCAGGTCGTCGTGATCGTCTCAGCCGCCCACGCTGGCATGTGGGGAGACAGACGGTAGTGAATCCATTTGCCTTCCCGGCGGTCAAGCACTAACTCTGCTTCACGCAGAATAGCCATATGGCGAGATATTTTGGGCTGTGACTCAGTAGTGACCGCACATATATCGCATACGCATAGTTCGCCGGACTCCCGGAGAAGCATGACAATGGCGAGACGTGTTTCATCCGACAGGATTTTAAAAAGCTGAACAGGCTGTAGCATTGATTACTCCGTTCCCTTCAGAATATACATATGGTAAACCATATGCATTAGCTTTGAAATCACCGTAATATCCCGGAGGAGAAATAATGGAACACTTTCCTGCACTGAACGCTGATTGTTTCGATAAAAAGATTGCTGAGCACCTACAGCTCAATGAATCTCCACGCATTCTGATTCTGTATGGCTCGGTAAGAGAGCGTTCGTACAGTCGTTTTGCAGCAGAAGAGGCGGGTCGCCTGCTGACGGCGATGGGGGCGGAAGTCAGGCTGTTTAATCCTTCAGGTTTACCCCTGCCGGATGATGCTCCGGATACACACCCAAAAGTCATAGAGCTGCGCGGACTGGTCAGATGGTGTGATGGAATGGTGTGGAGCTCTCCTGAGCGGCATGGGGCAATGAGTGCGGTGATGAAGGCCCAGATCGACTGGATCCCGTTAAGCGAAGGCGCGGTCCGCCCTTCTCAAGGCAAAACTCTCGCTGTAATGCAGGTATGTGGCGGCTCGCAGTCTTTTAATGCGGTGAACCAGATGCGAATTCTTGGCCGCTGGATGAGGATGTTCACTATTCCTAACCAGTCTTCAGTCGCTAAAGCCTGGCAGGAATTCGATGAAAACGGGCGAATGAAACCTTCGTCCTGGTATGACCGCATTGTCGATGTCGCCGAGGAGTTATTTAAAATCACTCTCCTGTTCAAGGGGCAAAGCAGTTACCTTGCCGATCGCTACAGCGAACGAAAAGAGAGCCATCAGGAACTTTCGTCACGCGTCAATCAGGAGAAAATATAACGTTAGGTAGTTCAAAATGTCCGCTTATGGCACACAGCAGACAAATACGTGACGCTGAAGGTCTGCTGAGAGCGCAGGCTGTGTGAAAACTTTTTTGGCCGCTGAAACTGCCAAAAACAGAGCTGAAAACCGCGCTCATACGTAAAATTCGGCTCTACTAACCGGTCGATTAATTTCAGATTTTGCGTAGACACGCTCACATCAGTTTTGGACTAGGGTTTTCACACAGCCTGAGCGAAAAGCAGAAGTTCAAAATTGTTCTCTCAGTTGGTGGAGGAATTACTAACATTGCAGTGTTTTAATCAGCGGGAAACAGGTCACGGTTTCCCAGCGAATATCTTCAGGCAGCGAGAATTGCGGAATGCTGACGAAGATGATTTTGGAAAAGTTCTGCATAATCTGATGATACAGCGGCTTGTACACTTTCCCTTTTCGCAAGTGCAGCTTTCCACGCTAAAGCACGTGGAAGCCCCTCAAAAATCGCCTCAGAGACTGATGCATCGATGATGGAGAAGTAACGGAAAACAGGAGCGTAGACCGCATCAACCATACTGAATTCGGCACCAGAGAAATAAGGTCCCAGGCTCAATTCAGATTCAATACGTTCAAGCTGCTCACGGAACACCGCGCGTTTGCTGTCTGCAATGACCTGATCAGTCGCATTTAAAAATTGCCATGCATTTCCAAGCATTGATGTAGAGAACTCGATCCATGCGCGCTGTCTGGCTCTTACTAATGCATCGTCAGCATACATCGAATAACCGTCCTGTGTTTCATTAAGGTACTCGCAGATCACCATGCTCTCGAAAATAAGAGCACCTTCACCATTTTCCTGACACACTTTAAGTAGCGGCACCTTGCCAGTGGGTGACAGAGCAAGAAACCAGTCAGGTTTGCCGATAAGTCTACATTTACGCGTTCAAATAGCACATTTTTCTCGAGAAGAACGATCGCTGAACGCTGCACAAAGGGGCACAGTAGGTGGCTAATAAGTGTCAGGTCACAGGTAGACATCTCAGACTCCAGATAAAAAGATAGCCCGCCGCTATAAAAGGTGGCGGGCTTGATGAATTGTAAATCTTATTTTGGTGGCTTAGATTGAAACGCCGCCGTCGATGATGATTTCTGAACCCACGGTCCAGGCAGACTCATCAGATGCGAAGTAAAGTACCGCTTGTGCTACTTCCTGAGGCTTACCAAAACGACCGGCAGGGATGGTTGCAACGATATCTTTCATCACTTGATCATGATATTCCACTGGGATCCCCGCCTTATCGTAAAGCGGTGTATCAACAGGGCCAGGGCTCACTGCGTTGATACGGATCCCACGAGAAAGTAACTCGTTGGAAAGTGTTTTCGACATGTTCAGTAATGCTGCTTTTGTTGAGCCATAAACTGAAGAGTTCACCGGTCCCGTGTGAGCATTTACAGAGGTATTAAAGACCACTGATGCAGAGCTTGCGAACACTGGCAGCAGCGCCTGCATCAAGAAGTAAGGACCTTTAACGTTGATATCATAAATGCGGTCGAACTGCTCTTCTGTCCATACCTCAATTGGCATATACATTGATATACCCGCATTCAGAAAAGCGATATCCAGTTGTCCAAAGTGTTCCTGAACTGTCTGAGCCAGCGCTTTCTGTGCGTTCACATCAGCGGAATCAGCACTCACGACTAACACGTCATTACCCAGTTCTACTTTCGCCTTTGCGATAGAATCAGGGTTAACACCCGTAACAATTACGCGTGCACCTTCTGCAACAAACAGCTTCGCTGTTTCAAGACCAATACCACTTGTTCCACCCGTGATCAGTGCGCGTTTACCTTGTAATCTAGCCATATAACTATCTCCTGTTAGTTTTAACTACTGACCGGCGAATGACCGATTTGATAGCCACTGTATGCTCATGCTCAGATAGTGATAAGATTGTATTTTTAAATATCTTTCATGCATTAAAAGCATAAATGGGTTTTAGGATGGATAGATTACTGTTGATGACATGCTTTGTCCGTACCGCTGAAACAGGCAGCTTTTCCGCAGCCGGCAGGGATTTGGGCTTAGGGCAACCGAACGTGAGTCGTCATATTGCAGCCCTCGAAGAGCATTTGCAGACCAGATTACTTCACAGATCAACCCGCAAGCTTTCCCTGACTCCTGAAGGAGAACGTTATTATTTGGAAGCAAGGCGTATTCTGGAAGCGGTCGAAGAGTCAGAGTCTTCTTTCAGAGGAAATGTTACACCCACAGGGCTATTACGCGTTGCCTGCCCCACAGCATTGGCTCACACATTCTTAGTCCCGCACATCTCAGATTTTTTAGAACGCTACCCTGAGATAACACTCGATCTACAGATTAATGACCGCTATATCAATCTCGTTGATGAAGGGGCTGAGCTGGCAATCCGCATTGGACACCTGGAGGACAGTGCTATGCGTGCCCGCAGACTTGGCATGTTTGAGCGAGTCTGTGTTGCCAGTAACAAGTACTTAGCGAAACGTGGAACCCCTAATACCCCCGAGGATTTAAAAAAACATGATTGTTTGATTTATACCTTGCTGACAACAGGAGCTACCTGGAGATTTCAAGATATCAATGTTCCTGTTTCTGGTCGGCTCAGGGTCAATTCACCCGAAGCAGTACAGAAATTTGTCAATGCAGGGATTGGGATCGCACAGGGCCCAGAATGGTTGTTCGAGGAGGGACTGGAAAGTGGCAATTTACAATTATTACTGACTGATTACACTGCATCGCTCGTTCCCATTCAAGCCGTTTATGTTGCTAATCGACTTTTACCAAAACGGGCGATTGTGTTCATGGATTTTGTTGCTGAGATTTTTGAAAAAAATCCCGGCTTCAAAGTTCAGAACTCAATGAAATGAGCCTGAGATAACGAACTGACATGTTCCCCAATAATTAATGCAGTGTAGAGCTAGCAATGTCTGCTTTGGCACAGAGCGGGCATTTCAGCTTTGCCCTACCCCTGACATCTGAACTTAGCCTTGATACCAGAACCCAGTAATTAGCCCAGCGCACTCATACTGGTCAAACGCGCCTCATGGCTTCATAACGATGCGGCCAAGCGGTTTCGCTGTCTCGGCGAATTCGTGGGCCGCAGCAGCGCTGGCCAGGGGGAAGATGCGGTCAATGACAACCCTGATGCGCCCTGCGGCTAGAGCCTGCAACATGTCGTCCACACTTGCCCGAACTCCGGGCTTTTCAAAAAGGGGTCCCATAAATACCCCCATGAGTGTCTGGTTAGACTGCATTGGCGGCCACAAGTCGACAGTCAGGCTGCCACCGCCCGCATTACCGACGAAGACGAGACGTCCTTGCGGAGCGAGTGCAGAAAGCGAAGCAGGCAACGTCGTCCCCACCGGATCGATGACGAGGTCAACACCGGTGCCATGGGTGTACTGTCGGACACTGTCCACGACGTTATTCTCTGCACGATCCACGACATGATCGGCACCAAGTTCAAGCAACCGGCTTCTTCGCTGCGTCCCGCTTGCCACGGCGATGACCGTCGCGCCTGCTTGTGAGGCAAGCTGAACGGCCGCGAGCCCCACGCCACCCGCTGCTGCCTGAATAAGGACGGTTTCCCCGTGCCGGAGCATGCCTCGTGTGAAAAGGCAATGATGCGCGGTTCCAAAAGAAATCGGTAACACCGCCGCTTCTGCCGTATCCACCCCGTCGGGTATCAGCCAGGTTCGTTCCGCAGGCACAGCCCAACGTTCCGCATGTGATCCCTGTATGTTAAAAGCGGCGACTCTGTCCCCAACCTTACGGCTACTGACTTTCGATCCGACTGCAATAACTGTGCCCGCGGCCGCGTAGCCGACGATCCATAAAGGATGAGGCGGCGGAGTTGAACGGCGGTTGATCAGATCCCCACCTTCAATCGAGATAGCCTCGACAGAAATCAGGATGTCGTCAGGCCCTGTGACCGGATCCGGGATATCGACATATTTCAGGACGCCGGGAGCGCCTTCCACGTCATAAACCGCTGCTTTCATAAATTTTCCTCTGTCTTATTAGTCAATGCGGCCCCGTCCGGCAAACCATCCCGGTCCGGCCTATAGCACGTCAGAAATCTCTCTGTTGCCTTTACAGGCAGCGCGGGCTGCCCTGTTGAATTTTCGACGGGCGGAAAGACCCGTAACGCTCAGGGCAGCCTGGCAATCACCTTAATCTCGAACTTGAATCCGTAAAGCCACGTCACGCCGATCCCGGTCAACGTAGGGTAAGGCGCTTCCCCCCAATATTCTGGCAGGATACTCCAGATAGCGTCGAGGTTTGACTCGGGATCGACGACAAAGAGGGTAACGTCAACCACGTCACCGAACGTGCAGCCCGCAGCCGTGAGAACAGCATTAAGGTTATCGAATGCCAGCCTGATCTGCTCTTTAAGATCCTGTTCAGGCGAACCATCCTCCCGGCTACCCACCTGCCCCGAAACAAACAAGAAGCCGTTAGATTTGATGGCCGGTGAATACCGGTTGCGCTCATAGAGCGCCTGTCGCCCGAAGGGAAAAACTGCTTCGCGTGTTGTCATGTTTGTACCTTTGCAATGGGGCGAAATCTGCCCGATGAATATAAAGACACTTTACAGGTGCCAGATCGGGTGGATAAACAAGCGACTTTGTTCATCATTGTTTGTAAAATCCAAACAATCGGTGAAAAGAGAGGGTAAGGAATGGATCGTTTCGATGCGATGCGCGCCTTTGCTCGGGTAGTGGAAGCAGGTAGCTTCACAAAGGCTGCCCAAACACTTCATATGAGCAAAACCACGGTGACACAACTCATTCAGCAGTTGGAAGCGCGGCTGCGCGTCAGGTTACTCCATCGCACCACCCGCAAGCTTGGTGTCACTCCTGATGGAGCGGCGTACTACGAGCGCGTCATCCGCCTGCTGGCGGACATGGATGATGCTGAAAACAGCCTGTCAAGGACGGCGATTACGCCCGGAGGACGGCTACGGGTGGATGTGCCCAGTCCGCTGGCCCGCCTTGTGCTGGTGCCGGCGCTACCGGCTTTCCACGCACGCTACCCTGATATCCAGTTCGACATGGGCGTGAGCGACCGGGTGGTGGATCTGATCGGCGACAATGTGGATTGCGTCCTGCGCGGTGGCGAAATCACCGACCAGTCCCTGATCGCACGCCATGTCGGCGATTTGCAAATCGGCGTCTACGCCGCCCCCCGTTATGTGGAACGCCTTGGCGCTCCTGCGCACCCGCGCGATCTGGAAAACACCGACCATCGCATAGTGGGATTCTTGTCCTCACGCACCGGCAAGATTGATTCTCTGGTACTGCACTGTGAGAGTGAACGTATTGAAATCAAGAGCAGTTATGTGCTTGCAGTGGATGATGGCAATGCTTACCTCGAAGCTGGGCTGGCCGGGTTAGGCGTGATTGCGCTGCCAGTCTATATGGCGGCAGCACATCAGGCTTGTGGCTCCCTGATCCCGCTATTTGAACATTGGCGTATTAATCCAATGCCCCTGTACCTGGCATTTCCGCCAAACCGCCATGTCAGCGCCAGACTGCGAGTTTTTATTGATTGGATCGTTGAATTGATGCAGCAGCATGTTCCCAACTCCAACAATAAGTAAGTACGTGCCAGCCCCCTGATTCGCTCATCAACGTCGCTGGGTGCTCAGACCGGGTGGCATTTGCGGTTCGATAATGGCGTGACCACCCAATGTCTCCTGATGATAAATAAATGAGCAGTCTCAGGCCTTCTGATAGCCCCTTTAAAGTCTCCGAGATTAACCGTCTCTTCAACATTGAGACGATTTATTATGAGCTTTCTGTACCACATCCCCGGCACGTTCATCTCACCTGATTATTTGCAAATAAAACCTCTTCACATCACTGCCCTCGCCAAAATAAACAATCTTAAACACCGAACAGAAGATGACTCTCAGCGCTAATTTCTACCCTACTGCAAAAAATTAAGGTTTTTCCACTGTTCAAATGAACAAACCGTCAGAGCTGTCAGGTGAAACTAAAAGTGAGAGCTGTGTAACGTTCTCTTAACACGACAATTGACGAATGTTTTGCCGTGGGTATTGTCTATATCTTACAAACGAGCAATAAAAACTGATCATATGAGCAAAAAGCTGAGTATCTAAAACCATAACCCAGTTTGCTTGTCATTCAGTTATCGCTTTCAGCTCTGTCATTTCTTAACGATAGTTCAGAGGTAGTTCAATGAAACAGGACCTTGTAGCGGGTATAGATTCCTCCACCCAGTCTTGTACCGTCATGCTGCGTAGTCTTGAAAATGGCAAGGTGATCGCACAGGCTCGTAAGTTGCATCCACCGACCACGCCGCCGTGTAGCGAGCAGGATCCGCAAGCCTGGTGGGATGCATTAGTCTCCGCGCTCACTGAATTAAAACAGTGGTGGCCACGTATTGCAGGTCTGGCTGTCGGTGGTCAGGGGCACGGCCTCGTCATGCTTGATAATCACGATCGCCCGCTGCGTCCTGCGAAGCTGTGGAATGACACGGAGTCTGCACCGCAGGCGCGTGTATTGTGCGAGAAGATTGCCCCGGAAGAATGGGCACGCCTGACGGGTTCCGTTCCGGGGCCGGCAATGACCATTTCTAAACTGGCCTGGACAGAACAAAATTATCCGGGGCTGCTGGAAAAAGCCCACCGCATCATGCTGCCGTTTGATTATCTGGTTTACCGTCTGAGCGGTAGCTTTGTGTGCGAGCGCGGCGGGGCATCCGGTACGGGTTACTTCAACCCCTTCACCAATAGCTGGGAACCACAGCTGGCAGCGGTGGTTAACAGTCAAATTGACTGGATTTCCCGCTGGCCCACTATCATCCCGTCGCATCAACCGGCTGGCGTTGTGAAGTTAATGCCCGAACTGGCTGGACTGGCGGGGGCAATCGTCGGTGTCGGGACCGGCGATAACATGTCCGCCGCGTTAGGGATGAACCTGAAAACCGGTGATACCGGTATCTCTATCGGGACCAGCGGTACGTTATATGGCATCACCAACAAAGGTATTACCGACAGCACCGGCACCATCAACGGTTATGCCGATGCGGCCGATCGCTTTATCCCCATGATTACTACGCTGAACGCCGCCAAAGTCACCGATACATTTCGCAAAATGCTGCGCGTTACCCCTGACGAATTCGACGAGCTCGCGCTGAGTTCCCCACCCGGCGCCAACGGTCTTCAGCTTGTTCCGTGGCTGGACGGCGAGCGCACGCCCAACCTTCCTGACGCCACGGGACACATGCGTGGATTACGTACCACCACAACGATGCAGGATATGGCACGCGCCACCGTGGAAGGCGTGTTGTGCGGCCTGCTGGCGGGCGGTCTGGTACTGAAACAACACGGTTTCACTGACGACGGTCGCATTATTGTCACCGGCGGCGGCGCAAAGTCACGAGCCTATCGTCAGATTCTGGCTGACCTGACGGGCAGGCCCGTATGGATTTCTCCGGTGGGTGAAACGGCAGCCGCGGGTGCAGCCATTCAGGCTGCCGCTGCCGTGCTGGGATACACAAATATTGAAATGGCCGATCGCTGGAGTGTGCCGCTTGAGAAAGTGGCCGAGCCACAACAAGATGCGCGCCATGTCCTGGACGCTTACGTTACCTATGCCAATGCATTATCAGGAGAGCTGCAATGAGTTCAATAACTACCCCTGCAAAAACCAAACCGCCTAAGCAGCCGCTCAAAGTCCCTGCAGAAGCAGGTATCGCCGTTGTTTTCTTACTGGTCATGCTGGGCGGGTTTATCGCCACGCCTAACTTCCTGACTGTTTCGAACATGATGGTGTTGCTTCTGAACGGCGCGGTCATCGGCTTCCTTTGCCTGGGACAATCCTTTGTCCTGCTGACCGGGGGTATCGACCTCTCCTGCGGCTCCATCGTGGCGATGACCTGCGTGGTTGCGGCGTTGCTGATGGAGAAATTTGGCATTCCGTGGCAGCTTGCCGTACCCATCGTGTTGGCGGTGGGTGCGCTGAGTGGGCTGGTAAATGGTCTGATAATCGAACGCACTGGCGTGCCGCCATTCATTGTCACCTTTGCGATGATGGGGGTTGCGGCATCCATACCACAAATTATCACCGGCGCCGAATCGATACGCGTGACGCAAATTGGTTACAGCCTCATCGGTCAGTCAAAACCGCTGGGTATTCCGTTCCCTGTCATAGCGCTGCTGCTGGCCATTGTTATTGGTGTCATCTTCCTGCGCCGCACCATCACCGGGACTCACATCTATGCGGTAGGCGGTAACGCAGATGCTGCACGCTTATCGGGGATCAGCATTCCACGCATCACCCTGTTGGTGTATGCAATTTCCGGACTTTGTGCGGCATGCGGCGGCCTGATTTATGGATCGCGTCTGATGACAGGCTATCCGACGGCGGGCCGTGGTGACGAACTGTTCTTCTCAATAGCGGGTGCGGTGGTCGGTGGCGTCAGTCTGTTTGGCGGCACTGGCAGCCTTATCGGCGCGATGATTGGCGCCATGCTTATTGCCTCAATATCGAATCTGATGAACGTGCTGAACGTCAGTGCTTACTGGCAGCCGCTGGTCATCGGCCTGATCATTCTGTTCGGCGTCACCTTCGATACCTTACGTACCTCGAAAAAAATCGTGATCCCCTGGCTCAAAGTCAGGAAGTCACGCAAAACACAACAATAACGCTTCTTAAACCCTGACCTACATATATCCAGGAGATAAACATGAAACTCCGTACCACAATCACCGCAGGTGCAGCGATAGTCGCACTGTCCTGCATGCTCGCCGGCTGTAACCGTGAGGATACTGAAAGCACCGTGGGTGCCGGCAAAAAAACATTGGGCGTTACGCTGCCGAACCTCACCAACCCTTATTACGTTGCCATGAAAAAAAGCTTTGAAGACAATGCAGCGGCACAGGGCTTGAACGTAAAAATTTCGATTGCTGATAATGACGACGCCAAGCAACTTTCGCAGGTGCAGAACTTCATTGAACAGAAGGTGGATGCGGTCGCAGTGAACTGCGTCTCCTCAGGCCCGTGCGTGTCGATCATAAACCAGCTTAATCAGGCAAAAATTCCGGCGTTTGCCATCAACATCCTTCCGGATACCGAGGGGATGAAGCAGCAAAACGTCACGCTGGTTCAAGGTGTTCAGACCGATCAGCGTGAAGGCGGCAAGCTCATTGGCCAGCAGCTGTTGAAAGACATTGGTGAAAATGGCACGGCGACAGTGGGTATCGTGGGAGAACCAACATCCATTGCAGCAAACGCACGTGATGAAGGCTTCAAGGAAGCCGTGGCATCCAACAAAAACATTAAGTTCGTCGCGCTGGTCAATGGCAAAGTAGAAGAAACAACCTCCCTGAAAGTCACCACTGAAATGCTGCAGGGCAGGCCAGAAATTAACGTCGTGTACTCAGACACCGAACCTTCCGCGCTCGGGTCACTGGCGGCAATCCAGCAACTGGGGGTCAGTGACAAAGTGAAGCTGTATGCGTTTGTGGATAAAGAAGGCGTCAAAGCCGTTCAGAACAACAGCATATTGAAAGCCGGTGCGATTCAGGAGCCGGTTAAACTGGCTCAGTTGCTGGTTGAAAATGCCAGGAAGAGTCTGAACGGTGAACAGGTTCCAGCCATGATCAACAACCCACCGCTGCTGGTCACCAAAGACAACGCAGCATCGGTAATGGGTTCAGCATACTGACTTAAGTGAAAGGCGAAGAATGATGAATTATGTGGCGAAGCAGGTCAAAATTGGTTTTTCGGGTGTGCAGGTTCTCCACGGTGTGGATTTCAGCGTAAAGCCTGGCGAGATCCACGGCCTCTTTGGCCATAATGGAGCGGGTAAATCAACGCTACTGAAAATCCTGGCGGGCGTTAACACGCAGGATAGTGGAGAGCTGATGATCGGCGAAACGCCGGTGCACCTTGCTTCGCCACGGGATGCACTCAACAAAGGTATTGCTTGTGTGTATCAGGAACTCCGTCTCATTCCCGGCATGAGCGTCTGGCAAAACCTTTTTCTCGGACGTGAATGTCGTAAAGGCAGTGGCTTTATAGATGATGCAAGTATGATCGCGCATACCGAGAAAGTACTAAATGATTACCATCTGAGTTTCAGCGCTACCGCGCTGGTCAAAAATCTGTCACATCCTGAAAAGCAGATGCTGGAAGTGGTTTCTAACCTTGATCGCGACGCCCGTTTTCTTTTCCTCGATGAACCGACGACCGCGCTGGAAGGTGCGCAGGCAGAAGAACTGCTGCAGGCAGTACAACGTATCGCACGCGAAAAGCAGATTGGCGTAGTGCTGGTCTCTCATAAATTAGACGAAGTGTTGGGTGTTTGTGATGAAGCAACCGTCATGTGCGGCGGCCGGGTGATTTATAACGAAGGCAAAAAGACGCTGAGCAAAAGCGCCATCATTGACGCTATTGTGGGCGATGCAAATGCTTATCAGGCGCCGTCTAACAGCCGTAGTCTGATACGCGGCGCGATGGGCAACCCCTGGCTCTCGGTCACAAACCTGCAGACTGATCGCCTGAAAGGCATCAACCTTGAGGCATATCGCGGGGAAATTTTGGGTATATACGGGCTGGCCGGCGCAGGCCGAACGCGCTTGTGCCAGACGCTGTTTGGGTTGGAAACCGTTACCGGTGGTGACATCCGGCTGGGTCACAAAGAATACCATCCTTCTTCACCGGCGAAAGCCATTGATAAGGGGATTGCTTACCTGACAGAAGAACGTAAAAAAGATGGCTTCATTCCTCAGATGTCGAGCTATGCCAACGCCATGCTGCCGGTTCTGAAAAAATTCCGTTCTGGCGGATTTGTCAGTCACAGCGCTGCGCGGCAGGCCGCCGCTGAGTTGCTGAGCAAGATGAATACGCTGGGAACGCTGAGCGGACCGATTAAATCGCTTTCCGGCGGCAATCAGCAAAAAGTTCTGCTCGCCAGGGTCATTGCGCAAAACGCCAATCTGGTATTGCTGGATGAGCCGACCAAAGGCGTCGACATTGGGGCAAAAGCGGATATTTATCGCATCATCCATCAGCTGGCGGATAAAGGCTGCTGCGTCATCGTGGTATCGAGTGAGGAAGAGGAATTGCTGGACGTGGCAGATACCATTACGGTGTTCCGGCAGGGTAAATGCGATGGTGTGATCATTCCTGCACGCGACCTTAAACCCGCAGATCTTCGCAAAGCCGCATGGGAGCATGCTGAAGCCCAGGCTTAGGGCACTCGTTCCCCGGAACTGAACGCATCCAACGGCCAGCTAAGCTGGCCGTTTTTGTTTCAGCATTTGATTAACGTGCCAGCGGCGAGAGGGCAAAAAAATGGCAGACTTTTACATCTCGGGTATGCGCAGAGACAATGCAGGGCAACACATTCAGCACGTTAATTTTAATGATGCGATGTTATAAGCGAATGAGCGCTTCCGGCGAAGCGCTCAGTGTCATTACTCAAAATCAGCGTGTCGTTTGAACATGGTTTCACTGGTTTCACGCAGTTGGTCCATGAGTTCCAGCACGATGGCATCGTAGGTGATAAAGCAGAGTTGCTCGAAAGAGGAACCCATTGGCTGCGAAAACTGGCCCGGAGTGCGATCGTTTTCAGTTTTGACCGTTCCCGGTAATACCAGCACGCAGTTGGCCAACTGGCCAATCGCAGAGTCTTTCTTCATGGTGACCAGCGCCACGTCGACGCCACACTCAACGGCTTTCTGCGCCAGGCTCTTGAGACTGCCTGTTTCGCCACTGCCTGAACCAATAATTAACAAATCACCCGCTTTCGTATGAGGTGATGAAATTTCCCCGACTACGCTGACCGAGAAGCCTAAATGCAATAAACGGTTAGCGAACGCGCGGATGGCTATACCGCTGCGCCCTGCACCTTGCAGGAAAATATGCTTCGCATTTCTAATCTGCCCGATAAAATGCTGTGCCTGATCATTGTCGATATTGAGCGCGTTTTGCTCCAGTTCCCTGAGAATACTGACAGTATTTTCCTGAACACCCATTTTCTTTTCCTCCGGTCAGGCAATTGTACGGCCACCATCCATGAGGATCGTCTGTCCCTGGATGTAAGAATTTGACTTATCAGCAAGGAAGATGGCCAGGTTTGCGACATCATCGATTGTACCCAGACGACGGACCGGAATTTTCTCCAGTACTGCGTCTAAATCTGCCTGCGTCGGGTAATTAACACGCATCATTTCGCCGGTGTCGATAAGACGCGGCGCGATAGCGTTGACGTTAACACCTTTTGGACCCAACTCCTTTGCCAGACCACGAATAAGGCCTTCCCCTCCCGCTTTACTGGCTGGATAGCTCACCCCCCCGCCGGTACCTGACAGCGCAGAACCGGAGGAGATGTAAACGATTGAACCCTGGTTAGTTAAGAAGTCATCGTAGAAGGCTTTGACCGTATTGAATAAACCCGTCAGGTTGATTGAGAGTGTTTTGTTCCACTCTTCGAAAGTAATGTCTTTGACTTTATTAGCAAAAGCGACACCTGCGTTCAAAACCAGAATGTCGATACGGCCATAAGCCTCGATAACTTTTCTGCGCACTTCAGCCAGTGCCTGCGGATCAGAGACGTCCGTTTTGACAAAGAGCGATTTAACATTGCCAAAGGTCAGTTCTTGCGCAGTTTTGATGCCATTAGCCTCGTTATAATCGACAATGACGGTATGCGCACCGCGTTCGGCGAATTGTTTTGCAATTCCTTTACCAATCCCATGCGCACCACCGGTAATTAGCGCAACTTTACCTTCAAAATGACTCATCGGTTGTTCTCCTGAATCTTTGTACTTAACGTGAGAGAAATCCCCCACGTCTGCGGTCTACATAATGATTACGCGCTCAATTAAGAGCGCGTGAATATATGTTGGATACTTAATGCATGACAGACTTTAATGCCTGATAGCTTGCTTTAGGGTTGTCATTAAATAATGCGCCACCGACAACAATTAAATCAGCACCCGCCTCCTGTACTTTTTCCGCTATTTCCAGATTAACACCACCGTCGACTTCAATTTGAATGTGCCGGCCAGCAATCATTTCTCTGGTTTTCTTAATTTTCTCGAAGCTTTTCTCGATGAAAGCCTGCCCGGGTTGCCCTGGGTTAATGGTCATAATCAGGATGTAATCAATATCGTCCAACAAATATTCCAGAACGCTTTCAGGCGTACCCGGATTGATGACCACACCGGCTTTTCGCCCGGCCTTTTTTATTTTCTGTAAAATAAAATGCACATGCGGCGTTGATTCATAATGCACTGAGATCATTTCTGCGCCGGTATTGATAACATCATCAATATGTCTTTCAGGATTAGCCAGCATCATGTGTACGTCGAAAGTCATTTTGCTGGCTTTTTTCATTGCAGAAATTTGATTCGGCCCAAAGGCAATATTATTTACAAAGGTTCCATCCATTAAATCAACATGCAATATTTCAGTGTTCTCTTCTTCTAAAAAACGGAGCTCATCTTGCAGACTTAAGATATTCGCGCCAAAAATTGATGGTAAAATCTGTGCCATGGTAAGCAAACCTCATTTTTAAAATCAATGGAATACAGTGCTCAACCAATACGTCAATACTTCCCACGGGCCAGTCAGTACAAAGTCAGTACCCTGCCCCTGCAAGCCGACGCCTGCGCCATGCAGGAATTGGGTTGCACCCGGAGCCACATACCCGCCTAAATACATCACGACAATACTGAACAGTAAGGTTGAAATAATTGAGCGGATGACGTTTCCGTTGCTGGCCATTACGGTCATGGTTGTCATATAGATGATTGACATCAGAACACCGATGGGGAAAATCATGATCCCCGGTAAAATCAGTGCGCAAAGCATGGTCAACGGAATGGTGATAACGGTGACGGTGATGGTCGCCGGGTCGCCCAGTGCCAGTGCACAGTCCATACCGATGTTCAGTTCGGCGTCTTTACCCATCTGTTTTTGCATAATCTCTTTGGCACTTTTCCCAATGGGAGACAGTCCTTCCATCAGGACACCCACCACTTTAGGCAGGAGCACCATTACCGCAGCCACCCCCATTGCCATCGGGACAATAGTGGTCACAGGCTGTTTCGTCAGCAGTCCAAGCAGACAGCCTACAATGACACCGATGATAGCGGGTTCACCAAACACACCCAGACGTTTCTGTACGCTCTCCAAATCAACGTCGAGCTTGTTCAGGCCGGGGATCAGGTCGATAATTTTATTGACCAGCAGTGCAAAAGGTAATGTCCAGCCTATATGGATCATGGTGGTACAGGTCGTCCCTTCCAGGCCATAATATTTCTGCCAACGGGGAGCAATTAAATCGCCAATAAACAGAGCGATAACGCTAAGTGCGACTGCCACGCCAAAACCGATAAAGAAGCTGTCAAACACGAAATAGGCCAGCGCGCCGGGAACCAGGAAGTGCATATAATTCCAGATATCAACGTTCAGCGTTTTGGTTAATTTAAGACGAACAAGTAGCAAATTAAGAATAATACCCACTGGAACAACTAAAGCGGCAAAGGGTGCCACCCATGCAGCCGCGCCCACCGCAGGCCATCCGATATCAGCCACAGTGAATCCGCTTCCCAGTTTTGAATAGTAGGCAATTGCCGGTTGCAGGGATGTACTCAACAGATTAACAACCAAACCTAAACCAATAAAACCGATACCCACGGTGATACCAGACTTAATGGCAGCACCGACTTTCATGCGGAAAACCAAACCCAAAATGAAGATGACAAGTGGTAGGATTGCCGTTGCCCCCATGCTTGTTATCGTTAGCATTATGTTTTTTAACATGTCCATCTTGTCATCCCCTGTGTTTTCTTATTAGTTTTTAGCCAGCTCTGTTAATAAATCCCCTAGTTTTTTTCGTAACACAGCTTCATTAATCCCGGTGATAAACCCGGCCACACTCATATGCGGTTTTCCGATATCACCTTTGTAGTTATTCGTGGTTAACACAACATCAGCATTCTGTAATTCAGAAGGAAGTTCTGACATGCTGCATTTATTTATTTTGAACTGAGTAATGCCATATTCTGTACACACGGATTTCACTTCATCAGCAGCGATAGTTGACGTTGCGACACCGCTCCCGCAGGCTACGAGGATATTAATCATCATTATGCTCCTGAACTCTTATTGCATGACGGTGGAAATAAAAAGTGCCTGCGCTTTCTCGGCAGGAAGCTCAAGTAAATTTTGATAAAAGTCTTCCATTTGAAGATGACTAAAAAGGGCCTTCAGCAGTTGCAACTGATTAGCCGGATCGGTAACGACCAAATTGATAATGAGTTTGACCCACAATTTATCGTCGCCATCAGCCTGATCAACCTGAACCGGTTCAGGTAAGCGAATAATATAAATCGACGGGCTGTTGGCCTGGTTGCTGTCGCAATGTGGGATCGCCACAGAATAACCATCAAGCAAAATACCGGTTGGATACAGGGCTTCGCGTTCGCGCAGTGCTGCCAGATAGGTCTTTTTCACTATCCCTTCTGAATACAGCTTTTCATGGATGTGCTGCAGCACCTCATCGTAATTTTTGAATGCTGCACCATCTGCAACATTAATAGCGACTGTACTCACCTTTTCACCTCGCTTTTTTGCTCATTAGAGCAAATATAATCGATCACATGAGCAGTTATAGCATGCCAATTTTCCGCGCAAACAGAAAACATGCAAAAGTTATAAGCTGATCACAAAATAAATGCATAAGTGCGCGCAAATATTTGCTCATATGAGCAATATCGAGTAATTCATCTTTTAGATCAATCAAGTCAACCGGAGAGGGGGAGTGAAAATTTTATTATAAATCAAACGGATAATAGATTTTTTGAAGGTTTATATATGCGGACTGACCTATGTCAGAGGATTTGGCCATGCTCTGATGTAAGTCATGTGGGTTTACTGAATGACTGATAGCAGTGCCTAATACATGCCTGAGAGGAAGGTGATCAAGGGCGCGAGCTACGCCCCTGTTGCTGATGTTCCGGGATCTATTTCAATCAGGAATTGACTAGCTTCACCGCAGTATCGAAGTCAGTGATTAACACATCTAAAAGGCCTGACTTCAGAGAAGCGACGATGCCTTCATACTTCTGTTCTCCCCCCGCCACACCAATCACGGTTTTCGTGTTACGCAATTGTTCGGTTGAAATACCAAACCCAAGACGGCTCATCGGGCTATCAAGGATCTCGCCTTTACTGTTAACGAGAGTAATGCAGACATCCGCAGCGATATCTTTCTCAAACAGATTTTTTTGCCACGACTCGGGAAAAATATCACACAGACTGGATGAACCCGTTTTCCAGGCGCCAATACCGGTGATGACGACATCCAGCTGAGAATAATATTGTTGGGTATCCACCACAGCCGGATCACTGGCCAGTTTTTGAGCCAGGCTTTCATCATCCACCCACATCGGCACATACATAGGATGAGCCTTGCCCTGAGAGATAGTCGACAGTCTGTGGATAAGGTCGATCGGGCCCTGGCTAAATTCAATGCCCGGATGAACGCCAGATAGCTGCACAACATCTAATGCCGGCAAGCTGGTGAGTTGACTCACTGTGCTGGATAAAACGCGTCCCCAGGCAATACCAACCTTCATTCCCTCAGCGAGATTATTGTTGAGATAACTTGCAGTGATACCCCCCAGCTTCTCATTCAGTTCTTCCTGATTGGACCAGGATTCTGACACGGAAAGCACGATTGCCTTCTGCAGACCATACTTTCCGCAGAGATTAAGTGCGATCTCTTCGTCAAGCAGTTGCTGCTTTGGAAAGAGAAACTTCACATACTCTTCCTTTATTGCCTCATCGATAAGACGCGCCGCTTTAAATCTCGAAATCTCGAGTTCTTCAGCAATCTCAGTTTTGGTCTTCATCTCAACAAAGTAACGTCGGACGACGAGAGAATAGATATAGCGGGGATCGTAACCTGACCAGCGGCTGTTTTTTATACGTTTAGGCATAGAGCATTCCATCTTCATCCAAAGACAATATCAGCTGAGTTAAACTGTTACCCCTGCAATTTACTCATAAGAGTACACTTTTACCTGCTCTTTTGACATGAGCAAATGAGTCTTATCTTTTGGCGGTGTGATAGCTGACACATCTGATGATAATGGGTGAAGAGACCAGAGTTTTTTTAGACGGTGGCAAGGCTTTACGTTATGTGCTCTCAATCAGTGACGCTGTGGCCTGTGATTTCTGTTTTTTGGCGTGAAACGGGTTACATTGCTCATGTGTTCCTCGCAAATAAAAATGCCCATCGGGTGCGGCCTGAGTTCCACCGGGACAACCATTCATCCCAGATTTTCCGTTTTTTCCATTAAGACCAGCCCCACCGTTCTGATTACCGATTACCACGGATCCCCCTTTCCCTCCAGTTCCGCCTTTCCCGCCTTCACCTCCCTGACAGGCAAAGGCTATAACGGAAAATCCCGTTAAAAAAAGATAAGAAAACAATTGAGCTCTGTTCATGTCTTTTCTCCAGGTTGCATCGGGTTTCGTTAGTTAGGGTAGCTGATTTACATTTCAATCCGTTCACTTTGCGCTGCGCCATTCTAAATCAGTACAAAACACATAGCGAAAAGATCTGATAGCCACATAAGCACAAGATAAAAATAGGATTTTAAGGAGTGTACTCATAAAATCCCCACATCCATGTGTGAATTTACCCATTTCGTAGCCAGTGACTCAGAAACTATTTACACGCTATAAGATTGGCCATCTGTTCCTGGTCCGGCAGACCGACGATCTGTTGAAGCATGTTGGCGTGGTTAAGATAATAAATTGCTGGCGTACCGCTTGCCCCCACATCTTCCATCAATTTCTGGTTGTATTGGATCTGCGAGAAAATCGGCTGCGGCGTTTTCTCCAAAAGTGCAGGCTTGTTTTTGCCACCCGACAACTCGAAATCCTGCCAGACCTTCGCGGGGTTTTCAGAAGACAATATCGCAGCCGCGTAACGGCCACTGTCGGGCTGCATGACACCCACTAACTGCGTTTTCATAGCGATTTTATTGTCCTTAATATAGGGCTGCACTTCCTGTCTGAATTTTGTACAGTAAGGACAGAAAGGATCGGCAAACACGATAATCTGACAATTTGCATTATTACTGCCTTCCGTGATACCGGCAGCTTTGGAGAGTGTTTTCCACATCTCGCGGCCAGCAGGGATGTAAATCTCCTCTTTTATGACCTGTTCGCTGAGGTTACTTCCATTCTCATCGTACATATAACCTGATATGGCATGTTTTTTATCGGGGGTCAGATAAATTGTCACCCCCGTTCCCTGATATTTTCCCAACCAGCCCTGGACCCCGCCGGGAGCCGTGAAGGGTTTGATTATTTCTATACCTTGTTTTTCCAACTGCTTGATCGGTGCGGGAAGCGCTGCGGGCGTTGCTGCCTGAACCTGCGAGCCGATAAGTGCAGCAGATAACGCGAGGATGTATTTGTTCATTCTTATCTCCATATAATACGGCCCTGTTACGAACCGTTGTAGGTACTGCTGCTTTCAAAATTCAGGTAGCATCGCCTGAACTGGCACTCAATGCCTTGCTTATGCGGTTGAGCCCCTCAGCAAGCATAGCGCGTGGACAAGCCAGATTAAGGCGGATGTGCCCGTCGCCGTTACTGACAAACATTTGCCCCCCTTCAAGCAATACACCCGCATGTCTGGCAAAAAAGAGGGTTACCTCTTCCTGATTACTGACATCTACCAGACGAGAGATATCAATCCAGGCAAGATAAGTCCCTTCAGGAATGATAAAACGGGCCAGCGGATGATATGTCCCCAGGTAGTCCTGCAGAAAACGGAAGTTCTCGTCAATGTAGTGCCTGACCTGAGTCAACCACTCATCGCACTCGGACCAGGCGGCCTTGTTAGCCACCAGGCTCAGCGGAGAGATAAAATCATCATGCAGGCGAAGCCATTCGGCTCTCACTGAGGCATCAGGGATCATGATGTTTGCCAGCAGGTTACCCGCCAGATTGAACGTTTTGCTGGTCGACATGCAGGTGATAATTTTATGATTTTCAGGAAAAATTGACGCGGCGGGAATATGCGTGACGCCCGAGCGGGATAAATCACAGTGGATTTCATCAGAAATAACCCACACATCATATTTAAGGCATAACGCTATCATTTTCTGCAACTCATCACGTCGCCAAACTCGCCCGGTGGGATTATGCGGGTTACAGAGAAAGAAGGCTTTAATTCGCTGCTGGTCATCGCTCAGGGCTTGTTCCATTGCCTCAAAATCTACCGCCCAGTGGCCTTCGTTATTTCTAAGCGGGCAATCGACGACGCGACGACCGCTATAGTCTCCGGCTTTTTTAAACGGTGCGTAAGAAGGGGTCAGGATGAGGATGCTATCTTCTTCGTGGGTGAGTAACGGCACCAATCGGTTAAGTGCAGGGATAATACCGGGGGAGAAAACAATGCTTTCTTCCTGAAACCGGTATCCGTAATTCCTTTCACACCAGGCCCCAAAAATCTCATAGTAGTCCCTGTCATAAACTCGGGTGTAGCCAAGAATTTTTTTATCTAACCGGGAACGTATGGCTTCAAGCACCGGCTCGGGTGTGGAAAAAGCCATATCTGCTACCCAGAGGTTTATAAAACCATTCGCCGGTACTTCCGGCGCGGGGCCTTCATGGGCACCAAACATATATTCACGCCAGCCGTCGACGGTTAAGCTGTCTGTCCCTGCTCTGTCCACTGCTTCATCAAAATCGTATTTCATAGAGGTTACCCGATTAGTTTATCCAAAGAGGTCACAGCGTCACTGATTTTGCTAACGATTAGATATTCCTTTGCTTTAAAACCTAAAAAATCATTTGCAGAGTGATCAAGTCATGACTGGCACGTTGATATCAGTGTCGTATTTTCTGACCCGGTGCCTTGATCACCAACAGAATGCCCGCAAGGACTGCCAGCGTTGAAAATGCCATTCTGAGGCTCAGTGACTCGCCCAAAAATGTTACGCCTCCCAGCATCGCCAGACAGGGCACACTCAACTGAACCGTACTGGCTGCAACAGACTCAAGACGAGGTAAAAGTGAATACCAGAGTACATAGGCTCCTGCAGAAGCACCCGCACCAGAGAGCACTGCCAGGACAATTCCGATACCGTCGAAGTGCGCTCCCTGGCTAATGAACGGCGACAACACCAGGGCAAAAGGTACAGCAAGGATGAAATTTGCCGCAGTGGCCTGCGCTGCATTGGGAGAGCGCTTTCCGCAAAGGGTATAAGCCGCCCAGGCAAGGCCTGAAAGCGCCATCAGAACAGCGCTGCCCAAGGGGGGCGTTTTGGCACCAGGTAAGAGAAGAGCAGCCATGCCGGCTACAGCCAGCCCAAGCCCCGTTGCTCTGGAAAAAGACAGCCTTTCCCCATGGAAAAGGCCATGAGCCACCATCGCCAGTTGCACAACGCCAAACAAGAGCAAAGCACCTGTTCCTGTATCCAAATGGATATAGGCAAGGGAGAAACACAGGGCGTAGGCCATAAGAAAGAACCCGCTTTTCAAGCTCCAGACGCCCTGCTTTTTCCCCTCACGTCTCAACAACAGTGGTAACAAGACCACCGCCCCGCTCATCAGGCGAAGGTCACTGAACGTCACCGGATCAATATGTTCGCCTTTCAACGCAATCCGACAGAGCACAGAATTGGCTGCGAATGCCATCATTGCTATCACTATCTTGAATCCAACAGACCGCCCCATCAGCGTGACGCCTCAAAATTAATAAATTACGTGATAATCTATCAATTAGTAGGTAGGATGGCAATATCTACTTATGGTAGCCAGACACTAAAATGGTACCCCTTTTCAGGTCATGCCTGGAGCATTGACCTTTATCATTGCCAGATTTATGTGAAGCCGTAGACCCGCTACTAACAAAGGAGAACATATGCAAGATTTCAACGTACTGCTCGAAGCAGCATCAGATTATAACGAATTTGTTGGCAGCGGAGCAGAAGAAGACCGCAACGCATTGAGGCATTTTGAGGGGCTTGCCAACGAGGCATTACCTGACGATGTCATCAGTAAGCTCTCGCAACTTCCGGGTTCGTACAGCATTCTGGTAGCTGCTGAAATGTGGTGCCCCGACTGCCATAAAAACTTGCCTGTAATCCATGCCATTGCCGCGTCAGCGCCAGCAATACGTCTGGGTATTATCACCCGCGACAAGGCTGAAGCCGTCTTTAAGGCACACTTTGGTGTCGATAAAGTCAAAATTCCGTTTGCCGTGGTACTGGATGAGAACGCGACTCCGCTGGGGCAGTTTATTGAACGACCTGAAAATGCTACCGGCAAGAATGGAGAAGTGAGCGAGAGGTACAAAAACGGTGAGCTTCTGGTCGATACCGCCCGCGAAGTGACTTCAATTTTTCCAGGAAAATAAGAGAGCGTTAAAGTTAAATTAATTGAATCTCAACTTGAAGGTAATAAACCTGGAAGTTGAGCAATGCCAGGGAAATAATAAAAATAAACCATAGCAACAATGCCCTTAGCCCTGCATCTAAGCAGGGCTTTTTTCGCGTAAAGAAAGCATGCTACGCAGTCTTGTATGTGCAACCAAAATGCTACGCCCGTTTATTCAGTGGCCAACGACAGCACCTGCAGCTTCACGAAGCTTTACACGCCCTTTAAATGTAAGCAGAACTCCAGGCAACGATAATCCCGGCAACATATTCCGCATCCTGAGGATGCGTCAGAAGATGATCTGCTTCACCCAGTGAGATAAAGCTTTTGGGGTGTCTGGCGGCTTTAAAAATTTTCTCTGCCTGTTCAATCAGCACGGTATCATCATTGGGAGCATGAAAAATCAGCAGCGGCTTATTCATGGTAAATACCTTCTCCGCTATTTTATGCTCCTGAATGTTATCCAGCATTTGCTTTTTGAGCGTGAATACCCGGCCTGCAAGCTCTACCGGGAAAGCGCCATGGTTCCTGATATCTTCGATATTGTCTTTGAACAACCGCTGTACATGCGTCAATTCGCCTGGCGAACCGATGGTTACGACCGCTCTGGCTTCAGGCACTTTGGCTGCAATAGAGAGGATTGCCGAACCGCCAAGGCTGTGACCAATCAGCAGCGAAGGAGCCTCGTATTCCCGACGAAGATAATCGACCGCGCACAGCAGGTCAGAAATATTCGAGGAAAAATTAGTATTGGAAAAATCGCCTTCGCTGTTGCCTAACCCGGTGAAATCAAAGCGAAGCACCGCAATTGAATTTTCTGTCAGTTTCCTGGCAATGCGTGCAGCTCCTTTCAGATCCTTCCCGCAGGTAAAGCAGTGCGCCAACAGGGCAAAGGCTTTTGGATTTTCTGGCAATTCAAGCAACCCGGCAAGTTCCTCACCTTCTGCATTTTTGAAGGTAAATTTCAATTTTTTCATTATGTTAACTTTCAGAATGGTTGAATTACAAGCAAGATACCTATCAGCCGCCCCATCATGGGGCGGCTTTGCGAGGTTACGACGAACTTATCTGCGAACGGCCATGATACCGGCATCGACATCCCAGATGGCGCCAGTTACCCAAGAGGCTTTGTCGGACAACAGGAAGAAGATGGTATTGGCCACATCTTCCGGCGTGCCGACACGCCCCAGCGGATGGAAAGCGTTCAGCGATTGCATTGCGCTGGCAATGTCTTCTTTCGCCATGAAGCCTTCATAAATCGGGGTATGCACGATCCCTGGCGAGACCGCGTTCACGCGGATACCCGCACTGGCCAGCTCAATGGCCAGGTTGCGTGTCAAGGCGTGGAGACCGGCTTTGGCCATGGAGTACGCGGAAGCCGGTGAGTCGCCGAGTGCGGCTTGCGCGCCAATGGAGCCCACGTTCACAATCGCCCCTTCACGGCCGTCGGCCAGCATGTTCTTCACCACGTCCTGCGTGATGAAGAAGGTTGCCCGGTTCAACATCAGGTACATGTCGTAATCGGCTTCCAAATGCTCGGTAAAGTCTTTCGGCATGAAGATCCCGGCCGCATTGACCATCAGGCTAATATCGCGATGATTAGCATTAATCTCCTGACGAATGGCGTTCATGCCCTCTTCGGTCATCAGGTTTGCCGCAATCACGGACACGGAACCCAGTGGGCTCAGCTCTTTCTGAACCGCTTCTGCCTTGTCTTTTTTATTGCCCGTCAGTACCACGCTGCCACCGGCTTTCAGCACCATACGCGCCGTTTCCAGACCCATGCCGCTGGTGCCACCCACGACAAGCAGTTTTTTGCCTTTAAAGTCATCGCTCATTTTGAACTCCGTTATTTGCAGGGTAGATTTGCCGGCAGTCAAGCAGCCGGCTCGTTCAGATTTCAGATGCTGCAACCGTCAGCGCCGCAGATCTGTCCATCGGTTTTTGCCAGTTCAGCCGCTTTTTCTTCCCAGACTTGCTTCAGCGCGTTCAGGAAGTTGTCCGCAGATTGCGCGCCGCTGATGGCATATTTTTCATTGAGCAGGAACAGCGGGACACCGCTGACCCCGATCGACCGGGCATGGGCTTCATCTTCGGCCACCGATGCACGGAAGGCCTCATTGGCAAGGGCACTTTCAGCGTCGGCTCTGGACATGCCCACTTCGGTAGCTAACGCAATGAGCTCCTGCGGATCGAAAATGGAACGCCCCTCAGTCACACTGGCCCGATAAAACCGTTCTGCCATGGCGTCGCCCATATTGGCGTGACGTGCAGCCGCGAGCAGCGTATGGGCATCTTCGGTATCGCCAAAGAGCATGGTGTCAAAGTTATACTGGAGCCCTTCTGCCTTCCCGGCCGTGCCCACCTGATTCATCATCAGTTCCGCCCCATGTTCCCCGCCAAACTTCTTGTAAAGGGCTTTGCGGAACGGCACGGCAGGCCGGTCGCCGGAAATACGGAAACTGTGGTGGCGGACCACGACCTGTTCCTTGTGTTCAAAGGCGGCAAGGCCCTGTTCGAAACGCTTTTTGGCAATCCAACACCAGGGGCAGACCAGATCTGACCAGATATCTATCGTAATAATCGGCTTAAGGGTTTGCATATTGGCTCCTGAATACCCCATTAATGTCGTCTGGCGGTGCCTCTTTATGTGGGCACCGCAAATACCACCAGCTACGTGGCGTTAGTTGGCTTCCCAGGCGGGATAATCGGTGTAGCCTTTTTCCGGCGACCCCGTCACGCCGTAATACGTCGTGCGATCGCTTTCAGCCAGCGGCCAGCCGTTCTGCATTCTTTCGACCAGATCAGGGTTGGCGATGTACGGCACGCCAAACGCAACAAGATCCAGTTCGTCTGCCTCAAGTGCGGTTTCGGCAATCTCGCGGGTGAAGCCGCCGGCGGCAATAACGGTGCCCCCCAGAGTTTTACGGAACGCGGCTTTGAAACCGGCAGGTACCGGTGCCTGGGTATAAACAGGTTGATAATAGAGGTGCACATAAGCCAGCTCACGTTGGCCGAGGGCCGCAGCGATACTGGCCCAAATCTCTTCTTCACCTTCATAAGGCGCCAGGTCGTAAATCCGCCCGAACGGTGAAATGCGCAAGCCCACCTTATTGCTACCAATAGCCGCAGAGATGGCATCCACCGTTTCCAGCAGGAACCGCTGACGGTTTTCCACAGAGCCACCGTATTCATCAGTGCGAGGGTTCAGTTCACTGCTGAGGAACTGGTCGAAAATGAAGCCGTTCGCCGCCATGATTTCCACGCCGTCAAACCCGGCCTCCATTGCCAGACGCGCTGAATGGACAAAGTCAGCGGTAACGCGTCGAACTTCTACGGTTTCAAGCGCACGCGGCTGGCTTGGAACCACAGGCCCCGGTTCGCCAGACTCTGTCAGTGCAAAGACAGTGGTGTTAACCGCTTGTACGGTACCGGCGGAAACTGGCGCGATGTTGCCCGGCTGAATTGAGGTATGAGACATCCGGCCCACATGCCACAACTGAGCAAAAATACGGCCGCCCTTCGCATGTACCGCATCGGTCACTTTGCGCCAGCCCTGAACGTGCGCAGCGTTATAGATGCCGGGGGTATACAGATAGCCGCGCCCTTCTTCAGAAACAGGCATGCCTTCGGTGATAAGCAGCCCCGCAGAGGCGCGCTGGGCGTAGTAAAGTGCAACGACGTCATCCGGCACGTCGTTCATGGTGCGGGTGCGGGTCATCGGGGCCATGACCACGCGGTTTTTTAACTGCATGCCTGACAGATTGTAGGGGGTGAACAACTTACTCATCGTATACCTCGCAAGGCGAAAGAGAGAAAAGCCCCGCCGGGGGCCGGAGTTAATACTTAGCGGGCCGGGGAGCTGACGATCGCTTCCTGATGCCGGTTAAGCGTATGGCTGCACTATACCTACCTACTAGTTGATTGGTCAATGGGTAAAAGAACAAATCATGCTGTCCTTTTGTCACCGGAGACAGGTTCAGGGAATGCTGTGTAAGGTGAGCTGCCGTCGGCGAGAGGGTCGTCATCCTGTGAAATCAGGGAATGACAAATATCATTATTGGGCGTTACGGAGCTAAGACTGGCCGGTTCAGGGCGGCGAGGAGTCGTTCTCTCCCCTTATCATTGGGATATTAATCACCCCGATGGAGAAGAGTAAATGTCCAGACTTCACCTTACTGTTATCAGTACATTATGCCTGGCGTTGTCGAGCCAGGTCGCTTTTGCAGCCAGTTTTACGCTGACAAGCCATGAACTTGAAAAAAACCATTTCCCCGCAGCTCAGACCCTGAGTTCACCTTATGGATTTGGGTGCAGCGGTGGAAACCTTGCCCCCTCTTTTAACTGGAGCGGCGCGCCGGCAGGAACCCAAAGCTTCGCTCTCAAAATTTATGACAGGGATGCGCCGACAGGCCTCGGTTGGATCCACTGGCAGGTGGTGAACATTCCCTCATCCCTTCACTCGTTACCGGCCGGGATAACGGCGGATAACAAAAATCTCCCGCAAGGGGCTCTTCAGACCCGGACTGATTTCGGTATCCCGGGTTATGGCGGCCCTTGCCCGCCGAAGGGTGAAACGCACCGTTATGAGATCACGCTGACGGCACTTCGTGTCGACAAACTTCCGGGAATAACGGCGGACTCGACGCCCGCCCTGGTCGGCTTTATGGCAAAAGCGAACTCACTGGGCGAAGCGCATCTTCAGATTACGCAGGGCCGCTAACCGCAGCCAGGTTGCCGATAGCCTGGCCGGAAACCCGGACCAGGCTGGGGCTGAATCCGAAGCGGGTTCGAAATCTGGCGGCGAACTTAGACGGATTTTCGTAGCCGACTTCCAGGGATATGCGGGTGACTGAAAGATCGGTCACCTGCAAAAGTGTCAGTGCACGACACATGCGAATGTCAGTCACCAGATGGGTAAATGAGGTATTTTCGGCATGCAGATGGCGTCTCAGGGTGGTGGCCGACATACCCAATTCAGCCGCCACCTGCGCAGTATTCCAGTCTTGTGATATGTCTGCTGCAACGAGTTTGCGGATTTTTATCGCCAGTCCGGTATGTTGTTTCAGCGCGAAGAAAATTCGGTATTCATCCAGCCAGCTCAGCATCTCTTCCATACGCCTGGCCACGATACTTTCAGGGATGTTTTCAGTATCTGTAATGGCCTCCGCAGTGTGATAAAAGGCCTGGCGAAAACTGTTGCCTGGCTCTGCCATTTTATTTGCTTCGTTCATGCTCATACGTGGGGCATGCATGAAGCAGTAGTTTTGGACGAAATCGGCACAAAAACTCAGCCATGATGCTTCGTACGTACCCGTTAAAGGTGATGGTGTATTGATGATATCAAAAGAGTGCCCCTCCCCGATGACCACCGCGTCCCCCGCTTCCAGCGTTATCTCCTCTTGCGCCCAGCGGATTATTTTCCTGCCATGGCGGACCAGGATGATTGTGGGTTCATCTATAGTGATATGGCGCATCATCAGGGGCTGCGTATGCAGCACATGCGCTGTACTCCCCACATTAATACGACTGGATAATGTTCTTTCCATCATCGCCTTACGAAAAGGAATAGGCCTGCCCTGTAGGCCGACACTTTATGGATGGGCTTGCTTTTTTATAAAGTAATCCCGATTTTACAATACGTCAGTTTTCTCATTCAGATGGAATGAAATATCATAATCCTCAGCACGCCGTCCACATAAGATGACGCTTATCCATTGATAAAACATGGCATTATCTTCGCTTAAGCACCTTTCTATCGATGATAGCTTTTTATGTTAATTAAACAAACCAACTAGTAGGTAGAATTACTATCAAGTTACATCCTGCAGGAGTGAATGATGCGTGAATTAACCCTTTACAATGAAGATAATTTTAGAGAAATCGAGAGGCATGAAGGGGTTGCGGTGGTGCGCTTCTCTGCCCCCTGGTGCCCACCTTGTCAGATGAGCGAAGACATTTTTAACCATTTTGCCGAGCAGATTGAAAGCGACATCAAAGTCGGCAAAGTGAATGTGGATCTGGCACCGGTACTGACCACCAAATATGAAATTTGGGGAATGCCGTCCGTACTGATGTTCAAGGATGGGCAGTTGGTCCAGCGTATACCGGGTGTTAAATCGGCAGGGTTTTATCAGCAAGCATTGTTAGAGCTGAAAAAAGGGCAGTAATGCCCTTTTATATTTTCAACGCGATAACTATTACGCTTTCAGTTGCTTAATCGCATCCAGCGTACGTGCGGAATAGACCACGGCAGCACCTGCATTCAGGTTGATTGCCACACCCAGGGCTTCAGCAATTTCTTCTTCTGTGGCGCCAGCTTTAACGGCAGCTTCGGCATGAACGGCAATGCAACCATCACAGCGAGTCGTCACCGCACAAGCCAGTGCAATCAGTTCACGCACTTTCGCGCCAAGAAGGTTGGTCTTATTGCCGGCGTTGCCCAGAGCCATAACGCCTTTTAACGTATCCGGGGCCAATTTACCCAGGTCACCAACACGTTGCATCACTTCTGAGCGGTATTCATTCCAATCTAACATGGGGTTATCTCCAGAATTATTTTCTTTTAACAATCATTAGGATCTGTTCAAGCGTATCGTTGAAAAGCTCAGGCTTGTTAATTGCCCGGGAAACAACGCTAGCGCCTTCGCATAAATTCAAAATAAGCAGCGCCATTTTTGATGGCGGCAAGTCAGCAGTCAGCTCCCCTGCATCAACGCCACGGCTGACAATCTTGGTCAGCCAGGCAATCTGCATATCGAAATATTCGGTCGCCTGTACTCTGATATTCGGTGGCAGATTGGCCATTTCCGAAGACAAAGCACAGCACAGCGGCATACGCGACGTGCGATAGCTTTCGATGAAAAGCTCCACGTAGGCGGTAAGCATCTGCGCAACCGTATTCTCCGTCGCTTCAATCTGTTCAAATCGGTTTTTGGTATCGGTATGGGCCTGAATCACCACTTGTTCGCCCAAAACGTCTTTGGTTGGGAAGTGGTGATGAATACTGGCCTTAGTGATACCAATGCTCTTTGACAAATCAGCATAGCTGAATGCAGAGTAACCCCGTTCGCGCATCAGATGGTCCGCTTCATTCAGAAGCCTTTCTCGTGTCATGACTGACATATAATCCTCACAATTATAATCTACTAGTTGGTAGATATTATCTGCGCCTGTTGTTCCCTGCAAGGGGACATCAGTTCACAACAGCGATTTAACCTTCTCTGATAACGCGTTTTGGTCGGGGTTAATAGCCATCAGGCAGTAGGGAAATGACAGTGCTCAGGCATTTCCCCCTCTGAGGTTTACCTACACCAACCGGGTATCAATATTGACCGGGTTCGCCAACGTATCGTGGATCGGCGAGCTTTCTGGCAGTGCACGAACCATTTCTTCAAGCTGTTCACGGCTGGCGGTAGGACTGGAGAGCTTAACGCCAACACGGATCGCTTTCGCCCCGTTGCGAACTTTTTCGTCAAGACCCAGGAAACCGTTCAGATTAATGTCGAAGTTCAGGTCAAGTTCAATACCATCAAGTTCAATGCCCTTTTCTGCCGCCATAACAGTCAGAGTCGCGGTATAACAGCCGGCAAGTGCCTGCAAAATGTATTCAGCTGGGCCCATACCGCTATCAGTACCCGATAAATCAGCAGGTTCATCGCCAACATTAGCAAATTTTCCGGAGCGACTGGTATCAACCTGGCCGTTCTGGATAGTCGCATGAGTTTCCACACGGACGGATACCCCACCGTTGGATTTACTCTTCATGTTAAAGGTGAGATTGCCCAGCTCTGGCTGCTGGCGAATAGCTTCTCGTGTACCGCGAATAACATTAGCGTCAGCAAAAGGTTTTTTTGAATTAGTCATGACAACTCCTGAAGTGTCGAGTGATCTCAAAGATAAGGTTGGTGCCAAATGCAATCAACCTACTAGATGGTAGATTACTTTAAGATTGAGGTGTTGTCTACCACTATGGGGGCAAATTCTTAAGATAGAGCTACAAACAGAGAAGTAAACGCTGCGATACCTACATTATGCGATGTATCGTGCTGAGGTCCGAGTTCGGCATCTTGCTAAGCATCTTAATCGCTTGTGAGCTATGACCTCCTGACGGCATAGAATCTAGCATCTTTAACAGTACCCAAGTATAGAAGCATAGTTTTCAATAATTATTGAGTATGAAGGACTGATCAAAAGAAACAATATAGGTAATCATCATAAAAGTTATTTCTCTCGTACTAAATAATCGATATAGACTGAACTCACAGAACGATTGAGCGAAGTGAAATCAACATTCAGCAATTCGATTAGCGGGGGAGCGACCATATGGAAATCCACAACCGGACTCCAAATGTATATGACTTGCATGAAATAAACAAAATCCTACTTTCAACTTCAAATAATGGTGAGTCATTTGAGAAAGACTTACATCTCAATGGATTCATAGAAAAACCATGGGGATATGAGTATAGAGTTTATTGTGATTCTATTTTTGATGTATGGCGCCTTCATATATCAAAGAATCAATCCACTTCAATGCATTGTCATATATTGAAAGACACCGTCCTTATATGCCTACATGGTGATGGCGAGACCAGATTTCTTGATGGTACACATCAGGCGTTAAAATCTGGCGACAGCATATATATTGCAAAAGGTGTATTCCATCAGACTATTTCGGGAAAATCAGGCATCGAATTAATCGAAGTTGAAAATCCAAGAAACAAATTCGACTTACTCAGACTTAAAGATAATTATGGCCGGCAAAATATGGCATATGAAAAGAAATCACAGGAACATGATCTTTTACCTCCTTTGCAACAGATAGCTGCAGGCACATTGATCAGAGAACATGACCTACACAAATTAGCATACTTTTCCGTCAAAAATCTTGATAGAAAAATGTTGAATGACGAGGATGATTTTATTTTTATTTCATTAGATGTAAAAAGCCATCTAATGGGAAAGATTCATATCCTACGAGCTAAAGATGCCATCTCAGAAATGTACTGTGGTCAGAATGTATTTTTAATTAACGTCCCGTAACGCAATAAGAAGGAAAATAACATGTCTAATCCGACACGAGTAGTGATAATCACTGGTCCAGGTTTTCAGGATCACGATGTAGTTTATACTTACTATCGTTCTAAAGAGGAAGGATACGATATATCTATTGCAACAAAGGATGGAAGTGCAGCGACAGGGAAATATGGCATCACTGTTCCTATGGATAAAAGATCCAAAGACAATATTAATTTTGATCAACTCAACGCCACTGATTTTGATGCTGTTATTCTCACTGGCGGTCATGAAGCGCCTGATAGAGTTCGCCAAGATCAGAGAGTTAAAGATTTTCTAAAGCAGATGGTAATACAGGGGAAAGTTGTGGCTGGGCTCTGCCATGGTCCCTGGATTATGATTTCTGCCGGTATTCTAAGAGACAAACTCGCCTGCGCTTATGTTGGTCTGAAAGACGATATGGTTAATTCCGGCGCCAATGTAATTGAAGCAGATGTAGTTGTCGACGGGAATATCATAACTTGCTCCTATTATGCCGAATGTGGAAAATTTATGCGTCAGACATTCGATGCAATAGATAGATGGAAGCGCGGCGAAACTCTTAAAGAACCGCTGGTGGTATAATTCGATGTTAATAGCAATGGATTTCGACGGGGTCGTGGTTGATGGAGTAGACGAATGCATGCTAATTACATGGAATGTATTACATGACAGACCTCTCAGTGATTTTAACCAAGATGTACTTCAAAACATCCCACGCCTGATGGCTAAACGATTCAGGAAATTAAGGAATTTTGTACGCCATGACGGTCACTTTATTGCCTCATTCACTGAATTTGGTAATGAAGCTATAGATAATGACAGATTCACTGCTATATATGAATCAATTCCAACTGAAGATAAGAAAATATTCAGGGATAAGTTCATCCATTATAGGAAGCTGGCAAGAAGTCTCTACCCTGATTTTTGGGCTGAACTACACCGTCCGCTATTGGATGTTTCAAATTTATTTAAAACAGCTAATGATATCTATATTGTATCAGGAAAGGATGAAGAATCTATATTATACATTCTAAGTAAATATGGTTTAAACATACCCGCGAATAAAATATATGGGAGGATGACCGACAAAAACAAGACTCTTACCTTGCTAAAATCAATAGCCTTCGATAAAAACGAGGGTATTCTATTTATTGATGACAATATCCAAAATGTTATTGATGCATTAGATCATGGCATTCAATCATTTTGGGCTAATTGGGGATACAACATCCCTGAGCATAAATTAATGGCACTTCAAAAAGGAATTAATGAATTAGATACCGAGGATCTCTTGAAATTAGTCAAGAAACCCTCTTAACGCAATATTATTTCAATTTTTTCTGTATGAGGAGTAATAACTCATGGCGAAAGAAATACTATGTGGTTTTGGAGTGGGTGTAGATGCCGTTGCAGGCTGGCTATCTTCTTATGGGGGAGAAGATTCTCCAAGCGATATATCTCGCGGTATGTTCGCTGGCGAAGTAGGTACTCCACGTCTTCTGGATCTATTTGACCAGTTTAATATCCCCACCACCTGGTTTATGCCTGGTCATTCCATCGAAACCTTTCCTCGGCAAATGGAAGCAGTTGTCAATGCTGGACATGAGGTAGGGGTTCATAATTACAGTCATGAAAACCCAATATCTATGTCGCCTGACCAAGAAAGAGAAGTCCTTCTAAAAGGCATTGACATGGTCACAAAATTAACAGGGAAGAGACCTACTGGATATGTCGCTCCATGGTGGGAATTTTCTCCTGTAACCACAGATCTTCTATTAGAAAATGGCATCAAATATGACCATTCACTAATGCATCATGATCATCAGCCTTATTATGTCAGGAAAGGTGATTCCTGGACCAAGATAGATTATTCCAAGACACCGACCGAATGGATGAAACCGCTGGTACGCGGAGAAGAGACGGACCTTATTGAATTACCCGCCAGTTGGACAATCGACGATATTCCTCCTTTCATGTTCATGAAAACAAAACCCAACAGCCAAGGTTTCATGAATCCCAGGGACATCGAACAGTTGTGGAGGGATCAATTCGATTGGGTCTACCGTGAGCATGAATATGCGATCTTTACTTTCACGATTCACCCGGACGTATCTGGACGCCCGCACGTATTAATGATGCTCGAACGCCTCTTAACTCATATGCTTGGTCATCCAGGGGTGAAATTCCTAAAATTGAATGACATTGCAGATGACTTTGTCAAGCGATCGCCACGGATAAAATAATGACGCGGCAGCCGATAAGGCTGCCTGTTTTATGTATCTCAAACCATAAATCCGCTATTTTTTGATAGTTCGAGAATTCTGTCTCTGATTCCTGAAACGAGTGGGTTACGTAATGAGCTATCAATCCATACCAAATAGATTGAATTTATGGGGAGTCTCTCATGGACATTGACTTCAACGATCTGACCTCCTGCTATGCTTTGGGCGCATAAATACTCAGGCATCACAGTCCAACCAATATTTTCTCGAATCATTCTTTCTAAAATCCGCAAATCCGGTACAGTAATAGACGGACGAAGCAGTGCAAAAAATCGCGAAGAATCCTGGAAAACTTCCCTTATCAAGGGTAACTGCCCATCGTAAGCTATTAGAGGAAGCTTCGACAGCGTATCAATCACGTCCTCGTTTTCTTTGAAGTTGTCTGCTATGAGTGACGCTACCACAACTATTAACTTTTCCATTCCAATTTCAGCATATCCAAATTTTTGTTTATCCGGCATAGAAGTTGTGAAACCTAGTTGACAACTTCCGTCCAGAAGACAGCTGTATATGCGCTTCCTATTTCCTGTCAAAACTTTAAATTTAATACCTTCATTGAATAATATTTTCACCAAGTACGGTAATTTTGACCACATTAATTCTGCTGGCCCGATGAAAGATACTGTCCCCGAGGACTTTCTTGTACGTGATCGAAGCATCGACAACTTCAGTTCAATCGTTTCTAAATCTGAAGCCACCAATCTCGCCAATTCCTCCCCATCCACTGTAGCCACCACACCATGTGAACGACGAGTAAAGAGAACACACCCGGTAAAAGCCTCAAGTGAATGAATGTGGGCAGACATTGCAGGCTGGCTTATGCCCAACCGCATTGCCGCTTTTGAAATCGAACCAGCTTTGTATACTTCAACAAAACTTCGTAACTGAACCAGATAGCTCATACTGCGCATCCTTAAGAGCCTGAAGCTCTCCGATTACGACATAAAATCGAAAGCCTGCACAGTATTATGTTATAAACATGTTCCGTTAATGCTTCTATACATATTAACTTATTTTAACAATTAAAGGATTTTATAGGGTAAGGATAGAATATATCAAGATAACCCATTGACATGCCTATATTTTACGTGCGTTATATCTGGTTGGCATTAAGGTTTCAAGCATGCCATGAGATTCGGATTGGCGGGTTGTCTTCTATTACATACTCTGGGGAGTGATAGTCGCTAAACCTTTAAATTGGCTAAACAATCATTGTATTTTTATCTATTAACGTTGACAACCTCAACTCAAATCGAGTTATCACAAATTCCGTTGGTCAGCGAAGCGGTAGCTTCTTTTAGACCGGTTCGGACTACCTCTCGGAACATTAATCATCATCCCATGGTGCCCGTTTCCATTTTTCAGTCATGAAATCAATAAATACACTTAGCCTACGGGGTATTGGTTCTCGCCGCGCCCGGACAACACTGATCTGAGATGTGTTTGCTTCCCAATCAGGCAGAACTCGGCAAAGTTTCCCAGCTCTCAATTCATCATGAATATCCCAAGTTTCTCGAAGAGATATGCCAAGCCCCGCCAAACTCCAGGCATGCAATACGTCTCCGTTGTCACTGATAAGGTTGCCAGTAACGCTGATGCTTCTTTCATGACCGGCTTTACGTAACGTCCATGAATTGTGTAAAAAACCCGGGTAAGCGAATACTAAGCAGTTGTGATTTAAAAGATCTTCTGGTCGCTCAATGGGTGGATGATTCTTCAGATATTCGGACGATGCGATGAGAATACGTCTATTATTTGCTATTTTTCTGGCCAGAAGGCGAGAATCAGCCAGATCCCCCATACGAATAGCCAGATCGAAATCACCACTGTAAAGATCCTGGATTTGGTCAGATAACCTTAAATCAAAGCCCACCCTCGGATGTACTTTGCAGAATGCAGCGATCGCAGGAGCAACATATTTTCGGCCAAACGGTGCGGGCGCAGTCAAACGAATATTTCCGCTTAACTCCTCACTATCCCCTCGGGAAAGTTCCTTCATCTCATCCAGAACGGCCAACGCTACGCGGGCCCTCTCAGCTATAGCTCTGCCCTCGTCTGTAATACGTAGATTACGGGTGTTTCTTTCAAAAAGTGTAGTGCCAAGTGCAGTTTCCAGCCTAGCTATCTGCTTGCTCACCATCTTGGGGAGTATCTGTAGGTCTCGTGCTGCGGCAGAGAAATTGTTTCTGTCGACGACGTGTAAAAACACTTCAAGGTCGTCATTTCTCAAGTTTATTTTGTTCATTTTTGGGTAAGTGTTTGTCCGTTTAGGTCTATTTAAAGGATAAATAGATTGTTCCACAATAAGACTCAATATGACAAGTCTGTTATGTCGCATGCAGTCAGAAGAATTTTGCTTTAAGTCCCCCCATGTAGAGGAAGTTAAAATGCCTAAACGTATACTGTTTGTATTGACCAACCATGACCGTAAAGGTCAAGCCGAGAGTAAAGATGCCGCACCCAGTGGTTTCTATCTTTCTGAGGTGTCTCACCCCTACGATGTACTCACAAAAGAAGGATATGAAATTGATTTCGTGAGTCCCAAGGGGGGCAAGACACATGTTGACGGTTTAGACCTCAGCGATCCGGTTAACGCCTCCTTTTGGAATAATGATTCCTTACGCGAGGCAACTAAAACCACATTAAAACCCTCGCAGATTGATCCTGACGTCTATGACGCCGTCTTCTATGCAGGAGGGCATGCGACGATGTGGGATCTCCCTGACAATATAGAGTTGGCGGGTGTTTCATCACGAATTTATGAAAAGGGTGGCGTTGTCGCTGCGGTTTGTCATGGCCCCGCCGGATTGGTGAATATTCGGCTTTCCGATAATGAATATCTGGTTGCGGGCAAAAAGGTGTCAGCTTTTACCAACGATGAAGAACGTGCTGTAGGGTTGTACGACATTGTTCCATTCTTACTTGAAGACACGCTGAAGCAAAGAGGTGCTGAGCATCTTGCAGCCGCAAATTTTCAGCCACAGGTGATTGTCAGCGAGAGATTAGTGACCGGACAGAATCCCGCTTCCGCAAAAGGAGTCGCTGAGGCAATGCTGCCTTTGTTGGCTTCTATTGAAAATAGAAGAGCCTGAGTTATGAAAGAACGCATGCCTTTTGTTATATATGTCTTTGCACTCTGCGCTTTTGCTTTGGGATTCACTGAATTTGTCACGATCGGCTTAGTTTCCAGGATATCAGCTGATCTAAACGTCAGTGTCAGTCATGTAGGTACAGCAGTGACAGCCTACGCCCTCGGTGCCGTAATTGGTGCTCCGGGATTAACTGCGTTGGCAACACGATGGCCTCGTAAAAGATTATTACTTGTTGCTATGGGCCTGTTTACAGTTGGCAATGGTATCGTCGGTGCGTCTGAGTCCCTAACGCCGATGTTGATTGCACGATTTGCTTCCGGTTTAGGGCACGGAGTGTTTCTTGCTGTTGCTTCAAGTGTGGCAACCCAACTGGCTGGGCGACATCGTGCTGGCGCCGCTGTTTCGGTCGTTTTTGGCGGTCTTACAATTGCGTTGGCATTAGGCGTACCACTTGGTACCTACATCGGTAGTCTGTTGAGTTGGCAGTCTATATTCATGGCAGTAACGGCAAGTGGAGCGATCGGTTTCATTGGATTGGCAATGCTGATGCCCACGGATCAAAATGATCCCTCCTTGCAAGCAAATGCCATGGACGGTTTAAAAGCCATGTTTAACCCACTACTGCTTGCCGGAGCAGGAATTACAGTTTTGGCCTATGCAGGATCTTTTGCCCTGTATACGTATATTTCCCCGATTCTACTTCAGGTAACGCATGTAGACGAGCGTACGAGTAGTTTGCTTATGTTGGTCTACGGCGTGATGGCCGCTATCGGGAATGTCTGGGGTGGTCGCCTGACTGACAAGCAAGGTGCAGACCGTGCCGTGATGACAATTCTTATTGGTCTGGCGATCGTCCTCTTTGCTATGTGGTTCTCTGTCTCATCCTTAATGTTAATGGCACTGTTTATTGGGTTGCTTGGAGCATTGACATACGCAGCGGTCCCCTCAATGCAAGCAAGAGTGATAGGGCTATCTCACATACATGCACCTGAAGCTCCAGCTGTGGCAGCAGGACTGAATATTGCCGGTTTTAACGGAGGAATTGCATTAGGGTCGCTATTGGGGGGTGTAGCACTGGATGTTACTGGTCTTACAAGCCCTACTTGGGTTGGAGGCGGAGTTGTAATCGTTGGTATTTTGTGGATGTTATTACAAATAAATTCAAATAAAAGACGCACCACCTCCGATTACTCATGATAGTACACATAGCATTTAAAATGGCTCAGTGAACACCAAATCACTGAGCCATTTTATTTTACCTCTTTGAAAAATGTCACAACCAAACACAGGTTATTTTTTATTTTATAAAATCAGCCTATATCATTCTGATCTATTTCATATCAATCAGAATTTTAAACATCTTTCAAAAACACAGCGAAATTCATCAGCAATATCATTGTGTGAAAGGAGATGTATTATGTCAGACAATCCAACTTGCCTAAACATTAGAGATGGAATTCCAGACTGGATAACTATCAGGGAGGCGGTAAGACTTCTCAATGGATTGAATGGGTGTAAAATAAGAAAAAGTGATTTTTATCGTTTTGCTCTGCAAGGGAAAATTCGGTTTTCAATATATTTTCAATCCCCAGTAATATTGAGAAAAATTAAATCACGAAATCATAAATTAAAGCTAAGACCAATAAAAAGTTCGTCAACGATGAAACCATTCATGCTTGCCGAAAGTTCCTTTGTCAGCGAAAACAATTTAACTTTCAGTACTGAAGGAAGATATATCCACCCTGTACAAAGAGTCATTGACACAACATTGCTCGGCTATGAATATGTCCTTATACAGCGTTTACTTGCACATTCATTAAAGATACCATCACCTGTAACAGGAGCAAAGTCGAATAATTATGGCATTACCGTTTGTTTATTGGGGGAAACGTTTCAACTTTTCGAAAAGATGACATGGCATGAAAGAATCGAACGACACGTAAAAAGGCTACCTATAGATATTTCATCAGATGATTACGAAGATATAATACTAAACGCTACAAAGAAAGATTCGCATAAATATTATTTTCCTATACATGAATTACCGAGTGATGCCTGCTTTGTCCTCAGAAAAAGTGAACTTGATAAGTTGATCAACAAACCGATCGAAAAAGAAATACTTCAACCGTCTCCAACTCGGATATCCACCCCTCTATCACGCCTCTTCTGGCTTGCCTGCAAAAATAATGAAACTATCAGTCCGTTAATCATGCAACCGTATAAACTATTGTCCATTTTTGAACAATGGGCATCTGAGGAAGGCATTACCGATCGATTCAGTGGCGACACGCTCAAGACTGCGCTTGAGCGTGGCTCGCCCCCTTCCATACCAACACAAAAGTAAGATGATGCCCTTCACTATGAAAACCCGTATTAAGGATTGTATTTTCCGTAATACGGGCTCATCAACTTTCGCCACACCACTATTTTGTGTTGTCGTGTTATCTCCCGGCTAGCGCTATATCTGCCACAGGAGAATACCGTGACATCTCATCAGTTATTACGTCTGAAACAGGTTGAAGAAAAAACTGGCCTGAAACGTTCTCAAATCTATCTGTATATGAAAGGCGGTACCTTCCCCCGCTCAATCAAGATTGGCCCGGCCAGTGTCGCCTGGCTCGAATCGGAAATTGACGAATGGATCAATATTAAATTAGTCCGCCGCTCAATAAGCTGAAGGGAGAAAACGCCATGATTATCCCGTCACTGAATTACGCCGTATTAACCGATGCCCTGCATGCATTGAAGGATGGCAATATTCGTTACTGTGAATCGCTAGGATTCACTTTCGACGAAATGAATGCCCTCAACCAATTATCACTAGACGAGCTCTTTATCATCAGTCGGGAGTCTGCGCAGTTTTTGGCTGTGACGGTTCATCACGACGCATTACACCTTCTTCTGGCGAAATCCCGTGAGGAGGTTCTGCAGCAGCAACGTATCGATCATGCCATCCGGCTGGGTGGGTCAATTGCGCTACTCAACAAGTATTTTGGCCTCACCTCCAACGAAGTTTGCCTTCGCCGCCGGTTACTGGGCGTCCGTGTGCCTTATGGCCGGACGCCAGAGCCGAACGAAGATACGGATGCGGCCATCTGGCGGCAATGGCAACAATGCCGGGTGGCCAACCTGGAATCGACCGATGCGCTGGCCGCCATGATGCAGGTAACGCAAACCCTGCTGCCGAAAGTCGAAGGATTGTCACTGACCATGGTCTGGAAGCGTATCGCACTTTGCGAGCGGGAGGCGTCAGACCGGAGGGCCGCACATGCCGGATGAGATCGACCGCGATCAGGAATTTAATGAGCAACGACTGGAGGAGATGATTGAACAGAGCCGTTTTAAGCCAGGGTCTACGCCATCATTATTCCATTGTCGTGTATGCGGTAAGCCCATTCCTGAAAAGCGACGGCAAGCACTTCCTGGCATAACCACCTGCACGGAATGTCAGGAAAAACTTGAACGCCGAAGACGTTAATAATGGTCACAGAGACATGCAGGAATATTTCCCCTGCATGTCTCTATCATTAACTATAAATCCACAGTCGTCTTTATTATATATTTCACTTCCATTTATTTACCCCAAAGCTTATCCCCTTCTACCGCTAATTTATCTCTCTCATTTTAACTTTGAATTTATCGTTTATATACCGCCCCGGATATCTGATCATAAAAACGTCATTACATAATAGTTCCCCGTATTGACGTTAATTCTCTTGGAACGGGCATTGTTCTTTAAAAATAAGGTTCGGGCTGTCACATAACCACAATTCAGGGTGCCGCTGAATGTTCTCGCTGACCCGTTAAAACCGGAATGCAGAATTGGGATGTGACATTTATTTAACTCATCGTTGTTTTTAGTAGAGGAGGCCTCATGCGAAAACCCATTTATCACGTATTTGTCACCCAGGAAAGTCAACCCGACCCACAGGGCGAAATAAACACGTATTGGACCAGAGTTGGCGTGGCGTTCGCTCATAACGGTAAGTCTGGCCTGAATATCATGCTGACACCCGGTATTGCTGTCTCCGGTAAGCTGGTGCTGCTTGAACCCAGAGAAGATAGCGGCATTTCGCAGGATACCGCCTCTGCTTAATCCGCTTTTGACCTTCCTCCGGCAGGGGCTTGGTACACACCCGCCGAGCTGACTGTTAAGAGGCCACCATGCTATCCACCACCGTATTTCTGGCGGCGGCCATGCAGTGCGCCGCCAGCATTCACCCGTCCACGGCGCTTGATGTGGCGCGGGTCGAATCCGGTTTGAATCCGTATGCCATCGCTGAAATCCTGCCCGGTGGCAAAGGCGTGACTTCACATTTCCCCGCCAGTAAGGATGAGGCCGTCAGCCTCACCGCACGTCTGGCGGCACAGGGCCGACGCTATTCGGTGGGGCTGATGCAAATCACCAGCACCAATTTCCGTCATTACGGCGTGAGCGCCCGCGACCTTCTTGATCCCTGTACCAACCTGTCCGTGTTTGAGCGCATCCTCACCGACTGCTACCGCCGCGGCGGTTCCCTCAAGCGTGCACTCAGTTGCTACTACTCGGGAAATTTCACGACCGGCCAACAGCCGGAATCCGCGTTTAACCAGACCAGCTACATCCAGCGCATCGGCTACGCCGTACCGTCAACGCGGGAAGACCGGCAACGACCACCCGCAGAAAAGCTCGTGCCGGAAATCCGTTACCCCACCGCCGTCATGCGTGGCGAGCTTACCGATAACGCCACGCCAGTTCTGGCATCCCTGCGCTACCCCAATGCCGTGATACGCGGCGCGTTACCCATTCCCAGCCCCCAGGAGGAACAATGATGAAACGAAAACAGACTGACTGGCGCGTCCTCACGTCCTTGCTAATGACAACCCCGGTGCTGGCAGCAGACAGCGGATTTAATAAAGCCAATGAGACGCTGAGCAACACTTCCACAGGCCTGCTCGGACTGGCCGCCGTCACCATCACGCTGGCCACCATGTGGGTAGGATACAAAGTCTTGTTTGACGGCAAGAGCCTGCATGACATGCGCAACGTCATCATTGGCGCCATCCTTATCGTCGGTGCGTCAGGTTTCGGTGCCTACTGGGCGTCATAAGGGAGGTAACGATGGCTACGCTGAACAAAGCGCTGACGCGGCCTGCCGCCATAGCCGGCATTCCCCTCGTGCCGTTCGTGATGGTCAGCGGGGCCATCGTCCTGCTGGCAGTCTATGTCAGCTATTACCTGGTATTACTGCTTATTCCCGCCTGGCTGGAGATGAAGGCAAAGGCCAGAACCGATATTCACTATTTCGGGCTGCTCTGGCTGGCCTTTAAAACCCGTGGCCGGTTTGGCACCAATAAACATTTTGGTGCCAACGCCCTGCTGGCAAACCGCTATGACGCCGTCGACGTCTCGGAGTTTATTGAAAAAATGAAGTTAAACGAGCGCGTTACGCTGGATAAACATATTCCGTATTCCTCCCATGTTCACCCGCACGTCATCAGAAACCGCCAGGGTGACTTGGTTTCCACCTGGGAGCTGGAGGGCACGGTATTTGAATGCGAGGACGAACATCATCTGACGTTAATGGCGACGCATCTCAATAACGTTATTCGTGCGTATGAAGGCCTGCCAGTCACTTTCTATCTTCACCGTATCCGGGAAAAATACCACGATGCCTTTGATGCAAATTCAGGTATTCCCTTTTCTGATGAAGTGACCCGGCTGTATTCCCAGCCGATCAGCGAAAAACCGTTCTGGCGGCACCGGCTGTTTTTCACCGTCTGCTACGCGCCCTTCTCTCCGCTGGAGAAAAAGGCCATGAAGGCGCAGCCGTCCGGTAAACGCAAAGCGGCGCTGGATGATGCTCTGAACGTGATGCTGGAATACCGGGAGGCACTGGCTTCCGCGCTGTCCCGCTATACGGCGACGCCGCTGGGGATGTATGAAGACAACGGGCGGGTGTATTCCGCCCAGTTGTCCTTTTATCACCGTCTGCTCACCGGCCAGTGGCAAAAGGTGGCGGTCACGCCTGCGGCGTTTTATGAAACATTAAGCACGCCGGATGTCTTTTTTACCACCGACACCGCCGAGTGCCAGACCGTCGGCGGCTCCCGTTTTTTCCGCAGTCTGGAAATCAAAGATTATTCGCCTGAAACCGCGACCGGCCTGCTGGACGCGCTGCTGTATGCCGAAAGTGAGTATGTGCTGACGCAGTCCTTCACCTGCATGGCCCGCGATGAGGCGCAGAAGCATATTCGTCTGGCGGAAAAGCGCCTGACTTCGGCGGATGACGACGCCATTTCACAGCGTGAAGAGCTGATTGTGTTGCGTGACCTGCTCCAGTCCGGGCATGTCTCCTGCGGAAAATACCACTTTTCCCTGCTGGTATCTTCAGACAGCCCCGAGCAGGTGGTGAAGGATGCCAACGCGCTGGCGCAGCCTTTCGCCGACCTCGGCATCATGACGACGCTGTCCACGCTGTCGCTGCCCGCCGCGTACCTGGCGCAACTGCCGGGTATCTATACGCTGCGCCCCCGTCTGGTGGCCGTCAGCAGCCAGAACTTTGCCGACCTGGCGAGCCTGCACAATTTTCATCCTCATAAACGAAACGGCAATCCCTGGGGCGATGCCATCGCCATCCTCAAATCCCCCGGCGGTGGCGGGTATTACCTGAACCTACACGACAGCCAGAGCGGACGGGATGACTTCAACGAAAAAACGCCGGGTAATACGGCGATTATCGGTAAAACCGGCTCAGGGAAAACGATGCTGATGACCATGATGCAGCAACTGATGCAGAAGTACCGCAATCCTGTGACGTTCTCCGCCTCAGCCACAATTCAGCGGTTCACCACGGTGTATTTCGACAAGGACCGGGCGGCGGAGATGGCGATACGCCAGATGGGCGGACGCTACTTCCGTATCCGTACCGGCACGCCCACCGGGTTTAACCCGTTTTCGCTTGCCCCAACCCGCCGGAATATCAGCTTTATCAAACGACTGGTGCGCATGCTGTGCGGCCGCAACGGCAAGCCGCTCGATCCGCGCGATGAGGAGCGGATCAGTGCTGCCGTAGATACCATTATGCTCGACTACCCGCCGGAATACCGCAAGTTCGGGATCACCCGGCTGCTGGAAGTGCTGCCGGAGCCGCCAACCACCGACGCCCGCCTCAACGGACTACGTATTCGCCTTAAACAGTGGGCGCAGGGCGGCGAGTTCGGCTGGGTATTCGACAATGAGGAGGACACCTTCAACATCAGCAACATTGATAACGTGGGTATAGGCATACCTTCCTCAATGATAAGACTTAGCGTGATATAAAGGGGACGAGCGCCGCTGACAGCAAGATCGTTAACGGTGCCGCAGACGGCGATTTTACCGATGTCGCCGTTGCCGAAAATCAGCGGAGTGACAACGAAGGAGTCGGTGGTGAAAGCAATTCGCCTGGTGGATAGTTCCAACACTGCGCAGTCTTCCATCACACCCAGATAGGTGTCGCCGAGAATGCCAGCAATTTTTTCAACCAACTCGCGGCTTAATTTCGCCCCGGTACCATGATCCAGTACAACGACGTCTTCATGATTTAGCATCTGGGTTATGCTCATGATGCTTTCCTTTCGCCACGTTCAGGTAGATCGTTCTGTTTTTGCAGTATTGATAAAATTTCCGCAGAAGAAGCTACGGTTGCGCAATAGCTGGCAAGCCACTCGAGTGCGCGCTCGGTATCCTCTGACGAAGGGGCGAACACGCAGTCGTCCGGTACCCACACGTTATAGCCGCGAAAGAAGGCATCTGCTGCTGTGGTCTGCACGCAGACATGAGTTTGTAAGCCGGTAACAATTACGGTTTCTACCCCGAGCTGCTGAAGGATTTCGTCGAGATCGTTATTAAAAAAGCCGCTGTCTCTGCCTTTGACTACCACAAGATCGGTGGGGCGATAGACTTTATCGATGATCTGGTTTTCAGGGCGACCAGCCAATGCGGGAATGCCCGCTTCGCGGTTGCGATAGCGCTTTTGTACCGCCGGGTCATTGGGATCGTTGATAAGTTGCAGGTGGATGACGGATTGCTCCAGGGATCGGATGCCATCGAGAAACTGGTTAAACTGGGCCAGTTTTTGCGCCAGAATTTCTGAAGAACGTGTTATTTTGTAAGTAAACTCGTACTGCAGGTCATTAGTGAGAACGGCAATATTTGGCATATATATTTAATCCTTAGATCATTCATGGGAGATATATTTCTGAATGATTGGCGAGCTTAATTTTTATAGCTAACCTTCGCATTAGTAAGTGCTAAACAGAATCAGGAACAGCAGGTATGACGTTTCTGAATTTGACAAGCCGGAAGTAGCTCGGCTTAAATCATTTTCTGCATCATGTCATCTATTGCGAGTATTTGTATAATTCCAATTTTTCAGGATTCGATAAATGTCAGGAATAGATATAAGACTATTGCGTGCATTTGTGACGCTGGCGGAAAAGGGAAATTACAATAAAGCTGCGGAAACCCTGTTTCTGACACAACCTGCGCTTTCAAAGCAGATTCAGATGCTCGAACAGAAGACCGGAGGACAGCTTTTCCTGCGTGGTCGCCATGGGGCGGTGTTGACGATAGTTGGCAGGCAGCTGTTTGCTAAAGCTCATGAGTTGCTGAAATCCCACCGTGATTTTTTAACCTACGCCCGGGAACTCCAGAAGGGGAGTACGGGTAAACTGGTGCTCGGCTTTGGGATCTCTTCGTTTAAAAGCACACCGGTTTGGATCAATATTTTTCGCCAAAAATTTCCCGACTGCGACGTTGTTATCAGCCAAATCCCCTCCAGCGTACAAGTCAGAATGCTGATGGAAGGTGAATTGCATGCTGGTTTTGTCCGTATGCCGGTAACTGAATTATTGGCCTCTCGACTCATAAATAAAGAAAATCTGGTACTGGCTGTCCCAGTAACCGTCGATATTGATCCCGCAGACCTCCAGCATACGCTGGCAGTCCATCCGATTTTATGCATGGATCCAGCCGCCAACCCCTGTCTGGCGGAGCAAACGGCTGCGTTCCTGCGGGATCATGAGCTTATCGCTGAGCCAGTCTCAGCGACGAATAACATTCATTCCCTGCTGGCTTTGATAGCCGGAGGGAATGGTATCGCGCTGCTGCCCGCCAGCGCCGGGAATTTTTTACCTGTGGGAGTCAAGCTGGTTACGCTGGGAACGCAGGTCATATGGAACATTGGTGTGGCGTGGAATCCGAAAATCGACAATCAGGTGCGGGATGAGTTCCTGCAGATTGTCACGCGTGATCTGCCGTAAACGGGTTCGAAACGTCGGGGCGTTTTAGAGTGAAGCCGCACTGGAATTTGATACATTACAGTGTAGTTGCCAGCCAGCGCCCAAATTATTGATTATCACGCACGATAGCACCAGAGTGGATAGCAGGTGATATTTGTAATCGGATCTGTAAGTTGTTGCGGTTGTAAGTACAACTATTTTCGCTGGTTAATAGATTGTCAGTGAAGTTAAAGGTGTAACTAAGTGAACTTCAAATGTTGCTCTGAAATAGCGGTCAGCAAGGTGGTCTTAACAACCCAAATTTTTATTTTTAGCTTATCAATCGGCTATTTAATAGCAAAGTCCCTCCAGTCAGAGGAGCCAAATTTAAGAAGCCTGCTTAGGAAACTAAGCAGGCTTTTTGCTTTTTATCCCCTCCAGACGGTTCATCACGCCGACATCTCAAATAGCCTGGCAACGCCCGGGCGCCGCCAGAGCTCAATCTACAGGCCGTTTTATCGCCGAACACCTGGCTGACCGCGTCGGACAGCGCTAGCGCGAAGCAAACCGGGCGACGTGCTCTGCAAGAAAATCAATCTCCTGCGGCGTATTGTAGAAAGCCAGCGAAGGCCGGACGGTACTTTCATAGCCCAAGCGGCGCAGGATCGGCTGCGCGCAGTGATGCCCGGATCGCACGGCAATCCCGACCTGGCTCAGATAGCGCCCCACGGCTTCATTTTCATGCCCCGCCAGCACGAAGGAGAGCACGCTGGTTTTATTCGCCGCGGTGCCGACCAGCGTCAGGCCCGGAATAGCCGACAGCTTCTCAATGCCATACTCCAGTAAGGCATGCTCGTAGTGCGCAATATTTTCTATCCCCAGGGAAGTAACATAATCGATAGCCGCCCCCAGCCCGACGGCATCGGCAATATTGCCCGTTCCCGCCTCAAACTTATTCGGCGCGGGCTGATAGCGCGTCAGTTCAAAGGTCACGTCGGCAATCATATTCCCCCCGCCCTGATACGGGCGCGCCTCCTCCAGCACGTCCTGTTTGCCGTACACGACGCCGATCCCGGTCGGTCCAAAAATTTTGTGGCCGGAGAAGACGAAGAAATCGGCATCCAGCGCCGTGACGTTGGTCGGGATATGCGAAATAGACTGCGCGCCGTCGATGGCGATGCGCACGCCAAACCGATGGGCAATCTGTACCAGCTCATGAACCGGCGTGACGGTACCCAGCGCGTTGGAAACGTGAGTGGCGGACACAAAGCGGGTTTTGTCGTTGAATAGCCGAATATATTCCTCAACGATCAGCTGCCCGTGCTCATCAACCGGCGCAACGCGGATCGTCGCGCCCGTCTCCTGCGCAATAAGTTGCCACGGCACGATGTTGGCGTGATGCTCGAGCTGCGTGAGGATAATCTCATCCCCCGGTCGTAACAGCGGCTTCACGTAGCTGTGCGCAATCAGGTTGAGCCCTTCGGTGGTACCGCGCACGAAGATGATATTCTCCGGACCGCGGGCGCCGATAAAGCGCGACACTTTCTCACGCGCGGCCTCGTACGCATCGGTGGAACGTGCGGCCAGCGCATGCGCCGCCCGATGAACGTTCGAGTTCTCGTGTAAATAGTAGTGGCTGATGCGATCGATAACCTGCTTCGGGCGCTGGGTCGTCGCGGCATTATCCAGCCAGACCAGCGGATGACCGTCCACCCGCTCGGCAAGGATCGGGAAGTCTGCGCGGATCCGCTCAACCGGGATCTGCCCGACCCGCGCCGGTGGCGCAGGTTGGGTGCCGGAAGCAGGCAGTGCGGCAAACCCGCGAGGCGCGATGTCCGCTCTGCTCTCCTGGCCCAGCGGCACCACCCTCGGCGCGTAAGCGGCCTCTCCGGCACGCGGGCGTGCGGGCGAATCGCCCGACAGGCCTTGCAGATCCCGCGCGTCGGGCAGGCCATAATCGCGCGCAGAAGGCGCCTCGCCCGCCTCGCCGGGCCATCCGCCCGGCGCGTGGGGAAGCGTGAATAGATTACTCGTAGTCATAATATTCCCCCACCTCAACGTCTTCCAGCACGGCAATGGCGTCATCGGCGAGGATCGCGGCGGAGCAGTAAAGTGAGAGTAAATAGGAGGCCACGCCGTTATCGTCTATTCCGCGGAAGCGTACCGACAGCCCGCGAGACTGTTCGTTTGGCAGCCCTTCCTGATAAAGCCCCAGCACGCCGCGTTTGCTTTCACCGGAACGGATCAGCAGGATATTGGTTTTCCCGCCCTGGCCTTTCGGGTTTTTCAGGCCATCAACAAACAGCTTATCGGAAGGAATAAGCGGAATACCGCGCCACAGGATAAAAGTACCGCCCTGTAAATTCACGGTAACCGGCGGGACGCCGCGTCGCGTGGCTTCACGCTGAAATGCGGCAATCGCGCGCGGATGGGCCAGGAAGAAGGAGGGCTCCTTCCACACTTTTGACAGCAGCTCATCCAGGTCATCCGGCGTCGGGCGGCCGTTGCGGGTCTGAATACGCTGCGAATCATCGATATTTTTCAGCAATCCATATTCATCGTTATTGATAAGCTGGCTCTCCTGGCGCTCGCGCAGGCTTTCAATCGCCAGCGCAATTTGCTCTGACGCCTGATCGTAAGGCGAGCTGTAGAGATCGGCGATTTTGGTATCCACGTTAATAATGGTCGCAATCGAATCGAGCTGGTATTCACGCGGCGTGGTCTGATATTCGATATAGCCCTGCGGTATCTCAACGCGGGTCGGGTCCTGGCTGCACAATGCGTCGAGCGGCGTTTCGCCCTCCACGACCTTGTTGACCCGATAAATCCCCGACTCCAGGCCCTTATAATCGAGGAAACGGCTGATCCAGCGCGGGGTAATTGCCGCAAACTGCGGAGCCGTTTTGGTCACGTTCGCTAACTGATACGCGGCTTCACGCCCCAGTGCATTAATGCCTTTTTGTTCTGCCATGATGATTCCTTAGTGTTTGAAATAGTGGAGCTGAAGGTTAGTACTGCGGCAAACGGGTATCGACATCCCGCGCCCAGGCGTTTAGGCCATCTTTTAAATTCATCACGCGCCCCTGATAACCCGCGCGCTGCAGTGCCCGAATCGCGAAAATACTGCGCTGCCCTATCTTGCACAGAAACACCGCATCGACCGTCGGATCGAATTCGCCGATGCGTCTGACTATCTGACCCAGCGGCATCACTTTTGCCTGCGGGAATTTGGCAATCGCCCTTTCGTGGGGCTCACGAATGTCGATCAGCTGCAGGGGTTTTCCCTCCTCTATCCAGGCGTGAAGCTCCCTGGCCGTGACGCTTTCAACCGGAATTTCCGCCTCATCGGGTTTCAGCCCGCAAAACTCTTCGTAATCAATCAACTCATGAATCGACGGATGCTCACCGCACACCGGGCAGCCGGCATCCCGCTCCAGCCGCAGCTCGCGCTGCTTCATCTGCCACACGTCGAAGAGCAGCAGACGGCCAATCAGGCTCTCGCTGCCGCCGACGATAAGCTTGATCGCTTCCGCCGCCTGGATGGTGCCGATAATTCCCGGCAGCACGCCGACCACGCCGCCTTCCGCGCAGGAAGGCACCAGCCCCGGCGGCGGCGGCTCGGGATAAAGACAGCGGTAGCACGGCCCTTCCCCGGCATAAAAGACGCTGGCCTGCCCTTCGAACTGGAAAATGGAGCCGTAGACCAGCGGCTTACCCAGCAAAACGCAGGCATCGTTGATCAGATAACGGGTGGGATAGTTATCCGTACCGTCAACCACGAGGTCGTATTCGCGAATAATCTCGAGCGCGTTTTTACTGCTCAGGGTGGTGTTATAGGTCACCACCTGAAGGTCGGGATTAATCGCTTTAAGCTTGTCTTTCGCCGAGGCGACTTTGGGCCGGTTGAGATCTTTGGTGCTATGAATGATCTGCCTTTGCAGGTTGGAGATTTCGACAAAATCAAAATCGACAATCCCCAACGTCCCGACCCCCGCAGCGGCCAGATAAAGCGCCACCGGCGCTCCCAGCCCTCCGGTGCCGATAATCAGCACGCGGGCCGCTTTCAGACGCTTCTGCCCCTCAAGCCCCACTTCCGGCAGCAGCAGATGGCGGCTGTAGCGGGCAATTTCCGCATGCGTCAGCTCCGTCAGACGGTCGTCAGCAATAATGCTCGGTCTGCTCATACCGCCTTCCCGACGCCGCCTGCAATGGCGGGGACCAGCAGCACCTCGGCGCCCTCGCCGATCGGGGTCTCCAGCCCGCCGGTGGTTTTAATATTGTTCTCCCCCACGTACAGATTGATAAAGCTGCGCAGCTCCCCCGCGTCGTCGTACAGATGCGGCTGAATGTCAGGGAAACGCTCCGCCAGCGCGGCGACCAGCTGCCCAACGGTGTGGCCTTCGAGGGTCACTTTCCCCTGGCCATCGGTGAAGGCGCGAAGTGCGGTGGGAATCAGTAATGTCGATGCCATAGTGGTAATCTCTCCGTGTTTTTTTCTGGATTCAGGCAGCGTGCTGCCCGTTATTCGCGTTATAGAACGGTGCGCACGTCCTCCGGCAAAAAGCGCTGGCGGTCCTGCGTCAGTCGCCAGCTGGTGAGCGCGCCCGCCTGCCGCTGCGCAACCGCAACGATGATGTAGGCGTAAAACGGCAGCGCGTGTTCGCGGTCAAATTCCGACGGAATGGCCGGATGATCGGGGTGCGAATGGTAATAGCCGACCACGTCCACCTCCTGAGCCAGCGCGGCGCGTTCCGCCCGCAGGGAGTCGTCGGCGGTGATGACAAAACGGTGGTACTGCTCCTCCGACTCGCGGGCATTGACGATAGGAAAAATCGCCGTCACGCGGGCATCACCCTGGGCGGAGAAATGGCCAAAGAGCGCGCCGCAGCACTCGTTGGGGTAGGCCTTTTCCCCTTCAGCGCTAATCTGCTTTGCAATTTCGCGGGTTAATTCAATCATTGGTTTCATTCCAGAAAGAGTCAGCCAGATAACGCGAGCCGACATCACACAGCAGCGTGACCACCACCGATCCCGCTGGCAGCGTGCGGGCCAGCCTGGCGGCGGCGGCAACGTTTGCCCCGGATGAAATGCCGACAAAAATGCCGTCCCGCCGGGCGAGGCGTCGTGCGCTCGCATAGGCCTCCTCGGTAGTGACGGAAATAACATCGTCGAACAGGGTTTCGTCGAGAATGCCCGGCTTGATGCTGCTGCCCATATGCTTCGTTCCTTCAATGCCGTGGAACGGCGAAGCGGGCTGCACGGCGAGCGTTTTCACCTGCGGATCCTCATACTTAAGCCGCCGCGCGGTGCCGACAAAGCTGCCGGAGGTGCCCATACCGGCGACAAAATGGGTGACTTGCTGTCCGCTCTGCTCCCAGATCTCTTTTCCGGTCGTTGCGAAATGCGTATCTGGATTGACGGGGTTGTTATACTGGTCGGGATAAAAATAGCGTTCCGGGTGCGCCGCGACCTGCGCCTGAACTTCTATATAGGCGCCGTCAGAGCCTTCAAGCGGATCGGTTTCCACAATCGTGGCGCCATAATGGCGAATAATACGTTTGCGCTCCGGGCTGGTATTCTGCGGCAGATACAGCCGGACGCGATATCCGAGCGCCGCGCCAATCATCGCGTAGGCAATGCCGGTATTGCCGCTGGTCGCATCAATAATTGTTTTATCCGGCGTTAATAAACCCCGCGCAATCCCGTCCAGCACCATGGCTTTCGCCGCGCGGTCTTTCACCGAGCCGCTGGGGTTCATAAACTCTGCTTTTGCCAGCAGTGTTACGCCTGGCAACTCTGCGGCAAAAGAGGGCAACGTTATTAACGGCGTAGCGCCGATCGTTTCAAGTAAATTCATAATGATTATCACGCCGTTATTTTTATCTATCCCGATGCGCCGGCCATTCCATTTTATTTTCGGCAGAATTAAATCCCGTCGCCGTCGCTGAAATGTTTTTGCTGAGCTCGCGCCTGTTGCACATTACTGTCCGGCGGAACATCGCGGGTTAGCCATATATTCCCGCCAATGCTCGAACGCGCACCGATAGTAATTCGTCCTAATATTGTTGCGCCGGCATAAATAACGACGTCATCTTCTATTATCGGATGGCGCAGGTAGTTTTTTAGTAACTGCCCGTCTTCACCGGCAATAAATCGTTTCGCCCCCAGGGTAACCGCCTGGTAAATACGTACCCGCTTACCGACGATGGCCGTTTCGCCAATCACCACGCCGGTCCCGTGATCGATAAAGAATCCGTCATCAATCTGCGCCCCGGGATGAATATCTATCCCGGTCTGGCCGTGCGCTTTCTCGGTTATCATGCGCGCCAGCAGGGGCAGATCGAGCTGATGCAGTTCGTGGGCCAGGCGATAGTGGATAACGGCATGAATTCCCGGATAGCAGAGCAGCACCTCATCCATGCTGCGCGCGGAGGGATCGCCCTGATAGGCCGCGAGGATATCGCTGTCGAGGCGCTGGCGGATAAGCGGCAAGCGGTTAGCAAACTGCTGGACTCGCCTGACCGCCTCCTGCGTCAGCGCGTGGCTCGCGCCCTGCTCATCCTGCTCATCGGACTGATAGTAGAGTTCCAGAAGCGCTTCTTCGGTCAGCCGGTCAAGCGAGGTACCTAACAGGTGGCCGACGTAATAATCCTCGCCCTCTTTGCGTAATTCGACATCGCCCAGCCGCATCGGATAAAGCACTTTTATCAAAGTATCGGTAACGGAATTAACGCTTTCACGGGAAGGCAAACTGCGTTTATTACGATAGTTATTTTTCGAATGTTCATCGCGCCACGCCTGACGAACGTGACGCAGTTCATCGACGACATTATTTAAATGCCAGTTATTTTCTCTTTTCGGTAGGAGATACAATTCACCCGCTTCCGGCATAATAATATCCTTCTTAACAGCACATCGATAAATCTGTTTTCTGCGTTACCTCACTTTTATGCATTACCCACATTAAAAACAAATAACCTTATTGACTTTGAATAGCTGAAAAGAATAAATACTTACGAATCAAGATACTAAATTCAGAATGGCCTTAAGCCAGCGCTATTCAATATGACAGGCGCGCTTCCACCCGCAGTCAACGCGCCGGCCAGGCCGGCGGACACGGGGCCGAGTCTGTCCACAAAGTGGCTAGCTAACTCTGTGGATAACCTGGAGTCAGATTGCTGCAGAGGGCGTGAGGTCGACCATAGCGCCGAATGTGCAAATTTTAACCAGCAGCGAATTGCGTGCTCTATCCGCCGCCCGCTATCTCATATTTATTTATGTGCCAATGCATATCGCAGTATTATATGAAGCGTCTTATCCGACAGCCTGTAGCGATGAAGGCGGTTCGCCGCAAGCGGGTGAAGCCATCCTGCCCTGAGGATGCCAGGTCTCAGGTGAGGAGAATCCTGGCGTTACCGCTGTTCCTTAGCTATATACATATCGGAAAATTTTTGACCTCTCCAGGGACGGGACTATCCGCAGCCGGTTTGACGGGATGGTCTGAATTACAGGTGAACTGATGTTCAGCAAAAAACCCTTTCTCCGACCTATGCTTATTTTGCTCACAACCGGAGGCGTTGTACTCACGTCACTCCTGTTGTCAGGAACGATGCTGCTTTTCCAAAGGAACAATATTGAGGAGTCGCTCCTTGATAGCAATCAGGCCTATGCGCGAAAGCTTGCCGACACCACCGACCGCTACCTGACGTTTGCCCAGCGTGAGCTCGCCTGGAGCGCTGCGTCGGTCCGCAGCACCTCTTACAGCCAGAATGAAGTAGATCGGCTTCGTCTTCAGTCCGGGATGTTTAACTCTGTGGGGGTGGTCAATGCCCAGTCGGTGCTGGTTTCGACCTCCCCCTACTTACCGGCGCTGACGGGGGTGACGCTGCATTCACAGGCTAACCAACGGGCTCTGGCCGCGCGATCGCCCTTGATTTCAGACCCGTTCACGTCGGTTGCCGGGAACGAGATGATCCTGCTCTCGCAGCCCATTCTGGCACCCGATGGCCGCTATCTGGGGTATTTGGGTGGCAGTATCTATTTGAAAAAGCAGAGTTTGCTGAGCGATATTCTGAGCCTCCATTTCTATGAAGACAACATCACCATCAGCGTCGTCGATAACAATGGCCGGATTATCTTCAGTAGAGATACGTCCCAAAAGGGTTCGTTCCTCTCCATGCCTGCACAGATCCGGACTGCGTTACAGGCGAACAAAAGCGGGCACTATACCGGACTCTATGGGCAGCATAAGAGCCTGGTCGGCTATGCCAGCCTTAACCAAACCAGCTGGAATATTTTCGTTTCTACACCCGCCAATACGGTCACCCGCATGCTATGGCGGACGGTCGAAAAAATCTCCGGGTTTGTTCTCGTTATCCTTGTGCTGGTTGCGGGAAGCGTGGCCCTTTTATCCTCCTGCATTGCGCGCCCGCTGGAGCAGCTTGCAGGGCGCGTTCGCGCCACGGACAGCCTGACATCGCCGGAAAAACTCTCGACTATCAAGGCCTGGTACCAGGAAGCCGACATGCTGCGAAACGCAATGCAGAACAGCTTCCGCTCGGTATCGGCCCGCTTCGCCACGCTGAGCGATGAGGCGATGACGGACCCGCTGACCGGGCTCTATAACCGCCGGGGATTTCATGAGCAGTCGGCGCGCGTTGGGGCCGCAGAGGATCAGTACGCGATCGCCATAGACATCGATCATTTTAAAACCATTAACGATCGGTTCGGGCATGATGCGGGAGACCTCGTGCTGGTTCGTATTGCTGACCTGCTGAAGCAGACCTGTCGGGATGGGGATATCATTAGCCGCTTCGGCGGGGAAGAGTTTATTGTTCTGCTCCCTGACTCGACGCGTAACGGAGCAATGACCATGGCGGAGAGGATCCGCAGAGTCATGGCCGGGGCCACCTTCTCTCGCGCAGGACATATCACCATCTCCGCGGGCGTGGCCGGGCTGCGGGAATGCGGTGGCGACAGGGAAAAGCTCCTTCGCATGGCCGACCAGGCTCTCTATCAGGCCAAACAGCAGGGACGAAATCAGGTCGTATTCAGCGAGATTATCCCTGAGCCCGGCAGTCAATGAGCACCAGCGGGATAGTGAACGTCAGGCCTGCGTTTCCGGCGCTCCGGGATTATCCCCTGGCCATAGCGACGCCTGCCGCGGCTATCGGCAGAACAAGCGCTTCTTAAGCCAGAACGCTCTTCGCCTGATGAGCCCATTAAAAAAGCCTGCTGAGGGAACCCGGCAGGCTTTTGTTTTCTAAACGCTTAACCGCTCAGCTACGCTAGCCGCCGAACGTGGACTGTACCGCTGAATAGCCGATATTTACCGGCATTCCGGAACGACGCAGCATCGCCTCACTGGCCCGGTTCGTCTCCACGCCCTCGCCCTGCACAAACGCCTGGATCCCCGTCGTCATGGGCAGCGGCACCTTTCGGTCCGACTCGTATTCCGCGCGGTTGCGCGAGAGCGGCTCGTGAACTTCCAGCCAGCGGCTGCCGTCCGGCTCGAGGCTATATTTCACCGGCCGATCGATAATCTGCACCCGCGTCCCCACCGGAACGTTGTCGAAGAGATACTTAATGTCATCGTTACGCAAACGGATACATCCCTGGCTTACGCGCAGCCCAATACCAAAGTTCGCATTAGTGCCATGAATGGCGTACAGCCTGCCGATATAGATAGCATACAGACCCATCGGGTTTTCCGGGCCGGCTGGCACGAATGCCGGCAGGCTTTCCCCTCTTTTGGCATATTCGCGGCGAGTATTGGCCGTTGGTGTCCAGGTTGGCGCCTCCTGCTTACGCTCCACCGCGGTCACCCAGTTGCGCGGTGTTTCACGGCCAGCCTCGCCGATGCCTATCGGCAGAACCTCAACCGTGGTCCCCTCCGGCGGATAGTAGTAAAGGCGCATTTCCGCGACGTTGACCACAATCCCCTCGCGCACCGTATCGGGCAGAATAAGCTGCTGCGGGACGATCAGCGTCGAACCCGACTTCGGTAAGTAGACATCCACCCCGGGGTTGGCTTCGAGCATATTGCTCAGCCCTTGCCCGTACTGCGCGGCAAACGCCTCCAGCGGTAGCGTATTACCGTCCGGGACGATGATGGTTTGCGGACTCCCCACCAGGCGGCTTCCTTCCGGCGGCAACGGGTAGCTAACGCCCAGAACGCTCTGGCTTGACAGGATAAATAACAGAGAACAAAGCAGTTTCACACGCCGCACCATTTCCCTTCCTCAGTCGCGACAATCGTGAATGAATTATAGCTTTATTATCGAAATCTTATATACCAGCTCACGGCGGTGGGCCACGTTCCCCTGTCCACTGCCGGTACGCCGTTAGATTTGGTAATCGATCGCCGTCTCTTCCGGCTCCATCGCCTGGCGTTTAATTTCATCCAGCGACAGCCCGGCGTTACACAGCTCGATAAAGCGCCAGACGTAGTTACGCTGCAGCTGCCCGCGCTTTAGGCCTAGCCAGACGGTATTGGCATCGAACAGGTGCCGGGTTTCGAGACGCGTGAAGGTGTCAGATTCCCTGGCGTCACCCGACTGCTCGGCGACCAGCCCAACCCCCAGACCAAGCTCAACGTAGGTTTTAATGACGTCGGAATCCTGGGCGCTGAGCACGATATCCGGCATCAACCCTTTGCGATTGAAGGCCTCATCGATACGCGAGCGTCCGGTAATCCCCTGACGATAGGTGATCAGCGGCCAGCGAGAAATGGCCTCCAGAGTGAGCGGATTCACCTGGACCAGCGGATGATCTTTTGGTACCAGCAGGCTGTGGTGCCAGCGGAACCAGGGGAAGGCGACCAGCGTCGGGTCGTTGCTCAGCCGCTCGCTGGCGATGCCGATATCGGCGCCGCCGTTATGCAGCAGGGCTTCGATTTCCTGCGGCGTCCCCTGCACCAGCTCCAGGCGAACGTCGGCAAACAGCTCGCGAAACGCTTTAATCACCGGCGGCAGGCTATAGCGCGCCTGGGTATGCGTCGTGGCGATGGTCAAGACGCCCGAGGCGTCGTTGGTAAACAGATCCGCAAGACGGCGGACGTTGCTGGCTTCATTAAGAATGCGTTCGGCAATCGAGAGCAGCGCTTTACCCGGTTCCGTCATCCCCAGCAGACGCTTGCCGCGCCGGATAAAGATTTCGATCCCCAGCTCTTCTTCGAGTTCACGAATATGACGGCTGACGCCCGATTGCGATGTGTAGAGCATATTGGCGACTTCCGTCAGGTTGTAGTCCTGACGGGCCGCTTCACGAATTATTTTTAGCTGCTGGAAATTCACCCTTTCCTCCGGGCTATCAGACATAACATATGCTCTATTGTTAAAGTCTGTTGTCCTTGCTAACAAATAATAAAAACCAGCAACTTATTCCATTCTGGAATATACGCTAACTGACCAGCAGCAGCTCACGGTTCTCCAGCGAAGGGCGGCTCACCAGCGACAGTAAAATTTCCTTCACCGCCTGCGCCTGCGGCGACAGACTGCCCTTGGCAGACATATTCAGCGATAGCGACAGGCTCATTGACGGCGTGCTGATACGCGCCATCCAGCCGTTAGCGGCGCTACACAGCGAGCGAGCGGCGGATTCCGGCAGCACGGTGGCCCCCATTCCGCTGGCGATTGCCGCGGTTAAGGTGGTAATCGACTCGATTTCGCCGATGATTTTTGCCGACAGACGACGTAGCGTGAAGGCTTCCGTGACCCTCGCCCGCACCGCGCTGTAATCGCGGGGCAGGAACAGATTCATCTCGGCGACCGCCGTCAGGTCAACGCTTTGCCCCGGACAGTCTCGGGTACCGACCAGATAGAGGTCCTCTTTCAGCAGCGGCTGGCTGACGATACCGGCAACCGGAGACCGCTCGTACAGTACCGCCATATCCAGCTGACCGCTGAGCAGCTTATCGTTAAGGATAGTCCCACTGCTCTCCTGCAGATACACCATCACTTCAGGAAGCTCGTTACGGACCGTTTGCAGCAGCGGCATCGTAATGGCGGATGCTGCGGTTCCCGGCGCAAGCCCGATAGAGACCTGGCCGCTGAGGATATGGCCCACGTTATTGACCGCCAGCTGCGCCTGCTCGCACTGGCGCAGAATGGTCCGGGCGTGGGTATAAAGGATTTTCCCTGCTTCCGTCGGCGTGACGCCTCGCTTAGTGCGAATCAGCAGCTGCTGGTCCAGTTCACCTTCCAGGGTCGCAACCTGCTGACTCAGCGCGGGCTGTGCGATATGCAGGACTTCGGCTGCCTGAGTCAGACTGCCAATATCGACGATTTTCACAAAATACTTCAGTCGTCTTAAGTTCATTTTGCCTCCTGTAAGGAACGCCAGTACCAACGCTGGCAGTTGAGATACAGTAGGTTTTGCAATTTACTTGCCAGTTTTATTATCCCCGGCGCAAAAGCCGCTGGACGCCGCGTAATAAGCGATTCCGATTGCTGCAGGGGATTTTTTTGCCCGGTAAGCGGATTACGATATGCCCCATAAGGGGTACATTTGCACCATCGCGGTGCGCAACGGCGCAAAAGTGAGTGAACCTCGGCAGACTGCTGAAATTGTCAGCAGTCAAACTCATTCCGATGATTCAGCCTTTGACAAGGTGGAGCACCGCCGTTAATATGCGCCCC
>NZ_BJNO01000018.1 GCF_006539725.1 Klebsiella terrigena | reverse complement strand
ATTCTCTGCATTCTCTGCATTCTCTGCATTCTCTGCATTCTCTGCATTCTCTGCATTCTCTGCATTCTCTGCATTCTCTGCATTCTCTGCATTCCCGCAGGCACCGCGGCGCCTGCGGGAATATCTGACTGCCTCTATTTCTCCGCCAGCGCCTTAAACACCATCGCCACCGCGTGAGCGCCCGGGTCCATATTGCCCAGCAGGCTGTCGCTGTTGAGATACGACGCGCGCCCGGCGTTGGCTTTGCTGGCGTGGAGGGTGCTTTCCGCACCGGCCTCGGCCGCAGCAAACGCCGCCTGCAGATTGTCAGGCGCGGCCAGTAGCGAGGCCAGCGCCGGCTGCAGCGCGTCAATCATGGTGCGATCGCCTTCGTCCGCCCCGCCGTAAAACTTCATCTGCGCAAGGCCGGCGTTGAGCGCTTCGGCGACGCTGGCGCCCTGTTCCAGCTTCTGCCCGGCGGCGGTAAAGAAAATAGACATCAGCACGCCGCTGGAGCCGCCCATCACCACGGTCAGGCGTTCGCCGATCAGCGCAAACAGGGTGGCGAGGTTGGCGAGCGGCAGCTGCTGGCGACGCAGCAGGTCGGCCACGTCGCGCGCGCCCGCGGCGAAGGTCGACCCGGTGTCGCCGTCGCCGACTTTGGCATCCAGCGCGTTGAGGTGGGCCTCAAGGTCGGACAGCGTTGCGGTCACCGTTCCGACGTAGCCCGCCACGACGCTATGGTCTGAAGGCTGGAACTCCACGCGACTGCTGCGCAGCGAGCAGGGCATGACCCCGACGGCGCGCGGCTGGACCGGCTTCTGCCAGCTGGCGGTTTCCACCTCGGAGAGCAGCGCTTTCTCAATGCTCTCTTCCAGCACGATCGCGGTGATCGAGAAGCCTTTCATATCCAGGGCGGTGACCAGAGACGCCGGGCCAATCAGCCAGTCAATACGCTGATGGAGCGGAGTGTTCGCCAGCTCGCGGGTGAGGATCGCCATTTCCGCGACCGATACGCCGCCGAGATTATTGAGCATCACCGCCAGGCGGCCGGTTTCCGGCAGGGCCGCGCTCAGCTTCTCCACCATCAGCTGCATAATCTGCGCGCTGTTCTGGGTGGCGATAACCGAAGCGCCGGGCTCGCCGTGAATGCCCATCCCCAGCTCCGCCTGCTCGGGATGGTGGCGCGGGGCCGTCTCGGCATCCTGCGGCAGGTGGCAGCTGGAGAGCGCGAGGCCGAGGCTGCGGGTGTTGTTCGCCGCGTACTGCGCTTCACGCAGCACGGTCGCCAGGTTGTAGCCGCGCTCGGCGAAGTAGCCCGCCACTTTATGCACCAGGATGGTCCCGGCAATGCCGCGCGGATGCTTGTTATCCGGCAGCGAAATATCGTCGCCGACGATCAGCATCTCGACGCTGTAGCCCAGGCGACGCGCTTTCTCCGCCGCGAGGCCAAAGTTCAGGCGATCGCCGGTGTAGTTCTTAACGATCAGCAGGCAGCCCGCTTCGCCGGTGACGGCCTGGATCGCCGTCAGCACCGCATCGACGCTCGGCGAAGCAAAAATATCGCCGCAGACGGCGGCGGTGAGCATGCCTTTACCAATAAAGCCCACGTGGGCCGGCTCGTGGCCGGAGCCGCCGCCGGAGATAACCGCGACGTTGCTCTTATTTAGATCGCTGCGCACGACCACGCGGATCGCCGGATCGCTCTCCAGCCGCGCCAGATTGTTCCACGGGCTGGCGATAATCGCCCCTTCAATAACGTCGCTGACGAGGCTGGTGCGCTGATTAAAAAAGAATTGAGACATAACGGTTCCTGGAGGTTGAGCGAAAACAAAATCCCCGGAGGCAGCGCCTCCGGCGTGAGGTCAATGGGGCCGACAGCGCGAGCTACCCGCGGATAATGCGCCTTTCGGCGACATCAAGGGTGATGGCATCGCCGCTGCGCAGCGTTTTCAGCGTCTCACCCTGCTGGCACAGACAGGCGATCCCGGCCTGGCGCGCGATGATCGCGCCGTGGGAAACGTCGCTGCCTTCCTGCAGACAGATCCCCTTTACCTGCCGGGGATCGAGCTGCACCACGGTAGAGGGGAAGATATCATCGGCGATAACGATCACCGGTTCATTCACCGCCAGCAGCACCTCGCTGCGGCCCTGAAGATGGCGCAGCGTGCGGTGGAGCAGATCTTCGATATCAATATAGCGCGCCTGCAGATAGGTATCGCTCAGCTGGCGATACTGCTGGCTGAGATCGACCAGCACCTGATACCACGCCCACTCGGCGCAGCACTGCTCCTTGCTCAGGATGGCGCAGGCGGCGTCATAGAGTTCAGGGTCGTCGAGCAGGGTATGGTGGCCGGAGAAAATGGCCGCGATATCGGCGGAGTAGCGCTCCTCTGCAAGACGGGTCAGGGCGTTGAGATCCGCCAGCGTCTGCTCAATGGCCTGCTTCAGGCGCCGCTGCTCTTTGGCGCTATTGGCGCTGTTTCGCCGCCGCGGCTCGGCATGCGGCAGGGGGTAGAGCAGCGCCTTCCCCTGGACGCGGGCAGCGGAGGGGACGACCGCCGCCGGGGCCGCGTCCGGCTGCTCGCCAAAGTGCTCCGCCGCCAGCGCCTGGAATGCGGCCAGCGCCGCCTCGGCATCCGGCCCGCGGGCCAGCAGCCGGAGCCTGTCGTCGCGGCGCACCTGCAGCAGCGCGATTTTATTGATGCTGTCCGGCGCCACGCACTTGCCGCCTTTCTCCAGCAGCAGATCGGCGTTGAAGCCAGCCAGCGCCGCCACCAGGCGCGAGGCCGGACGAACGTGCAGGCCGTTGTGGTTGCTAATCACCACCGAAACCGACCGCGCGTCGTCATCTCCGGCAAAGGGGGTCGCCTCAGGGGCGGCCTGGGCGGGCGACGGTAATCCCAGCTGGACGCGCTTAGCCTCCAGCGCGTTCATGGCGTCCTCGATAACCTTGTCGATCGTTGATCCGGTTGCCGCGCTGACCGTTGCCGCCAGCGTACCTTCGACCAGCGGGGCCGCGCAGAGGCGAACCCTGGCGGCGATGGCCGGATCGAGAAGATCCAGCGCCGTCTCGGCGCTCAGCAGAGCGCTGCCGATATCCATCATCACCAGCACGTGATCGGCGTCGGCCACCGATTCAATGGCCTCCATCACCTTAATGGGATCGGTGCCGATCGGGTTCTCGGGATCGTCAATCCCGGCGGCGATCGCCAGCCGGCAGCCGTCGCCGATTAACATCTGCCGGGCCAGCTCTCCGACGCCTTCGCCCAGTCGGGCGCTATGAGACACAATCACCAGGTTTACCATCGCTTTTTCCTTACTCTTTGGCTGCGGCAGCCAGCTCCTGAATCATAAACATCACCGAGGTCGCACCCGGATCCTGATGCCCGATGCTGCGCTCGCCGAGGTAGCTGGCGCGGCCTTTGCGGGCCTGCATGGTGATGGTGGAGCGGGTGGCGATCTCCGCCTGCTTGCAGGCGGCGTCCAGCGCGGCCTGCAACGGCAGATGCTGTTCGCTGGAATGGCGCAATGATTCAACGACCGGTAGCCAGACGTCGCACATCGTTTTATCCCCCGGCTCCGCCTTGCCGCGGTTGACCACGCCGTCCGCGCCTTCGCGCATCATCTGGTACAGCTCGTCGAGGCTGAGGCTCTGGTGCGCCTGGGTTACCTGCGCCGCGCGGATAAAGAAGGTGCCGAACAGCGGGCCGCTGGCGCCGCCGACGTTGGAAAGCAGCGTCATCCCGGTATTTTTGAGGATAAAACCGATGTCCTTATCGGCAATCGAAGGCAGTTTTTCCACCACCTTGCTGAAGCCGCGATGCATGTTCAGGCCGTGGTCAGCGTCGCCGATCTCTTTATCCAGCCCGGTAAGAAAATCCCGCTCTTTGGTAAAGATCTCGCCGCAGCGATAGAGCCAGTTAACGATCTGCGTTCTGTTCAGTGACATGTTGTGCTCCTTAATGGCCCCAGTTCAGCGCCGGGGTATGGACGGGGGCATCCCACAGGGCCAGCGTCTCGTCGTCGGCTTTCAGCAGGGTGATGGAAAAGCCCACCATATCCAGAGATGTGCAGTAGCTGCCGATAAGGCTGCGGGCAATAGCGATCCCGCTCTCCTCGCAGCGTTCGGCGAGGCGGTTGTAGACGCCGTACAGCTCCGACAGCGGAGTGGCGCCGAGGTTGTTGACCAGCGCGATGACGCGGTCGCCGCTCTGTAGCGCTTTTTTCCCCTGCTGGACGTCCTGCCAGCTGCCTTTGGCCGGATCCCACTGGCGCAGGGTACGGCTGTAGGTGCCGTTCTCCAGCAGGGTGGCGAACATTTCGTCCACGGTCTGGTCGAGCGAGCTGAAGGCGCGGCGGTCAATCCCCGGTTCGCCGTGGATGCCGACGCCGAACTCCATTTCATTATCCTGGAGCTCAAAAGAGGGCTGTCCGGCGGCCGGCACGGTGCAGGCCGCGAGGGCGACGCCAATGGAGTGGCCGAGGTTGTTGAGCCTGCGGCCCAGCTCGGCGCAGGCTTCCAGCGAATCGCCGCGTTCGGCGGCGGCACCCACCAGCTTTTCAATCAGCACGGTGTTGGCCACGCCTCGACGGCCGGCGGTATAGAGGCTGTCCTTCACCGCCACGTCATCGTCGATGACCACGGTGGTGACCTTGACGCCGCTCTCATGCAGCAGCTCGGTGGCGGTTTCAAAATTCAAAATATCGCCGGTGTAGTTTTTGATAATCAGCAGCACGCCTTCGCCGCCGTCGATATTCATCGCACACTCGAACATTTTATCCGGCGTCGGCGAGGTGAAGATCTCCCCCGGGCAGGCACCGGAGAGCATGCCCTGGCCAATGTAGCCGCAGTGCATTGGCTCATGTCCGCTGCCGCCGCCGGAGAGCAGCGCCACCTTGCCGGCAACCGGCGCATCGGCGCGGGTGACGTACACCGGGTCCTGATGCAGCGTTAATTGGGGATGGGCCTTCGCCAGGCCCGCGAGCTGTTCGCTCAGGACATCTTCGACACGATTAATCAGTTTTTTCATCTTCATGCTCCGTCACAGTGGTTCGATGCCGCCTCTCTGCTGGCGGAGGGGGTCATCGTGTAGGGGGTCGCCAGCCGATAGGCGCTGTCCGGCGATGTAGTGATTCTGGCTGAGTTGACGAAAAATAAAATCTGCCCGAAGTGGGTTTCATTACGGAACGTGATTGCTGATAAATGTTCCGTAATGAAACGTTTTTTGCGAAGAAAAAAGCAAAATGCGACCCAGAGCGGTTTTTTTCATCCCGCCGCGAGGCGGATAAGCGGCGATAACGAAGCGGGTTTGTAGTTTTTTTTCGCGGCCAGGGGCCGATTTCCCGGTGAGCTATGCTGCCTGCCGGGCAAATTTACGCTGCGCGGGCGGATCGGGATCGCAATCCCGGCGTTTTACCGTGAGTAATGTTTCAATATGAAACGCAAAAATATTTTCTCTGTTCCATATCAGAACAAAAAGGCGAAATATTTTTTTGTTCTCCGCTCGCCCTACAGTGATTGCATCGCTCCGGCAGCGCTCCCGTTCCCCTCATTAGCAGAAGGCAGAACGCAGCGGCGCCAGAGCTCATCATGTAAAAAAATGCTCTTATTTGAGGATGAAAGGAATGCTAAAAGTTATTCAATCTCCAGCCAAATATCTCCAGGGACCTGATGCATCCACGCTGTTTGGCGAGTACGCCAAAAACCTGGCGGACAGCTTTTTCGTGATTGCCGACGACTTCGTCATGAAGCTGGCGGGAGACAAGGTGCTGAACGGCCTGCACAGCCACAACATCAGCTGCCACGCCGCGCGCTTTAACGGTGAATGCAGCCATGCGGAAATCAACCGCCTGAGCGCGATTCTGCAGCAGCACGGCTGCCGCGGCGTGGTGGGGATTGGCGGTGGCAAGACGCTTGATACGGCGAAAGCCATCGGCTTTTACCAGAAGCTGCCGGTAGTGGTTATCCCTACCATCGCCTCTACCGATGCGCCAACCAGCGCGCTGTCGGTTATCTACAGCGAAGCGGGCGAGTTTGAAGAGTATCTGATCTATCCGAAAAACCCGGATATGGTGGTAATGGATACGGCGATTATCGCCAAAGCGCCGGTGCGCCTGCTGGTGGCCGGGATGGGCGATGCGCTCTCGACCTGGTTTGAAGCGAAGGCCTGTTTTGACGCCAGAGCAACCAGCATGGCGGGCGGCCAGTCCACGGCGGCGGCCTTAAGCCTGGCGCGCCTGTGCTATGATACGCTGCTGGCCGAGGGCGAAAAGGCGCGCCTCGCCGCCCAGGCGGGGGTGGTGACCGATGCCCTGGAGCGCATCGTGGAGGCCAATACCTACCTCAGCGGTATCGGCTTTGAAAGCAGCGGCCTTGCCGGGGCGCATGCTATCCATAACGGCTTTACCATTCTGGAAGAGTGCCACCATCTGTACCACGGCGAAAAAGTGGCGTTTGGTACCCTGACCCAGCTGGTGCTGCAAAACAGCCCGCTGGAAGAGATCGAAACGGTGCTGAACTTCTGCCAGAAGGTGGGCCTGCCGGTGACCCTTGCGCAAATGGGCGTCAAGGAGGGCATTGAAGGGAAAATTGAAGCGGTGGCGCAGGCAACCTGCGCGCCGGGCGAAACCATCCACAATATGCCGTTCCCGGTGACCGCCAGCAGCGTCTACGCCGCGATCCTCACCGCCGACCTGCTGGGGCAGCAGTGGCTGGCGCGGTGATAGCATGGCGGTAAGTCTCTTCTCTGGAGAGTAAAGAGGCCTTTTCTCCCCTTCGGCAGCGTCTGCCGGAGGGGTTGTCGTTTTTAATACGGTCGTTTTTAACACAGCGGAAACGGATATGACTGCGCAGACTCAGAGCTTTTCTTCGGTGATAACCCAGTCATGGCATCGCTGCAGCAAGTTTATGCAGCGTGAGACCTGGCAGGCGCCGCACCAGGCGCAGGGGCTGACGTTTGAATCGATCTGTCGGCGCAAAACCGCGCTGCTGACGATTGGTCAGGCCGCGCTCGAGGACGCCTGGGAGTTTATGGATAGCCGTCCCTGCGGGCTGTTTATCCTCGATGAGTCCGCCTGTATTCTCAGCCGCTGCGGCGATCCGCAGACCCTTGACCAGCTTGCCGAGCTGGGCTTTCGCGACGGCAGCTACTGCGCGGAAAGCATTATCGGCAGCTGCGCGCTCTCCCTGGCCTCCATGCTCGGGCAGCCGGTGAAAACCGCCGGCGACAGCCACTTCAAGCAGGCGCTGCGCCCGTGGTCGTTCAGCTCGACGCCGGTGTTTGATAACCACGGCCGGCTGTTTGGCTCGATCTCGCTGTGCTGCCTCACGGAGCAGCAGGCGACGTCGGACCTGTCGCTGACCCTCGCGATCGCCCGCGAGGTGGGCAACTCCCTGCTCACCGACAGCCTGCTGGCCGAGTCCAATCGCCATCTGAATCAGATGTACGGCCTGCTGGAAAGCATGGATGACGGGGTGATGGCGTGGAACGAGCAGGGCGTCCTGCAGTTTATCAACGCGCGGGCCGCGACGCTGCTGCATCTCGACGTGCAGGCCAGCCAGGGGCGCAATATCAATGAGCTGGTGACGCTGCCGGCGCTGCTGCGTCGGGCGATTAAGCACGCGCGCGGGCTGAATCATGCGGAAGTGACCTTCGAAAGCCAGCACCAGTTTGTCGATGCGGTGATCACGCTGAAGCCGATTGTCGAAGAGCAGGGCAACAGCTTTATTCTGCTGCTGCACCCGGTAGAGCAGATGCGCCAGCTGATGACCAGCCAGCTGGGCAAGGTGAGCCACACCTTCGAGCAGATGTCGGCGGACGATCCGGAGACCCGGCGCCTGATTCATTTTGGTCGCCAGGCGGCGAGGGGCGCCTTTCCGGTGCTGCTGTGCGGGGAGGAGGGCGTCGGCAAAGAGCTGCTCGGCCAGGCGATTCATAATGAAAGCGAGCGGGCGGGCGGGCCCTATATTGCGGTGAACTGCCAGCTGTACGCCGACGGCGCGCTCGGGCAGGACTTTATGGGCAGCGCGCCGACCGACGACGAAAATGGCCGCCTGAGCCGGCTGGAGCTGGCCAACGGCGGCACCCTGTTTCTGGAAAAAATCGAGTACCTGGCGCCGGAGCTGCAGTCCGCGCTGCTGCAGGTTATTAAGCAGGGCGTACTAACCCGCCTCGATGCCCGCCGCCTGATCCCGGTGGACGTCAAGGTGATCGCCACCACCACCGTCGACCTCGCCAACCTGGTGGAGCAGAACCGCTTTAGCCGCCAGCTGTACTACGCGCTGCACTCGTTTGAGATCGTTATTCCCCCGCTGCGGGCGCGGCGCAACAGCATCACCTCGCTGGTGCATAACCGCCTGCGCAGCCTGGAAAAGCGCTTCTCGTCGCGCCTGAAGGTGGACGACGACGCCCTGGCGCAGCTGGTGAACTACTCGTGGCCCGGAAATGATTTTGAGCTGAACAGCATTATTGAAAACGTCGCGATCAGCAGCGATAACGGGCACGTGCGCCTGAGCAACCTGCCGGAGTACCTGTTTACCGAGCGTACCGGCAGCGATACCTCCTCTTCGCTGCTCCCCGCCAGCCTGACGTTTAGCGCCATTGAAAAAGAGGCGATTATCCACGCCGCCCGAGTGACCAGCGGCCGCATCCAGGAGATGTCGCAGCTGCTGAATATCGGGCGTACCACGCTGTGGCGAAAAATGAAGCAATATGATATCGACGCCGGCCAGTTTAAGCGTAAACATCTGGAGTAAGCGGAAATAGCGGAAGGCGACTCTATTTTATTTTTCTTTTTCCGCAATACGGCGGCGCCGCGTTAATGTACCGGTGTAATACTTATGTATTACTTCCCGGTTGTATTCTGCGTCGAATAGATTAAATCCGGCTGTAAAAACAAATGCTAAATTTTATGCGCCTCTCAGCTTTCCTCAGTCCGTTAAGGGACTGTGCTATGGTTCTTTTAAAAACATCATCTTAGACTGTTTTCACCGTATGGACCTGCATGACTCGGAATTACCGAAGTGATTAAAACGGCTGCGTTTAGCGCCGGCCTTACCGCTCTGTTTGTTGTGTGAAAATGGCAAAAATAAAGCCCGCGATACTGGATTTTTATAGGCTGATAAACTTCACTTAAACGGCATCTTCTTCGTTACGGTAATAAGCTTTATTCATCTATCTCATTTTTGATGCAAAGATTTAAATTATTCTCTCCAATTCACCCGGTATTATTCAAATATTGAGATAAATCAGACCCATTCTGAGTCATGAGGTTTAGCAATGAAACGAAAGTACAAGGGCATTGGCGTGCTGGCCTTCGCCGCGGGTTCTTTTTTACCGGGCGCCACCGCCCAGGCCGCTGACCAGAATGCGGCAGTGTCAAATGAAGAGACGGCCAGGAAGCCGAATATCATTTTGATTGTTTCTGATGACACCGGTTATGGCGACCTTGGGGTTTACGGCGGAGGGGAAGGGCGCGGTATGCCAACGCCAAACCTCGATCGTATGGCCGATGAGGGGATGACTTTCTTTGATTTCTACGGCCAGCCGAGTAGCACCCCGGGCCGGGCCGCGATGCAAACCGGACGTATCCCCAACCGCAGCGGTATGACCACCGTGGCCTTCCAGGGCCAGGGCGGCGGCCTGCCGAAAGAGGAGTGGACGCTGGCCTCCGTGCTTAAAACCGGGGGATACAAAACGTTCTTTACCGGTAAGTGGCACCTCGGCGAGGCAGATTATGCGCTGCCAAACGCCCAGGGCTATGACGAAATGAAGTATGCCGGCCTGTATCACCTGAATGCCTATACCTACGCCGACCCAACCTGGTTCCCGGATATGGATCCAAAACTTCGCGAGATGTTTGTTCGCGTGACCCGCGGCGCCCTGTCGGGTAATGCCGGTGAGGCGGCGAAGGAAGAGTTCAAAATCAACGGTCAGTACGTGAATACGCCGGTGGTTGACGGCAAAGAGGGCGTGGTGGGCATCCCGTTCTTTGACCGCTACGTTGAAAAGGCCTCCCTCGATTATCTCGACGCCAACGCTAAATCCTCTGAACCGTTCTTTATGAGCATCAACTTCATGAAGAACCACCAGCCGAATATGCCTGACCCGGACTTTATCGGTAAGTCCATGTCGAAGAGCAAATATGCCGACTCGATGGTGGAAATGGATGCGCGCGTTGGCCATATCATGGATAAGCTGCGCCAGCTTGGCCTCGATAAAAACACCCTGGTAGTCTGGACCACCGACAACGGTGCCTGGCAGGACGTCTATCCTGACGCCGGCTATACCCCGTTCCGCGGCACCAAGGGCACCGACCGTGAAGGCGGTAGCCGGGTTCCTGCCATCGCCTGGTGGCCGGGCAAAATTAAAGAGCACAGCCGCAACCATGACATCGTGGGCGGCCTGGACCTGATGGCAACCTTCGCTTCGGTGGCCGGCATTCAGCTACCGACGAAAGACCGCGCCGGCCAGCCTATCATCTTCGATAGCTATGATATCTCTCCGGTGCTGTTCGGGACCGGTAAAGATCCGCGCACCTCGTGGTTCTACTTTACCGAAAATGAGCTCACCCCAGGCGCCGCCCGCGTTGGCAACTACAAGGCGGTATTTAACCTGCGCGGGGATAACGGCGCGAAGACCGGCGGCCTGGCCGTCGATTCTAACCTCGGCTGGAAGGGGCCTGAATCCTACGTCGCGACCGTCCCGCAGATTTTTGACCTCTGGCAGGATCCGCAGGAGCGTTACGACATCTTCATGAACAACTATACCGAGCGGACCTGGACGCTGGTGACCTTCAACGAGGCGATTAACGGGTTGATGAAGACCTATATTCAGTATCCGCCGCGTAAGCCGCAGAGTGAAGCCTACAGCGGCCCCATCACCCTGTCGCAATACCAGCGTTTTAGCAGCGTTCGTGAACAATTACAGAAAGAAGGTTTCCAGCTGGCGATGCCAAACGGGAACTAAACTCTCTCCAGCCCGGTGCGACTCTGCCGGGCTTTTTATTTTTGTGAGCCCCATTACGCAGGTCCTGGTTGATGAAAAAAAGTACCACGATCCCCCTGACGCCGCTGCAGAACCACGGGCGATACCTGCCCGCCTACAAACGCCGCTATCACATGATGGCCAAACCCAGCGGTTCAACCTGCAACCTCGACTGTAACTACTGCTTTTATCTGCATAAAGAGCAGCTTTTGCAGCAGCAGCACGACAAAGGAATGAGCGATGAGGTGCTGGAAAACTTTATTCGCCAGTATATTCAGAGCCAGGACGGCGAAGAGATCATTTTCTCCTGGCAGGGCGGCGAGCCGACCCTGATGGGGCTGGAGTTTTTTGAAAAAGTGGTGGCCCTGCAAAAGAAGTATCAGCCGAAGCACCAGCGTATTGAAAACGATCTGCAGACCAACGGCGTGCTGATAAACGACAGGTGGGCCGCTTTCCTTAAGGCGCACCGCTTTCTTGTCGGCGTCTCGATTGACGGGCCTCGCGAGATCCATGACCGCTTTCGCGTCACGCGCAGCGGTAAGCCCACCTTCGATAAGGTCATGGCGGGGATCGATGCCCTGAAGCGGCATCAGGTGCCCTTTAACGCGCTGGCGGTCGTCAATCGGGTCAACGCCCGCTTTCCCCGCGAGGTGTACCGCTTTCTGACCCGCGAGCTGGGGGCGACCTATATTCAGTTCACTCCGTGCGTCGAGGCGAGCGATTTTAAAACCACCGCCCCTCAGTTCTGGCGGGAAGAGACCATCCCGCTCACCGGCTCCCGCCGCGCCAGGCCGGGAGATCTCGACTCTATCGTCACCGACTGGTCGGTTGACCCCGACGACTGGGGGCATTTTCTGACCGAAGCCTTCGATGAGTGGGTGACCTACGATTTGGGCCGGGTGCAGGTCAACTTGTTTGAAACCGCCGTGGTGCAAACCATGGGGCTGCCTTCCCAGCTGTGCATCACCGCGCCATTTTGCGGCAAGGCACTGGCCATTGAGAAAAATGGCGACGTCTATTCCTGCGATCACTACGTTTACCCTGAATATAAATTAGGCAACATTCGCGGCCACAAGCTGACGGATATGGTGTTCTCTGAACGACAGAAAGTATTTGGTATGGGCAAGAAAGAGACGCTGCCCGCCTACTGTAAAAGCTGCCCGCATCTGAACCTATGCTGGGGAGAGTGTCCGAAAAATCGCATCGTGCGCGCGCCGGACGGTGAAGAGGGGTTGAACTATCTGTGCCCTGGCTTCCGGCATTTTTACTCTACGGTGAAGCCCACGCTGGAGAAAATTGCCGCGATGTTGAAGTAGCCACGCGGCTATCGCTTCGGTTTGCTGCGCGTAAATGACAAAGGAACAAAATGAAAAAAACAATCTTAATCAGCCTGCTGCTGGCGAGCTTTGGTAGCGCCGCGAGTACCGACATGCTCTCGGCGTGGAAAGACACGTCGGCGAAGCGGGCAATTGAACAGTGGGTGCAAAACTCGACGCGCGAAGGGAGCCCGGACTTTATTCCGCTGAATAAACGCTACGTGGTGTTCGATAACGATGGCACCCTCTGGCCGGAAGCGCCGCTGACCTTCCAGCTCCAGTTCGCGGTGGACGAAGTCAAACGCCTGCAGCCGCAGCATCCGGAGTGGAAAAACGATCCGCTCGTCGCCGCGGTCATGAAGAATGATCTGAAGACGCTGGCGGCATCCGGCGAAAAGGGGCTGCTGCAGCTTCTTGCCCTAACCCACAGCGGGATGACGACGGAGGAGTTTAGCCAGCGCGTCAGCGACTGGTTCGATCATCATCAGGATAAGCGTAGCGGATGCCGCTACGACCAGCTCGGCTATCAGCCGATGCGCCAACTGCTGGATTATCTGCGCGCCAACGGCTTTAAGACCTGGATAGTCTCCGGCGGCGGCATCGATTTTATGCGCGTGGTCTCGGAAAAAATGTACGCGATCCCGCCGGAGCAGGTGATTGGCTCCTTCGCATTAAGCGAATTTAGCCTCACGGATAATGGCACCCAGCTGCGCAAGACGATGAAAGGGGCCTTCAATGATGATGCCGCGGCGAAGCCGGTCGCTATTCATCTCTTCATGGGTCAGCGCCCGGTTGCCGCCTTCGGCAATAGCGACGGCGATCTGGCGATGCTGCAGTACACCGCGGCGAATCCGCACTACAAAACCTTTGAGCTGCTGGTCCACCATACCGATGCGGCGCGGGAATACGCCTACGACAGCCATCCGCCCGCCAGCGGAAAGCTGGTGGAAGGGCTAAAGCAGGCGACGCAAAAAGGCTGGACGGTTGTTGATATGAAGCAGGACTGGAACACCGTGTTTGACCCGGCGCTGTGTAAAGCGCAATAGCCGGACAGGGGCAAAAAGCAGGGGCGCCGATGCGCCCCTTGTTGTCTCGATTAGCGCGGCTTTCTCCCGCTCGGCATCAGCGGCGGTAAAGGCTGCGGTTGCCAGAAGTTTTGCCACAGCCCGTACAGCCGGCGAAGGCTCCGCTCAAGCCCACGGCGGGTAAACCACATGCCGCCAATGAAAAGGACGGCCAGCGATCCCCACAGCAGATCCCACCATCTTTCCCCTGCCGTCGTGCCGCGCAGCGACGCTTCGGCGCCGGCCGCACGAGCCGGTGCGACCCTGAGGGTTTCTCCGGCGAGCTCGGCGACCTGCCACTGCTGGCTCGCGGTATTCCACCAGCGCAGCTTAACCGGCGGCAGCACGAGGGTTCCGCTCTGGGTGGGAAGATAGCGCAGCCGCTCCACCCGACGCGTACCGGTAACGTCGCCGCGATCGCCCTGCAGCGGCGTGTTAATCGGCGTGAGGCGCTGGGTTTCTCTGCCCGCAATCGCGTAGAGCAGCGGCGGTATCTGCGCGGGCAGGGCATCCAGGGCATCGACGGTAACAATACGATCGATGACATCCCCGACGCGCAGCGCCGACGCCTTACCGGCGTGGTACTGGCGAATATCCTGCGTTATCGTTAGCCGACTGGCGGGTAAAAAATGGTCTGCCTGGGTGATGCCCGCCGGCCATTTTACGCGCCTTTCCAGCGCCGGAAGGTGCACGGTTACCGGCCCCTGGCTGGCGGACGCCACGGTGACATCAACCGCCGGCAGACGCAGCGTTCCCTGCTCCCAGGCCGCGGCCAGGCGTTCGAGACGGATCCCGCTCCAGGTAATACCGTTCTTTTTACGCGTGACCAGCTGAGAAGGGAGCGGGGTGCTCAGCAGCTCGCCGTTTTTCACCGCGAAATCCGGCCATTCCGGCGGAGGGTTAAACCAGCTGTCGGTCCAGTAGGTCACCGCCACGCGCACCGGCTGGCCGGGTACGAGCAGCGCCGGGGCGTCGAGCTCGCGGGTGATATCCATCGCCGCATGGGCCGGGAGCGTGGCGATCAGTAGCCACAGAAGCGCTTTTTTCATGGGGCCTTCTCCTCTGCGCCGTTGCGATACAGGCTCTGTAAAAGCCCCGTCGGCGAGACGTCCAGAGCCTCGAACCATTGGTTGACCTGCGGAGTGCTGCCGGCGACGGCGCCCATCTGTTTCTGATCGACCCCCTGATGCTTCTGCAGATCGTGGACGATCTTATCCGGACCATCGTCCATCACATCGCCCTGCGCCTGCTGGCGTTCACGTTCCTGCTGGCGAATGCGCATCACAATTTGTGCGACTTGCTCGCGATTTTGCAGGGCCAGCGTCCAGTCCGGACGCAGGCTAAGGGCGCGATCGTAGCTGTCGAGCGCCTGCTGCCACTGCTTTTGCTGAGCCAGGCTATTGCCGGTCCATAGCAGGGCTTCCGCCGTTTGCGGGGCCTCGCGAAATGAGCGCGCGGCGAGGGTGAAGCGGCCGGCCCGATACCAGGCGATACCCTGCCACAGCGGGTCGTGAAAATGTGCCGCCGCTTCGGCGTAATCGCCCTGTGCAAAGGCATGCTGCCCCTGGACGTCCGGCGGTATCCACGCGTCCAGCCAGGCCGCTTCCCCGTGCGGCGACCAGAGCAGGGTCGGCAGCAGAAGGGTGACGTAGATGAGCTGGCGTCGCCAGAACAGCAGCAGGATCAGCATCGGGATGACCAACAGGTAGCCGCTATTCTGCCAGCGCAAATCCTGACGGGCGTTATTTTGCTGCGTCACCGATTGCTGGATATGGCTGAGGATCGCCTGCATATCGTCGTTATCGTCGGTGACCAGGGTGACGGGAATGCCGCCGTCGCGTACCTGGCTAAACCGTTCGACGTTGAGCCGGGTATCCACGCCGCGGCTGGCATAGCGCTCAGGCAGCGCGCCGCCCGCCGCGGTGCCGGGTATCCAAATTTGCAGCGGCAGGCGCTGGCCTTTCAGCCAGGCAGCGTCCGCCGGCGACAGGGTATCGGCCACGAGGATCAGGCTGCGCGGTGCGTCCCGCCCGGCGGGAAGGTTCTTCAGCGCCAGCGCCACCGCCTGCGGCAGCGATGAGCCCTCGCCTTGCGGCAGGAGCGACGGCGTTTGCGCGTTGAGGAAAAGGCTATAAAACTGCGGGTCCTGGGTAAGCGGCGTGGTCAGAAATGCCTGCGAGCTGTAGACCACGAGGCCAAAATGCGCGCCGGGCAGGCGCTGCATCAGGGCGGCGATTTTGCTTTGCATCCGCTGGTGGCGAGAAGGCGCCAGATCCCCGGCGTACATGGCCGGATCCTGTTGCAGAATAACCATCACATTGCTTTGCGGCGTCAGCGCCGCCGGCAGCTCGCGTTGCCAGGTGGGGCCCGCGAGCGCGATAACGCCGAGGGCGAGCAGCCAGGGCAGCAGGTTGGCGAGGCGCCTGCGGCGATGGATAATTAACGAGCGAAAGGGTTTATCCAGCAGCCTATGCCAGGCGGAGCGTCCGCTATGCGGGAGCCACGCCAGCGCCGCGCAGAGCAGCAGGGCCGTTAAGCGCCAGGGGTAGATAAAGTGAACGTTGCTCATGCCATTTTCTCCCGGACATAGCGGCCCACAGCGAGCGTCAATAGCAGCAATAGCGCCATGGAAAGCGGCCACGGATAGAGCGCTTTGTGCCACGACCAGCCGAGGCTTTTTACCTGCACCGGAGTGATGGCATCGATTTTTTGCCACACCTCGTCCAGCGCGCTGCCGGAGCGCGCGGCGGTCCAGGCGTGGCCGCCGGTGGTTTTGGCGATGCGCTGCAGTAGGGCCAGGTCGACCTTGTCGTTGTCGCGGCTGTTAGGATCGCCGAAGGCGATGGTATGCACCTGTACGTGGTGCTCTGCGGCGAGCTTCGCCGCCAGCATAGGGGGAAGCTGCGAGGCGGTGTCGTTGCCGTCGGTCAGGAGAATCGCCAGCTTATCGGCCCGGCTATCGGGGCCTGCATCCAGCACTTTTACCGCCACGCCAAGGGCATCGCCAATGGCGGTCTGTTGGCCAATCATTCCCGGCGCCAGCTGATTAATCCGCGTTTGCAGCGCCTGTTTATCCTCGCTGATGGGGGCAAACGGCCAGGCCTTAGTGGCAAAAATAACCATGCCAATACGGTCCGAACGGCGGCTGGCGACGAACTTGCGCAGGGAGTCCTGTACCGCCTGCTGGCGCGTGATGCCGCCCTCGACGTCGGTTTTGCCCATTGAGCCAGAGACATCGATGATGAGCACGATGTCGCGCATTGGCCTGGTGATGTACTGCGGCGGCGTCAGGTATTCCGGGCGCGCCAGCGCGCAGATAAGCAGCGACCAGATTAACCAGAACAGGAGCGCTCCGCGCCTGCTGCCGCGCTCGGGACGGGCATCGAGCTTAAGCGCATCGATAAGCGAGGGTAGAAAGGGGACCCGCACCTGCTCCGGCACCGTTTTGCCCGGCTGCGGCAGATAACGGGTGACCAGAGGCAGAAGGAGCAGAAGCCCGGCCCAGGGCCAGGCAAAATCAATCCGCGTGAGCCATTCAGACATTCGGTAGCTCCTTTAGCCAGCGGGCAAGCTGGCGGCGAAGGCGCGCCGACTGTTCATCGCTCAGCGCGTTATCGGCCCGGCAGTAGCGGGCAATCATTTGCCGACGCAGGTCATCGTCGATGGCTATTGGCGCCAGGACTGCTTTCGGTGCCAGGGCCCGGCTCATCTCCTGACGAGGCCGGTGAACCAGCTGGATCCGCTTAATCAGCTGTAGCCAGCTATCGATGGTCTGCGCCTGGGCTAGCGCGCCCAGGGCTTCTCGCCGCCAGCGGTTGCGGCGCCAGCGGGCGTAGCGGGTGATACACAGCGCGATGGCGAGCAGCAGCAGGCCGCAGATCAGCAGATCCCAGCCGAGAGGGAGCGGGAACCATGACGCCGCCGGAGGGAGCACGGGGTCCCGCAGGGCAGGAACCACATAGCCTTTCTCAAACATTTAAATACCCTTTTGTAACTGGCGCAGCAGATCCTGAGCAACCGTCAGGTGATTCACCTTGATACCCAATCGGCTCAGGTCACGCTGCTGTTGCGCCAGCCTGACGGTAATCTGCTGTCGTATTTCGTGGCTGAGCGCGGGTGAAAGGGAGACGTTGGCCTCGCGTCCGGCGTAGCGGGCAGCCAGGGATCCGCTACGCGGCAGGCGCAGATGGAGATCGTCAAAAATAATAAAGGCGCTGATTTCACAGCGGCGACGAAGGTGGGCCAGCAGGGCCTGCGCGCGGGCGTCGAGATCGTGAAAGTCGCTCACAATCGCCACCCATGCGCCATGCGGAACGGCGTGGGCGGCGCGCTGCAGGATGTGCGCCAGCGATAGCGAGCCGTCAGGCTCCGCGGGATACTGTGCGGGCAGCAGCCGGTTGTAGCGCTGCAGATCGTCAAGGATGGCGGGCAGACCGCTGCGCGGGGAGCGGCATTTTTGCAGCGCCAGCGTCGTATCGTTAAAGATGAGGCTTCCTACTCGATCGCCGTCGTGATGACAGCGCCAGGCCAGCAGCGCGGCGGCTTTCGCGGCGGCGACCGATTTAGTTTGTCCGCGCGTCGCAAAATACATATCCAGGCGCTGATCGACCAGCAAAAAGACCGGGCGCTCGCGCTCTTCGTTATAGAGCCGGATCCACGGCGAACGCAGGCGCGCCGTGGCCTGCCAGTCAATCATGCGCACATCGTCGCCGGGCTGATAGCGGCGCAGGCTGTCGAAGTTAAGGCCGCGTCCCCGCTGGCGAGAAACGCGTTCGCCTGACAGCGCGCCCGGCGGGATCTGCCCGGGCGGGTTGGCTATCAACCGCGCCAGCGGGGCGAGGTCGAGTAGCGCCTGGCGATCGATGCTCAGCTCGGCGGCCATCAAACCACCACGGCGTTAAGCAGCATGGCGACAACATCGTCGGCGCTGCAGCCGTCGGCATTGGCCTGATAGCTGAGCATCAGGCGATGGCGCATCACCGGCGGGGCAATATACTGCACATCGTCGGGGAGCACGGCGTCGCGGCCTTCAAGCCAGGCCTGCGCGCGGGCGCAGCGCTCCAGGGCCAGGGTGCCGCGCGGGCTAAGGCCAAAGGTGAGATAGCTCGCCAGCTGCTCGCTTACGCTTTGCGGCGCGCGGGAAGCGTTGACCAGATCGACAATATAGGTTTCGATGATCGATGAGACGTGGATATCCGCAATCTCCCGCCAGCAGGAGGCAATCTCCTGTTGCGAAAGCATCAGCGCTTCCGGCTGGGGCGGCGTTTTTTCAGGCGTCAGGCCGCGATATTTCTCCTGCTGCTCCGCGCGCACGAGCTGCATGACGCGCTGCTCGTGCTCTTTAGACGGATAGCCGACCTGCACTTTCATCAGGAAGCGGTCAAGCTGAGCTTCCGGTAGCGGCCAGGTTCCCTCCTGATCGACGGGGTTTTGCGTGGCCAGCACCATAAAGACGCCGGGCAGCGGCCAGCTTTTACCGGCGACGGTGACGTGCCGCTCTTCCATTGCTTCCAGCAGCGCGGACTGCACGCGGGCAGAGGCGCGATTAATTTCATCTGCCAGGATGATGTTGCCAAAAACGGGCCCCGGGCGGAAACGGAACTGATCCTCTTCACGAGTCGCGTTTTGCTGATAGATCTCGCTGCCGGTGATGTCGGAGGGCAGCAGGTCCGGCGTAAACTGAATGCGGCGGAATTCGCCGCTAATGTGGCCCGCCAGTTCGCGCACGGCGCGCGTTTTCGCGAGGCCCGGCAGGCCTTCGAGAAGAATGTGGCCGTCGCAGAGCAGGGCGATGATCAGCATGCGTACCAGCGTCTCCTGGCCGAGAACCTGAGCGTTCATGCGCTGCTCCAGCTGGAGGATGTTATCGCGGATATTCATCGTGCTACTCCGTTAAAATCACGCGTCGCCAGGGTGACGATGCCCGCCAGAATGGGTTCGGCGTAGTTGAAGAAGGCTTTAATACCCGGGCAGAGATAGTTCAGGCCGAGCTCGCCGTCCGCCGCGCGAACCAGGCGATTTTTCGGGCATTCACCGTGACACAGCTTCAGGTACGGGCACTCTTTACACTGTTTTGGCAAGGTCGCGCATTTACCCATACCGAACGCCTGCTGGCGCTCGGAAAAGGCCATGCGGGCCAGGGTGTTATCGGCGATATTGCCCATCTGATACTGGGGGTAGACGTAGTGGTCGCAGGAAAAAACGTCGCCGTTTTTCTCGATGGCGAGTCCTTTCCCACAGAATTCAGAGGTGGTGCAGATTTGCGCCGGCATGCCCATCATCTGGGCGACGGCGGTTTCGAATAAATTGACCTGTACGCGCCCGAGGTCGTTGTTAACCCACTCTTCGAAGGTCGCGGTCAGGAAGCTTCCCCACTCCTCAGGGTCAACCGACCAGTCGGTGACGATGGCGTCGAGATCTCCCGGGCGAGCCCGGCGGCTGCCGACGACGGGAATGGTATCGTCGTGCCAGAAGTGGGGGGCGGTACGGGTAAAGTCCACCGGTTCAACGCAGGGGTTATACTGCACGTAGGTCGCGCCCAGCTCGCGAGTGACAAAGCGATACACCTCTAGCGGAAAGCGGGCGTTGGTGCGGTTTACGGTGACCAGAGCGTTAAAGGGGACGCCGTGGCGTTTCAGGGCATCGGCTCCGGCCATCACCTTGTCGAAGGTGGGCTTGCCGCTGCGGGTCAGGCGGTAGCGGTCGTGGAGCTCGCGGGGGCCGTCAATCGACAGTCCCACCAGGAAGCGGTGCTCTTTGAGAAATTCAGCCCACCTGTCGTTGAGCAAAATTCCGTTGGTTTGCAGGTCATTTTCAATTTTCTGGCCGGGCTTTTGATACATTTTTTGGAATTTCACCACCTTGTGGAAAAACTCCAGCCCCATCAGCGTGGGTTCGCCACCCTGCCAGGAGAAGACTATCTGTTCGCCGTCCTGACCGTCGATATACTGGCGAATAAAATTCTCCAGTACCTCATCGCTCATATTGCAGTGGGCCTCCTGCTGCAGCAGCTCTTCTTTGTGCAGGTAGAAGCAGTAGGTGCAGTCGAGGTTGCATGCTGAGCCGGTAGGTTTGGCCATCACGTGAAAGCGGCGTTGATATTGTGGTCCGTTACCCGCGTACTTTTCTGCCGAGGGTAGCGCTTTAACGGGCACAGTAGTGCTGTGTTTCATCAATAACTCCTGGATCGATAGGTCGAGGGTAAAGCGGAGAGGGGAGGCGGCAACGGGGGCGGCGAACCGCCCCTGAAGTAGAGGTGCCGTTATTTGTTGGCGTTAGCGCCCTGCTCGAGCATCGCGCCCACATCGGAAACGGTGAATGAGCCTGGTTTCTGACGCGGGGGGAACTCTTTGAAGGTTGCCAGCATATCTTTCGCTGACTTCTGCGCGCCGCCCAGCAGGAACAGACGGTCGTAGAACCAGCTGTCGTAACCCATACCGTCGGTACCTTTTTCTAACGGATCGGCTTCAAGATCGAAGATCAGCGGCGTGCGCAGCTTGGTGAACGGATAGCGCCACAGATCAAGACCGGTATGTTCCTGAATCATAAAGTGGATTTTCCAGCGTCCCTGGCGCATAGCCAGCAGATCGCCGTCATCGCTCCAGTAGAAGAACTCGTTACGCTGGTCCTTCGCTTTACCCTGCAGGAAGTCGAGCTGGTTGTAGCCGTCCAGGTGAACTTTGTAGGTGATCGACGGCGTCTTATAGCCTTTCAGCAGCTCCTGCTTGATACCGGCGTCGCCCGCGGCGGCAGCCAGCGTCGGGAACCAGTCGTAGCTGGCGAACATATCGTTAATAACGGTGCCCGGCTTGATGTGGTTCGGCCATTTGATCATTGCCGGTACGCGGAAGCCGCCTTCCCAGCCGGTGTTTTTCTCGCCGCGGAACGGCGTTTCGCCGCCGTCTGGCCAGGTTGCGGTCATCGGGCCGTTATCGGTGGTGTAGATAACGATCGTATTATCTTCGATGCCCAGATCTTTGATTTTCTTAAGCACTTCACCAACGGTCTTATCGTGCTCAACCATACCGTCGGCATAGGTTCCGAGGCCGGTTGCACCAATGCTGGCGTCTTTGAGGTGCGTTTTGTTGTGCATACGGGTGGTGTTATACCAGGTGAAGAACGGCTTCCCGGCTTTTACCTGGCGTTCCATAAAGTCGTTATTCGCCGCCAGGGTTTCATCATCCACGGTACCCATGCGCTTCACGGTTAACGGACCGGTATCTTCAATTTTGCCGTCAGCGCTGCTCTTGATGACGCCGCGTGGGCCAAACTGCTTGCGGAATGCCGGATCTTTCGGATAGTCCGGGTTTTCCGGCTCTTCTTCAGCGTTCAGGTGGTACAGGTTGCCGAGGAACTCGTCGAAGCCGTGCGCGGTCGGTAGGAACTCATCGCGGTCGCCGAGATGGTTTTTACCAAACTGACCGGTGGCATAGCCCAGCTGCTTGAGGATATTGGCGATAGTCGGGTCTTCTTTCTGCAGACCCTGCGGAGCGCCCGGCATACCGACTTTACTCATCCCGGTACGGAACGGCATCTGGCCGGTAATGAAAGCCGAACGACCGGCCGTCGAGCTTTGCTCGGCGTAATAGGAGGTAAACTTCGCCCCCTGCGCGGCGATGCTATCGATGTTCGGCGTTTTATAACCCATCATGCCCTGGTTATAGGTACTCAGGTTCCAGTAACCGATATCATCACCGAAAATAACGACGATGTTCGGCTTAGATGCATTTTGCTTTGTGGGGGCGGCATTCGTCGCGGCATGTGCCACGGTGGCGGCGCCTGAGACTAACGTCAGCATACTGGCTAACATTGTTCTCTTGAACGGAATATGTTTAAACATTATTGAGTTCCTTTTATTTTACTTTGCGCAGGGTTACACGGCGTAAAATAGGTTGTTGGTGAAGTGCTTTGTTTATTTTTAAAATATCAATGTGAGATTTATTTAAAAATAAATAATCTGCTTCAGCGATCGTGAAAACCAGGTGTTCATGTTTTCGTCGGTTTTCGCATTCTACGAAGATAGATGGTGGTATACGAGAGGGGAGTCTCTTAAGGGACTCAAAATTTTAGCCGGTCACTATTTCGCGGCGCAACAATATGAACAAAAGATGCTATAGTTAATTGACGAATTTAATCTTAGATACGTATTTTTAACTGTTTTTAAAAGGAATTGTGAGGTGATATGAAAACTGCCTATTCCGGGTTCATTGATAACTATAATGATACGGTGGCCAACGATATAGAAATTATCCAACCGTTAATTTCTGCCCGGCAGCCGAGAATCATCAGAGATAACGGCGTCTTTAAAGTGAATCAAGGTGAAATCGTTATTGTGGTTGACGGTATTGTCTCTGTGGAGATTGAGTACAACGTTGGCTTTGGCGCCGAAGACAAGGGCGGGCAGGGGCGTAAAAAAAAGGAGATGCTGCAGATCGGAAAAGGGCTGCGGGGGATGATCTTTGGAATTATTGAAAATTACGGTCCAGCAATCGCCCTAAAATATACTGCCAAAAAAAATGTTAAGATCGTGACCTGCGATAAGGAGCTGTTCGAGCGTTATTTTATTCAGCGCGACCGCTTTGCCTATCTGATGGAGATCATGGCATTTCAGCTGGCATTAATTATTGATGCCCATCATGAAAAAAATCTTCCCTCGCGATATGACACGATAAAGTCGATGATTTATCGCTATAAAAAGCAAAAGGATGAAGGGGTTTTACATGATAAAAGCCTGGCGAGCTTTATCCTTAAGCGTACCAAAATGTCCCGTAGTCATCTTTTTAGAGTGCTGGCTGAATTAAAAACCGGGGGGTATATAAAAATCGAGAATGGCGTGCTGGTCGAGATTGTTAACGAGCTTCCCGATAAATATTAGGGTGCGCTGCTTAATAAGCATGAGGCTATTCGGCCGGCGCCAAAGTTTAAATATGGCCGGCGGCTGGACTTGATGCGGCGGCGCGGAGATGTTAGCCGGGGCAACAATGGGGATGGCGCATGGTATCGAAGGCAGCGGTGTGGCTCCGCGGGTATCGTACGAGCTCTCTGCCGGCCTGCTGTGGGTGTTCTGAAAAGAGTAAGGGCCGACGATTGCTCGCCAGCCCTTGCTGTGTTTGGTGGCCCCTGCTGGACTTGAACCAGCGACCAAGCGATTATGAGTTCCAATTAGAAGTTAATTACATCAGTTACTTACTGATTTTTAGGTCTTCCTCGGGCAGGATAGTGATGAAAGGTGCCGTATAGTGTTGCGCTCTGCTGCCATTATTGACATTTACACAAGGTACGTTATTTTCCAGAAATGAAAAATTGGTAACGAGATCAAAATGGTTTTTCACCAAATGCGTACTTAAGAATCTTGTATGGTACGCATCTGCTGTAAATACAAAAGATGAATTCTGTTATCAATTCGTTTATTTACTCTGATAATTTATTTTTTATAAATTCAACGAGATATGTCAGGTTTTCTTGGCACCTCATTGCTATGTTAATACAACATCTGTCAAGCATTTCAGATTCATTAACGCCAAGAATAAGCGATGCATCATATAGTTCTTTATGTTTTTCTGAACCTGCAGCTCGAATTAGTGCAGCCATGGTATTATCCGGATCTCCATTGACCAGAGCAGCAAGGCTATTTACATGTTCTAAGTTTTTGTGAATAATCCATTTCTCTGGCCACTCATCTCCAGGTAAAAACTCTATATTTTTTGAAAACCACTCTGTGAATTTTTCTTGATCTCTCTCGAGCATAGAACAAGCATATTTCAAATTGTCTTTAAAAAATTTCTTTTGATCGCCATCAAAAATAGTTACTATTTTTTTCTTTACTCCCCTTTGGAAGATAGCAGCCATTTGACGGCATAATGAACTTGCTGAGCCTATTACTTCTATGTTTACTCTTGAGCGAATATCACTGGGTAATATGTTTGATAAAAGTTTTGAAGCTACAGTATCTTCGACCATTATATCAAGTTCTTGAGAGTTCTCTGAACTCAATTTACCAAATGCATATTCAGGAGATATCTCAGTATGAATGATCGTTTTTGAGTTTATATTTTCAATATAAATTCTTGCATCATCAGGTATGCATCCGAAAATTATATCTGAATGGGTAGTAAATATGATTTGTAGTTTTCTTTTAAGAGAGACCAATTTTAATTTTTCGATGAGCTTAACCTGTGCTTCAGCGTGAAGGCCTAATTCTATCTCATCAACAATTATCAACGCTCCTGAAGTGGCCGAATACAACATGGAAAATATTTCGAAAAGTGCATTTTCTCCAGCACCCATGTTAAAACCAGAAATTATTTTACCTTCATAAGTAACAATTGGAAGTCGGTATTTTGAGTGTGAAACATATTTGAAATCGTCATATTTTTTATTGAGTATATAACCGACGCTTTCCCTAATTTCATTCTCGCAACCCAAGTCATTGCCATTGGAAATAAAAAGCTTAGCATAACTTTTAGATTGGCTTTTCTCGCTGTGAGGAACTATTCTTTCAATCCCTAGAAAAACTACTTGACGATTAACTCTTTTGTCGTAGTTATTCCATTTGCCTCCTTTTTTTTTCGTGCGTACTTGTCGACCTAGCCCTTTTCCATCAGGTAACCTTTTTGATGGTCTCCAATTATTGTAGGAAATTCCATATCCAATTAATATCCCTTCATGCGGAACTTCGTCAGAATGCTGTATGAAGAAATCTGCAAACGTATAATAAGGTTTTCTCTTGCCTGTAAGTAGATGGTTATCATCAACAGAATGATAAGCACAAGCAATCATTGCTAATAAAGTGGACTTGCCTGAACCATTTCTTCCAGCAATTGCTAGCAAAGGATAATCTATTTTAATTTTGAAGGCGGATAAGGATCTTAGAGTTCCAAGCTCTAAAGATACTTGTCTTAAAAGCGCATGTTCCAATGAATGAGAAAACCATTTTCTTAAACTTAGATCCGTTTGACTATCTCTGTACTTCATATTTACCTCAACCAGTTAGTTTGTAGTCTAATTTTAAATGAATTAGTTATGGAAGGTCATATTAACTAGGTGGTGATATTGGATTTTTGATTTCCATAAGTTGGACTGACCCCATCCCGGTAGACGATCCTGACCTATAGTTGGACTGACCCCGCCCCGGTAGACGATCCTGCCCTATAGTTTGAGCATAGGAGGAGCGTATGGGCACACCACGATTTACACCTGAATTTAAGGAAGAAGCAGTCCGTCAAATAACGGAACGCGGTTATTCCGTTGCCGAAGTATCTGACCGTTTGAGTGTTTCTGCACACAGCCTCTACAAGTGTCTACGGGCTATCAAACCCGATAACAGCGAACAGCATACCCGGGATTTACTGGAATCCAAAGCGAGATCCTGAAACTACGGGCACAGCTAAAACGCACCGAAGAAGAACGGGATATCCTGAAAAAGGCCGCGCGGTACTTTGCAAGGGAGCCCGGCTAAAGTACCGCTTTATCAATGAGCACCGCACTGTATGGGGTGTGATGACGATGTGTCGGGTACTGAATGTCGCCCGGGCCGGGGTCTACGCGTGGCTGCACAACCCGATCTCGGCGCGTGATAAAGATAACCAGCGTCTGCTGACGCTTATCCGTGATTCCTATTCACTGAGCGGAGGCGTATACGGTTACCGGCGGGTTCATAGCGATCTGAACGACATCGGGGAAACCTGCGGCAAAAACCGGATGGGCCGTATTATGCAACTGAACCGGATTAAAGCGGTACGCGGGTATAAAGCCTCACGCCGTATCGCCGGCAGACCTTCTGTTGTTGTCCCAAACTATGTGCAGTGGCAGTTTACCGTCATCCGGGCCAATCAGGTCTGGATGACCGATATTACCTATATCCGTACCTGGCAGAGCTAGCTGTATCTGGCGGTGGTCATCGATCTCTTCGCCTGTAACGTGGTGGGCTGGTCGATGAAACCCACTCTCTCACACGAACTGGCGCTGGATGCACTGATGATCGCCGTGTAGCGACGAAGCCGGACGGCGAGATTATCGTGCATTCGGACCAGGGCAGCCAGTACGGCAGCGATGACTGGCAACACTTCTGCCGGGCCAACAATCTGGCCCCGAGCATGAGCCAGCCTGGCAACTGTTGGGATAATGCTGTGGCCGAATCATTCTTCAGTTCACTGAAAAAAGAAAGGATCAGAAAATGCATATATAAAACCCGGGATCTGGCCCGGGCTGATATTTTCGATTACATTGAAGTCTTCTACAACCGGGCCCGGTGCCAAAGTCAACTCGGCGGCATCAGTGCGGAGGCCTTCGAACAGGCCTTGTTGTGAGGACTGGATTTGTCTACGGTCGTGGGTCAGTCCATTTCTGATATAAAAAAGCCACTCTTTCGAGTGGCTTTTTTATATCATCTTAAAGCTAAAATTTGGTGGCCCCTGCTGGACTTGAACCAGCGACCAAGCGATTATGAGTCGCCTGCTCTAACCACTGAGCTAAGGGGCCGTGGCGAGGGATTATAAAGTAACTGGCAGATGCAATCCAGCCTAAAACGCGCGGCTGCTGTTTTTATAAACAACGCATTTTCAATCCTTTATAATTAGCTTTTAGCTATTGAGCAGGGGACAAGATGATTAACGATATTCTGGCACCGAACCTGCGGGTGGTCTTCTGCGGGATCAATCCGGGAAAATCCTCCGCCCATACCGGCTTTCACTTCGCGCACGCGGGAAACCGCTTCTGGAAGGTGATTCACCAGGCCGGCTTTACCGACCGGCTGCTGAAGCCGGAAGAGGAGCTCCAGCTGCTCGACACCCGCTGCGGGATCACCATGCTGGTGGAGCGTCCGACGGTGCAGGCCAGCGAAGTGGCGCTGCAGGAGCTGCGCAGCGGCGGGCGAGAGCTGGTACGCAAAATAGAGGAGTATCAGCCGCGGGCGCTGGCGGTTCTCGGCAAGCAGGCCTTTGAGAAGGCGTTTCAGGCGCGCAGCGTGAAGTGGGGCAGGCAGCAGGCGACCATCGGGGCGACCGAGCTGTGGGTGCTGCCGAATCCCAGCGGACTGAACCGGGCGACGCTCGATAAGCTGGTGGAGGCGTATCGCGAGCTTGACGATGCGCTGGCGACGCGCGGGCTATAGCCTTCGCGCCTGGGGGTAAACGCCGGGCAAAAAAAAGCTCCCCGTGGGGAGCTTTTTGCATTTATTGCCTGACGATTAATCGTCGAGGAAGCTACGCAGAACCTCAGAGCGGCTCGGGTGGCGCAGCTTGCGCAGCGCTTTCGCTTCGATCTGACGAATACGTTCGCGGGTGACGTCGAACTGTTTACCCACTTCTTCCAGCGTGTGGTCGGTATTCATGTCGATACCGAAACGCATACGCAGGACCTTCGCTTCACGGGCGGTCAGGCCGGCCAGAACGTCGTGGGTGGCAGCGCGCAGGCTTTCCGTGGTGGCGGAATCCAGCGGCAGCTCGAGGGTGGTATCCTCGATGAAATCACCCAGATGCGAATCTTCATCGTCGCCGATCGGCGTTTCCATGGAGATCGGCTCTTTGGCGATTTTCAGCACCTTACGAATTTTATCTTCCGGCATCAGCATGCGCTCGGCCAGCTCTTCCGGCGTCGGCTCGCGGCCCATTTCCTGCAGCATCTGGCGAGAGATACGGTTGAGCTTGTTGATCGTCTCAATCATATGCACCGGAATACGGATGGTGCGCGCCTGATCCGCTATGGAGCGGGTGATCGCCTGACGGATCCACCAGGTTGCATAGGTGGAGAACTTGTAGCCGCGACGGTATTCGAACTTATCTACCGCCTTCATCAGGCCGATGTTACCTTCCTGAATCAGGTCGAGGAACTGCAGGCCGCGGTTGGTGTATTTCTTGGCGATAGAAATAACCAGACGCAAGTTTGCTTCAACCATCTCTTTCTTCGCACGGCGGGCTTTCGCTTCACCGATGGACATACGACGGTTGATATCCTTAACCTGCTCGATGGTCAGGCCGGTTTCTTCTTCAATCTGCTGCAGCTTCATCAGGCCGCGCTGAACGTCTTCTTTGACGTCGTGCAGCTTTTCAGACCACGGTTTGTTCATGGCCACGGCCGCGTTGAACCAGGTTTCGCTGGTTTCGTTGCCGGTGAACAGAGTGATGAAGTTTTTCTTCGGCATTTTGCACTGTTCGACGCACAGCTTCATGATGATGCGTTCCTGAGTACGCACTCGGTCCATCATGCTACGCATGCTGCCGACCAGGTAATCGAACTGTTTCGGTACCAGGCGGAACTGTTTAAAGACTTCAGACAGCTTGAGAATTTCTTCCTGTGCTGCAGCGTGGCTACGGCCTTTTGCTTTGATGGTGTCGCGGGTCAGTTCGTACTGCGTACGCAGCTCACCGAATTTCTCGCGCGCCAGCTCAGGGTCGATGCTGTTGTCGTCATCGCTGCTGTCGTCGTCTTCTTCTTCTTCATCTTCTTCGTCGTCATCCATCTCTTCCTGAGACAGTTCGGAGCCGACGTGCGTGGCGGTTGGCGCCAGGTCTTCTTCGGCGTTCGGATCGACGAATCCGGTGATCAGGTCTGACAGACGCGCTTCTTCAGCTTCAACGCGATCGTACTGTTCCAGCAGGTAGGTAATGGCTTCCGGATATTCGGCAACGGAGCACTGGACCTGATTGATCCCGTCTTCGATGCGCTTAGCGATGTCAATTTCGCCTTCGCGGGTCAGCAGTTCCACGGTACCCATTTCGCGCATATACATGCGCACCGGGTCGGTCGTGCGTCCGATCTCTGATTCAACACTGGACAGAACCTGTGCAGCAGCTTCTTCTGCATCTTCGTCGGTGTTGTTGCTGTTTTCAGCCAGCAGCAGATCGTCGGCATCCGGTGCTTCTTCCATCACCTGAATGCCCATATCATTGATCATTTGGATGATGTCTTCGATCTGATCGGAGTCGACGATATCTTCCGGCAGATGGTCATTGACCTCGGCATAGGTCAGATAGCCTTGCTCCTTACCACGTTGGACAAGAAGCTTCAGCTGTGACTGCGGGTTTTGCTCCATAAGACGGTATCCACACTTAATTCGTTTGATTGGTGTTGGCAGACAAACTGCCAGCATTTAAAGCGAGGGCGTACTTATATTATTGCCGCTGCGCCTCAGCGCGGCTGTCGGGGGCTTCCCGAACGATATTCGGCACTTAAGCCGTGCAATTCATTTTTTTGCCAGCTCCTGGCTGATAGTCCAGAGCTCCCGGCGTTCCTCACTGCTTAAGCCGTGCGTGCGATCGCGAGCTATCAACTCTTCCTGTCGCAGTTCAAGCAGTGAATCAAACATATGGTTGAGCGAGTCGGTGAAGGTTTTTTCCGCGATATCTTTATCTGCTATATCGTCCCACATCGACAGTTTTTCAAGGGTGGCGGCCTCATTTGTGCCGCGATACTGCTCTAAAAGTTGTCCGGTGGTCAGACCTGGCTGAGACAGACAGGTGTTAACCAGTTCGCTGAATAAGCCCAGTCCCGGCATTCTACGCTGATCCAGGCCCGCTAAAGGCGGTACCAGCGGTGCCAGATCCGGATTTTGCACCAGCAGTCCTATCAGTATACGCATGGTCGTGCGTTTTAGCTGTGGAGCAGGGCGCGGTGCGCCATTTTCTGTCAGCTTTGGCATTAAACGTTCAAGCTGGGCGTCATCCAAAATCCCCAGCTTGTTGCCCAACTCCTGGCGCAGATAGATGCGCAGCGTCTCGCCCGGAACTTGGGTTATCAGCGGCAGCGCCAGCGTGCTGAGCTGCGCGCGCCCGTCCGGGGTGCTCAAATCAACCTGCGGCAGCAGGCTGTTAAACAAAAACGTGGAGAGCGGCTGAGCCTGCTCCATCCGCGCTTCAAACGCGGCCTTACCCTCTTTACGCACCAGCGTATCCGGGTCTTCACCGTCGGGTAGAAACATAAAGCGCAGCTGGCGGCCGTCGGTCATATACGGCAGCGCGGTCTCCAGCGCTCGCCATGCTGCCTCGCGGCCCGCCCGGTCGCCGTCGTAACAGCAGATGACCTGATTGGTCGCCCGGAACAGCAGCTGAATATGGTCGGCTGTCGTCGAGGTGCCAAGGGACGCGACGGCATAGTTAATGTCGTACTGCGCCAGCGCTACGACGTCCATATAGCCTTCGACAACTAACAGGCGCGGCGGTTCGGCGTTGTTCTGCTGCGCTTCATACAGGCCGTACAGCTGACGACCTTTATGGAAAATATCGGTTTCCGGGGAGTTAAGGTACTTCGGCAGGGCATCACCCAGCACGCGACCACCAAAACCAATTACCCGGCCTCGCTTATCGCGGATCGGGAACATCACCCGTTCGCGGAAGCGGTCGTAACTGCGTCCCTTATCGTTAGTCACCAGCATGCCGGCGTCGATAAGCGACTGGCGGTTTTCTTGATTGCCGCCAAAACGTTTTAAAACGTTATCCCAACCGGGTGGCGCGTAGCCAATCGCAAAGCGCGCAATGACCTCGCTGCTTAAACCACGCTTATCCAGATACTGGCGCGCAGGGTCGGCGGCGGGTTGCTGCAAAGACTGCTGATAAAACGCATTCAGACCATCCATCAGCTGATAGAGACTTTGCCGTTGATGGCGCTCTATCTGACTGGGTCCATTGCCCGCTTCGTACGGCACTTCAAGGTTGTGCATGGCGGCCAGCTCTTCGACCGTCTCCACGAACTCGAGCTTGTCGTAGTTCATCAGGAAGTCGACGGCGTTGCCGTGCGCACCGCAGCCGAAGCAGTGATAAAACTGTTTTTCACCGTTGACGGTAAAAGAGGGGGTTTTTTCGTTATGAAATGGACAGCACGCGTGGTAGTTCTTGCCCTGCTTTTTGAGCTTTACCCGCGCGTCGATAAGATCGACGATGTCGGTTCGCGCCAGCAGGTCATTGATAAATACGCGTGGGATTCGTCCAGCCATAGGCCCCGTAATTATACACCTGATCCAACAAGCTGCTTCAGCGCCGATGCGCCCCTGCCGCCGACGTCAGTCAGCTCCCGGGATTCGCTCTTATGCTGCTTTGATGCATCCTGAAGGGGTGAGTGTATATGCTAATGCATAAACGAAAATAAGCCGCGCATTCCTTCCGGAAGCACGGCCTTACAACTTACAACTCAGCCTGAATTGAGGGCTTTAGCCCTCAACAGATTAGTACAGACGAGTGCGGCGTGCGTTTTCGCGAGCCAGTTTCTTCGCGTGACGTTTCACTGCAGAAGCTTTAGCGCGCTTACGTTCGGTAGTCGGTTTTTCATAGAACTCACGACGACGAACTTCCGCCAGAACACCTGCTTTTTCACAGGAACGCTTGAAGCGACGCAGAGCTACGTCGAACGGCTCGTTTTCACGTACTTTAATTACCGGCATGTGCCTCTCACCTTTGATTAATTCGGTTTGCTGCTGGCATCAGCGCCAGCTTATTTCAAAATGGTGCGGAATTTTACTGCAACTACTGCTGCTTTGTAAAGCACCTGCGCCCTTTTTGAAAGGACTTTTATAAGGGTGAGGAGTATACACGAGGGTTCTTGCTGGGGCGAACAAAGTTTTATGTCCGCCGCGCCGGCGAGCGTCCCGCACCAGGCTTTTACCGCCCGCCCTGGCCGCGTATCCCTTGTGGGCTCCGGCCCCCGTCGCGCTGCTGCCTGCAATTCTTAGGGTATACATCAACCCGCATTGGTCCTAAACTGCGCGGTATTAGAGCGAGGTAAAACAAGACATGCGTGTACTGGGTATTGAAACATCCTGCGATGAAACCGGCATCGCCATTTACGACGATAAGCAAGGCCTGCTGGCCAACCAATTGTATAGTCAGGTGAAACTTCACGCTGACTACGGCGGCGTGGTGCCTGAGCTGGCTTCGCGCGATCACGTGCGTAAAACGGTACCGCTGATCCAGGCGGCGCTGAAAGAGGCCGGACTGACGGCGAAAGATATCGATGCGGTTGCCTACACCGCCGGGCCGGGGCTGGTCGGCGCGCTGCTGGTTGGCGCCACGGTGGGCCGTTCGCTGGCGTTCGCCTGGAACGTCCCGGCAATCCCGGTACACCATATGGAAGGGCATCTGCTGGCGCCGATGCTGGAAGATAATCCGCCGGACTATCCTTTTGTGGCGCTGCTGGTTTCCGGCGGCCATACCCAGCTGATTAGCGTGACCGGCATTGGCCAGTATGAGCTGCTGGGCGAATCGATAGACGATGCGGCAGGGGAAGCGTTTGATAAGACCGCCAAGCTGCTGGGCCTCGATTATCCCGGCGGCCCGATGCTCTCTAAAATGGCCGCCCAGGGCAGCGAAGGCCGTTTTGTCTTCCCGCGGCCGATGACCGATCGCCCGGGGCTGGATTTTAGCTTCTCTGGCCTGAAGACCTTTGCCGCCAACACCATTCGTAATAATGAGAATGACGACCAGACCCGGGCGGACATTGCGCGGGCGTTTGAAGATGCGGTGGTGGATACGCTGATGATTAAGTGCCGTCGGGCGCTGGATCAGACCGGCTTTAAGCGGCTGGTGATGGCGGGCGGCGTGAGCGCCAACCGCACGCTGCGCGCGAAGCTGGCCGAGATGATGCAAAAGCGCGGCGGGGAAGTGTTTTACGCCCGCCCCGAGTTCTGTACCGACAACGGCGCGATGATCGCCTATGCCGGAATGGTGCGCCTGCGGACCGGCGCGAAGCCTGACCTCGGCGTCACCGTGCGCCCGCGCTGGCCGCTCGCCGAGCTGCCGGCGGCCTGATCCTGCTCACAGGCCGACCTCGCGTCGGCCTGACTTTTTGCACTCTACTTTTCTTCGCTATTCCATACTCTTACACAGCGAGCAAATGGCCCCCTGATGTTTTGCCGAGTGCATCACGTCCGGACGCTCGTACTCTTCCCGGCAGGTCATGCAGCGATACACGGTGGTGGAGGCGTTCCCCTGCGCGTCATAGCGCGGTTCGGCAATGCCATCATCGTGCTGTTTGATGTAGTAGCGCCCGCGGGTCAGAATGCCCATCAGCGGCGTCATCACCAGCGCTATAACCAGCGCAATCAGCGGCGAGAACGGGGCGAGGGTGGCGCCGAGCAGGCCGAAGAACGCGCAGATAGAGAGCCCGGCGGCGAGAGCAAAGGAAACCACCCCCACCGGGTTAACGTTATAGATCATTCCCCGACGATACTCCGGCTGGGCCGGCGCCAGCTTCAGCAGGCCCTTATTGACGGTAATATCGGTCGCCACCACCACGACCCAGGCAATGGCGAAGTTGGAGTAAAAGCCGAGGATCCACGACAGGGCGCTGAACATATCGCCCTCCATCAGCGCCAGCGCAATGGCGAGGTTGACGACAACAAAGACGATCCGCCCAGGATAGCTGCGGGTGGTGCGCGTCCAGGCGCTGGTCCAGGCCAGCGAGCCGGAGTAGGCGTTGGTGACGTTAATTTTAATCTGCGAGATAACCACCAGCACCACGGCCAGGGTCAGTGCCAGCCAGCCGGGCACCATGTTATCAAAGACGCTGACGAACTGCTGAACCGGCTCGGTGTTATGTACCGCCGGGAAGCGGGTCAGCAGGTAGAAGCCGAGGAAGGCGCCAATAATCTGCTTGATCGCCCCCAGCACCACCCAGCCCGGACCGGCGGAAAAGACCGCCAGCCACCAGCTCCTGCTGTTCTCTGCCGTTTTCGGCGGCATAAAGCGCAGATAGTCAATCTGCTCGCCGATCTGCATGATCAGCGACAGGCACACCCCGGCGCCCAGCATGATGGCGGTTAAATCCACGCGCGAGGCGTCGTTCTTGCCGGCAAAGTTCATAAAGCCATCCACCAGCTGCGGGTCTTTGGCGATAAGCCAGGCCACCGGCACGACCATCAGCACCAGCCACAGCGGCGTGGTCCAGACCTGCAGACGGGTCAGGGCCTTCATGCCGTAAACGACCAGCGGCAGCACCATCAGGGTGGCGATGAGGTAGCCCATCCACAGCGGGATCCCGAGGCCAACCAGCAGCCCCTGCGCCATAATCGAGCCCTCAAGGGCGAAGAAGATAAAGGTAAATCCGGCAAAAATGATGCTGGTAATGACCGAACCAAAATAGCCGAATCCGGCGCTGCGGGTGATTAAATCGAGGTCGATGTTATAGCGAGCGGCGGTGATCGCCAGCGGAATACCGGTCAGGAAAATCACCAGCGCGGCCAGCAGAATCGAGTAAATGGCGTTGGTGGTGCCCCACGCCATGCCGATGCTGGCGCCGATAGAAAAGTCGGCCAGGTAGGCTATGCCGCCCAGCGCGGTGACGGCGACGACGCCTGGCCCCCAGCGGCGAAAGCTCAGCGGAGCGTAGCGCAGGGTGTAATCTTCTAATGTTTCACGGGAGCCGGCGGTGCCGGTTTGCGCAGGTAGCTCAGTTTTTATATCCAGTGACGACATAGTCATTCCTTAATGGTCAGGTATGACTGTAATTAGCAAACCTTATGCCACTTCGTAGAGCAGGCGCCGCAGGGGCCGCGGGGGAGGGGAGGATAAAAAGAGGGCGTCGAATGCACCATCCGGGCGCGGGCGCGTCCGGATGGTGCACGGCCTAGCGGCGCAGCATGCCTTTGTCTTCGAGGAAGTCAATGATGCTCTGCAGGCCGTCGCCGCTTTTCAGGTTAGTAAAGGCCCACGGACGCTCGCCGCGCATCCGCATGGTGTCGCGCTCCATCACTTCCAGCGAGGCGCCCACATACGGTGCAAGGTCGGTTTTGTTGATCACCAGGAAGTCCGATTTGGTGATCCCCGGGCCGCCTTTACGCGGGATTTTCTCCCCTTCCGCCACGTCGATAACGTAGATGGTCAGATCGGCCAGCTCGGGGCTAAAGGTTGCGCTAAGGTTATCGCCGCCGCTTTCGACGAAGATAAGCTCAAGGTTACCGAATTTTTCGCTCAGCGCTTCCACCGCCGCCAGGTTCATCGACGCGTCTTCGCGGATGGCGGTATGCGGACAGCCGCCGGTTTCGACGCCGACGATCCGTTCCGGCTCCAGCGCGCCGGCTTCGGTGAGGATGCGCTGATCTTCTTTGGTATAGATATCGTTGGTGACGACGGCCAGCTGATACGTATTACGCATGGCTTTACACAGCGCTTCCAGCAGCGCGGTTTTCCCGGAGCCGACCGGGCCGCCGACGCCCACGCGCAGCGGATGTTTGTAGTTGTTCATGCTTTCTCCTAAGAACGGAATAGTCGGGAATACTGCGTTTCATGTCGGGCGGAGGCGATGGCGGTCAGCGGCGTGGAGGAGCCGATCGCCTCGTCCGGGGCGGCAAGCGCGCTGGCCATATCCGCCGCATAGCGATCGCACAGGCGGATGATCAGCTGCTGCGCCGCCTGTTGCCCAAAGGGCACCAGCTTAACGCCGGCCATCACCGCGCCCTCAATCCAGCTGTAGCCGAGGCTCAGCGCCAGGTCGGGGAGGCTAATTTGCCAGCGCACGCCAAGCCAGGCCATGCCGGCCAGCTGGCTTTGCTGGCACAGCGTCCGCCACTCTTTGGGACACTCCGGCTGCCAGTCGGCAAGCAGTCGGGTGAACGCCGCCCCGCGATTACGCTCCTCTTCGCGCAGCTCGCGGGTTTCTCTGCAGGCGAGCAGGTACGCCGCCCAGCGCTGAGCCTCGGCCAGGTTGTTAGCTTCGCAGGCGCGATAGAGGCGGGCGAACAGCGGCAGATCGACGGTAAAAAAGCTCTGCTCCATCTGCTGCAGCTGCCAGCGCTCGAAGGCCGGAGTATCGGCCACCCAGCCCGCTTCTACCGCCCACTCCAGCCCCTGCGACCAGCTATAGCCGCCGACCGGCAGGTTGCTGCTGGCCAGCTGCATCAGCCGCAGGCGTTTTTCCGGTGACGGCATTTAGTGACCGTGCCCGTGATGGTGGTCGTGGCCGCTATCGTGATGATGACCGTGGGCGTGCCCGTGGCTCTCGCTGGCGTAGGCGCCGGCTTCCGGTTCGAACGGCAGGTGGGCGAAGCTCACCTGCAGGCCGAACTGGCGCAGCATATCGTCCAGCACGTGGTCGTGGTGGTAGCGCAGCTCGCCGGGCATAATCTGCAGCGGAACGTGGCGGTTGCCGAGGTGATAGCAGGCTTTCGCCAGCGTAAACGGATCCTCGCAGCGCACGACGGAGACGCCCTCATCGGCGGCAACGACCGCGACGAACTCGCTGCCCTCTTCATTGCTCAGCACGTCACCGCCCCGCAGCAGCAGGCCGCGCGGCAGCAGCAGGCCCGCTTCGCGCCCGTCGTTAAGGGTGACTTTGATTCGGCTTTTTACCCGCACATCAATCGGCAGCGTGACGCTGGCCGTTGCCTGCACCGGCGCATCCACGCGTTGGGTCAGATACAGCATCCGGACTCCTTAAAACAGAAAGTAACGTTGCGCCATCGGCAGCACTTCTGCCGGTTCGCTGGTGATTAGCTCCCCGTCAATACGCACCTCATAGGTTTGCGCATCAACGGTAATATTGGGCTGCAGGCCGTTATGGATCATGTCGGCCTTCTGCAGCGTTCGACAACCCTTCACCGTGGCCGTGGCGCTGTGCAGATTGAGGCGCTGCGCCACGCCGCTCTCTACCGCCGCCTGCGACAGGAAGGTCAGCCGGCAGTGATGGCGGGCGCTGCCCAGCGCTCCGAACATCGGCCGATAGTGCACCGGCTGCGGGGTGGGAATCGAAGCGTTAATATCGCCCATTGGCGCGATGGCAATCATCCCGCCCTTCACCACGCACGCCGGCTTCACGCCGAAGAACGCCGGGGACCACAGCACCAGGTCCGCCATCTTGCCGGCCTCAATCGAGCCGACCTCGTGGGCGATACCGTGGGTCAGCGCCGGGTTTATGGTGTATTTCGCGATATAGCGCTTAACGCGAAAGTTATCGTTGTCGCCGCGCTCTTCCGCCAGCGGACCGCGCTGGACCTTCATGCGGTGGGCGACCTGCCAGGTGCGCAGCACCACCTCGCCGACGCGGCCCATGGCCTGCGAATCGGAAGAGGTCAGCGAGAAGGCGCCGATATCGTGCAGGACGTCCTCGGCGGCGATGGTCTCGCGGCGAATGCGCGATTCGGCAAACGCCACGTCCTCCGCGATGTCCGGGTCGAGGTGATGGCAAACCATCAGCATATCGAGATGCTCATCGATGGTATTGACGGTGTAGGGCAACGTCGGGTTAGTCGAAGAGGGCAGAATATTGGGGTGCGCGCAGGCGGTAATAATATCCGGCGCGTGGCCGCCGCCGGCACCTTCGGTATGGAAGGTGTGGATGGTGCGACCGCCAATTGCCGCCAGGGTATCTTCGACAAAGCCGGACTCGTTGAGGGTATCGCTGTGCAGCGCGACCTGAACGTCCATCTCATCGGCGACGGTCAGCGCACAGTTGATAGCCGCGGGCGTCGCGCCCCAGTCTTCGTGGATTTTCAGGCCAATCACGCCAGCCGCCACCTGCTCACGCAGCGCGTCAGGGTTGGAGCCGTTGCCTTTACCCAGCAGGCCGATGTTAACCGGCAGGCTATCCGCCGCCTGCAGCATCCGCGAGATATACCACGGCCCGGGCGTGCAGGTGGTGGCGTGGGTGCCCGCCGCCGGCCCGGTGCCGCCGCCGACCATGGTGGTGACGCCGGAGACCAGCGCCTCTTCCGCCTGCTGCGGGCAGATCCAGTGGATATGCGTATCGACGCCGCCGGCGGTGACTATCTTACCTTCGGCGGCAATGATTTCCGTCGCCGCGCCGATAGGGATGGTGACGTCAGGCTGGATATCCGGGTTGCCCGCTTTGCCAACGGCGAAGATGCGCCCCTCTTTGACGCCGATATCCGCTTTCACGATCCCCCAGTGATCGACGATCAGCGCGTTGGTCAGCACCAGATCGACGCACTCCGCTGAGAGCATTTGCCCCTGGCCCATGCCGTCGCGAATCACCTTTCCGCCGCCGAACTTCACCTCTTCGCCGTAGGTGGTGAGATCGTCCTCGACCTCTATCCACAGCTCGGTATCCGCGAGGCGAACCTTATCGCCGGTGGTGGGGCCAAACATATCGGCATAGGCCTGGCGTGAAATATTACTCATCGGTTGCCTCCAGTTTTCCCATCACCGCCCCGCGAAAGCCGTACACCGCGCGGGAGCCGGCAACGGCAACCAGCTCTACTTCACGCTTTTGCCCGGGTTCAAAACGGACCGCGGTACCGGCGGCGATATTCAGGCGATAGCCCGTCGCCTGCTCGCGGTCGAACTTCAGCGCCGGATTCACTTCTGCGAAGTGATAGTGCGATCCCACCTGAATAGGCCGGTCGCCGTGGTTTTCAACGATTATGCTGCGGGTCATGCGGCCAACGTTAAGGGCTATCTGGCCGGGCTTCACTTGGTACTCACCTGGGATCATCGCGACACCTCAGATTATCGGATTGTGGACGGTGACCAGCTTCGAGCCGTCCGGGAAGGTGGCTTCGACCTGGATATCGGGGATCATTTCGGGCACGCCCTCCATCACCTGACTGCGGCTCAGGACGTGGCGGCCCTCTTCCATCAGCGCCGCCACGCTATTGCCGTCGCGGGCGCCCTCCATAATAAAGGCGCTAATTAACGCCACCGCTTCCGGGTAGTTCAGCTTCAGCCCGCGGGCCAGGCGGCGCTCCGCCACCAGCGCGGCGGTAAACAGCAGCAGCTTATCTTTCTCTCTGGGGGTCAGTTCCATAGCGTTCTCTTAGGTCAGCCAGATTCGGGGAGGAACCGGGGGTTTCCCGGTCAGATGCGGGCGCATAAACTGCCAGATATCGCGCATCGCCCGCTGGCACAGCAAATTATCATCACTTAAAAATCGGACCGTCAGCAGGCCGTCGGTGAGGCTGGCGCCGGCGTAGGTAGCAAGCGCGGTGAGCCGTTCGCGCACGCCGTCGAGCAGGGTCTCGTTGGCCGGATAGAACAGCAGCGTTCCTATCCACGGCCGCTGGGCAATGCAGGCCAGCTGGCCGTCGGCGAGACGCAGGCGTTCTACCAGCAGCGGCGTCTCATCAACCCACACCTCCAGCCGATTCGCGAGGGTGCCGTGGCTAAAGGTTTCGCCCATCACCGGGCGGCCGAGGCACAGCAGATCCCAGGCTAAAAGCGTGCTGGTGGCGCGAAGATGGAAGGTGGTCTGCAGATTAGCTCGCGCGCCGGGGAAAAAAATGGCGTCCTGCGGCAGCCATTCAAGAATAGCGTGCGGCGCGACGGTGAAGCACTGGTGCAGATGCGCCTGCGCGCCGCTGCTGCGGTAAAACTTGCTGGCGCCGGGCATGGTCATCAGCGCGTGGCTGCCGTCGTCGAGGGCGGCGGTAATCGTCAGCTCGTCGCCGCCAACGATGCCGCCCGGCGGATGCAATAAATAGAGGTGGCAGGTTTCTTCTTCGGGATAAAAAGGGCGCTGGACGGTTAACGGGCCAACGTGACGGGAAGAGGTCAGGACCGTTTTATCGCCGATAGATTGAAAGCGGAGATCCAGCGTAGCCTGCCAGCCTTTTTTTGTCTGTGGTAACACGGTGCTGTGCAATGTTGCGCCCCTGCAAACTCAAGAAAAAACAGCAGCGATGAGTATTGATCGGCCGCAAAGCATCCCGATCATATGAAAAGCTTATGCTTATTATCCCCGTAAACCGCCGCCGGCTGCGGATAGGGTCCATCCCTGGACCTTCCCCCGCAGGCGGGATCGCTACATGTTGAACGGTTGAGGGGCGGTGGGTAAAAGGCGCTCAGCGCGAGCGCCCGGCGGTAACGCTATTTATCCTGATAATCCTCGGCGTCGATATCGTAGCCCGACGGTTCCCAGCGGATGGCCAACAGCGACAGCAGGCCAATGAGCGGCGCCGCGGCGATAACCCAAAAGACGCGCGTATCCAGCGCCGCAACCAGCAGCGGGAAGAGGAACAGCGACAGCGTTGAGCTGCTGCGCATCAGGGTTTGGTTGAGGCCGACGCCAACGCCGCGCAGCGATGTCGGGTAGCTCAGCGAGGCAAAAGTCATGGTATGCGCGCCGGGGCCAAAGCCCTGGCCGAAGAGGAACAGCGCCAGCATGGCCACCGCGACGATCCCTTCGGCGGCCCCTTCCGGGCGGCCAATCAGCGCCAGCCCCAGCAGCGCCGCCAGCTGGCAGCCGTATCCCGCCAGCGACATTTTCCACGCCCCAAGGCGCGGCACCAGCCGTACCGCCAGCAGCCCGCCGACGAAGGCGAAGAGCAGGTTCAGGACCAGCGAGATCAGGATCGTGGTTAGCATCGACTGCACGAAGAAGCTGGAGATAATCACCGGCAGGCCAAAGGCGACGGCGTTATAGGCGAATGACGAGACCACCGAGAGCAGCGTCGCCAGGGTCGTACGCCGCAGGTAAACCCCCTGGAACAGGCGTAAATAGTTGCTCCACTGCGCTTTTTTCACCACCGGCGCCGGTTTATCCAGCGCGTCCTGCGCCACGTGGGCGTTGATGTTGTACGCCTGGCGCAGAATCGAGGCCGCTTCACGCAGGTTGCCCTGATTGGCGGCCCAAACCGGCGACTCGCTCATGTAGCGGCTGCGAATGGCGATAATCACCAGCGCGGGGATTGCGCCGAAGCCGAGGATCAGCCGCCACAGCCAGTCGCTGTGGCTTTCCGGCAGCGCGGCGTAGAAAAACAGCACCAGCAGGTACGAAACGCTGATGGCGGCGTACCAGGTCGGGCACCACATGGCGACGCTGGCGGCTTTGTTGCCCGGCCCTTTGAGTTTAGAGAATTCGCTCAGGAAGGCCATCGCCACCGGCAGGTCGATACCCACTCCGAGCCCCATGACAAACCGGGCGCCGGTGAGGACGTATTCGTTGGGCGCCAGCGCGCAGGCGATTGCGGCAACCACGAAGAACAGCATATCCGCCATAAAGACGCGGTAGCGGCCGATTTTATCCGTCAGATAGCCGCCCAGCAGCGCGCCGACGATGGCGCCGAAGGTGATGGCCGAGGCCACCATGCCGGTGCCGGCGGGCGTCAGGTTGAATTCACGGGTAATGTCCTTCAGGCCAAAGGCCAGGGAGCCAAGATCGTAGGCATCGAGAAAAATGCCGCCCAGCGCGATGCCCATGACGATGCGCGCGTTGTTGCGCCCGCTGCTGCCCTCGTTAATCAGGCGCGAAACGTCCGCCGCGCCGCGTATCCATTTAACTTCCCCGTCGGGTGACCCTGCCGCTGCAATCGGCGCCGAATTGATTACGTCTGTCATATTATTGTTCTGTTGTGTCTTATCAGGAGATTCAGAGTAAACATCGCCGGGCGGGCGAATAAATCATTTTTGGTTATAAGACATAACTAAGTGATTGTTACGAAAGGTTTATCTTTGAAGCGGCGGCGCGGAGGAATGATTGGCTGTCAGGCCGGGGAATCAAAAGATATTGTCGGGGAAAATCGTGCCCGGCGGCGCCGGGCGCGGCGGTTATTTCTGCTGCGGCTTTTTCCTGTTCTTCTTCAGCCGGGCCCAGATTTTGGTCTCCTGGCGACGCCACAGGCGCTGGATGTTGTCGTGATGGCGCAGGAGGATCAGGCAGGAGAGCATCGATACCGGAAAGGTGTACTGCGGCTTGAACCACCAGACGTAGAATGGCGCAATAAGCGCGCTGACGATGGCGCCGAGCGAAGAGTAGCCGCTGAGCAGAATGGTCAGTAGCCAGGTTCCGGCCATGACGCCGGTTAAATCCCAGCCGATGGGGGCAATGGCGCCGAAGGCGGTCGCCACGCCCTTGCCGCCGCGAAAATTAAAGAACACCGGCCAGATATGACCAATGCAGGCGGCGATCGCCACCAGGCCCAGCCAGAAAGGGGTCAGACCGAGTGCCCATGCGCCCCAGACCGGCAGCATGCCTTTGAGCACGTCGAAAATAAGCACCGTTACGGCCGCTCCCTTGCCGCCAATTCGCAGGACGTTGGTCGCTCCGGGGTTGCCTGAGCCGCTATCGCGAGGGTCGGGCAGGCCGGCGAGGCGGCAAACCAGAATGGCGCTGGAAATTGAGCCGCAGAGGTAGGCAAGGATAACGAGTCCAGGCGCGATTGCACTCATCAGCTGTTCCATTTTGAAAGTGTCGTTTTATCCCCGTCATCCTTGGCGCGGCCGGTGCGTTGGCTCTCCTCGCGCGCCCGGATACATAGTGATGCTATGCTCCCGGAAGCTCGCTGCGCCGCCGCCTTCCTGCAACGCAAATTATTTAGGGGATGTCTTTGCATCTGTGGATAATACGCATAATTCGCCGGAAGTGGTATCCGGTTTAGCCAAAAAGCAGGCAGGTCGTGATGGATATTGTATTTATAGAGCAACTTTCGGTAATCACCACTATCGGTGTTTATGACTGGGAACAAACCATCGAACAGAAGCTGGTGTTCGATATCGAAATGGCGTGGGATAACCGTAAAGCGGCGTCCAGCGATGATGTGAGCGATTGCCTTAGCTATGCCGATATTAGCGAGCTGGTTATCAACCACGTTGAGGGGGGGCGCTTTGCGCTGGTAGAGCGCGTCGCCGAAGAGATTGCCGATCTGCTGCTGGCAAAATTTTCCTCGCCGTGGGTGCGGATTAAAGTCAGCAAGCCGGGAGCGATTGCCCGCGCGGCCAACGTCGGCGTCATCATTGAGCGTGGCCTTAATCTGAAACAAAACTTTTCAGGTCATATTGATTAAACAATTTGGGCTTATACAGGTCTTAGTGCCGGCCATCAGGTTATTTATTTGCCATCTTCTCCTCGAACGGGGCTCGAATTCCTCACGTACTCCGTGTACGCTCCGGAATTGACGCGCTGTCCGAGGCCAAACTGGCTGCCCCAATGACGCCTGATGGCATGGCTCGTAGTGCCTGGTTTTTTCATTTTACTTTTAAAGGGTTTATGGGATGAGCGATATACACTCGCTGCTGGTGGCGGCAATATTGGGTGTGGTTGAAGGTTTGACAGAGTTTTTACCTGTTTCCAGTACCGGTCATATGATTATTGTTGGCCATTTACTGGGGTTTGAAGGTGATACTGCAAATACATTTGAGGTGGTCATTCAGTTAGGTTCAATTCTTGCCGTTGTCGTGATGTTCTGGCGTCGTTTGTTTGGCCTGATCGGTATTCATTTCGGTAAACCACCTGTGCATGAAGGGCAGGGCAGCGGTCGCTTATCGCTTATCCATATTCTGCTGGGGATGATCCCGGCGGTGGTGCTGGGCCTGATATTCCACGATACCATTAAGTCGCTGTTCAACCCGATAAACGTGATGTACGCGCTGATTGTCGGCGGCGTGCTGCTGATTGCCGCTGAGGTGCTGAAGCCGAAGGAGCCGCGCGCGGTAGCCGTTGACGATATGACCTATCGTCAGGCGTTCGTGATTGGCTGCTTCCAGTGCCTGGCGCTGTGGCCGGGCTTTTCTCGCTCCGGCGCGACGATTTCCGGCGGTATGCTGATGGGCGTGAGCCGCTATGCGGCCTCTGAGTTCTCGTTCCTGCTGGCAGTACCGATGATGATGGGCGCCACCGTGCTGGACGTTTATAAAAGCATCGGCTTCCTGAACGCCAGCGATATTCCGATGTTTGCCGTCGGCTTTATTATGGCGTTTATCGTGGCGCTGATTGCGATTAAAACCTTCCTGCAGCTGATTAAACGTATTTCGTTTATTCCGTTCGCAATCTACCGCTTTATCGTGGCGGCAGTTGTTTACGTGGTCTTCTTCTAAGACCCTGGCCCTCAGTCTTTTGGCTGAGGGCAGCGTTCTTCCTTCCACTGCGCGATCGCCAGAATACGCCGACGCGTCAGCTCCTCGCGAATCTCCGGCCCTTTAAACCCTTGTGCTACCACCTCTTTCGTCGATACCGACTGAGCGACATGCCACGCTTCAAGTAGCAGGCGCCCCTGCGGATAGTCGCAGGCCTCGAAGCCGGTTCGGCCGCGGACGTCGGCTTCGCTGGTGAGGGCAATTTTCTCCACCCGCTGCGGCTTGCGCCAGGCGTCGATGCTGTCGAACAGCTTGACCAGGGTTTTGGGCTGTAGAATCGGCAGGGTATGAATCAGATCGTGAAATTCGGCGACCAGCTTCGCCAGGTCGCGGATCTCATTCGGGACGCGCAGGCGGGCGCAAAGCTGCTCGACCAGCTTGACGCCGGCCAGCCCGTGGCCGTGATGACGTGGCCAGAGCTCTTTTGGCGTCAGCCCTTTGCCCAGATCGTGACACAGGGTCGCGAAACGCACGTCGATTTCCGGCGACAGCATGGCCGCCATGCTCAGGGTCATCAGGGTATGCAGGCCGGTGTCGATTTCCGGGTGCCATTTGGCCGGTGCGGGGACGCCGTACAGCGCCTCGATTTCCGGGAACAGCACGCCGAGCGCGCGGCAGTCGCGCAGGGTCTGGAAAAAGACCTGCGGATTGCGGGTGCCCAGCGCGCTCTCGGTCTCTTTCCATACCCGCTCCGGCGTCAGGTGCGCCAGCTCGCCGGCATCGGCCATCGCGCGCATCAGCGCCATGGTGTCATCCGCAATGCGGAACCCGAGATGGGCGTAGCGGGCGGCAAAGCGCGCGACGCGCAAAACGCGCAGCGGATCTTCGCTAAAGGCCGGTGAAACGTGGCGCAGCAGGCGCTGGCGCAGATCGGACTGGCCGCCGTAGGGGTCGATAATCTGGCCGTCTGAGTCCTGGGCCAGGGCGTTAACCGTCAGGTCGCGGCGGAGCAAATCCTGTTCGAGGGTGACGTCGGGCGCGGCGTAGCAGGTGAAGCCGGTGTAGCCGGCGCCTGACTTACGCTCGGTTCGCGCCAGGGCGTACTCTTCCCGGCTTTGCGGGTGCAGGAACACGGGAAAATCGCGGCCTACCTGCTGGTAGCCCGCGTCAAGCAGCTCTGAGGGCGCGGCACCCACCACCACCCAATCTCTGTCTTTGACCGGTAGTCCGAGTAATGCATCCCGGACGGCACCGCCGACCAAATAAATCTTCACGCCTGCTTCTCCCGTATCCACTTTGCGCTGGATGATACGTAAGTCTGGCAGAGAAGACGAATTAGTTCATCCACCGATCTTTACGCTTGCGGCTCGGGATCAGGTGCGGCAGCACCAGACCAAGCAGCAGGCCGACGCCCAGCACGCCGCCGCCGTACATAAACCACTGCATAATGATGGTGCGCTGCTTATCATCAAGCTGCAGATTAGCGGCATTGACCTTTTTCTGCGCGACAACCAGCTCATTTTTCAGCTTCTGGTTCTCATCTTTCAGGGCGTTAATGGCGTTATCGCTCCCGGCGACCTTTTTCTGCATGTCTGCAGTGCGCTGGTTCCAGGTGGTGTCGATGTTATTAAGCTTATCGGTCAGGGTCTTAACCTGATTTTCGAGATCCGGTACGCGGGTGCGCAGGCTGGGCTCGTTGCTCAGCTCTTTTAGCGGGATCCAGGCGGTACGGCCGTTGCCGTCGCGGATCTGGGCGTAGTTGGTGCTGTCGTTGGTCTGCAGCAGAGAGACCTGCTCCCCGGCATTAATGGTTCCCTGGAGGCGATAATTATCGCCAGGACCGGTGCGGACCCAGGTGTTCAGTTCATCAGAAACATAGCGTTTTTCTTCTGCATGAACCGCCGTAGCGGCGCTAAGCGCCAGCAAAGTTATCGTAATCAGGCGTAATTTAGGCATCAGGTCATCGTTTGGTCATAAAAAGTTGAACGATAGTAGTGGCATCACCATAGCGACGCAAAGTTTTCCGCCACAATCGGAAACATCCAGGAGGTGGCCCGGCAAATTGCGCATTGCATGGCGATTCGCCGCAAAATATTATCTACTGACAAGAAATATCGGCGTTAGTTCGCCGTATTTTCCCTGCAGAGCACAGAAGCGGAAGAATTCAGTTATGGCGCAAGAAATCGAATTAAAATTTATCGTCTCCGACAGCGGTGTGGAAACACTGCGTCAGCACCTTAATACGCTCAATGCGCAGCATACGCCCGCAGGACAGCTGCTCAATATTTATTATGAAACGGCGGATAACTGGCTGCGTCGTCACGATATGGGGCTGCGTATTCGCGGCGATCGCGGTCGTTACGAAATGACGCTGAAAATTGCCGGACGAGTGGTGGGTGGGCTGCATCAGCGCCCGGAGTACAACATCCCGCTGGAGAAACCGGAGCTGGCCCTGAGCCTGCTGCCGGCGGAAGTCTGGCCGCAGGGCGAACTGCCTGCCGAGCTGGAGAACAGCGTACAGCCGCTCTTCAGCACTGATTTTGAACGTGAAAAATGGGTGGTCAGCGAAGGCGATAGCCAGATTGAGATCGCCCTCGATCGCGGCGAGGTAAAGGCCGGTGAGCATCAGGAAGCGATTTGTGAACTGGAGCTGGAGCTGTTGTCCGGCAATACCGCCGATCTCCTGGCCCTCGCCCGTGGTCTGCTGGATACCGGCGGGCTGCGTCAGGGAAGCCTGAGCAAGGCGGCGCGAGGCTACCATCTGGCCCAGGGCAACGGCGAACGGCCGCCGATCGCGCTGGATATCCTGCCGGCCATCGCGAAGGCCAGCGTCGAGCAGGGAATGGAGGCGGCGCTGGAAAATGCCCTGGCACACTGGCTCTATCATGATGAAGTCTTGAGCCGCGGCAACCCGGCGGCAAAAGGCGAAATTCTGCGCGCGATTGCCCGCCTGCGCCATACGCTGGCGCTGTTTGGCGGCATCGTACCGCGTAAAGCCAGCGCGGCGCTGCGCGAGCAGCTGAGCGCAGCGGAAGCGGCGCTGTCAGAGGCCGAAAATGCGCAGGCGGCGCTGTTCAGCATTGCCGCAGTGAGAGCGAAGCTGATGCTGACGGAATGGCTGGTAAGCCGCGGCTGGCGCGAGTTCCTCAACGAGAATGGGCAGAAGAAAATTGCCGGTTCTTTTAAACGCTTTGCCGATATTCAGCTTTCGCGGGCGGCGGCAGAATTAAAAAATACCTTCCTGCAGTCGCTGGGCGACGAATATGAAGGTCAGCTTCCGCGGCTGGCGCGCGAAATCGACACTGTTCAGCTGTTAGCCGGCGCTTACGCCGAGGCCGCATCGCCGTGGCTGGAAAACTGGAAAGAGCTTCGCCGGGCCGTTGAGCATCGGGACAGCAGCGTCATTGAATATTTCCGTCGCCAGGCGCTGGCCGCGGAACCGTTCTGGCTGCATAGTGGAAAACGATAATTTCAGGCCAGGGAGACCCCTATAATGCCGCTTTCTTCGCAGTTACAGCAGCACTGGCAGACGGTTGTAGACCGACTACCAGCGGATTTTCCATTATCCACGTTAAGTCCGCAGGCGCAGTCGGTTATGGCGTTCAGCGATTTTGTCGAGCAGAGCCTGATCGCCCAGCCGCAGTGGCTGGCTGAGCTGGAGAGCTCGCCGCCGGAAGCGGATGAGTGGCGTCACTATGCCGACTGGCTGCAGGCGGCGCTGGCGGAGGTGAATGACGAAGCGGCGCTGATGCGCGAGCTGCGCCTGTTCCGCCGCCGGATTATGGTGCGCATCGCCTGGGCGCAGGCGCTGTCGCTGGTCAGCGAAGAGAGTAGTTTGCAGCAGCTTAGCGCGCTGGCGGAGACGCTGATTGTCGCCGCCAGGGACTGGCTATATGCCGCCTGCTGCCGGGAGTGGGGAACGCCCTGCAGCGCCGAAGGCAAGCCGCAGCCGCTGCTGATCCTCGGGATGGGTAAACTCGGCGGAGGAGAGCTCAACTTCTCTTCCGATATCGACCTGATTTTTGCCTGGCCGGAGCACGGCGCAACCCGCGGCGGGCGCCGCGAGCTGGATAACGCCCAGTTCTTTACCCGCCTCGGCCAGCGTTTAATTAAGGCCCTCGATCAGGCCACCCAGGACGGCTTTGTCTACCGCGTCGATATGCGCCTGCGCCCGTTTGGCGACAGCGGCCCGCTGGTGCTGAGCTTCGCCGCGCTGGAGGATTACTACCAGGAGCAGGGGCGAGACTGGGAGCGCTATGCGATGGTTAAGGCGCGGATCATGGGCGATAACGAAGGCATCTATGCCAGCGAGCTGCGCGCCATGCTGCGGCCGTTCGTCTTCCGCCGCTACATTGACTTCAGCGTGATCCAGTCGCTGCGTAATATGAAAGGGATGATTGCCCGCGAGGTTCGCCGCCGCGGGCTGAAGGACAATATCAAGCTCGGCGCCGGCGGGATCCGCGAAATTGAATTTATCGTCCAGGTATTTCAGCTGATCCGCGGCGGCCGCGAGCCTGCGCTGCAGCTGCGGGCGCTGCTGCCAACCCTGGCGGCTATCGAGGAGCTGCATCTGCTGACGGAAGGCGATGCTTCCCGGCTGCGCGAGGCCTACCTGTTTTTACGTCGTCTCGAAAACCTGCTGCAAAGCATCAACGATGAGCAGACGCAAACTCTGCCGCAGGATGAGCTCAACCGCGCTCGCCTGGCGTGGGGAATGCACGTTGCCGACTGGGCGACGCTCAGCGCGCAGCTGGAAGAGAAAATGGCCAGCGTCAGGCGGGTATTCAACGATCTGATTGGCGATGACGAAGCGCAGTCGCCGGATGAACAGCTTGCCGAGTACTGGCGCGAGCTGTGGCAGGACGCGCTGGAGGAGGATGACACCAGCCCGGCGCTGGCGCACCTCGATGATACCGATCGGCGCAGCGTGCTGGCGCTGATCGCCGATTTCCGCAAAGAGCTCGACAGGCGCACCATTGGCCCGCGCGGGCGGCAGGTGCTGGATCAGCTGATGCCGCATCTGCTCAGCGAAGTGTGCTCGCGCGCGGATGCGCCAGTGCCGCTGGCGCGCATTACGCCGCTGCTGACCGGCATCGTGACCCGCACGACCTATCTTGAGCTGCTCAGCGAATACCCCGGCGCGCTCAAGCACCTGATCTCCCTGTGCGCCGCCTCGCCGATGGTCGCCAGCCAGCTGGCGCGCCACCCGCTGCTGCTGGACGAACTGCTGGACCCCAATACGCTCTATCAGCCGACGGCGACCGACGCCTATCGCGATGAGCTGCGCCAGTATTTACTGCGCGTACCGGAAGAGGACGAAGAGCAGCAGCTGGAGGCGCTGCGCCAGTTCAAGCAGGCGCAGCTGCTGCATATTGCCGCCGCGGATATCGCCGGCACGCTGCCGGTGATGAGAGTGAGCGATCACTTAACCTGGCTGGCCGAGGCGATGATCGATGCGGTGGTCCAGCAGGCGTGGATGCAGATGGTGGCGCGCTATGGCCAGCCGACGCACCTGCGCGACCGTCAGGGGCGCGGCTTTGCCGTCGTCGGCTACGGCAAGCTGGGCGGCTGGGAGCTGGGCTACAGCTCCGATTTGGATCTGGTATTCCTCCATGATTGCCCGCAGGAGGCCATGACCGACGGCGAACGCGAGATTGACGGCCGCCAGTTCTATCTGCGGCTGGCGCAGCGCATTATGCATCTCTTCAGCACCCGCACCTCTTCAGGGATCCTCTATGAAGTGGATGCCCGCCTGCGTCCGTCGGGCGCTGCGGGCATGCTGGTCACCACCACCGATTCCTTCGCCGACTATCAGCAAAATGAAGCCTGGACCTGGGAACATCAGGCGCTGGTCCGCGCGCGGGTGGTCTACGGCGATCCCGAGCTGCAGACCCGGTTTGATGAGATCCGCCGCGCGATCCTTACCCGCCAGCGCGAGGGGGCGACTTTGCAGACCGAGGTGCGGGAAATGCGCGAAAAAATGCGCGCCCATCTTGGCAATAAGCAGCGCGATCGCTTTGATATTAAAGCCGATGCCGGCGGGATCACCGATATTGAATTTATCACCCAGTATCTGGTCTTACGCTATGCCCACGACAAGCCGAAGCTGACGCGCTGGTCCGATAACGTGCGCATTCTGGAGCTGCTGGCACAGAACGACATTATGGATGAAGAAGAGGCCCGGGCGTTGACCCATGCCTACACCACGCTGCGCGATGCGCTGCACCATCTGGCGCTGCAGGAGCTGCCGGGCAACGTCGCGCCGGAGGCCTTTGCTCGTGAACGTGAGCAGGTTAGCGCCAGCTGGCAGAAGTGGTTGATGGCTTAACTAAAAAACCGGGTGTGCTATTATCGCGCGCAAAGTTTGCATCTCGCAGGAGAGAGTAATGAAAGTAACGCTGCCGGAGTTTGAACGAGCAGGAGTGTTGGTGGTTGGCGATGTGATGCTGGACCGCTACTGGTATGGTCCCACCAGCCGTATTTCCCCTGAAGCCCCGGTGCCGGTGGTGAAAGTGGAAAATATCGAAGAGCGTCCCGGCGGCGCGGCAAACGTCGCGATGAACATCGCGTCGCTCGGTGCAACCTCGCGGCTGGTGGGCCTGACCGGGATTGACGATGCCGCCCGCGCGCTGAGTAAAGCGCTGGCCGACGTCAACGTGAAGTGCGACTTCGTTTCGGTGCCGACCCACCCCACCATCACCAAGCTGCGCGTGCTGTCGCGCAACCAGCAGCTGATCCGCCTCGATTTTGAAGAGGGCTTTTCCGGCGTCGATCCGCAGCCGATGCACGAGCGCATTCAGCAGGCGCTGGGCTCTATCGGGGCGCTGGTTCTGTCTGACTATGCGAAAGGCGCGCTGGCCAGCGTGCAGACGATGATTAAGCTGGCGCGGGATGCGGGCGTACCGGTGCTGATCGATCCGAAAGGCACCGAATTCGAGCGCTATCGCGGCGCCACCCTGCTGACCCCGAACCTCTCTGAGTTTGAAGCGGTGGCGGGGAAATGTAAGGACGAAGCGGAAATCGTTGAGCGCGGCCTGAAGATTATTGCTGATTTTGAACTCTCTGCGCTGCTGGTGACCCGCTCCGAGCAGGGCATGACGCTGCTGCAGCCGGGCAAACCGCCGCTGCATATGCCAACCCAGGCGCAGGAAGTGTATGACGTCACCGGTGCCGGCGATACGGTGATTGGCGTACTGGCGGCGACCCTCGCCTCAGGCAATACGCTGGAAGAGGCGTGCTATTTCGCCAACGCGGCGGCCGGCGTGGTTGTCGGCAAGCTGGGGACCTCAACCGTTTCGCCGATTGAGCTGGAAAACGCGGTGCGCGGGCGCGCTGAGACCGGTTTTGGCGTGATGAATGAAGAAGAGCTCAAGCAGGCGGTGGCCGCGGCGCGCAAGCGCGGTGAGAAAGTGGTGATGACCAACGGCGTGTTTGACATCCTGCACGCGGGCCACGTTTCGTATCTGGCAAACGCGCGCAAGCTGGGCGATCGCCTGATTGTGGCGGTTAACAGCGATGCGTCGACAAAACGTCTGAAAGGGGAGTCCCGTCCGGTGAACCCGCTGGAGCAGCGGATGATTGTCCTGGGCGCGCTGGAGGCCGTTGACTGGGTGGTCTCTTTCGAAGAGGACACCCCGCAGCGCCTGATCGCCGGGATCCTGCCGGATCTGCTGGTGAAGGGCGGGGACTATAAGCCGGAACAGATCGCCGGGAGCGAAGAGGTCTGGGCAAACGGCGGCGAAGTGCTGGTGCTCAATTTTGAAGATGGCTGTTCGACCACCAACATTATCAAAAAGATCCAGAAAGATAGCGGGAAGTAATATTTCCCCGCCGAGCGGCGGCTCGACCATCGTCCCGGTAAGCATCGTGCGGCCGGAAAGGTAGCGAGAAAGCCGTACTTAAAGAGGCCTGCGATCGTCCGATCGCGGGCCTTTTTTATTTAATTGATGGCGGAAATGATTCAGCGCAATAATTGTTCTTGTTTTGCGCATTTTTCGCGCAAAAAAAGTTAACGTAAGGATAAATACTGAAGTCAGTAAAGCATATGACCACTCAGAACACCCACAGCTGAAGGAGTATGCGGATGAACCATAACGAACTGTATTCAATGAAGAATTTTGACTTTCTGGCGCTGAGCTTTGCCAGGATGCACGCGCAGGGCCACGTCGTCGATCTCGAGGCCATTGTCGGCAATATGGATGAGGATCATCGTGAATGGTTTTGCCAGCGCTATGCGCTCTACTGTCGTCAGGTTAGCCAGCCAGAGACGCCGGCGACAGAGCTGGAACACTGATACAACAACGGGCCTGATGGCCCGTTTTTTTACTGCTTCTCTTCGACGCTCGGCGCGGCCGTTCGGCTTTCCAGATCGCTAATGCGCTGTTCGAGTAGCGCCAGCTTTTCGCGCGTGCGCAGCAGCACCTGAGTCTGCACGTCAAACTCTTCACGGCTGACCAGATCGAGGCGGGTCAGCTGCGACTGGAGCACCTGACGGATCTTTTTCTCGACGTCTTCCCCAAGGTCACGAAGGCCTTTCGGCATCGATTCATGGACCTGGCGGGCGATTTGTTCAATTTTTTTCGGGTCAATCATGATGGTTTCCTGCTCTGGTCGATTTACCGTCCATTGTAGTGCGATCGGCGCCGCCTATAAACCAGAAATGTTTGAAGCTTATGCATTGCCGAGGATAATCAATAGCGTTATAGTTACTTTGCTTATTCTCAGGGCGGGGCGAAATTCCCCACCGGCGGTAAATCAACCCTAGCGTTGAAAGCCCGCGAGCGCTTTTTGCGAAAGCAAAAAGGTCAGCAGATCCGGTGTAATTCCGGGGCCGACGGTTAGAGTCCGGATGGGAGAGAGTAACGGCTCAGTCGGATTGCGATCCGCTTGCGTTGACTTTTTTGCCGCTTAACCGGCACTCCTAAGACTGCCCTGATTCTGGTAACCATAATTTTAATGAGGTTTTTTTACCATGAATCAGACGCTCCTTTCCTCTTTTGGTACCGCTTTTGAACGCGTAGAACACGCGTTAAATGCACTGCGCGAAGGCCGCGGTGTGATGGTACTTGACGATGAAGACCGTGAAAATGAAGGCGATATGATTTTCGCCGCCGAAACCATGACCGTTGAGCAGATGGCGCTAACTATTCGCCACGGCAGCGGTATTGTTTGCCTGTGCCTGACCGATGAACGCCGCAAGCAGCTCGACCTGCCGATGATGGTGGAAAATAACACCAGCGCCTACGGTACCGGCTTCACCGTGACCATCGAAGCCGCAGAAGGCGTCACGACCGGCGTATCCGCGGCCGACCGCGTCACCACCGTGCGCGCCGCGATTGCCGATGGCGCAAAACCTTCTGACCTGAATCGCCCTGGCCACGTATTCCCGCTGCGCGCCCAGGCGGGCGGCGTGCTGACCCGCGGCGGCCACACCGAAGCCACTATCGATCTGGTGACTCTCGCAGGCTTCAAGCCGGCGGGGGTTCTGTGTGAGCTGACTAACGACGATGGCTCGATGGCCCGCGCGCCGCAGTGCATCGAATTTGCTCAGCAGCACAATATGGCCGTGGTCACCATTGAAGATCTGGTGGCCTATCGCCGCGAGCACGAGCGTAAAGCCAGCTAAGCCGGCTTCGCTGTACTCTAAAGCCCACTTAACCGTGGGCTTTGTTGTTTTTGGCGCTAGCCAATGCCCATCGCCTGCAGGGCCACGAGGCTAAATCCCATCACCGACATACCGCACAGCACGCCATAGCTTGGGTTGCTTTGCGGATCGATCTCTTTTGCCAGCGGCATGAGCTCATCCACCGACAGCGCCACCATAATCCCGGCGACGGCGGCCATAATGGCGCCCATCACCACCGGCGATACCAGACTGCCGAGGATCAGCCAGGCCAGCAGGCCGCCGAGGATCTCGGCCATTCCGGAGAGTCCGGCCCAGAAAACCGCCTTGCGGCGCGAACCCGTTGCGGCATACACCGGGCCGGCAACCGCCAGCCCTTCCGGAATGTTATGCAGGGCGACCGCCAGCGCGACGCCCATACCCAGCTCCAGGTTATTGCTGGCCGTCACAAAGGTGGCGATGCCCTCCGGGAAGTTATGCAGGCTGATACCGAGGGTTAGCAGAATGGCGGCGCGGCGCAGATTGCGCGGGCGCGGGACGCCGGGCGACATCAGATCCTGCGGATGAGCGTGCGGCAGCATACGGTCCAGCGCAAAGTAGCCCAGCAGGCCGATAACAAACATGCCGTAACCGAGCAGCGCCGACATCCCCTCGGCGTTCAGCGCGGCGGGCAGCATCTCCATAAGCGAAATAAGCAGCATGATCCCGGCGGCGAAACCGAGAGAAAAACCCAGCAGACGGTTGGACGGTTTCTGGCCCAGTACGCCGAAAATCGCGCCGATAAAGGTGGCGCTACCGGCCAGCAGGGTCAATATGAGAGGGGATGACATCATTCAGCTCCTTTGATAATGATTATCATTCATAATATCCATCTTACCCGATGGCAGCGAGAGGGAAATGACGCCTTTACCGCGGCTTACATTCAAATTTTCTGATGATGATCATCATGCTTATCTGAGTTTATCCTGATGCAAAAACGCGTAATGTGAAGACATTAAATCTCCTCTACTCAAGGATATCATCATGTCCCTTACCCGAATGCCAGCGTTGTTTTTAGGCCACGGCAGCCCGATGAACGTGCTGGAAGATAACATCTATACCCGCGCCTGGCGGCATCTGGGCGAAACGCTACCGCGTCCGCGGGCGATTGTGGTGGTCTCCGCCCACTGGTTTACGCGCGGTACCGGCGTCACGGCGATGGAAGCACCGAAAACGATCCACGATTTTGGCGGCTTCCCGCAGGCGCTGTACGATACGCACTATCCGGCTCCGGGCTCTCCTGAGCTGGCGCAGCGCCTGGTGGAGCTGCTGGCACCCGTGCCGGTGACGCTGGATAAAGAAGCCTGGGGCTTCGACCACGGCTCGTGGGGCGTGCTTATCAAAATGTATCCGGATGCCGATATTCCGATGGTGCAGCTGAGCATCGACAGCAGCAAGCCGGCGGCCTGGCACCTCGAGATGGGGCGCAGGCTGGCGGCGTTGCGCGATGAAGGCATTATGCTGATTGCGAGCGGTAACGTGGTGCATAACCTGCGCACGGCGCGCTGGCATGGCGAAAGCACGCCGTATCCCTGGGCGGAATCGTTTAACGAGTATGTGAAAACGAACCTGGCCTGGAAAGGGCCGACGGAGGAACACCCGCTGGTGAACTATCTGGCGCACGAGGGCGGATCGCTCTCAAACCCGACGGCGGAACACTTCCTGCCGCTGCTGTACGTGCTGGGTGCCTGGGACGGTGAAGAGCCGATTTCCGTGCCGGTAGAAGGAATGGAAATGGGGTCGCTAAGCATGCTGTCAGTGCTGGTCGGCGCGTAGCGGGAAAGTGCAGATGCCCCGGCAGGCGTAATGCTGCCGGGGCAGGAGACTACTCGACAAAAATATGCGGATAGAAGCGTGAAAGATCCTGGGTGATCAGCGCCCGGTCTTCGCGAACGCCGATCCCGGCTGGCTTATCGTTGATCAGCCAGCTGCCGATCAGCGTATAGCTATCGCCAAACTTCGGCAGCGGATAGAACTCCTGCACGATGGTACCTTCTTCACCGTACGGGCCTTCGACCGCTTCCACCACCTTGCCGTTTTCAACGATCGACACGTTTGCGCCTTCGCGGGAGAAAATCGGCTTGATGACGTATTTCTCCATTTCGGGATGCGCGTCTTCGCTGAACCAGGATGCCAGCAGGTTAGGGTGATTCGGGAACATCTTCCACAGCAGCGGCAGTAGCGCTTTGTTGGAGATAATGCTCTTCCATGCAGGTTCAAGCCAGCGTACGCCGGCGTCTTCCAGCTTGGTGGAGAAGACCTCGCGCAGCATATACTCCCACGGATAAAGCTTGAACAGATTGCCGATGACCTGATCCTGAACGTCGGTAAACTGGCCCTTTTCGCCGAGGCCGATATCTTCGACAAAGAGGAATTCGGTGGCGACGCCGGCTTCGGCCGCGCAGTCCTGCAGATACTGTACGGTACCGCGATCCTCTTCGGTATCGCGGCAGCACGCCATATGCAGCAGCTGGAAGCCAAACTGTTCCCGGAGCTCGGTAAAGCGCTCAATCAGCTTTTCCTGCAGGCTGTTGAACTGGTCGCTGCCTGCCGGCAGCTGGCCGGCGTTGAGCTGATCTTCCAGCCAAATCCACTGAAAGAACGCCGCCTCATACAGCGAGGTTGGCGTATCGGCGTTGTTCTCCAGCAGCTTGGGCTCGCCAACGCCGTCCCACGCCAGGTCGAGGCGCGAATAGAGCGACGGCTGGTTGGTTTTCCACGATTGACGCACGAAGCCCCAGGTGTGTTTGGGGATGCGGAATTTAGCCATCAGATCATCGCTGCCGATCACGGTTTCTACCGCCTGCAGGCACATCTGATGCAGCTCGGCGGTAACGTCTTCCAGTTTCTCAACCTGCGCCAGGGTCAGCTTGTAATAGGCCTCTTCGCTCCAGTACGGCTCGCCGTACATGGTATGAAAGCTAAAGCCATATTCGCTCGCTTTTTCGCGCCAGTCCGGGCGCTCCGTGATGCTGATTCTTTCCATGAGTTTTAGCCGCCCATTGAGCGTTTGGATGAGGTGGTACCTGCGGCGCTACGCTGCATGGTGGACTGTTTCGCCACCGACTCGCCGAAGCCGCCACGGGTAACGGTGCTGGTGGTCGCAGGTTTTGGCGCCATCGCCGTCTTAGGTACGTTCATAGAACGACCCGGCTGCGCTGCGCCGTAGCTCTTGCCACCGGCATCGGTGTACTGACCATAGGCCGGGCTGGCCGGGTTTTTCGAGCTGAACAGCGGCTGCTGCGCGCCCATGCCGCCGCCCATCATGCGGCCCATCATGTAGCCGGCCATCAGCGGCATCCAGAAGCTGCCGCTGCTTTGTGCCTGAGCCTGGTTTTCCGGCGCTACGCCTGCCTGAGCCGGCGTTTGTTGGCACTGGCCTTCACCGAACTCCGCCACGCAATCTTCACGGGTGGCGTATTTTGGCGCGGTACGTTCAGCTTCTTTGGTCGCGTTATTAAAGGCGGTGGTGCACTCTGCGCCTTTGCCAGGGTTGGCCGCAGAGCAGTCATCGGCATTTTGATACAGAGAAACCGTCTCGTCGGTTTTTTCGCAGCCGGCGAGCATAAAGACGGCCGTCACGGCGAGCGCGACCGGCGTCAGATGGCGAGCGCTCCAGCTTTTGCGGAAGGAGGCATGATTAATATTTTTTGTCCGTTTCATTTTTGTCTTCCTGGACCCAGTGGTATGGCGGTTTGTTAACGCTCAGGATAGAGGATGAGTGGTGGAAAATGAAGCGACCAGGGACGGAAAGGAGGGGAAAGGAGGGGATCTTTACGTTGCCTTACGTTTAGCGCTCCGCTTAGCGGAGCGCTATGACGCAACGAAGGTTATTGGCGGAAAGGATTCGCGCTGTTGGTTTTCGTGGTGTGAACGGCTGCCGGTTTAGCCGCTGGCGCCGCGCTGCTGGCGTAGCCGTCTGCGCTGGCGTCCTGCTGCGGGGTTTCCGGCGCAACGCTATCCGGTGAGGTCGCGACAGGTTTGCCCAGCGTATTGTTCAACGCAACCAGATCCTGCTCGTTCAGCGTACCGAGCGCGGACTTGATGTTCAGCTGGTTAATCAGATAGTTATAACGCGCGCTTGAGAGCTGCTGCTTGGCGTTGTACAGCGTAGTTGTCGCATCCAGCACGTCAACGATGGTACGTGTACCAACGGAATAGCCGGCTTCCATCGCATCAAGGGAGCTCTGGGCAGAGACCACGGCCTGTTTGTAGGCATTGATGCTGCTGATAGAGGCGTTGATGTTATTAAAGGATGAGCGAACGGTCTGCACCACGGTGCGGTGCGAGCTTTCCAACTGCTCGCTGGCGCCGACGAAGTTGTACTGCGCCTGTTTCACCTGCGAGTTAACCATCCCGCCCTGATACAGCGGCAGCGAGAAGCTCAGGCCGATTTTGTTCTGGCCGGCATCGTTGTCTGGCGTCGAATTATTGGAACCGCTATATCTGGAGTTGGATACGCCGGTAGAGGCGTTTAAATCCAGCGTCGGCATGTGGCCATCCTGCGCCTGGCGAATCTGTTCACGCGCCAGGTCCTGGTTCAGGCGAGCCTGCAGCAGCGAGAGGTTGCGGTTTTCCGCTTCCTTCAGCAGCGCGTTCACCGTTTCCGGCTTGTTGGTTTTGAAGCCGTCAACGTTCAGCGACGACAGCTGCGGGTAGTAGTTGCCGGTCACCTGACGCAGCGATTCAACCGCGTTGTCGAGGTTGTTACGCGCGGTGACTTCGTTGGCCAGCACGGAGTCGTACTGGGAACGGGCGTTCTGCACGTCGGTAATGGCAACCAGGCCCACGTTAAAACGCTGAGTGGTCTGATCCAACTGACGATAGATCGCCTGCTTCTGCGCTTCGGTATAGGAGAGCGTATCGATGGCGCTCAGCACGTTAAAGTAGGCCGTGGCGGTGTTCAGAATCAGCGTCTGCTGATCGGTCTGATAGGTGACGTCCTGAATACCGGCCGCTTTTTCCTGCAGCGTCAGGGCGCGCCATTTTGACATATCGAACAGCGTTTGCGTGAGCTGCAGCGATCCGCTGGTGACGTTGGAGTCCTGGCCATTGGTGTCGCGATAGCCGTTGGTATAAGTATAATCTGCACCCAGACCGAGCTGAGGCAGTAACGGGCTACGTGCTTCGTTGATCTTTTCGAATGCAGCATCACGATCGGCTGCTGATTTACGCAGGTCAGGGTTGCTGATGCGCGCCTGCTGATAAACCTGCATCAGGTTTTCTGCCTGGCTTATGGCGCTGAAGCCAGTCAGGCCCAGGCCGATAAGGATGGGGAAAAATTTCTTCATTTGCATTCCTTGTTGTGAAGCATAAAGCGCTGCCCAAAAGCTAAATATATCTGCTGATTGTATAGAGTCTGTCGCCGTAAAAAGTTGGCGTTACGTGCCATCCGGCGGTAATTTGCACCAATCTAACATACGGACTGTAAAACGGTAGCCAAACGGCTTATAAATCCCTACTTTCGAATTCGCAGGACACCGACAATGAGCAAGCCCAACAAGCAGGGAATTACCTTCGCTAAAAACGATGTAGAAATTATTGCACGCGAAACGCTTTATCGTGGTTTTTTTTCGCTGGATTTATACCGCTTTCGCCACCGTCTGTTCAACGGCGGGATGAGCGGCGAAGTGACGCGCGAAATTTTTGAGCGCGGGCACGCCGCCGTCTTGCTACCCTTTGACCCGATACGTGATGAAGTTGTGCTGGTCGAGCAGATTCGCATTGCCGCCTATGATACCAGCGAGAGCCCGTGGCTGCTCGAAATGGTTGCCGGCATGATTGAAGAAGGCGAAACGCCCGAGGAGGTCGCCCGCCGTGAAGCGGTGGAGGAGGCGGGCCTTGAAGTCGGCCGGACAAAACCGGTTCTGAGCTATCTGGCCAGCCCCGGCGGCACCAGCGAGAGGCTGTCGATTCTGGTGGGGGAAGTCGATGCGACGACGGCAAAAGGCATCCACGGCCTGGCGGATGAAAATGAGGATATTCGGGTTCATGTGGTCAGCAGGGAGCAGGCCTATCAGTGGGTAGAAGAAGGGAAAATCGACAACGCAGCTTCTGTCATCGCGCTGCAATGGCTGCAGCTGCACTATCACAATTTACGTAATGAGTGGTCAAAATGAAGCGTTATACGCCTGACTTCCCTGAAATGATGCGCCTGTGTGAAACCAATTTTGCCCAGTTGCGCCGCCTGCTGCCTCGAACCGATGCAGTGGGCGATATGGCGGGCTACCAGGTGGGCAGTGCGCAGTACCGGCTAACTATCGTCGAGTCGACCCGCTACACTACACTGGTGTCGATTGAGCAAACCGCGCCGGCGGTGAGCTACTGGAGTTTACCGTCCATGACGGTACGCCTGTATCATGACGCGATGGTGGCCGAAGTGTGTTCGAGTCAGCAGATTTTTCGCTTCAAAGCGCGGTATGATTATCCTAATAAAAAGTTGCATCAACGCGACGAAAAGCATCAAATTAACCAGTTCTTAGCCGACTGGCTGAGATACTGTTTAGCACATGGAGCGATGGCGATTCCGGTTTGTTAGCGTCGTGAAACCTAAGGACACCATTTGGAAAGCCTGTTAAACCTTCCTTTGGCTGGTGAGGCCAGAGTCAGGATATTACAAATTACTGATACTCACCTGTTTGCTGAAAAACATGAAACGCTGTTAGGCATCAATACCTGGGAAAGCTATCAGGCCGTGCTGGAAGCCATCCACGCCTCGCAGCGCCAGTGCGATCTGATTGTCGCGACAGGCGATCTGGCACAGGACCACTCGGCCGCGGCCTATCAGCACTTCGCTGAGGGTATCGCGAGTTTTGCTGCGCCCTGCGTCTGGCTGCCGGGCAATCATGACTTTCAGCCGGCAATGTACAGCACGCTGCAGGAATCAGGCATTTCCCCCGCCAAGCGCGTTTTGCTCGGCGATCGCTGGCAAATACTGCTGCTGGACAGCCAGGTATTCGGCGTTCCCCACGGTGAATTAAGCGATTTTCAGCTGGAGTGGCTTGAGCACAAGCTCGCGGCAGAACCGGAACGCTATACGCTGCTGCTGCTGCATCATCATCCTCTCGCCTCGGGCTGCAGCTGGCTGGATCAGCATAGCCTGCGCAACGCCGCGGCGCTCGATCGCGCGCTAGCCGCCTTTCCCCGCGTCAGGCATCTGCTGTGCGGTCATATTCATCAGGAGCTGGATCTCAACTGGGGCGGGCGACGCATGATGGCCACGCCGTCAACCTGCGTGCAGTTTAAGCCGCACTGCGACAACTTCACGCTGGATACCGTTTCTCCCGGCTGGCGCTGGCTGGATCTGCATCCCGACGGCACCCTGACGACCGAAGTTTGCCGCCTTAGCGGCGTGAAATTTCACCCGGATATCGCTTCAGAAGGATACTGATGGCTACGCTCCTCTATCTACACGGATTTAACAGCTCGCCGCGCTCGGCTAAAGCGACGGCGCTGAAGGCGTGGCTGGCGCAAAATTATCCTGAAATTAACATGGTGGTACCGGAGCTGCCGGTTTTCCCCGCTGAAGCGGCGGAGCTGCTGGAAGCGATCGTTCTCGAGCACGGCGGGGAACCGCTGGGCGTTGTCGGCTCTTCGCTGGGAGGCTACTACGCAACCTGGCTATCGCAGTGTTTTATGCTGCCGACTGTGGTTGTAAACCCGGCCGTACGCCCGTTTGAGCTGCTGAACAATTTCCTCGGCCTCAATGAGAATCCGTACACGGGGCAGCAATATGTGCTAGAGTCTCGCCATATTTACGATCTCAAAGTCATGCAAATCGACCCGCTGGAATCGCCTGATTTACTCTGGCTGTTACAGCAAACGGGCGATGAAGTGCTGGATTATCGCCAGGCCGTTAGCTACTACGCTTCATGTCGGCAGACGGTAGAGGAGGGCGGCAATCATGCATTTGTCGGCTTTGAAGATCATTTCACTCAGATTATCGATTTTCTGGGCCTGCGCTAAGCATTCCTGGACTACCTACGAATACACACCATGACGCAATCTTCATACAACGCTGATGCCATTGAGGTACTCACCGGGCTAGAGCCGGTTCGCCGCCGCCCGGGAATGTACACCGACACGACACGTCCTAACCATCTTGGTCAGGAAGTTATTGATAACAGTGTGGATGAAGCACTGGGCGGCCACGCCAAACGCGTGGAAGTCATTCTTCATGCCGATCAATCGCTGGAAGTTATCGACGACGGACGAGGAATGCCGGTTGATATCCATCCTGAAGAAGGGGTTCCGGCGGTTGAGCTGATCATGTGTCGGCTGCACGCCGGCGGCAAGTTTTCCGGCAAGAACTACCAGTTCTCCGGCGGCCTGCATGGGGTAGGTATTTCGGTGGTCAACGCCCTGTCGAAGCGCGTTGAGGTTAATGTACGCCGCGACGGCCAGGTCTACAGCATTGCGTTTGAGAACGGCGATAAGGTTGAAGAGCTGCACGTCACCGGCACCTGCGGCAAGCGTAATACCGGTACCAGCGTCCACTTCTGGCCGGATGAAAGCTTCTTCGACAGCCCGCGCTTCTCCGTATCGCGCCTGACCCATTTGCTCAAAGCCAAAGCCGTACTGTGCCCCGGCGTGGAGATCGTCTTCCGTGACCTGGTGAACAACAGCGAGCAGCGCTGGTGCTATGAAGATGGCCTGACGGACTATCTGCGCGAAGCGGTGAACGGCCTGCCGCTGCTGCCGGAACAGCCGTTTGTCGGCAACTTCTCCGGTGAAACCGAAGCGGTCGACTGGGCGCTGCTGTGGCTGCCGGAAGGCGGCGAGCTGTTAACCGAAAGCTACGTCAACCTGATCCCGACCATGCAGGGCGGGACGCACGTTAACGGCCTGCGCCAGGGCCTGCTGGAGGCGATGCGCGAGTTCTGCGAATATCGCAATATTCTGCCGCGCGGCGTCAAGCTCTCGGCGGAGGATATCTGGGATCGCTGCGCCTACGTGCTGTCGGTAAAAATGCAGGATCCGCAGTTCGCCGGCCAGACCAAAGAGCGCCTCTCCTCGCGCCAGTGCGCGGCCTTCGTTTCCGGCGTGGTAAAAGACGCCTTTAGCCTGTGGCTGAACCAGAACGTTCAGGCCGCGGAGCTGCTGGCTGAAATGGCGATTTCCAGCGCCCAGCGCCGGATGCGCGCGGCCAAGAAGGTGGTGCGTAAAAAGCTGACCAGCGGCCCTGCGCTGCCGGGCAAGCTGGCGGACTGTACCGCCCAGGATCTCAACCGTACCGAGCTGTTCCTCGTGGAAGGGGACTCGGCGGGCGGCTCTGCCAAGCAGGCGCGCGATCGTGAGTATCAGGCGATCATGCCGCTGAAGGGCAAGATCCTCAATACCTGGGAGGTCTCCTCCGATGAAGTGCTGGCCTCGCAGGAGGTGCATGATATTTCGGTGGCGATCGGTATCGATCCGGATAGCGATGATTTGAGCCAGCTGCGCTACGGCAAGATCTGTATCCTCGCGGATGCGGACTCCGACGGCCTGCACATCGCCACGCTGCTCTGCGCGCTGTTCGTTAAGCACTTCCGCACGCTGGTCAAGCACGGACACGTCCACGTGGCGCTGCCGCCGCTGTACCGCATCGACCTCGGCAAAGAGGTTTACTACGCGCTGACGGAAGAAGAGAAAGCCGGGGTGCTTGAGCAGCTCAAGCGCAAGAAGGGTAAGCCGAACGTTCAGCGCTTTAAAGGGCTGGGCGAAATGAACCCGATGCAGCTGCGTGAAACTACGCTTGACCCCAATACCCGCCGCCTGGTTCAGCTGATTATCAGCGATGAGGACGAGCAGCAGACCAACGCGATGATGGATATGCTGTTAGCCAAGAAGCGCTCGGAAGATCGCCGCAACTGGCTGCAGGAAAAAGGCGATATGGCGGATATTGAAGCCTGATCCGGCTGACCGCGGTAAGCATACAAAAAAGGGAGCCAGTGGCTCCCTTTTTGCTGGCCGGCATAGCGCAGGCCAGCGGATCTACTTATTGACTTAAACGCCCGGCTGCAGGATGCGAATGCTGGTTTCCAGCACGTCGCCCTTCACCGCTTCGCCGTACGCTTTCATATGCGGGGTTTGCAGGTGCGCTTCGAGATGCGCCACGCTTTCCCACTGCTCAACCATGACGATAGAGTCAGGCGAAGTGGTCTGAAAACTAACGCCAGCGGCGTGGTCAACCAGCGGCGCATAGCCGTGGCAGCCCTCTTCCTGCAAAACCGCAGGAATAATTTTTGCGAACTGATCGAGCACCGCCTGGCGATGGTGCTGGCCCGGGCGGGTGCGAATTTCTGCAATCACTGTCAACATGATGTACTCAACTCCTTCTGTATGTAGATCTTTAGTTAACCAAAAATCTGCGCCAGATGCTTGCGATATTCTGCGATGTAATGCGGAACATCAGGCATTTTAATCACGTCGTTGGCGATAAACGTCGGCAGGGCGGTCATACCGAGGAACTGATTGGCTTTGTGGAACGGCAGGTAAACGCCGTCGACGCCGACTCCGTGGAAGAACTGCTCTTCATCGGTAAAGGCGTCCATCGGGGCGTTCCAGGTCAGGGAGAGCATGTAGCGCTTGCCCTGAATTAACCCGCCTGAGCCATATTTTTTGCTGGCATCGGAGCGGGTGCGGCCGTCGCTGGCGTACAGCGAGCCGTGGCCTTCGGTGAAGACATCATCGATATACTTTTTCACGGTCCAGGGCGCGCCCATCCACCAGCCCGGCATTTGCCAGATGATGACGTCGGCCCAGAGGAAATTTTGTACTTCTGCTTTAACGTCGTATTCGCTTTCGGCGCGGACGATTTTAACATCATGCCCGGCGTCGCGCAGATACCCATCCGCGACCTCGGTCAGGGTGTCGTTCAGCTGGCCGTTAGAGTGAGCGAATTTTTTCGCTCCGTTGATAATCAGAATGTTGCTCATTTTTTACCCCTGGCGTTTCAATTTTGTCGACTATTTTACCCCGCAGGGCGGGGCGGTAAAATGAGCAAAATGTGCAAAGTCTTTTGCTTTTTTCGCAATAATCACGCTACCAGCCGACCCGCACTTCAAAGCCGCCGTCGGGAGCATTACCGAAGGTGACGGTCATGCCGTGCAGGGCGGCAATACGCCGGACGATAGACAGCCCCAGTCCGCTGCCCGGCGCATCCTGGCCGGGAGGGCGATAAAAGCGCTCGCCGAGACGCGCCAGCGCTTCGGCGCTGATACCCGGGCCGTTATCGCAAACGCGAAATCCGCGGGCGTCGAGGGTAATATCCACCCGGCTTCCGCGCGGGCTGTAGCGCACGGCGTTATCCAGCAGGTTACGCACCAGCAGGCCAAGCAGCAGCGGCTGACCCACGTGCGTCACCTGCGCGGCATGCGGATGCAGACGCAGCTCGATGCCCGCCTGCTGCGCCGGATGGTACATCTCCATCACCGCCGACTGCAGCAGCTCGTTGATGGTAACGCTGTCCACGTCCTCGAGCGCGGCCAGGGAGTCGAGGCGCGACAGGGTCAGGAGCTGATCGACCAGCCGGGTTGCGCGATCGATCCCGACGTGCAGCTGCGCCAGCGCTTTTTCACGTCCCTGAGGGTCGTCCATCGACAGCTGGGCAACCTCGGTTTGCACCTTCAGCGCTGCCAGCGGGCTGCGCAGCTCGTGGGCGGCGTCGGAGGTAAAGCGGCGCTCGCGGATCATGGTGTCGTGAGTTCGGGCAAACAGCTGATTGAGCGCATCGACCAGCGGGCGGACTTCGCTGGGGATACTATCGACGTTAAGCGATTCCGCCGAGTCCGGCGCGCGCAGGCGCAGGGTGCGGGCGAGCCGCTTCAGCGGCGCCAGCTCCCGGCTGAGCAGAACGATCAGCAGCAGGAACATCAGCGGCAGCGCCACCAGCCAGGGGGTAAGCTGGGAGGTGACGATATCTAGCGCCATCTCCCGGCGATAGTCCCACTCCTGGCCGACGACAATGCGGTAGCGGCCATCGGCGGTGGTGAGCTGCAGGAAGCGCCACTCATCGTCATCGTTACGCAGGTAGCCGTCGCTGAAGCCTTCCCGCAGCCTATTCCACGGAATATCTTCGCCGTTTTCGCCATCGTGCAGCACCATGTTGCCGTCGGTGGTGAAGATGGCGAAGGCCAGCGCGTCGTCGTCAAGGTGGCCATGCCTGACCTTCTTTTTCACCCGTACCTGCGGGGGAGCGGTATGCAGCTCATCGAAATTCATCGCGCTCAGACGGCGGGCAAACAGCAGCTGCTGGGTATCAAACAGCTTATCCAGCTTGTGGGCGGTCTGCTGCCAGGCAATAAACGAGGCTATTCCCCATGCCAGGCTGGTGAGCAGGAAGAAAAGTAGCGTCAGACGAACGCGCAGGCTTAGCCGACCCAGCCGCTTCATGCGTCCCCCAGGGTGTAGCCAATGCCGTGAACGGTACGAATAAACTCGCTCCCGAGCTTGCGGCGCAGATGGTGCACGTGAACCTCCACGGCGTTGCTTGAGACATCGTCATCCCAGCTATAGAGCTTTTCTTCAATGAGCTTGCGCGGCAGCACGCGCCCGGCGTTACGCATCAGCAGCTCGAGCAGGGCGAACTCTTTGGGCTTTAGCGCCAGCGGCTCCCCGGCGAGGGTGACCGTCAGGCGTCCGGGGTCGAGGGTGACGTTTCCGTGGCGCAGCTCGCTGCTGCTCTGGCCGTGGGCGCGACGGATCAGCGCCTCGAGGCGGGCGGCAACCTCAATAAGGGCGAAAGGCTTACACAGATAGTCATCGGCGCCGAGCCGAAGCCCTTCGACCCGCTGGCTGAGCGCATCGCGCGCGGTGAGGATCAGCACCGGCTCGTGGTGACCTTTATCGCGCCATTCGCGCAGGATATCGAGGCCGTCGATGCCGGGCAGCGTCAAATCAAGGATGACCGCGTCATAGGGAGCGGCGTAGAGCGCGGCTTTTCCCTCTTCACCGCGGGTGAACCAGTCGATGCTAAAGCCCATTTTGCTCAGCCCGGCCTTGATGCCGTCGCCGATGAGTTTGTCGTCTTCCACCACTAAAATACGCATTGGCCTGCTCCTGTGGCTCGCGGATGTATGCGCAGTAAAACGCGTTGCGGCGCGTTCTGTACAGCAATAAAATTTCTTTTTTCCGCTTAAGAAGTTGTTAAGTTCTGCCAGGCTTAATAGTGACGATATCAACATAAAGGGAGAACACATCATGAAGAAAATCGCCGCAATTACCGCAATCGTTGCTTTAGTTTCTATGCCGGTGCTGGCCGCCGAGCAGGGTGGTTTTTCCGGCCCTGGCGCCGCGCAAACCAGCCAGACAACCGCGCAAAAAGGCGGCTTTGTGGGCCCGAACGGCAGCGTGACGACGGTGGAGAATGCCAAATCCCTGCGTGACGACACCTGGGTGACCCTGCGCGGTAAAATCGTTGAGCGCATTTCCGACGATCTTTACAAATTCCAGGATGCCTCCGGGACGGTGAATGTCGATATTGACCACAAGCGCTGGAATGGCGTCACCGTGACCCCGAAGGATACGGTCGAAATTCAGGGTGAGGTCGATAAGGACTGGAACTCGGTGGAAATCGACGTGAAGCAGATAAGCAAAGTCGCCCCGTAAAGCCTCTGAGCGGGGCGCCGCTGCCGCTCCGCGTAGCAGAATCCTCAACCGGTCTAACGCCCTGTGACTCAGGGCGTTAGATAGGGTATTATCGCGGGTAGTTTTGCCGTCCGAACGGTCGGTACCCAGATTGAGGATTCACGATTAATGAGCGATATGGCAGAGCGCCTTGCGCTGCATGAATTTACGGAAAACGCCTACCTGAATTATTCCATGTACGTCATCATGGACAGGGCGTTGCCGTTCATTGGCGATGGCCTGAAACCGGTCCAGCGGCGCATCGTTTATGCGATGTCCGAACTGGGTCTGAACGCCACCGCTAAATTCAAAAAATCCGCGCGCACCGTCGGCGACGTGCTGGGTAAATATCACCCGCACGGCGATAGCGCCTGCTATGAGGCGATGGTGCTGATGGCGCAGCCGTTCTCTTACCGCTACCCGCTGGTGGACGGTCAGGGCAACTGGGGCGCCCCGGACGATCCCAAATCCTTCGCCGCGATGCGTTATACCGAATCCCGCCTGTCAAAGTATGCGGAGCTGCTGCTGGGCGAGCTGGGTCAGGGAACCGTTGACTGGGTACCTAACTTTGACGGTACGATGCAGGAGCCGAAAATGCTGCCTGCGCGTTTGCCGAATATTCTGCTCAACGGCACCACCGGTATCGCCGTGGGGATGGCCACCGATATTCCGCCGCACAACCTGCGCGAAGTGGCCAAAGCGGCCATCACCCTGATTGAAAAGCCGCAGACCTCGCTCGACGAACTGCTGGATATCGTTCACGGGCCGGACTACCCCACCGAAGCTGAAATCATCACCCCGCGCGCCGAGATCCGCAAAATCTATCAGAACGGTCGCGGCTCGGTTCGCATGCGTGCGGTGTGGAAAAAAGAGGACGGCGCGGTGGTGATTAGCGCCCTGCCGCATCAGGTTTCCGGCGCCCGCGTGCTGGAGCAAATCGCCGCCCAGATGCGCAATAAAAAGCTGCCGATGGTTGACGATCTGCGCGACGAGTCGGATCACGAAAACCCGACCCGCCTGGTTATCGTCCCGCGCTCTAATCGCGTGGATATGGATCAGGTCATGAACCATCTGTTCGCGACCACCGATCTCGAAAAAAGCTACCGCATCAACCTGAATATGATTGGCCTGGACAACCGTCCGGCGGTCAAAAACCTGCTGGAGATCCTGACGGAGTGGCTCACCTTCCGTCGCGATACCGTCCGTCGCCGCCTGAACTATCGTCTGGAGAAGGTGCTCAAGCGCCTGCACATCCTAGAAGGTTTGCTGGTTGCGTTCCTCAACATCGATGAAGTTATCGAAATTATCCGCCACGAAGATGAGCCCAAGCCGGCCCTGATGTCGCGCTTTGGCATCAGCGAAACGCAGGCGGAAGCAATCCTCGAACTGAAGCTGCGTCATCTCGCCAAACTGGAAGAGATGAAAATTCGCGGCGAGCAGGGCGAGCTGGAAAAAGAGCGCGATCATCTGCAGGCTATTCTGGCGTCCGAGCGCAAGATGAATAACCTGCTGAAGAAAGAGCTGCAGGCCGACGCCGACGCGTTTGGCGACGACCGCCGTTCGCCGCTGCGCGAGCGTGAAGAAGCGAAGGCGATGAGCGAGCACGATATGCTGCCGTCCGAACCGGTGACCATCGTGCTGTCGCAAATGGGCTGGGTGCGCAGCGCCAAAGGCCATGACATTGACGCTCAGGGGCTAAGCTACAAGGCGGGAGACAGCTGGAAGGCGTCGTCGAAGGGCAAGAGCAACCAGCCGGTGGTATTTATCGATACAACCGGGCGCAGCTACGCCATCGATCCGATTACCCTGCCGTCGGCCCGCGGCCAGGGCGAGCCGATTACCGGCAAGCTCACGCTGCCGCCGGGCGCCAGCGTCGAACATATGCTGATGGAAGGTGACGACCAGAAGCTGCTGATGGCCTCTGACGCCGGCTACGGCTTTGTCTGCACCTTCAACGACCTCGTCGCGCGCAACCGCGCCGGTAAGGCACTGATCTCGCTGCCGGAAAATGCGCGGGTGATGCCGCCGCTGGTGATTGAAAACGAGTCCGACATGCTGCTGGCCATCACCTCTGCCGGACGCATGCTGATGTTCCCGGTCAGCGATCTGCCGCAGCTGTCGAAAGGCAAAGGTAATAAAATCATCAATATTCCGTCTGCGGATGCCGCTTCCGGGCAGGATGGCCTGGCGCACCTGTTCGTGCTGCCGCCGCAGAGTACGCTGACGATCCACGTCGGTAAACGGAAGATCAAGCTGCGTCCGGAAGAGCTGCAAAAAGTCACCGGCGAGCGCGGTCGCCGCGGTTCGCTGATGCGCGGGCTGCAGAAAATCGATCGCGTGGACGTTGATTCGCCTCATCGCGCCTCGGCGGGCGATAGCGAAGAGTAATACGGGCACCCGCCTCCACAGGGAGGCGGGTGTTAACATTTGCCGCCAAATCGTTGTTTATTCGGCCGTTGCGATTAACAATAGACGCAAAATCATTCAAGATATGCCGGGGTAGTCAGTCGCTCCCGGCGTCTTCAACGGGCGAATAACGAATCTGTATCCTGATTAATACCAGCGGCGGTCCGCAAGGGCCGGACAGGGCAGCCTGCGCACAAGCAGCCTGCGGTATAACGGGTATTATTCTCGGCGGTTTGGGTTTTAGAGGTAGCTATGCTATTTATTTTTCGACTAATTATCGTTGTTATTTACTGTATCTTTGTGTGCATATTTGGCTGTATTTACTGCTTGTTCAGCCCGCGTAACCCGAAACACGTGGCGACCTTTGGTCATCTTTTTGGTCGACTCTCTCCGGTATTCGGCCTGAAGGTGGAAACGCGCAAGCCCGCCGGAGCGGAAAGCTACGGCAACGCGATATACATCGCTAATCACCAGAACAACTATGATATGGTGACGGCGGCAAACATCGTGCAGCCGCCTACCGTCACCGTGGGTAAAAAGAGCCTGCTGTGGGTGCCGTTCTTTGGCCTGCTGTACTGGCTGACGGGAAACCTGCTGATCGACCGTAATAACCGGACCAAGGCGCACGGAACCATCGCCCAGGTGGTGGATACGTTTAAAAAACGCAAAATATCTTTTTGGATGTTCCCGGAAGGTACGCGCAGCCGCGGCCGCGGCCTGCTGCCGTTTAAAACCGGCGCTTTTCACGCGGCTATCGCCGCTGGCGTGCCGATTATTCCGGTATGCGTTTCCAATACATCGAATAAAATTAAGCTCAATCGCCTGAATAACGGCCTGGTGATTGTTGAAATGCTGCCGCCGGTTGATACCAGCGGGTTTGGTAAAGACGGCGTGCGCGCGCTGGCGAAACACTGCCGCGAGCTGATGGCCGCGAAGATTGAAGAGCTGGATCGCGAAGTGGCTGAACGTGAAGCCGCGGGTAAGCAATAAACAGGAAACGCCGCGGTAACGCGAGCCGGTGCTAGCGGGAAATGAATTCCCTTTCTGATTTGTCAGTATTTCATGGAGTTAATATGTCACTCAGTCGGCGTCAGTTTATTAAGGTTTCAGGCGTAGCGCTGTGCGCGGGCGCCGCGCCGCTGAACGCACGTGCCGCCGGCCAACAGCCAGCACTGCCGGTTCCTCCGCTGCTCGAGTCCCGCCGCGGTCAGCCGCTGTTTTTAACCCTGCAGCGCGCGCACTGGTCATTTACGCCGGGTACCCGCGCGTCGGTGTGGGGCGTGAACGGCCGCTATCTTGGGCCGACCATTCGCGTATGGAACGGCGATGACGTTAAGCTGATTTACAGCAACCGGCTGACTGAAAACGTCGCCATGACCATCCGCGGCCTGCAGGTTCCCGGCCCGCTGATTGGCGGCGCGGCGCGCATGATGTCGCCGAACGCCGACTGGGCGCCGGTGCTGCCTATCCGCCAGAGCGCCTCCACCCTGTGGTACCAGGCGAATACGCCAAACCATATGGCCCAGCAGGTCTACAACGGCCTGGCGGGGATGTGGCTGGTGGAGGACGAGATCAGCAAAAACCTTCCCATTCCTAACCACTACGGCGTGGATGATTTTCCGGTCATCATCCAGGACAAGCGGCTGGATAACTTCGGCACGCCTGAATACAGCGAGCCGGGCAGCGGCGGCTTCGTCGGCGATACGCTGCTGGTGAATGGCGTACAGGGCCCGTACGTGGAGGTTTCGCGCGGCTGGGTGCGTCTGCGCCTGCTGAACGCCTCTAACTCCCGCCGCTACCAGCTGCAGATGAGCGACGGTCGACTGCTGCACGTTATCTCCGGCGATCAGGGATTTCTGCCGGCGCCGGTCTCGCTGAAGCAGCTCTCTCTGGCTCCCGGCGAGCGGCGTGAGATCCTGGTGGATATGACCAACGGTGATGAGGTGTCGATTACCTGCGGCGAGGCGGCGAGCATCGTCGATCGCATTCGCGGTTTCTTCGAGCCCTCAAGCATCCTGATTTCGACGCTGCTTTTAACCCTGCGCCCAACGGGCCTGCTGCCGCTGGTTACCGACAGCCTGCCGGTACGCCTGCTGCCGACGGAAATTTTAACCGGCACGCCGATCCGCAGCCGCGATATCTCGCTCGGCGACGATCCGGGAATTAACGGCCAGCTATGGGATCCGCAGCGCATTGATATTACCGCCCAGCAGGGCACCTGGGAGCGCTGGACGGTGCGTGCCGACCGGCCGCAGTCGTTCCACATCGAAGGGGTGATGTTCCAGGTGCGCAACGTCAACGGCTCGACGCCGTTCCCGGAGGACCGCGGCTGGAAAGATACCGTCTGGATCGACGGACAGGTGGAGCTGCTGGTGTACTACACGCAGCCGTCGTGGTCGCATTTCCCGTTCCAGTTCCTTAGCCAGACCCTGGAACTCGCCGACCGCGGCTCGATTGGCCAGATCCTGGTTAACCCGGCGCCGTAACGCCCGCAACCCTAACCGGACAACGGTTAGGGTATGAGAAAATCCTCCTTCATTTCCTGCGTCAATCCGGCTTATAATCGCCGCCCTTTGGTTATTTTTTTATCATTTTTTTTCCCGGAAGCAATATGAGCGCAATATCCCTGATCCAACCGGATCGTGACCTATTTTCCTGGCCGCAGTACTGGGCCGCCTGTTTTGGCCCCGCGCCGTTTTTACCCATGTCACGCGAAGAGATGGATCAACTTGGCTGGGATAGCTGCGACATCATCCTGGTAACCGGCGATGCGTACGTCGATCACCCAAGCTTCGGCATGGCTATCTGCGGCCGCATGCTGGAGGCGCAGGGGTTCCGCGTCGGGATTATTTCCCAACCGGACTGGAACAATAAAGATGACTTTATGCGCCTCGGTAAACCGAACCTGTTCTTCGGCGTCACCGCCGGCAACATGGACTCGATGATCAACCGCTACACCGCCGACCGCAAGCTGCGCCATGACGACGCCTACACCGCAGGCAACGTCGCCGGCAAGCGTCCGGATCGCGCCACCCTGGTCTATACCCAGCGCTGCAAAGAGGCGTGGAAGGACGTCCCGGTTATTCTCGGCGGCATTGAGGCCAGCCTGCGTCGTACCGCGCACTATGACTACTGGTCCGATACCGTGCGCCGCTCGGTGCTGGTTGATTCCAAGGCCGATATGCTGATGTTCGGCAACGGTGAGCGTCCGCTGGTAGAAGTGGCGCACCGTCTGGCCGCCGGCGAGCCGATCGCCCAGATCCGCGACGTGCGCAATACCGCCATCATGGTGAAAGAAGCGCTGCCGGGCTGGAGCGGCGTCGACTCTACCCGCCTCGATACGCCGGGTAAAATTGATCCGATCCCGCATCCGTACGGCGAAGATCTGCCGTGCGCGGATAACAAAACCGTTGAGCCGGCAAAGCAGGAGGTGAAACAGGTCACCGTTCAGCCGCCGCGCCCGAAGCCGTGGGAAAAAACCTACGTTCTGCTGCCGTCCTTTGAGAAGGTCAAAGGGGATAAGGTACTGTACGCCCACGCGTCGCGCATTCTCCACCATGAAACCAACCCGGGCTGCGCGCGCGCGCTGATGCAAAAGCACGGCGAACGCTATATTTGGGTTAACCCGCCGGCCATTCCGCTGTCGACGGAGGAGATGGACAGCGTGTTTGCGCTGCCGTACAAGCGCGTTCCGCACCCGGCGTACGGCGATAGCCGCATCCCGGCATATGAGATGATCCGCTTCTCTATCAACATTATGCGCGGCTGCTTTGGCGGCTGTTCCTTCTGTTCGATAACCGAGCATGAAGGGCGCATTATTCAGAGCCGTTCCGAAGACTCGATCATTAACGAAATCGAAGCGATTCGCGACACGGTCCCGGGCTTCACCGGGGTCATCTCCGACCTCGGCGGCCCGACGGCCAATATGTATATGCTGCGCTGCAAGTCGCCGCGCGCGGAGCAGACCTGCCGTCGCCTGTCGTGCGTTTATCCGGATATCTGCCCGCATATGGATACCAACCACGAGCCGACGATTAATCTCTACCGCCGCGCCCGCGATCTGAAAGGTATCAAGAAAATCCTCATTGCCTCCGGCGTGCGCTACGACATTGCCGTGGAGGACCCGCGCTACATCAAAGAGCTGGCGACCCACCACGTGGGCGGCTACCTGAAGATTGCCCCTGAGCATACCGAGGAAGGCCCGCTGTCGAAGATGATGAAGCCGGGAATGGGCAGCTACGATCGCTTCAAAGAGCTGTTCGATAGCTACTCAAAACAGGCGGGTAAAGAGCAATATCTGATCCCGTACTTTATCTCCGCGCATCCGGGCACCCGCGATGAAGATATGGTGAACCTGGCGCTGTGGCTGAAGAAAAACCGTTTCCGTCTGGATCAGGTGCAGAACTTCTATCCGTCGCCGCTGGCTAACTCAACCACCATGTATTACACCGGCAAGAACCCGCTGGGCAAGATTGGCTATAAAAGTGAAGACGTGGTGGTACCGAAAGGGGATAAGCAGCGCCGCCTGCATAAAGCGCTGCTGCGCTACCACGATCCGGCAAACTGGGCGCTGATTCGCCAGGCGCTGGAAGCGATGGGCAAAAAACACCTGATCGGCTCACGCCGCGACTGTCTGGTGCCTGCGCCAACGCTGGACGAGATGCGTGAAGCGCGTCGCCAGAATCGCCATACCCGCCCGGCCTTGACCAAGCATACGCCGGTTGAGCATCAGCGGCAGACGCCGGCCAGCGGAGCGAAAAAACGCGTTCGCTCTGCGTCCCGCTAAAATGAAGTGCCCCGGCAGCGCAAGGCTGGCCGGGGAGATGGAATAAGGGATGAGGTCGCCCGGAGCGGGCGGCCGCTGCGTTACCGTCCGGGATAACCGAAAAACCGCTCTGCGGTCAGGAAGAAAGATTAGCCGCCAAACTGGTCAGGATCTGGCCCGAGGCGCTTGTTGATATCGAGTTTCGCCATGGCTCCCAGTTCGTCTTTATCAAGACGGAAGTCCCAGACGTTAAAGTTCTCCACGATACGCGAAGGGGTCACCGATTTAGGGATCACCACCAGGCCGTTATCGAGGTGCCAGCGGATGACAATCTGCGCCGGCGTTTTGCCGTATTTATCGGCCAGCTCGCGGACGATTTTCTGATCGAATACGCCTTCGCCCCCCTGAGCCAGCGGGCTCCAGGATTCGGTCTGGATTTTATGCGTCGCGTTCCAGGCGTGTAGCTGACGCTGCTGGAGCAGGGGATGGAGCTCTACCTGATTAATCACCGGCACGACGCCGGTTTCATCAAGCAGCCGCTGCAGGTGGTGGACCTGGAAATTACAGACGCCGATGCTTTTGGCCAGCCCCTGTTTTTGGAGCTCAATCATGCCCTTCCAGGCTTCAACAAAATGGTCGATCGCCGGAACCGGCCAGTGCATTAAATAGAGATCGACGTAGTCGAGCTGCAGCTTGCTCAGGCTCTCCTGCAGGGCTTCATGCGGACGTTTTTGATCGTCGTTCCAGAGCTTGGTGGTGATAAACAGCTCATCGCGAGGGACGCCAGCCTGGCTCAGCGCGCTGCCGACGCCGGCTTCGTTTTGGTACGCGGCGGCGGTGTCAAAAGAGCGATAACCGACTTCCAGCGCCTTGTGAATGGCGGAGACGACCTCCTCGTTGCCTGCTTTCCACACGCCGAGACCCAGCTGTGGCATCAGGTTGCCGTCGTGCAGTTTTATCACGGTTGGATGTGTCATGCCTTCCTCCTGTTAATGAAACTTAGCGGGGTACATTTCGCTAAGGGGTAGCATTAAGTCTGGACGAAATAGCTAAAAACGGTAGTTAAACTCCTCTCCTTCGCATTCTATGACGCGAAGGAGAGGGCGTATCAGCAGGGGAAAATCAGCGCGCAGCCTCGTAAATACGGCGGCTGACGTCGAGAGTGATATCCTGGTTTTCACCGAGCTGAGCCATGCCGTGTTCTTCCAGTTTAGCCAACAGCGCCGGGATAGAGCTACCGTCAAGACCGTAGCCGCTCAGGCGAGTCGGCACGCCGAGCTGCTCGAAGAAATTGCGCGTTGCGGCGATGGCCGCGTCGATGCGCTCGTCTTCAGAACCTTCGGTAATATTCCACACGCGGGCGGCGTACTGCAGCAGCTTAGCGCGTTTGGTGTCGCGTTTTTCATTCCACAGCACCGGTAGAACAATGGCCAGGGTCTGGGCATGGTCAAGGCCGTGCATGGCGGTCAGCTCATGTCCCAGCATATGCGTTGCCCAGTCCTGCGGCACGCCGGCGCCGATCAGGCCGTTTAACGCCTGGGTCGCCGCCCACATAATGTTGGCGCGAACGTCGTAGTTTTCCGGCTCTTGCAGCGCTTTCGGGCCATCTTCAATCAGGGTCAGCAGAATGCCTTCGGCAAAGCGGTCCTGGATTTTGCCATCAACCGGGTAGGTTACGTACTGCTCAACGGTATGGACAAATGCGTCAACCACGCCGTTAGCAACCTGACGCGGCGGCAGGGTGTAGGTATAAACCGGATCGAGGATCGCAAACACCGGCTGCACGTGGGAGGACATAAAGGCGCGCTTGTCGCCGGTGGTTTTACGCGACACGACGGCGCCTTTATTGGACTCGGAGCCGGTCGCCGGCAGCGTCAGCACGGAGCCCATTGGGATGGCGCTTTTGACGTTTTGACCGTAGGTTTCGAGAATTTCCCACGGATCGACGCTTTCATCATAGTGCGCGGCTGCGGCGATAAACTTCGTCCCGTCGAGCACCGAACCGCCGCCGACGGCCAGCAGGAAGGTGATCTGCTGTTCACGGGCAATTTTGACCGCGTTCATCAGCGTTTCGTAGGATGGGTTCGGTTCAATACCGCCGAATTCCAGCACTTCAAAATCGCTCAGCGCGCTCAGGGCCTGATCCAGGACGCCGGTTTTTTTCACGCTGCCGCCGCCGTAGGTGACCAGAATGCGGGCCCCTGCCGGGATTTGATCGCGCAGGTTTTCGATGGCGCCTTTACCAAACAGGATACGGGTTGGGGTATACAGATCGAAATTATTCATTGCTCATGACCTCAATAAGAGAAAACTGCCGGCGGAGAAGATATCCCGGCCAGATGACGAACATTGTGGTCCTGTCATCCGTTCCCCTCAATGCACATTCCTGCCGATGTCTTGCCCATTTCTCCGTGGGGCTGGAGAAAAGGCAGCGGAGTGCGCACAATAGAGACGTGGAAAAACGACTGGAGAGTCACCGTAAATGAAGCGTGCCCAGATATGTCAGCTGCTAACGGAAAAGGTTAACAAGCTGAAAGATAACGAAGAAAACCTCAGCGAGCTGCTGCCTGATATTCGGTTATTGTACGGCACGCAGCCGGGGACACGCACGCCGGTAATGTACCAGCCCGGCATCGTTTTTCTCTTTTCCGGTCATAAAATTGGTTACATTAATGAACGGACTTTTCGTTACGACACCAACGAATATCTGCTGCTGACGGTACCTCTGCCGTTTGAGTGTGAGACCTTCGCGACGCCGGAGGTACCGCTGGCGGGGCTGCGGCTGAACGTTGATATTCTGCAGCTGCAGGAGCTGCTGATGGATATTGGCGAGGATGAGCGCTTCCAGCCGGCGGTGGCGTCGAGCGGGATTAACTCGGCGGCACTCTCTGAGGAGATTTTGTGCGCCGCTGAACGGCTGCTGGACGTGATGGAGCGGCCGCTGGATGCGCGCATCCTGGGCAAGCAGATTATTCGCGAGATGCTCTACTACGTGCTGACCGGGCCGTGCGGCGGGGCGCTGCTGGCGCTGGTCAGCCGGCAAACGCACTTCAGCCTGATTAGCCGCGTTCTCAAGCGCATTGAAAGCCAGTACACCGAGAACCTGAGCGTCGATCAGCTGGCGGCGGAGGCCAACATGAGCGTCTCGGCGTTTCATCACAATTTTAAATCGGTCACCAGCACCTCGCCGCTGCAGTATCTGAAAAGCTATCGCCTGCATAAGGCGCGGATGCTGATGATCCACGACGGGATGAAGGCCAGCGCGGCGGCGATGCGCGTGGGCTACGAAAGTGCGTCGCAGTTCAGCCGGGAGTTTAAGCGCTATTTTGGCATGACGCCGGGCGAAGACGCGGCGCGGATCAGAACGATTCAGGGGATCTAACGGGAAATGCACGCTTCGGGAAGGCGCGCTGGCGCCCTCCCGGGAAGGTCAATCAGGCGCTGCAGAACTTTTTCTTAATGACCACCACCAGCGTACCCAGCAGCCCGGCAACCAGCAGAGCGATAGGCAGGATCATCAGGCAGGTCATCACCTGATCTTCGTGGCGCTTGACGAAAGGGATCATGCTGAGCGCATATCCGAGCCCGGTGACCACGCCGACCCACAGCAGCGCGCTGAGCCAGTTGAAGAACTGGAAGCGGCGGTTGGAGAGCCCGGAAATACCGGCCATTGTTGGCAGCAGGGTGCGAACGAAGGCCAGGAAGCGCCCGGCCAGCAGGGCCAGCAGCCCGTGCTTATCGAACATGCAGGTCGCGCGCTGATGATATTTCTGCGGCAGATGGGCAAGCCAGCCCTTAACGGTCTCGGTATTGCCGAGCCAGCGCCCCTGAATATAGCTCAGCCAGCAGCCGAGGCTGGCCGCCGCGGTCAGAATGGCGAGGGTAGGCACAAAGTCCATGACGCCTTTCGCAATCAGCGCGCCGGCGAGCAGCAGCAGGCTGTCCCCGGGTAAAAACGAGGCCGGCAGCAGACCGTTCTCGAGAAACAGGGTCGCGAACATGACCAGATATACAACGCCCACAACGTGAGGGTTCGCCAATGCGGCAAAATCATGTTGCCAGAGCGCGGCGACAATCTCTTGGATAACAACCATGGACTTTCCTAAGTGGTACCGTATTTTTGACTAGTGTACTCCTGAAGAGCCCCGAACACCTTGATCCCGGGCGCAACAAAAGCGGCCGCCTCTAACAGAACGTCCGCAATTATTGCCACTGGCCGTCACTTTACACGATACGCGCGAAGCCCGCCGCTAAATCCGCCAGCAGATCGTCAACATTTTCTAAACCGATATGGACGCGAATCAGCGTGCCGCTGAAATCGACTTCCGCCTCGGGGCGGATGGCGGCGATGTGCTCCGGCTGGTTAGCCAGGATCAGCGATTCGAAACCGCCCCAGGAGTAGGCCATGCTGAACAGGCTGAAGTTGTCCAGATAAGTGGACAGCTCGGCGTCGTTCAGCCGCTTATTGAGAATAAACGAGAACAGGCCGCTGCTGCCGGTAAAGTCGCGCTTCCAGAATTCATGCCCTTTGCTGCCCGGCAGCGCAGGATGGTTGACCCGCGCCACCTGTGGATGCTGCGCCAGCCATTCGGCGATGCGCAGGCTGCTCTCGTGGTGCTGACGCAGGCGCACGCCGAGGGTGCGCAGGCCGCGGCTGGTCATATAGGCGGTATCCGCGTCGAGCATCTGCCCCATCAGATAGGCGTTCTCACGCAGCTGGTCCCAGCAGCGCGCGTTGGCAACCGCGGTGCCGACCATCGCATCGGAGTGGCCAATCAGGTATTTGGTCCCGGCCTGAATCGAGATATCGACGCCAAAATCCAGCGCCCTGAACAGCACGCCGGCCGCCCAGGTGTTGTCGATCATGATGATTGCCTCCGGGGCAACGCTGCGCACGGCCGCGACGATCGCCGGAACGTCGTGGACCTCCATAGTGATTGAACCCGGAGACTCGAGAAACACCACGCGGGTATTCGGCTGGACCAGACGGGCGATATCGGCGCCAATCAGCGGATCGAACCAACCGGTGCTCACGCCGAGCCTGGCAAGCACCTTGGTACTGAAGTCCTGGCTCGGCTCATAGGCGGTGTTGGTCATCAGAACGTGGTCGCCCTGCTCAACAAACGCCAGAATCGTATTGGCCACCGCCGCCGCACCGCAGGGGAACAGGGCGCAGCCGGCGCCGCCTTCTAGCTCGCACATGGCTTCCTGCAGCGAGAAGTGGGTCAGCGTGCCGCGGCGGCCGTAAAACAGCTCGCCCTTCGCCCGGTTGCGGGTGGCATGTTTCTTATCTTCGACGGTGTCGAACACCAGCGACGAAGCGCGCTGTATCACGCTGTTTACCGATCCGAGGGTATATTTTTTACTGCGTCCGGCGTGGACCAGAGCGGTATCAAGATGTTTGTCAGCCATGTTTTTTGCCTGTTTTTATACGTCTGGACGTCTAAACTAGCATGAATACCCGGAGCTGTACCGGCTAACGACGGATACAGGCAAAAATTTTACCAAATCCCCCGGCTGCCGCTTTTTTACTGCGTAAGCGCAAGGAAAATAAACGTGATTTGCTGCACAGTGTAAATACTAATGAGAACCACTATCAATTCGATGCCGTTTTGATATTATTATGCTCAGATTTTGTGATTTACGTCCTGGAGACTCAGAGTGGGTAATAATTTGATGCAGGCGGATCTTTCCGTTTGGGGTATGTATCATCATGCCGATATTGTCGTTAAGGTCGTGATGATTGGCCTGATTCTGGCGTCGATAGTCACATGGGCTATCTTCTTCGGCAAGGGTGCTGAAATCCTCTCCAGCAAGCGCCGCCTCAAGCGCGAACAGCAGCTTCTCGGCGAAGCGCGCTCCCTCGACCAGGCCAGCGACATCGCCAACGCTTTCGATCCTAAAAGCCTGAGCACGCAGCTTATCAACGAAGCGCAGAACGAGCTCGAGCTGTCGGCTGGCGTCGAAGATAACGAAGGCATTAAAGAGCGTACCGGTTTCCGCCTTGAGCGCCGCGTGGCGTTTGTGGGTCGCTATATGGGCCGCGGAAACGGCTACCTGGCGACCATCGGCGCCATCTCCCCGTTCGTCGGCCTGTTTGGTACCGTCTGGGGCATCATGAACAGCTTTATCGGCATCGCCCAGACTCAGACCACCAACCTCGCGGTTGTCGCACCGGGCATCGCGGAAGCGCTGCTGGCAACGGCAATCGGCCTGTTTGCCGCTATCCCGGCGGTGGTTATCTATAACATCTTCGCCCGTATGATCGGCAGCTACAAAGCCACTCTCGGCGACGTCGCCGCCCAGGTATTGCTGCTGCAAAGCCGCGATCTGGACCTGAGCGCCAGCGGCTCTTCGCCGGTACGTACCGCGCAGAAATTACGAGTAGGTTGATGCTTTATGGCGATGCATTTTAACGAAAACCTCGATGATAACGGCGAAATGCACGATATTAACGTGACGCCGTTTATCGACGTCATGCTCGTGCTGCTGATTATCTTTATGGTGGCCGCTCCGCTGGCGACGGTTGATGTGAAGGTCAACCTGCCCGCCTCCTCCAGCCAGCCGCAGCCGCGTCCGGAAAAGCCGATCTATCTGTCGGTGAAGGCGGATAAAACGATGTTCCTCGGCAACGATCCGGTGACCGAAGAGAGCATGATTAACGCGCTGAATACCCTGACTGAAGGTAAGAAAGACACCACCGTCTTCTTCCGCGCCGATAAAACCGTGGACTACGAGACGATGATGAAAGTCATGGATACCCTGCACCAGGCGGGCTATCTGAAGATTGGTCTGGTGGGCGAAGAGACCGTTAAAGCGCAGTAGCCCTCACCAACATCTCCCCAGGAGGCTGGCCTTGTGCCGGCCTTTTTTATCTCTGTCGATCCGCGGCGCTGACCGGATGTTGCAATCACGCTGGCGGGTTGCGATATAATGCCGATCGTTTTTTTTAACTTACAGGGTCTTATGGAACGCTTTCTGGAAAATGCCATGTACGCCTCACGCTGGCTGCTGGCACCGGTTTATTTTGGTCTCTCTCTGGGACTGGTGGCGCTGTCGATCAAATTTTTTCAGGAGATCCTCCACATCCTGCCGCATATCTTTAGCGTAGGGGAGTCGGACCTGATCCTGACCCTGCTGTCGCTGGTGGATATGACGCTGGTCGGCGGCCTGCTGGTAATGGTGATGTTCTCGGGGTATGAAAACTTTGTCTCTCAGCTGGATATCAACGAGGGCAAAGAGAAGCTCAGCTGGCTGGGAAAAATGGACGCCACTTCGCTGAAAAACAAGGTTGCGGCCTCCATCGTTGCGATCTCCTCGATCCACCTGCTGCGGGTGTTTATGGATGCCAAAAACGTGCCGGACAATAAGCTGATGTGGTACGTCATTATCCACCTGACCTTCGTGCTGTCGGCGTTTGTGATGGGCTATCTCGATCGCCTGACCAAAGTTAAGCACTAGTTCCTGCCTGCCCGGCAGCGTTTAGCTGCCGGGCGAGCGGTTTGCCTCTCTGACGAAGTCTGCCACATATTCATCTGACCAACCGCCGCGTGCTGGTCGCTCTGCGCCAGCTCTCCCAGCTCTCCCAGCGCTCTCTGCGCCAGGCTACGATCCCGCTTCTTTTCATACAACGTTCCCGACTCTCACGGGATCGCGCTGCGCGGGATTTCTGGCGTCCCGGCGAGCTTATGCTTTGCTTAAAGGGCCTTCACTAACGGAGAACACGCGATGACGCGACTGACGGCCAAAGATTTCCCGCAACAGCTGCTCGAGTACTACGACTACTATGCCCACGGTAAAATCAGCAAACGTGAGTTTCTCCAGCTGGCGGGGAAATATGCCGTCGGCGGAATGACCGCCCTGGCGCTGTTTAACCTACTGAAACCCAACTATGCCCTGGCGGAGCAGGTGGCGTTTACCGACCCGGATATCCGCCCGGAGTATATTCACTACCCCTCTCCCGACGGTCATGGCGAGGTGCGCGCATACCTGGTGACGCCGACGAAGATCGCCGACAAAGCCGCGGCGGTGGTGGTGGTGCATGAGAACCGTGGCCTCAATCCCTATATTGAAGACGTTGCCCGGCGGGTGGCGAAGGCGGGCTACATCGCCCTGGCACCGGACGGCCTGAGCTCCGTCGGCGGCTATCCCGGCAATGATGATGAGGGGAGAGAGCTGCAGCAGAAAGTCGATCCCGTGAAGCTGATGAACGATTTTTTCGCCGCGATCGCGTTTATGGCGAAGCATCCGCAGGCGACGGGAAAAGTCGGCATCACCGGCTTTTGCTACGGCGGAGGCGTCAGCAACGCCGCCGCGGTGGCGACCCCGGAGCTGGCCTGCGCGGTGCCGTTCTACGGCCGGCAGCCGCCGCTCAACGAAGTCGCCAGGATTCAGGCGCCGCTGCTGCTGCACTACGCCGGCCTCGATAGCGGCATCAACCAGGGCTGGCCGGCCTATGAAGAGGCGCTGAAAGCGCAGCATAAGGTCTATGAGGCCTATATTTATCAGGGCGTTAATCACGGGTTTCATAATGACTCCACGCCGCGCTATGACCGGGAAGCGGCGGAGCTGGCGTGGCAGAGAACCCTGGCCTGGTTTGAGAAGTATTTACGCTAGCGTCATCGATTATGGATTTCTTTAAAGAGGGGAGTTCCGGCACCGCGATGCGCTACTTTATGGCGGGATAGCGCCTGGAGCGCTAATAGCCGAAGGCCGAAGCCTTCGGCTGGGATGGCCTTATGCCTGGCGCTTGTCTTCGGTTTGGCTGTCGAAGTCGCTGGCGCTATGGCGCTCGTGGAGCTGCTCGTTTAGCGGGCCGTTGGTGCGGTTAACGATCCGTCCGCGCTGAACCGCCGGACGGCTGCCGACCTCCTGCGCCCAGCGCAGAACGTTTTTATAGCTCCCGGCGTCGAGGAATTCGGCAGCGTTGTAAACGCCTCCGAGTACCACGTTGCCGTACCACGGCCAGATAGCCATATCGGCGATGGTGTACTCTTCTCCGGCGACGAAGCGATTATCGGCGAGCCGCTTATCCAGCACGTCGAGCTGACGCTTGGCTTCCATAGTGAAGCGGTCGATGGCGTACTCGATTTTCACCGGCGCGTAGTTGAAGAAGTGGCCAAAGCCGCCGCCGAGGAACGGCGCGGCGCCCTGCAGCCAGAACAACCAGTTCAGTGTCTCGGTGCGCCCGGCCGGATCTTTTGGCAGGAAGAAACCGAACTTCTCCGCGAGATAAAGCAGAATGCTGCCGGACTCAAACACGCGGGTTGGCGGGGTGGTTGAGCGATCGCTCAGCGCCGGGATTTTTGAGTTCGGGTTCACCGCAACAAAGCCGCTTGAGAACTGATCGCCCTCGCCGATCCGAATCAGCCAGGCGTCATACTCCGCATCGCTCACGCCGAGCGCCAGCAGCTCTTCCAGCAGGATCGTCACCTTCTGGCCGTTAGGCGTGCCCAGGGAGTAAAGCTGAAGCGGATGTGAGCCGACCGGCAGCTCTTGTTCATGCGTTGCGCCGGAGACAGGACGGTTGATGTTGGCGAACGCGCCGCCGTTGTTCTGCTTCCATTCCCACACTTTCGGGGGTTGGTAGTTATTCTCTGACATGCTGGTCTGCCTTTGTAGTGAGGTGTTCAGGGAGTGTAGCAGGTGGCGTAGTAAGGATTTAACAGTGTGAGGCTTATTCACCCGCTGGCGATATTCCCGGACGGTTTCCCCGGCCGCGTTACGCTCACCGGGGCAGCGCCCTAACTCAGGCCATTATCCGCGCGGCCCAGACGCTAATATCGTCGCCGCTGCCGAGATCCGCCTGCACCAGCCCGTTGACCATAAAGGTTGGCGACACGTGGATGCCGTTCTGGCGCGCATATTTGCTGTGCCATTTGATCTCCGCCTGCAGCTCAGGGCGGGCGAACGCTGCGGAAAGCAGAACGTGGCTGTAGCGCTCGATACGCTCAACGATTTGCTGCGGAGTGGCGTTCATATTCGGCCCGCTGCAGTGATCGGTAAATTCGAACTCTTCGCGATGGTCGGCCACGGCTTTTAGCACCTTATGCGCCTGCTCTCTGCCGTGCGGCAGGGTGGAGGCCGCCAGAATACAGCGCACGATGACCCCCGAGAACATATGCCAGGGCTGGGACTGCAGGCGAATTTTAATGGTCACGTTATCCGCGCCGACCTCGTCGAGCAGGTCGTCGAGCTTATTGAATGCGCGTACCGAATAGGGGCAGGTCGGCTCCAGGAAAACCTCGAAGGTGCGCGGGCCATGTCCCCAGACCAGCGGTTGCGCTTGCAGATGCGGTTGTGTGCTCATAATCAACTCCTGACGTTAATTCGCTATTTGTTGTTATATCTCAGATAAACGATATCACTTTTGCCCTGCGGCGCAGGGTTATTTTCCGTAAGGGCACAATTAGCGAATCGAATGAGTGGTATCATTATTCCACCTCTGTCTGGTAAGTGCCTGCGGCAGGATAAGAAGAGGGAGTTTTGTTCCGCCAACTGCCCGGGCTGCATTAATTTGAGGTCAGGCTAATGAGCAAAGGATCGACAAGCAGTGATGCCCCTTTTGGTACATTGTTAGGCTACGCGCCGGGCGGCGTGGCAATCTATTCATCGAACTACAGCAGCTTAAATCCGCAAGATTATCCGGATGACGCCACGTTCCGCAGCTATATCAATAACGAGTATATGGGGCACAAATGGCAGTGCGTCGAGTTCGCGCGCCGCTTCCTGTTTCTCACCTACGGTTTCGTCTTCACCGACGTCGGCATGGCGTATGAAATCTTCTCTCTGCGCTTTCTGCGCGAAGTGGTTAACGACAATATTCTGCCGCTGCAGGCCTTTGCCAACGGCTCGCGTCGTCCGCCGATGGCCGGCTCCCTGCTGATCTGGCAGAAGGGCGGCGAGTTCAAGCATACCGGCCACGTGGCGGTGATTACGCAGCTGGTGGGCAATAAGGTCAGGATCGCCGAGCAAAACGTTATCCACACGCCGCTGCCGCAGGGCCAGCAGTGGACGCGGGAGCTCACCCTCGAGGTGCACAACGGCGTCTATACCCTCAAAGATACCTTCGCCGACACCGAGATCCTTGGCTGGATGATCCAGACCGCCGATACCGAGCACAGCCTGGCGCAGCCGGTGCTGCCGGGCGAAGCGCTGGCCATTCGCGGCGCCCGCCTGCCGAACAACGGACAGTTTCGCGGCAGGTGGCTGAACGAGAAAGACACGCTGCAGAAAGCCTACGTTGACGCCAACGGCCACTTTATTAACGCCGACCCTTACCAGTATTTCACCATTACCGAAAGCGCCGAGCAGGAGCTGATCAAAGCAACCAACGAGCTGCATTTGATGTACCTGCACGCCACCGATAAGGTGATGAAAGACGACGGCCTGCTGGCGCTGTTCGATATCCCCAAAATTCTCTGGCCGCGTCTGCGCCTCTCATGGCAGCGACGTCGCCATCATATGATCACCGGCCGCATGGATTTCTGCATGGACGAGCGCGGGCTGAAGGTCTATGAATACAACGCCGACTCCGCCTCCTGCCATACCGAAGGCGGGATGATCCTCGAGCAGTGGCTGAAGCAGGGCTACTACGGCAGCGGTCATAATCCGGCGGAAGATCTGCTTGATGAGCTGGCGGGCGCGTGGAAGCACAGCCGGGCGCGGCCTTTTGTGCACATCATGCAGGATAAGGATCTGGAGGAGAACTACCACGCGCTGTTTATCCAGCGTTCGCTCACCCAGGCCGGCTTCGAGAGCAAAATCCTCTTTGGCCTTGATGAGCTGCGCTGGGATGCCGCCGGGCAGCTGATTGACGGCGACGGGCGGCTGGTTAACTGCGTCTGGAAAACCTGGGCATGGGAAACCGCCATCGAGCAGGTGCGCGAGGTCAGCGCCGACGAGTACGCCGCCGTGCCGATCCGCACCGGCCATCCGCAAAACGAGGTGCGGCTGATTGACGTCCTGCTGCGCCCCGAGGTGCTGGTATTCGAACCGCTGTGGACGGTGATCCCCGGCAACAAGGCGATTCTGCCGGTGCTGTGGTCGCTGTTCCCGAACCATCGCTATTTGCTGGATACCGACTTTGTCGTCAACGACGAGCTGGCGAAAACCGGCTATGCGGTTAAGCCTATCTCCGGGCGCTGCGGCAACAATATCGACCTGATTGGCCCCGACGACGAGGTGCTGGATAAGACCAGCGGGCAGTTTGTCGATCGCAAAAATATTTACCAGCAGCTGTGGTGCCTGCCGAAAGTGGATGGTAAATACATTCAGGTATGCACCTTTACCGTTGGCGGTAACTACGGCGGCACCTGCCTGCGTGGCGATGATTCGCTGGTGGTCAAAAAAGAGAGCGATATTGAACCGTTAATTGTGCTGAAAGATAACGATAGACGATAGTTCCGCTGGCGCCGAATCGCAGGGGCCGTAAAATCCCCGGTAAGCATAGCGCTGCCGGGGATTTTGGGTAAAAATTGGTACTAAATAGTTAACAAACCACAACAACAAGACAGACAAAAAAGGAAAATAATATGCACGATCGGCGACTCGCCGTCCGCGCGGGTGAACTCAAGCCCTCCGCCGTCCGCGAACTTCTCAAGCACAGTAAACTCCCCGGCGTTATCTCACTGGGTGGTGGGATCCCGGCTCCGGAGCTGTTTGATACCGAAGGTCTGAATCTGGCGGTGCAGCAGGTGATGAGCGGGCGTTTCAACGATGCGTTCCAGTACGGATTGACCGAAGGCTATCCGCCGCTGCGTCAGGCCGTCAGCGAACTGTGTCAGGCGCGCGGCGTTGCCTGTCCGGCAAGCCATGTCTATATCACCTCCGGTTCGCAGCAGTCTTTGGATATCGTCGCGCGTACGCTGCTCGATCCGGGCGATGCGATCGTCGTCGAGCGCCCGACCTATCTGGCCGCGCTGCAGGTGTTCCAGCTGGCTCAGGCGAATATCCTCAGCGTCGATACCGATGACGACGGCATGCTGGTGGAACAGCTGGCGGATCTGCTGGAGACGACTAAGGTCAAGGCCGTGTACCTGGTGCCCACCTTCGGCAACCCGGGCGGAAAAACCCTCAGCGCCGATCGCCGCCGTCGGGTGGTTGAGCTGGCGAAGCAGCATGATTTCGTGATTATCGAAGACGATCCCTACGGCGAAATCAGCTTTACCGACGAAGTCCGCCGCCCGCTCTACCAGTACGCGCAGGAGCTCGGCTGTGAAGACCAGGTGGTCTACACCTCGACGTTCTCCAAGATCCTCGCCCCGGGCATGCGCATTGGCTGGATTGTGATGCCGGACTGGCTGGCGCAGCAGACGGTGATCGTCAAGCAGGCGGCGGATCTCCACACCAACATGCTGTCGCAGGTGATCACCGCGGAATACCTGGCGATGAACCGCCTGGAGAACCAGATAGCCCTGATCCGCGAAGACTATCGCAAGAAGTGCGTCGCGCTGGCCGATGCCCTTGAGAGCCAGCTTGGCGAGCATCTGGAGTTCAGCCGTCCCAAAGGCGGCATGTTCCTGTGGGCCCGTTTCCGCTATCCGTTCGATACCATGCAATGGATGAAAAAGACCCTCGAAAACGGCGTGGTCTACGTGCCGGGCGAAGCGTTCTATAACGACAATCCGGATACCCGCACGCTGCGCCTCTCCTACTCAACGGTGTCGGAAGCGGGTCTGCTGACCGCCGTCGAACGCCTGGCAAAGTCGCTGTAATTACCGCGCTTTCACTCCGCGTCGCGAGACGGCGCGGAGCCTTCACGCTTTCCCGCACAGCGGCGAGTGAGCAGATTGGCTGAAGTGGCGTAAAGGGTGCAGCAGGAACAGCCCGTAGCGCTTCACGATGAGCGCACACGGGCATGTAGAATAAGAGAGGGAGGAGCTGCGCGCCGGAGGTTAATCCTGCTCGCTGATGCGATCGTCAAGCCAGATCAGCATTAATGAAGAGAGAAAAGCAACTGCTGCTGTGCCAATAAATAGCAACATAAGAAATACCTCAGAGGTTTTTAATTATTTTTCTAATTTTACCGGTGAGTGGGTGTTTTTGTCGGAGATGGTGATTTTGGTGGCGTGCTGGGATGTCGCGAGGGTGAAAAAATCATCGGCATCAATATCAAAGTTAAGAACTATTTCCTTATATTTCCCGCAGTTAATTAATTCTTTGGCTTCTTTCATACTACCGGCTGTAATAGTAGGCATCGTTTTATCTCGTTTGAAAAACTGACAAGCAAAATAAAAGCTTGTGCGTATCAGATCAACTACTTTTTTATGACCGCGAGCAATATATGGTTTCTTTATAATTTAAAGAAGAAATCACTGGCGAAACGGGAATAGAAGGCAGGTCGCCAGCAACCACGACCTGCCCTGCGGGCCAAAAGGCGTACGCCATGGTCAGCTTGCGGCTGGCTTAATCCTGCTTCTTCTCGCCCATCAGCTGATAGCAGCGCTGCCGGTCTTCGCGGCTCGCGCGTTGCTCATCCGGGCTAAGCTGCTGCCACGTTTGCCGCATTTTTTCACCCAGAGCCGGAATGTAGCGGATCTTGTGCAGGGCATAATCCGAATTACCGCCTTCGACAACACTTTCCATATCGCGAAGGAATGCGCGGCTGTCGTGATGATCGATGAGGCAGAAAACCGAGCGATAGTAGGCTTCGTCTTCTTCAGAGTAGCGTGGCGTAAACCACCAGACGACCAGGGCTGCCAGCGCCAGGAGTGGAACAATAAAGCGTAGTTTCTTCAGCATGGGTGACTTGAGAGGGAGTACTGGAGGCGTAGTTTACCCGCTAAAGAAGCGGGATGTCATCCCGAAGGCGCCTTCCGCCTCCGGCTGATGGGGATATCAGAGCTGGTATTGCCAGGCCAGCAGGATGCGCTTATCGGCCTCATCAAGGTAGGTGTTGTTATCCTGAACGTACGTCAGCACCTTCACCGCGTTATGTTCGGTGAGGTTATAACCGAGGCCGAGACCACCGAAGTAGCCTTTATAGTTGTCGCCCGCGTCGCTTTTCGAACCATAAGAGCCGCCCAGGAAGCCGATCATCCGCAGATTCTGCGTCAGCGGTTTGAGGACAAAGGCGCCGAGATAGCCGCTGCTGCCGGAGATATTGGTTGATTCAAAACCATTTTCCGGCGACGGCATGCCGCTAAAATCGGACTGCGAGCAGGCCTTATGCTTATCGGCATTGCAGGCCATGCGATCGCCGGTGTTGTAGCTATAGCCGGCCATCGGGAATATCTGGAAGCCTGCGGGCTCAATACCAAAGAAGCTCAGCGGCACAAAGGTGCCGATGGAGTAGTTGGTCTGCGACGCGTCGCCGGGGTACTCATTTTTGCCGAAATTGAAGTTAAAGATCCCAATCGGAAACAGCCACGAACCGCCAACGCGCCATTCGGAAGCATCGCTGTTGATCCGCACGTTGATTTTCCGGGCCTGGTCCAAGGCCAGCGAACCGGAGAAGGCGAGGTTGCTGTCATCCATTGCATAGTTATCGGACCAGGCGATGCCGACCCTGGTGGTGACCCGGGTTGGGTCATCAGCCGATTTTTCGGCATTGGTTTTGACTTGTCCCGTTTGCGCCAGCAGCGCGCCGGGAAACAGGCCGATGCAGAGCGTCAAAAGGGGCAGGAGTGGTATGCGCATTCAGGGTATCCAGGGTAACGATTGTCATGTGAAAATAAAAATAACGCGCCACTGTACAGGCCGCCGCTCCTCGCCAGGAGGCGCTTTTTATTTATTTTTGTATTTCATCTGCGCCGCGATCTTTATTTGGCGGGATGCTTCACGGGTTTTGAAAATAGCAGCACCAGCGGCACTAAAATAAAGCACAGGAACATCATCAGGCGGAAGTCCTGATAATAGGCCAGCACCATCGCCTGGCGCGTGACCTCGCCGTTAATGGCCACGAGTCCGGGCAGGTGATGAATATTGTAAGCGCCCGCTTGCATATCGTGCTGCAGAGCCTTATTGAACGGATTAATAAAGCCGGAAAATAACATGTGGTTACGCTGGGACTGCTGCGCCAGATAGGTCGTCACCACCGAAATACCGATGCTGCTGCCGATATTGCGAATTAGAGAATAGAGCGCGGTGCCCTCGGTGCGATACTGCGGCTGCAGCGTGGAGAAGGTCAGCGTCGAAAGCGGCACGAAGGTTAATCCCATCCCCACGCCCTGCACCACGCCGGAGCTGACGATATCCCACGGGCTCATCCACATGGCGTAGCGCGTCATCATCCACAGCGAAGCCGCCATAATGACGATCCCCACGGTAATGACGTGGCGCATATCGACTTTGCCCGCCATTCGCCCGACCAGCATCATGCTGAACATGGTGCCAAAACCGCGCGGCGTCATCAGCAGGCCGACATCAATGACCGGATATCCCATCAGCCCCTGCAGCAGCGGCGGCATCAGCGCCATGGTCGCCAGCAGGATCGTCCCGACCACAAAACTGAACAGCAGGCCGACGACAAAGTTCTTATCGCGGAAAATCGCCGGGTCGATAAAGGGTTTTTTAATCGTAAAAATATGCACCACAAACAGATACAGCGTCAGCGCCGCCAGCACCGCTTCAGTGATTATCTCGCCGCTGGCAAACCACGCCTTTGACTCGCCGCGATCGAGGAAGAGCTGCAGGCTGCCGATGGCAACGCTGAGGAAAAAGAATCCCAGCAGATCGAACCGGCGGGTGCTATCGATCGGCGTTTCGGTGACGAAGGTGCTAATGCCCAGCCACGCGAGGACGCCGAAGGGAATATTGATATAGAACACCCAGCGCCAGCTGTAGTATTCGGTCAGCCAGCCGCCGAGGGCCGGGCCGAGGATCGGGCCAACCATAACCCCCATCCCCCACATTGCCATCGCGGAGCCCTGTTTCTCCGGCGGCCAGCTGTCTAACATGACCGATTGCGAGAGCGGCACCAGGCTGGCGCCAAAAATCCCCTGCAGCAGGCGAAAGAGCACAATCTGATTCAGCGACTGGGCGGCGCCGCACAGCATCGAGGCGACGGTGAAGCCGATGACCGAAATAACGAACAGACGTTTGCGGCCGATGCGGGCGGAGATAAAACCGGTCAGCGGCATGGCGATGGCCGCGGCGACGATATAGGAGGTGAGCACCCACGAGGTTTGATCCTGAGTGGCTCCCATCGCGCCCTGCATATGCGGCAGGGCAACGTTGGCAATCGTGGTATCCAGCGCCTGCATGATGGTCGCCAGCATCACCGAGAAGGTGATGAGCAGGCGGCGATCGACGGCGCTACTTTTACGCGGCGGAGCGAGGGTGGTATCAGACATAGTCACCTCGTTACGACGCACGGCCGGCGTCAGACCGGGTGTCAATTTTAATGGTGGCGCTCAGGCCCGCCCGCAGCTGCGGCTGCCGGGCATCGGTCTGCAGGTGAATACGTACCGGAATACGCTGGGTCACCTTCACCCAGTTACCGGTGGCATTTTCGGCGGGAATTACCGCATACTCCGCGCCGGTGGCCGGGCTGATGCTGCTGACCTTGCCGTGCCAGGTCACGCCCGGAGCGTAATCAACGCTGATCTCCGCCTGCTGGTTATTGCGAATATGGGTCAGATCTTTCTCGGTAAAATTGGCCTCGATATAGAGGTTGGCATCGGAGACCAAAAGCATCGCCGTGGTACCGTCCTGCACGTATTCGCCGGTTTGTAATACCCGGGTTATGGTGCCGGAGGCGGGAGCGTATTCATTAACGTGGCGCAGATTATTTTTGGCCGTATTGAGCTCAGCCAGCGCTTTCTTATAACGCGGGTGCTGCTGTAGCGGCATATTAATATCCCCGCCAAAGCTGTCGGCCACTTCCTGGAGCTGCTTCTTCAACATGTTGACCTCAAGGGCCATAAGCAGCGTTTTCTGATGCGCGCCGTCCAGATCGGAGGCCGAGACGTAGCCTGGCCCGTTCAGACGATGCAGGCGCGCCTCTTCACGGCGAGCGTACTCGTGCTGGCTTTGGGAAACCTGAATATTGGCCTGCTTGCTTTGATACTGCGACTTAATGGTTTTCAAATCGATGATCGTACTATTGAGATCCGATTCCGCTTCGGCAACGGCGAGCTGATAGGGCCTGGCATCGACGCTGAACAGAAGGTCGCCTTTATTCACGTGCTGGTTTTCTTTCACCAGCACCTTTACCACCCGACCCGCGACTTCGGCGCTGATATCGGTTTTATCGGCCTTCACGTAGGCATTATCCGTTTCAACGTAGTGACCGTTGGCAAAATAGCACCAGCCGCCCGCCGCCAGCCCCAGAGCGGGTACGACGAGCAGCAGCATTAAACGCAGCTTTTTAATATTCATATTGCGGGTCTCTTTATTATGGCGATATCGATAGCCGGGTCCGGTCGTCGCTCTTTGGCGCCGGGCGGGGATTCGATATTTCATGGCACAGCATAAATAGCGATACGTGCCGCTATATCTTGCAGAGAAGATCGATCGGCAATGAGTGAATGTCGCCAGAGGTGGTTGATGGAGTGAAATAATAGTTAGCAAGCTTATTATAAACTAAGCAGCACGTGCTATTTGCAGTTTAAAAATAAACCGCAGACGGGGTGTTGGTTTGTGCGGAAATTAGCGGGCGCGCGTTTTTGCGGGTTAATCGCTTTATTTATCGAGAGAAGGGCAGGCCCCCGGCGCCTGTGGCGGCGCGGGGGGAAGAGGATAATTTACAGCAGGCCGGCTTCCTTCGCCGTACGGTCGATAGCGCGTTTGGTCTTCTCGACCAGCTCATCCAGCTCGCTACGTCCGGCGATCAGCGCCGGCGCCATGATCATCCGCCCCAGGGTCGAGCGAATAATGACTCCCTCCTCAAAACCGATGGTTCGGCAGCGCCAGGCCAGCTCGTTCTCGTTGGCGAAGCGGCGGCGGGTGCTTTTATCTTCCGCGAACTGCAGGGCCGCGACGAGGCCGGTACCCTGAACTTCGCCGATCAGCGGGTGATTGTCGAATACCTCCCGCAGCGTTTTCTGCAGATACGGGCCGGTGTTGTCGCGCACGTTGGTGACGTGGTTTTCGTCACGCAGCGCTTTGAGGTTGGCGATCGCCACCGCGGCGGCAACGGGGTGGCCGGAGTAGGTCAGACCGTGGGCGAAGACGCCGCCTTTCTCAACCAGCACTTCCGCCATGCGCTTGCTCAGCACCAGGCCGCCCATCGGCACGTACCCGGAGGTCAGCCCTTTGGCGATGGACAGCGTATCCGGCTCGAAGCCGAAGTACTGATGCGCGAACCACTCGCCGGTTCGGCCAAAGCCGCCAATGACCTCATCGGCGCACAGCAGGACGTCGTACTTCCGGCAAATACGCTGGATCTCAGGCCAGTAGCTTTCCGGCGGGAAAATCATCCCGCCCGCGCCCTGGAACGGCTCGGCGATAAAACCGGCCACGTTTTCCGCGCCCAGCTCGAGTATTTTCTCCTCGAGCTGGCCGGCGCAGCGCAGGCCAAACTCGTGCGGCGTCAGGCTGCCGCCGTGCATGTACCAGTAGGGTTCGTCGATATGGGCCACGTCGGGGATCATGCCGCCCATGGTGTGCATCGCCTTCATCCCGCCCAGCGCGGTGGCGGCGAGGGTTGAGCCGTGATAGCCGTTCCAGCGGCCAATCATCACCTTCTTCTGCGGCTTGTCGAGGATCTGCCAGTAGCGGCGAACGGTGCGGATCAGCACTTCGTTCGATTCAGAACCCGAGTTGGTGTAAATCGCGTGGCTGTAGTGCGGCGGCAGCAGGCTGAACAGCAGCTCGGAGAGCTCGATCACCGTCGGGTGGGTGGTGTGGAAGAACATATTGTAATAGGGCAGTTTAGCGAACTGCGCCGCCGCCGCATCCGCCAGATCCTGGCGGCTGTAGCCAAGCTGGGTGCACCACAGGCCGGACATGCCGTCGAGGTATTTGTTGCCGTCGTTATCCCAAAGGTACAGACCTTCCCCGCGGACCATCACGCGAGGCCCCTCGGCGTTCAGCGCCTTCTGGTCGAGGAAGGCGTGGATATGGTGCGCGGCATCGGCGCTCTGGTAGTCCGGGGTGCTGCGCTGCGGGTTATTCGGGGTAGTCATCTTCTCTCTCCTGTAAGCGGAATCTAAAAATGCGAAAGCTGCCGGGTGCTAGCGAAACTGGAACCAGGTCGTTTTGAGGTTGGTAAATTTGTCAAAGGCGTGCAGCGACAGGTCGCGGCCAAAGCCAGACTGCTTATTGCCGCCAAACGGCACGCTGACGTCCAGCGCGTCGACGGTATTCACCGAAACTGTCCCGGCGTTAAGCATTCCGGCAACGCGATGGGCGCGGTGGAGATCGTCGGTCCACACCGAGGCGGCGAGGGCGTAGATGTGCTGATTGGCCAGGGTGATGGCCTGCTGCTCGTCGTCAAAAGGCATGACGGCAAGCACCGGGCCGAAAATCTCCTCCTGCCACAGGGAGGAGGCGGTATCTGCGGCTTCAATCAGCGTCGGTTCCACGTAGTTGGCGACGCCGTCAATCTCAATCTCATGACCGCCGAGGAGGACGCGGGCACCGGCGCGCTCGGCGGCGCGGATGGCGCTTATCACCTTTTGCGCATGCGCCGCGCTGACCATGGCGCCCATTTTGGCTGCAGGCTCGAAGGGGTGAGAGGGCGCCCACGCCTGCATTTTCTCCTGCAGCTTAGCGATAAATTCGGCGTAAATCGTCCGCTCGACCAGCAGGCGAGAGTTAGCCGAGCAGACCTCGCCCTGGTTGAAGCAGATGCCGAAAGCTGCTTTTTCGGCGGCCAGATCGAGATCCTTGCAGTCGGCGAAGATGATATTGGCGCTTTTGCCGCCGCACTCCAGCCAGACCTGCTTCAGATTGGACTGCGCGGAGTAGGCCATAAAGGCTTTGCCGACGGCGGTAGAGCCGGTGAAGGTGATGGTATCGACGTCGTTATGCAGGCCTAAGGCGCTGCCGGCTTCGGTCCCCAGGCCGGTGACGACGTTCAGCACGCCCGCCGGGAGGCCCGCCTCAAGCGCCAGCTCCGCCAGACGCAACGCCGAAAACGGCGAGTTCTCCGAAGGTTTAAGGATCACGCTATTACCGGCCGCCAGCGCCGGGCCGAGCTTCCACGAGGCGAGGTCGAGCGGGAAGTTCCACGGCACGATGGCCGCCACGACGCCAATCGCTTCGCGGGTGATGGTGGCGAGAGAGCCTTTCCTGGCGGGGGCCACCTCGTCGTAAATCTTATCCACGCTTTCGGCGTACCACGAGAAAACGTGCGCCGCGCCGGGAACGTCGACGTTTAGCGCATCGTTGACCGGTTTACCCATGCTGACGCTCTCCAGCAGCGCCAGCTCTTCACGATGCGCGAGGATCAGCTCCGACAGCCGCAGCAGAACGGCCTTGCGCTCCTGCGCGGAGATCCCTGACCAGATGCCTGAGTCAAAGGCCTTACGGGAGGACTGGACGGCGACAGCAATATCTTCTGCCTGCAGCGCCGTGACCTCGGCGAGCAGCGCGTTGGAGGCGGGATTGATAACCGGGAAAACGCGGCGGCTTTGGGCGACGTAGGGCTGGCCATCGACGATGGCATGGCTGATAAAGCGCTGCGCCTGCAGCCTGCTGTGCCAAAAGTTTCTGTCGGTCATAAGCCTCTCCGTTATCGTGTTGCGTAATTGTTATTTATTTGTTGCCGTTAATTCATGATGCCGGAGGGGGAAGAAGTGAGAAAGGACTAAAAATCTAGGTAACCTCCATAAAAAACTTTGTTAGCCTGGTCGGGAGCCGCCGGCGCGCGGATCCTGCCGATGACGCTTTGCGTGATGTGGCTCAAAGGAATTCGCCATCTGAGATTTTAATGATCTGTAATTTAACGGATTTTATTTTCTCGGTGGGATTTTAGCGCCGGATGGTGATGGCGTTTCTGACAAGTTTTAATGTTGTCAGATGGAGCGGTAAGGAACTAAAAAAATATAACCGGACTTTTTTAGCCGCCGCCATAAAGCCGCTGCCCCGTGACGGCGTCGCCGTTTTCTTTACGCCTTCATGTTAATTTTCTGTAAAAATCTGACCGATGTCGGATTGTTGATCTTTATTTGTCGGCGGGGTTGCGCCCGAGGGGGAGCATCGTTTAATCCTATTCAGCTTATCTCTTTGCCTACAAAAAATAAGGTATCTCATGCCCCATTTCACCCTGAAACAGCTCAAATACTTTGTTGCCGTTGTCGAAGCGGAGAGCATTGCCGAAGCCTCCCGACAGCTCCATATCGCGCAGCCCTCTATCTCCATCGCGGTGAAAACCCTGGAAGATATGTTTGAGCAGCAGTTTTTTATTCGCCACCATGCGCAGGGGGTTTCCATGACCTCCAGCGGGCAACGCTTCTATGAGAAAGCGAAGGAGCTGCTCCGCCTCTCGTACCAGTTCGAGCAAAACTCGAGGGCGGATAATGAGCTGGTGTCGGGGATTGTTTCTATCGGCTGTTTCGAGACCGCGGCGCCGCTCTACCTGCCGTCGCTCATCGCCGGGTTTAAGACCATTTATCCGGATATCACCATTAAAATTTACGATGGCGAGCAGCATGAAATAGCCCATGGCCTGCACCGCGGTCGCTTTGACCTGGCGTTTATGTACGATCTCGAGCTGGACGTCTCGATTCAGACCGAGAGCCTGAACGCGCCGCAAAAGCCCTACGCGCTGCTGCCGGCAAATCATCCGCTGGCGCAGCGGGCGTCGGTCAAGCTGTCGGAGCTGAGCCACCTGCCGATGGTGCTGCTGGACGTTGTCCCCAGCCGTAACTATTTCATCAGTATTTTCAAAGATAAAGGCTATAACCCTCAGGTGGCCTACAGCTCGCCGTCGATTGAGATGGTGCGCTGCATGGTCGGCCAGGGGCTGGGCTTTTCGGTTCTGGTGACCCGCCCGGTTTCTGATATCACCTACGACGGGCAGCAGGTGCGCTGCGTCGAAATTCAGGATGAGATGGCCAACTCGACGCTGGTGATGGCCCATCTGCGCAGCAGCGAGCCCACTAACCCCGCCAAACTGTTTATGGAATATTGCCGCAACGCGGTGCTCAGCCCGCCGGAGCAGGTGGCGAGGGTGGCCTGACCGGGGTTTTATTCAGCTCAGTGGCCCGCGCCCGCGCGGGTCTTTTTATATTTGGCGGCATATTTTCTGAATATAAAAAAACGATACTCTACATATATTTTTTATATCCTCTCGGGTTGCCTCCCGCCGCGTTGCTAAATAAGCGCTAAGCACAAAATTATCCGGCGAATATTTTCCGCTAAAACCCGCTTTACCTTGTAGATTCAAGGTGCTGCACTCTGCATCACTATTTTATTCTCAGGTTCTAAATTTATAATAATTTACCTGTTTGTTACTGTTTATTAACCTCGGTCCTGCGCAGTGGTTTATTCCTGGCGATTGAACTCCATTCGAAGGACACATTTATGACCGTAGAAAAAACACAAATTGATACGCTGATTGTTGGCGGGGGTCAGGCCGGTATTGCCATGAGTGAGCATCTGACCCAGTTGGGGATCTCGCATCTGGTTATCGAGAAAAACCGTATTGCTGAGGCCTGGCGTACCGGGCGCTGGGATTCGCTGGTGGCGAACGGCCCGGCGTGGCACGACCGCTTCCCGGGAATGGAGTTTAAAGGCGGCCAGCCGGATAGCTTTATTCCCAAGGACGATGTGGCGCAGTACTTTGAAGATTACGTCAGGAAATTCTCCCTGCCGGTGCGGACCGGCGTGGAGGTAAAAAGCGCGGTTCGCAACAGCGGACGTCCCGGATTTACCGTTGAAACCACGGATGGGGTGATCGAAGCGCAGCGCATCGTTGCCGCGACCGGGCCGTTCCAGAAGCCGGTTATTCCGCCGATTGCGCCGAAAGAGGGCGACATTCATCAGATCCATTCCGCCAAATACTACAACCCTGAGCAGCTGCCCGCCGGCGCGGTGCTGGTGGTTGGCGCCGGCTCCTCCGGCGTGCAGATTGCCGATGAGCTCCAGCGCGCGGGTCGCCAGGTCTATCTCTCCGTTGGCGCCCACGACCGGCCGCCGCGCGCCTACCGCAACCGGGATTTCTGCTGGTGGCTGGGGGTGCTGGGCCTGTGGGATGCTCCCGCCAGCGAGCCGGGGAAAGAGCACGTTACCATCGCGGTGAGCGGCGCCCACGGCGGGCGGACGGTGGATTTTCGCGAGCTGGCGCAGCGCGGCATCACCCTGGTCGGGCTGACGAAGGCGTTTGCATCCGGCGTCGCGACCTTCCAGCCGGATCTGTGCGACAACATCCGCCGCGGCGATGAAAACTACCTCTCGCTGCTGGACGCCGCTGACGCCTACGTTGCGGCCAACGGCCTCGATTTGCCGCCGGAGCCCGCGGCGCGTGAATTCTTAGCCGACCCTGAGTGCATGACGTCGCCGATCCTCTCTCTGGACCTGGCGCAGGCCGGCGTGACGAGCATCATCTGGGCGACCGGCTACGCCGTGGACTACGGCTGGCTCAACGTTAACGCCTTTAACGCGCAGAATCGCCCTCAGCACCAGCGCGGTGTCTCCAGCGAGCCGGGGGTCTATTTCCTCGGCCTGCCGTGGCTGTCACGCCGGGGTTCGACCTTTATCTGGGGCGTTTGGCACGACGCGAAGCACATCGCCGACCATATCGCGACCCAGCGGAAATACAGCCAGTACCGGGATGCCGGTCAGCGCTGAACTGTAGCTCTTAATCAGGATAACAATGATGCCGACACATACCCGTATTCGCATGTTTAATACCAAAGAGACCTATCCCAATCAGACCCTGGACAACGATTTATGCCAGGCCGTACGCGCCGGTAATACCGTCTACGTGCGCGGCCAGGTGGGCACGGATTTTGAAGGCAATCTGGTGGGGCTGGGCGACCCGCAGGCTCAGGCCGAGCAGGCGATGAAAAACGTCAAGCAGCTGCTGGAGGAGGCCGGAAGCGATCTTTCGCATATTGTGAAAACCACCACCTATATTATCGACCCGCGCTATCGCGAGCCGGTCTATCAGGAAGTTGGCAAGTGGCTGAAGGGCGTGTTTCCCATCTCCACCGGGCTGGTTATCTCAGGCCTGGCGCAGCCGCAGTGGCTGATGGAAATTGACGTGATCGCCGTGATCCCCGATGGCTATGTGAAATAAGGAGCCGCCATGACCTTTTCTATCGCGGCATTCTGCCCGGAAACCGGGCAGTTTGGCATCGCCATAAGCTCCTCCAGCATTGCCGTTGGCGCCCGCTGCCCGTGGCTGCAGGCGGGAGTCGGCGCGGTCTCCAGCCAGAATATTACCCTGCCTGCCCTCGGCCAGCTGACGCTCTCGCAGCTGGAGCAGGGGCTGGCGCCGGAAAAGGCGCTGCGTAAGGCGCTGGCGGAGGATGATTTCAGCCGCTATCGGCAGATTATCGCCATCAACGCCAGCGGGGAAACGGCCTCGTTTAGCGGCGATAAAACCCTCGGCATCTATCACGTTGCCGAAGGGGTAAACTGTATCGCCGGCGGCAATATGCTCGCCAGCACTGCGGTGGTTGAGGCGATGGTTGCCGAATTCCAGCAGGCCGAAGGGGAGATGGCGATGCGCCTGCTGGCCGCTCTCCAGGCGGGGCTGGCCCTCGGCGGCGAGGCCGGGCCGGTGCACTCTGCGGCGGTAAAAGTCGTGGATGATTACTCCTGGCCGCTGGTTGACCTGCGGGTTGACTGGCACGAACAGGATCCGATTGGCGAGCTTACCGCGCTGTGGCTGGCGTATGAGCCGCAGATGCAGGCCTATATTACGCGCGCGCTCGACCCGCGGGAGGCCCCCAGTTACGGAGTACCGGGTGATGAATAGTGACCTGAAACGGATCCTCGCGACGCTGCTGGCATTCGACACCACCAGCCGCGAATCTAATCTGCAGCTGATTAACTATATCGATGAATATCTCTGCGGTTTTGGCATTGCCACGCGGCTTTTCTTTGATGAGGAAGGCAAAAAAGCCAACCTCTACGCCCGCTTTGGCCCGCAGGGGCCGGGGGGCGTGATGCTCTCGGGCCACACCGACGTGGTCCCGGTTGACGGGCAGCGCTGGACGGTGCCTCCGTTTGAACTCACCCTGCGCGACGACCTCTGCTACGGCCGCGGCAGCACCGATATGAAAGGCTTTATCGCCTGCGTGCTGGCCGCCGTTCCCGACTTTCTCTCCCAACCTTTACGCATGCCGCTGCATCTGGCCTTTTCCTACGATGAGGAGGTCGGCTGCCTTGGCGTACGCAGCCTGGTGGACCATCTTAAAGCCTCAAAGGACAAACCGGCGCTGTGCATCATCGGCGAGCCTACGGAAATGCGTCCGGTCTACGGCCATAAGGGCAAGCTGGCCATGCGCTGTACGGTGCAGGGCAAGGCCTGCCACTCGGCCTACGCGCCCCACGGCGTCAACGCCATCGAGTATGCGGCAAAGCTGATTACCCGTTTAGGTACGCTCGGCGAAACGCTGGCGCAGACCCGGGATAGCCGCTTTGACCCGCCTTACAGCACGCTGCAGGTTGGGGTGATTCACGGCGGGGCGGCGCTCAATATCGTGCCGGAAAGCTGCCAGTTTGATTTTGAAATTCGCCATCTGCCGGAGGTCTCGCTCGAGCCGACCCTCGCCGAGCTGCACGGCTACGCCGCAGGCGAGCTGCTGACGTCGATGCGGGCGGTGGCGCCGCAGGCGGATATTACCTTTAGCCCGCTCAGCCGCTATCCTGGCCTGCTCAGCGACCCGCAGTCGGAGTTTGCCGGCTGGCTGGCGCAGTGGGCGCAAAGCGAGGCGTTTTCCACCGTGGCCTTCGGTACCGAGGGTGGCCTGTTCGATGAAGCCGGCGTAGCCACGCTGATCTGCGGGCCCGGAAGTATGGATCAAGGCCATAAGGCTGATGAGTTTATTGCCCTCGCTCAGCTGGAGAAGTGCCTGACGATGCTGGGTAATCTGCGCCGCTGGATGGCGCTGGCTTAACCTTTACGCGCCGGCATTAAGGCGCGTTTTTCTCTCTCTCCCCCGACCGTTCCTTTCCCGCCTTCCCCCTGTTCCTGCGCTGCACCGCGCCCTGCTTCGTCGCCGTCCAGAGATAAAAAAACTCCGGATGGTTTATCCGGAGTCAGCAATGCGTACTGATATTCCCGTCATCCCTCAAGCCGCATGGCCGGCGCCTTCACCGGGCGCCTGCCTGAAGCTCGACTTATTTAGGGGAAAGAAAGCGAAGCGCTAAACTTTCTCTTTCACCAGGGCGATACTCTTCACCGCCTTGGCTTTAGAGAGGGTGTAATAGACCGGTGAGACCACCAGCAGACCAATAATCCATGATAAATCCGCCCCGCCAAATGCGGTTGCAATCGGGCCGGTATAAATCGCCGTCGACATAAACGGCACCTCAACTAATATCCCCAACAAATAGCAGAAGATGGCGGTAGCATTAAAGTAGCCATATATTCCGCCGTCGCGCTTAAAGAAGGAGTCGACATCATATTCGCCGTGCGCAACCAGGTAATAATCCACCAGGTTAATTGCCGTCCACGGCACCAGGACATACAGCAGGACGGTAATAAAGTTGGTATAGATTAACAGGAAGTTTTCCTGACCGTAGATCGCCAGCGCTATTTCAAGGAGCATGGTGAGGATCGCGGTAATTATCCTTGCGCGGGCCATCGGCGACCAGCCGTCAATAAAGGTCTGGCCCAGGGTCAGCGTACAGAGCACGCCGCAGTACAGCATCATCGAGTTTGTGGCGGCAATCCCCAGCGCCAGCACCACGATAACCACCGCGCCGAAGCCGCCGGTGAGGTCAATAATGCCTTGAATAATATCATCATTGCCAATGCTGGTTGCCACCAGCACCCCGAGAACCATCGGCAGATAAGAGCCTAATATGCAGCCAAAGTAGCTGGCGTAAAAGACGCTTTTGTCGTTGGTGCTGTAAGGCATATAGCGTGAGTAGTCAGAGACATAGGGCGCGTAGGCCAGCTGCCACAGTGCGGCAATCGAGACCGCGCCGAGGAACCCAACCTTGTTGAAACCGCCGCGATCGAGAAAATCGACCGGCAGCCCGTGGACAAAGACGATCCACACAAAGGTTGCGGCCAGCACAATCCCGGATATCCACGACATAATTCTGGCGTAGGAGTGGATGATCTTATAGCCAAAAATAGTGGCAAACAGACTCAGGGCGCCGACGATAATAATCCCTACGTCGGAGTTCATCGGCTTATAGATGGCGTGCATGGACTGCCCGCCTAATACCAGACTGGAGGCGGTAAAGCCGATATACATTAATACGACAATGGACACCACCAGCACCGAACCATAGGAGCCAAACTGGCCCTTGGTTTGCACCATTTGCGGCACGCCGAGCTTTGGACCCTGTGCGGAATGCAGGGCCATGAACAGCCCGCCGACCAGACTACCGATAAACAGCGCAACGACAGACCAGAAAAAAGAGAGATGGAAAATAGTGACCGACATCGCTCCGGTGATAACGGTTAATAGCATGATGTTAGAGCCAAACCAGATGGTAAACAGATCGCCAGGTTTGCCGTGTCGCATATTAAGAGGGATAGGTCTGATGGTATTGCTTTCGAGATTTTCAACGTTGACAGGTTGATGTTTAGTCATGGTGCTCTCTCATCACTGTGGGTCTATACCGTGAATAATTCAGGCAACAGCAGGCCGCTAGCTGAGCGGACGCAGCCAACAGCGAAGTCGCCTGAAGCATCATGGGTATAAATCAGCGTTAGATTGATATTTCAATGAGGAGTACAGCTAATCTACTCATCATAACATTTCGTTTACTATTCTCACAATCTCGTATCATTTTGGAAATTATTAAAAATGTCGAACGTCGATATAAAAAAAGTGCTTTACCCGGGACCCTGGGCCTGATTGTGGTTAACGGTCGGCCATCGCCCGCTTGTTTTTAGACGTTTATGCTGCGACTCTGCTTTTTTTATATTTAACAATCTGGGCGGCTAATTTAAGCCAGATAATTCTGCGAGCAGACGGATGCGGCGTGGAATGATTGAGGGTCTGCAATAAAAGCAAAGGCATATTTATTGTAGGGAATATAGAAGCCGCTTTAATTCGCCAGATAATGACGATAAGTCCGAAAGATATTTAATCTAATCTGAGATAAATCATGGGATTGACCGTCGCTGCTGGCAGCGGTCGTCTGCGGCGCGTAAATTAAATATGCGAGGTTGTTCACAATAAAATTCATTTATTAAGAGTGTGCGATGGATCAATATTTAAAACACGTGGCGCTGGCGCTGAGCAGATGAATGGCGAAGAAATAGCCTTTGCAGAGATAAATAATAACCCGCCAGCGTGGCGGGTTATTAGCGACGGGCGGATTATCAGTAGCCGACGGTGTATATCCGACCGCTCTGGACGCCCTCCACGCTGCGGCGGTACGCCTGGGCCACCGTGGCGGCCGGGACGCTGATAAAGCCCGGGAAGAACCCGTCATAGGCGGCGGCTGATTCGGTCAGCACCGTGGGGCTGATCAGGTTGATGCGGATCCCGCGCGGCAGCTCGCAGGCAGCGGCGCGGACGAAGCCCTCGAGGCCGGCGTTCACCGTCGTGGCGTTAACGCCCTGGGCAATCGGCTCATGCGCCACGATGCCGCTGATAAGGGTGATGGAGCCGCCGTCGTTCAAATAGTGCTGGCCGGTGAGCGCCAGGCGGATTTGCCCCAGCAGCTTGTCCTGAAGGCCCTGGTTGAAATTGTCGTCGGTCATGGTGGCCAGCGGGCCAAAGAACAGGCTTCCGCTCGCCGAGACAATCGCATCAACCCGGCCAATTTTTTCAAACAGCGCCTGGACGCTTTGCTGAGAGGTGATATCAACCTGATGGTCGCCCTGAGACCGACCGACGCGAATAACTTCATGCTGACGACTGAGCTCTGCGGTGACCGCGCGGCCTACGGTACCGCTGGCACCAATAACGACGATTTTCATGGCTGACTCCTGATAAGTTGTGAGCCTCTATTCTTTAATGAAATGGATATCGGATAAACTGGCAAAAAGTTAGATGATTACTAACCAGAGGTTCGCAATATGGATAAGCTGCGCGGAATGGAAACGTTTATCGCCGTGGTGGAGCACGGCAGTTTTACCGAGGCGGCATCGCACCTGGAGATGTCGGCGGTGATGGTGGGCAAATATATCGCCCTCATCGAACGCCAGCTGGCGACGCGCCTGCTGGAGCGCAACACCCGCCGCCAGAGCCTCACCGACGCCGGGCGAGTCTACTATGAAGAGGCGAAACGCGTTCTGGAGCAGGTCTCAATCGCCGAAAGCTCGGTGGAGCGACTGCGGCTGGCGCCCGCAGGGACGCTGCGCATCAGCGCGCCGACCTCATTTGGCGCCTGCGTTATGGCGCCGCTGATCGCCACCTTCTTACAGCAGTGGCCGGACGTGCGCGTGGAGCTCGACCTGACCAACCGGCTGGTCGATCTGGTGGATGAAGGGTTCGATCTGGCTGTCCGCATTGGCGATATTCACCAAACCGACCTGGTGGCGAAATATCTCTGCGCCTACCGGATGGTGATTTGCGCCGCCCCTGCCTATCTCAGTCGCCACGGCACGCCGCTTACGCCGGCCGACCTTGCCGGCCATCTCTGCCTCTCCCATACGGTGTGGACCGCGCGCAACGAGTGGAAGCTGCCGGGCGTCACGCAAGAGGTGCGCTGGCGGCGCGATGCTGTCCTCCGCTGCAACGACGGCTACGGCCTGAGGATGGCGGCCATCGCCGGAGCCGGCCTGCTGCTGCAGCCGGAAGTGCTGCTGGGGGAGGATCTTGCCAGCGGAAAACTGGTCCGCGTACTTGAGGCCTATACCCCCGAACCGCGCCCGGTTCATCTGCTCTGGCGTCAGGATCTTCGCCCGTTGCCGAAGCTGACCCGGTTTGTCGAGCACGTGCTGACCGAGGTCGGGCGCCATTTATGAACTATTATTATCGGGTCTGGTCTGATGAACGTTCTTCATAGATCACTTCTGCTAAAAGGAGATTGGTATGAGTTTATTGAGTTTTGTGAAAGAAGCGGGCGAGAAAATCTGGGATGCCGTTTCGGGCGGAGACAAAGAGAGCCAGGCCGATAAGCTGAAAAAGCATATCGATGGGCTTAATCTCCCTGGCGCGGATAAGGTCAGCATCACCGTGGCTGAAGACGGCACCGCGACGGTCACCGGCGACGTCGGCTCGCAGGAAGATAAGGAAAAAATTATGGTGGCGGTGGGTAACGTCACCGGCATTGCCCAGGTCAGCGACAACGTAAGCGTCACGCAGAGCGGCGCCGAGAGCCGCTACTACACCGTGAAATCCGGCGACACGCTAAGCGCTATTTCTAAAACCGTGTACGGATCGGCGAATGACTATCAGCGGATCTTTGAAGCCAACAAGCCGATGTTAAAGCATCCCGACAAGATCTATCCGGGACAGGTGCTGATTATCCCGAATAAGTAAGGCGGGAAAATCGGCGTTATGCACGCTCTATTGATACGGAGTCGGTAATGGGACTACTTGATCAAATTGGCGGTATGCTCGGCGGCCAGGCCGGTAAAGCCGAGCAGCTGCAGGCCATCATGGCCTGGATCCAGCAGCAGGGTGGCGTCCAGGGGATCCTCGAAAAATTCCGCAGCGGCGGCCTGGGTGAGATCGTTGAATCCTGGATCGGCCAGCAGGGCAATATTCCGGTTTCCAGTGACCAGGTCACCTCGGTGTTCGGATCGTCCGCGCTGCAGGATCTCGGGTCCAGGCTCGGGATCGACCCGCAGACCGCCTCGTCGCTTATCTCCGAGTATCTGCCGAAAATTGTCGATGGCTTATCTCCGCAGGGCGAGGCGCCTGCGCAGCAGGATCTGCTGTCTGAAGGCATGAACCTGCTTAAAGGCAAGCTGTTTAGCTGAGCGCATCGTGCGCGGCTGATGTGCCAAAAGTTAAACCCGCCGACAGGCGGGTTTTTTGTTTATGCCCGCAGCGCCTGCTGCCAGTCGGCAATCAGATCCTGCGCGTCCTCAATGCCAACAGAGAGGCGAATGAGCTGGGGCGTAATGCCGTTTGCCAGCCGCTGTTCGAGCGGAATGGAAGCGTGGGTCATGCTAAACGGCTGGCTGACCAGGCTCTCCACGCCGCCGAGGCTCTCCGCCAGCGTAAACAGGCGCAGCCTGCCGATAACCTGCTCTGCATAGCCATCGTCGCCTTTCACCACCAGCGAAATCATCCCGCCGGGCAGCGCCATCTGCCTGCGTGCCAGCTGATGATGCGGGTGCGACGCCAGCCACGGGAACCACACTTTTTCCACCTGCGGCTGCTGCTCCAGCCACTCGGCGAGCGCCAGCGCGTTGCTGCTGTGGCGTTCCATGCGCAGCGCGAGGGTGCGAATGCCGCGCAGCGTCAAAAAGCTGCTGAAGGGGTCGAGCACGCCGCCCACCGCGTTTTGCAGATACCCCAGCCGCTCCGCCAGTTCGCGGTTGTCGCCGACCACCGCGAGGCCCGCCACCACGTCGGAATGGCCGTTGAGATATTTTGTCGCCGAGTGTACGACGATATCAAAGCCCAGCTCGAGGGGACGATGAATGGCCGGCGAGGCGAAGGTGTTATCGGTGACGCTGATCAGATTGTGCCGCCGGGCGATCGCCGCGATGGCGCTGAGGTCCGCCAGCTTGAGCAGCGGATTCGTCGGCGTTTCAACCCAAATCATTCGCGTATCCGGCCTGATGGCTGCCTCAATCGCCGCCAGGTCGTCGGGTTTGACCCAACTGACCTGCAGGCCGGCGCTGCGGCGGCGGACGTTTTCGATCAGCCGCCAGGTGCCGCCGTACACGTCGTCGACGGCCACCAGGTGGCTGTCTTTATCCAGCAGCTCAAGCACCGTGGAAATCGCCGCCAGCCCGGAAGCAAAGGCGTAGCCGCGGGAGCCGCTCTCCAGTTCGGCAATCGCCGTTTCCAGCGCGTGGCGGGTAGGGTTGCCGCTGCGCGAATATTCATAGCCGGTATGCTGCCCGGGGGCCGGCTGTGCGAAGGTGGAGGTGGCATAAATGGGCGGCATCACGGCGCCGTGCGCATCGTTAAAGGTGCCGCCGTGTACGCTTAATGTATTTAAATTTTTCATGGACGATCCTTAGTGTTCGAGTCGGTTACGCCAGGTGGTCAGCACGTCGCTGCGGGTGATCAGGCCGAGAAAACGATCGTTATCGGCGATGACGGCTACCAGGCCGCGATCGAAAATGGCTTTTAGCGCGCTTTCCGGCGCGCGTTTATCGAGGGTTTCGACGTTGCGGGTCATCGCCTCTCTGACCGGCAGAGCAAAGCGCTGGCTGTCGCCCTCGACATGGCTAATCAAATCCCACTCATCGACGATGCCAACGACGCGGCCGTTTTCCAGCACCGGCAGCTGGGAGATGTCGTACAGGCGCATGCGCGCCAGGATGGCGGCCAGCGTGTCGTCCGGCGCGGCGGTGACGGTGGCGTCTTCGTCATGACGCAGGGCGATAAAATCGGTTAAATCGCCGCGTGAGGGGCGGGTCAGCAGCCCCTGCTGGCGCATCCAGTCGTCGTTGAACATTTTCGACAGGTACTTGTTGCCGCTGTCGCAGGCGAAGGTCACCACGCGTTTGGCGGTCGTCTGCGCCTGACAGTAGCGCAGGGCGGCGTGCAGCAGCGTGCCCGTTGAAGAGCCGGCAAGAATGCCCTCGGTCTGCAGCAGCGTCCGCGCGGTGGCAAACGCCTCCCCGTCGGTGACGCGATAGGCGGTATGAACGCCGTCGAGATGGGCCAGCGGCGGGACAAAATCTTCGCCAATCCCCTCGACCAGCCACGATCCCGCCTCGCCGGAGCGGCCGGTTTCTACCCGATCGGCGAGGATCGATCCCGCCGGATCGGCAAGAATAAACTCCGTTTTCGGCGAGTGTTCGGCAAACCACGCCTGCAGCCCGCCAAGGGTTCCGCCGGAGCCGACGCCAACGACGATAGCGTCGATATCGCCGTCGAGCTGGGCGAAGATTTCTGGCGCGGTGGTGCTGATATGCGCCAGCGGATTGGCCTCGTTATTAAACTGATCGATATAGAACGCCCCCGGCGTCTCCTCCGCCAGGCGACGGGCGTAATCCTGATAGTAGGCCGGGTGGCCTTTATTCACGTCGGAGCGGGTGAGCAGCACCGTTGCCCCCAGCGCCCGCAGATGGAATATCTTCTCGCGGCTCATTTTGTCGGGGACGACGAGGATCAGGCGGTAGTTCTTTTGCGCCGCAATGAGCGCCAGGCCGAGCCCGGTATTGCCGGCGGTGGCTTCAATAATCGTGCCGCCGGGCTGCAGCTTACCGAGGCGCTCGGCCTCGTTAATCATCGACAGCGCGACGCGATCCTTAATAGAACCGCCGGGGTTTTGATTTTCCAGCTTGAGGAACAGGCTACAGGGGCCGGTTTCCAGCTTGTGCAGCTGGAGCAGGGGCGTGTGGCCGATAAGATCGCTAACAGAATGAAAGAGTGACATGACTATTTACCCATTCGTATCGAGATGACGAATGGTAGGTCTGTGAATTTGGCAAATTAAAGAATATTTAACCGTCCATAAGAGCAAAATGGAATATAAGATGCTATTTAGCCATCCGGAGGGAAAGGTTGTTAGCCGCCTGGGTGTATTGATATCTGAAAAAGAGAGTTTTTGGCGTAATTTCCAGCAATTAATACCTTTTTACGCCGACGCAAATGCGTTTTTCAGCAAAGGATGGTTAAAAAAAACATAGCCAAAAATATCAGGATAGCGTGCGCGATATACTCTGCCGATGCATAGCTGTTGGCCGAAAACAAATAACAAAGCCGGCTATTCAATACCGTTTTTGATAGATACGTCTGGGCTCGGACGCATGATAACCTTTTATTCAATTAGAGTGATTTGCGATTACGTCCGGGCTTATTAATGAGGCGCCGGAAGAAAAGGTGAGATGTGCCTGAATTTATATCACTAGCGATAAGTTCATTCTGGCCGATGCTGTATGCCGGGCTGGTTTTTACTATCCCCATTACGTTAATTTCGTTTGCCCTCGGCCTCGGGCTGGGGTTTATCGTGGCGCTTATCAGGCTGTACGGGCCGCGACCGCTGCGGCTGCTGGTGCGTTTCTACGTCTGGGTTATCCGCGGCACGCCGCTGCTGGTGCAGCTGTTTCTGATTTTTTACGCGCTGCCGGGCGTCGGCATTACCCTCGACGCTTTTCCCGCGGCGGTGATCGGCTTTACGCTGAACGTCGGGGCCTTCACTTCCGAGGTTATCCGGGCGACGCTGCTCTCCGTGGCTAAGGGGCAGTGGGAGGCCGCGCACTCGATCGGCATGAACTGGTGGCAGTCTCTGCGCCATATTATTTTGCCGCAGGCCGCACGGGTGGCCGTGCCGCCGTTATCGAATACCTTTATTTCGCTGGTGAAAGATACCTCGCTGGCGTCGGTTATTACCGTACCGGAGCTATTTTTAGCAGCTCAGAGAATTGCCGCCGTGACCTATCAACCCTTAATACTCTATACCGAAGCCGCCCTAATCTATTTATTAATCAGCTCGGTGCTGTCGTATCTGCAATCGAGGCTCGAGGCCCGGTTAGAAAAAAACACCTCAGGCAAGGAACATAATAATGATAACCCTGTCCGGGCTTGAGAAAAGTTTTGCCGGGCAACAGGTCCTGCAGGATATTTCTTTGAATATTGCTGAAGGGAGCGTTACCGCGCTTATTGGGCCATCGGGAAGCGGCAAAAGCACGCTATTACGCTGTATTAACCTGCTTGAGCTGCCGCAGGCCGGGAAATTAACCATTGGTCAGGAGAATATTACCTTCTCGGCGGATGCTGCGCCGAAGAGAAAGGATATCCGCCGTATGTGCCAGCAGACCGGAATGGTTTTCCAGAGTTTTCAGCTGTTCCCCCACCTGTCGGTACTCGAAAACATTATGACGGGGCTGATTGTGGTGCAGAAATGGCCCGTCGAACGGGCGAGGGCCCGCGCCGAAGCGCTGCTGGCGAAAGTGGGGCTGCTGCATAAGCGTCATGCCTGGCCGGCGATGCTGTCCGGCGGCCAGCAGCAGCGGGTGGCGATTGCCCGGGCGCTGGCGCCTTCACCCAAGGTTCTGCTCTGCGATGAGCCAACTTCGGCGCTGGATCCCGAGCTGTCGCTGGAGGTGATTGCGGTTTTGCGTCAGCTGGCACAGGAGGGGACCACCATGCTGATGGCCACGCACGATCTGCGCCTGGCCGCCAGCATCGCCAGCCAGGTGGTGTTTCTTGAGTCCGGGCAGATTATTGAGAGCGGCAGCTCGCGGGATATTTTTACCCGCGCGAAGAAAACCCGGACCCAGCTTTTTATTTCCACCTTAACCGAAACGTTTCCCGATTCCTGGGAAATTTAAAACAACAACACGGCATAGCAGATTAAGGAGTTAATGATGAAAGTATTGATGACGGCACTACTGGCTACCGCTATTCAGCTGGGCGTGGCGCATGCGGCGGCCGCGCAGGACGACCTCGCAAAGATTAAAACGGCCGGCGTGTTTAAGGTCGGCACCGAAGGGACCTTCCCCCCGTTTACCTACCACAATAGCGCGGGGAAGCTGGTGGGTTTTGACGTTGATATCGCGCGTGAAATTGCCAAACGGATTGGCGTAAAGGCCGAGTTCGTTGAAGGTAAGTGGGATGGCCTGGTGGCCGGCCTGGACGCTAAGCGCTACGACGCGGTGATAAACCAGGTGTCCATCACGCCCGAGAGGGAGGCGAAGTATGATTTCTCCGATCCCTACATTTCCCCGAAAGCCGTACTGATCGTCAATGATAAAAACACCGATATTCATACCTTTGCCGATCTAAAAGGCAAGAAATCGGCGCATACCCTGACCAGTAACTACGCGCAGATTGCCCGTGAAAATGGCGCGGAAGTCGTGGGCACCGACGGTTTTGACCAGTCCATTGCGCTGGTGTCGCAGGGACGGGCGGATGCGACCATCAACAGCAACCTCTCATTCCTCGATTTCAAAAAACATAAACCCGACGCCCCGGTAAAAATTGTGGCCGAACGGGCCGATACCGAACAGGAGGCGGTATTGATCCGTAAGGGGAATCCGGATCTGCGTCAGGCGATCAATACGGCGCTGGCGGGCATTAAATCCGACGGCACCTGGCAGCGGATCTCCAACGAGTATTTCGCCGCCGACGTGTCGAAATAAGAGGATGCGGCGGCGTTACTGATAGGAAAAGGTAATGCTCGCGAGGGCGTTGGCGCTGCCCGGCACCAGCTCACCGGTGCGGACGTACTGCGCCTGGAACGGCAGCGACAGGATTTGGGTCGCCGTGGTGGTCTGGATAAAGAACTGGTTTGCGGTGCCCGCTGCGGAGCTGTCCGGCCCCATCATCAGCGGGCCGCTGCCGTTATAAAAGAACTGTACACCGATGCCGGAGGCGGTGGAGTCGCTGGTCAGGGTTACCACGGAGGAGTCGTTCGTTGGCGTGGTTTGATCGGTCATTACCGCATACAGCGCTACCTGCTCGTCGCAGGTCAGGCTGACGTTAAACGAGCCCGACGGGGAGGTGCTGCCGACGGTGGGCAGCGTACGCATATCCGGCGCGCCGAGATCGATGCTGGCGCTTTTGGTGCTCACCGTACAGCCGCTGGCCGTCACCGTGACGGTCGTCGGGTTGATGATCACCCGTGCCGTTTTGGTCTCGTTATTATAGGCGGTCAGGATCGCGGCGCTGATGGCAGGGAGGTGGTATACGCCCGACTTCAGCGCGTTATCCGTTTTAACGTACGTCAATTTTGCCGACCAGCCTAAATCAAAAGCCATGCCGTTGGTGCCATCGGCGGGGTAGCTTTGGGTCACGCCGGTTTGCAGCGGCACGTAGGTTGTGCCGTTAAAATCCTTCAGGCCGAGGATATAGCCGATGCCGGGGATGCCGGTTTCAAAAACGCTATAGTTTACGCCATCAACGTTGACGGATACTCCTGCCGACACGGCGCTGCTGCCGGGTTCGAGGGTTCCTTTGGTGCAGACGAATATGTATCCGCACCAGAACACCTGCTGCACGCTGGCCGTGGCGCTCCACGCTGAGCCGATAATATTTCCCGGCATAACGGAGTCCGCGGGGCCGGTGTAGGTCATCGCCTGGGGTGAGAGCGTAATGTCGGATATCCAGTCGAGGGCCAAAACCTTCGCGCTGACGCACAGCCAGCAGGCAAGCAGTAAGAAACGCATTATTGATACTCCGTAGTCCAGGTGGCGATGGCGGAAACGTCTCCGGCGCTGACGGCGGCGCCGTTGGCCGCCAGCCGGGCATAAAATGTCATCTGCACGCGTTCATCTCCCGAGGTGCCGTAGGCCGTCGTTTGGGCCTCCAGCGGAATCAGCTCCCCGTCTTTATCGAGGATTTGCACCGCCACGCCGCTCGCTCCGCCGTCGTCCGTCTTAATCAGCTGCGGGTTGCGTTCATCCGGCGTGCCGCTAAAGCGGATCTTCACGCCGACAAAGGTTGGGCCGCACTCTTCCAGCGTTAGGGTGAAGGCCTGTTTGATATTGCTGACCGCCCCCGGCGCGTGAAACTGCTTTATGCCGATGGCGCCCAGCGGGACGGTTTGCTCTACTGAATCGGCGGCAACCACGCAGGTATTGCCGATCAGGTTGCCGGTAACGGAAACCAGCACGTCATAGCCGAGGGCCGGGGTGACGAGGGCCGTAAGCAGGGCGATGCCGGATAGGCGGACGGCTACTGACATTGCGCCTCCTGTGAATAAAGGCCCGTGCGGGCGCTGTAATCCTGCGGATTGAGGCGATATTTAATGACGCACTTTTTGTCGCTGCCCTGTCCCCAGACGGCGCTGAGTGTGCCTTCCGCCGGCAGGCCGGCGAGATAAAGGCTGCCACCGTCCCCCACGATGCCGCTGGCCTGCTCATCGGCGAGCGTGACCACGGTGCCAAACGGCAGCGCCTCGTTACGGTAGCCGATAGTGAACAGGGCCTTCGCGCCGCGGCGGGTGACGATGGTTGCGCGCACCAGCGCGCCATCGGTCGGCGTTTTACTGACGATAGCGTTCTCCAGCTCAACGTCGTTTCCGGCGGTAGTGACGTCCAGCGCGACCTGGTTGACGCGATACGGCGTGGCGTACGGAATGACGGCATAGCCGCGGCTATCGGTTTTGATGCCTTTGTGATTAAGCACCGCCACGCTACCGGCCCCCGGCGCCTTGACCAGGATGTTGGTGTTCCCCAGCGGCTGGCTGAGGGTCAGCCCATCTTCATGCAGCACCGCGCCGCCGCTCATGCCGTAGCTGAGGTTGCGGGAGTCGCTTGAGTAGCTGTAGCCGAGGCTGTAATCGCCCCGCTGGCCCGCATACTGCAGCGCGGCATCGCCGCCGTACCGCTGCTGCGCGCCGTAGCGCTGATTGACGCTATAGAACAGGCTCTCCTGTCCGGGGACGTAGCCGCTGACGCCCGCGCTGCCGGTGGCGCCCGTTGAGTCCGCTCGGGTGGTGGTAAAACGCGCCCGGGTAGCCTGCTGCGGGTTGCCGAACGGCACGGAAAGCGACATCGCCACGATGTTATCTTTATGGCTATCGTACAGGCTGGTGCTGCGCTGAACGCTCACGCCGACGGAGACGTTGCGCACCATCGCGTTCCACGCAAACTGCATGCTCTGCGTTCTGTTGGCGGTGCGCCAGTAGGTTTGCCGATCCCACGACAGCGAAAGCGAGCCAAATCTGCCCATTGGCTGCGACAGCAGCAGCTGATTTTTGGCCTTGCGCGACATATGCAGGTTATACAGGTTTTCATAGCTGGTGGTGACGGCGCCGTCTGCCCCGGTGACCTGCTTTGCCGTGCCGCCCGTCATCCCCTTATAGGCGGTATCGCTGAGGGTATAGAACCCCTGCGTCGAGTAGCGCAGGGAGTAGAAGTTAAAGCGCGTGCCGATATCGTTCAGCCGCTTGCTGTATCGCAGGCGCACGGAGTCCCCGGAGTAGGGCCGATCGTCGGCCAGCACGCTGCGCGCGTGGGTCACATCGACGGAGTAGGCGCCAAAGCGCCCGAGATTTTGTCCTACGCCCAGCGCGAGCCCGCTGTAGCGCTCTGCAAGCTGCGCGCCGCCGTAAAAGGTGAGGCCGTATTCCCAGCCGAAAAACAGCTCTCCCTGGGCAAACGTCGGGGTGTTCTGGCCGCCGACGGCGCGAAGCTTACCGGCGCCGAGGGCGTATTTTATCTGCCCGCTGCGCACCAGGTTCGGCACGCTGGCAAACGGCACGGTATATTGCGTTTTGCTGCCGTCGCTCTCCTCAATCGTCACCTGCAAATCGCCGCCGGAGGAGGTGGGATAAAGGTCTTTCAGCATGAACTCACCGGCGGGGACGCTGGTTTGATAAATGGTGTTGCCGTTCTGCTGGACGGTAACGGTCGCGCTGCTGCGGGCGATGCCGCGAACCTCCGGCGCATAGCCGTTCAGGCTGGCAGGCAGCATATTATCATCGGTTTTCAGCGCGAGGCCGCGCAGGCCAACGGAGTCAAAAACCTGAGCGGAGGTGTAGGTTTCCCCTGCGTACGCCTGCGCGCCCAGGGCGGGGATATCCCGCTGCAGCCAGGTCTGGACGTGGTTAAGCGTATTCGCATCTTTGGTCCAGGTCGTGTAATCGCGCAGGCGCCAGGCGCCCAGGTTCACGCCGCTGTTCAGGCTAACGAATAGCTGCCGGGCGCGGGTGCGCTTGTCGCCCCGGTACTCATTGTTGGCGCCGTTAACGACATAGTTCAGCCACGCGGCAGGGATCCCGGCCTCCCAGCTCTCAGGGCTGACGTAGCCACGCGGAAGATTCCGCATATAGCTCTGCGGCAGGCTGAGATTGAGCGTCAGCGTCTTCTGGTCGAAGTCGAAGCTGGCGCCGGGGAACGCGTGATTCAAAAAATAGCATTGCCGGGTCAGCGGCAGCAGCTCTTTCGCGGCCAGGCGGCTATCAATGCCCATGGCGGCAATCTGCTGCGGCGTGACGCAGGGCTGGGCGTCCTCCTGGGCCGCATCTTTATCAACGCTGAATTCGACGTTTCCGGTGAAGGCGTAATTTTTATTGATATAAACGTTAATGTTGTATTCGCCCGGCGGTAAGGCGCTCCCGGCATTGACCCATGAGAGGTCGGCAATATTTCCACTTTCGCCGTTGAGGAACGCAGGGTTAAATTGCAAATCGTTCTCTGCGGCAGAGACATACCGAACGGCATGGCAGATCATCAGGGCACAGACGATTTTTGCTTTCACGCACTCGCACCTTTCTTCTTTTATTTCCGGTTCAACGACAGGCTGACGGCAGGGGTCCATGCGCCGTAATCATTGATGGTCTGATAGCTAAAAGTGCTTGCCTGACTGAACGATCCGCCCAGGGTGACGCTTGCTTTTGGCGGGACCATCGCCGGCTGTACCGGCTTGCCATCGACTTTTAAATTGATGGTGGTGAGGTAATAGGGCGTTGGGTTATTGAGCGTAATTTTGCCCGCACGGTAGTCAGCGGTTATTTTTTTCCAGCCCTCGCTGGCGCCGCTTTGCAGCCCCTCCGGGCGGTAAAAAACTTTAATGCGGTTGGCTGAGGCAAACTGCAGCGAATTGCTGGCGGCGCTTTTGGGCTGCTGTGGAATGGCTTTGACCGTAATCCAGTACAGCGTTTCCCGGTCCTGCGGCAGGGATTTACCGCTAAACATAATTTTCACTACGCTTTCGGTGGCCGGTTTTAAAACATACAGCGGCGGCGTAATGACGAAATCGTTGGAGCGCCGATTGTTCTCATCCTCGACCCATGACTGAATGAGGAATGAGGCGTCGGGATGCGTATTTCTGACCTGCAGCATCGACTGGTTGGCGCTGCCGAGGTAGACCATTCGCGTTGCGCCCAGCCCCACGCCGCCGGCGCAGGCTACGGATGACCACAGCGAGCCGAGCAGACAAATCCATGTAAACGAGCGCATAGCGTCTCTCTCCTGAAGGTTGGGCCTGGCCCGGCAACGCGGCCGGGCCAGAGGATTACGAATAGGTGACGGTGTAGGTGGCGACAGCGCTGGCATCGCCAGCCGTGGCGTTGCCCTGCGGGGAGTAGTATTTAGCGCTGAAGTTCAGGGTGTTCGAGCCGCTGCGCAGCTCGACGGGGGCAGCGGACTCGCCCAGTCTTACGACGTTGCCCTGTTCGTCATACAGGCGAATTGCGACGTTTTGCGCCGAGGCGCTGCTGCCGTTTGAGCCGACGGCCAGGCCATCGGCATCGGTGCTATCCGGGGTGCCGGTGAAGGTGACGGCAACCGTTGTCGCCGGGATCGGATCTTCTTCGGTGCCGGCGGAGGTATCGGCGATTTCGCAATCTTCAAGGGTGATGGTGAAGGCTTTTGCCGTGTTGGCTTCGCTGCCTGCCGCGGCCAGCGTGGCGGTACGAACTTCACCCAGGTCGACGTCAATATTGCTGCTGTTGGCGCTGATGGCGCAGGCCGAGGTTACGACGCTACCGCTGAAGTTTACCGTGCCGCCGCTGGCGGTGGCGGCCAGAGAGGAGCCCGCAGGCAGCAGCGCCGCAATGCCCAGCGCCAGCAGAGTTTTGTTGTTTAAGTAAGCTTTCATTTTTCTGATTCCATAGTTTTATTATGACGAGATTGGCCCTGAAGGCAGCAGTTCTAGCTGGTTAAAAACACCAGTAAATCTGTTTTATTCCTGAGCCCGAGTTTTCTTATTGCTGAGCTTTTTAACGCGCTGACACGGCGGTATGAAAGCTTCTCTATTTCTGCGATATAACGTATATCCAGTCCATTTCTCAGTTTCTTCAATACCCTCCATTCCCCTGGTGTTAGCGAAAGTGCCATTGATTTCTTTTTCGGCTGAGCGCGGTTTTCCGCTATTTTTAATAAACAGTTTCGCCAGCGATAAAGCGGGTCCTGTAGTGAAACATAGGCATCAATATCGCCGTGGACCCACAGTGATGAATTCACCGCTGCGGAATACATGTATATAAGCACCTGCGGGTAGCTGGCTTTAATCGTTTTTATATACGCCAGACAATCCATGCCGGTATGGTGTTTCTCTAGCCCGGAGATAAAAATAACGTCAATTGGGGTCATTGCTAAAAGATCGTCAAGGTGCTGGTAATCATTTATCGATGTTGTGATTTGAATATCAGCATACATTCCTTGCAATAAGGCGGTGATGCCGCCGCGTGCGAAGCGATCTCCGCCGATTAACGCAACATTTAAATGTTGCTGTAGTTCAAGCTTATTCGCCATGTTATTCCCTCGATTTATAATAGTAAGGAGGTCAGCCTGTATGCGTATGACAGGTATCAACCTGTATTCCTGTATTTTCGAAGCAATTAAGCCTTTCACTTTGTAGAACTACTATACCTCGGGAGATGAGAAGGTAATCTCAATTAATCTTAAGTTATATTAATTGCAGAACGCGCGGCCGTCCGGTGAGGCCGTTCGCCAATCGATATTGGCTTAACTGTGGACGAACTGTCCTCAATTCCCGGAGGTGGCCGGTTTTTTGTACTGCTTATTATCGCTTTTTTTCAAGGCTTCAGGCGCGTGTTGAGCCATGTGATGTCTTCTGTTTTTCTTTTTACATCAGCCTGTTGTTGGCATTTTTTCTACGCCAGATAAGGCGCAGGAGCGAACGGTCAGGGCGTGAGGAGAGACCTGCGGGCAGGTATTTGTTCGCCGGTTGAGTGAAGATAAGAAGGACTTAAGAAAAGATAAGATAAGGACGTTCGCACCCGTCGGGCGGCGGCTGAGAAAGGGATGAATAGCGGGGTTAGCGTTTATTGTACTTCAGTTAACCTGCAGAGCAATGACAGGAAAATAAGATGTTTCGCCAGCGGTTGTGATATACAGCACTAAATTTATCGGCCATATTACCCCCTCAGAAAGGAGATGGATCCCTCTCTTCTCATCCATATGGTGATAAGACCTGGGCACTTCCGACATGCTTTCACCGGAGACTTTTCGCCGATTGTATGCACAAGCATTATATTATCAATGAAATAGTTGAGTTTCATCCCGTGGACGGCACGCTGCGCGATCTCAGCAATCCGGATCGCGTGGTGGTACTGAATTCACCGGCGGGGCGCTGCTTATTATTATTAATAGAGCGGGCCGGCACTATTGTGACTCAGCAGGAGTGTATGGATATCGTCTGGCAAAGGCGAGGGATGCTGGTTTCGCCTAATACCTATTACCAGAATATTTCTGTTTTACGCAAAGGGTTGAGAAAAATAGGCTTCCAGAACGATCCGATCGTTACAATTCCGCGTATTGGATTAACGCTGGCCAGCGAAACGACGATAACGATTAAAGAGGTTCCGCGGCAAGCGTCAGAGGACCATGAATATGATACTGCGCGTTCGGATGAAGCGAGCGTTTCGCAGGCTGAACCTACCGCGCAGCCTACAATAGCGGTTTATTCACCGCGGCGTATGCGCTGGTGGATGAAAGCGTTATTGGTGATTTTGTTATTCAGCGGTGCAGGCGTGATTAATCACAGCTTTTCCCGGAGCAATCTTTTTATTGATGATTATTACTTTGCGAGCACGGTGGGAGCGTGTCGGGTTTATTTGGCAAATAGCATCCAGGCGCAGGATGAGCGGGCGATGGCGCTGGCCTACGTTGGGCAATTTAAAGATGGCTGCGTTAACTATCCGTGGGTGTATATCGGCAGATACGCGCGGCTGCCTCGCGCCTCCGTCATTCGGTGCGATCGGTCGATGAAGGAGCCAAACCGCTGCATTTCTGACTATTTTATTGAGGATCGCTAGCATGGCCCATCATCGTCAGGTGCTTTACCTGTCCTGTTTTTGCCTGCTGCTCGGCAGCGTGCTGGCGGGGTATTTTTTGTGGCGCCGCTATTATGTTGCGCCGTTTTCCTGTCGGGTGAGTTTTGTCCAGCATCATCAGGATACGACCCTCGTTCTGTGGATGAACTACATCCTGGACGGGAAGAGCGGTACGCTCAGCATCAACGGCCACGTGCAGGGGGAGTCTGGCAGAATCATTAACCGCAAAATATCGTTTATGGTGACGCGCAGGGGCAGCGCTTACTACCTGATATCAGAGCACAATATTAAATTTCCGGACGATAGCGTGCCGGATAGCTGGCTGGAAAAATATGAGCCCCTGTTTTTCGTCTATCCGGCAAAAAACATCTATATGCACATTCATGAACTGCAGAACGGTAGCTATCTCTTTATTTTGGGCACGCTGCCGACCTATGTGTGCAGTAGCGCCACGAGCCCGGCCGCGCAGCGATAAGCAGCCAACCACAGGCCGGGCCTCTGTTTAGCGCGCCAGCGCGTGTCCACGAACTCATCGTGGGACACGCGCTGTTATCCAAATTGCCGCGTTATCGCCGGTCCGATAGCGGCGCCGTTTGGAACTAACGACTGAAAAAGAGATGCTCAGCAGAGGGGACGAAAGGCAGTACGGCGAAATCATCCGACCTCAGCGGCCGTTGAAATAAAAGATGAGCTATATTGTTGGCACGCTCTTTACGCCACCGATACGTGCCCCCTTATATCGGAGATATCGTTATGAAACTCTTACAACTCATCGCCCTGGCTCCTCTATTACTGCTGCCGGCAGGCGCATTCGCCTCCTCAGAGGCGGCGTGGAAAGAATTTGATAAGGCCATCCAGCGCGCCTGCCTGGCGCAGAGCGACCTGCCGCATAAAAAGGTGGCCGGGCAGCGGATCGATTTTAGTGATGACGTCGGCTACTCGGCGCTTATTATTTCCGGTAAAAGAGTCGATAAAGGCAAGGTGCAAACGGTGAAATCTCTCTGTCTGTATAACCGGCAAAAACAAACTGCCGCTCTTGCGGATATACCATGAATTGACGCTCCCTCCTGAGGGAGATCCTCTCCGGCGGCATTCAGGTCGACGCTCTGCCGGTTTCGACCTCTGCGGCCGGCGAACGCCAGTTCGCCCTCCGGGGCGAGATCTGTGTCGGCTGAGAATCGGTGGGCGTCGGGAGAAGTGATATTTTTTATCGCCGGATTCTTACGCTGCGCTTTCGACTGCGGGACAAAATTTATACCCTCTTCCCCAGACGGTTAGCAGGCGCTCCGGCTCCGCCGGGTTACGTTCAATCTTGATCCGCAGGCGGTTAATGTGCGTATTGACCGTATGCTCATAGCCTTCATGCTGATAGCCCCAGACCTGATTGAGCAGGCTCATGCGCGAGAAGACTTTTCCGGGGTTTTTGGCGAAAAAATAGAGCAGATCGAATTCACGCGGCGTAAGTTCCACCGGTTTGCGGTCCAGATGGACTTCACGCGCGATCGGATCGATAACCAGGCCGGCAAAGCGCAACATTCCTGCATCCATTCTGGTGGCGCAGATCATCGCTTCCTGACGGCGAAACAGGGCTTTGATGCGGGCGACCAGCTCCAGCATCGAAAACGGTTTTGCCAGATAGTCATCGGCCCCCAGTTCCAGGCCGAGCACGCGGTGTATTTCGCTGGCGCGGGCGCTGATAATAATGACTGGCGTATAGTGGGCCATATTACGCGCCCGACGGCAGATCTCCAGGCCATCGATACCGGGGAGCATCAGGTCGAGGATCAGCGCATCCCAGCCGCCATTTTCCAGCAGGGCGACGCCCTTATTGCCGTCGTCGGCATGGGTAACGTCATAGCCCTCATCACGTAGGTGAAGAGCGAGAAGGTCGGCAATATCGGCATCATCTTCGACGATCAGGACTTTTTTTGCGCTTACGCCTGTCATATTTAACTCCCGTTTTCTCGTCTACTCCTGCAGCTTACACAACTCCCTCTGCTGGGATTGAACTATCACATTTTATTTAAACTTACGTGAGGCTTTGGGGAACAGATGGGGCGGATAGTCGGTGATGGTATCGCGGGTATATCGACAATAACTGAGGAAAACAGGATGAAAAAATTAGCTATTCTCGCACTGTCAGCCGTCTGGGCTATGGGTTCCGTGGCGGTGAGCTATGCGGCAGATTCAACGAGCGAAACGTCATCGACCACCATGATGAAAGCAGACAAGAAGTCCGGCGCGATGATGGAGACCGATAATCATTCCGCAACCATGATGAAAGCGGATAAACATCCAGGCACCATGATGAAGAAGGAGAAAAAACCTGCCGCCGGGATGGCAATGAAAAAAAGGAAGAGGTTAAAAATCCGATGTAACCGGCAGCGAGCAGCCGAACGCAGTTCGATGAAGAGTCCGGCTGCAGAAAAGCAAAAACCCGCCTTTGGGC
>NZ_BJNO01000017.1 GCF_006539725.1 Klebsiella terrigena | reverse complement strand
AGGGCCCCGCTGCATGCCTTTTCGCCACCTGCGTCCATCGCTGCGAAAGGCAATAGCTAAACCAATCGTACCCTTACGTCGCTCCCCGTCGATAACCTGCCGGACGGGGCAGCGGTCTCCTTACGTCGAGGCCCGGGCTTCTGGTGAGCGGAACTTCTCCCGGCCAACAGGCCGCCGACCTCGTGGGCTAATCCGCTCTAATGCATGGCTGGCGCAGCCCTAAGACAGCGCGTCCATCCGCGCCCACATCTTCATCGCCGCTTGCTGAGCCTCGGCAAAGAGCGGCTGGTGATCGAAGCTAAACCGCCGGTTCTCGTAAATCATCACGCCATTGACCATCACGCTATGCACGTGGCTGCTGCCGAGACCGAAGGCGATATGCCCGGCGATATTCTCGGCGATAAGCGGCGTGGGCGACGGATAGTCGCAAATCGTCAGGTCGGCTTTGTATCCCGCCTCGAGGCGGCCAAAGCGGGCGTTAAAGCTGCGGGTGAGCAGCTCGTTGCCGTTGCTTAAGGCGCGGGCAAAGGCGTCCGGCCACAGCGGCCCGCCGGCGTCGCGGTGCTTAAAGAAGGCAAACTTCAGCTCTTCAAACATATCAGAGCCCAGGCCGTCGGTGCCCAGCGCCAGGTTGCGGAACGCCACCAGCCGCTGGTTATAGCCGACGTGGTTGTTCATATTTGAGCGCGCGTTATGCACCAGGAACCCATCCTGAGAATTGAGGATCTCAATATCTTCATCGGAGAGGTACAGGCCGTGGGCAACCAGCGTCTTGCGGTCAATCAGGTTAAATTCCGCCAGCCTGACCAGCAGGTCTTTACCGTAGCGATGATGGCTATGGCTAACGTCGTAACGGTCCTCCGCCGCATGGATATGCAGGCCGCGACCGGTGGCTTGCAGCGCCTCGCTGAGCATCGCCAGCCCTTCGTCCGGCAGGGTAAAGGGTGCGTGGGCGCCGATGTGCGCCTCAACCAGGTAGGGTTCGCGGCCCTTCTCCCGGGCGCTGTCGACTTCGTGGGCAAAGCGAATATTCTCCTCGACGCAGGCCCGGAGCTCCTTAAGCCCGCCGTTGCGATCGGTGGTCTCAAAGCAGGTCATTCCCCGCAGGCCGACCCGCAGAAAGGCGCTGCGCAGCTGGCTGAGCGACCCGGCGATATAGCCGGGCGAAGCGTGGTGGTCAATCACCGCGGTGCAGCCGCTGCGCACGGCTTCCATGGCGCAAATCAGCCCGCTGTAGTAGAGCGACTCCTCGTCCAGCGCGCGGTCGAGGCGCCACCACAGATTTTTCAGCGTCGAGATAAAATCAGGGCTGGGGGGGATAGTGGCCTGGATCCCGCGCGACAGGCCGGAATAGAAGTGGTTATGCGCGCAGACCATCCCCGGCATCACCAGCCGGCCGTGCATCTCTTTGACCGTGGCCTGGGGATAACGCTGAGCGAGCCCCGGAGCAATATCGAGGATCGCGTCGTTTTCAATCGCAATATCGATACCTTTCATGACCTTCGCCGGATAGAGCTGCGCGGCGGTGGCATTTTTCAGAATTAAGATACTCATGCTTCGACGCCTCCCAGCAGGTAGCGGTGGTTACGATGAACGTGGCTAATGATGCGGCAAAGATCGGTAACGGCAGGGGGAACGTCAGCGATATGGCCGCTATCGTCGATTTTTAGCAGCCAGGTGTGTTCGTTTTGCCGGACGTGAACGCTGTCGTCCTCGACGAAGAAGCCGGGGTTGCTGCTGTTGGCGAAATCCTGCGCCAGGCTAAAGACGGTAATTTTGTCTTTGTAGGGCTTGCCCTGCCACGGACAGAACTGCGCGCAGTTGCCGCATTCGTTGCAGTAGGCGTCGAGGTGCAGCGTCTGGTAGCGGTTCTGGAACCCCGGCACGGCGATTGAGACGTTGGCGCGGTTTGGGCACACGTCCACGCATTTGCTGCACACGTAGTTGCACTCCAGGCAGCGCTCCGCCTCCTGAGCCACGAACGCTTCCCGGCGATCCCTTGTCACCTCAGCGATGGCGATAGTCCCTTTGCGCTGGTAAATATCTGCCGGATCGACGTTGTTCCACCGCTTATGCTGATGGTGGTTGGCAATATTTTCTCGCGCCAGAATCGCATCCGCTGCCCGGCGCGCGTTGCCGATCGCCGAGACGATGGACGACGGGCCGCGCTGAACGTCGCCGATAAGAAATACTCCCGGCAGCGTAGTTTCGCCCGTAGGATCCGCCGCCGGCCAGCCGCTGTCGTCCAGCGGAATGCCCATCGCCGCCAGCGCCGCAACGTCCTGCTGCTCGCCGATGGCGGTAATGACCGTATCCGCCCGCAGGGTGCGGGTTTGGCCGGTTGCCAGCGGGCGACGGCGGCCTTTTTCATCGGCGTCGCCGAGCGCCATCACCCGGACGGTGAGCGTCCCGTCGGCGTAGAATTGTTCAGGATTACTGAGAAACTCAAACGCGACGCCGTCCCGCTGCGCCTCTTCATACTCTTCGCGCCATGCCGGCATCTCCTGCAGAGAGCGGCGATAGACGATGGTTGCTTTCTCCACGCCGGGTACCCGCAGCGCGGCGCGGGCGCAGTCCATGGCGGTATTGCCCGCCCCGATGACCACCACCTGTTTCCCCAGGTTCAGCGTCTCTCCGCGATTGTATTCGCGTAAAAACTGCAGCGATTTTCGCACGTTACGGTTGTCGCCGCCGAGGCTGACGCCGCTGTTTTTGTCGGTGCCGGTGCCGACCAGCACGTAGCGGTAGCCTTCGCCGCGAAGCTTCTCTATCGTCAGCTGCGGATCGCAGCCGTAGACGATATTAACCCCGTGGTTCACCACAAAATCGATATCGTGCTGAATCAGCTCCCCGGGGATGCGGAAGCGCGGAATGATATTGCGCACCACGCCCCCGGCGTTGGCTTCGCGTTCAAACAGGGTTACCGGGTATCCTGCCCGGGCAAGAAAGTAGCCGGCGGCAAGCCCTGCGGGGCCTGCGCCGATGACCGCCACCGGGTTCAACGAACCGGAGCCGGCCGGCCGGTGCCAGCGCCGCCGGTACTCTTCCCAGCCTTTCTCGAGCGCGATTTTCTTCAGCTCGCGGATATTGAGCGAACTGTCGTAGTCGAGGCGGGTACAGTTGCTCTGGCACTGATGATCGCAAATATGGCCCGTAATCGCCGGCAGGGCGTTACGCTGGTAGATAAGCTCCAGCGCGTCGGCATAGCGCTGCTCGCCCATCAGGCGAATATACTCCGGGATATCCTGCTTAATCGCGCAGGCGCTTACGCAGGGCGCGACGTAGCAGTCGGTGAGCGGCAGCGGCTCGGCGACCTCGATGCGGTCCGGCGATTTCCAGTGCTTCTGGGTGTACTCCATGCTGATGGCTTTTTCGGCCAGCGCGCTGAGGCGCGGGACGTCAACCTGCTGTAAATCCCAGCCGCTGGCCTGCTCCAGCTCGCGCATGCAGGCGCTTAGCCGCAGATAGCCGCCCGGTTTTAGCAGGTCGGTGGCCATGGTAATCGGGCGGATCCCGGTTTCAAATATCTCGCGGATTGTCAGCTGGCTGGCGCCGCCGGAGTAGGAGATAGGCAGCCTGCCGTCAAATTCGCGGGACAGCAGGGCGGCAACGTTGATGGCGAGAGGGAATAGCGCGCGGCCGGACATATACATCTCATCGCCGGGCAGCGCCCCTTTGCGATTGATCGTCCCCAGAGTGTTGGTCAGCTTGACGCCGAAACCCAGCCTGCGCTCCTTCGCCAGCGCCATCAGGCGGTGCAGCATCTCCAGCGCCTGGTCGATTTTCAGATCGTGGTCAAAGGACTCTTCATTCAGGCCGATATAGCTAAAGCCGCAGGTATCGAGAATTTCGCGCACGCGGGGATAGCCAAGCAGCGTCGGGTTGAGCTTCACAAAGGTATTCAGCCCTTTCTCTTCCAGCATATAGCGGCAGATGGCCTCAATTTCATCGGGCGGACAGCCGTGCATGGTGGAGAGCGTGACGCCGCTCACCAGCCGGCTCGGGATGCGCTGGGCCAGCGTCGCCAGCTGCGGACGAATATCCTCCAGCTGATTGCCGATCACAAAGCGGTCGCTATGCGTCCAGCGGGAGAGGGTATCGCGATACTGCTCGAATTTAGGATGAAAGGCGGCATCGATCATATTGTCGATAAACTGCTGCATCGGCGGCTGCTTAATACCGTCGAGGTTATAGCCGACGCTCATATTAAAAATAAACGACTTGCCGGATTTTGACGGCGTGAAGGGGAATATCTCCTCCAGCAGGTGGAGGATAAACCAGGCTTTCAGATATTCATCCCAGGCTTTGAGCAGGGTAAATTCGGTGGACCACTCGGTGTTAAAACATTCGTCCTCGGCGTCGATACAGGGTTTTTCCAGCTCAAGGCGGTCGAGGATCTGCACGGTTTTCAGTTCAATAAAACGCCCGCCGGTGAGCCATGAGGTAATGATATTTTGCGCCAGCTGGGTGTGCGGCCCGGCGGCAGGGCCGATGGGCGTGGCGCAGCACTCGCCAAATACGCTCAGGCGCCTCGACGTTACCGGGATATAAAACTGCTGTTCCGGAATGCCGAATATTGAACGGTGATGCTGGTACTCATCGAAAATACGCGTCAAAAGTTCCTCAAACGGGACGGGACGCATAATATCACCCATAACCCTCTCCTTAGATTCATGTATGCGATCAACGTTGCCGGTACGAGCGCGCTATTTTCGAGGCTGCCGTCTTAGTAGAAAATAGGGTACGGCGTATTCATTCCGGCGGATGGGAAAGGAACAGCAACATTCGCACCAGTTATTTAACCGGCGGCAGGATTAGGCATAAATTTGTGAAGGAACTCTAAAGTTGAAGACGGTTATTGCCGCGAGAGCGCCTGTTTAAATGAGAATTAAAATCACTCAGTAACGCGAGGGGAGAATAGCGTTAAAAATTATCGGTGAGCTATCACAATGATAATATTTGCTGTGCGGCTTTATTATTAAACGGGCAAACTATTGCGCCAAATGAATCCGCTAAATGAATAACGCACGCGCCGCCGGCAAATAAAACCGTCCGCCTGACCCCGCTTCCGCGACCCGGTTCACGAATCTGGCCTAAAAGCCGCGGCTGAGCATGAACCTTGCATACTCCATTCTGGCGTTAGGCCGTTGCCGTCAACGCTGTCCGCCGTTGCAGGTCCGCCGGCAGGATGTCGCCGATGGGGGGGAAATCGGCAGTCTCAAAGTGAGAAAACGCGGCCAGCCCGCAGATGACGCAGTGCAGAGTACAGGACCCGGCCCACCCGGGCTGACCACCGGAATAGCCATTGAGGTTGTTATGAATATTTTCTCAGAAGCCGCGAGGCTTGAAGCACAGAACTGCCCGTTTGCGCTGGCGCAGATTGTCGAGAGCCGCGGCTCAACGCCCAGACACTCCGCGCAGATGCTGATCCGCGCGGATGGAACCATTGTCGGCACCATCGGCGGCGGGATGGTCGAACGTAAGGTCATCGATGAAGCGCTGGAGGCGATGGCTGAAAAGGCCTCACGCATGTTTCACGGCCGGATGGCGCGCAGCGGCACGGATGCCGTAGGTTCCGACTGCGGCGGGGCGATGTCGGTGTTTATCAGCGTCCACTGCCAGCGGCCGCGGCTGGTGCTGGTCGGGGGCGGGCACGTCAATCGCGCCGTGGCGCAGGGCGCGGCGCTGCTTGGGTTTGATATTGTCGTCACCGATATCCATTCTGCCAGCCTCGATCCGCAGCTGTTTCCGCCGACCGCCCGGCTTGTGCATGCCGAAAGCTTTGCCGCGGCCGTTGAACGGCTGGCGGTGGGGGCTGATGATTTTGTTCTTATCGCCACGAATAATAAAGACCGGGAAGCGCTGGATAAGCTGATCGACCGGCCGGTGGCCTGGCTCGGGCTGCTGGCCAGCCGCCGCAAGGTGCAGGTGTTTTTACGCCAGCTGCGGGAAAGCGGCGTGGCGGAAGAGCATATTGCCCGTCTCCATGCGCCGGTGGGCTACAACATTGGCGCCGAAACGCCGCATGAGATTGCCGTCAGCGTCCTGGCCGAGATCCTGCAGATCAAAAACCAGGCTCCCGGCGGCCTGATGATGCCCGTATATCAGGATAGTGAGGAACAGAAAACGCTGGAGACCGCATGATGTGACCCCCTCGCGAGAGCCGCGAGGGGGTCGGGCTATCCCTCAATCAGGGTTCCCGTTTTGCCTTCTATCCCTTCCCGGGCCTTGCTCAGCATGGTGATTAAGGCCCGGCGCCCCGGCCGGGAGCGGGCAAACGCCGCGGCGGCCTCGACTTTCGGCAGCATGGAGCCTTTGGCGAAATGGCCTTCGGCAATAAAGCGGTCGGCATCGCTCAGCGAGAGCCGGTCCAACCACTGCTGATTGGCCTGGCCAAAGTTGATGGCCACTTTTTCCACCGCGGTAAGGATAATCAGCATATCGGCATCGATCGTGGCGGCGAGCCTGGCGCTGGCCCGGTCCTTATCGATGACCGCGCTCACCCCGCGCAGGTGGTTCCCTTCGCGGACCACAGGAATACCGCCGCCGCCGACGGTAATTACCACCTGTCCGGCAGCCATCAGCGCCTTCACCGTCTCTTTTTCGATAATATCGACGGGCTCCGGCGAGGCCACCACCCGCCGATAGCCGCGCCCGGCATCCTCTTTCAGCGTGTAGCCCTGGCGGGTCAGGAGTTTGGCCTCCGCTGCGCTGAAGAATGAACCGATGGGCTTGCTCGGATCGCGGAAGGCCTCATCGGCAGCGTCAACCTCCACCTGGGTGATCACGGTGGCGACCGGAACCGACATCCCGCGGGCGAGCAGCGCCTCGCGCAGCGCATTTTGCAGATCGTAGCCAATGTATCCCTGGCTGAGGGCGACGCAGACCGACATCGGCAGCATCGGGGTATGGGCCTCGGTTTTGGCGGCGGCTTCGAAGGCCAAATTGATCATCCCAACCTGCGGACCGTTGCCGTGGGTCACCACGACCTGATGCCCCTGGGCAATGAGGTCAACAATCGCCTGCGCGGTTTGCGTCACCGCCTGCATCTGTCCGGCAAGATCGTCCCCTAAGGCGTTGCCGCCGAGGGCGAGAACAATTTTCTTACTCATCAGTTCCTCTCTTTAAAAGCGTGCGCCGCGCGTGAAATCCGGCGCGGCTGAAAAAGGGTTACGGCGTATAAATCGGCCTTGTCCGGCGCTGCCGGTAAAGGTGCCGTGGCTGAAAATGACCCGGCCATGAGACAGCGTTTGGCGGATGGCGCCCTGGCAGATAAACCCCTCCCACGGCGAGTAGTCGGTGTTGTCGTGGAGCTGCTCGTGGCGGATGGTGGTGGTTCGTCGCGGATCGATAATGACCACATCGGCATCCGCGCCGGGTGCCAGCACGCCTTTTCGCGGCCAGAGGCCAAACAGCCTGGCCGGAGTGGCGCTGACGAGCGATACGAAGCGCTCCGGCGAGATCCTGCCGCTCATCACGCCGTGCGAAAACAGCAGCAGCAGGCGGTTCTCTACTCCCGGCAGGCCGTTGGGACAGCGGCTGAAGTCGCCGCCGGATAGCTGCTGTCGCTGGGCCATGGAGAAGGCGCAGTGGTCGGTTGCCACCACGTCAATGGCGCCATCGGCGATGCCGCACCACAGCGCGTCGTTGTGGCGGGCATTACGCAGCGGCGGACTGAGCAGAAACTGCAGCGCGTCGTCGCGCTCGTAGCAGCGCTCGTCGAGCAGCAGATACTGCGGGCAGGTTTCGACCCAAACCGGCTGCCGGCGCGCCTGGGCAAGGCGCAGATAATCGAGCCCCAGCCCGTTAGAAAGGTGCACGATATACAGCGGGGCGTTGCCGGCAAGCTGGGCCAGGTTGATCATCCTGGCGATGGCTTCGGCCTCGCACTCCGGCGGACGGCTCAGGGCGTGATAGCGCGGCGCGGTTTTGCCGGCGGCGAGAAATTCGGCGCGCTTTTGCGCAATCACGGCATCGTTTTCCGGGTGGACGGTGGTGAGCGCTCCGGCGTGATGCAGATGCTTTAGCGCCTGAAGAACTTCATCATCGTTAAGCTTGTACTGGTAGGTGAGATAGAGCTTAAAGCTGCTGATCCCCGCCTCAACCATCAGCGGGATCTCATCAAGAATGGCGTGGTTGATATGCTGGATCACGCCGTGAAAGCTGTAGTCGATGGTTGCTTTGTAGGCGGCGTAGCCGTGGTAGGCCTCAAGCTGATGGCGCAAACGGCAGCCGGCTGGCCCGAAGCCCATATGATCGATAATGGTCGTTGTGCCCCCGCAGGCGGCGGCGCGGGTGCCGGTGAAAAAATCATCGCAGCTGCGGGCGAGTCCGGTATCAATATTAAAATGCGTGTGGACGTCCACGCCCCCAGGCATCACGTAGCATCCCTCGGCGTCAATGATTTCGCAGGGCTGATCCACGGTGATGTCTGCCGCCAGCTGACTGATTAAGCCGTTTTCAATCAGCAGGTCCTGTTTTGCCTGGCCGTCAGCGTTGACGACGGTGCCATTTTTAATCAGTACGCGCATAAAAGCTCCAGACTCCCGTCGCTGGCGGCGGGAGGTATTGCGGATAATCACTATTCTGTTGCCAGCCAGCTCAGCGGGATGGCGGCATACATTGCGGCACAGGTCACGAGATGCGATTTCCAGGTTTTTTCATTCGGGGCGTGGGCTTCCGGCTCTTTGCCGGGGCCAAAGCCGATGACCGGGATCCCGTGACGGCCCATAATCGACACGCCGTTGGTCGAGAACGTCCACTTATCGACCACCGGCGCTTTGCCAAACAGGCCCTCATAGGCGTTGCTGAGCGCCTGGACGGTAAAGTGGTTCTCCTCCACTTTCCAGGTTGGGAAGTAGCACTCTGTGGGATAGACCAGGCCGGTCCAGGAAGGGCGGTCGTAGTTGTACATCGATACCACCGCCCCCGTTTTTTGTACCGCCGGCAGGGCGCGGATCTCGTCCAGCGCGCCTTCCCAGGTCTCTCCCCAGGTCAGGCGGCGGTCGATGGAGACGGCGCAGCTGTCGGCAACCGCGCAGCGGCTGGGTGAGGTAAAGAAGATTTCCGAAACGGTCAGGGTGCCTTTGCCGAGGAAGTCGTCATTGCCCAGGCGTTGGGAGAGGTCCTGCAGTTCGTTAAGAATCGGCCCCATTTTGAAAATTGCGTTATCGCCGCGCTCCGGCGCCGAGCCGTGGCAGCTGATCCCCTGGACGTCGACGCGGATTTCCATGCGTCCGCGCTGGCCGCGGTATATCTGGCAATCGGTGGGCTCGGTGCTGACCACGAACTCGGGACGAATGCCGGACTGCTCGATGATGTACTGCCAGCAGAGGCCGTCGCAGTCCTCTTCCTGAACGGTGCCGGTCACCAGCAGGGTATAGTCATCCTCGAGGCCCAGGTCCTTAATGATTTTTCCCGCATACACCATCGAGGCCATGCCGCCTTCCTGATCCGAGGTGCCGCGTCCGCCGATCAGCTCGTCGGTCTCCATGCCTTCATAGGGATCGAAATTCCAGTTTTTGATATTGCCGATGCCCACGGTGTCGATATGCGCGTCCATTGCCACCAGGCGCGGGCCGTGGCCGATATAGCCGAGGATGTTGCCCATAGGGTCGATTTCAACTTTGTCGAAACCCACCTTCTCCATCTCTTTTTTAATTCGCTGGACGACGCGCTTCTCGTCGCAGCTTTCGCTGGGTATGGCCACCATATCGCGTAAAAAACGCGTCATATCCTGCTGGTAGTGGTTAGCTTTTTCGAGGATCAGTTTGAATGGAATATGCTTAGCCATGGCTTGGTTCTCCGGTTCTGATTTTCCCGCCGCGCGGGATGAGTTGAAAGTATGCTGAGGCCTATCGTGCTGCCGGGTGTTTGCCTTCCCAGACCACTTCCCGGTAGTGCTTCACGTCGGTATCACCTTCGGTGCTGATGACCAGCACGATGGCGTTGCTGTCCAGCCTGAGCTTGTGCATTAGCGCTTCGCGCTGGGGATGAAAATGTACGGCGGCCAGCACTCCGAGCCCGACGGCGCCGGACTCGCCGGAAATCACCCGCGGATCGCCGCCGGTGGGATTACCCAGCACGCGCATCCCGAGGGCGGCGACGGCGTCCTGGCAGGAGATAAACTGGGTCGCGCAGTTGCGCAGAATTTCCCAGCCCAGCGGATTGGGCTCGCCGCAGGCGAGGCCGGCCATGATGGTGGCCATTTCGCCGCCGACGTTGACGATTTGGCCCTTAACGCCGGAGCGGTATATACAGTCGGCCAGCTCGGGTTCGATAATCACCGAATGCAAATTGTTGGCGCCATAGGCGTCCACGAGGTAGCCCAGCACGCCTCCCGCCATGGCACCGACGCCGGCCTGCAGAAACACGTGAGTGGGGCGGGCAATGCCCATGGATGCGATCTGCTCGACCGCTTCGTCGGCGAGGGTGGCGTAGCCTTGCATAATCCAGGTCGGGATGCGGGTATACCCCTCCCAGGCCGTATCCTGCACCACCTCCCAGCCGTTTTGCTGCGCCGTTTGCAGGGTGAAGCGCACGGTATCGTCATAGTTCATTTCGGTGACGATGCACTCGGCGCCGAGCCGCCGGATGGCGTCGACGCGCTCCTGGGCCGAGCCTTTTGGCATATAGATCACCGCGTTTTGCCCCAGCTGCTGCGCGGCCCACGCCACGCCACGGCCGTGGTTGCCGTCGGTGGTCGTCGCGAAGGTCATTTTCTCCGTCATGCCGGGATTGAACGTGTCGAAGGAAAATTCGTTGATATCCAGGTGATATTTTTCGCACAGCAGCTGCGCAATGGCCCAGGCGCCGCCGAGCATCTTGAAGGCGTTCAGGCCGAAGCGCTGCGATTCATCCTTGACCAGAATCCGGCCGAGGCCAAAGAGGGCGGCAAGGTCGTTGAGGGCATACAGCGGCGTGGGCTTATAGCCGGCGATTTTTTGATGGAAGCAGCGCGCCTGCTGCGCCTGCTGGCGAGAAAAAAGCGGCGAACCCGTGGCGTTAAAAAACCGATTATCGGCAATATCCATTTTCAGTGAGAAAGCAGACATACTCTTTCCTTATCCTTCATGACGTGAGGGGGAGAGCCGGCCAGCGGCCGGCCTGAGGGGTTATTTGACGCGTTTTTGCGCTTCGTCCAGCAGCTGCTCCAGCAGCAGGCCGGGTTTGGCATATTTACGGCAGAGGATCATCGAGGCGATGATGTACGGCTTCCAGCTCGCTTCTTTATAGGTGGCGATGCGGTATTTTTCGAAGACCGCTTCGCTGACTTCGCCCTCGGCGCAGGAGACGCCGGTGATATCGGCGGGGAGACAGTGCATATAGAGCGCGTCGCCGCCGTTCGTCTGCGCCATCATCTCTTCGGTGCAGTGCCAGTCTTTATGATTCGCATTCTGCGCCAGGCAGGCGGCTTCCAGGGCCTTCAGTCCGTCGCGATCCTCAGCGCGCAGCAGTTCGGTGCGCTTTTCCATGACCTTGTAGGGCGCCCAGGATTTCGGGTAGACGATGTCGGCATCCTTGAAGGCCTCTTCCATGCTGGTGACCTGGCGGAAGCTGCCGCCGGAGGCCTCGGCGTTGTTTTTGGCCACTTCGATAACGTCGGGGATCAGATCGTAGCCTTCCGGGTGGGCGAGGGTGACATCCATACCGAAGCGGGTCATCAGGCCGATGATGCCCTGCGGGACCGAGAGCGGTTTACCGTAGCTCGGAGAGTAGGCCCAGGTCATGGCGACTTTTTTGCCTTTGAGTTCCTCTAGCGAGCCGAAATGCTCCTGCAGCCAGGCGAGGTCGGCCATGGCCTGGGTGGGGTGATCGATATCGCACTGCAGGTTGATAAGCGCCGGGCGCTGGGGCAGCACGCCCTGACGATAGCCGTCGTCGAGCGCTTCGCCCACCTCGCGCATATAGGCGTTGCCGGCGCCGAGGTACATGTCGTCGCGGATGCCGATAGCGTCCGCGCAGAAGGCGATCATGTTGGCGGTTTCACGTACGGTTTCGCCGTGGGCAATCTGCGATTTACCCTCGTCCAGGTCCTGCTGCGCAAGGCCGAGCAGGTTTAGCGCCGAGGCGTAGGAAAAGCGCGTGCGGGTTGAATTGTCGCGAAAAACCGAAATGCCCAGACCGCTGTTAAATACGTTGGTGGCGATATTTTCCGCGCGCAGGGTTTTTAATGCCGCCGCAACGTCCAGCACCTGTTTTAGCTCATCCGGGGACTGCTCCCACGTCAGCAGGAAGTCCTTCTGATGAAGATGCGAATCTAGCTTGTTGATATCCTTAATCAGGTCGTTAACAGTTTTCATTTTTTAAATCCTGGGGTGAGTGACGGCTTAATGATTGCTGTGCGGTCGGAAAAGGGTGGTGACGCAATAGCGACTGCCAGCGCTATATTTGTCCTAACAATAAGCATGCCAGTTCATCCAGCCTCAGGCGTAACAGGGGAAAAGTGGCGAGAATTATGCGAGGGTTGTCACGAAATATAGCTTCAGGTGGACAGCGGTAATAATAACTTCACGGTCTTATTCGAATGCGGGCTAAAGCAGGTTACGTCCCCGCAGCGATATACTCCCGGCGGCAGCGTAAAAAGCCACCAAAGTGATAAATACGCCGCGTCAATTCTCATATTGATATGAAAATGTGATACTTCTTACATATTTTCGTCAAGGAGTGAAAAAGAAACCTGCCTCTGTCAAATATTGTTGGCGGCTGAGTTAGTATCATGGCCGAAGAATAAGAACAATCACATATCCCAGATATCTCAGTTGGTTAGTGATATTAAAAGGTCTATTATGATGCCCTCTAACACATTTTCCGTTTTGATGCAGATTCAGCCGACCATCCAGCGCTTTGCGAGGATGCTATCCAGCGTGCTTCAGCTCGAAGTTGAAATTGTTGATAACACGCTGTGCCGGGTTGCCGGGACCGGCGTATATGCCAAATCACTGGGGCGCAAATTAAATACAGATTCGCGACTTTTGCGCTACATTATTGAAACAAAGAAAGAGAAGGTGGTCACCCATTCCCGCTTCGATCCCTTGTGTAAGGGATGTACCAGTAAAGATAGCTGTAAAGAGAAAGCTTTTCTGGGAACCCCGGTTATTTATCAGGAGCAGTGCGTAGGGGTCATTAGCCTGGTGGCATTAACCTGCGAACAGCAGGAGCGTATTAATGACAACCTGCGCGAGTTTTCCGATTATGTTCGCCACGTTTCGTCGATATTTGTTTCGCGACTGCTGGAGGATCAGGGCGGCAGCGATAATATCCAGAAAATGTTTTTAACGATGATCGAAAATATGGACCAGGGGGTTCTGGTTGTCGGTCACGATCAGAAGGTCAAATTTGCCAATCACACGGCGTTAAAGATTCTCGGGGCGAACCAGGGGAATATGATCGGTCAGCTGATTAATTTCAGGCCGCTGACCTTTGAGCATAATTTCACGCGCGGTCATATGCAGCACGTGATCTCATTCGATAACAAGACCGAAATGATTATTGGCCAGCTGCACGCGGTTCAGGATCAGTGGCTGTTTTTAATGGCCTTCCATCAATCGCACTCCTCTTCGAATTTAAGCGCCTCGGTGGAAGAGCCGCAGATTGCGCAGATTGCGCAGATGGTGGGAGAGTGTCGGCCGATGCGGCAGCTGAAAAAGCTGATCAGCCGCATCGCGCCCAGCCCCTCAAGCGTCATGATTGCCGGCGAAAGCGGCACCGGGAAAGAGGTGGTTGCCAGAGCGATACACAAGCTCAGCGATCGTCAGGCCAAACCTTTTATCGCCATTAACTGTGCCGCTATCCCTGACCAGCTGCTGGAAAGCGAGCTCTTCGGCTACGTCAAGGGCGCGTTTACCGGCGCCTCGGTGAACGGCAAGACCGGGCTTATCCAGGCGGCAAACCACGGCACGCTGTTTCTCGACGAGATTGGTGATATGCCCCTGACGCTGCAGGCTAAGCTGCTGCGGGCGATTGAATCGCGCGAAATCCAGCCCGTCGGCGCCAGCCATCCGGTGCCCGTCGATATCCGCATTATTTCGGCGACTAACCAAAATCTCGAGCAGTTTATCGTGGCCGGTAAATTCCGCGAAGATCTCTACTATCGCCTCAACGTGATCCCGCTCAGACTGCCGCCGCTGCGTGAGCGTCAGGAGGATATCGAGCTGCTGATCCACTATTTTCTCCATCTGCACACCCGGCGCCTTGAGCTGGTCTACCCCGGCGTGGCGCCGGAGGTCGTTGCCATGCTGAAGGGCTACCGCTGGCCGGGAAATATTCGCGAGCTGAGCAACCTGATGGAGTATCTGGTCAACGTGGTGCCCTCGGGCGAGGTTATCGACGCCTCGCTTCTGCCGCCCAATATTATCAGCGGCGCCAGGCTTGCCGAGCGTGAGCCTGGTGCCGCCGAGCCGGTGAGCATGCCGGGAGAAGAGGAGAGCGTCACGGCGCTGGAGGAGATGGAAAGGCAGATGATCCGCGAAGCCTTAACCCGCCACAGCAATAAAAAGCAGGCGGCAGATGAGCTCGGGATTGGCATTGCCACCCTGTATCGTAAGATCAAAAAATATGAGCTGGTGGGGCTGTAGAGGCGCCGGCCGCAGGGGCTGAAAGCGCCCCGCGTATCACTCTGAGAGAGCGGTTATCAAAATCGCTACCGGGCGTCCGCTGTGTTGGCGCTATTTGATGAATTCGGGGTTGTTCGTTTTTTGAGCATAATGGCTAAAGCGATCCGCCGCCGTGCTTGCTCGCTTCAGTCGCCATTTCATGGCCTTAACGGGATGAATGGCACCGTTCTTGCCTTGTGATGTTCTCTTCGGCCGCCGTGGCGGCCGGTAAGCAAACATGATAAGGACAGGAACATGGCGCAAACCAATGACAATATCGCTCCCTCATCCGTACCCTCGCAACACGCATTTTTTTCAAAACCGCGCATTATCGCCCGACCGGGATTTAACCGCTGGCTGGTGCCGCCGGCCGCGCTGGCGGTGCATCTCTGTATTGGGATGGCCTACGGTTTTTCCGTTTTCTGGCTGCCGATGTCGCAGCTGGTGGGCGGCAGCGGATCGCTGCAGTGCCCGGTCACGATCTCCTTCTGGCAGCAGCTTTTTACCCGCGAATGCGACTGGAAAATCTCGCTGCTAGGCTGGACCTATACGCTGTTTTTTGTCTTTCTCGGCTGCTCTGCGGCGCTGTGGGGAAGCTGGCTGGAAAAGGTCGGGCCGCGGCTGGTGAGCTTCATCGCAACGCTATGCTGGTGCGGCGGACTGCTGCTCTCAAGCGTCGCCATCTATTTTCATCAGCTCTGGCTACTTTGGCTGGGGGCAGGGGTTATTGGCGGCGTCGGCCTTGGGCTGGGCTATATTTCACCGGTCTCGACCCTGCTGCGCTGGTTCCCCGATAAGCGCGGAATGGCCGCCGGCATGGCGATAATGGGCTTTGGCGGCGGCGCGCTGGTGGGGGCTCCTCTGGCAAACGCGTTGATGAATTTTTTCGCCGACGCGACGGGTAACGGCGTCTGGCAGAGCCTTCTGGCGCTGTCAGCCATCTATGCCCTGTTTATGCTCTGCGGTACCTTCGGCTATCGTCTGCCGCCGATGGGCTGGCATCCCGCCGGGGAGAAGGCGCTTAAAGTGATGAGCGCGCATTCCACCGTTCAGGTACACGTCAGCGTAGCCTGGCGCACGCCGCAGTTCTGGCTGCTGTGGCTGGTGCTGTGGCTGAACGTGACGGCGGGGATCGGTATTTTAGGGATGGCCTCGCCCATGCTGCAGGAGATTTTTGCCGGCAAGCTGCTGGCGACGACTCTGCAGTGGCACGAGCTTAACGCCGACCAGCTGCGGCGCATCGCCACCATGGCAGCAGGCTTTACCGGGCTGCTGAGCCTGTTTAATATCATCGGCCGCTTCTTCTGGGCTTCGGTTTCCGATCTTTGCGGCCGGAAAATGACCTTTGCCATGATTTTTCTCCTCGGCGCCGCGCTGTACGGCTCCCTGCCGCTGATCAACCACGGCGGCTATGTCGCCATTTTCGTCTGCGCCCTGTGCGTTATCATTTCGATGTACGGCGGCGGCTTTGCCACTATCCCCGCCTATCTGGCCGATATCTTCGGCGCGCAGATGGTAGGGGCGATCCACGGGCGTCTGCTGACGGCATGGTCCGCCGCCGGTATTAGCGGCCCGGTTTTAGTGAATTATTTACGGGAATATCAGCTGGCCCAAGGGCTTGCTCCGCAGCGGGTGTACGATATTACGCTGATGGTCCTCACCGGGCTGCTGGTTATCGGCCTGATCTGCAACCAGCTGATCCGCCCGATACCGCAAAAATATGCCATGTCCGCCCAGCAACAGCAGCAGGCGAAAGGGCTGTATACGGTGAATGAGAACGCGCAGCTCAGCTGGGAGCCTCGGCCGTCGCGGGCGCTGATGGCCTTGAGCTGGTTCGCGGTAGGGGTGCCGCTGCTGTGGGGAATAGGGACCACCTTCCAACAGGCGGTGAAGTTCTTTATGTAGCTATCCGTCAGGCAAGCGCCCGCTGGGGCATCGGCCGGGTGCTTGCTCAATCGCCGTTTATCAAAATAATTCCCATTCGACCCGTCGGTGATACACTACATACTGTGATCTTTGTCATACCGTAATTAAAACAGAGAAAAGAGACACTGCTATGCAACATATCATTGAGGGTTTCCTCAACTTCCAAAAAGAGATCTTCCCCCAGCGTAAAGAGCTCTTCCGTAGCCTGGCTTCCAGCCAGAATCCCAAAGCGCTTTTTATCTCCTGCTCCGACAGCCGTCTGGTGCCAGAACTGGTGACCCAGCAGGATCCTGGACAGCTCTTTGTTATTCGTAATGCGGGTAATATCGTGCCTTCCTTCGGGCCGGAACCGGGTGGGGTCTCAGCTACCATCGAGTACGCGGTTGTTGCCCTCGGGGTGACCGATATCGTGATTTGCGGCCACTCTAACTGCGGCGCGATGACGGCGGTTGCGACCTGCCAGTGCCTCGACTCCATGCCGGCGGTTTCCCACTGGCTGCACTATGCCGATGCGGCAAGAGCGGTTGTTGACAGCAAAACCTGGGATAGCGAAATTGATAAAGTGAACGCGATGGTGCGTGAGAACGTTATCGCCCAGCTTAACAATATCAAAACGCATCCGTCGGTAGCCGTCGGGCTGCGCGACGGCGCGCTGCGCCTGCACGGCTGGGTATATGATATCGAAAGCGGCGCGATTGGTGCCCTCGATAAAAACACCAAATCCTTCGTCTCGCTCTCTGAAAATCCTGAAGTTTTCTTCGAGTAGCTCTTCTACAGGGCATGGAAGCCCTGCATCCCGCACCTCGCCGTCATCCTGCTGATAAACGTTCCGCTACGCCCGCTCGGGTTTGATAGAGGCTTTGCCGATCGCCAGCAGCGCGACGCTCAAAATAAATCCCGTTCCGCTGAACAGATAGAGCGAGCCGGCGGCTCCGATAGCCTCAGCGCAGTATCCTGCGCCGAGAGAGACGATCGCCGAGACCGCCATTTGTCGCCGGTAGCTTCTGGCGATTGCGGCTGGCACCTGTTGCCGCTCGAAGTTTTTGAGCAGCGCGTAGACGGCGAGGGAGAACACGACGTTAGAGAAAATATGCGCCACAAAGACCAGCACCAGCGCCACAGCGGGCCACGTCGCGAAGGGGATTAGCCCGTAGCACAGCAGAAAAATCGCCAGGCAGCCGATCTGCAGCCCGTTGCTGCTGCTGTTTTTTTCAAAACGCGCCGGGTTGAGCAGCAGCGGCCCAACCAGCTGGCCCAGGCTGCGGGTAAAAAGCAGCGCCAGAGCGGTTGTTTGTTCCGGCGAGCCTGATGAGAGCGCCCCGGGAGCCAGCCCCGGCAGCAGCGCCATTGCCGGCGCCCCCGCCGCGGCCAGCAGGGGCAGGAGCAGCATCGCGTGGCGCTGAGAATGGGTCAGCGTTTGCCAGCGCAGCGAAGAGAGGCTCCGGACGTGCTCGACAAACGGCGCGCCGACGCGCCTTTTCGCCCGCCCGAGGAGGATGAGGGCGGCGGCGAAGCTCAGCAGATCGATAAGCAGCAGATGAGTCGCGCTCATATATCCCCGCAGGACTAATCCCAAACCAATGCCGCAGAGCACGTTGCCGGCAAAAATAAGGCTTTCGAGCGTTGTGGCGACCGGGAGCTCCTCTTCGCTCAGGCCGGTTTTGAAGAGTTGACTCAGCGCCGGGAAGGTCATGCCGGTGGTGAACGCCCCGATCGCCTGAGCCATGAGCAGCAGCGGGATAGAGTCAATCGCCACGGCGTAAAACGGCACCGCCAGCCCGATAAGGCCAAGCCCTTCGCCGAGTATCAGGATCGTAAAGGGGCTCAGGCGCTGGCAAAAGCGTTCGCCCGCGATGCTGCCAAGCAGTCCGGGGACGGTGGAGAGAACGTAGGCAAGAGCCAGCGACGCGACGGGGGCCGAGAGGCGGATTAGCTCGCCAAACACGACGATCCAGGTGATACCGTTGCCTATCGAGGAGATCAGAAACGCGAGAGCGAGCAGGCGTAGCCACGGCTTATTCGCCATGGTCTGGAGAAGAATTCGAATCATTGTCATGTCCGTAATAAGCGAAAAATTGCTTTTCCAGCCACGGGCTAGCCGCCGTTAGCTGAAAATTAATACAACTGTTATCGGGCTTATTGTCAGGACATTACATAACCAGGGATCCGCCGGGGAGGAGTGCAAGTGTTAATTTAATATTGCATATTTGTAGCGTTGTCAACGCCGGCGCGCCGACAACGCTATCGGGTCCTCAGCCGTGCTGGCGGACGACTTACAGCACGCCATCGCCGCCGTCAGAACACCAGACCTGGCCGGAGGTGAACGAGCAGGCGTCGGAGGCCAGCGTCACGTACAGCGGGGCAATTTCCACCGGTTGCCCAGGGCGACCGAGCGGGGTATCTGCACCAAACTGGCGGACCTTCTCCTCAGGCTGGCCGCCGCTGGACTGCAGAACCGTCCAGTAGGGGCCGGGGGCGACGGCGTTGACGCGGATCCCCTTCGGACCCAGCTGTTTGGCTAATGATTTGGTGAAGGCCACGAGGCTGGCTTTAGTCTGGGCGTAATCAAAGAGTATCGGGCTCGGCTTAAAGGCCTGAACCGAAGAGGTGTTGATGATCGCGCTATGCTCTTTGAGATGGCGCAGCGCGGCTTTGGTTATCCAGAACGGCGCGTAGACGTTGGTTTTGAAGGTGGCGTCAAAATCCGCCGTTGTGAGTTCTGCCAGCGAGTCGCAGTACTGCTGACGCCCGGCATTATTCACCAGAATATCCAGACCGCCCAGCTCTCTGGCGGCCTTTTCAACCAGCGCTTCGCAGAAGGATTCGCTACGAATATCGCCGGGAATAGCCACCGCCTTGCGCCCTGCGGCCTCAATCAGAGCGATGACCTCTTCGGCGTCGGCTTCTTCCTCCGGCAGATAGTTTATTGCCACGTCCGCTCCTTCACGAGCAAACGCAATGGCCACCGCGCGGCCGATACCCGAGTCGCCGCCGGTAATCAGCGCTCTCTTGCCGGACAGTCTGGCCGAGCCAACGTAGCTTTCCTCACCGTGATCGGGAACGGGCAGCATCTCCGAAGCCAGGCCGGGAGGCGTTTGCGGCTGGTCGGCAAACGGAGGGCGGGGGTATTGTGCGCTGTGTTTGGCGTGGTCGCTCATATAATTTCCTCTGTTCAGGCAAATATTAAGCATAGGTCCAATGGGCGGCAGGAAAAGGTATTTTAGGAATTAAGTCAGCGGTGGTGCCGGTATTATTATGCTGCCGCAGGGCAATATCATGCGTAATTGTCTGATTAGCCGCGATGTTTTATTTCTGCGACCGATGTGGGTCGGGTAAAATTTTAGGATTGTTCTAACGGCTGGTGCGGGGTTTATTACCTGTGGATGCGTGGGGGGGATTATTCTGCGGCCGGATGGCGTTAATTTTACGTTCTTTACAAATACGCTCAATTTTACCGCTGAAAAAATAATCCGCCACCGCTTGATGGGTTGTCCTGTTGAGGGTTAGATGGGATGAGCCGAGATGTTTAAATTTATTTCTGGCACCGTTTTTATTGGTCTGGCCCGCCGGGTAAGCGGCCCGGCGGTTTGACACAGGCTTCCTGTCACTTACTGTTAATTCTCGACGGCAATGATTTGCCATAGCGCGAATCATTTTTCATAAACCAACCGAAAGGTAACATTATGACAGAGCACAGAGGTGGATCGGGTAATTTCGCGCAAGACCGGGAAAAAGCATCTGAAGCCGGTCGTAAAGGCGGTCAGCATAGCGGGGGGAATTTTAAAAACGATCCCCAGCGCGCTTCAGAAGCCGGGAAAAAAGGCGGTGAGAATAGCCACGGCGGCGGGCATAAATCAGGCGCCAGCTAATTCCCGTGCGGTCTGGCATAAAGCGTAACGCTATCGTCAGCGTTATATATCCTGCGGGCCGCTGGCCCGCATTTTTTTACCCACAGCGTCAACGCACCGGCAACAATGCTATATATCTGCGTCATCTGTTAAATAGTCTGCTCTTTGCGTAATAACCGCAGCCAGCAGCGGAGGATAAATACTGTGTCCCATTCTAGCGTAAATGACCCTGATAAACCGGCCCGCCATCCGGCAAAAGACGACCCCCGCGAACGGGGGGAAATTCCGCGTAAAAGGGATGATAGCGAAGATCGGCAAAAGGACCCCTGGCAGCCGGCTCCTGACCGACGCTAAGGGCAGGCACGGCCTTAGCGCCGATGCCCGCCCGCAAGCGTCAATGGCGGCTAGCGCTCGATAAACGGCAGCCACCGCCGCGGGCGCGCTGCCGGCTGCGATGCGGCTTTAGCCATCGCGGCGCCAATTTCCGCGCAGACCGTAAGCCCCTGAACGAACGGGCGGTCGTGCATGAGATAGGGCAGCGCACCAAACGCAATGCGCCCGCGAACGATCTCCGGCTCCAGCAGGGTGTAGTCTTCCCCGACGTCGGGAATAGCGTCCCCGGCGGCGAGGATCTGCTGGCGCAGCGTCGGGAACGGCAGGTCTTTGGTCTTCAACGGCTTCTGCCCTCTGGCATCGATAAAGACCTCAAAGGCATACCTGGACTGGCCAACGCTTATTTCCGTCAGGTTATCCTCAATGGCGATGGTGTAATCGGGTCCAAGCGGGAGAATGCTGATAACGCCGGCCTCGTGCAGCGCCAGCAGCCGGCGAATGGATTGCGACGGGATCGCCGCGTAGTTATCGATAAACACCCGCGCGAGGCCGGCGCTAAACCGCTCCGCGTCCCGTGAGTCGAGATGAGGGACGATGGCCTGGACCGCTTCATGCAGTCTGAGGATTGCATAGCGCCATGCCACCGTGCGCCTGTCGCGCTTGTTGCGCTCGACCTCGATGAGATTCGCCTCAGCCCAGCGGAAAGGATCGCTCTTCCTGCGCGCGGCGAACCAGGCATCGTGGAAGCTGTCGGCGTTAAGCGAGTGCAGCGCTATCTCCCGGCTCCACTGCGGGTCGGCGGCGTCAATTTCCTGCGCCATCAGCGCGAAGACCCGGTCGAGCAGCCCCTCGGGTCCGGCGGCGATGTGCCGGGCAATCGCCTCGTCGCTGGCGATCGTTAAGGGTTCATAGGGAATGGGGCAGTAGAAGTCGGCTTCAGGCAGGATCCCGGAGCGGGACATCATCACCATTTCCAGCGCCTCGCTGCCGCGATCCAGCCTGAAGCTCAGCGACCGGTCCTCCGCCTCCACAAAATCCCCGTGCTGCGCGGCAACCGCCATGGCGGCATCGATGCCGCTGAGCGACGTTCCCATAATTCCGACCCGACAGGGCGCGATGCGCGCGCTCATTAGTCCCGACCAGGGGCTCGGGAAGTGGGCGCGTGGGGTGGTGTCGTCTTCAGGCCAGACGTGTCCGGTGGCGATAACCGCAAGGTCAAAATGCGCGGGTTCCGCAAGCCCCTGGGCGCAGAGCATCACGCCTTCGGAGGTAACGTGCAGATCCTCCACCCGGCAGGATTCATGGATCGCGACCTCAAATCCGCGCTGGCGGGCCGTCGCCACCAGCTGCTGAAACTGGTCATGGAAATATTCACCCAGCAGCAGGCGCGGCAGGAACTGGCGGACATGAAGAGACTCTTTACGCACCCCGTAGCGCGCCAGATGCTCAGCGCTCAGCCCCTGCAGCCAGTCGATATAGGTTGAGAAAATGGGGGGGATTTCGATGCTGGCAATGTTCGCCAGCATCATCCGCGCGGTGTCTTCCTTGCTATAGGGCATCCCGACGCCGGCCCGGTCGGCCTGTTCATAGATGGAGACGGCAAGCGGCACCGCGTTGTGTAAAAGGGCGTGAAAAGTATAAATTCCCGTCGGTCCGGCGCCGATAATCGCAATTTTCTTCATTGATATGGGCTCATTGTTTTGGCGCAGCCATCCGTTATCTGGCTGACGCTGAAGGTGTAACTAAGGGCACAGAGCAAAGTATAAACGAGGGATCGCGGGGCAGCGGTAAAGTGCCTGTATCTGCTAGCGAATAGTTGGCGGAAGCGGCGGGAGCATCCTTTCGTTGAAGGGGACTTAAAATCATTTTTTGGTGTCGTCAATTGCGCAGCGTTAGCCTGCCCGGGATGCCGGTATGAGGAACTGCAAATTCTCGAAAGGAGGGGGCTTAATAATTAACGCGGACGGTATTTTCTTTGAATGAATAAATAAACCCCGAATTTCAAGATTGTGATTATATTATGATTAAATTGTGTTTATTTAATGTGGATGTCATTCATTTGATTTTATGGGCTGTAATTAACTAACCTTGATTGTATTTGTATCTCGCTGTTTTTGTTGTTGTATTTTTCTTTTCTTTCTGCTTGTTAATTATGGGCTTGATAATGAATCTCATTTTTAATAACGTAGGGCGGCACAATAATCCTATTGAGCGCTGTTCGGAATACGCTATCAAAGAATAGCGTGGCGCGTTTGTCTCTTCGTTTTTCCAGGGCGGAATTTTTATTTTGGCGAAAAAGGGTAATTGATATCCCGATATAACATCGGGAGGCGCCTGCTTACGCCAAAACCAGAGAAGATGTTCTGTGCCTGGAGGTCGCTGCCGTTGTTTATCTGACGGATGAAGAAGGCGTGCCCCGACGGCAAAATAAGAAAACAGGGCATATTCCATGAAACATTATTCACACTACTCGCTGGCCGCGCTGATTCCTATGGCTATCTGGGGAGCGGGGTCGCCGGTGCAGGCCGCTGACGACAGCACGCCAGACGAAACGAAGAGATCCGCTGCGGCAAACGCATCGGAGAAACACGACGAAACGATGGTCGTTACCGCAGCCGCGCAGACTCTCCAGGCCCCCGGGGTTTCCACCATCACTGCCGATGAAATCCGCAAACATCCACCCGCACGCGACGTCTCCGAACTGATTCGTACCCAGCCCGGCGTCAACCTGACGGGCAACTCCACCAGCGGTCAGCGCGGTAATAACCGCCAGGTCGATATTCGCGGTATGGGGCCTGAGAACACGCTGATACTGGTGGACGGTAAACCGGTGACCAGTCGTAACTCCGTGCGCTATGGCTGGCGCGGAGACCGCGACACGCGCGGTGATACCAGCTGGGTACCGGCGGAAATGATCGATCATATCGACGTTATTCGTGGCCCGGCGGCGGCCCGCTACGGCAATGGCGCAATGGGGGGCGTGGTTAACATCGTCACTAAACCGACCAGCAGCGAGTGGCATGGTTCCTGGAATACCTATATGAACGCCCCTCAGCACCGTAAAGAGGGCTCGACGAAGCGCACGAACTTCAGCCTAAACGGTCCGCTGTCGGATGAGGTCAGCTTTAATTTATGGGGTAACCTGAGCAAGACGCAGGCCGATGCCCAGGATATTAACTCCGGCCATGAAGCGGCACGAACCGGTACCTATGCGGGATCCTATCCTGCAGGGCGCGAAGGCGTCGTGAATAAAGATATCCACGGCAAGCTGCGCTGGGAGTTTGCGCCGATGCAGGCGCTGGAGTTCGAAACCGGCTACAGCCGTCAGGGCAACCTGTACGCCGGCGACACGCAGAACACCAACACCAGCACGCTGGTGAAAAGCATGTACGGCAAGGAGACCAACCGCCTCTATCGCCAGACCTACGGCGTGACCTGGACCGGCGGCTGGGATAACGGCGTGACCAGCAACAGCTATGCCCAGTATGAACATACCCGCAACTCGCGGATGAGCGAAGGGCTGGCGGGCGGGACGGAGGGCATCTTCTCCAGCAGCGAATTCTCGGATATCGACCTCTCGGACGTGCTGTTGCACAGTGAAGTGAATATCCCGTTTACCCTCGGGGTTGAGCAGAATCTGACCCTGGGCACCGAGTGGAACCAACAGCGGATGAAGGATGGCGTGTCGACCACCCAGTCTCTCTCCTATGGCTCCATCGACGGCACCCCGGCAACCGGGCGCAGCCCGTACTCCAGCGCGGAAATTTTCTCGCTGTTTACCGAAGACAATATCGCGTTGACGGATAGCACCATGCTGACGCCAGCCCTGCGCTTTGATCACCACAGTATTGTCGGTAATAACTGGAGCCCATCTCTGAACCTCTCCCAGGGGCTCTCCGATGACTGGACGCTGAAACTGGGGATTGCCCGCGCCTATAAAGCGCCGAACCTCTACCAGCTCAACCCGAACTATATTCTGTACAGTAACGGCCAGGGCTGCTACGCCAGCAGTTCCGCCTGTTACCTGATGGGTAATAGCGATCTGAAGGCCGAAACCAGCGTTAACAAAGAGATCGGTCTTGAGTATAAGCACGAGGGCTATCAGGCGGGGCTGACGTGGTTCCGCAACGACTACCGTAATAAGATTGAGTCAGGTTACTCGGCGGTAGGCACGGCCAGCAACGGTACGACCAATATCTATCAATGGGAAAACGTGCCGAAGGCGCTGGTAGAAGGGCTGGAAGGCTCGCTAAATCTGCCGGTGAGCGAAACGGTCAGCTGGAGCAACAACCTGACGTGGATGCTGCAGAGCAAGAACAAGACCACCGGCGATCGCCTGTCGGTCATTCCGCAGTTCACGCTGAACTCTGACCGTTAGCTGGCAGGTGCGTGACGATCTCTCCTTACAGAGCACCTTCACCTGGTATGGCCGCCAGAAACCGAAGCGCTTTAACTATAAAGGTGAGGCGGTGTCCGGAAGCGAGCTAAACGAAGTCAGTCCATACAGCATTGTTGGGCTAAGTGCGACCTGGGACGTCAATAAAAACCTGAGTCTGACCAGCGGCGTGGATAACCTGTTTGATATTCGCCACTATCGCGCCGGTAATGCGCAGACCACGGGGAACTCGACAACCGGGGCTTATCTGTATGGCGCCGGCGCGGAAACCTACAACGAGTCGGGGCGGACGTTCTATGTGAGCGTGAATACGCATTTCTAAAACATCATCAATCACGGGCCGGAATAGGTTGCTACTCCGGCTTTTTTGCCGTCAGCTAAAACGGCAAAGGGCAGCTTGATGAGTTGTCCGTAGCGTTTGCCGGGCGGATTGCTGGCGCTAAAGCACCTGCGGTACGTGCCGCTGACGGAACCGATCAGGACTGGAATCTCTGGTTAGCATCAGGCGTCGGGTATTAAACGGATTTGAATATCGTGGAACAGGGGATATTGAGTAGGGCTGAACGGCTGTAGAAAGCGCTTCTTTCGAGGAAAATGCACCAGATTAAGAAAATCTGGTGCGTCCGAGTGGACTCGAACCACCGACCCCCACCATGTCAAGGTGGTGCTCTAACCAACTGAGCTACGGACGCATTTGGTGCGTTTAATTGGACTCGAACCAACGACCCCCACCATGTCAAGGTGGTGCTCTAACCAACTGAGCTATAAACGCTTTATGGTGCGTTCAATTGGACTCGAACCAACGACCCCCACCATGTCAAGGTGGTGCTCTAACCAACTGAGCTATGAACGCAATGTTGTGGTGACAACGGGGACGCATATTAGCGATCGGGAGAGGTTGTGGCAAGAGGCAAACGTCACTTTTCTTGCAGAACAGACGCGATTGCGGAAGTTTTACTCATGTTGTCTATATTTTGCTGATGATCAAGGATATTTCTTGCCCAGTTTTCACCAGAAGGCCTTAGCGACCGGCCATGAGGAACGCTTCCACCCGCCTGGAGTGGCGCCTGTTGACGGGCGGGCGCGGTATCGTAAATCCGTTGCGGACGCAAAGGGGGACGCGGCGGATAGCCGGCGTCGACTAACTATTCTCCCGGGTGAAAATAGAAAAAAGACTCGCGCTTGTTTCATACGATATTTATTAGTTAAATGCATTTAACCTTCGGTAATAATTTGTGTGGTCAATGTATTTTCGTGGGTTTTATTTATGGTGTAGGCATTTTCTTATATACGATATTAATATGATTATTTCCCCCGCGAGTTTAAATTTGATTTTGGTCACGAATTCATGGCTATTAACGGCGTAACGTGGTTCTCGCACTCACTAAACAATCAAGGGAAATGAAAATGAGCACACATGAAGTTCAGGATTTAAAAAACGAAGAGTTAGATGGCGCATACCCGAAGGCCTGCGTGGTAAATACTACCCGCTATCGCGTGCATGGTGAGATAAAATATGCCACCTGCAGCACCGACAATTTTAACCTGCGGGCCGGGGCGCAGGAGTCTTTTGCCCGCGGGCTATGCCTGCTGACGCGGATTAATGCGGTAGTGCAGCTTGAAGACCGGGACGTACAGGCGAAGCCGTATACCTCAACCGGGACTTCATACAGCCAGTTCGCGGTCATTGAAGTTGCGCCAGGGGTATTTGAAGTGACGCGTCGTACTTAATAATAAGTATCGTCGTAACGCTTTTGTATTTTGATATCAACAAGGTCTCTGCTGCGGCCTTTTTTAATTAAGGGAAGCGTTGGGTTTTATTTAAATATAAGGCGAAGGGTGAAGAGGGCACAGATTATCAGTAGGATCAGAATGAGCTCAAAACGATAGCGTTGCAGCATAGTGCTCTCCTAAAAAAATCGGCGCTGAAGCAGCGCCGATTTATTACGATACCAGACGAGCCGGATTAATTATGCAGCCGGTTGTGCAGCCGGTTTAGCGGCAGTGTGGTGTTTAGCTTTATGGTGTTTTTTAGCAGCCTGAGCTTTCTGCGCTACGGCAGGTTTTGCTGCGGCTTTATGGTGCTTTTTAGCAGCCTGGGCTTTCTGCGCTACGGCAGGTTTTGCTGCTGCTTTATGGTGTTTTTTAGCGGCCTGAGCTTTCTGGGCTACGGCAGGTTTAGCTGCGGCTTTATGGTGCTTTTTAGCGGCCTGGGCTTTCTGAGCGGCAGCCGGTTTAGCTTCTGCTTTTTTGTGTTTTTTCACAGCCTGAGCTTTCTGCTCTGCAGCCGGTTTAGCGGCGGCTTTGTGATGTTTTTTGTGATGAGTGGTCTTGGCAACGGTGCTGTGAGTTGCAGCAGCTGGAGCCTGAGTGGTGCTTACCGCATCAGCAGCGAAAGCAGCAGAAGACAGACCCATAGCAGCGGCAACGACCAGAGCTAATACTTTTTTCATTCTGATATCCTCGAAAATGTTTCTTCAGTTAACCCCACTGCGGGGCTGTTGAAACAACTATATGCCGGTCATGGCGCGAGTTCAGTGAGTGTTTGGTATCGGCAGGTAACCGAATGTACGACGCAGGCTGCGGGAGGGCATAAGAGGGTTTCCGCTAACGAGGAAGCGTTAGCGGAGTAGGGACGGGCTTAGCCGCGCGTCGTTTGGGCAAGCGTCGCGGCAAGCTCCCGTCGGCTCATGGGAACGCAATAGGCGGGCGTGCCGCGTTCAAAGCGCCATCCTTCGCTCAGCGGCCCGACGTCGAGGGCATCAAAACCAAAGGCGTCGTACAGCGCGGCGGCAATGGTTTTCCCCTCTTCATCATCGCCCGCCAGCGGCAGCGCCCGACGATTTTCCGCCCCGGCGGCCAGGCCATCGCTTTCCAGCTGCGTCATCGGGATGGCGTTGAAAGCTTTGGTGATTCTGGCGGTGGGCAGGTTCCGCGCCAGCAGTTCGCTGGTCGTGGTTTGCCCGGAATCGAGCTCGGCAATGTCGCCATCCCGTTGCGGGTAGTAATTGACCGCATCAATAACGTGCTTATTTTTAATCCCGGCGACCGGCAGCGCGTTGATGGCGCTGAGGGGGACGGCAATCACCACCACCTCGCCAAATTCGGCGGCCTCGTCCGCGCTGCCCACCTGGCAGCCGATCATCGGCCGCAGGCTGAACAGCGTCTGCGGCCCCCGTGAGTTGCTGAGCATCACGTCGTGCCCGGCCTGCAGCGCAAGCTTAGCGATGGAGCGTCCTACAAACCCGGCGCCTATTATTCCGATCTTCATCTTTGACTCCTGACAAATTGTCTCGTTGAGGAAATAAATTTAATTCCCTCGTCACAGAAGATAAATCGTAAGATGGTTGCATGATAAACAACTCAAATGAGTGAATCATGGATCAGCTCACCAGCATGAAGGTTTTCGTCAAGGCGGCAGAAACCGGCTCATTTGCCGCCGTTGCCGAACAGCTGCAGCTTTCGCCGCAGATGGTTGCCCGCCACGTAGCGGCCCTCGAGGCGCATCTCGGCACCTCGCTCATCGCGCGAACGACGCGGCGGCAAACCCTGACCGATATCGGCCGCAGCTACTATGAGCGCTGCCGCGTGGTGCTGGACGAAGTCGCTGAGGCCGACGCGCTGGCGCTGGAGATGAAGGCGACTCCTTCCGGCATTATCAGAGTCAATGCGCCGGTTACCTTTGGTTCGCACGCGCTCTCGACGTTTATCACCGACTATCTCGCCCGCTACCCCGAGGTTCAGGTTGAGCTGACCCTCAGCGACCGCATCGTCGACCCGATAGAAGAGGAGTTCGAGGTGATTATTCGCATCGGCGAGCTGGCCGACAGCACCATGGTCGCCTGGCCGCTGCGTCCTTACCGGTTAATAGCCTGCGCCTCTCCTGACTATATTTTGCGCCACGGCGAGCCGCAGACGCCGGCGGATCTGCAGCACCACTCCTGCCTGGTCTATGGCCACTGGTCGGCCATGAACGCCTGCCGCTGGCAGTTCACCAGGGAGGGCGCCACGGTGGAGGTTAAACCCGCCGGGCGCTTCCGTTCGAACGACTGGAAAGCGCTGATGAACGCCGCTCTCGCCGGGCACGGCATCACCCTCGGGCCGGAAGAGGTGCTGAGAGTTGAGGTTGAGGAGGGCAGGCTGGTGCAGGTTTTATCGGGATTTTCCGGCCCTTCGCGGCCGATGCACGTGCTGGTGCCGGCAGGACGCCGACGCACGACCAAAATCAAATGCTTTGTTGAGGCGCTGAGAGAGGCGCTGGGCCCGCACGGACCCGGCTATCGCTGAGAAACGGCGCCCCGAAAGCGGGGCACCGCTGCCGGTTAGCGCGCTGCGCGCTGTAAAATGACGCTCGACGGCTGACGCTGGAGGAAGCGCATCCGCAGCATCATCAGGATCGCCGCAGAGGTTAAGCCGATAATGAACCCGCACCAGAAGCCGGCAGGCCCCATGCGCGGGACGACAATATCGGTTAACGCCAGCACATAGCCGCTCGGCAGTCCCAGAACCCAGTAGGCGGTAAAGGTAATAAAGAAGATTGAGCGCGTATCCTTATAGCCGCGCAGGATCCCGCTGCCGATGACCTGGACGGAGTCGGAGACCTGATATATCGCCGCCAGCAGCATCAGCTGGGAGGCCAGTACCACCACTTCCGGGTTGTCGTTGTAGAGAAGGGCAATCTGTTTGCGCATCAGGATGGTGAAAATCGCCGTGATCGCGGCCATGCAGACGCCAACGCCGACGCCGGTTCTGGCGGAGGTTTGCGCATCGAGGGTTGAACCCTGGCCGAGGCGGAAGCCGACGCGGATAGTAACCGCCGCCGCCAGCGACAGCGGTAAAACGAACATCAGCGAGCTGAAGTTAAGCGCAATCTGATGGCCGGCGACATCGATAATGCCCAGCGGAGAAACCAGCAGCGCAACCACCGCAAACAGGGTCACTTCGAAAAAGAGCGCCAGCGCGATCGGCAGCCCGAGCTGGACCAGACGCTTGAGGACGGCAAAATCCGGCTTGCTGAACCCCTCGGCGCCGCGAATATCACGCATTGAGCGCGCCCGACGTACCCAGGAGATCATGCTGAAAAACATCACCCAGTACACGGAAGCCGTTGCCACGCCGCAGCCCACGCCGCCCAGCTCCGGCATGCCGAAATGGCCGTAGATAAAGATGTAGTTGACCGGGATATTCACCAGCAGGCCGATGAAGCCCATGACCATCCCCGGCTTGGTTTTCGCCAGGCCTTCGCACTGGTTACGCGCAACCTGGAAGAAGAGGTAGCCCGGAGCCCCCCACAGCAGCGCGCGCAGGTAGCCGACGGCTTTATCCGCCAGCGCCGGGTCAATATTATGCATTGAGCTGATGATATAGCCGGCGTTCCACAGCACTACCATCACCAGCACCGAGACGAACCCCGCCAGCCAAAAACCCTGGCGCACCTGGTGCGCGATGCGCTCACGGCGCCCGGAGCCGTTGAGCTGCGCGACGACCGGCGTTAGCGCCAGCAGCAGGCCGTGACCAAAGAGGATCGCCGGCAGCCAGATGGAGGTACCGATGGCAACGGCCGCCATATCGGTGGCGCTGTAGCCACCCGCCATGACGGTATCGACGAAGCCCATTGAGGTCTGGGCCACCTGCGCAAGGATGACGGGAATAGCCAGTGCTAACAACTGACGCGCTTCAATGAAGTACTTCTGCACCTGTACACCTTTATATTGTTGTTATTTTAAGACTAAAAAAGCCGCCGTTAATGGCAGCAAGAAGAAAAAGCAGAGGGATTAGCCAGTCTATTGTAGCGAGGATTAGCCATTAAGCCAGTGAAAAAATGGTAGGGCACGATGCGTGCTGGCAACCTTATTTACCACCTGTTATTGTTTCCGATTAATATATTGTGAGCCATTCCTGGAGGAGCAAAGCATGTTTACTGGCATTGTGCAGGGGACCGCTAAAGTGGTGTCCATCGATGAGAAGCCCAATTTTCGTACCCACGTGGTGGAGCTGCCTGAGCACATGCTCGACGGACTGGAAACCGGTGCGTCGGTCGCACACAACGGCTGCTGTCTGACCGTCACCGAGATCGACGGCGCGCGCATCAGTTTTGACCTGATGAAAGAAACCCTGCGTATCACCAACCTCGGCGCCGTGCGTCAGGGGGACGTGGTCAACGTTGAGCGCGCGGCAAAGTTCAGCGATGAAATCGGCGGCCATCTGATGTCCGGCCATATTATGACCACCGCGGAGGTGGTTAAGATCCTGACCTCGGAAAATAACCGCCAGATCTGGTTCAAGGTCCAGGACCCGGCGCTGATGAAGTACATTCTGTATAAAGGCTTTATCGGCGTTGACGGCATTAGCCTGACGGTTGGCGAAGTCACGCCAACGCGCTTCTGCGTGCACCTGATCCCGGAAACGCTGCTGCGCACCACGCTGGGAGTGAAAAAGCTGGGGGATCGGGTCAATATCGAGATTGACCCGCAGACGCAGGCGGTGGTCGATACCGTTGAGCGGGTGCTGGCCGCGAAAGAAGCCGTCCAAAAGGCGACGCAAGAGTCATAGTCGCGGGCTGCTCGCTACGATGGGGCTGCCGTTTAGCTCCCGGCCGCAGCCTGCGGCTCGCCGATTTCAGCAGCGCCATTTCTCATCGCTGAACGCCCGCTGTTGCGGAAACAACTACGGGATGGGGAAAAAAAAATGCCTGTCGGTGATGACACCGGCAGGCATGTTGAGTGCAGGTCAGGATCTAGCGCGCCACGCGCAGGCCGCTTTCGGCACCGCGAGAAAACACCACCTGCCACAGCTGAATATCGCGCGCGCGAAAGGCACCGGCGCAGGCGTTCAGATAATAGCTAAACATGCGCTTGAAACGCTCGGTGTAGTTATCGGCAATATCCGGCCAGCTGGCGAGGAACCGCTCGTACCAGGCCATCAGCGTGGTATCGTAATCGGCGCCTATATTGTGCCAGTCTTCCATCACGAAATGCGTTTCGCTGGCTTTTGCAATATGGCGTACCGACGGCAGGCAGCCGTTAGGGAAGATATATTTATTGATCCACGGATCGACGCTGAGGTCCGTTTTGTTTGAACCGATGGTGTGCAGTAAAAAAAGACCGTCCGCTTTCATATTCCGGTTGACGACATCGAAATAGGTGGCGTAGTTTTTCGGCCCCACGTGCTCGAACATACCGACGGAAACAATACGATCAAAACTATCATGTAAGTCGCGATAGTCCTGTAACAGGATAGTGACGTCTAATCCCTCACACCGCTGCTGGGCCATTTTTTGCTGTTCGGCAGAAATGGTAACGCCAACCACGCTAACGTGATAATTTTTTGCCATGTAATAGGCCAGACCGCCCCAGCCGCAGCCAATATCCAGCACCCGCATCCCCGGCTCCAGCTGCAGCTTACGGCAAATAAGATCTAATTTAGCCTGCTGAGCCTCTTCCAGAGATTGCGCCTCTTTCCAGTAAGCGCAGGAGTATTGCATATAGGGGTCGAGCATCTGACTAAAGAGGTCGTTGCCGAGATCGTAATGCTCTTTGCCGACAATCCAGGAACGTTTTTTACTTTGCAGATTGAACAGACGAGCAGCAGCAATACGCAGCGTATCTTTGAGATGGCGGGGAAGCTGGTTTTCCAGCCCGGCGCGCAGCACCTTGTGGAAGAAAATATCCAGACGCTCGCAGTCCCACCAGCCGTCCATATAACTTTCACCTAACCCCAGAGACCCTTCCTGCAGCACGCGCTTAAAAAAGAGGGGGTTTTTTATCCGTAGATCGGAGGGAGCGGGGCCATTAATTTCAATACCCGCACGACCGAGCAACTCAGCTGTAATTCGGTACCAGTCGTCATTTGGTACACTTACTTCTTCTATACACGATGAACTCATAGCTTCTCCATCACGCCCAAGTGATCAGAACCTTAAAACAGCGTAGACGCTTTTTTTGGCATTGTGAGAAATCTCACGGAAAATCCGTGAAGCTGCTATCCGACGTAGAACAGAGGAAGGGAGATAACCCTTGCCGAAAGGCCTTCCATGGTGAAACGGGAGGCGTCCTGCCCCCGTTAATATCGATAAACTTTCTATTTATGTGATACGGGATCCAGTATAGGCCCCTATTTTAAGGCTTTCAATAAAAACATATTAGCAGGCTAATTACTGGACCTTAACATCACTGAAACCATTCTATGCATGTGACGACTGGGTGCTGAGACGGGCGCTCCGCAGCTGCATCGCATATCCCAGTCCGGCCAGCACGATGGAGGCCAGCATCACGCTGGTGGTGGTGAGCAGCGGAGTGGCGATCAGCGTCGACACCAGCAGGCTGGTCAGGAAGCACAGTCCGAGCTGCAGGGTATTCTGCAGCGCGGCGGCGCGACCCGTCGCCTGAGGGAACGGCCGTAGCGCCTGGGCGACGACAATCGGGTAAATGGCGCCGTTAACGATAGCCATCACGCAGAAGGGTGCCATCAGCGCGACGATAGAGACATCCTGCTGCAGGCCCACCAGCCAGGTGGCGGCAACGCTGATGGCAAAAACGACCAGCAGCCACGGCAGCAGCTGCTGTCCCTGCCATTTCTGCAGCGCGGCACGACAGCCGTATCCGCCGATTAAAAAGGCGATAGTCTGCGGTACGTAGCTCAGGCCGATGGCGGTTGGCCCGTAGCCCATGTCGTGCAGAATAAACGGCGAACCGGTCAGCCAGGCGAAAAAGCTGGCGGAGCAGGCGGCGTAGATCAGCACGTTGCCGCTGTATTCGCGCGAGCGCAGCAGCGCCAGGAAGGTGAGTTTTTTCTGCGTGCTGCTATCGGGCTTGCTCACCGGCTTGAGGCGTAATGCAGGCAGCATCAGCAGCAGAGCGACGATAAACAGGGTCGCGAAGATAGCCTGCCAGTCGAAATGGGCGAGCAGCCAGCTGCCGAGCAGCGGTGCCAGGGCCGGGGAGAGGCCCACCAGCGGCATGATGGTGGCGAATATGCGGTTGGTGCGCTGGGCAGGATAATAGTCGGTGACCATCGCCTGCCAGGTGACCGCCGCTGCGCAGACGCCGATGGCCTGCACAAATCGCAGCGCCAGCATCAGGGTCGCGTCCTCGACCCACAGCATGCCAAGGCAGCCGACGGCGAAGATCGCCAGGCCGCTGAGCAGCACCGGCTTGCGCCCATAGCGATCGGATACCGGGCCCCAGAACAGCTGGCCAAGGGCGAAACCGGCGAGAAACACGCTCAGGCTGGCGCTGACCGAGGCCGCTGAAGTATTCAGATCCTGTTGGATAGCCGAAAACGCCGGCAGATACATATCGGTTGCGAGGAAGCCGAGCACGCTGAGACCCGCCAGCCAAACCAAAAATCCTTTCCCAGGTTGTTGCATAAAGTTCTCTTTCTTCTGATGCAGGTAAGATGCCGCAGAGTGTAGGGAGTGCATTCTGGCTTGTGAAACGCTAATATTTGTTAAATGCGTTCAAAAAATTTGCAGGCAGAATATGTGGTCAGAATACTCCCTTGAAGTGGTTGATGCGGTTGCACGCAACGGCAGCTTTAGCGCAGCGGCTCAGGAGCTGCATCGTGTACCCTCGGCGGTCAGCTACACCGTGCGTCAGCTCGAAGAGTGGCTGGCCGTTCCGCTCTTTGAACGTCGCCACCGCGACGTTGAGCTCACCCCCGCCGGGGTGTGGTTTTTACAGGAAGGGCGTTCTGTTATCAAAAAAATGCAGATCACCCGCCGCCAGTGTCAGCAGATCGCCAACGGCTGGCGCGGGCAGCTCTCGATCGCGGTTGACGATATCGTGAAGCCGGCGCGGATGCGGCAGATGATTGTTGATTTTTATCGCCACTTTCCGGACGTCGAGCTGATTGTCTTCCAGGAGGTGTTTAACGGCGTCTGGGACGCGCTGGCCGACGGCCGCGTGGAGCTGGCCATCGGCGCGACCCGCTCGATTCCGGTCGGCGGACGCTACGCCTTTCGCGATATGGGCATGCTGAGCTGGCACTGCGTCGTCGCCAGCCACCATCCGCTGGCGAAAATGAACGGCCCGCTGAGCGATGACACGTTGCGCAACTGGCCGTCGCTGGTCAGGGAAGATACTTCCCGATCGCTGCCGAAGCGCACGACGTGGCTGCTGGATAATCAGAAGAGGGTGGTGGTGCCGGACTGGGATGCCTCGGCAACCTGCCTGTCGGCCGGGCTCTGCATCGGCATGGTGCCGTCGCACTTCGCCCGTCCGTGGATCGACAGCGGCGAGTGGACGGCGCTGGCGCTGGAAAATCCGTTCCCGGACGCCGCCTGCTGCCTGACCTGGCAGCAGAGCGATATCTCGCCAGCGCTCTCATGGCTGCTGGACTACCTTGGCGACAGCGAAACGTTAAATCGGGAGTGGCTGCGGGCGCCGGAATAGCCGACGCCCGGCAGGATTAGCGGCGGTAGTCGACGAACGGGCCGTCGATCACCGAGCGGCGCTCGACCAGCCGCGGGTGAACTTCGATAGACTGCGACTCTTCGCGCTTGTTGACGATGCGGTCCATCAGCATATTGAAGGCGGCTTCGCCGAGAGAGTCCTTTGGCTGATGAATGGTGGTCAGCGCCGGGCTAAAGTAGCGGGCGTTGCGCACGTTGTCATAGCCAATCAGCGAAATATCCTGCGGAACGCGCAGGCCCATTTCGTCGGCGGCGCAAATCGCGCCCATCGCCATGATGTCGCCGCCGCAGAAGATGGCGGTCGGACGATGCTGCTGGCTGAGGATCTGCTGCATCGCGCGGTAGCCGGACTCCGGCTCGAAGTCGCCCTGAACCACCCAGCTTTCCGGGACGTTAATCTGCGCTTCTTCCATCGCTTTCATAAAACCGGCCAGACGCCCGGCGCCGGTGTTGCGCTCCAGCGGACCCGGGATCACGCCGATTTCACGGTGGCCGCGCTCAACGAGGTAACGACCGGCCATATAGCCGCCTTCAAAGGCGTTATCGATAACCGAATCGGTAAAGTCGGCCTTGGACTCACCCCAGTCCATCACCACCATCGGGATGTTGCGGTACTCTTCGAGCATGGAGAGCACCGACTGCGGATATTCGGAGCACATCACCAGCAGGCCGTCGACGCGCTTTTGCGCCATCATTGACAGGTAGGCCTGCTGCTTTTCCGGATCGTTCCAGGCGTTGCCGAGAATCAGGGTGTAGCCCTTCTGGAAGCAGCTCTTCTCAACGGACTCGATAATCTCGGCGAAATAGGCCGCTTCGCTGCTGGTGGCCAGCAGACCGATCGATTTGGTGTGATTAACCTTCAGGCTGCGCGCCACCGCACTCGGAGAGTAGTGCAGCTCTTTGATGGCAGCCCATACCGCGTTGCGCGTCTCTTCAGCGACAAAGCGGGTTTTGTTAATTACATGTGAAACTGTTGTAGTGGAAACGTTTGCGCGCTTCGCTACATCTTTAATTGTTGCCATTACTTCTCTCTCCAGACCTTGACCTGATCGTCTGCTTATCGATACGGAAACGTTTGCCTATACACACCCTGAGTACAATGTTCAACATTGCATCACGTCGGGAAACGACACAGAACGACAGGAAGGGGTCAATGGCCGATACGCTTTCAAATTAGCGTGGGATTTTGTCCGATCTTGCGGCAAAGGGGAAGAGTAAAAATGTGCATCACCCTAAATCTCAGAAGATTTTTATACAATATTGTGCAAAAATGAGCAGGCTCACTTTTCTTGTGGGGATAATCAGGGGGAAAATTGATGGATACAGATTTAAAGTTTTCGCTGACCACGACGATTATTGTTCTGGGCCTGATCGTGGCCGCAGCGCTGACCGCCGTACTGCACTAATTTTTTCGGGGGAGAGGCTCCTTTCCCCCTATCTCCGCGCATTATTATCAAATTCGCAAAAATCTTTTGCCATTTCGTTTACTTTTGTTTTTCTGTGATTGATGTCATGCTTTTCGCTTCTGATGAGATACCGTCGCTGAGGGCGGTCTGCTGGAGTCATTGCATGAAGATCAACTTTCCCCTGTTAGCGCTGGCCATTGGGGCGTTTGGTATCGGTACGACCGAATTTTCCCCGATGGGATTACTGCCGGTTATCGCCAAAGGCGTGGATGTGTCCATTCCCGCTGCGGGGATGCTGATCAGCGCCTATGCCATCGGCGTGATGGTCGGGGCGCCGCTGATGACGCTGCTGCTGTCGCACCGCGCGCGCCGCAGCGCGCTGATTTTCCTGATGGCTATTTTTACCCTTGGCAACGTCCTCTCGTCAATGGCGCCGGATTACACCACGCTGCTGCTCTCGCGCATTATTACCAGCCTGAACCACGGCGCCTTCTTCGGCCTCGGGTCGGTAGTGGCTGCGAGCGTGGTTCCTAAGCACAAGCAGGCTAGCGCGGTAGCCACCATGTTTATGGGGCTGACCATCGCCAACATTGGCGGCGTTCCGGCGGCGACCTGGCTCGGTGAGACCATCGGCTGGCGCATGTCCTTCCTCGCCACGGCGGGTCTTGGCCTGGTGGCGATGGTCAGCCTGTGGTTCTCGCTGCCAAAAGGCAGCGCAGGGGAGCGGCCAAACGTGAAGGAGGAGCTGGCGGTATTGATGCGGCCGCAGGTGCTCTCCGCGCTGCTGACCACCGTGCTCGGGGCCGGGGCGATGTTCACCCTCTATACCTATATTTCGCCGGTGCTGCATACCATTACCCACGCTTCGCCGCTGTTCGTCACCGCAATGCTGGTGCTGATTGGCGTCGGCTTCTCTCTGGGCAACTATCTTGGCGGAAAATTTGCCGACCGCTCGGTTTCCGGCACGCTGAAGGGCTTTTTACTGCTGCTGATGGTTATCATGCTGGCGATCCCGCTGCTGGCGCAGTCGCAGGTCGGCGCGGCCATCAGCATGGTGGTGTGGGGCGCGGCGACGTTCGCCGTGGTGCCGCCGCTGCAGATGCGCGTGATGCGCGTGGCTCACGAAGCGCCGGGGCTCTCTTCTTCGGTGAATATCGGGGCGTTTAACCTCGGCAATGCGCTGGGCGCGGCGGCCGGTGGGGCGGTAATTTCCGGCGGGCTGGGCTACGCATTTGTTCCGGTAATGGGGGCAATCATCGCCGGCGTGGCGCTGATGCTGGTTCTGTTCAGCGGTCGCGGACGACCACAAGAGGCCTTCGCCAGCCGTTAATAATCACCGCAGAAGGGTTTCCCCTTCTGCGGTGCAGTTTTATGCCGCCAGATTAGCCGCGACAAACTTCCAGTTTACCAGCGCCCAGAAGTGCTCCAGATAGTTCGGACGGGCGTTACGGTAGTCAATGTAATAAGCATGTTCCCAGACATCCACGGTCAGCAGCGGTTTAGCGCTGCCGGTGAGCGGCGTGCCGGCGTTGCTGGTGGAGACAATTGCCAGGCTGCCGTCGGCATTTTTGACCAGCCACGTCCAGCCTGCGCCGAAGTTTTTCGCCGCCGCATCGGTGAACTGCGCTTTAAAATCAGCGAAGCTGCCGAAGGATTTAGCGATGGCTGCCGCCAGTTCGCCTTCCGGCTCACCGCCGGCATTCGGCGCCAGGCAGTCCCAGTAGAACGTGTGGTTCCAGACCTGGGCCGCGTTGTTAAAGACGCCGCCTTCGGAAGAACGAACGATCTCTTCCAAAGACTGGCCTTCAAAAGCGGTGCCCTTGATCAGGTTGTTGAGGTTAGTGACGTAGGCCTGGTGATGCTTACCGTAGTGGTATTCCAGGGTTTCAGCGGAAATGTGCGGCGCCAGGGCGTCTTTCGCATATGGTAATGCAGGTAATTCGAACGACATTGCTACTCTCCTTATTATATTAATGCGTGCAATAACCATGTAGTGCACAGGGAGATAGTAGCAAATTAAAAGATGTGGCAAAAGAGAGAGTTAACCTGCCGCAGGCGCGGCAGGGGGGCATCAGCGGATCGTTTTAGGCGTCATCACGCGGCGGGCGCCAACGTAGTGGCGAACCCAGTAATCTTCGCTTAACGAGGTAATCTGAATATCGCGTCCGGTACGCGGCGACTGGATAAATTTGCCGTTGCCGACGTAAACGCCGACATGATCCGCCGTGCCGCGACCGCGGGTGCGGAAGAAGACCAGATCGCCGCTCTCCAGCTCGCCGCGATCGACGGGGCGAGCATCGCGCAGGTGGTACATTTCGTTCGCCGTGCGCGGGATATGAATCTTCACCAGGTCTTTATAGGCGTAATAAACCAGCCCGCTGCAGTCAAAGCCGGTGCGCGGCGAGGTGCCGCCCCAGCGATAGGGCTTACCAATTTGGTCCATCAGCTTCGACATCGCGGTGCTCTGCGCTTTTTGCACCCGTACCTTATGCGCATCGGCCAGCGTCAGCGGCACTTCTTCCTCGGCAACCGGCTTGCAGCGCTTTTTATAGCCTTTACGCACGACGCACTTCTGCTTCACGCTGGCCATCGCCCGCGTCGGCTCGATAGTGGATTTAACCGAAGCCGCGCACTGTTTTTTATAGCCTTTTCGCAACACGCACTTTTTCGTTCCACCGGCGACCTGACGGTTTAATGCCGTTTGGCTCGAGGCGGTGGTGCGGGTAGGGTGTTTGGCGCGGGAGGAGGTCGATGCTTTCTTGCTGGAGGTTTTGGCGCTGGATTTTGTTTTCTGAGTGGAGACTTTTTTCTTGCGTTCGCTGGTGCCCTTTGCCTGATGCGCTTTCGGCGTGGCGGAGGCGTGCGTATGCCCTGAAGCATGCGCCAGTGGTGTAAATGAGATAGATGTAAACAGTAATGCGCAGAGCGAAATCGCGATTTTGTTTAGCCGCGCCACTGAGCAATCCCCTGATTAATTACAGACATGTACACATACCTGACCATGAATGACAAAACCCAACGATTCTAATGCATAAAAACCCTGAAAGTTAATACTCTTTTGTATCTAAAGTGCATATATAATTTTCTTCATTAGAATCAATTGGTTAAATTGGTCAATTCAAAATCATTCAAAACAAACTCATAACTATATTTCGATCTTATCCCACTCCCTTCCCCTGTCATCGCGATATTTTGCTGTCATGACACCCGACTTATGCCCCAGAAGATGCTGCGCAAAGTCCTCTCCAGCCTGTTTATCGTACAATCGTGCTGACAGACTTCGTAGCTCATGAAAGCTCGGCGGCTCGCCAGAGAAACTAAGCCCGGACAGCTCGCGCGCTTTCCTGAAATTACCCGATACTGTTGCGGGTGAAAGTGCCTTACCTGCAGTCGATGAAATAATGTTTTTCCCGCCGGACAGATTGCGGCATTTCGCCAGAATTCCTTCGAGAGACACATCCAACGCATCAAGCCTCAATGCTACGTTCTTTCTCGTGGCGCCAGCTGCGAACCATGAATGATGAGGATGGTCATTCTTACTTCAGTGCCTTCCTCGATCGGTTTGCGGCAGTACGCGCATTTCTTCTGCATTGCACCTCCTACATATGTGCTGTGAATGCGGCAGGGTGCTCTTCTAAAACGCCCTTCAGTGGATAACAATCACCCTGAATGCCTTGCTCAACGGCTGCGTCTTTGACGGTAGCCAGTTAACAACTACTGCCGGCTGCTTCTTTTCCACCCCACCCGGGAAACAAGGCGGTACCGCTATAACTGAGCCGCGTGCGCATAGCCGCATTCACCGCATTGCAAAGCCTGCTGATTAGTTTTTCTGTCCCTTAAGGCCGGGTAGCCGAACGTTTTTTATCGGAGCAACGCAGCGCGTTGTTGATGAAATGAGTTTAACCATTACTAAATCTTTTTGTAAAGCGATAAGTAAACTTTTTGGTGAAGTAAATGCTAAACTTTTGCTGGGATTAGATTTTTAGAGGGAAAGAACAGAGTTGGTGGCGAAAAAAAACCGCCATATTGGCGGTTTAGATATTTGATTGCTATTAAAATCACTTTCTTGAAGCGAGTAACTCTTTGAAAAGCTCGTTAAATTTGTTGTATTTAGATTCAAAATCTTTGAGTGCTTCCCGCTTTGCCGAATCAGGAAATCCGCGAAAGTACTTTATGAGTTCTTCTTCTTCTGTACTTAGTTCTAAAGCAGCAAGTTTTGCAGCTGAGTTCTCATCATCAGCGTCAAGATAGCCGGCAGGCATGCCATAGTCTTTTTCTAGACGCCTTGCAGCCCTTTCACCAAAAGAACTCCGCCCATTTATCAGTTGCGATAAATAGCTCTTCTCTTTCTCTGGTAACGACTTTTCTGAGAACCACTCTTTAAGCCGTTTTCGTCTGATATCTGATGTCGTCATATGCGCATTTTGATTAGTAATTTATAAACAAGCAAATACTTGACTTTTAGGTTTAGTAATTTATAAACTCAAGCTACATTTACGAAGGAGCATGTATGCAACTCAAAGACTATCTCAGCATGAAAAGAGGAAACGCAAAAGCTTTAGCTGTAAAGCTTGAAGTTTCAACCTCTTACTTATCGCAAATGGCCTCGGGTAACGCAGCTATTTCACCCGCTCGCGCCATTCTTATTGAGCAACTAACAGATGGGCGAGTTACCCGAGCTGATTGTTTTCCAGATGAATGGCGAAGTATTTGGCCGGAATTTGTTCCCTCGGTCGAAACGCATAACGCTGATCAAGATCAGGGTCGGGGGTAGCGCATGCATTCGCTTCACTTCCAACAGAATACCGGAGCCGGTACGGGAATATGCCTGTGGTCGCAAAGATGATTATGAGAGAATAACCGAAGTCTTTTAGTGAATATTTATGTGTTGTAACTCAGATCTGAGCTAGCGCTCTTACGATACAGAGCTTAAGCTCAGCTGACAGGCAGCTTTGTGCCAAGAGCGGAAGTTAACTACGGATAAAATTCAGCGCCTCACCTCCAGAGCCGCTGCATAATGGCAATAAGCTACACTTGTTCATTATTTCCAAAACAGGAAAGCCTTCCGCTGCTTCAACGGTGTGTGTTTGACATCGCGCAGTTGGGACATTTTGATCAACAACGAGCATGGCCAGCTAACGATGAAATTGATACTTGTTCGACACGCAGAAACAGAGTGGAATTTGGAAGGAATTATTCAGGGGCACAGCGATAGCCCCTTGACCTGTCGGGGTTTGCGTGAAACATCCGTCCTACTAGCAGCGTTTAGTGCAAGTGAGTATCAAATAGAGCGTGTTTACGCTTCTCCGCTTGGGCGTGCCTGGCAAATGGGGCAAAGCCTGGCTGAACACTTTCATTGTTCACTGACGGCTGAACCGGCCCTTAAAGAGCAGGCCTTTGGTCAGTTTGAAGGTATGCCGTTAGAACTACTCAGACAAAAACATCCAAACTATGCAAATGAGTTATTCAGGCTTGATGCAGAGTATTGTCCACCTGGGGGGGAGTCACTGGCGCATGCTTCTCAGCGAGTTATGCGTTTTTTACAAAACCTGGAAGATACCTCATCACATCAACAAACAATATGTATTGTGTCTCACGGGCATGTCAGTCAGGGCACTCTGGCAATTCTTAAAGAAGGGACTGTCAATAGTTTCCCTCGCTATGCTCACCCCAATGCAAGTTATTCTGTTATCGACCTGATTAATGGAAAATGTATCGGCCTAAAGTGGGGGATTGCTACACATTTACGTCACCTGAATTAGTGGCTACCTTTCAAGCATTGAAAACCCATCCTGCCAGAGTCATCATTATTTAAGCACAAAGTCCGCTTTTCGCTCTCAGGAGACCTACAGCGTCACGTGTTTGTCTGCTGTGTGCCAGGAGCGGACTTTACTCTCTTACATTTTACGGAATGTGAGTGCGCTACAAATGTGGATCAAGGCTCCAGATACCACGAGCCAGTGACGCGTACTACTTCGATACGTCCGGCCGTAACAAAAAATAAACCTTGTCAATTCAACCCGCTACGGCGGGTTTTTTTATGCAACTACTGATAGAAAAGTTAACAATTCGTTCTCTTAAGATATTGAACATTTATCGGCATGGATGTACTGTTTATTTATACAGTATATCGATGTCGAGGTTACTATGAGAATTGAAATCACAATCGACCGCAAGAAGGTGTTGCCAGATGGTGCTGAGCCTGCCCTTGAAGCTGAACTGCTGCGGCGGTTCAGCCAGAAGTATGAGGACTGCAAATTATCAGTACGTCGCTCCGGGGCTGATAGTCTGAGTGTTTTGGGTGGTATTGATGGCGATAGAGAAACGATAGAAGAGATTCTGCAGGAAACGTGGGAAAGTGCCGACGACTGGTTTTACTGAATTGGCTTTAGTTGGTAGCAGGCATTTTTGTCAGAGCATCGCATACAGCGTTTCCCTCAGATGCAGCTGCCAGACATCTTTTTAGTCTGAATGTAGCTCGGGGAGGGGCGATGGATATTGAAGAGGCCATTCGTATAATCAAAAAAGGTGGCGAATACCGAATAAAATGCAATGGTGACCAGGTTATCGTCCTTGAAAAGATCAGCGAAAAGCAATTTCTAGCTACCATCGAAGAGTTTGTAGAATTGTCTATTGAAGCTGGGATAATTGACCCGGCATATATAAACTTGCCATAATCAATTTGCCGCCTGAACAACGGCATCGGAGTATTGCAGCGCCACCGGAGAATCACGATGGCGCATTTGCACCTAATAAAGCAGTCACAAGGCATACTGATCCCTGCAACGCAGGAGACCAGCGAATTTCTGCAATCAAAATGCAGGCTCGGCGCCGTCCTGGAAGCCGACTATAAACTCGTCCGCAACCCGGCGTTTCATCGCCGCTACTTTGCTTTACTCAATCTCGGCTTTGACTACTGGGAACCTACCGGCGGAGCGATCTCATCCAATGAGCGCAAGCTTGTGTATGGCTACGCCAGTTTTCTAGCCGCCTATGGCGGTAACGAATCAGCCCTTCTTGATGCCGCAGAACAATACCTCGATCGCGTAGCCGAGAAACGCGCCGGCAGCATCAGCATCTGTAAATCTTTTGACGCCTATCGGACGTGGGTCATTGTCGAGGCAGGGCATTATGACGCCATACAACTGCCGGACGGAACGCTAAAAAAACATCCCCGTAGCATTTCTTTCTCCAGCATGGACGACACCGAATTCCATGAATTGTACAAGGCGTCGTTGGATGTTCTCTGGCGCTGGATACTCTCCCGTTCATTCAACAGCCAGATGGAAGTCGAGAACGCCGCAAACCAGTTACTGAGCTTCGCGGGGTGAGGACTATGAAGAAATCATGGTTCGCACATACCGAATGCACAACAGCCCAGGCAGACGAGCTGGTGGCTAAATACCGGCAGCGGGGCATCAAGGTTGAACGCAGTTTAAACCCAGACCTTATTACCTGGACCGTCAGCGCGCAGCTGGTTGAGGACAAGAACCCTCCGCGCCCGGATTCCCGCTGGCGTAATCGGATGTGGGAGTGATTATGGCAAACCTTCGCAAAGCGGCTCGTGGCCGCGAATGTACCGTTCGGATCCCCGGTTATTGCAACGGCAACCCGGAAACCAGTGTTCTCGCGCATTACCGTCTGGCGGGGACGTGTGGTACCGGGTGCAAACCCGATGACACCCAAGCGGCAATAGCCTGCTGCGGGTGTCATGACCTGATCGACGGCAGAAAAAAAACCACCGATTACACCCACGATGAATTACGCCTGATGCATGCAGAAGGTGTGCTCAGGACTTTGGCCATATGGAAAAAAGAGGGGCTACTGAAAGCATGAAACTCGAAGCATCACTCAAACACTTCAGCCCCCAGGGCATGCAGATTAGCGAAAGCATGAATAAAACAGGAGTACAGAACAATGCGTGATATGTATGAAGTATTAGACTGCTGGGGCGCATGGGCTGCTGCTGACGGTAACGGTGTTGACTGGCAGCCAATAGCTGCGGGATTTAAAGGCCTGCTTCCTCATGGGAAAAAATCGCGCCTGCAGTGCGATGATGATGAAGGGATCATGATTGATGGATGTGTATCTCGGTTGCGTAAGTATAAGCCTGAAGAGTATGAGTTGATTATTGCTCACTTTATAATTGGCATCTCACTACGTACCATTGCGAAGAAACGAAAGTGTTCTGATGGTACCATCCGGAAGGAATTGCAGACGGCAATGGGGTTTGTTGACGGCGTACTACATATGCTTTGATATACATAACCAAAATATACCATAAGAGAAGTAAGCTGAAGGTTTAGCTTACTTCTTATTAAATTCTCTCTTCTCTTTAAATAGTTCTTTTATTTTAAGTGGAATGAAAGTTGACTGTATAAATGAGAAGCATGTCAGGAAGGCAATTGAGTGTCCAATCACGGATTTTATATTCGATAATATTGTTGAGGTGTTTGTTTTATCTTTTGTTATTAAATAAAAGATAAAGATTAATGCCAATGTAAGTATGTAAAGTAAAAAGAGAGCATAGTATTTGTTAAAACGCATCAAGAATCTTTTTTCTTGATTAGCAGCATCCAACGCACTCATGTTGCTAAGTAATGTTGAGTTTTCACCGGACATAGTAATAACTAAAAGTAAAAAGCCAGACAGAATTGAAAATACGTTAGCTACAAGATTCAAAGCATCAGTATTGTTAGTCAAGCTACCCGTTAGGAAAACAGAGAAGCTTAAGGAGGCTATGATGTTTAGTGCTGATACAATCAGCCCTGTTGTGTTTATGTTTTTTAGCATCTTAGCCTCCATTTAATTTACTATCATTATAGCTCTTTTGTTACAAAATCCTCTAGGATTTCTTTTGCATATTTAGCATTTATAGACTTAGAACCATATGGGACTGTAAAGTATGTTCTGGTAAGCTTCAGATCGTCGCTATAAAATTTATCACCTTTTTTCGTTTCAATGTAAAAATCTCTATCAAGATCATTAACCCAGTTTGCGGTATCGTTTTCTATGGATTGAGCTAATTCGGCATTTCCTTTGGCATCGATAGTTAAGTGTCCAGATATTCCCTTAGCTCTGATTTTTGGCTCTTTATTAAAGATTGATTCTATCAACCCAGGAGCCTTAACGAAATCCGATTCTTCTACGTCAATGTTAAGATGAAGAGCCTTTAATTTGTCGTCTTTAATTTTTTGGATGACATTATTTTTCAAAATAGATGTTGGAGTTACTGATATGCCAAATTCCTTAAGGATTTTTGCAATTTTAACTTCGCACCAATTAGTTGAGATCTGCATTAATGATGCAATTCGGTTGTCCTTAATCATTAAGAATGCATGAAGGTCATCGAGGTTTTCTACATCAAGCAGATCGCTTGCTGCTTTTTTTAGCGGGGTGATTGAAACTTGCGCTTTCGGATTGTAAAGGGCTAGGTGAAGATAGTGGAGATTGTTGCTAGTTTCAAATGCCTTCAGCATGAGGTGTTTCTCTGTACTGATCTTGATAACCGCGTCGACTTTAAAGGCTGTAGACTTTGCGATTTGGTCAAAGAGAATATCAGTGGATGTTGTGTTTACTTTGAAACCCCTGACTAAACATTTTTTTGTCAGTCCATCTTTCTTAGAGTTAGAGAAATTCATAAATGACCTTAGGTTAGAATCAGTACGGGAGAATTGTAATAAATTGCTAACGCGTACGCAAAAACTATCGTAATCTGTTAGGAGTGGTCACTTCGACACACCGCCTAATCATCGAAACCCTGCCACCCGTCGGGATTTTTGCTTTTCTGGGGCTCGCATCTGCGGGCCTTTTCTATTCTGGTCGCCAGAACGTCACTCACTCTGTGTTTTGTCGTAAATCCATCTGGCGGCCATTCCATGCATAAGGCTAACGGGGAAAGAACTGGGGCAGCCAAGCTTCCAGCCCCGTGAAGCCTGACCCTTTCCTGACTACAGACAGCACCCGCTAACTACGCGAGGTGAGAGACCATGAAAATGAATAACCAGAACGAGAATATCGTTACCCATTTCTTTGCGTGGCTGGCTGCTGTTGCCTCGATGCTGGGGATTACTACCCAGGACATGGTTTATATCCTCTTTGGTTTTATCGGCGTGGTGATTTCTCTCGCGTCGTTTGTGCTGGGTCGAATGGATGCGAGGAAAGAGCGCAGCGAAGACAGTAAACGCACGCAACTGCTAGCTGATTATCTCCATGGCGCGCAGCAGAAGCCCGTACATGAGAGGCCCTCATCGGCGGAAGTCATTACCGAATCAATGAACAGGATAAACAACGATGGCGCAACTGACTAAGAGAGCCGGTACTGCCGGTGTGGTTTGTTCTGTCGGCGCGATTATCGCAATTGTGCTGAATGCCGGTAACGTGCGGACCAATGAGCGAGGCCTCGAGCTGATTGGTAATGCTGAAGGCTGTCGGCGTGATCCGTATGTTTGCCCGGCTGCCGTGCTGACTGATGGCATCGGAAATACCCACGGTGTTAAGGTCGGCGTTCGCAAAACCGACAAACAGATCGCCGCTGACTGGGAGCGAAATATCCTTGAGGCTGAGCGCTGCGTTAACACCTACAGTAATGGCCGCCGGCTAAGCGACAACACGTTTTCAGCTGTCACCTCGATAACCTTTAATGCCGGCTGCGCCAATATGCAGAAATCAACGCTGTTTGCGCTGCTGGGAAAAGGTCAGGTGACGCAGGCATGTAACCAGTTCCCTCGCTGGGTATACGGCGGCGGGAAAGTCCTCCCCGGCCTGGTGACCCGTCGAGCAGCAGAAAAACAGCTCTGTCTGGACGGTGTGAAATGAGCCGCTTAACCGCCATTATCAGCGCAGTAATTATCTGCCTGATCGTTTGTCTTGGGTGGTTGGCGATGCATTACCACAGCGCCGCTGCGGAGCAGGAAACCCGAGCTAAAACCGCAGAGCAACAGGTAAACACAGCGCAGGACATCACCTCAAACGTCCTGACCACCATGAGCATATTCAATTCCATCGCAGAGGCTAACCAGCATGCTAAAGAGCAGATCGTACTGGACGCATCGGGAGCCTCGGCTGACATCCGAGTTTCTGTTGCGAATGATGATTGCGCTCCCCGTTATATTCCTGTTAGCGCAGTTAAGCGGTTGCAGCAATACAAAGACCGTTTACGTCAAGGTGCCGGTGGTGCCACTACCGGCCAGCCTGACAGCTGAAACGCCATATCCCGACATCCCCGACAAAATGACGTGGGGCCAAAGCCTGGATTTGAACGTCAGCCTGCTGTCGGCGCTGGGCCATTGCAACCTTGATAAAGCCGACATCAGGAAGGCGGAAAAAGAAAGAGCAGCGCAAGCCGTTAACCCCACTAAGGGATAACAAACCAGCAATACCTACTCAAGGATAAAGCCATGTCAGTACGTGCAAAATTTCAATGTAACAGCATCAATAAATCGCCGGATAACTCTTCGGCTGTTGTCCACCTTATCGCGGTAACGACTGGCAGTACGGAGAACGAAACTTGGTCGAAGTATACCCCTAGCGGTCAACTGCATACGAATTAATCAGCTGACTAACTGACAAAAACTACCTCGCTCTGACGAGGTTTTTTTATGCCTGAAAATTGCGGAGGTGTGATGTTTAAACAGAAAAAATATAAGTCCGTCGGCTGGCTGAAAGGTGGCAGGGATTACCCCGCTCTCGACTGCTTCGGCCTTATTAATGAAATTCGTCGGGACCTGGGGTTACCAGCGTGGCCGGATTTTGCAGGGGTGACGAAAGACGATGGGGGCCTCGATCGTGAAGCCAAAAAATTTATGCATTCGCTGACCCGTTGCGACCCCTGCGAGGGGGCTGGTGCAATTTGCTATTCCGGCTCCACAGTGACACACGTCGCGATTGTAGTGCGGATAGGTGAGCAATTGCATGTTGCAGAGTGTAACCCACAAACAAACGTTACGTTTCTTCCGCTGGCCCGCTTTAAACGGCGCTTTGTAAAAGTGGAGTTCTGGCAATGACCATCAGATTTTATCCTTCACGTCTGCCGGGCGAACCGCTGGAAACACACGAACATAGTGAAATGTCTTTCCACGACTGGATGGTATTGAACGTAAAAGAATATCGGGATCAGGAAAAGCACCCGATAGCGGTTGAGGTGGGTGGCATTAATGTCCCTCCCCAGGAGTGGCCGCTTTGCTTTATCAAGCCTGAAAGCGATGTGAGGATTTATCCCGTACCATTTGCAACGGCCGCAGCTGTCGCAGCCTGGGCATCGTTGGCAATAGCCGCGGCATCAGCGGTTTATGTGCTGATCACTATGTCCAACATGGACAAAGGCGGTTATTCATCATCATCCGGTACCGGTCTGGATTTAAACCCGGCAAAAGCGAACACCGCAAAACTTGGCGATCCCATCCGCGAATTATTCGGACGCTATCGCGTATATCCCGATTATGTCGTGCAGCCTGTCACCCGATTTGATCCAGATGACCCGACGATAATGCGTGTGGAAATGCTGCTCTGCGTCAGCGTCGGCAATGTGGCTTTCACCACCGGTGATATCCGTATTGGCGAAACGCCGGCGGCCGCGCTGGGCGATAAGTTTTCCTCAACCGTCTACGGGCCGGGTGCTGATGTGTCGGCTGATCGCCGTAGCGAAAACTGGTACAACTCGACCGAGGTGGGCGGCACATCATCCGGTACCGGCCTCGATATGGCTCAGACCTCACCCGATTCGACGGATATCACGGCTGATAGCATGACGGTATCGGGCCCATCTGTAACGTTTTCGGGATTGATCGATTCCAGTGTTGACGATGATGAAGGTAACACCCTGCCAGAGTCATGGGTCGCCGGCGCACTGGTGACAATTATCGCTCCGGCCAACTTCCAGATATCGACGTCATCGGGTTACAGCCTACTGACCAGCGACATTATTGCGGAGATGAACCCGTATCCGGGAATGCCGGTTACGTTAGAAATTAACGGTGCTCAGTATGAGCTGTTCATCGCGACCTACACCCCCAAACAGGATGCTGTTCCTGGTGTCGGGGGAACGGCTGCTGCGGTGCGTGGTAATGCTGCACCGACAACTTATGATTTTTCAGTAACAGGCCAGACGTTTAATCTGACCTGGCAGGGGGCTACTTACACGATCTCGCTCGTGGCAAACTACGGCACTATGTCCGGGTTGCTGGCAGCGATTAACGAAGGGATCACAGGTTCCGGCCTCATTGCTCATGATGATAGCGGCGTGGTGCGTATTGTGGAGATATCGAGTCCGTGGCGTGGCGGATCCATCACCTCATCGTCGCTTCCGGTATCCGTCTTCGGGGATAACCCTGATTCTACGTCAGGCACGGCATCAAGCGGTGGTAGCCCTGCGATTACGTCTAATGTCACCCTCGCATATGGAAGTGCTGCAGGTGCGGCCTTCTCGGGTATTCCTGAAGGTACGCAGCGGCTTGCCCTGGCCCATAGTGGTAACGAGTATCGGATCGCTGATGCCGACGGCACTACGGCAACGGTTCAGCGTGTAATTGAGGGTGTAATAGATCCATCCTGGCTCGGCTTCTCTCCGCGCACGATGATCGATTACCAGGCCACAGGTATCAATGACAATAATACCTGGATGGGACCGTTTCTTGTCTGTCCCGAAAATGAAGTTGTGGATGCCTTTGAAGTGAATTTCTCGTTCCCGTCGGGAATTTGCGGGTTCGACAGCAAAGGCAAAAAACGCATCCGCCATTGTGAATGGGAGATTCAGTATCGGGTATATGGCTCCGGCTCCGGCTGGACCAGTCGGCAGGGCGTTTACGCGCTACAGAACGTCAACGGACTGGGGTTTACTGAGCGCTTTGATCTCAGCACGACGGGACTAGTTGAAGTGCGTTGCCGCCGCCGGAACGAGCAGGGTTCGAACAACGCACGCGACTCGATGTACTGGCAGGCGCTGCGTGGTCGGCTATTGGCTCGGCCATCATCCTATGCTGGCGTTACGCTTTTGGCGGCGACGGTGGAAACCGGCGGGAACCGGTAGCGGCCATCGCCAGTTTTGCGGTGATCACACCTCCTGCTGCGACTTTCACAAACCCGGTATTAAAACTGGTCGTAGAGACCGTCGGGTAAGACGTCGGGGAGGCAACGCTCACAAACCCCGGCACGGGAAAGGCTTCTGTACCTCCAGCTGTTACGGGGTCGCCTGCCAGCGAGGTAATCGTTTTTTCGAATTCCTCATATGACGTATAGCCACCTGATTTGTCTTTGTTGTCAACAGTGAGGATGTCTTTTAGGACGTTGCAGGAAAACGTTGATGATGTGGTGACGCGGGTCGCCAGAATGACAAATCCATCAGCGGGTACAGTGAAAACACGCTGATACACAGAGGAGCCCACCCCGGTATTATCCGCTAAAATGAACACCTGATTGACGTCGTAAAACGCAATGTTCGCGAAGGCGGACCCGTTACTGGTTGCTGTCAGGATGAGCTTTTGTCCCTCTTTCACAGAGAGGAACGTTGAGTTGCGCCAGTTCGTGGACAGTACCCGCGAGCCATCAGCTTTGACAATGTAGTTTGAACCGGTCAGGTCACTGAGGACGGCCAGCGGGGTAGAGCCGACCAGGCTATTCATGTAATTGATGATATCGGAATTCTGATATCCCGATTTTGACCATACGGAACCATTCCACAACCACAATGTACCTGTTGCGGTATCAAGGCCCACCTGATTTGCGTTGGCAGGTGTAAATGCCAGCAAATCTGCTTCATTGGCAAAACCGAGTATTCCGCCCAGTTGGGTAATTTTTCTCTGCAGGAGTCGCCATGATTCCAGCGGGTCACCAGCGCGATCGGGAACTGTGGCTTCCGGACCGTTCACCAGTTTATCCAGGCGCGTGACATTATCGAGCAGCACCTCAGGAGACGAGCTCCCCAACGGCGGATTAAAAGCCATAGTTTTTGCTCCAAAAAATAGCGTTCGCGCAAACGAGGGTTTGTGCGAAGTGATGGAGCTTTTTACAATCAGCTTTTTCAATGGGTTACAACATGCTGATTGGTTATGCTAGGGTCTCAACAGTGGACCAAAACCTAGATTTACAGAAAAATGCGCTGATTCGTGCAGAATGTGAGCTGATTTACGAGGATACGGCGAGCGGAAAGAACTCCCGGCGGCCAGGGCTTAAACGCACGCTGCGGCGGCTCCGGCCTGGTGATGTGCTGGTGGTTTGGAAACTGGATCGGCTGGGGCGAAGCGTGCGTGACCTGATCACGCTGGTATCGGAGCTGCAGGCGCGCGGGGTTAATTTCCGAAGCCTGACCGATAGTATTGATACCAGTACGGCCGCCGGCCGATTTTTCTTTCACGTAATGAGCGCCCTGGCGGAAATGGAGCGCGAATTGATAGTGGAGAGGACTCGCGCAGGTTTAGCCGCGGCCAGGGAGCAGGGGAGAGTCGGCGGCCGCCGGAGGGTGATGACTCCGGAGGTTGTCGAGCAGGCGCGACGAATGCTGGATAACGGCGCGACCCGGCAGCAGGTGGCCGACCTGATCGGGGTAGGTGTGAAGACCATTTACAAATATTTCCCTGCGGGGTAAGGATGCTCACCTGAGAACCGTATTTCAAGCAAAAGGACATGATTATATCTTGGCCCGGTTGCTATAGATTGATGAACCGACAGGTGTTTAACTGAAATGTCATATGTTTTTGTAATGAATTGAAATGTAATTATTTAAGAGGATGATTGGATGAATTAAGATGTGACGTTACACGACAATTTTTATAATGCTCGCACATCTAAATTTAGAAAGATAAACCAATTAATTTAAAATTTTAATAACACATTTCCAGGGAATAATCTTCGGTTTGAAGGTTATGTGTCAAGAGTTTTCAAAGAATTGTCTGATGGACTCCTTTTCACCAAGGTATTCAAAGCCGAACAAACGAATTTTAACTTGGTTGTAAAACCATGCATTATCATGCCGTTCAATTACTCCCCCGGTATGGAAGCATAACCCCGTTGCTGCCCGAATAATCGCATATTTATCATTGCTGAACCTGACTCTATGGATGCAGAAAGGTTGGTTTACGTCTCCAAGAACACGGCTGGCAATGATATCCCCTTCAATAAAAACATCTTTCCTGCTTTTCATAAACCTTCCTTCATCTCAGTGATAAGCTGTTTTAGTACTCTGTATTGTTCAAATGCGAAAGTGCTGATCAGCCACCAATACACCAACATTCTGATGGTCTGAATAATAGCCCACAGGCAGGGCACTCCAGAACCGCATTTTTCCGTAATTTACCTGCTTTCTGATCGGCCCGGTGGGCACATACCGGGCAAGCCACGTGAACGGGTCTTTCTTTAAAATGCCTGAGTCCATTTGTATAAGACATAAATTGATACTCTATGGAATGTAATATTCATTATACGCCTTTAAACAAGATTATTTAGATAATGTTATGTGGATTTATTACTAAATCAGCAAGTCAGACCCGCAGACCACCTAGGTGATTTGTGATATAATACCCTTCCGTGAGAAATTTATAATGAAATCAGAAGACATCCTCGACTGGTACCCGGCGCAATTGCCGCCAGTGAAAATTATCCTTGGTGAAGCCGTGCTGGCCGTCGGCAAACAGGGGCGCCCCATTAACACCCGGACGTTGCTTGAGTACCTGCAGGTGATGCAGGACAAACAAAAAAGAAGGGATGACAAAACCGCGATGAAGACCGCAATTGATGTTCTCCGGGACAATCAGCGCACTAACGGCAGACGTTAATGCGCACGCTAAGCCAGCGTCAGTTCTGAATGATATCAATGGTATGGAATTGTCCGTCATCCATCAGCGGAATGCTGTCATCGGGGAGGATGATGCCGTCCAGAGTGGCCTGGTATTTCCCGACGCCACGTGAAACGCTAATGTGATACTGACTGTCGCCGTACTGATATGTCATGGAAAACGACGGCCAGTTGTCCGGCAACAGAGAATGAACGGTAAGGGAAGTACCGCAACGTTTTATCCCCAGCAGCTCCTCTGTCAACAAACGGTATGCCCAGCCTGCGGAACCGGTATACCAGCTCCATCCGGCACGACCCGTATGCGGCGCGACGCTGTACACATCAGCGCTCATGACGTAGGGCTCCGCTTTATATCTTTCCACTTCACAGGCATCCAGCGTGTGGTTTATCGGGTTGATCATTGACCACAGCTGCCACGCGCGTTCTGCATTCCCCATCCGGGCAAACGCCATCACCGCCCAGATGGCGCCATGAGTATACTGCCCCCCGTTCTCCCGCACTCCTGGCAGATAGCCCTGGATATATCCCGGATTCAGCCCGTGCCCATCGAAAGGTGGCGTTAACAGTTTGATTAGCCCGGCCTCGTTATCCACCAGATGCTTATCCAGCGCCTGCATCGCCATGACGCTACGCGCCCGGCTGGCGACCCCGGACAGTACCGACCAGCTTTGCGCAATCGCATCAATTCGACAGTCTTGCGACGCTTTTGAGCCCAGGGGAGTACCGTCGTCAAAATATCCTCGCCGGTACCATTCACCGTCCCATGCCGAGGTTTCGAGATTTTTTTGCAGGCGCAGCGCCTCTGAACGACACATTGAAGCGACGCTGGCATCCTGTCGCCGATCGGCAAGCGAAGCGAAGCGTTGTAAAATATCGTACAGGAAGAAGCCCAGCCAGACGCTTTCACCTTTCCCCTCAATGCCAACCTGGTTCATCCCGTCATTCCAGTCGCCGGCCCCCATCAGCGGGAGACCGTGCTGCCCGAAGCGTAATCCATGCTGAATAGCTTTGACGCAGTGTAACCATAGCGTCTCTTCGGTGCTGCTGATGACCGGCGTGTCGTAGACGGACTCTTCACCCGGATGGAGCGGGCGACCTTGCAGATAAGGAATATTCAATTCCAGTATTTCCGTGTCCCCGATCGTTTCGACATAGTGACAGACTGCGAGCGGGAGCCAGAGATAGTCATCCGAACAGCATGTACGCACGCCGTTACCGTGAGGAGGGTGCCACCAGTGTTGCACGTCTCCCTCAACAAACTGTCGTGTTGCGCACAGCACTATCTGTTCGCGCATCCTTTCCGGGGCGGCGTGACTGAGCGCCAGCGTATCCTGCAGCTGATCGCGAAAACCAAATGCGCCGCCGGACTGATAGTAACCGCTACGCGCCATAAGGCGACTGGCTATCGTCTGGTACAGCAACCACCCGTTGACCAGTAAGTTCACGGAGGTGTCCGGGGTATTGACCACCATTTTATCGAGTACGTGATGCCAATAGCGGTGAACGTTGTTCAGCTCCTGGCGGACGGTATCCTCATTCAGATAGCGGGCCAGGGTCTCCTGAGCCCGGCTATGATTTTCATCCACGCCAAGGACAAAAATAAACGTTCTCTGGTCGCCATCAATTAGCGTGGCCGCGGATTGTACTGCTGCGCAGGGATCCAGCGCGGCCCCCGTTTTACCCGAGAGCCTGCGCAGCTTCATGGCGTCCGGATTTTGCAATGAACCGTTTCGGCCAATAAACTCGCGGCGGTCGCCCGTCAGCGAGCAGTCGGAGCCGCTGACGGCAAAAAATGCCGTGCGCTCGCCGCCGTTAGCGCCGTAAAAGTTGTTGGCCATCACCCCGCAACCGCCAGAAATGTTGACTGGATACGTAACGATATGGGAGGCCGAACGGGTTTGTAAATCCCCAAGCGTCCACTCCGCATAGCCGGTGACGGACAGTTTACGCGTTCGTCCCGAATTATTACTGAGCGTCAGGATCGCCAGTTTAACCGGTGCCTGTTCGGCGACCAGTATCGTCAACTCACTGTCTATCCCGCTCTCCCGGTGGGCAAACACGCTGTAGCCAAAACCATGACGGGTCAAATAGTCGCCGTGGCCGCGCACCGGCAGTATCGTCGGCGACCAGCACGCACCGCTCTCTTCATCACGCAGATAGAAGGCTTCACCACTGCGGTCGCTCACCGGATCGTTTTCCCAGGGCGTTAAGCGGTATTCATGGGCATTTTCATACCAGCTGTAGGCCTGTCCCGCCTCTGAGATAACGCTGCCAAAATCGGCGTTTGCCAGCACATTTGACCACGGAGCTGGCGTCGGCTCGTTTTCCCTGAGGACAATCTGATACTCCCGACCATCCTGAGAAAAGCCGCCGAGCCCATTGAAATGGCGCAGCTGATGGGTATCAGGCGTCCAGTCGGTATGTCGATTGCCCTCCGCTGCAGGGTGCGGAATTAGCAACCTGGCCTGGGGTTTTAGGGTATGAATGCGCTGGTTAAGCTGTTCACTTAGCCCACCGGCTCGATCATCAAGGTACAGGCAGGCGACGCTCATCAGAAGCTGCTTATCCTCGGCGGAGAGATGCTCGCCATTACGGACAAAAATCCCGCCTGATTTATCCAGCAGGCTGGCTCCCGACCTGGCATAAATCAAATCCATAATCTGGTTTTGCAGCGCCTGCTGGTAACCGCCAGGGCTCTCATTGAGGATCACCAAATCGACCTCCAGCCCTTTCTGGCGCCAGTATCGGTGCGCCTGAATAAGTGTTGTTACCGAGGCGATACCCTCTTCGCTGGTGATACTGAACAGCACTATCGGCAGATCGCCTGAAATCGCCCAGCCCCACAGGCCGGACTGACCTCGCCGGTTACGGCTGATAATCTGGCCGTCGGCGCGCAGCTCGTGACAGGGGTAAAGCACCGCGCTGGCGAGACGGTTAAACAGCGTGGCATCATCTTCACTGGCGTTCATCTGGCGTAACACCACCAGACTGTGGGACCAGGCCAGTTCAAAGATGCGGTCAGCGATGGGGTGATCTCTGTATTTTTCAAGCAACGCCAGGCTGTGCTGGCGGCTTTCGCTGATACCGTAAACGATATCGATAGTGACGGGCTGTCCCGGCAGTAGCGTGATAGCGTGGCGAATCGCCAGTATCGGATCAAGAACGGCCCCCGAGGTATTGCTGAGCGGTCCTTTTTTTACGCTTGTCAGCGCATTTGAAGGGGTTCTGCCGCGGCCAATAAATGCTGCCCTGTCGGTTTCAAACGAGATGCTCTTACTGTTATTGCCATGCACGACCACCATGTGAAACATGCACGGGTTCTGTTCGTCCAGCGAACGCGGGCGGCGATGGCACAGGATCGCGTCACGATCGGGGTTAATCTCGGTCTGGATGAATAAATTGCTGAATGCCGGATGGGCCCGATCGCTGGCGTCGGACGCCAGCACCACTTCGGAATAGGTTGTCAGTTCAAGGTCGCGCGGCATTCGCCCCCTGTGTACCAGCGTGAGCCTCCGTAGTTCAATATCATCTTCCGGGGAGACCACAATCTGGGTTCTGACACTCAGCGATCCGAAAGTACGCCTGTATTCAGCGCCGGCATCGGTAAAGATCGTCTCGTCGCCGTTATCGGCGTCTTTGCCGGTGGGATGCCAGGTATTGCTCCAGACTTCGCCCGTTTGCGAATCGCGGATATAGCAGAATGCTCCCCAGTTATCCCGGGTCGTATCGCTGCGCCAGCGCGTGAGGGCAATATTGTTCCAGCGGCTATAGCCACCGCCACCGGGGGTCAACATCAGATGGTAATGACTGTTGGACAACAGCTGAACTTCAGGCACCGGCGTATCTGCTCCGGTGAAAATACGCGGTTCGTAGCGAACGGGTTTGACCCTTCCTTCATGGGATTCGAAATGACGGCGCGGGCTGTAGAGATCGACCGCATCCGGCACGCGCTCCTGTAACAGCAGGCTCGCCGAGCGGAAGACGGTACTGGACATGAATCGCTCCGTCATCGGGGCGTTAAGCAGCACGTGAGCCAGCGCCTGAAATGCCATCCCCTGATGGTGCGCCATCCAGGACTGCACGACGGCATACAGCTGCCCGGTTGCGAGGCGGGAGGGAGTATAGTCCAGCGCTTCATAAAAACCGTATTCGCCGCGCGCGCCGTTTTTTTCCAGGCTGAGCAGATTCTCGCAGGCTTTCTGCGGAGAGATCGTTAGCGCCAGCAGTGTCGCATACGGGGCGATGACCATATCGTCAGCAAGTCCTCGCCGCAGACCGAGGCCCGGTACGCCAAATGCCTGATACTGATAATTGTGCTGAACATCAAAAGCATGATAACCGGACTCCGATACCCCCCACGGCACCCCACGCTCTTTGCCCCAGCGTATCTGACGCTTAACCGCGGACTGGCTCATTTCATCGAGAAGGCTACCGGGCCAGGTGGGCATCACCAGGTTCGGCATCAGGTATTCAAACATCGAACCGCTCCACGACATCAGCGCGGTTTCATGGTCAATGGTGGTGAACAACCGTCCCAGGGCATACCAGCTTTTTAACGGCAGCTGGTTAGTCGCGATGGCGAGAAAACTGGTCAGACGGATTTCAGACGGCAGAAGATCGTAATGGCTTTTATCGGGTGTGTTCGTATCACAGTTGTAGCCGACGCTGAGCAGGCTGGTCGCCTCGCTGTACAGAAAAGCAAAATCCATTCTCGCATGATCGTTCAGCCGCTGTTCAAGTTCAGTGATAATCTTCAGCCGCATGCGGGCCAGCGCCGTAGCCGATGCCGGAGGCGTTCCTTCGCCGCAATAGCTCGCGCCGGCAAGCCAGCTCAATGTCGGCAGCATCTGTTCGCTATACGTCTGAGGTATCCAGCCAAGCAAATGCGACCATTCATGGCAAAGCTGCACCAGCTGATGCTCAAGGTGTCCTGTCCAGCGCACCACAAGGCTGCTCTCCTGAGCGCACTGCGTCGTCAGATGGTTACACTGGGCGCGCATTTTTTTAAGTTCGTTGAACAGCTGCGCCGGAGGCAGCGACGCTGCGTTCAGGCAGTGCTTGCGCAGCAGTCGCAGACCGGTTGGCGCGTTCTGACCCCAGTGTTTTTCCAGAATGATTATCGTATCGTTCAGTCCGGCCAGGATCTGCTCGCTGTTCAAAACCGGCTGATGACGCATGGCGGACAGGCCTTCGCGCAATGTTAGTAAATGGCCGGCCATATTGCCGCTGTCAACGCTCGAAACATAGCGTGGGCTGAGGGGCGCGAGCGTGCGGGTGTCATACCAGTTAAAGAGATGGCCCCGGAAGTGTTCCATTTTATCCATTGAGTCGAGAGTCATCGTCACGCGCTGTAAAACCTCTCCCCCGGGCAGGTAGCCAAAATCCCAGGCGGTCAGGTTGGCCATCAGGGAAAGTCCGATATTGGTGGGGGAGGTGCGATGTGCGATGGTTGGCTGCGGTATTTCCTGGTAATTGTCCGGTGGAAGCCAGTTCTCTTTTGCCGTGGCAAAGGTTTCAAAGAAGGCCCAGATTTCGCGACTCGTCTGACGCAGCAGCTGCTTCTGTTCCTGGTTCAGCGAAATCGCCTTACGTTCAGGCTGGCGGCTTAGCCAGCTCAGCAGCAGGGGGGCCAGACACCATAGAACGCCGACGGGCAGAGCGATAGTCAGAAGCCGTGGGGAAAAATGAAAAGTCATCATCGTCAATGCCGCCCCGGCGACAACATTCAGCCACATCGCCCGATAAAAACGAATCACCGAAACGCCGGGCTGATGGCCGTCGGGGCTGTGGCTGGTCCACTGGATGAGATTGCGCTGACTGACGCCAAGACGCCAGAGCGTCACGGCAATGGCGTACAATGAGTATCCGGCCTCATGCGGCAGTATCGCAAAATTGAGCCCGATACGGGAAAACCGTTTCAGCGCCCCGGCCGCGACGAGTGGAATATGCAGCCGCAAAGGGCGACGAAGCGGTTTATGCAGAAGGTCGTGGCTGATACTCAGCGCTGAAGGCAATAACCACACCAGCGCCAGCGCGCCAAGCCAATAAAGCGGGTTGGGGACCAGCAGCAGGGAGCAAAAAAGAAGCGTCAGCAAAGACGGGCTGACCAGACTGCGGCGTAAATTGTCGAATAACTTCCAGCAGGAAAGCGCCGATAGCGGGTTTTTATCCCGGGTTCCATCCGCCTTTCTGATGTACGGGCTGAGCCAGTTAAGCAGCTGCCAGTCGCCACGGATCCAGCGGGTGCGGCGGGCAACGTCTGACAGATAGTTGTTCGGGTACTGCTCGTAGAGTAAAACTTCACTGAGTAGCCCGGAGCGAGCGTAGCACCCTTCGAGTAAATCATGGCTGAGGACCAGATTTTCCGGGCAGGCGTTGGCGGTGGCCAGGACAAAGATATCGACGTCATAAATGCCCTTACCAACGAACGATCCTTCGCCGAAGAGATCCTGATAGATATCTGAAGACATCATCGAATAGGGATTATTACCCGGCACGCTGCTGCGCATGGCGGCATAGCGTCCCTGTCCGTTGCGCGGCATTTCCTCCGCCATCCCGGGCTGTAAAATGCCGTACCCTTTGACGACCCTCTGCCGTAGCGGATCATACTCTGGCAGGTTGAGCGGATGCGCCATTGTCGCGACCAGCTTATGCGCCGTGTCGCGCGGTAACACCGTATCGCTGTCCAGGGTGATGACATATTTAATATGACCCGGCAACAGATGCGCTGGCGCATCTGCGACGCTGGAAAATTGTGCCGCGGGATGGCGCAACCAGTTGTTCAGCAACGCCAGCTTTCCCCGTTTGCGTTCATAACCCATCCATTTTTCCTGCGTGGGGGCCCATTCTGGCTGTCGGTGCAGAAGATAAAAGCGTGGGCGGCTGGCTGGATAACGGCGGTTAAGATCCTCAGTTTCCGCGATGGCCTGTCTGAGCAGCCCGCTGTTTTCTGGCGGTTTTTCAACGGCGGAATCGGCAAAATCGGTGAGAAGGGCGAAGCGGAGGTTTTCGTTCTGATTACCCAGCCAGCACACTTCCAGGCTGGTGAGGAGCTTGCTGATGCTTTCGTGACTTGTCAGCATACAAGGGACCACTACCAGGGTCGCGCAATCAGCCGGAATTCCAGCGGAAAAATCCATTCGCGGCAGCGGTCGGGGTATTCGAAAGCGAGTGGTCGCTTCGCTCAACAAATCGTTCATTAACTGACTGACCGCCAAAATAAGCGGCAATGCCAAAAGTATCAGCATCCAGCCCATTCCCTGCTGCGCGGTTTCGTGCAAAACTCCGGCCGTCACCGCTGTCGTCAGCAGGCTCAGGCTGCCAAGCCATGACAACAAGGGGATTTTGTTGAAACTATGCCGCAGGCGTATCAGCCCTGAGGTATCTGCGGAAAGCTGTACTTCCAGCAGCTCGCGGCCTCCACCGGCCAGATAATAACCAATATGATGCCCCGGCGTGCCGGGCGCATTTTCCACAGAAAGGGCCAGTACTCGGCTGGCTACCTCTGACTCGCTGAAACGACTGTCTCTGGCCAGGATCTCGATGACGTGGCGGTAATGATCCCGGGTATCAAAGTGCATACGGGAATAGGTGCCGGCAGGATCGAGACGCAATGTCTGTTCTACGACGCTGATTGCCTCGGCGAAATCAGCCCAGTTCGTTTCGCTCAGCAAACGCAAGCCCGCGATGCTGTTGCTGACGGAAAGCTGGCTGGCCGCAAGCTGTTGATTGAAGCGGTGAATGAGAACCTCGGTTGTCACGCCCTGTTCAGCAAGACGCTGGTCCACCCAGGTCAGCGGCAGAGCCAGCGCATTGCCGCGCCCCTGCAGGCGGCGTACCAGTTCTGCGACAAACGCACTGCTCAGCGGCGGCCGCGCGCGCGCCATGTCGGCGACCACCATGATTAAGTCTGCCGGAGTATTCTCGGCACATTCGAAAATCCGCGTAATCCATGTATCTGCCAGGCTGCGCTCTTGCTGGGCTTTTACTACTTCCATACTGACGCGACGCAGATTTTCGATTAGAGACAGACGCAGCATGCCCGGTAGCGCCCAGACCTCGCCTAACGTCAGCGGCGTCACCTGTTGATAGGCCGCAATATAGCTGGTCAGGCTGGCCACATCCCAGCGCCCGTCTCCGTGGGCAATAGCTTTAGATGCAATATCGTAAATGCGCGGGCAGTGGTGAGGCGATGCCAGGGACGGGAGGCCTTTGCCAAAGCTTTTTGGCAGGTGCTGGCGGACAATGCGGATTTGTTCCTCAATCAGGTAGTAATTATCAAGCAGCCACTCACCCGCGGGCATGATGCTCGATTTTTTCCCGGCATTGAGCGCATAACAGTTTTGCGTGATCGCAGCCTCATTATCCCCCAGCCGTTTAAGAAGATAGTAAGGCAGCTTGTCCGGCGACAACTTATGAGTATGCGCCAGTTTCTGGCCGTAACGTTCCATCTGAGGCGTCGAAAACAGCTCAGAGCGCAAGCTATTTTCGCTTGTTGAGTCGTTGGCAGGAGACGGCACCAGTTCAGGGGCTTTCGTAGACATACGGGAGCGGCTAAACCATGCCCGGGGATTCATTTTCATAGCGTTGCTCTGATGCGACATTAACGCGCAGGAGCAGTTGCGAAATCAGTTCAGAAACGTTCTCTCAGGATGGGCGTAAGGCATCAGGGATTTAACAGCTGCCGGTCTTTATTTCAGTATAGAACACCGATTTGTACGTGAGCCGGCGTAAGGGGTTAGCGTGGCGAGACAAAAAGGGCCTTACATCCCGGGCATAGCATTGCCTGCTTTAACCGAATCTTTGATGCAGGCTGGGGGGATTTTAAGCCGCAGATGGGGCAGGTGGCGGTGGACGTTCCACCGATGAGCTTCATTGCGTAATCGAGAAATGACATGATGATTAACCTTTCAATGAATGTTTTTTAGTCTACCATGTCTGGCTAAAATTTAATCTTTTTAATGTTGGCGCTTGCTATTTATATTTGTTATGTCATGAATGATTGTTTAACACATTGTTTTTAAGTTTTTTTTTATGGTTCTTATCTAAGGCTAGGTAATCAGCTTTGGTCTTTCATATTACTAACTGTGCGCGATACCGTATGCCAGATGAAATGTTTTGCAGACACAATTCCATCGGCGGCAATCTCCCCGGCTTCCTTACCTCCAATATCCTGTCTCATCCATTCACGAGCGGCTTCTGGAACCAGTACGAGCGGCCCGCGGTCGTGAATATCGATCAGCTCTTGGTCGGCGGTTGTAGTCACTATCCGATTTGATACTGATGGCTTTGTGGCGTAACTAAGAGGCACGGCAGGGAAAATGCTGCTGTAGGCAGGTCACAAAAGGGTCTTAAGTTATTGATAAATAGTGACTGGATTTGTGGTGCAATGTGGTGAACTGCAGTGTATTTTTTAATCTATTATTATTATAACATTATGATTTATATGCGTATTATGTGTTTTGTTTTCACTTTTGTATCTAAAGTGTCGTTTGATTAACAATTGCAAAAAAATATGGCAGACATTGACCGACTTGTACAGAAAGTGCGCAGCACGGCGGCGCGCCAGCTGATAAAGTCATATTTATAAGGCAACTTCTGGGCACAGAAGATAAAATATAGAGAGTGAAAAAAATGTTATTATCTGTCCTGCGTTCAGGACGCTACAATGACAAATTACTGCCGTATAGAAGTTAAGGAAGCATGACAATGAGCACTACCGTAGAAAAAATCGAACGTCAAATCGCTGAAAACCCGATCCTGCTGTACATGAAAGGATCGCCAAAACTGCCAAGCTGCGGCTTTTCCGCTCAGACCGTGCAGGCGCTCTCCGCGTGCGGCGAACGCTTTGCCTACGTAGATATCCTGCAGAACCCGGACATCCGCGCTGAGCTGCCGAAGTATGCAAACTGGCCGACCTTCCCGCAGCTGTGGGTTGATGGCGAGCTGGTTGGCGGTTGCGACATCGTGATTGAAATGTATCAGCGTGGTGAACTACAGCAGCTGATCAAAGAAACGGCGGCGAAGTATAAAACTGACGAGCCGAAAGCAGAATAATTTTGCTACCCGTAAAAAAGCGACTTCCGATGAAGTCGCTTTTTTTTGTCTCTTATTCCGCTTCAGGCACCGGCAGCGGCCATCCGCCAAGGCGTTTCCAGCGGTTAACTATCTCGCAGAACAGCTGGGCAGTCTGGTCGGTATCGTACAGCGCAGAGTGCGCCTTGGTACCATCAAACTCCATACCGGCGGCGAGGCAGGCTTTGGACAGCACGGTTTGACCGAGCGCCAGTCCGCTCAGTGCGGCGGTATCAAAGGTGACGAAAGGGTGGAAAGGATTGCGTTTTAGCCCGGCGCGCTCGGCGGCAGCCATGGTAAAGCTGAGATCGAACGTGGCGTTGTGCGCCACCATGATGGCGCGATTACAATCGCTGTCCTTCATCCCTTTGCGGACCATTTTGAAAATAGCGTGCAGCGCGTCGTACTCGCTCACCGCGCCGCGTTCAGGGTCGTTAGGGTTGATGCCGTTAAATGCCAGCGCTTCGGGCTGCAGGTTTGCACCCTCGAAAGGTTCAACATGAAAATGCAGCGTTTCGTCCGGCATCAACCAACCCTGCTCATCCATTTTCAAGGTAATGGCAGCGATCTCAAGCAGGGCGTCGGTTTTGGCATTGAACCCGGCGGTTTCGACATCGATAACCACAGGATAAAAACCGCGAAAACGGTCGCACAGACCATTAAGTTGAACGTTCTCGGACATCAGATTCTCTTTACTGGAAAAAAGTAGCGCGCATTATGGCAAATTTTGCCGTGCCTTGCAGCAGTCAGGGGATAAAACAGCGGGCGCCGATCGGCGCCCGAAACCGTTAGTGGCCGAGGCCTTTTCCGGCGTCTTTCTCTTCGATCAGCTCGATTTTGTAACCGTCCGGATCTTCAACGAAGGCGATAACCGTGGTGCCGCCTTTAACCGGGCCGGCTTCGCGGGTGACGTTGCCGCCGTTCTGGCGAATACGTTCGCAGGCTTCTGCCGCATTATCCACGCTCAGGGCGATATGGCCGTAGGCGCTGCCGAGATCGTATTTGTCCACGCCCCAGTTGTAGGTCAGCTCGATAACCGCCGTATCGCTCTCCTCGCCGTAGCCAACGAAGGCCAGCGAATATTTATATTCGGTGTTTTCGCTGGTACGCAGCAGCTTCATGCCGAGCACGTTGGTATAAAACTCGATAGAACGCTGCAGATCGCCAACGCGCAGCATGGTGTGAAGTAAGCGCATGTTTGTATACTCCTTTTTTACAACAGCCTGTTGGCCGTCGTATTTGAAAATGGCCAGAATGGCATCAGAAACGGACAAGGCGTTTCCGGCACCGGAGCACTATAACGTAAAAAGGCGGCCTTTTCAGGCCGCCCGTCCGATAAGAGGCATCATGCGCTAAAAACGAATGGCCGCCGGGCCCTGAGCGTGCGCCGGTCGGCTACGATTTGCGCAAATCGATGCGCAGGATGCGTTCCTTCGCCCCTTCGACAAATACGTCAGGATCCCAGTCGCGGTTGAATCCTTCCTTTATACCGACGTACAGAGTATCCCCGTCTGCCGATAGCACCATCTGGTTTGGATAGACCGGCGTGCGGAATTCACGGGTTACGGCATAGGTTGTGGCATCGACAACGCTGAGGGTGCCGCTGGTGAAATTGGTGACGTAGAGCTCGTTATATTTCGGGTTGTACCTTACCGCGTTGGCCCCGGCGCCGGTACGCACGTAGCCCAGCTGCCTGCCGTCGCGCAGGTCGAAAATATAGAGCCCGTCACGGGGGCCGCTGCGGTCGTCATGGTCGAAGGCGACGACAAAGACCCTGGCGGAGTCGGCGTCTACCGCCAGATTCTGCGCGCTGGGAAGCCGCGGCTGCGTGTTCTTGAGGGCAATGGTGCGCAGCACCTGCTGCTTTTTCGCGTCGATCTCGTTGATGTAATCCCGGCCGCCAACGTAGATTTTCTGCGTTTTTTCATCGAGCGTCAGCCCATAGGCCGTGCCTTTATAAGCCTCTTTGACCTCGCCTTTGAGCGCCAGCGTGGTGCCGTCGAGCATCAGCAGCCTGTGCAGCGGCTGCGTACCCTGCGCCGTTTTCAGCATATTGCTGTAGCTGACGAACAGGGTATCGGCATCCTGGCTGTAGACCATATGGCGCAGATGCTCGAAGCGAGAATCGGCGGCGTTAGGCGTTTTAAAGCTGAGCCTGTCGCTGGTTTTTGTCAGCTTCCCGGTGGCGGTATCCAGCAGGCTTATCCGCAGCGAGGCCGACTGGGTGTGGCCGATATAGAGCCGATGCTGCGGCTGATTCATCGCCAGAGAAAACGCCCGGTACGGCATCTCGTAGCGATGTTCAATTTTCAATGACGTCGGGTTAAAGGCGTATAGATAGCCTCTGTTCGCCTCGCGGTTCACGCGATCGGTCACCGCCGCAAAGACGTACTGATGGGCGTTATCGAAAGCCAGTTCGTAAATCCCTTCATCCGCCTGCTCGAGATAATTGGTTTTCAGGGCGAAGCGTGAAGTCTCGCGCGCCGGCGGATCGATGGCTAACGCCGAGGCGGGCAGGAGGGCCGCAATAAGCAGGCATCCCAGTCGTGTGCTTAAGTTGGAGCGATTCATTTTTTATTCCTGATATGAACAGTGGGGGCGCGGGATAAAACCAGGGCTTTATCCGGCACCGGGTTTTAACTCAGAACTGGATCTCCCCGCCGAAGATCCAGGTTCGCCCGCGGGCGGTGGTATTCACCGACGCTCCCTCCCGGGCGTTATCGAGGCTCTGGTTCATGCGGTTCAGCGCTTCGGCGTAATCGCGGTTGGTGACGTTCTGCACGCTGAGGCGCAGCTGGACGTTGTCGGTCGCCTGCCAGCTGCTGTAGAGGTCGATAACGGTCGGGATATTCGGCATGTCCTCTTTCGGTACGGTATTGCTGTCGCTGATGCCCTCGGTACTCAGGCGTTTGGTTTTACCGGTAAATTTGACCAGGCTGCCGACGGTTAACCGGCGATCGAAGAGGCGGCCGCCGACGTCGAGCGTGGCGTAGCTTTCGGGCAGGTCGCTGAGGTCGCTGTAGGCAAAGCTATAAACCGTGCTGGCGATCGAGGTGGGCTGATCGGTGTGCTGCTTGCTCCAGGAGAGGTTCGCGTAGGCGAAGCCGATATCATATCCGGCCTCAATTTCGTAACCTTTGCTGGTGACCTCTGAGGTGGTGTTGACATAGACGTTGGCGTTAAAGCCGCCCAGAGAGTTGTCGAAATCCTTGCAGAGCTGACCGTTGTTGCACAGCAGGAAGGATTCGCTGGTAATGTAATCCTTAATCCGCGTGCGGTAGGCCAGCGCCTTTAGATGAAAGCTGTCCTGCTCGTGCAGCAGGCCCTGCTTATTGATATTAAAGCCGGCCTCCCAGGTCTGGGCTTTTTCCGGCTTGAGGAACGGGTTCATCGATGCGCCGCCCTCGTTAGCGAAGAAGACCTCCTGGACGTTTGGCGCGCGGGAGGAGCGGCTCCAGCTAACGAAGGGCTGCAGCCATGGGGTGACCTGGGCCGAAAACGTCGCCGAAGGATTGAGGCTGTTATCATCAAGACTGAGATGGCTCTCGCCCTGCGGGAAACACTTTTCATTGTCCGCGCAGGCGGGCTTGAAGCCTGTCACCTGGCTGCGGGTATAGTTAAGATTGAGATCCAGCTGATAAATATCCTTGTTCAGCGTCAGGCTGCTGTACAGGGCCGAGATCTTTTGCTTGCCGGCGGGAGCAAAGGCGTTGTGATCGGTCTCAGTATTCTGCACAAAGCGCCGGGTATAGCGGGTATCCATTAATTTCCCGCCGACCTGGAATACGGTAAACAGATCCTCACTTATTTTAAATCGACTGGTGTTGCTAATATCGATAGCGTTGGATTTATTGGTGGTGGACGAACTGTTGAAGTTATACAGCGATTCCGGTTTGTACGCCTGATTTCCACGGCTGGTGCTGGCCAGCAGGTTTAATTCCACCAGCTCGTTCAGCGGGGCGTAATTATAGCGCAGGGCGTAATCGTCGCTGGTGATGTCGCGCCGGGTAAAGCTATTGTTGTAATTACGGCCGGAAAACTCAATTTTATTGAACTGGTCCGGATTAAAGTTCAGCTTATAAAGCTGGGAGCGTGGCTCCTGGCGTAAGTATTTATTATCTTCGCCGATAAAATCTTCGCTGCTGCGCCCGCCGCCGTTTTTATAGGTCGCATAGGTTCGGCTTCCGCTGATGCCGACCAGCGCGCCGAGGGCGCCGCCATTTTCGAAGGTATCGGTCTTGCCGGCAACCGCCACCATGCCGGTGCGGCCAAGGCCGTTATCGCCCACCGAGAAACGGGAAAGAACCCCCGTCTGGCGCCCCTCGCGCAGCACGTCATCGATGCCGATGGTGCGCATATTGGCGCTGCCGGCGAGGGCGTTAACGCCCTGAGAGCCGGCGCTGCTGCCGCGCGTCACGTCGACTTCGGCAAGAAAGTTCGGGTCGAGCGGAACGCCGGCTGCGGTGTTGGCGCCGCCGTGATAGTTGGCGGGCGCCATGCCAAAGTAGGTCTGGGTCACGCCATCGACCATCGTATTCACCCGGCCCAGCCCGTTCATGCCGCGAATATTGACGCTGATCGAACCCTGCAGCGGATCGATTTGCGTATAGGTCCCCGCCATACTGCGCAGTGAGGCATCCAGTCCCTGCAAATTCTTATTTAGCGTGCGCGAACTGTAGGCCCCGGGGCGGGCGTAGCTCTCCTCAGAGGAGCCGACCTGATTTTTCTCGGCCAGCGGGTTATCGGTAATCGTGAGGGGAGAGAAGACCGACTCTCCCTCGGTTTCTGCCGCAAAGCTATGGCCGTGGACGATAATAAGCCCGGCCATAATCCCTTTGGCGATTTGCGATTTTTCCATAATCAAATCCTGTTTTTGTATTTTATCAACGCAGCAAATGAGCAACATTACCCGCCGCAGCCAAACGACCGCGCCGCGATAAATTGCGCATAAAAAATAAAAGTTCCGCCACCGGCAGGGTTAATTTCCCTGCCGCGGTCGGTGATGCAGAAATGAATCAATTAAATGACGCTATTTAAATTTATTAATCGGCCGGCGGTTAATACCGGTAATGCCCAGGGTTATATTTTTAATAGCCCAAACTCCACCGGCAGGGTGACCTTCTGGACGCCGTTTCTGAGCATCTCTTTTGGCGGCGGCGGCAGCGGTCGGGCGCTTTCAAGCGCAATAAGCGCCGCCCGATCCAGCGACAGCGTGCCGGATGAGGTGACCAGCCGGGTGCTGAGTATTTCACCGCGCTCATCGACGCTGAAGGCGATAACGGCCGTCCCGGTGCGTTTGCGCCGCCTGGCGTCGTCGGGGTAGTTGCGCATTTTGTTGATTTTGCCCTTCACCAGTGATTCCCAGCTGATTTTACTCTGGCTGATGCTGGCGGCGTCGGTGTCCAGCGGCGCCGCACTGCGCTGCGTCCGCGCGGATTGTACCGGCGGGGCGGCCAGGCTGGTGGTGGTCGAGTTTCCCTTCTCTTCTTTACGCTCCTGGGCCGATTTCTTCTTCGTTTCGGTTCTCTTTTTGCGCTCTTTTTCCGGGGCTGCCGCCGCCAGCTTAAGCTCTGCGTCATCCTGCACGCGAAGCTTCGGCAGCGCTTTGTTACGCAGTGCCTTGCGTTCGGTCATGGCGTCTACCCTGCGCTGCTGGCTGACGCCCGGCGGCAGCTCGGGGCGAATGAAGGAGACCTCCATCTCGGGCGCGTATTCAATCATCACCGCGGCGGGCGTCGACTCGGGCTGCCTGAGGGAAAAATGGAGAATAAACGGCAGCACCAGCGCCGCGTGGAGCAGCACGCTGCCTGCGGCGCCCTTGAGCCACGGCGCGCGCGTGAAGATCGGGGGCGTATTCATCGCGCTCTTCATTTTACCGCCGGCACGGGCCAGATATAGTCAGCCTGTTTGGCCGTCAGGCTGGTGCCGTCGGTGGTGAGCATCACCACCAGCGGCTTCTCCGCGCCTAAATCGGCGAGATGCAGGGGCACGCCGACATCTTTGGCGGCATGGTAGCCGCCGGCAATCAGCAGCGCCGGGCGCGGCGCCTGGATGAGCTGTTTGGCCATAAAGCGATCGCGATTCTGCTGAATGGCCATCATCGCGATGACCTGCTCGCCGCTGATTTGACCGTCATGCATCAGGAAGATGATAGCCGACAGGGCTTCATGCACCTGCGGGCGGGAAGAGCGCTCTCCGCTCGGGAAAGCGGGGCGCTGATAGAGCTCGTTGACCTGCTGGCGGCTAATGTTGGCGGCCATCAGCGGCCAGGGGCCTTCGAGGGCCGTCATCACCAGGTCACGATAGAGATCCCACGGCCAGCCGTTGTTCCAGCGCATCGTTTCCGCCGCGCGGGTGGCGCTGACCGGCGCTCCGGCCGCGCTGGCCTGCTTGACCCGGTTGACCGCCTCCTGCTGGCTGATATCGATCATCTCCAGCAGTACGCTGCCCTGAGGGCGGGATTGCGCCAGATTTTTTAGCAGCCACTGCTCAATCTGATGATGGCGGACGTTGGTGTGCTCTTCGCCGACGATGACTAGCGGGGCGCTGCGTATCCTGGCGATAAGCTGCGCCGGCGTCAGGGTGCTGCCGGAGGCTGTATCCACAATACAGGCGCAGGCCTGAAACGGGGCTGGCGTCGTCGAGGACGCCCCGTGGCATGCCGTCAGGGCCAGCGTGCCGCTAACAACCAGAGATTTTAACAAGCATTCCATATTAAACATAAATATCCGTTTTCTGTTTTATTGGTGGTGTTTATTTCTATGCTGAGTATTTTTGCAGAATTATATGTAACAATGATAATGATTATCAAGATCATTCGTATTATCATTTGCGGTGTGGGTTTAACCGAAACGTCGGGCCACGCGGCAGGGGTGTTGCACGGAGGGGCTGGAAGCGGGGAGCGTCAAACGGCGGTCGGGTTCGCGTCCTTCCCTGGACGGAACCCCGGCGTATTTTAGCCATCCGTGGAGCGGCTGATCTCCTCCCAGGCATCGATCCCGGCGCTCATCTGCTGAAGCTTCTCCTTAACCAGGGTCACCGCGTCACTCCCCAACAGCAGCGACGCGGGAGGGGCCGGATGCTGAATCAGCGCCAGCATCGCCCGCGCCGCCCGATGCGGATCGCCCGGCTGGTGGCCGCTGCGCTGCATCCGCGTTTCGCGAATGGGGCCGAAGCTGAGGTCGTAATCGTCTATGCTACGGGCTGTGCGCACCATTGAGCGTCCGGCCCAGTCGGTGCGAAACGATCCCGGCTGAACCGCCGTCACCGCGATATTAAAGGGCTTAAGCTCTTTGGTTAAGGTTTCGGAAATACCCTGCAGGGCGAACTTACTCCCGCAGTAGTAGCTGATGCCGGGCAGGGTGATGAATCCGCCCATTGAGGTGATATTCAGAATGTGACCGGCGCGGCGCGCGCGGAACCAGGGTACAAAAGCTTTAATCATCGCCACCGCGCCAAATACGTTAACGTTGAATTGCGCCACAAGCTCCTGGAGCGGCGACTCTTCCATGATCCCCTCATGACCGTAGCCGGCGTTATTGACCAGCACGTCAACCGCGCCTATTTCCCGCTCTACGGCATCAACAAGCGGCGGGATGGCGGCAAAATCGGTGACATCCAGCACTCTGCCAAAGCACTGACCCGGCGACAGGGCCTCAAACTGCGCCCGGTCGCTCTCGTTTCGTAGCGTTCCGACCACCCGATGTCCGGCGCTGAGCGCCTCTTCGGCCAGCGCCCGGCCAAATCCGCTGCTGACGCCGGTGATGAAAAATAGTTTTGCTGATTGCATATCCACTCTCCTTCGTTAAGTTGAGCAGGCAGAATAGGGCCGAACGGCGGTATGGCGTAGCCCCGATCCTCTTTGGTCTTTGCCTGTTCCTATGAGCCGTCTGGACGCGACTGGCTGGGAGTGGCACACTTCGCGCAGGTTCCCGCTTCTTTAACGCAGGCTCTATGACAACGACCGATGACCGGCAAATGGTGATGCTGCTGGACCGCCTGACCCCGCAGGAGGGCTACAACCTTACCGCGCTGCCCGACGTCCGCTTTTTGCGATCGAACCGACCGCTGCAGCGCACGCCGGTTTTATACGAACCGGGGATCGTTATTGTGGTGCAGGGGAGAAAGCAGGGGTTTCTCGGCAATGATGTCTATTTGTATGATGCCCGGCATTATCTGATGGTCTCCGTACCGGTGCCGTTTACCATGCAGACCGATGCCAGCGCAGCCGAACCGATGCTGGCCATTTACATTCGCCTGGACTTCACCTTAGCTGCAGAGCTGCTGCTGGAGCTTGACGGTCGCGGCGCCCCCGTCGCCGGCGCGCCGCGAAGCATGATGTCGAGCCTGATGGATGAGCAGGTCGGCGGCTCGGTGTTACGCTTTCTGCAGATTATGTCTTCGCCGCTGGATGCGGAAATGCTCGGACCGTCGATGCTGAGGGAGATCTATTACCGGGTACTTACCGGCGAGCAGGGACCGGCGCTGCGCAGCGCCCTGCGGATGCAGGGCCAGTTTGGCAAGGTGGCGAAAGCGATCCGAAAAATCCATGCACAATACGCTGAGAGCCTTGACGTTAGCGCCCTGGCAAAAGAGGTCGGGATGAGCGTTCCGACCTTTCACAGCCACTTCAAGGCGGTAACCAACACCTCGCCGATGCAGTACCTCAAATCCACGCGCCTGCATCAGGCCCGGCTGCTGATGCTGCGCGGCAACCTGACCGCCTCCGCCGCCGGCGTGCGGGTCGGCTATGAGAGCATTTCTCAGTTCAGCCGCGAGTTTAAGCGGCTTTTTGGCCTGACGCCGGTGCGTGAAGTTGAGCGCATGAAGCGCAATTTTTCCCTGCCCGCCCCGGTTACGCCCTCCGCGTTTGTCTCATCGCATTGAGCTGTCCGCTGGGGAACATTCTGCGGCCCAACGCCCCGCATACGCTTTATCATCGGCCCGCACTATTCGTTTTTAATCTCCGCCGGGCGCGGCGGATAATAAACAAATTAGCGCTTGATTATATTACAACTCTTTGCCCATCACGCTTTATTAAATATGTATGTACGATGCATTATTAATTACGTTCCAAAGAAACTAATTCTCCCGTTCTGAATTATTTTTCATATTAAATTAAAGATCTTCTAAGATACAATTTAATTCATTTGTAGAGAATTTTGCGATAAAATCCTGGAAAACGAATTTATCGCAGAGTGGCTGTGCTGCAAAACACCTCCGCGCCTGCCTTCCGCTGATGTTGATTCTGCGGCCTGCCGCAGAAAAGACGTTTCTGGAACCCGTCTTGATTTTGTTTTAATCAACGCTATCTTTGTATTTCCATTACCTGATGAGCTGGAGGGTTATATGCCTTCTCCAAAGGATCCTGATATTTTTGAAGTGCCTGAAATACAATCTCAGCAATTAACGGCGTCGCAATCAGATAAAGTCCAACCCAATGTTAATTTATTTCGCGGAGAGGTGGAGCTGTGTGTTCCTTTGGTTAATTTAGACATGAATAACGGGCTGTCTGTAAAAATTGCGGCGCAGTACGGCAGCAACGTTGGGATGATTGCCAGCAACTGGAATCTCGATGCGCCGACGGGAATATTAGGCATGGGCTGGACGCTTCCTCTGGAACGTATTCACGCCGAATACTCCGGCTCAGCTAGCTGGAGCGATGTGATTCTGTATTACGTTCGCGATGGCGTCAGCAATCGGCTATATCGCAGCCTCAACCCCTGGCAGCGCGGGGAGCTTCCCATCAGCTATCGCGCCGAGATGGACGAGCGCGCCCCGTCGCCGCAGCTGATTTCCGCGCTGGCGCAGCAGGGGCTCGCGGTTTCGGCTGAGGCGCTTATCGTAGCGGTCGAGGGGGCGGAACAGTGGACAATCAGCGACCCGCTTAACGAACTGGAACTAAATATTAGCGCCACACAAAGCAGGTTGATTATTTATGACGGGGGTTATCATTACGAATTACAAAGCTTTACCTATAGCCGTATTAGTTACTACCCGCGCTATGAACGCTGGAGTATTGTTGATAAACAGGGAATAACCAGTAGCTTTGGCGGCGGAGTGAGCCAGCAAAACGATGAAAAAAATAATATGGCGCAAAGCATTGAGTGGGCAGTTAAGTGGGGGAACTGGCACGGCGCGAGTATTGTTACCCATCACAACCAACGACGCACGCAGCAGCAATATCCGATATCCTGGTATTTGACCAGCTCAAGCAATAGCTGGGGGCAAAAAAATAATTACTACTACCAGCAAACTCGCCAGTCGGTGGGTGCCGATGGCCTGAGCTATACCAAAGCCATTTATTTAAGTCGAATTGTCGATTGTTTTTCAAGGGAAGTGCGACTGAGCTATGCCGATAAAATATTCGAACCGGAAAGCGCCAGCGGTCGTCGTGAATATATGGATGCTAATAAATCCATTCCGAATAATGTTCCTGATGCCTTTCAGTCGAAATATGAAAGCAAATATCTGAATTATATTGAGGTTGTTAATGAGGATGCGGATTTATTATATACCGTGCGCCTCGGCTACCGGCTTGATACCTTTCTGACGCTGCCTGAGAACGCCTCTCCGCTGCTGCGAGGTAATGCCTGCAAGCGGCTGTTAACCTCGGTGGTCGTCGAACAGGCCAACGGCGCGGCATTACCCGCAGAGACCTTTGATTACTGTTCGGCCAGCGATCCGAACCCGGGCGCGCTCAGGACCCACGTTTATCCGGAAGGTGCCACGGTCTGCTATTTCTATGAAAAACAGGATTTTCCGGAGAATGCCAGGACCTTGCGCGTTGACTCGCCGGTGCCGGGCAGCGAACCGCGCATCTGGTTTGGCCAGGATTACGCGGTGCTGGTCTGGTATAACGGCAATGACCAGAGCGGCCAGATATCCGTTACGGTATACACCTGGTGCGGGCGCTGGATCGCCTGGCGGCCTGCGGTTCCAGCCTTTGGCGATACCCTGAATCTTGAACAGCTGCAGGTTCATAGCCAAAACGACTTTTTTACCCTCTCATGGCCGCGCGGTAACGGCCTCTCATCGGCCGTTTACGCCTACCATCGCGACAACCGGATCCTCGGCAACTGGCTGGAGTATGACGCAAACCCGGTGGTGCTGCCGACGATGTTCCTTGAGGTCACCGCGGGCAGCCGATTCTTTGTGCTCAATGACTATCACAGCAATATCGTTACCCGTTTTACGTGGGACAATCTGGCGCGCCGTTGGCAGAAAGCGGTTATTTACGACGGCAAGGGGGTTATCCCAGGGCAGGGTCGATACTGGCTGGCGGCCAGCGGGAATATTCTGTTTGTCCTCAAATACGACATTACGGGGGCGCCGGGCAGTAAAAATAATCATATCGATCTGCATTGCCTGTCTGAGGTTAACCAGTGGCGGCTGCAGGACAGCCAGCCCGAGCATCAGATCAGCATCGCCGGCACGCTTCTGGCGGCCAATTTCGCCTTGTCCTGCGCCCCGTGGGTTTGTGCGGCAAGCTATGTAACCCATCAGGCGGAAACCTCCTTCGACTATGCTCTCTCCCTGTTCACCTGGGATGAGCACGAGCGCTTTAATCCGGTCACCACGCGTCAGTATCGCCAGCTTTGCGCCAGTACCGCGGTGAAAAATGTCGCCTGGGTTGCCCAGGTGACCCCGAGCGGATTGATTGCCAGCGGCCCGAATTTACTGCGTTATACCGGCGTTGACTGGTTAGAAAATAGCGAGCTGCAAATACGTACGGTGCCGGATGACCAGAGCCTCTACTGGTTTGCCATAGGTAATGACCTGGTGCTCAAGTGCGAGAATACGCCTGACCGTATCGTCGGCATGGCGCAGGTTTTTGATCCCAATACGACCTCTTCGCAGTGGCTCACCGCGCCGATCTCACTGTATGACGCCCAGCCCGCCCAGCCTCGTCTGAGCCACTACTACCCGACGGTGAGCAATGATTTCGTGTCGTTTAACACCGGCCTGTACTATCGGGGCGTCTCCACCGACTGGGTCGCGCCGCTGCAAATGCCGCTCCAGCCGCTGCTGCCGGCGAATGCCAGCATCACCTCGCTTATCAATCAGGCCCCGGGTTTTATGGTCTGGCTGCGCCAAAACGAAGAGGTGGCGCAGAATACCCAGGTTTACCAGCTAAGCAACGGGACGGTGCAGAATGCGGGCATTCTCAACAGCAATTTCTATCAGCTAATCGATGCCCAGGGGCAGATGCAGAACAGGAACGGACAAGCCCCTTCTGGCCCGGACAGCTTTGTCACCTACTCGCCGATGAACGCGGCCTTCAGCCAGGCAAGCAGCCTGTTTCTGCACCGCTATTTGCGCAAATCTCTGTCGGAAAATCTTAGCGCCCGCGCGGTCTATAAGGTGGAGATCCAGCGCGGCATGGATACCGTCACCACGTACTATGATTTTGACGCCGCCTCGGCCAGCGTTGATAGCTCCGGCACGGTGGCAAAATTCTATCAGGTCAGCTCGTGGGTTGAAGATAAACAGACCTGCGGCTATGAAACCTACCGCTACTTTAACGGGATTGCGCAGAATCTACCGGGAGAGAATCCCCGCTCACCGGCGGTACTCGACGGACTGCTGATTGAGAAAATCGGCATTGATGCCGGGGGGCAGGTTGTCAGCAGCGAGCAAACGGAATGGCAGGCGCAAAATGCCATTTTACTGACGCCGCAATCGACGCAGGAGAGCCCGATAAACGGCGCCTTTGTTCTGGCGAAAGCGAAGCAACAGACCCTGGATGGCGTCAGCACCCGCAAAGAGAGCCGCTACGATATGGCTACCGGGGAGGCCGTTGCGCAGCAGTCCGAGTCCTACAACGTCGAGGGTGTTAAAGAGACCCGAATCCAGACGATGCGGCTGGGCTGTCAGGCTTACCCCGAGCTGTTCTATGCCAACGTGCTGTCCGCCGTCGTTCAAACGCAAAAGAGCACCCGCCTCGGCGACGCCGAGGCCATTATTGAATCGGTGGTGGCCACCACCTGGCAGCCCTCCGACGGACCGCAGATTGCTGACGGAGTGCGGCTCGCGGTGATGGCCGTTGCGGCGCACTATCGCTGGCTTGGCGGCGAGGAACCGCCCGACTTTAACTTTAGCGCCTGGCGCGGCGATCGGGCGCCGCCTTACGATTTTTCGCAGTTTACCGGCTGGCTGTGCCAATCCCGGGTGGGGGTGCGCAGCGCCGCCGGGCTGGTGATGGAAACGGAGGACGTGTCGGGAAATACCGAGACGGCGCTGTACGACGCGCGACAGCAGTATCAGGTCGCGAGGATACAAAATGCGAGCAGCGCACAGCAGGAGTGCAGCTACTACGGATTTGAACGCTACGAGGATCCGCAGTGCTGGCAGCCAGCCGGCGGCGCGGGGATAGTCTCTGGCGACTGTTACACCGGCAATGCCAGCCTGCGACTGATTTCCGGAGGCAGCCTGCGCGGCGTGCTCTGCCCGCAGCGTCAGGACCGGACCTACGTGCTGGGGTTCTGGTACTGCACGGCGGACGGTTTTTCCCCGGCGGCGCAGGCCGGGTGGCAGGCGGTACTGCGGGCGTCGGGCGGCGAAACCGTTGCCAGCTTCTCCTTCGATTTTGCCGCCACGCAGGGGGAGTGGCGCTACGGCTATCTGCGGCTCGATCTCGCGGCGTACGCGCAGTCGGGCGTGCTGCAGGTGGTGCTGGAGGCCATAAACGCGACGGCGCAGGCCGTGCTGCTCGACAACGTGCGGTTTGTTCCTGCACAAAGCCGCTTTGCGGCAACGGCGTATAGCGTGAAGTACCGGCTGCGTGCGAATCAGCTGGGGGCCGGCACCATGATGCGGCGCTACTATTACGATCGCTATAACCGCTCTGCGGGCACCAGCGATGACTATCTGAACGCCGTCAGCACGCTGACCTACACCTTCTTGTCTCGTCAGGCGCACGCGGCGTTTGCACCGGGTGAACCGAATCAATCTCTAACCATCAGCGCGCTGGGCGGGGGGGAGATGACCACCTTTAGCGAAGGGGAAACGTGGCGGCGTACCTGGCAGCTCTCGGGAAGTCCCGAAGAGTGGCGAGTCGACAGCGGGCAGCTATCGCATATCAACCCGGCGCAGAGCGGTTCGCTAAGCAGCCCGCAGCAGGATAAGCCGTTCGCGCTTTCTTGCGAGCTGTTCAGCGTCGCGGGAGGCGCGCCGCAGTCCGCGGACGATTTCACCCTTTCCGTAGGGGAGGCGGTGTCACTCAAGTGGTCAGCGGCCGCCGCGGCCTGGCGCGGGACGCTGGCCGGCCAGCCGCTGACGCCCGTGGTTGAGCAAAGCCTGGTGCCGCAGAGCTGTCTGCTGATTTGCACCCCGTCAGCGCTGCTGTTTTATGCCAATAACCAGCTGATATTCAGCGCCACGCCGGGGGGGGCCGTCGGCCAGAGGGTGACTATCTCCACCGGCAAAAATGCGCTCGGGATCCAGAACCTCGCCCTGGTGCGGGAGCCTAAATTCAGCGTGGTGTTTCAGGATGGGGCGGCCTATGCGCACCAGTACCAAACGCTTTTCGAGGCCAACGCGCTTGTCCGCCAGGCGATCTACAGCGCACGCGGCCAGCGGATTGTGGTCACCAAAAACGGCCTGGCTCGCTTTGGTTCCGTGGGGATGTCGCGCCCTCTGATGCGCTATAACCCGGATTTTGTCCAGATTGATGACTTCCTGACCCACCTGGATAGCAGCGGCGCCATGCAGGGTGAGATATCCCAGTACTACAACGGGGAAAACGGCGTTTCAGACGACCTGCAGTACCCCTATTTGCGCAATCGGCTGGAGGCATCCCCGCTGGCTCGGGTCGTGGAAGTGGGGAAACCCGGGAAGCGTTTTGCGATCGCCGATATGGCAACCACGCCGGAGGAGCAGCGGCATACGCTGAAGTATCGTTACGGGAATAACGGCAATATTCCCCTGGCGGCAGCGCAAGGCTTGCCGGATAAACGCTATTTTGTGCAGGTACAAACCAGCCCCTTAGGCGTCAGCAGCAGCCTGCTGCTCGATAGCAACCAAAATGAAATTATTCGCACCGGTAGCGGGATCGTCAGCAAGGATCTTCTCTCGCTCAACGCCGAGGGCCGCCTGACGCGACACGCTTTTCCCAACCAGTTTGCCGATAGCATTAGCCAGAAGGCGGCGTTTTTTGAACTGCAGCAGTACGATCGCCTCGAACGGCGCGTGCGCTTGTCCCACCCTGATATGGGTGAGGTGAACTATGTCTATAACGCCGCCGGGCTCATCCGGTTTATGCAGGATGCGCAAGGCGCCAGCGCGGGATATTACGTCTACTTTAAATACGATGGCTTGAACCGGCTGGTGGAAAAAGGGATCTATTCCGGCCCGTGGCAGGCCAGCGTTCTGCGGGGCAGGGCCAATCAGCCGCAGTGGCCGCAGGCGGACGCCGCGCAGCGGATCCAAAAGACGCTTCAGTACGTCGGTTACGACAACGGGGATATCAACGGCCTGGGTAAAGTGGAACAGACGCGGGTTTTTAACGCGCTGAATACCACCGTCAGCCAGGAGACGCTGCGCTACGACAGCTGCGGTCGGGTGGAGCACAAGCGGGTGCAGCTGAGCCAGGAGGGTCAGCTCCTCGATGACAGTACAACCTCATTCAGCTACACCTTCGGCGGTAAGATGTCGCAGGTGATTTACCCCAAAAGCGACCGCAGCGGGTTCCCTGCGGTATGTTATCAATATGATGAGCTGGAGCGGGTGGTCGCCATTGGATCGCCGCAGGCGCCGCAGCTGTATCAATCTTTCCGCTGGGCGCCGGATGATAATCCGCTCTCTGGGACCCTGAATGCCGGGCTGCAGGAGCAGGATTTTACCTACTACTCGCCGGGATGGCTGCAGGCCAATACCGAGCCCCAGGCGCATCAGGGCTTTGAAGAGAATATTCTCAGCCGCTATGACGATGGCAAGGTGCAGGAGGTCGAATCCCGCTTCAGCGGCGAGTCGGCTCAGGGGCTGAATACGACGGTATCGGTGAGCTACGATGAGCTCAACCGCGTTACTCAGGCCCTCTGTCAGCAGCAGAACCTGTGGGATCTGCGCAACGTTACCTACGATCCCAACGGCAATACGCTCTCGCGCATCGCAGGCGGGCAGCCCCAGCAGCTCAGCTATGTGCCGGGAAGCGACAAAATCGCCAGCCTGAGCGGTGCTGAGAGCGCCGACTGGGATTTCACCTATACCGCAAGCGGCGCGGTGAAAACGGTCAGTCGTTCAGAGACGGCGGATCGCAGCAGCCTGACGTTCGACTACGTTGCCGGCAGCCTCCAGGTCGCGTCTATATCCCTCAGCGCGGATGACAAGCAGCTGCAGTTCGCCTACGGCAATAAAGGGCTGCGGGTCATGAAGCAGCTTATCGCCGGCGATCGGCAAATAATCCGGCGGATCTACCTCTTCGGTCTCGACGCGCAGCCGTTGTCAGAAGTTGTCGGAAATGACGTCACGCATTACGTCTACGGCCCGCAGGGTCTGGTCGCCTTCTTCTGCGAAGGGCAGCGCTACGCGGTCATCAAGGATCACCTCGGATCGGTGCGCCTGGTGCAGGATAGCCAGGGCCTCGCCGTGGCGCAGTTTACCTACGACAGCTTCGGGCGGCTGGTCGGCAGCGTCGGCAACACTGGCCTGCTGCGCTACCGCTATACCGGCCAGGAGTGGGACGAAGAGACCGGGCTATACAACTACCGGGCGCGCTTCTACAGCCCGCTGACCGGCACGTTCTACGCGGTCGATCCGAAGAATGAAACGGCCAGCCCTTATCTGTATACCAGCAACGATCCCTTTGATTACACCGACCCAACGGGAGAGTCTCTGCTGGGCGATATTTTCAGCTGGATTGGCCAGGTGCTGATCTCGACTCTGGAGATCGTCGCGGCTGTGGCGCTCGATGTGGTAACCGACGGTGCCGCCATCGCCACGCCACTCTCTGGAGCGCTGCTCGGGGCGGGATTGAGCACGGCGGCGGCGGAGGTGGGGGCGGCTGCGCAGCATAAATCCCTGAGCTGGGCCGACTTTGGCGAAAACCAGGCCGTAGGCGCGGTGTCGGGAGCCTTTACCTCAGGCGTCGGCTCTCTGGCCGAGGGCGCGGGCAACGCCGTGGGAACGGTGGTGCAGAGCTCTCTCAAAGGCGGCGTCAACGCGGTGAAAGCCGCCAACTTCGTCACCCGGGTTGGCGTCGAGGCGGTAGGCTCTACGTTGGGAGCGGTGACCGGGAAAATGGTTGAAAACGGCATCAACGGCAATAACGTGGCCCTCGGGCTGACCAGCAGCTTTGGTATCGGCCTGGTCAACGGCGTCACCGGCAGCCTGATGACCAACCTGGGCAAGGGCTTTCTGGGCGCTCAGCCCACCTGGCGGGATAAGTGGATCGTGGCCGGGGTAACCGGTGCTGCTGCCGGCGGTACCGGTGCGCTGGTAGCCAACGGCCTGAATGATGAAAAAGTGAATGGCGTGAACCTTGAAATTGCCTTCTCGCTTGGCGCGGTCGGGGCGCTGGTCTCCGTCAGGCCGAACGCCCGATTTGCGCCGGACCATGCGGGGCCGACCGTCGAACGCCCGGCGATTAACGACGGCGATATGGGAAATCGATTTATTACCAACGATATGCTGTAAACCCAATAACAAAAGAGCCACAAAGCATCCCTTTATGGCGCGGATTTGTGCACGCCACAAGCAGGAGCAGTAAGAGGCCCCGGTATTGAGCTGCCATCGGGGAAAGAGTCCTTACGCATGAGGAATCAATCAATGTCCCAAAATCAAAACTATCTTGCTCTGGTAAACCAATTTGGCCTGGACATAAATGCTTTAAAGCAGGGCCAGACGCTGAAAACCACGGTGATGGTCTCATCCCTGGCGGATTTTAAAGCACTTTTCGCCGGTAATCTGTCGGCACACAGCAGAACGTTAACGCACGGTCAACTGCAGGCGAACGCCGCCGCTTTCCAGGACGACAGCCACGCGCACCTGCTCCATCGTCTCACGTCGTACGTCTACGGCGATCACCTGCTGAGCCCGGCGGACCAACAGCGCGCTGCGGCCTATTTCCCGTTAGAGGTGGATGTTGAGAGCGCCGAGGATGTGACTATCGACAGCGCGGTGCAATACGGCCCCAGCGGCAAACCGGTACTACTCAACTACCGCAAGCTGACGTTCAGCGGCAACGGCTCCATTACCGCCATAAACACGGTGCTGAGCCTGAATGCGGAGATTGTGGAGATCGTCAGCAGCAGCGCCAGCTCCGGCAGCGAACCCTATCATATAGCCTCCATCGGCAAGGAGGGGGACTCCGGTGCCGCCGGAAGCAACGGCAGCAGCGTGACGAACCAGGCGGCAAACGGGAGCAATAAACAGCCGGCGTCGCCGGGCGTGTGTACCGGCGTAGGCTCCGGCGGCGATGGGGTGCAGGGAGCGAATGGAGGAGACGCCAACGCGGGGGAGTTTGGCCTCGACGGTAAGCCCAACTTGCAGGCCAATATTACAATTTCCCAGGACATCATCGGAACCCTGGTGGTGTTTACCCAATCGGGCGGCGGCGGCACGGGAGGCAAAGGCGGCTCGGGAGGTACGGGCCAGAAAGGGGGGGATGGCGGGCACGGCTGCGATTCAGGCTGCGAAGGTACCGACGGCGGCAACGGGGGTAACGGCGGCAACGGCGGCCACGGTGGTGCCGGCGGCGACGGCGGGAATGGCGTTAACGGCAACAATGTCTACGTAACCGTTCCCATCGGCAAAACGTCGCAGGTTTACCACTTTAGCCAGACTTCGGTGCCCGGATTTGGAGGCAGCGGCGGTGCCGGCGGCAGCGGAGGAGAAAGAGGCGGCGCCGGTTCGGGCGGCAAGCATTCCAGCAACGGCCGCGAAGGTGCCAACGGCACCCCAGGCAACGCGGGCGCGCCGGGGAAAGGAGGGACGATCAACGGCAGCCCGGGAAGCATTTATGTCGTAGCAGGCTAGCGCGGTGTAAAGCCGGTTTGGCGCCCTGCGCCGGGCCGGTTCAATTTTCCCTCTGGCGGACTGACGAAGATGATGCCACGAAAAACTGATTTTTTGTCCATTGCGCTCCGACTGGGTCATGATGTTGAGGCGCTGATGGATGGTCACGAAATTATTACCTATCAACGGATCCCAACCCTGGAAATCGCACGGGAGGTGCTGTGCCGCGCATCTGCGGAAATCCGGCGACGGCGCAGCCGCGTCTTTTATCAGGGGATCGCGGCCAGACAGCGGCTGGCGCAGGGGATGCACGACCGGGGCGAGGAGTTTGTCTACGCCGACGGCGTGATTCATCCCCGCGATGCCGTCGGGCTATCGCATCATTTACCTCTGCCGGTGAAGCTGGTTTCGGTAAAAGAAAAGGTGGTCAAAGCGAATGAAGTCTGGGATCTGAGCGTCCGCCACGACCAATGGGGGCTCGACTACATGGAGGAACTCTACACGACGGTCAATATTGAACGCCTGATTCTGGAGCCCGGCGCGCGGGTGATTATCCAGGGGAACGTCTTTTCGCTGCACTGCCAGAAGATAGAACGCAGGGGCAATCATCTCCTGCGCGACGGGTACGACATCGGGATTTTGCCCACGCCTTTCTCGGTTGACCGGCGGCGAGGAGAATATCACGGGGTACACGGCAGCATCGGCCGCAGCGGTGAAGGCGGCGAGCATGGGATCGGCATGAAGTCAGGCGGTGGTTTACTGGGGCCTTACTGGAGTAATCCTGACGCGAGCGGCAGGAGTGACGGCGCGGCGGGTCAGGCCGGGGCTGCGGGTGGGCACGGTGGATTTGGCCGCCAGGGCGGAATGGTGAAGCTTGCCGAAATCTACGTTGAGGAGCTGATCAACTTTGCCGGGCTGCCGCTGCGAATATTCACCCAGGCCGGGCCGGGAGGCGATGGCGGTAACGGTGGCGACGGCGGTGCCGGTGGCAGCGGCGGCCATGGCGGTGAGGGATTACTCACCCGTAGCGACAGGCGGCCGCCGGGACGGGGCGGCGATGGCGGTTCGGGAGGCCGAGGCGGCAACGGCGGCCAGGCCGGTAACGGCGGCATCTCGTCCAGCCTCTATATTGAGGTGCCGGAAGCGCTAATCCCCGCCGTTTCGCTGACCGCGCTTGCCAGCATGCCCGGAACGCCGGGGCGGGGCGGTGAGGGCGGTAGCGGCGGGGCCGCAGGCGCGGGCGGCAATCTTGCCGATGAGCAGCCCGGCGCGGTCGGTGGCGTCGGCATAAAAGGCGAGCCCGGAGAGAAGGGAACGGCGGGTAAATCTCGTCCCGCGGCGCAGGTCTTTATCAACGGCTCTCCCCACGGTGAAATTTTACAGCACAAGCCCTGCAGCGAAAAAATTCAGGTATGACGAGCGTGATACGCGGTCGGAGGGGATGCATGAGCGGATAGGTGAACGCGTCGCTAAGCGGATTGCGGGCGGGCAGATGAAAAAATAGCGGCGTCAGGCCGCCGCTATTGTTTTGTCGCTATAAAAGAGGGTGTTACAGCGTAGGGTAGTCGGTATAGCCTTCTGCGCCGCCGCCGTAGAAGCTCTCCGGACGCTGCGGGTTCAGCGCCGCCTTGTGCTTCAGACGGGCAACCAGATCCGGGTTGGCGATAAAGTCGCGGCCGAAAGCCACGGCGTCAATCAGCCCTTTGCTAATCAGATCGTTAGCCTTTTCAACCGTGTAGGCACCCGCGCCGATGATGGCGCCCGGGAAGCGGTCGCGAACCTTCTGACGGAACTCATCGCTGTACGGCTGGCCGCCGGCCCAGTCCGGCTCGGACATGTGCAGGTAGGCGATGCCGCGTTTAGCCAGCTCTTCAATCAGATACAGGGCGTCGGCTTCTTCGTTCGGGCCATTATCGACGTTCTGGAAGCTGCCGATTGGCGATACGCGGATACCGATGCGATCGGCGCTCCACTCTTTACTGACCGCATCAACCACTTCCAGCACCAGGCGAGCGCGGTTTTCAACGCTGCCGCCGTATTGATCGCTACGCTGGTTAGAGGTTGGCGACAGGAACTGGTGCAGCAGGTAGCCGTGAGCCGAGTGCAGCTCAACGAGATCGAAGCCGGCGTCGCGAGCGTTGCCTACCGCCTGGCGGAAGTCGTTGACGATCCCCGGGATCTCATCGAGCTCCAGCGCACGCGGCATCGAGGTATCGGCGCGCACGGCGTGGCCGTTCTCATCGCGCAGCGACGTACGGGTGCCGGCGCTGATTGCGGAAGGCGCAACCGGCGCCGCGCCGCCTGGCTGCAGGCTGTTATGCGAGATACGACCGGTGTGCCACAGCTGTACGGCAATATGTCCCGCTTCGGCGTGAACGCCGGCGGTGATTTTCTGCCAGGCCGCGATTTGCTCCGGGCTGTGCAGACCCGGGGCGCCGGCATAGCCTTTAGCCTGGGCGGAAATCTGCGTCGCTTCGGAGATAATCAGCCCGGAGCTGGCGCGTTGGCGGTAATACTCTGCCATCAGCGGAGTCGGGATATCGCCGGGCTCGATGCTGCGCAGGCGGGTTAACGGAGCCATAAACACACGGTTAGGTACGGTGACAGCACCCACTTTCAACGGGGTAAACAATTTTGATTCGGACATAATGACTCCTGAGTAGACCGGTCGTCTTGAAATGAGTTAAATAAAAACGCCTGTTAAACGCCAGGCGCGGCAATAATACTTTTGGCATGGGCAAGGGCGCTTTCAAGCGGCGTTGCGCTGCGCGTAATCTTGGCCTGCAGGTTGGCGCCCAGCCATAAAGAGTAGAGCACCTGCGACAGCGTTAACGCGTCGCCGCTGAAAACCAGGCTCCCTTCCTGACGGCCCTTTTCCAGCGCTTCTCCAAGCAGGGTAATAATCTGGCTGGCGCCTTTATCCATCTCGGTACGCATCGACTCCGACAGATCGCAAACTTCCGCCGACAGCTTCACCGTCAGGCAGCCGCTGATAATGCCCTGCTGGCAAAACTGGGTCAGCGTATGCTGATAGTAGGCCAGCAGACGATCGCGATAGTTGCCTTCGCCGTGGGCGAAATGTTCCACCAGCCGCTGCAGATAGCCAGCGTAGTGATGTTCCAGCAGCGCAACCCCGTAAGCTTCCTTCGAGCGAAAATAGTGGTAGAAAGAGCCCTTCGGCACTTCCGCCGTTTTCAGCAGTTCGCTCAGGCCCATCCCGGTAAAGCCGCGGTGCATGCACAGCTGTTCGCCGGTGGCCAGGATATGTTCGCGGGTATCGCATTCGCTATGTTTGTTCATGCGGCTCACTGTAGTAGACCGATTGGTCTAATGCAAGCGATAATTTTAAATGATGTGTGGCGCAGAGGCTGAGCAACAAAAGTTGCCAACCGCGGATGAAACGTCTTCAATGAGAGAGAGAACGAGGTGACCGGAGGCGTGAGGTGGCAGAGCAGCTGGAGTTTTTCCCGGTACAGAGTCCGTGCCGGGGAATTTGTCAGTCGGACGAACGCGGCTACTGTCGCGGCTGTTTACGCAGCCGCGAGGAGCGTTTCGGCTGGCAAACGATGAGCGACGTACAAAAGCAGGACGTTCTGCGGCTGTGTCGTCAGCGCCTGTTGCGCAAATTACGCGCGGCTAAGGCGGAAACAGCGGAAGAACCGCAGCAACCCTCACTGTTTTAATGGCAAAAATGGGTATACTCAAAGCACTTTTTTGTTGAGGACGTTGTTATGGTTCAGCGTATTGCTATGGCCCCGCAGGGGCCGGAATTCTCGCGTTTTGTTATGGGCTACTGGCGTTTGATGGACTGGAAAATGTCCGCCAAAGAGCTGGTCGGCTTTATTGAGCAGCACCTGGATCTTGGCGTCACAACCATCGATCATGCGGATATTTACGGCGACTATCAGTGCGAAGCGGCGTTTGGTGAAGCGCTGAAGCTGGCTCCGCATCTGCGAAGCCGGATGGAGATCGTCAGCAAATGCGGCATCGCCACGATGGCGCGGGCGGAAAACACCATTGGTCACTACATTACCGATCGCGACCATATTGTGCTCAGCGCCGAGCAGTCGCTGCGCAACCTGGCCACCGACCACCTGGATCTGCTGCTGATTCATCGCCCGGACCCGCTGATGGATGCCGATGAGGTCGCCGAAGCCTTCCTTGCGCTGCACCACAGCGGCAAGGTGCGCCACTTCGGCGTCTCTAACTTCACGCCGGCCCAGTTTACCCTGCTGCAATCGCGCCTGCCGTTTACGCTGTCGACTAACCAGCTGGAAATCTCCCCGGTGCATCAGCCGCTGCTGCTGGACGGCACCTTAGATCAGCTGCAGCAGCTGCGGATCAGGCCGATGGCGTGGTCCTGCCTGGGCGGCGGTCGTCTGTTTAATGATGAAAGCTTCCAGCCGCTGCGCGATGAGCTGGCCCGGGTGGCTCAGGAGCTGAATGCCGAAAGCATTGAGCAGGTAGTTTACGCGTGGATCCTGCGCCTGCCGTCGCAGCCGCTGCCGATTATCGGCTCCGGCAAAATTGAGCGCGTCCGCTCCGCGCTGGTAGCGGAAAAGCTGAATATGTCCCGTCAGCAGTGGTTCCGCATCCGCAAAGCCGCGCTGGGATACGACGTCCCGTAAGCGCAGCCAGAGCGCTCGCGGCGCCGGTGATATGCCCGATAAACCCGGATACGGCCCGCGCCGCATCCGGGTTTTTTCTTTTAGCGCCAGCGCCTCACGCGGTTCTCTCTTCTATCGTTCCGGCAACCGGGGCCTGCTCCAGCTGCGACAGCGCGCAGTAAAGGCGCCAGATAACCGCCGCCAGCTCCTTCGCCGCCGGCTGATGGTGATGATTAAGCGTGTCGCAAATGCGCTGCAGCTCCAGCAGCGTTGACGCCAGCGGCCGCTGCTGAACGCCGCGCTCGCTCATCACGTCCCGCAGCAGGCTGATGCACAGGTCGCGCACCTGAGAGAGCGGGTCGGAGCGGGTCTCCCACTCCCGAAGCTGCCACACCACGTGCGAACAGTTAAGCAGCACAACCCCCCAGCGCAGCAGCCAGCGGCGCGCCAGAGCATCCTGGCTGTTGCTCAGCTGGCTGATATGGTGATAAACCAGAGACTCAAACTCGTGCTCGCTATGCTGCGGATGGCGGCTAAGTTGGTCGACAAAGTGACGCCGTAACGCTTTGATGTGGCGACGGCTCTTGCGCGCATCCGAGCCCGGGCTTATCACCGCGAAGGCAAGCCAGGCAAGGCCTACGCCGATGATTTTTCCGAGGTTATCGTTAAGGAATGCGGCAAAGTCGTACACCGGCGGGTTGGTCACAGAAATAAACGAGCCCATAAATACGATCAGCTGCCCCCACAGGCCCGCCAGTTTCGGCATCTGCAGCTTGAGCAGCTGCATGGTGGTGAGCAGCGGAAAAAGAAACAGCAAAAATTGCCATAAATCGGTTATCTGCACCATCAGGCCGAACTTCACCACGAAGCTGAACAGCGAAAGCAGCACCAGGGTGCGCATCAGTAGCGTCAGCGATTTAAACGGCGAGGGCGAGACGGAGTAGAGCACGCAGCAGATGGCGGCGAGGGTGAGCGCGGCGGCGCTGGACTGCCACTGGGTGCTGATGCCCCAGGCCCCGACCATCACCAGCGCGCAGAAGGTCCGCACGCCGTTCCACAGCGCTTCCGCCTGGTCAGTGTGGCGGGCCAGCGCGGGCGCCGAAGGGACGTTGAATTCGGTCACCGCCGTCGCGTTTTCCACCCGCGCTATCCAGCGGCTGCTCCGCAGATAGAGGCGGCAGAAGTAGCGCAGGCGCATCCAGAACGCCAGATGCCGATAGTCGGCGGCGGCTCCGGGCGCCAGCGGGGCAATAATGCGGGCGACGGAGTAGAGATCGGCGCGCGGGCTGGCCAGCTCGCTCAGCAGGGTCTCCAGCACGGCGCGAGTATTTTTTGGCGCATCGGGCCAGTTGACCAGCAACCGGCGCAGGCTGGAGATGACGCTGGTCATACGCAGCTGCTGGTGCAGCAAATAGTTTAGCAGCGGGTTCTGCCGGCGGAAGCGATAGTGGCTCCAGAAGGCCTGAATGCGCAGCAGGTTCATGGTGAGGATCTGACCAATAACGCTTTCGTGGGCGGTGCGAATCGCATCGGTGGTTTCCGGCACCCACAGCAGGCTGGCGTGCTCCAGCAGACGAGCGTGCATATTTTTTAGCGCCGTCAGCAGCGTGGTGCCGTCGGAGGTGCTGGGCAGGATCATCATCATGACCCCGCCGCAAAGGATCCCGACGATGACTTCGCAAACGCGCGACTGGGCAATGGTCCACAGCTCGTTGGCGTCGGTCACGTTGATAACCGGAAAGGCAATAATGGCGCAGGTATAGCCGGCAAGCTGGAAAGCGTAGGCCACGTTGTTGGTGTACATCGCGCAGGCCCAGGTGCAGAGCGCGATCCACGCCGAGATGCTGAATAAGAACAGCCACGGATCGTTCAGCGTATGGCCGGCCAGCAGCAGGGCGGCGCAGGCGCCGAGCAGGCTGCCGGCGATGCGGCCAAAGCTTTTGCTGATAACGCCGCCGACGGTAGGAAAGCTGACCACCGCCGCCGAGGTCATTGCCCAGTAGGGTTCGTCCAGGTTCAGCCAGTAGGCAACGCTCAGCGCCAGGCACATGGCAATGCCGTTGCGCAGGGCGTATCGCCACTGCGCCCGGCTGGCCTTAACCCACGGAAGCGCCCGCCACGTCAGGGCCTGCACCTTCACTATGGCCGGCCAATGGAGACGGTGCAGGTGGTACCGGAGATAAGCGTTATCTCCGGCGGCAGGCCGCTCAACTCGATGCGTACCGGCACCCGCTGGGCCAGGCGAACCCAGGGAATATTCGGTTTAATATCCGCCACCAGCCCGGCGCCGCTTTCAACGCTTTGGTCAACAATGGCGCGGCCAATGCTGGAAACGTGACCTTGTAACTTTTGCTTGCTGCTATACAGAATAACCTCGGCGCTATCGCCGGCGTGGATATGGCGCAGCTTGGTTTCTTCAAAATAGCCAATAACGTAGAACGAATGGCTGTCTACCAGCGCGAACAGAGGGCGGCCAACGGAGGCGTAGTCGCCCACGCGGGTGGAGAGATTGGTGACCCAGCCGTCAACCGGCGCCTTAATCACGGTCTGGCTGAGCTGCCACTGCGCGTGTTCGAGGCTGGCCTGGGCGACACCGGTTACGGCCTTGGCCGCTTCGAGGACCGCGTTCGCGGTACTCAGCGCGGTGCCGGCGCTTTCAAGATCTTCGGCGGAAATAACGTTGCGCGACAGGTCCCGGCGGCGGGCGGCGTCGCTGGCGGCCTTCGACTGCGCGACCTTAGCTTTCGCCAGTTCGGCGCGGGTTTTAGCCAACTGAGCCTGGGCGTTGAGTAGGGCAATACGATAGGGCGTGTCATCGATCGTAAACAGCACATCTCCGGCTTTCACCAGCTGATTATCGCGGACGTTGAGCTGCAGAATGCTGCCGGAGACCTGAGGCGTGATGCCGACCTGCTCGGCGCGCACCTTGCCGTCGCGGGTCCACGGCGATTGGGTGTAGTAGTTCCAGACCAGCCAGGCGACAATAATCGCCAGCGCAACAATCAGTAAAGTTGAGAAGTATTTTAGTTTTTTCATCGAGTTAACATTACCAGACGGTCAACAGAACCAGTGCAAGACACACTGAAAGCGCAAACAGGGAGAGATCCATCAGCAGCGGGTGCCAGATCTCGCCGGCGTACATCCAGTCGCGCAGCTGACGATGCAGCACCAGCCAGATGAAGAATCCCAGCAGGACGGCTTTAAACAAGGGGGGGAAATAGATAGAAGCGCCAAACACCAGGTCCTGGAGCGACAATCCGCAAGCGTTAAGACTCAGTTTCACAAGCAAAAATCCTTTGCCGTTGCAGGGAGAATGTCAGGTAATGCTATTATTTGCATTGTAAATCATTGTTTTCATATTAGTGAATCAGGTAATTCATTTGTTTTGATTATTTAAATGCTGCACACTATTCTAAAATCAGTATAATAACTTAGCAAGCTAATTATAAGGAGATGAAATTGGAATCGCCACTGGGTTCTGATCTGGCACGTTTAGTGCGCGTCTGGCGCGCGCTGATCGACCATCGCCTGAAACCTCTGGAGTTAACGCAGACGCACTGGGTCACGCTGCATAACATCCATCAGCTGCCGCCTGAGCAGTCGCAGATTCAACTGGCGAAAGCCATCGGAATTGAGCAGCCCTCTTTGGTGCGTACGCTGGATCAGCTGGAGGAGAAAGGTCTTATTTCTCGCCAGACCTGCGCCAACGACCGGCGGGCGAAGCGTATTCGGTTGACGGAAAAAGCGGAGCCGTTGATCAATGAGATGGAAGAGGTTATCAGCAAAACGCGCGATGAAATTCTGGCCGGCGTCTCGACGCAAGAGGTTGAAATGCTGCTCGGTTTGATTCGCAAACTGGAACACAATATTCTGGACCTCCAGGCAAAAGATTAACCTGTCCAGGGCCTTGATCTCTCAAGGCCCTTCATCTTTTTTTACTTCACCTCACTCCACACGACGACGCGGTTGCGTCCGCCGCTTTTCGCTTCATACATTGCCGTATCCGCCCGCTTCACGCACTCCTCGGCGCTCAGGCTGCCGTCAACGGCGGTAAATACCCCGGCGCTGATCGTCATTCTTTCCGGCAGGGCGTCCTGTCGCTCGTTGACCGCGAGACGGATGCGCTCGGCGATAGCGCTGGCGTCCCCTGGACCGGTATTCACCAGCAGCAGGGCGAACTCTTCACCGCCAATGCGGGCGGCCACGTCCTGCGGACGAACGTTTTTTTGCAGCACGTCGGCGGTAAACTGAATGACTTTGTCCCCCTGCACGTGCCCGTAGCTATCGTTAATGCGCTTAAAGTAATCGAGATCGCTGACAATTACCGACAGCGGCTGGGATGCCGAGGCTTTCGTCAGCTGCGCGTTGAGGGCGTCGTAGAAATAGCTGCGGTTATGCAGGCGGGTCAGCGGATCGCGGATTGAGTTTTGGTAGGACGTCAGGTATTTATTGTTAGAGTGGCGGTACAGCGTAAAGACATCACACAGCAGGACAAACAACATAAATAACGTGCTGATGGCTTCGAACGTCCGCGCGTGATACCACGAATACAGCATGTCGCTCTGCGGCATGAGCACCAGCAGCGTGAATATATAAGCCGAACAAAAGAATGCGCCGCTATACCAGAATATATTTTTCAATCGGCTTATATAAATTAACAGCGTCAGCGTTATTAGCCAGCTGGCGACTAAAATTCGCCCGATAAAATTATGCCAGAGCGGGGAGAACTGATGGCTTAAATTGTCGACCAGCGCGATATTCAATAGCGGATGATTGCTTGAATAAAGCCACGACAGAGTAATTATCAGGATGGTAAAGCTCAGGCAGCCCGTCAGAATAAGCGCATGTACCCTTTTGGTGAGACGCGGGCTATGGCGAAAGCGATATAAAACAATCGCGATAGTGAAGAGTATTACCATCATCGCGTTGCGGAAGGTAAAGAAAATCAGCGCGTCGTTGGCGTTAGGCATGGGGCCCTGGCTGCAGAGAAACCAGCCCGTGTGGCCGCTTAGCGTTCCCAGCATCAGCAGCGCCGACCCGGCGAAGGCGCAGGCAATGGCGGTCAGGTACAGGCGCTCCCGAACGCACCAGTACTTCATTATCATGAAGCAGGAAATCGTGAGATGTAATATCAATAAAAATATTGTTAGCACCGGCAATAGCACCGGGCTGGCCGTAGATGTACGACTAATTAATGAGGAGGCAAATAAATGTATCAGACCGGTGGCAATAATACAGATAAGTAAATAGAGTAACACCTTGTTTAATAAAGGCCGTGAGTTAATTAGCATCTTCTTCATCCCTGGAAAATAATACGGCACGGAGCGACGTCATTGTCGCGCATGATGATGTGGGGCAGGGGTTATAATAAGGCCACGCGTGCGCTTAATATTGCGCCAGCGCAAATCTCCGTTCGTTAACGCCGCGGCGAGCTGAATCCCAAAGGAGAAAGAGTGGGGTCAATAGATTGATATTTGGGGAATAATGCGGCCCCGCAAGGCCGCATGAAAAAAAGATTAACGCGGGGAAACGGTGACCTGGCTGCCGCTGCCGGCAATCGCCACGCGCTGACCGATGGAGAACGGGGTGCTGCCCTGTTTCTGGACCACCAGAATGGTGTTGCCGTCGTCCTTACGGATTTCCAGCTCAACGCCCTGCGTTTTATTCATTGCGCCCTGGACGCCCTGACCGGCTACGCCGCCCGCCACCGCGCCTGCTGCCGTTGCCAGCGAACGGCCCGTGCCGCCACCGATGGTATTACCGAGGAATCCACCCAGAACTGCGCCGCCGATAGCACCGATGGCATTGCTGTCATCGCCGCTTTGGATCTGCACCGCGCGGGTATGCACGATGGTGCCGTAAGTCACGCTCTGGACCTGTTTGGCTTCGGATGCGGAGTAAACATCACCGGAAAGGCCGCTGCTGCTCACGCAGCCCGCAAGAGTAAAACCAATCATCGAGACAGCCAAAACACGTAAAATCATTTATGAATCTCCTTCACCAAATAGTGTTCTGTTGAACTTCCATGTGGTCAATTATATGGCATTTAAGCGTCGGCTGGCATAGCTTCCGCGTGGACAATACAAAAAATAATAAGCACAGACGTCTTAACCATAGCTAAACGTACGCGCTTTACGCGAAACGCCGCGTTGATAAGCGCGAGGCTTCGGGCTTCTCTGCTCAGGCTTTGGCGCCGTTTGAAAGCGGCTAAAACCTGATTATCTGACAGCGGGAATGATTTAAGGTTTATCCGTTTTCGTGTTAAAAAAAATTATTGTCCCATAGCAATGACCCCGTCTTTATGATGGAGTGTCGCTATACCAGAGTCATGGAATGAAGGAAGGCGTATGAAATCAGGTCGCTTTATTGGCGTAATGTCCGGCACCAGCCTGGATGGCATCGACGTTGTTCTGGCGGTAATTAATGAAAGTATTGTGGCCCAGCAGGCCAGCCTCTCCTATCCCATCCCTGTTGCTATAAAAGAAGAGATTCTGGCCATCTGTCAGGGACAGACGCTCACTTTATCGCAGCTGGGGCAGCTTGATACGCGCCTCGGGCGGCTGTTTTCCGATGCGGTGCGGGCGTTGATGCGCCAGGAAAATCTGCAGGCCTCGGAGATTGTTGCGATTGGCTGCCACGGCCAGACGGTCTGGCACGAGCCGATGGGCGATGCGCCTAATACCCTGCAGATCGGCGATAACAACCAGATTGCCGCCCATACCGGCATCACGGTAGTGGGGGATTTTCGCCGTCGCGATATGGCGCTTGGGGGCCAGGGCGCGCCGCTGGTTCCGGCCTTTCACCATGCGCTGCTGGCCCATCCGGTCGAGCGCAGGATGGTGCTAAACATTGGCGGCATCGCTAATCTCTCGCTGCTGGCGCCCGGCCTGCCGGTACGCGGCTACGACACCGGTCCGGGCAACATGCTGATGGACGCGTGGATCTGGCGCCAGTGCGGCAAGCCGTACGATAAAGATGCGCAATGGGCCAGCGAAGGCAAGGTGCTGCTGCCGCTGCTGCAGGAGATGCTCAGCGATCCGTGGTTCGCGCTGCCCGCGCCGAAGAGTACCGGTCGCGAATACTTCAACTACGGCTGGCTGGCGCGGCATCTGGCGCGCTATCCCGGCGTTAGCGCGCAGGACGTTCAGACCACCCTGACGGAGCTTACCGCGGTGACGATCGCCGAGCAGGTGCTGCTCAGCGGCGGCTGCGAACGCCTGCTGGTGTGCGGCGGCGGGGCCCGTAATCCGCTGCTGATGGCGCGGCTGCCGGCGCTGCTGCCGGGTACGGAGGTCTCTACCACCGACGCGGCGGGGATCAGCGGTGACGATATGGAAGCGCTGGCCTTTGCGTGGCTGGCGTGGCGGACTATCTCCGGGCTGCCCGGCAACCTGCCGTCGGTGACCGGTGCCAGTGAAGCCTCCATTCTTGGCGCTATTTTCCCGGCGAATGCGCCGCAGAATCAGAGTTAACTGAAATCGCTCTATTTTATTAACCGGTAAACTGGATGAAGTGAGTGGAGGGTCAACACCCTCCTGGACCGGGAAAGTCGAAGGCAACCAAATGAAAAAAATCCTTATCGCAGTGATCCCTTTTATGCTCGCAGGCTGCAGCTATTACAATCAGTTTGCCGAGCGCATGCAGACCGATACGCTGGAGTATCAGTGCGATCAGAAACCGCTGACCGTTCATCTCAATAACGTCCGCCAGCAGGTGAGCTTCATTTACGATAACCAGCAGCTGAATCTGCAGCAGGGACTCTCGGCGTCGGGGGCTCGCTACACCGACGGCGTGTACGTCTTCTGGTCAAAAGGCGACGGGGCTACCGTCTACAAGCACGACCGCGTGGTGCTGGAAAACTGCCAGCTGCAAACCGCCAAACGTTGAGATTTCCGTCCCGGGGGCGCACAATAACGCCACCCGAAGACTCTTTTCTCAATGGCCATGTCAGACAACGACGAATTGCAGCAAATCGCGCATCTGCGCCGAGAGTATACCCGTGGTGGCCTGCGTCGCCACGATCTTCCCGCCGAACCGCTGACGCTGTTTGAGCGCTGGCTCCGACAGGCCTGCGATGCCCGCCTGGCCGACCCCACGGCGATGGTGGTGGCCACCGTTGATGAAAGCGGCCAGCCCTACCAGCGCATCGTGCTGCTAAAGCACTATGACGAAAAGGGGCTGGTGTTTTATACCAACCTCGGCAGCCGTAAAGCGCACCAGATCGAAAAAAATCCTCGCGTCAGCCTACTGTTTCCGTGGCATATGCTGGAGCGCCAGGTGATGGTGACCGGCAAAGCTGAACGTCTGTCGACGCTGGAAGTGGTGAAGTACTTCCACAGCCGCCCACGCGATAGCCAGATCGGCGCCTGGGTCTCCCAGCAGTCGAGCCGTATTTCTGCCCGCGGCATCCTTGAAAGCAAATTCCTTGAGCTGAAGCAAAAGTTCCAGCAGGGCGAAGTGCCGCTGCCGAGCTTCTGGGGCGGGTTCCGCGTCAACATCGAACAGATGGAGTTCTGGCAGGGCGGCGAGCATCGTCTGCACGATCGTTTTCTGTACCAGCGGCAAAACGAAGGCTGGCAAATCGACCGTCTGGCGCCATAAAGGACGCAAAATGTTGCTTTAAGCGCTGGTGCTAGGTTCCCCGGCGCTTTATTCTATAGGCTTCATTTTTCACGCTGCATCGTAGCCATCCGTGCCTGCTCGCTCCGGTAGCTTACCCGCGTAAGCGCCAGAGGATCCCCACGCGTGCCGCTGTGATGCAGCCTGAATCATTTTGTGCAGTATTTTTTCGCGTCTGGCGAAAAGTCGTGTACCGGCAAAGGTGCAGTCGTTTATACATGGAGAATTTGATGGCAAGCAGTAACTTGATTAAACAATTGCAAGAGCGGGGGCTGGTAGCCCAGGTGACGGACGAGGAAGCGTTAGCAGAGCGACTGGCGCAAGGCCCGATCGCGCTCTATTGCGGCTTCGATCCTACCGCCGACAGCTTGCATTTGGGGCATCTTGTTCCATTGTTATGCCTGAAACGCTTCCAGCAGGCAGGCCATAAGCCTGTGGCGCTGGTGGGTGGTGCGACCGGTCTGATTGGTGACCCGAGCTTTAAAGCCGCCGAGCGTAAACTGAACACCGAAGACACGGTGCAGGAGTGGGTTGATAAAATTCGCAAACAGGTCGCGCCTTTCCTCGACTTTGACTGCGGTGACAACTCGGCTATTGCCGCGAATAACTACGACTGGTTTGGCAGCATGAACGTGCTGACCTTCCTGCGTGATATCGGCAAGCATTTCTCCGTCAATCAGATGATCAATAAGGAAGCGGTTAAGCAGCGTCTGAACCGTGACGATCAGGGCATCTCCTTTACCGAGTTCTCCTACAACCTGCTGCAGGGCTATGACTTCGCGTGCCTCAACGAACTGCACGGGGTTGCGCTGCAAATCGGTGGTTCGGATCAGTGGGGTAACATTACCTCCGGTATCGACCTGACCCGTCGCCTGCATCAGAACCAGGTATTTGGTCTGACCGTTCCGCTGATCACCAAAGCGGACGGCACCAAGTTCGGTAAGACCGAAGGCGGCGCGGTATGGCTGGATCCGAAGAAAACCAGTCCGTACAAATTCTACCAGTTCTGGATCAACACCGCGGATGCCGACGTCTATCGCTTCCTGAAATTCTTCACCTTTATGGAAATTGACGAGATCAATGCCCTCGAGGAAGAAGACAAGAACAGCGGCAAGGCGCCGCGCGCGCAGTACGTGCTGGCGGAACTGGTTACGCGTCTGGTTCACGGTGAAGAGGGTCTGATCGCCGCTAAACGCATTACTGAGAGCCTGTTTAACGGCAACCTGAGCGAGCTGAGCGAAGCGGACTTCGAGCAGCTGGCGCAGGACGGCGTGCCGATGATTGAAATGGAACAGGGCGCCGACCTGATGCAGGCGCTGGTGGATTCCGAGCTGCAGCCATCCCGTGGCCAGGCGCGTAAAACCATCGCCTCCAACGCGGTGACCATCAACGGTGAAAAACAGGCCGACCCGGAGTACGTCTTCGGTGATAGCGATCGCCTGTTTGGTCGCTATACCTTACTGCGCCGCGGTAAGAAAAATTACTGTCTGGTCTGCTGGAAGTAATTGCGTAAAGGCAGGGGCGTGGGAAACCACGCCCCTTATTTTTTGCTGTCAGGTATCCAAGATGAAGAATATCCTCGCCATCCAGTCCCACGTTGTGTTTGGCCATGCCGGCAATAGCGCCGCCGAGTTTCCGATGCGCCGTCTTGGCGCCAACGTCTGGCCTCTCAACACCGTGCAGTTCTCAAATCATACCCAGTACGGTAAATGGACCGGCTGCGTTATGCCGCCGGCGCACCTGAGTGAAATCGTGCAGGGCATCGCTGATATTAATCAGCTTCAGCGCTGCGACGCGGTGCTCAGCGGCTATCTGGGATCGGCGGAACAGGGCGAACATATTCTCGGGATTGTTCGTCAGGTGAAAGCGGCCAATCCGGCGGCAAAGTATTTTTGCGATCCGGTGATGGGCCATCCTGAAAAAGGTTGCATCGTCGCGCCGGGCGTGGCCGAGTTTCACGTGCGCCATGCGCTGCCTGCCAGCGACATTATTGCGCCGAATCTGCTGGAGCTGGAAATTCTCTGCGAGCATCCGGTGGCGAACGTCAGCGAAGCGGTAGCCGCCGCGCGCGAGCTGATTGCTCAGGGGCCGGAAGTGGTGCTGGTGAAGCATCTGTCGCGCGCCGGGATTAGCATGGATCGGTTTGAAATGCTGCTGGTGACGCGTGACGAAGCCTGGCATATCAGCCGTCCGCTGGTGGACTTTGGCCTGCGTCAGCCGGTAGGCGTAGGGGATGTAACCAGCGGCCTGCTGCTGGTGAAGCTGCTTCAGGGAGCCAGCCTGCGCGATGCGCTGGAGCACGTTACCGCTGCGGTATACGAAATTATGCTGGCGACTAAAGGAATGCAGGAGTATGAGCTGCAGGTCGTGGCGGCGCAGGATCGCATTGCGCAGCCGGAGCATCTCTTCAGCGCCACGCAGCTCTAGCGCCGATAGCCTGCCCGGAATCGCGTCCGGGCAGGGACATCAATCTTACTTCAGACCTTCCGCTTCCAGCGCAGCCGCCACCGACGGGCGCGCGGCGATGTGCTTCATCCACGCCTCGATATGACGATAGCCTTCCATATTCAGCTTCACCGCGTACGCCCAGCGGAGTACGGTAAACAGGTAGCCATCGGCGATGGTGAAGCGATGGCCGTTAAGCCACTGCTTATCCTGCAGCGATTCGTCAATGTACTGCAGCTTCTTCTCCAGCTGCGCGCGTACCGTCGGTTTGTAATCCTCCGGCGTATCCGGACGAAACAGCGGGGTGAAGCCTTTGTGCAGCTCGGTGGCAACGTAGTTGAGCCATTCCAGAGTCTGGTAGCGGGCAACGGTGCCCACCGGAGCCAGCAGCTGCCGGTCCGGGACGCGGTCGGCAATGTACTGCATAATCGCCACCCCTTCCGTGAGCAGCAGTTCGTCGTCAAGCAGCAGCGCCGGAACCTGGCCTTTCGGGTTAATCAGCAGGTAATCATCCCCGTTTTCAAGGCGTTTTTTCATCACGTCAACGCCCTGTAAGGTGAAGTCCAGCCCGCTTTCGCGCAGGGCGATATGCGAAGCAAGAGAACAGGCGCCGGGTTTGTAGAACAGTTTCATCGGTAACTCCTCGTGGCTGCAGTTTTCTGTATGTTAGTCCGCCCAGGGGCAAAAAAAAAGCCGCTAACGAAAGGTTAGCGGCTAAATTAAAGGGTTTTCCCGACGCGATTAGACGGTTGCTGTCTCGCGCTCTTTCGCGACGCTATCGTCGTCCAGAGTCATACGATTCAGCTTCGGCGCCGTCAGCAGCATCAGCGCGGCGATAACCGCCGTCACGATACCAATCTGCATGAAGACGTGGCCGTAAACGTTCAGAGAGACCAGCGGGTCGGTCACGTTTTCCGGAACGGCCATCAGGTTAGCAATCTTACCGGCAATAATTGCCGCACCCGCGGTGGTCAGGAACCAGCTGCCCATGATGAAGCCCATCAGACGCTGCGGAACCAGCTGGGCAACCATTGCCAGGCCGAGGCCGGAAATCATCAGCTCACCGATACTCTGCAGCGCATAGCTCAGGATCAGCCAGTTTACCGACACGATACCGGCATCGCTGGCGAACTTGGTGCCCAGCGGCAGCACCAGGAATGCGCCAGAGCACAGGATCATCCCGATAGCGAACTTGTGCGGCATCGGCAGACGGTCGCCCATCTTGTTATAGATGGCGGCCAGAATCGGGCTACCAACCATGATCCAGAACGGGTTCAGCGCCTGGAACTGCTCCGGCTGGAAGCTGATGCCCATAATCGCGTGCTCAACGTTGCGGATGGCGAAGAAGTTCAGAGAGGTCGGCATCTGGCTGTAAAGGACGAAGAAGACGATCGCCTGCACCATCAGAATGAAGGCGACAATCATCTTACGACGCGCGGCGCCCTTCATAGCGATAGCTTCTTTGGCGAAGATGATGACAATACCCAGCGCGACCACGCCCAGAACCATACGGGCGATGCCCTGGTTATGCAGCAACCAGGTGGCAATCACTACCAGGATAACCACGCCCACGATAGTCGCCAGCAGTTTGCCGTAATGAACCGGTGCGAAGTCGGGTTTAGAACCGTAGTTTTTCACCCATTTCTTGCAGAACATAAAGTTCACAAGCGTAATCAGCATGCCGACAAAGCTCAGGGAGAAGGCGATACTCCAGCCGAACTTCGCTGCCAGCCACGGAGTAGCCAGCATAGAGAAGAACGAACCGATGTTGATGGACATGTAGTACATGGTAAATGCACCGTCCAGGCGCGGGTCGTCTTTCTCATAGCAGGTAGAGAGCAGGGAGGACGGGTTCGCCTTAAACAGGCCGTTACCGACGGCGATTGTCGCCATACCCATATAAACGATAGCGGCGTCGTGTCCGGAGTACGCGACCAGCGCGTAGCCGATAGCCAGGACGATAGTCCCCAGCATAATGACGCGCTTGGTGCCGAGCACTTTATCGCCCAGCCAGCCGCCGATAGCCACGAGGCCGTAGACCAGCGCGCTGAAGGAGGAGAAGAGTGTAATAGAATCCGCTTCTGACATACCCAGCTGTTTGACCAGGTAAACGGCCATGATCCCTTGCAGGCCGTAATAACCAAAACGCTCCCATAATTCGATCGAGAAGATCAGATAGAACGACTTCGGCTGCTTGAAAGCGTTCAAACTCACGCTTTCTGCTGGTTTATTGTTTGCAGTTGACACATATACCTCTTTTTTTACATCCCATATTAACGGGGGGTGTTCGGGGCGCAATCTTCGATGACCGCCGCCTTTATAGTTATTCTGGAGGGAAAACGGCAGGTAATGTTCACTATCCTGACCGTTCAGGCAATACCTTTGTAATAATCTGTTACACATAACCAATGCATTATAATACGCAGGTCATTCAAATGTTATGCAGAGTTAAACTTCACCGTTTTGCTATTGGTGATATTTTTATCTGTCTGCATCCGCAGGATGGCGCACAAAGGCGATATATTCTACTGATTAGCCTTGAACCTAGTGATATAGGCCATAATCCTAAAAAATGATGGGGTATTGTCCTGATAAGCAGGGCTGCGCTATTGCAATTGCTGGCTTTCATTATCAAGTGAGTAACAACAAATTAACATAAAGTTGCGTGAATGATCTGGATCACAAATGTATATAAAATTTTTCGTCGAAAAAAATGATTAACCTGGATGAGCGTTATATAAGCAGAGGATTGCCCTGTTAACAGGCGTGGCTATGGCGGAAGTGGCAGGGTGGAAAGGGGCTTAACAGTACCATTACCCCAGGCAGGGTAATGGCGTTGTTCAGATTCAGGCAGCGTAGACCTTCTCTTTGAACTCGCAGAGGTCCTCAATCAGGCAGGAACCGCAGCGCGGCTTGCGGGCAATGCAGGTGTAGCGCCCGTGGAGAATAAGCCAGTGGTGGCAGTCCACCTTAAATTCGGCGGGAACCACCTTCAGCAGCTTCTCTTCGACCTGCTCGACGTTCTTACCCGGGGCAAACTGCGTCCGGTTGCACACGCGGAAAATATGCGTGTCGACCGCAATCGTCGGCCAGCCGAAGGCGGTATTGAGCACTACGTTGGCGGTTTTGCGCCCGACGCCGGGCAGCGCTTCCAGCGCGGCTCTGTCCTCCGGGACTTCGCCATTATGCTGCTCCAGCAGGATCCGGCAGGTCTTAATGACGTTTTCGGCCTTGCTGTTAAACAGGCCGATGGTTTTGATATATGACTTAACCCCGTCGACGCCAAGGTCGAGCATCGCCGCCGGAGTATTGGCGACCGGATAGAGCTTTGCCGTCGCCTTATTGACGCTGACGTCGGTCGCCTGCGCCGAGAGCAGCACCGAGATCAGCAGCTCAAACGGCGAGCTGAAGTTGAGCTCGGTGGTGGGATGCGGATCGTTATCCCGCAGGCGGGTCAGAATTTCCAGACGTTTACTCTTATTCATCAGGCTTTCCCTGCGGCATCAGAGGGCGCGACGACCGGGGCTTCGGCGATTGCCGCCCGGGCCTTGCGCTGTTTGCTGCGCTCATCGATGAGATATTTGACCGCCAGCATCATCCCGAGGCCGATAAACGCCCCCGGCGGCAGCATCGCCAGCAGGAACGGGGTGTCGGTATGGAAGGCTTCGATGCGCAGCGCTTTTGCCCAGCCGCCGAGCAGGCTATCGGCGCCGTCAAACAGCGTACCGTTACCAATGATTTCACGCAGCGAGCCGAGGACAAACATGGCGCAGGTGGCCCCCATGCCAATCGAGAAACCATCCAGCGCCGAAAGGGCCGGCCCCTTTTTCGCCGCGAAGGCCTCGGCGCGACCGACGACAATACAGTTGGTCACAATCAGCGGGATAAAAATCCCCAGCGACTGATAGAGGCCGTAGGCGTAGGCGTTAATCAGCATCTGCACGACGCTCACCACCGAGGCGATGATCATCACGTAAATAGGAATACGGATCTCGGCCGGCGTCCAGCGGCGCAGGCTGGAGATGGTCAGGTTGGTGAGGGTCAGCACCAGAGTGGTTGCCAGCCCTAGCCCCAGCGCGTTGGTGGCGGTGGAGGTCACGGCGAGCAGAGGACACATCCCCAGCAGCTGGACCAGCGCCGAGTTGTTTTTCCACAACCCCTGGACAATAACGTCTTTTACTTCGCTCATGGTCTAGTCTCCACAGGCGGTGAATTCGGGAATCTGCGTTGGCAGCGTTTGTGCGTACAGGCCGGCGCGCTTAACCGCGTTGACGACCGCGCGCGGCGTAATGGTCGCACCGGTAAACTGGTCAAAATCGCCGCCGTCTTTCTTAACCGCCCAGCGGCTGTCGCTCTGTCCATGAATAACTTTGCCGGCAAAATGGGTGATCCAGTCAGAAAGACGCAGCTCAATTTTATCCCCAAGGCCCGGCGTTTCGTGATGCTCGGTGACTCGGGTGCCGAGGACGGTGCCTTTAAAATCTGCGGCGACCAGCAGCTGAATCGCCCCGGAGTAGCCGTCCGGCGCGGTGGTTTCCATGACCGCGCCCACCGGAATGTCGTTATTTTTAGCGATCCAGATCTTATGCTGCCCTTTGCCCAGCGCCGGGGCGGAGGCCAGATAGCAGCTCTTCAGCAGATCGTTATTATACAGCTCTGCCGGCAGCACCTGGTCAAAAAGCGCCTTTTGCTGTCGGGACGCCTGATCTTCAATCGTCGATTTGGTCAGCTCATTGATAGCCGCCGTCAGGCCGGTGGAGCCGGCGGCGAACAGTGCCAGCGTGATGCCGTGTTTGCGCATGCTTTTTAACATGACGGGTCCTCAGCGGTGGCCGTACACGCGGGGCCGCGTGTAGTAATCAATCAACGGAACGGTAATATTCGCCAGCAGCACGGCGAAGGCTACGCCGTCAGGATAGCCGCCGAAGCTGCGAATCAGCCAAACCAGCAGGCCCGCCAGGGCGCCGAAAATAAGGCGCCCGCGGTTGGTGGTGGAGGCGGTTACCGGATCCGTCAGAATAAAGAACGCGCCGAGCATGGTGGCGCCGGACAGCAGATGTATCTGCGGCGCGGCCAGGCTCTGCGGCGAGAAAAACCAGCCGAGCGTGGAGCAGACGGCCAGGCTCAGCAGGAAGCTGAGCGGGATATGCCAACGGATCGTCTTCTGCCACAGCAGGAACAGCCCGCCGACCAGATAAGCAATATTCACCCACTGCCAGCCAAGCCCTGCCAGAGCGCCGCCAAAAATCGGGTACTGGAGGATCTCCTTCACCTCGTGGCCCGCGTGCAGCGAGGTTTTAAAGGTGTCCAGCGGCGTGGCCTGGCTGATACCGTCGACCCCGAGACGCAGGGCGTTCATATCGCCACCGGCGGCGGTGTGGCCGGTGAAAATGACCCGCAGCGCGTCGCTAAAGCCTGGAATGTGGGCCGCAATTTCCTGCGGCGGCAGCCAGGAGGTCATCTGCACCGGGAAGGAGATCAGCAGCACCACGTAGCCAATCATGGCCGGGTTAAAGGGGTTATGCCCCAGCCCGCCGTACAGCTGCTTGGCGATGATCACGGCAAAGGCGGTACCCAGTACCACCATCCACCAGGGGGCAAGGGGCGGAATGCTGACGGCCAGCAGCAGGCCGGTCAGCAGCGCAGTGTTGTCGGCCAGAATGGCGGCAACATTCTGCTTGCGCAGCTTGAGGATAACGGCTTCGGTTCCCCAGGCGGTTAAGGCGGCGAGAATAAGCTGCAGCACGGTGCCCCAGCCGAAAAACCAGGTCTGCACCACGATGCCGGGCACGGCGGCGAGCAGCACCAGCAGCATAATCCGCGAGGTCTGACGCTGGTTGTGGGTATAGGGAGAGCTTGCGATTCTGAAAACCATTTAATCCTCGTTAACTGCCTGCCGGGATGCTTTCCTGGCCTGAACTCGGGCGATTGCTTCGGCGACTGCAGCCTTGCGCGGATCGTCATTGGCGGCGGACCCGACGTCGGCCGCCTGCTGCTCGGCCTTGCGGGCCTTGGCGCGGGCGATCGCGGCTTCTACCGCGGCCTTGCGCGGGTCGACGGCTTCGGCTTCCGGGGCGGCAGTAGTGGCCTCAGCCTGCTGCTCGGCCTTGCGGGCCTTGGCGCGGGCGATAGCGGCTTCTACCGCGGCTTTACGCGGGTCGACGGCTTCGGCTTCCGGGGCGACGGTAGTGGCCTCCGCCTGCTGCTCGGCCTTGCGGGCCTTGGCGCGGGCGATAGCGGCTTCTACTGCGGCCTTGCGCGGGTCGACGGCTTCGGCTTCCGGGGCGGTAGTAGTGGCCTCCGCCTGCTGTTCGGCCTTGCGGGCCTTGGCGCGGGCGATGGCGGCTGCTACCGCGGCCTTGCGAGGGTCGACGGCTTCGGCTTCCGGGGCGGCAGTAGTGGCCTCCGCCTGCTGCTGGTCGGCCTTGCGGGCCTTGGCGCGGGCGATGGCGGCTTCTACTGCGGCCTTGCGCGGGTCGAGATCTGCGCCGGCCGACGGCTCGGGCGCGGACTCAGCCAGTTCGTTTTTACGGGCGCGCGCCTGCGCTTTACGCGCTTCGCGCGCGGCGATGGCTTCACTATTGTCCGGCTTAGCGCCCGCCTGAACGACGATTGGCTGCGCTGCGTCCTGCTGTTTTTCGCGCACGCGGGCGAGGGCGGCGTTAATCGCCGCGCTATCTTTGGCGGCGGGCTGCACGGCGGACTGTTTATGCCGCTCGAGGCGCGCGGCCTTATCGCGCTCCAGACGCGCCTGGCGTGCTTCAAAACGGGCTTTGGCTTCCGCCGCACGCTTCTCTTCCAGACGAATCTCCGCGATCTCGGCCTTCTCCTGACGGAAGTACTGCACCAGCGGAATATTGCTCGGGCAGACCCAGGCGCAGGCGCCGCACTCAATGCAGTCGGCCAGGTTGTGGGTCGTGGCCTTGTCGTGCTGCTGGCCTTTGCTAAACCAGTACAGCTGCTGCGGCAGCAGATCGGCAGGGCAGGCATCGGCGCAGGCGCTACAGCGAATGCAGCCCTTTTCCTCTTCCGCTTCGCCCATTTCACTGGCCGATGGGGCCAGCAGACAGTTGGTAATTTTGACCACCGGCACGTCGAGCCACGGCAGGGTAAAGCCCATCAGCGGGCCGCCCATAATCACCATCGGCTCAGCGCTGGGGCAAAAACCGGCATCATCCAAAAGATGGCGTACCGGCGTGCCCAGCCGGGCCCAGACGTTGCCCGGGCGCGAAACCGCTTCCCCGGTTAAGGTCACCACGCGTTCGGTCAGCGGTTCGCCATCGATCACCGCGCGTTTAACCGCGTAGGCGGTGCCGACGTTTTGCATCAGGATCCCGATATCGGAAGAGCGGCCGCCGTGGGGCACCTGCTTCCCGGTGAGGATCTGCGTCAGCTGCTTAGCGCCGCCAGAGGGATATTTGGTTGGGATCACGCGCAGGGAGATGCCGTGCGCATCGCTCAGTACCGCACGCAGCATGGAGATTGCCTGCGGCTTGTTGTCTTCAATGCCGATCAGCACCTGGCTCGGCTGTAAAATATGGGCCAGGATGCGAATGCCGTCGATAATCTGCGTCGCACAGTCCTGCATCAGACGATCGTCGGCGGTGATGTAGGGCTCGCACTCGGCGGCGTTAATAATCAGGGTGTCGATTTTGTCGCCGCCGCCGCGCAGCTTGATGCCGGTCGGGAAGCCGGCGCCGCCCAGCCCGGCCACGCCGAACTGGTGGATGCGCTCGATAAGCTCTTCGCGGGATTTGCTCTGGTAGTCACTCCAGCCGTCGCGTTCAATCCAGCGGTCTTCACCATCGGCATCAATGATAACGCTCATCTCCGCCAGCGCGGAGGGGTGCGCCGTCGAATGCGGAGCGATGGCGCTGACGACACCCGACGTCGGGGCGTGAACGGGCAGCATTTTTCCCCAGCCGCGGGTAAGCGGCTGGCCGCGCAGGACGCGATCGCCGGGCTGCACGCAAAGCTCGCCCTCTGCGCCAATATGCTGCTTAAGCGGAATAACGAACTGTTGCGCAAGGGAGACCTGGCGCAGCGGCGTACCGTTTGACTGGGTTTTCATCTCCGGCGGATGAATACCGCCGTTGAAATCCCAGACCTTGTCTTTTTTGAACGCGGAAAATAGCTTAAACATGTTGTTCCACAGGAATGATGCGCACCGGGATGGTGTGTAGATCCCACTTCCAGGTTTCAGTGGTCGCCGCAACCGGAACCATCTCTATACACTGCGTCGGGCAGGGCGCGACGCAAAGATTACAGCCGGTACAGAGCTCGCTCATCACCGTATGCATCGCGCGGGTCGCGCCAACAATGGCGTCAACGGGGCAGGCCTGGATGCATTTCGTGCAGCCAATACAGTTCTTTTCGTCGATGACCGCCAGCATACGCGCGGGCTCAGCCTCCTGAGCATCGCCGTCAGCAGGCTGCGGGTCGACGTTCAGCAGGGTGGCAATTTTTAACATCACCGCTTCGCCGCCGGGGGCGCAGCGGTTGATTTTCTCGCCCTGCAGGCCGACCGCTTCCGCATAGGGGCGACAGCCGGGGTAGCCGCACTGGCCGCACTGGCTTTGCGGAAGAAGTTCGTCGATCTTCTCAACGACCGGATCGTCCTCCACCTCAAAGCGGCGGGAGGCGTAACCCAAAATTAAGCCGAAAATCAGCCCGAGAAGGCTGATCGCAACGACGGCTATCCAGACAGCGCTCATATTACAACTTCACCAAACCACTAAAGCCCATAAATGCCAGCGACATTAAACCTGCCGTCACCAGCGCAATGGCGTTACCGCGAAACGGCGCCGGGACGTCAGCAACCACCAGACGCTCGCGAATGGCGGCAAACAGCACCATTACCAGAGAGAAGCCGACCGCCGCCGCAAAACCGTACAGCGCGGACTGCAAAAAATTATGCCCAAGGTTAATATTCAGCAGCGCAACGCCGAGCACGGCGCAGTTGGTGGTGATCAGCGGCAGGAAGATACCCAGCAGGCGGTACAGCGCCGGGCTGGTTTTGCGCACCACCATTTCGGTGAACTGTACGACCACCGCAATGACCAGAATAAAAGCCAGCGTGCGTAAATAGACCAGATTCAGCGGAATAAGAATCCAGGTATCAATCAACCAGGCGCAGATAGAGGCCAGGGTCATCACAAACGTGGTGGCCAGCCCCATTCCCATGGCGGTCTCCAGCTTTTTGGAAACCCCCATAAACGGACACAGTCCAAGAAACTTCACCAGCACGAAGTTGTTAACGAGGACGGTACCAATAAAGAGCAGTAAATAATCAGCCATCAATTCGACCTGAAACGGAAAAAGCCGCCTATTATCGAATAAAACGATACCGGCGACAACAGGTTAACTGTGGGGTTATTACGGATTGACGAAGGTCCGCTTAACCCGTTCGGAGCGCTTGAAGTAAGGAACCAGCAGCGCGGCAGCAAGAAGAGGGAACAGCAGCTGGCGCAGGGCCAGAACGTCCGATATTGGCGAAAAGGCAAAAGCTTTAATCGCCAACAGCAGAGAGATCAGCAGCCAGATAATATAGTGCTTCGGCACCACCTTCCGCCGTTTGAAAAAGGCCAGCGTCAGCCACAGGGTGTAGTACCACATGGCGACGGCGAACAGCAGGGATGCAATCCACAGGATAAGATTCCCGGCGCTCATTGCGCTCAGCAAGGAGAACGTTTGGGGCGCCATGAGCGCGTTGGCAAAGATAAGCAGCGATAGCGAAGCGCTTAACAGCGCAACCAGTAGCCACGCAAGCGGCCCCAGCAGCCATCCGCCAATTCGTTCTGCAGAGTCAGAGGACATACTTTCTCCCGGATTTAACGCCAGTGAAATACCCGTTGAGCGTCAGGCTGCGCGCGCATGCCTGAGCAAGCGTCTGTACATTCGCGCTGCTCGCCCGGCGGGCCGGCGCTCAACCTGTTCAGGTACGGATCAAAATCAAGGGCGGGAGTATAAGCAACTGGCGTGCTTCAGAACAGTTTTTATTGCACGTAACGCCAGACGGACTTGGGAACCTGGCCAATATCGAACAGTTTACCGCCAGAAACCAGCTCGGCCCGGCGATGGTCAGCGGCGCGGTACATATTAACAATCTCTTCGTTATCGGTCAGGGAGTAGTTAAGGTGGTCAAAAAGCTTTTCCAGACTTTCCAGCGAGCTGATTTTACGAAATTTTAATAAATAGTCCTGAACGGTCATTTGCGTATCCATTTTATAATCGGAATAAATATGAGCCTGTCCCATTAGGTTATTTGATTTGCCATTTTGGCCCAGGGCCGTGCTCACATCCTCACGCACTTCGCGCGCGCGCTGCGGTTGTTCCACGCTCCCGGTATCACAAACAGCGGCACCGTTACCCGGCGGGATCGCCTCTAAGTCGAATATTACCAACTTTCAGTAAACCTGCTCTAAACCAGCGGCACCTTATTAACGGTGCCTGGGCGGAATTATTTCGGTTGTAAATACTAAAGACAAGAACTGATTACATTCCTGGTGTAGTAACAAGAAATTTAAGAATATTCTAGCGCTGAATCAGGCGCCGGACGGCGCCTGGAGGAGAAGATTAACGCTGTTGACCGCGGCTGGCAATAACGTTTTGATACCAAAAATAGCTCTTTTTCCGTTTGCGGGCGAGCCCCTGCTGATGGTCGACAAAAACGAAGCCGTACTGTTTCTGATAGCCGTTCAGCCAGCTCAGCAGGTCGATAAATGACCAGGGATAATAGCCGCGTACGTCGGCGCCGGCGTCGATCGCTTTTTCCAGCGCACTAATGTGGGCACTGAGGTAGTCGATACGCGGATCGTCGACAATTTCGCCGTCAATAATCGGATCTTTGGCGCCCAGGCCGTTTTCGGTGATGTAAATCGGAATATCACCGTAGCGCTCCTTGATCATCATAATGCCGTCCGTTAACCCCTGGGGCCAAATTTCCCAGCCCCATTCGGTATAGGTGCTTTGCGGATTACGCACGAAGTGGAACAGCCCCTCAACGCCAGGCTCGCCGCCGCTTAATCCTTCCTGCGGATGGGCTGAAACGGTTTCGCGGCGATAGTAGTTCAGGCCGATAAAATCGCTGTGGTTTTCACGCAGCAGCGCGTCATCGCCGGGGGCAAAGCGCGGCACGCCCCACAGCGCCTGGGTTTGCTGCAGCAGCCCTTCGGGATAGGTGCCTTTTAATACCGGATCGTACAGCCAGTGGGTATGGATAGCGTCAGCCATCTCGGTCGCCAGGCGATCCTCTTCGCTATCGGTGAGCGGCGTATGCGGCTGCAGAACGTTGACGAAGCCAATCTCACCCTTAATACCCATTTCACGAAACGCTTTAATCGCCATCGCGTGGGCCACAAAGACGTGGTGACAGGCCTGAATGGCGCGGGCCGGATCGCGCACCGCCGGCGGATGGCAGCCGTTAATGTAGCCATGACCAATAAAAACGATGGTCTCGTTAAAGGTGGCCCACAGCTTGACCCGAGAACCGAAACGCGCGTAGCACAGGCGCGCGTATTCGGCGAAGGCCTCCGCCGTGCTGCGGGCTTCCCAGCCGCCCTCATCCTGAAGCGCCTGCGGCAGATCCCAATGGTACAGCGTGATCATCGGCTCGATATTGTGCGCCAGCAGCTCGTCGATCAGATCGCTATAAAACTGAACGCCGGCTTCGTTGACCTCGCCGCGGCCGCCGGGCAGCAGGCGCGGCCAGGAGATGGAAAAACGGTAGCTCTGCAGGCCCATTTCGGCCATCAGCGCGACGTCTTCGCGAAAGCGGTGGTAGTGATCGACGGCGACGTCGCCGTTGGTTCCCTGGAAAGTAGCGCCCGGCTGGTGAGAGTAGATGTCCCAGATCGACGGCCCTTTCCCGTCGGCATCGTGGCCGCCCTCAACCTGATAGGCTGCGGTAGCGGCGCCCCATAGAAAATTTTGCGGAAATGCGGCCATGAGAAAAGCTCCTTAGCAAATGATAAGGAGAGTGTAATAAAGGGTTATACGGAGATGCAACCGGTTTCAGAAACCGGTTGCATACTTGCGAAGCGGGTCACTCTTTAGCGTTAACGCTATTTTGTCTGCACAACATTAGCGGGAGGCGGGGATTGGTAGTTATCAATGTGATGCGCGATAACCAAAAGCAGGGCCGAAACGCCAAGAACAACCCAACCTATAAGCTCTACAATTCTGCTGAAAACGGCTGCCATAATTCTGCTATTGAAAGTTAAAACAGAGCTAAATGTTACTAAATGCCGCGAACAACGCAAGTATTAGCTGGCGAAGTTTTCACGACTGGTGCAAGAGTGAGCGGTCGACAATGCATAAGCAAAGCTAATAAGACGTTTGGGTCTTATAGTTATGGTGACCCCCCGAACTTTTCGCCAGAGAGGTTGCAAGATGAGTGACAATATTCGCGTCGCAATAATCGGCTACGGGTACGCCAGTAAAACGTTCCATGCGCCGCTGATAAGCGGTACACCGGGAATGACGCTTGCCGCGGTGTCGAGTAGCGATGAAGGTAAGGTGCGGATCGATTGGCCAGCGGTGTCGGTTGTGGCCGAACCCCGCCAGCTGTTCGACGACCCCAACATCGACCTGATCGTGATCCCTACGCCGAACGATACCCACTTTCCGCTGGCAAAAGCCGCGCTGGAGGCGGGAAAGCACGTGGTGGTGGATAAACCCTTTACCGTGACACTGTCACAGGCTCGGGAGCTGGATGCCGTTGCCAGAAGCCGGGGACGGCTGCTTTCGGTGTTCCACAACCGCCGCTGGGACAGCGATTTTTTGACCGTTAAATCATTGATTAACGAAGGGCTGCTGGGGGAAGTCTGCTATTTCGAATCGCACTTCGACCGCTATCGTCCCCGGATACGCGACCGCTGGCGGGAGCGGGGCGGCCCGGGGAGCGGGATCTGGTTCGATCTTGGCCCCCATCTTCTCGATCAGGCGATCTGCCTGTTTGGCCTGCCGGTCAGCATGACCGTTGATCTCGCCCAGCTGCGCCCGGGGGCGCAGTCTACCGACTATTTCCATGCGGTGCTGGTTTACCCGCAGCGCCGGGTGATCCTCCACGCTACTCTGCTGGCGGCGGCGGAAACGGCGCGCTTTATCGTGCACGGATCGCGGGGAAGCTATATCAAATACGGTCTCGACCCGCAGGAAGAGCGGCTAAAAAACGGCGAGCGCCTTCCGCAGGAGGACTGGGGATACGATATGCGCGATGGAATTCTGACGCGCGTTGACGGAGAAGATCGCAGCGAGGAGAGCTGGCTAACGCTGCCCGGCCATTACCCGGCGTACTATGCCGCCATTCGCGATGCGCTCAACGGGAATGGGGAGAATCCGGTACCGGCGAGCCAGGCTATTCAGATTATGGAGCTGATTGAGCTGGGGATTGAGTCAGCAAAGCATCGGGCGACGCTATGTCTGATTTAACAGGCCTGATTTAACAGGTCTGATTTAAGATGAGACGCCCGGCAGGATTGCTGCCGGGCAGGAACCTAGACGCGCTGCACGCGCTGGATCAGTACCGCTTTTTCCTCTGCGCTGAGGAAGGCGAGCGCCAGACCGTTGATTTGCGCCTGGCGGATTTGCTCGCGGCTGAGGCCCGCAGCCGGGGCGGCAACGTTATATTCATGAATAATATCGACGCCCTGTACCGCCGGATCGTCGGTGTTAATCGAGGCCAGCACGCCGTGCTCGAGGAAGGTTTTTAACGGATGCTCGGCCAGCGACGCGACGGTGCTGGTCTGAATATTCGAAGTCAGGCAGGATTCAATCCCGATACGCTGCTCGGCTAAAAAGTCCATCAGCGCCGGATCCTGCACAGCCTTGACCCCGTGGCCGATACGCTCAGCGCCCAGCTCACGAATGGCCTGCCAGATGCTTTCCGGGCCAGCGGCTTCTCCGGCGTGGACGGTAATGCGCCAGCCGGCGTCGCGGGCCTGGGTGAAGTGTTGCATAAACAGGGTACCCGGGAAGCCGAGCTCATCACCGGCCAGGTCGAGCGCGGTTATACCGTCGCGATGGGCAAGCAGCGCGTCAAGCTCCTGCTGGCAGGCGGCCTCGCCGAAGGTGCGGCTCATAATACCAATCAGCCGCGCTTCAACGTTAAAGTCGCGGCTCCCGTCGCGCACGCCGGCAATGACCGCCTCAACCACGCCGTCGACCGGCAGCTGGTGGGTCATCGCCATGTAGCGCGGGGAAAAGCGCAGCTCAACGTAGTGCAGGCCGTTGCGCGCCGCGTCTTCTACGTTTTCATACGCGACGCGACGGCACGCTTCCAGCGAGGCGAGCACCTTTACGCCCCAGTCAAGCTTGGCAAGGAAGCTCACCAGATCGGGTTCGTTGCTGGTGACCTGGACATGCGGACGAAGGGTATCGAGGGTGGTTGCCGGGAGCGCGATGTTAAACTGGCGGCCAAGATCGAGAATCGTTTGGGCCCGGATGTTGCCGTCAAGATGGCGATGAATGTCGGTTAATGGCAAAGTTGAATCAATCATGGTCGCACTCATTTTTTAGTAAAAGTGCACATCATTATACAACAGGGTTATAACTGTTTAAAAGTATTGAAAAAAATCCTGTCTATACAAGCATCTGGCGGCGCTGCGGGAACCGCTGGCGCTGTTTAAGATCCCGCATTGCGATTTTGTCCCCGCCTTTGCCGCGCGTCTATCTCTGCCTGCGCGCATTTTCAGCAATCGCGGTGCCGGTGAGGGCGTTGACAGCATGTCCGGGAATATGGTTGTATTGTACAACTATGTTGTCAGGGCGGTTTTATGAATACTGAAATGCAGATCGTTGAAGAGATACGCGTGGCTTCCCGGCAGATGGTGCGGGAGCTCGGATTCATGAACAACACTCTGGCCGCGAGCCCATACTCCCCCTCGATAGTGCATACTCTGCTCGAAGTGCATGCGCAGGGCCTAATGACGGCGGCGCAGCTGGTGCAGATTCTGGGGCTTGAGAAGTCCAGCGTCAGCCGCATGTTGGCAAAACTGGTCAGCGCCAACGAGCTGGAAGAGGTGCCGTCGACGGAGGATGCAAGGGTCAAACACCTGGGCCTGACGGCAAAAGGCCGGGAAACGGTGGCGAAAATTAATCAGTACGGTAGCGAACGGGTGATCGCCGCGCTGAAAAAAATGAATCCCCATCAGCAGCAGACCGTGTCACAAGGGCTTAAACACTACGCCAGTGCCCTGGCCGCCTGTCGTGAAAACAGCGAGATCGCTGCCCGGGATTCGCTTGAAATTATTACCGGCTATCACCCCGGCACCATCGGGCGCATCGCGGAAATGCACGGTAGCTACTATGCCAGAGAGCACAATTTTGGCGTTTTCTTTGAATCCAAAGTTGCCGCGGGCCTGGCTGATTTTGCGGGCCGTCTGGATAAAGCCTGTAATCAGATATGGCTGGCCGTGTTGAACGGGCGCATCGTGGGCTCTGTGGCGATTGACGGCGAGGATCTCGGCAACGGTGAAGCGCATCTGCGCTGGTTCATTCTCGATGATGGATGCCGCGGCAGCGGCGCGGGCAGAAAACTTATCGCCGAAGCGATGAGGTTCTGTGAAGAGAGCGGCTTCAGTTCCGTTCAGCTCTGGACCTTCAATAAGCTTGCGGCCGCGCGTCGGCTATATGAATCGTTTGGCTTTACGCTGGTCAAAGAGTGGCAGGGCGATCAGTGGGGAAGCCTCATCATCGAGCAGCAGTTTACCTGCCAGTTGCGCTAAATATTCACGGCTTCTCGGTGGGGACAGAAAATAATGCTTGCTATCAATGGTTATCTATGTGATCAATAGCAGGTCGGTTTGGTACACAGAACCAATAAAGCGGTTTAGTAAAGCAGTCCTCATCTCAAGCGTTATTCCTAAATAATCCTTTTTTCGAGCCTCCTTATCGTTATTAATTAATTTCTGTGATGCGAACTTTTCGCCGCAAGGCTTTGAACATTGGGATAATACTTATGTCTGGTAAGATGATTGGTTTAGTAAAATGGTTTAATGAAGGTAAAGGTTTTGGCTTTATTTCTCCAGTAGACGGCAGCAAAGATGTTTTCGTACATTTTTCTGCGCTGCAGGGTGATGGCTTTAAAACTTTATTTGAAGGGCAGAAGGTCGAATTTACTATCGAGAGCGGTGCCAAAGGCCCTGCTGCCGGTAATGTCGTTCTGCGCGACTAATTAATTTCGCGTTTTTATGAATCTGCGATAACGATGACGGTGTAATCCCGAGTAGTCAGATTGATAAAAAATGCGTGCGGTTGAGCTAAGTCGGCAGTATCTGCTGGCTTTAATCGATGCGGTAGATTGGTTTTTGTCTGAAATTTCAGCAGACTGAATGCCGTATGTTGTACTGTAGCGTGAAGAGTTCTGTGGGCTGATGCAACTTAATCATCACCCTGAGCTAACGTACGTAAAAGGAGTGACCGCCTCCTGAAACAGGACACTGTTTTACATTGTGTAAATTTTTGTATTTCGTACGCCTGCGGGCAAATTAAAAACTAACAACATCCAAAATAATCGCTGATAAAGTAACATGGTTTGATCTGAAGTGATTTTCAGATTTATCGTTAAGAAATAATGACAATGATGTCTTTCTTTTACCAACCATTCGAACAGTGATTTCCGCTGTCATTGAAGGTCAAGAAGAACCTTCAGTTAAATATGGCTAAATGCCCCTGCGGTAGTGAATGTTGTAGCAAATAAAAGGCTAACATCATGACTGACCACATTCATTTCAGGTGCCCATGCTGCCATGGGTCACAGTACAGAACATCAAACTATGATGTATCTGAAAGCAATCCATTCGGTGCGAAATGTATCTTTTGTAAATCTTCAATGATTACATTTGATAATATTGCCCCCTATATTTCGGCAAAAGCCGCCGTATCTGGATTACGCAATTAATCAAAAGGCCCCGCAAGGGGTCTTTTAACATCAGTGCGACGGTGCCAGGTTCTACCACGGCAGGATTCAAATGCTCGCTGGGCGCTTATGCTCGCGCATCTGACAGTCTTCAGTGCGAACCGCAACCGTACATCTAGCCCCGGCCATCGCCGGGGTTTTGCTATTTTAGCGCTCAGCGTCGGCCGCGCCGCAGAGCGCGTGGGCCAACGGCAGCCTGCCGTCCGCGCTCATAGCAAAACGCTATTAATCATAGTGAATCAGTATTTAATTTTGGCGATGATATTTTCTATAGTTCCAGGTGCTACTTTTCCTGCAATGACTGGCAGGCTATTTTAAAAAGGACTCCGGGACTATGGTATTCACGCTAAAAAAATTTGCTGTTTCGCTGGCCGTTGTCGGCTCGCTGCTGCTGACCGCCTGCGGCCCCGCGGGAGGGGATCCTAATCATATCAAGGTGGGGATCAGCGCCGGTATTGACCAGCAGGTGTGGTCGGTGGTGCAAAAGGTGGCGAAAGAGAAGTACAACCTCGACGTCGAAGTGGTGACCTTTAACGACTTCGTCCTGCCGAACGAGGCGCTCAATAATGGCGATCTCGACATCAACGCTTTTCAGCATAAGCCGTATCTGGATAAGCAGATTCAGGAGCGCGGCTATAAGCTGGTAGCGGTGGGGAATACCTTCGTTTACCCCATCGCCGCCTATTCGAAGCAGATTACCGCTATCGACCAGCTGCCGGACGGCGCGCAGGTTGCCGTGCCGAACGATCCGACTAACCTTGGCCGTTCGCTGCTTCTGCTGCAAAAGCAGGGGCTGATTACTCTTAAAGAGGGCACCGGCCTGCTGCCGACGGCGTTGGATATCGTCAACAATCCGAAGCGCTTAAAAATTGTTGAGATTGAGGCCCCGCAGCTGACGCGCGCGCTGGACGACAGGCAAATATCCCTCGCGATTATCAACACCACGTTTTCCAGCCAGGTCGGACTCTCGCCGAGCCGTAACGGGCTGTTTGTCGAAGACAGGCACTCGCCGTACGTCAATATTTTTGCCAGCCGCATCGATAATAAAGACAGCGAGAAGGTGAAAAATTTGGTCAAGGCGTATCAAACCGATGAGGTGGCGGCGGCTGCAGAGGAGCTGTATAAAGGCGATGCGGTTAAAGGCTGGTAATCTCTTTTTCGGTATCAGGGCCACGCCCTGATACCGAATGTCGCTTATTTATTGAGCATTTTATTGTAGACAAAAAAGTCCGTATCGCGCACGAAACCGTTGCGTTCGTACAGCGCCTGCGCCGGAGCGTTGTCGGTGGCGGTACTGAGCATGATAAAGGCGGAATCTGTTTCCTTCGCCAGCTGCTCGGCGCGCTCGATTAGCTTCTGCGCGACGCCGTGCTTGCGCGATTTGCCGTCGACGAAGAGATCGTACAGCAACCAGATCCTCTTCATTTCTAATGAGCAGAACAGCGGATAGAGCTGTGCAAAGCCGGCGGGCTGGCCGTCAACTTCCGCGAAAAAAATAACCGATTCATTCAGCTCTAAACGTTTGAGAATAAACTCACGGGCCTGTACCGGCTGGGCTTCTACCTGATAAAAATTACGATAGGCTAGATACAGCGGCAGAATTTTATCGACATCCTGGGGCTGGGCCTGAAATATGTTCATTACGTACCTCACGCTAAAAAGTAGGCTAATTGTATTACAAATAGCTTTCAGGTAAACCGCAAGGGAACGGGGACGGGCCGCTGTACGGCGAGGTTGCCGCACGCGTGGCGTCTTATTGACGTCCGTTCGCCAGGCGAATTACCCTGCGGGCGAAATAATGCGTGGGAATCACGATCGAAATCATATCGTAGCCAAAAAATAGCCGCTTATCCTTCTGGCCTCGCTGCTTTGTTGGCCGAACGGCAGGCCGGCGGCCTGCCGTTTTTACCGACCTATTTCTGAATCAGATAGCGGATGGTCGGCCCGTCCTGCTGAATATCCAGAACGGTGTAGCCGTAGTTTTTCGCATCGTGCGGAATATTGTTGATCGACTGCGGGCAATCGCTGACCACTTCGAGAATTTCCCCCTTCTTCAAGGACGGCATTGCTTCAAGCGTCGCGACAGCAGGATAGGGGCAGGGCTCGCCGACCATATCGAGGCGGTAATCAGGAACGATAGTTTTCATGCGGTGTCCTTAGCGCCGGCAAGGGCGGCGGATTTTTGACGGAAAAAGCGTTTTTCCCAGGCAATGACCAGCATCAGGGCGATAAACAGCAGGAGATAGGTGACCAGCAGGCCGCCGAAGGGACCGAAGGTGGTCAACAGATTGACCTTATCCCAGCGGGTGGCCAGCGCTGGTGACAGGTCGTCCCAGAAGTAGGCCAGAATGGTTGAACCGATAACGTTGCCCAGACCGACCCACCAGTAGTGAACCTGGCCTTCAACGGCGCGATACATCCAGCCGGTTTCACAGCCTCCGGCGAGAACAATGCCAAAACCGAACAGCAGACCGCCGATGACCGCATTGGGGCCGGCCCACATGATTTTCGGTTCCATTCCGAGCTGCACGTAGCTAAAGATACCGATTGCGCTGGCGGCCATGCCGAAAATAATGGCTTTGGCCATATAGGTCCGGCCGGTTATCCACATATCGCGAAACGCCGAGGTGAAGCAGATCTGCGCCCGTTCGATAAGCAGGCCAAAACCGACGCCAAAGAGCATGGCCAGTCCCAGCTTCGGCCGGTCGACCGCGGTAAGCAGACCCCAGGCTATCATGGCGAAAAAGACCAGCATGCCGAGACGAAAACGGCGCCGGGCCTGCTGAGGCTTTTGGGTTAACGGCGAAGCAGTGGAGACTTTCTGCATCCTGACCGGAATGCGAAAAATGGGCAGCAGGGTGAAGCGGGCGCCAAACCAGGTGCCGATAGCGGTGGCGATAGCGAAAAACCAGGCGTGCAGTGAGAACTGGGGGATCCCGGTGAAAAAGGCCGCCAGATTACAGCCCATCGCCAGACGGGCGCCAAAGCCGGCAATAATACCACCAGCGACGGCCTGGATAATGCGGATTCGGCTACGCGGCATGCGCAGCTTAACGTTATTTGCCCACAGCGCGGCGGCAAAACAGCCGCCGAACATGCCGATAATCATCATTCCGTCGATGCGGGTTAACGGCGTCCCCTCAAGATGGATGAGCTTATAGTAGCCCCACTGCTCGCTGTGCACGCCGGCAAGCTGCAGCAGCTGTCCGCCCCAGCGGGTAAATTCGCCGGTAACGGCCCAGAAGGTGCCGGTAATACCAAAGTAATAAGTCGAAAGAATACCTGCGGCAATAACCGCCGGAGCGGGTGCCCAGAATTTAATCAGGTAGGTTTGTTTGAACTGCTGCCATGTCATAGAAATGCCTCTGAACTCAGAAGGTAAATCACCCCCGACGGGGTTTAAGAGCAGGGGATAATACGCTGGTGGTCATGACAAAACGCTCGACGGGATCAAAAGGCCTATTTTTCCTGCGCACAATTAGCGCCCGCGGGATAAAGCAAATATGTCATTCAGGCTACCGTTTTATGACCAAATCATTAACCTTGCCAAGGTGGCTAAAATAGCGAAAGATGACCGCGTTCGGGCCCGAATACTGCTCAATGAGATCCTGAGGGATATATGAGTCGAGACGTTACGTTAAAAATGTTAAAGCCCGATTTTGATATGGAAGTGTCCGGGTTGGTTTATGGCTATCTGTTCCGTGAAGGTAACGCGCCGCGAAAAATATCCTCGAATGAGGTCTGCGCCGAATATCATGAGCTGGTGGGCGAAAATGATTTCGTCTGGCTGCACCTCAACCTGAATCATGCCACAGCCGAAAAATGGCTGATGGCGCATTTTCCCGTCGACGACTTCTTCTTTGAGGAGATCCGCGATGGTTCCCACACCACGCGCATCGAACGCCAGGGCGACAGCCTGTTTGCCGTCCTCAACGACGTGCTGTTTAACCCCAAAGAGACCACCTCCGAAACATCAACGCTGTGGCTCTACTGCAGCCAGAAGCTGGTGGTGACGGCGCGCTATAAGCCGCTGCGCTTTATTGAGTGGATGCTGCCGCGGCTGGCAGCGCTAAAGGTAAGCTCCTCTACCGAGCTGCTGGCCTTTTTGCTGGAAGAGCAGGAGGAGGTGCTGGAGCAGGTGGTCAGGCAGGCCAGCCGCCACGTTGATGCCATCGAAGAGCGGCTGCTCAGCAACCACGTTCAGCGCAACCGTGCCGATCTGGCGCGCCTGCGCCGCATGCTGCTGCGCTTTCAGCGCCTGCTGGCGCCGGAACCGGCGGCGATGTTCCGTCTGCTGAATCGCCCTCCGGCATGGATTGACCGGGCGGTAGTTCAGGAGTTTCGCCAGTTCACTGAGGAGTTTACCGTGGTGCTGAATGATTTATCCGGCCTGATCGAGCGGATTAGCCTGCTTCAGGAAGAGATTACCGCCAGGCAAATGGAGCAAAGCAACCGCACGCTGTATACCCTGACGGTGATTACCGTTCTGGCGTTGCCGATTAACATCGTGGCCGGCTTCTTTGGCATGAACGTCGGCGGCATCCCGCTGTCGGCCAACCATCATGGCTTTATGCTGCTGGTGCTCATCGTCGGTATCTTTACGGTCGGCGCCGGGTATCTGGCCTTTCGGCGACGGGACGATCTTTAGGCGTCAGCTATTATTTTCGGTAGAAGACCGCGGCGTCGGCCTGCGCTACCTTATTGCGAGGGATTATCAATAAGGAGTTAAGGGATGACGAGACTCGGCGCAATGCTGGCCCCGTGCCTGCTGTTGCTTCTGCTGTCGGGCTGCGCGACCGACGGCGTTAAAAAACCATTATCACAGCCGAAGCTGCTGAAAAAGAGTGAACCCGTCTATCCCGTCGTGGCTTCCGCCAACCGTCTGACGGGCTACGTCCGGGTTGTCTATGATGTCAACGCGCAGGGCAAAATTGAGGAGCTGCGGATTGTGGACTCACAGCCCCGCTATCTGTTTGATGAGGCGGTGGTGAGGGCGATGGCGCAGTGGGAGTTCGAGAAGAATAAACCGTACAACAACATGGAGATGCGCTTTCGCTTCAGCTTCTTGCCGGTCAATCCACAGGGCCAGTGAGGGCGGGTGAATGCGCGTTACGCAGCGGCCCCGCGTAACGCACAGTCTTAGGTTAGCGAGCGCAGGGCGGCAATCAACCCCTGAACCCCTCTCTCAAGCTTGACCCGCGGACACCCGGCGTTGAGGCGCACAAACCCCACGCCCTCCTCGCCGTAGGTCGAACCCGGCATGATGGCAATCTTTTGCTCGTGGATTAACGCCTGCTGCAGGGCGCTGTCGTCAACCTTGAGCGCCCGCAGGTCAATCCACGCCAGATAGGTCGCCTCCGGCGGCTGCCAGTTCAGCTGCGGGAAAGCCTGATTCAGCTCGCGGGCAATATAGCGCAGATTTTCCTGCAGATAGGCCCGCAGCGCGTCCAGCCAGCCGGCGCCTTCGCGATAGGCGGCAATATGGGCAACCAGCGCCGGGACGCAGGGCGAGGAGAGGCCATCCCGCGATTTCAGCGCGTTGAGGTAGCCCTCGCGGGTAGTAACGTCGTCAATCAGGCCATAGGCGCCGGTCAGCGCCGGAATATTGAAGCTTTTCGACGCCGAGGTAAACAGCGCCCACGGGCCGCGGGCGACGTCGCACCACGGCGTATGCCGGTGGTTTTCCCAGGTCATATCCATATGGATTTCGTCGCTGATAACCTTGACGCCGTGCTTTTCGCAGAGCTGGGCCATCGTCGCCAGCTCGTCGCGGCTCCACACCTTGCCGGTGGGATTATGCGGGCTGCAGAGCAGCAGGATTTTATTGCGCGGCTCGGCCAGCGCCCGCTCCAGCTCGGCCATATCGCAGCGCCACTGGCCGTGGTGAGCGACGAGCGGGACCGGGACCAGCCGGCGCTGGTTGCCGGCAATGGTCTTATAGAAAGCATCGTAGGCCGGCGTATGCACCACCACGCCGTCGCCGACCTCGGACCACTGGCGGAGGGTTTCCGCCACCATATAAATCACCGATGGTCCGTAGACGATGGCATCGCTCTCGACAGGGCTCTGAAAACGGCTGGCGAACCAGTGGCTAACGGCGCCGAGGAACTCGTCGTTTTTCCAGCGGCTGTAGCCAAAAACGCCGTGGGCCAGGCGCTGGCTGACGGCGTCAAGAATGCAGGGCGCGGTGGCAAAATCCATGTCGGAGATGGTAAAGGGCAGCAGGTCGGCGGTGCCGAAGCGGTCGGCGACGTAATCCCACTGCGTACACCAGGTACCGTGGCGATCGACGGGCGTTGAGAAATCAAACATCGGAACTTCCTTTATCTGAAACCCCCTCCTGGCGGGAGGGGGCGCGGCGTTTATGCCTGGACGGTATTCATCAGGACGCTCATCTCATCCTTCACCGACTGGACCTGCGGCCCAATGACCACCTGGAGATTATGCTGATTAAGCTGAACGACGCCAATGGCGCGGTTGGCCTTCAGCGCGGCGGCGTCGACTTTGCTCATGTCGCTGACCGACAGGCGCAGGCGGGTAATGCAGTTATCCAGGGAGGTGATGTTCTCTGCGCCGCCCAGCGCGGCAAGGATAGCGGGCACGTTATAGCCGGACTTGCCGACGCTACCGGCGGTGGCTTTCTCAAAGGCGGCGCTGTTTTCGATATCGCGACCCGGCGTTTTGAGGTTAAAGCGGGTGATGGCGAAGCGGAAGATGCCGTAGTACACCGCGAACCAAACGGCGGCGACCACCGGAACCAGATACCACTTGGTCGAGAGCCCGTGCAGGATGCCGAAGACCACGAAATCAATCACGTTGCCGTCGGTATTGCCGATGGTTACCCCGAGCACCGCCATGATGGTGAAGCCGAGACCGGTCAGCAGGGCGTGGATGAGGTACAGCGCCGGAGCGACGAACAGGAACAGGAACTCCAGCGGCTCGGTGGTACCGCCAATAACGCAGGCAATGACGCCGGAGATCAGCAGACCCTTAATTTTGTGGCGATTTTCCGGGCGTGCGCAGTGGTACATCGCCAGCGCCGCGCCCGGCAGGCCGCCGAGGAACGCCGGCATTTTACCCTGGGAGAGGAAGCGGGTGGCGCTTTCGGAGAAACCGTGGGTTTCCGGACAGCTCAGCTGGGCCTGGAAGATAGTCAGCGCGCCGCTGACGCTGTGGCCGCAGACGTCCATGGTGCCGCCCGCTTCGGTAAAGCGGATCAGCGCCACCAGAATATGCTGCAGGCCGAAGGGCAGCAGCAGGCGCTCGCCGGTGCCGAAAATCATCGGGCCAAAGTTGCCCGCGCTGTTAATGACGTTGCCCAGCGCGTTGATACCCATCGCAAAGATCGGCCAGACCAGCGGGATGGCGAGGCCGACCAGCCCCATCACCACGGTCGTCGCAATAGGCACAAAGCGGGTACCGCCGAAGAAGGCGAGCGCATCCGGCAGGCGGATATTGTGAAAACGCTCGTGCAGCATCCAGATAATAATCCCGGCGATCACCGCGCCGAGGATCCCGGTATCGATCGACTGAATGCCGATAACGTTCTGGATATTGTTGGCTTTAAGAATGGCCGCATCGGTGGTTGGCAGAATGCCTTTCGCCGTCAGCCAGAAGTTGACCGCAAGGTTCATTACCGCATAGCCGACGAAGCCGGCAAAGGCGGCGACGCCTTTATTTTCGCGCGCCAGGCCCAGCGGAATGGCGATACAGAACATCACCGGCAGGAAGCTGAAGGCGAAAGAACCGATCTTGCTCATCCAGACGAACACCGCCTGCAGCAGCGGGGTATTGAGCCACGGCTGGAGGGTCAGTACATCATGGCTGCTTAGGGAGCTGCCGATGCCCAGCATGATCCCACAGAATGAGAGCAGGGCCACGGGTAGCATAAAGGTTTTCCCTAACTGCTGGAAAAATTCCCACAACGTAATTTTTGGGGCTGTTTTCGCCGTCATAACACGAATCCTGCTGCTGAGGTTATTGGTAGGATGTAACGTCACGGAAAGATAAAACGTTTTACCAATTTTTAGTGCGATAAAAATCACATAATCACGCGATAATAACGTTTATAAAGGTCACTCATTGATAAAACGTTTTATCGACAGCCACAGGGAGTCGGTTGCAGGCATGGCTATCGCAAGAAAGATCACCATTAACGATGTGGCCCAGGCCGCGGGCGTTTCGGTCAGTACGGTGTCGCTGGTGCTGAGCGGCAAAGGCCGCATCTCGTCCGCCACCGGCGAACGCGTCAATCAGGCCATTGAGCACCTGGGCTTTGTCCGTAACCGCCAGGCGGCCTCGCTGCGCGGCGGGCAGAGCGACGTGATTGGCCTCATCGTCAGCGACCTCTCGAAGCCCTTCTACGCGGAGCTTACCGCGGGGCTGACGGACGCTCTCGAATCCGCAGGCAAGATGGTCTTCCTCACCCAGGGCGGGCGTCGGGGCGAAAAAATGCTCCAGCGTTTTGAAACCCTGGTGTCGCAAGGGGTCGACGGGGTGATTATTGCCGGGGCTATCGACCAGGGCGGCGAGCTGCGCGACCGGGCGGCAGAGGTCGGCATGCCGCTGGTGTTTGCCTCCCGGGCCAGCTACCTCGAGGATATTGATTTAATCCGCCCGGATAATATGCAGGCCGCGCAGATGGTCACCGAGCATCTTATCCGCCGCGGGCATCAGCGTATTGCCTGGCTGGGCGGGCAAAGCTCGTCGTTAACCCGCGCCGAGCGGGTGGGCGGCTACTGCGCGACGCTGCTGAAGTATGGCCTGCCGTTTCATAGCGAATGGGTGGTGGAGTGCGAGTCGAGCCAGAAGCTGGCGGCGGAGGCGATGGCTTCACTACTGCGGCAAAATCCGACCATCACCGCGGTGCTGTGCTACAACAGCGTCATCGCCACCGGCGCGTGGTTTGGCCTGATGCGGGCAGGGCGCCAGAGCGGTGAAGACAGCGTGGAAAGCTATTTTGAGCAGCGGATTGCGCTGGCGGCGTTCGCCGAAGTGCCGGAGGCCGCGCTGGATGACGTGCCGTTAACCTGGGTGACCACGCCGGCGCGAGAGATGGGCAAAAGCCTCGCCGGGTGTATTCTGCGTCGTCTTGAAAAGGGGCCGGAGTCCGCGCGCAACCAAATCATGCCGCCGCGGCTGGTGACCAGAAAATAGCCCTCCGAAGAGGGCTATTTCGCGTCTTACTGCTGCGGCGTCACCGGCGGAACCAGCTCTTCCGGCTCTGCGCTCTGCGGCGCGGAATCTGGCGCCGCGGGAACCGACAGGCCGAACATTCCGGCGAACTCATCCAGCGGCATTTTCTGTCCGTTCAGGGTGACCTGGCCTTCGGCATACTGCAGGCTGGAGGTGATGGCGTTATTCTCCATGGCGGTGATGCGGAACATCTGTCCCATAGCCGCCAGGCCTTTGACCTGCTGATCGGCAAGCTTCGCTGCGTCAGCCGGCTGATAGCCTTCCAGACCCGCAATCTGGGTCATAAATTCGGTCGCCATCTCTACCGGAACGACCAGCTTGCCGTCCAGAGACTTCACGCTGCGGTCAATCTCGTCGGCCAGGGTTTGCGCCGGTGCGGTAACCACGGTCGGATCTTTCAGTAAAATGGAGAGATTAAAGGTGCTTTCGCCCTTCGCGTTGCGCCAGCTCAGCGGGGCGATGGTCAGCGACGGGTTGCCTTTCAGCAGCACCGGCAGCGCCTTAAAGAAGGTCTCGGTCAGCGCCTGCTGGTAAAGCTCAGGGTTCTGCGCCAGCTCCGGCTTCGCCATCAGCGCCTGCGCTTCGCTATTGTACTGCTGGCTAAACTGGTGCCACGCCTGGCCGTCGAGATTATCCAGCTTCACGGTCAGCCTGCCGCTACCCAGATCCTTATTTTGCAGCTTGAGGCTGTTAACGGTGTAATCAAGCTGGCTGTTGATGCCCTTGCCGTCTTCGGTCAGCGTCGATTTGCCGTCGATATTCATCCCTTCCAGCAGGGCCAGCTCTTTGCCTTCGACGCCAATCGCCAGCTTCTCAAGCGACACTTTTTGCTTGCCGATGCGCTCGTTAAAGCTGGTCATCTCGGTGGCGCCGTCGGTTTTCAGATTGCTGAAGTTCAGCTGCACTTTCTGATTGTACTCGTTGACCGCGTTGATCTGGCCGCTGCCCGCTTCACCGGTCAGCGCGATGGCCTTGCCGTCACGATCGGCATTGAGCTGGAACTGGCCGCCGCTAAAGGTGACCTTTTCGTCGCCTTTACTGTAATCCAGGGGCTTAAGATCGATAGCCGACCGGCTGTCGCCGCTGTAGGCAATCAGGGTGTCAATGGTAAACGGCGTGCTGCCTTTAGCGATATCAAACAGCGCCTTACTGGCTTCGTTGTTGACCAGGGTGGTTTTGACCGACGCCATCGACGGGCCAAAGTGGCCGCTCTTCAGCGCCGCCAGCGGGAACGGCCCGTGGCTGACGACTTCGTCAAAAACCAGGGGCTGTCCGGCGGCGAGCCAGCTGCTCTCTTTGCCCGCGGCCGGCTTCACAACCAGCTGCAGGTGGCTGCTGAACAGGCCGCGCTGATAGTTCTGCCAGCCCAGCTCCAGCCCGGCTTCCGGGGCGCTGTTTTGTAGCTGAGCATTGGCCTGCTGTACCACCTCGGCGATCCGGCTTTCCAGCTGCTTGCCCGTATACCAGGAGCCTCCGGTCCAGACCACGCCCAGAGCCACGATAATTCCTGCTGCGACCAGCGATTTCTTCATAGTATTTGTCCATAAATAAAACCAGGCGCAAGAAGCCGCCTGGTTGTGCTGTCATGATGGGTCAAAGTCTAGCAAGAGCGGCTAAAAACTTCAGTAACTTACGGGAGCTTATTAAAGACGCGCGCCAGACGGCCGCTGCCGCTTACCGCAACCGGCGATTCATCGCTGGCAATAAACGCCGACTCGCCGGGCTTCAGGGTCAGAGACTGCTCGCCTTTGCGGATCGTCGCTTCGCCTTCGACGCAGAAAATAATCGCCGCGCTCTGCTGGGCGAGAGTGGACTCCTGTGCCGACAGCGCGTGCAGGGAGAAGGCAAAGTCATCGACCGGGATGGGGAAGTCCAGCTCGGCACCGTGCTGCTGCGGCTGCGTCAACAGCTCGGCGGCCGGTTTGGCTTCGAACTTAACGTTGGCAACCAGCTCCGGAATATCGATGTACTTCGGCGTCAGGCCGGCGCGCAGCACGTTATCCGAGTTGGCCATCACTTCCAGCGCCACGCCCTGCAGGTACGCGTGCGGCGTTTCCGCAAACAGGAACATGGCATCGCCAGGGTTCAGCTTCACCACGTTGAGCAGCAGGGGAGAGAACAGGCCGCTATCGTCCGGATAGAACTCGGCGATCAGGCGAATGGTCTGCCACGGTTCGCCCTGTTCGGCGTCGAGCGCCGACTGCAGGACGCTTAAGGCGTGAGATTTTTCTTCGCCCTGCATATTCAGCAGGCTGGCGAACAGCTGGCTTAAGCGTTCAGCATCCGGGCTGCTGAGGAACTCGCCGATCGCCGGATGGGCGCTGGCAACCGGCTGCAGAAGCGCGGCGATTTCGGCAAATTCGCGGAAGGCGTTCATGGCCAGGAACGGCGTCAGGGCAAATACCAGCTCCGGCTTGTGGTTCGGATCCTTGTAGTTGCGCTCTGCGGCATCAAGTGGGATCCCGGCGGCATTCTCTTTGGCAAAGCCGATTTCAGAGGCCTGCTTATTCGGGTGCACCTGAATCGACAGCGGCTGGGCGGCGCACAGCACTTTAAACAGGAACGGCAGCTCGCCGAAGCGCTCGGCGACCTTGCTGCCGAGCAGGCTGGCTTTATCGCTCTCGATAAATTCGCGCAGCGAGCGCGGGCTGCCGCTGGCATCGAGGATCTGTGAACTACTTTTCGGGTGCGCGCCCATCCACAGCTCCGCCATCGGCAGATTGTTGGGGTTAGCGATGCCATAAAGTTCGGTTAATGCGGTGTGACTTCCCCAGGCATAGTTCTGTACTGAGTTAATGAGCTTCTGCATTCTCAATCCCTGTTTCCACTTGATAGTTATCGCTCTATTAAACCAGTAAACGCCTGAGAATCAACTGCTGAAAGAAAAAGTCGACCTTGTCTCAGTTTTTGTTAAAAAATTGTGTAAAATCGATCGACTCGCTTTTCTACAGGAAAATGGAGTGTCTGCCTGAAATATAATCAGCCAAGCAGTAAGTGAGAGCACAATGTCGAATAAACCGTTTGTTTATCAGGATCCTTTTCCCCTCAAAAAGGATGACACCGAGTATTATCTCCTCAGCAGTGACTACGTCTCCGTTAGCGAATTCGCCGGCCAGGAAGTCCTTAAAGTTGAACCCCAGGCGCTAACCCTGCTGGCCCAGCATGCCTTCCACGACGCCTCCTTTATGCTGCGCCCGGCGCATCAGCAGCAGGTGGCCGATATCCTCAG
>NZ_BJNO01000016.1 GCF_006539725.1 Klebsiella terrigena | reverse complement strand
CATTAAAACCGATTCGCCTCGCTGCGTCAACGAAATTTCATCAAATCAACGCAGGATGGACAATCTATCACCACATTGCATTAAAAGCACGCACCTTCAGGCGAAAAAGAGGCTCCAGGCTGCCGATAGCGGCATGGCCAGCACCAGCGCCGGCAGCATATTGACCACCGCAAACATCTTGATACCGCAGATGCGCAGCCCGGTCGCCAGCAGCAGCATTCCGCCAACGGCGCTGAAATCAGCCATCATCATCGGGGTCGTCAAAGGCATAATTAACGCCGCGCAGGCCGCCAGGGTGAGCTGAATAGCCAGCATCGGGAAGCTTATCGCCGCGACGGCAATGCCGAGAGAACAGGCAAAGATGGTGGCGGTGAAAAAGTCGAGGAACGCTTTGGCAATAAGGATACTGGCGTCGCCGGTCATGCCTTCGCGCATCGCGCCGAAGATCCCGGTGCCGCTGGCGCAGAACAGCACGATAATCGCGACGTAGCTCTGAACAAAAGAGTCATGGGCGGCAACCCGCCGCTTGCCCTTGGGCGAGAATATCTGCTGGAGCTTGCCGACCAAAGCGTTGGTCCCTTTCTCCATATTGCACACTTCGCCAAGCAGGGCGCCCAGCAGGGTGGCGAGCACCATCACCGGCAGGTTGGCGCATTTAATCACTAATAAAATACCGATACCCAAAGAGGCGAGGCCAAAAATAGAGGTCATCGATGTGCGGATGCGCTCCGGCAATCTCTGGCTTAAAAGTGCGCCAATAATGCCGCCTAACAGCACCGCACCGGCGTTAATAAAAGGCCCTGTAACCACAGTGTGCTCCCGTTAATTATCCCTAATAAGTGCATTATTATGAACCTGTCACGGCGTAAACGCTTGTGGATCCGTGGTATGACTGCATATGCAATTCATCTTGCCTGGGTATGGCAAAGGTGACATTATTGCGCGAATTTTCTTCTCTTCAACTATGAGGCCGCCGGGATGACCGCATCACCAACGCATTGCCGCCGTGCGCGGATGCGCAAGCCGCCTCATCTTGCTACTCTTAGTCTCGATCCTCTTGCCCTCATGCGGTGAAGGCAGCGTATGCTCACTGCAGGACAACAGTAAAAGCGGACCCGGTCTGCTTTTACTGATGTCGGGCGGTCGGAGCTGGAATCCAGTCGGACCCTGACATTTCGTTGGACAAGGCGTGAACGCCTTGTCTGAGGCCTTTTACTCTCCGGAAACGGGTATTCGCGCTAATGAAATCAATGCACATTGCCGCCAGCTGCGAGCTGGTCCCCCATCTGTCCACCCACCGTCGCGTGGTGGCGCTGGACAGTACTGATTTTACCGATGTGGCGGCAGTCGTCATTACCGCAGCGGACAGCCGCAGCGGCATCCTCTCTCTACTTAAGCGTAGCGGGTTTAACCTGCCGGTCTATCTGCTAAGCGAAAATGAAATGGCAAAGCCAGACGGCGTCGCGGCGGTGATGAGCGGCAAAGAGCAGGAGTGGCTGGAGCTGGAAGCGGCCGCCTGCCGCTATGAAGACAACCTGCTGCCGCCGTTCTTTAATACCCTGACTCAGTACGTCGAGATGGACAACAGCACCTTTGCCTGTCCGGGACATCAGCACGGGGCGTTTTTTAAAAAACACCCTGCGGGCCGTCAGTTCTTTGACTTCTTTGGTGAGAACGTCTTCCGCGCCGATATGTGCAATGCCGACGTCAAGCTGGGAGACCTGCTGATCCACGAAGGCTCCGCCAAGCATGCGCAGAAGTTCGCGGCGAAGGTGTTTAACGCCGACAAAACCTATTTCGTCCTTAACGGCACCTCGGCGGCGAATAAGGTGGTCAGCAACGCGCTGCTCACCCGCGACGACCTGGTGCTGTTTGATCGTAATAACCACAAATCCAACCACCACGGCGCGCTGATTCAGGCCGGGGCCACGCCGGTCTACCTGGAGGCCTCGCGCAACCCGTTCGGCTTTATCGGCGGCATCGATGACCACTGCTTCGATGAAGGCTATCTGCGCAACCTGATCCGTGAAGTGGCGCCGGAGAAGGCCGATGCGCCGCGGCCGTTCCGCCTGGCGGTGATTCAGCTTGGTACCTACGACGGGACCGTCTACAACGCCCGTCAGGTGGTGGATAAGATTGGCCGCCTGTGCGACTACATCCTGTTTGATTCCGCCTGGGTCGGCTACGAGCAGTTTATTCCGATGATGGCCGACTGTTCGCCGCTGCTGCTCGATCTGACGCCGGAAGACCCGGGCATTTTTGTCACCCAGTCGGTGCACAAACAGCAGGCCGGCTTCTCGCAAACGTCGCAGATCCACAAGAAGGATAACCACCTGCGCGGTCAGGCACGATTCTGCCCGCACAAGCGGTTGAATAACGCCTTTATGCTGCACGCGTCAACCAGCCCGTTTTACCCGCTGTTTGCGGCGCTCGACGTGAATGCCAAAATTCATGAAGGCGAAAGCGGCCGCCGGCTGTGGGCAGAGTGCGTGGCGCTGGGTATCGAAGCGCGTAAGGCGATCCTTGCCCGCTGTAAGATGATTCAGCCCTTTGTTCCGCCGACGGTGGCCGGGCGTCCGTGGCAGGATCATCCGACCGAAGCCATCGCCCGCGAGCGGCGCTTCTTCAGCTTTGAGCCGGGCGCCAGCTGGCACGGCTTTGAGGGCTATGCGGGCGATCAGTACTTCGTTGATCCCTGCAAGCTGCTGCTGACCACGCCGGGCATTGACGCGCAAAGCGGCGAGTATACCGACTTCGGGATCCCGGCGACGATTCTGGCGCACTACCTGCGAGAGAACGGCATTGTGCCCGAGAAGTGCGATCTGAACTCGATTCTGTTCCTGCTGACCCCGGCCGAGAGCGCTGAAAAAATGGCGCAGCTGGTGGCGATGCTGGCGCAGTTTGAACAGCATATCGAAGCCGATACCCCGCTGGCCGACGTGCTGCCGACCATCTTTAACAAGTATCCGGTGCGCTATCGTGATTACACTATCCGCGAGCTGTGCCAGGAGATGCACGATCTGTACGTCAGTTTCGACGTTAAGGATCTGCAAAAAGAGATGTTCCGCAAGCGGAGCTTCCCGCGGGTGGTGATGAATCCGCAGGACGCGAACCGCGAGTTTATCCGCGGTAACGTTGATCTCGTGCGCCTGAGCGAGGCCGAAGGCCGCGTGGCGGCTGAGGGGGCGCTGCCGTATCCGCCGGGGGTGCTGTGCGTGGTGCCGGGCGAAGTGTGGGGCGGAGCGGTGCTGCGCTACTTCCTCGCGCTGGAGGAGGGCGTCAATATGCTGCCCGGCTTCTCGCCGGAGCTGCAGGGCGTCTACAGCGAAACGGATCCTGACGGCATTAAGCGGCTGTACGGCAACGTGCTGAAGGCATAAAAAAACGCCCCGGCGCGAGCGCGGGGCGTGGCGTTTTGTAGCCCGGCAGGCGTCGCGGCGCCGGGCTGCTATCAGGCGCTCTGCTGGACGGCGGCAGGCTGTCTGACGTGCTTGTATTTAAACAGCGCGACGAAGGCGAAGGCCAGAACCAGCGAGTATCCGGCGAAGATAAGCCATACCGGCTGCCAGTTGGTGATACCGTTGGTGGTATACATCTCCACCACTTTCCCACTCACCACGCCGCCAAGAATACAGCCGAAGCCGTTGGTCATCATCAGGAACATCCCCTGGGCGCTGGCGCGAATTTCCGGTCTTACCTCTTTCTCGACAAACACTGAACCCGAGATGTTGAAGAAGTCGAAGGCGCAGCCGTAGACAATCATCGACAGAACCAGCAGCACGGTGCCGAACGGCGATGGGTCGCCATAGGCGAACAGGCCGAAGCGCAGCATCCACGCCACGATACTGATCAGCATGACGTTCTTGATGCCGTAGCGGCTCAGGAAGAACGGAATGGTCAGAATAAACAGGGTTTCTGAGATCTGGGAAATCGACATCATTACCGACGCATGCTCGACAATAAAGCTGCCCGCGAAGAGTGGGTTATTGTCGAAGCTGTGCAGGAAGGTATTACCGAACATGTTGGTGATCTGCAGCTCTGCGCCTAACAGCATGGAGAAGATAAAGAAAATCGCCATCCGTTTGTTTTTGAACAGGGCAAATGCGTCCAGGCCCAGCATGGTGCTCCAGCTCTGGTTTTTCTGCTGGTTAGAGACCGGGATATGCGGCAGCGTCAGGGTGAACAGCGCCAGCACGACGGAGAGCGTTGCGCCGATATAAAGCTGCATATGGCTTAGCTCGAAGCCGGCGAAGCTGACGGCCCACATCGCCATGATAAAACCGATGGTTCCCCAGATACGGATAGGCGGGAAATCGGTGACGATATCCATGCCGGCGGATTTCAGACGATAGTAGGAAATGGTGTTAATCAGCCCCAGCGTTGGCATATAGGCCAGCGAGTTGAGGAGAATAACCAGGAACATCTCGCCCGGCGTGGTGACCTGGGCCGCCATAAACAGCGTCCCAGCCCCGACCAGATGACATAGCGCATAGACCCACTTGGCGCTGATCCACTTATCCGCCACGATACCCAGCAGCGTGGGCATAAACACGGCCGCAATACCCAACGAGCTGTAAACGGCACCGATCGACGCTCCGTCAAACTTAAGCGTCACAAACATATAGGAGCCTAGCGTAGTCAGCCAACTACCCCACAGGCAGAACTGCAGAAACGACAATATTTTAAGCTGCAGCTTAAGGTTCATGTTATTTTCCTCACGAGTAAGCGGGGGAGCTGTTGTTATGGTTACATTCAGGACTACGATTTGATGAAATTCTATCAGCAAGCGGCATCATGTTTTGTTACCTTCCGCAAATAAATGCAATCCATATTAATTTGCAGATTAGATTGTGATGCAAATAACGTTTTCGTATGGCGCACGGTGAAATGGCACGGGACGATCCCGGCTCTCGCGCGTGCCGAGAGCCGGGTAGAGGGTAAAGACCCTATTTGCGGCGGTAGGACTTCTGCGCCGTGTTGACTTTATACAGGTAGCGGCGGGATTCCCCTGAGGGGTGGCGGGTGGTGAGCGTCGTGTAGACGTCGCCCGGCGTCATGCTGTTAATGATATTGGCCGCCTGAACCTTATCGCTGGAGAAGACCCGCAGTACGCTCCCCGCGCCGCCGTTATAGGCGGTGATCACCGCGTAGCGTCGCGAGGTAGGGTTGTCGATGCCGGCGAGGTAGACGTTGTTCAACATCGCCAGATACGCGGTGCCGGTGTCGATATTATTGGCCGGATCGAACAGGAAGCTGCGGCTCGGTAGGCCCGATCTCCCCTGGGAGCGGAAAACGTCTTTCCCGGCGCTGTGCTGGACGACCTGCATCAGGCCCAGCGCGTCGGCATGGCTGACGGCGTAAGGGTTAAAGGAGGATTCGGTCTGCATAATCGCCAGGATCAGCGACTCGTCAATGCCGTACTTCCGCGCCGACTGGCGCACCATACCGATATACTTATGCGCGCGCTTATCGAGGTGGTTCGGCACCAGGTTGATGGTGATGCTGTAAATGATCCGCAGGCCGTTGCTGCGGCTCTTCAGCCGCGTCTGCAGCAGATAGTCGGCGTAACGCGACGCGCGCCACTCCCAGCGAATCGGATCGCCGTGATTGTCCACCACCTGACCGTAGAGGAACGGCTCTTTCGAAATCTGGATATCGTCGGTGTCGGAGTAGAGGTCAATGGAGCCCGGATCGTCGCCCATCAGCAGCGTTTTGATGATGGTCTGACGAAGACGGCCGGTGGGATCGGTACCGGCGATAGTCTCGACGGTAATGGTACCCTCATCAAAGTTGATGTGGCTACGGGTCTGATAACCGTCGGTATATTTAACGTAGTCTTTCGGCCCGGCGAGCAGGACTTCGTTATAACCCCAAATATTTTCGACGTTGTGGGCGAACTGGCCCATCAGGATATCGAAACCGTTGGTGTCCTTTACCCACGCTTCGTCATACCCGGCGCCCTTTTTATTCGAGCTGGAACACGAAACGAGCAAAGGCGCAATGAGCGCTAGCGCTAAATATTTTTTCATCATTCCGGGAGTGTGCGTTGTGTTGGTGGTGGTAAAAGCCGTCAGGCTCTTACCGTTTTTCCGGCGGCGTATAGCCTTCGATATGCACATCCTTCCCTTCAAACAGGAACTGAATCATCTCCTGCTCAAGCAGTTTGCGGTGCTCTACGTTCATCATGTTGAGCTTCTGCTCGTTGATCAGCATGGTCTGTTTGTGCTGCCACTGGGCCCAGGCTTCTTTGGAGATCTCGTTATAGATGCGTTTGCCGAGATCGCCCGGGTAGAGCTGGAAATCCTGGCCATCCGCTTCGCGCTGCAGGAAAGTACAAAAAATAGTTCTGCTCATGATTAATCCTCTTTAATTGGCCTGAACGCTATACCAGCGCCCCGGCCTTAAGCTGTTGCAACAGGCGTTCCACGGGAGCCGCCAGACCGACTGACGGCGGCTGCGCTAAGTTATACCAGAGTGCGCCAGCTTCATCCATGCATGCGCCTGATGAGTGCACTGTAAGCCACATCGGCACAATATCCAGGTGGAAATGGCTGAAAGTGTGGCGAAACGCGGTCAGCTGCGTCAGATTATCGGCCTGAATCTGCCGCTGTGCCAGCCACTCGCGCAGCGTCTCTTCATCTTCAAACTGCGGAAAACAGAATAATCCGCCCCACAGCCCTACCGGCGGCCGCTGGGCGAGAAACACCTCGTCGCCGTGCTGCATCAGCAGAAAATAGCCGGTGCGTTGCGGAATAGTTTGCTTCGGTTTCCTGCCGGGATATTGAGTCCATGAATTATTGGCGTAGGCCTCGCAGCCGTTATTCAGCGGGCACAGCTCGCATTTAGGCTTCGAGCGGGTGCAGACGATCGCCCCCAGATCCATCATCGCCTGGTTAAAACGTTCGACCCCTTTGGCCGGCGTCACCTCTTCGCTAATCCCCCAAAGCTGCTTCTCTACCTCTTTTTTTCCCGGCCAGCCGCTGACCGCATAGCAGCGGGCCAGCACGCGCTTCACGTTGCCGTCGAGAATCGGAAAATGCTTACCAAGAGAGAGCGATAAAATGGCGCCCGCCGTCGAGCGTCCGACTCCGGGCAGGGCGGCCACTTCGTCAAAGGTCTGCGGGAATTCGCCGCCGTGCTGGTTGGCCACCTGCTGCGCCGCCTTATGTAAATTACGCGCCCGTGCGTAGTAGCCGAGGCCGGTCCACAGATGCAGGACTTCGTCCAGCGGGGCGTTGGCCAGATCGATAACCGTTGGGAAACGCGCCATAAAGCGTTCAAAATAAGGGATTACCGTTGCCACCTGCGTTTGTTGCAACATCACCTCGGAGAGCCATACTTTGTAGGGCGTTTTGCCGATTTGCCATGGCAGGGTTTTACGCCCGTATTTGTCGTACCACTCCAGCACCTGGGCTGAAAATTGCGCGGCGAGAAAAGTCAAAGCTGCAGCTCCGGAATTGCGATAACAGGGTGGCAGATTGCAGCACAAGGGCGAGAGGCTGTAAACCCTTGCATCCGTCGGGTAACTTTGGATAATGCCCGTTTTCCGAACACATTCACAAGCAGACCTAACCTTTATGAAAAACGACGTCATATCTCCGGAGTTTGATGAAAACGGCCGCCCTCTGCGCCGCATTCGTAGCTTCGTCCGCCGCCAGGGCCGCCTGACCAAAGGGCAACAGCACGCGTTGGATAATATCTGGCCGGTGATGGGCGTTGAGTTCACCGATGCGCCGCTTGATTTAGCTTCGCTGTTTGGCCGCGAGGCGCCGGTCACCTTAGAGATCGGTTTTGGCATGGGCTCCTCGCTGGTAGCGATGGCCAAGGCGAAACCGGAGCAGAATTTCCTCGGTATTGAAGTACACTCTCCGGGCGTCGGGGCGTGCCTTGCTTCCGCTGAGGAAGAGGGTGTACAAAACCTGCGCGTGATGTGTCACGATGCGGTCGAAGTTCTGCACACCATGATCGCGGATAACTCCCTTAATATGGTGCAGCTCTTTTTCCCGGACCCGTGGCATAAAGCGCGGCATAATAAACGCCGCATCGTGCAGGCGCCGTTTGCTGAACTGGTTAAAAGCAAGCTCAAGCTCGGCGGCGTCTTCCATATGGCGACCGACTGGGAACAGTATGCCGAGCATATGCTGGAAGTGATGTCGTCGCTCGACGGCTACCGCAACCGCTCGGAAAGCAACGACTATGTACCGCGCCCGGAATCGCGCCCGGTAACCAAATTTGAACAGCGTGGCCATCGTCTTGGCCACGGCGTATGGGACTTAATGTTCGAGAGGGTGAAATAATGGCAAAGAATCGTAGCCGTCGTCTGCGTAAGAAAATGCATATCGACGAGTTTCAGGAAGTGGGCTTCTCCGTCGCCTGGCGTTTCCCGGATGGGAGCAGCGAAGAGCATATCGACCAGACCGTGAATGACCTGATCAATGAAGTGATCGAGCCGAACAAGCTGGCGTTTGACGGCAGCGGCTACCTCTCCTGGGAAGGTCTGATCTGCCTGCAGGAAATCGGTAAATGTACCGAAGAGCATCAGGCTATTGTCCGCAAGTGGCTGGAAGAGCGTCAGCTTGCTGACGTGCGCACCAGCGAACTTTTTGACATCTGGTGGGACTAAGTTTGACGAGGGTCGGCAATTGCCGACCCGTTTTGTCTGAAGGGAGCTTTATGATGCGCAAAACGCTGCTGGCGGTGGCGCTGTCCGTCACCGCTTTGACCGCGCATGCGGACTACCAGTGTAGCGTCACGCCGCGCGACGACGTGATCCTCAGCCCGCAGAAGGTGCAGGTGAAAGGGGAGAACGGCGATCTGGTGATTATGCCGGACGGCAGCCTGACCTATAACGGAAAACAGTATTCCCTGAACGCGGCCCAGCGCGAGCAGGCTCAGGATTATCAGGCCGGCCTGCGCAGCAGCCTGCTGTGGATTGACGACGGCGCCCGCGCGCGGGTTGAAAAAGGCCGCAAGGCGCTGGATAAAATCATCACCGAACAGGTGGGAACCAGCAGCAGCATGCACGGTCGTCTGACCAAGCTGGACGCGCAGCTAAAAACGCAGATGAATCGTATTATTGAACGCCGCAGCGATGGGCTGACCTTCCATTATAAAGCGATCGATCAGGTCCGCGCCGACGGCCAGCAGCTGGTCAATCAGGCGATGGGCGGCATCCTGCAGGACAGCATTAACGAAATGGGCGCGAAGGCGGTTCTCAAGGGCGGCGGTAACCCGCTGCAGGGGATCCTCGGCAGCCTTGGCGGCCTGCAAACGGCGATTCAGGAAGAGTGGAAGAACCAGGAAGCGGATTTCCAGCAGTTCGGCAAAGACGTCTGCAGCCGGGTGGTTTCCCTTGAAGATAGCCGCAAGACGCTGGTGAGTTCACTGAAATAACCTATTCATTGCGCGGCCCGTAACGCCCGAGCCGCGCACTATTCTCTTTAATCGTCCCGATTAGGCACGTCCGTGCGATACGCGCGAGCGGCGGGCCAGTGAGTCGATAATCACCGCAATCGCCAGCACGCAGCCGGTAATGATATAGCGCAGCGATGAGGGCAGATTCAGCAGCGTCAGACCGTTCGAAATCGACTGAATCACGATGATCCCCAGCAGTGCGGACCAGGCGCTACCGCGCCCGCCAAACAGGCTGGTGCCGCCGATCACCGCCGCGGCGATGGCGTTGAGGTTAACGTCGCCGGTACCGGCCTGCTGGCTGGCTGAGGCCAGGCGTGAAGCCGCCAGAATCCCCCCGAACGTTGCCAGCGTCGCGCAGAGCACAAAGGCGCTGACGTAAATGGCCCTGACGTTAATCCCCGAACGACGCGCGGCCTCGCGGTTGCCGCCGACCGCAAACATCGAGCGTCCCCATTTTGTCCGCTTCAGCGCATAGTTGAGCACCATCGCCGCCGCGACAAACAGACCGAAAATCCACGGCACGCCGCGACCCAGGTTGAGGTAGAAAACGGCGGCCTCAAAAATCACCGTCAGCAGCACCGCGCGCAGCAGCAGCGAGCTGACGGACTCCGCGGAGAGGTTAGCCTGCAGGCGCCGTACGCGGGTTTTAAGGCCAAACGTCAGCAGCGCCAGGCCGGGCAGAAGCGCCATGGTATGCGAGAACCAGTCCGGCATGACCATCAGCTGGCCGAAGCGAACCAGCGGCGAAGCGTAGGGCAGGTTGATGCTGCCGCTGGGGCCGAGAATGTACAGCTGCATCCCGAGCAGCGCCAGCAGGCCGGCGAGCGTCGCCACGAAGCTCGGCATCCCGACGCGGTTGTAGAGCAGGGCGTAAATCAGGCCGACGGCGATACCGCACAGCAGCGCGACGCCAATAGCCGCGGCGACCGGCCAGCCCGTGTTGACCCACAGGACGCCGACAATCGCCGAGGCCAGACCGCTCATCGAGCCGACGGAAAGGTCGATTTCGCCCAGCATCAGCACGCAGACGATCCCCAGCGAGATAAAGCCTACGGTGGCGCAGTCAAAAAGCAGGTTAACCAGGTTATTCGGCGCAATAAACACCGGGTTGAGCCAGGTAAACACCAGGGAGATAACGATCAGCCCGGCAATCACCGGGGCGGTGCCAAGATCGCCGGTCTTGATACGGTTGATTTGCGCACGCACCACGCCGAACAGACCATCGTTGTGCTGGACGCGCTCATCGCTGCGATCCAGGGCCGGGCGGGATTCTGTCTTGCTGTTCATAAAATTAAATCACTCCCGAAGAACTTAACTGTGATTTACGTTCAACGCGGCGCGACACGGCATTTTCCGTTGCGCCGGTAATGGCGGCGACCAGATCCTGGTTGGACGCGTCGGGGGTGAAGATCCCCTTATTACGTCCGAGGCGCAGCACCACGATGCGATCGGCAACCGCGCGCACGTCTTCCATGTTATGGCTGATAATAATGACGCCGAGGCCGCGTTCGCGAACGCGCTCGATCAGGTTGAGCACTTCCGCCGTCTGGGCGACGCCGAGGGCGGCGGTTGGCTCATCCAGCATGATGATTTTTGGATTCATCAGCAGGGAGCGGGCAATGGCGACGGTTTGGCGCTGGCCGCCGGAGAGCGAGGCGATGGGTTCGCGCACCGACGGAATTCGGGCCGCCAGCTCCTGCAGCAGCGTCCACGCCCGCACCTCCATGGCGACCTCATCCAGCTGTAAAGGCGAGATCTCCTGGCCTAAAAACAGGTTGGCCACCACGTCCAGGTTTTCGCACAGGGCTAAATCCTGAAAAACCGTGGCTATGCCGTATTCCAGCGCTTTTCCCGGGCTATCAAGCGTGACGACCCTGCCGTCGAACTCAATGGTGCCGTCGGTGGGCTGATGCACGCCGGCGAGGATTTTGACCAGCGTAGATTTTCCCGCGCCGTTATCGCCCACCAGCGCCACCACTTCACCGGCATGGACCTCCAGCTCGATATCCGCCAGGGCGCAGACGGCACCAAAGTGTTTAGAGACGTTGCTGAGCTTCAGGATCGGCTGCCCGGCCGTGGATATTTTCTCTTGTTCTTGCGACATGGAAGAGACCTCAACTATTGCGAAACTACGCCCGCCGTTGGATGACGGGCGCGTGGGCAAAATTACTTTTCGATGCCTAACTTCTGGCAGGCTGCGGCGTATTCGCCGGTACAAACCTGAGCGTAGGTTTGGATCTTTTTATCGAAGATTTCCGCTTTAATATTTTTCGCGGTGATCACCGCCGGGGTGAAGAGCTGCGAAGGGGTGTTGTACAGGGTGGTGCTGGCCTGCGGCTTCTTACCCTGAATAAACTCAACGGCCACTTTCGCCGCCGCCGCCGCGACGATTTCCGACGGTTTGGAGATGGTGTTGTACTGGTCGCCGGCAATAATGAGCTGCAGCGCGGCGATGGTGGCGTCATTGCCGGTGACCGGCGGTAACGGCTGTACGCCAGCGGCTTTGAAGGCGGCAATCGCCCCGCCGCCGGTGCCGTCGTTGGCGGCAACCACGCCTTTAATTTTGTCACCAAAGCGGGTTATCTGCCCGGCAGCCCACTCCTGCGCTTTAGGCGGCGCCCATTCCGGCGTATCAAATTCTGCGAGGGTTTTGTAGCCCGACTCCTTCAGGCCACGGTGGATACCGTCGCGGATCAGTCCCGCCGCCGCGTCGGTAGGGGAGCCGTTGATTTGCAGCACGCCGGCATCCTGCGGCACGCCGCTCTCTTTCAGATGGCTGGTTAAGGATTTAGAGATGGCATAGCCAATCCCTTCGTTATCAAACGAGACGTAGAAATCTGCCGGTTTCGCCGGGATGGGGCGATCGTAGGCGATCACTTTGACATCCTGCGCCTGGGCGTTGGCGACCAGCGCAGCGGCGGCGGAAGAGTCCACCGGATCGAGAACGATGATTTTCGCGCCCTGGGCAATCACCGAGTTGAACTGCTGCTGCTGCAGGGTGGCGCTGGCGTTGGCGTTTTGATAAATGACCTTGCAGTCGGCGCACAGTTTGCTCATCTCCGCCTTGAAGCCCGGAAAATCATGCTGCTCGTAGCGCGTCGATGCCTGGTCGGGCATTAAAAAGGCGACCGTGGCAGATTCCGCTGCCTGTGCTGAAGCGGTAATGCCGGCGGATATTGTGGCAAGTGCGATAAAAACATTGCGGTAATTCATTGTCTTACCCTCTTTTTTATATGCTTGAGCCCGCCGGCATGGGCCGACGTCATAAAGACTTTTTTAAGAAGAGTTACCAATAATTCACATGTAGGATACTTCGGTTTTACATTTGCTCAACCGATGAAGCAGGATTACCACCGCGCAAAAAAGGAGTCAAGAAATGGAAAAATATCGATGTGTATTTGTGATTGGCTGCAAAGATCTGAATAAAAAAGGAGCAGGTGCTTTGACCGAAGCGCAGAGGGAAAAACGAGGGTGAGAAGAGGAGATCGTGCGGGAAAAAAACGGGCGGCGAAGGGCCGCCCGGATGCTTAATCTTCGCTCAGGAACAGCTCCAGCAGCGAGTTTAAAAACAGCTTGCCGTGCTCGGTTATCTGCCAGCAGTGCGCGTCCTCAGCCAGGTAGCCCTGGGCGATGGCGGCGGCAATTTGCGGGCGAATCACGCTCTCATCAAGGCCGGTATAGCGGCTGAACTCGGCGCGCGGCGCGGCTTCCAGCAGGCGGAAACGGTTCATAAAGAACTCGAACGGCTTATCCGCCGCCTCGACGTCGTGCTGGCGCTCAAGGTAGCGGCCTTCCATGTAGCCGCGCGGATGGCGCGTTTTTGCCGTACGCAGAATGCGTCCGTCAGGGAAGGTCACCTTACCGTGCGCCCCGCAGCCGATGCCGAGGTAGTCGCCAAAGCGCCAGTAGTTAAGATTGTGCTGACACTGATAGCCGGGTTTGGCGTAGGCGGAGGTTTCATACTGCTGATAGCCTGCCGCCGTCAGCAACTGATGCCCCTGCTCAAAAATATCCCACAGCGCATCGTCATCCGGCAGCACCGGCGGACGGGAGCCGAACAGGGTATTTGGCTCAATCGTTAGCTGATACCACGACAGGTGCGGCGGGTTGAGCTCAATGGCCTGGCGCAGATCGTCCAGCGCTTCATCCAGCGACTGGTCCGGCAGGCCGTGCATCAGGTCGAGGTTGAAGCTGCGCAGGCCGAGGCCGGTGGCCAGATGCGCCGCGCGTTTCGCCTCGCCAGGGCCGTGAATACGTCCCAGACGCTGCAGCTTTGCTTCGCTAAAGCTTTGCACGCCGATGGAGATCCGGTTGACCCCCGCGCGCTGATACTCAACGAAGCGATCGGCTTCCACGGTGCCGGGGTTAGCCTCCATGGTTATCTCGGCGTCGGCGGCCAGCGGCAGGCAGGCGCGAACGCCGTCGAGCAGCGTCTGCATCGCCGGCCCGGAGAGCAGGCTAGGCGTACCGCCGCCGATAAAAATAGTCCTGATTTCACGGCCCTGAGCATAGTGCGCGTCGGCCCGCAGATCGTTGAGCAGGTGCTGCACATAGTCGTCGTGCGGCACCTCGCCCTTTAACGCGTGCGAGTTAAAATCGCAGTACGGGCACTTCTGCACGCACCACGGGATGTGAATATACAGGCTCAGAGGTGGCAAGTTAGCCATTACGTAATGCTTCCAGTAACAGTTTCAGCGCGCGCCCGCGGTGGGATATCGCGCTTTTTTCTTCACGACTCAGCTCCGCCGCGGTTTTCCCCTCGGACGGAACAAAGAAAATAGGATCGTAGCCAAAGCCGCCGCTGCCTGCCGCGCTGCGGGCAATCACGCCGGGCCAGCTGCCGTGACAAACAATCGGCGTTGGGTCTGCGGCATGGCGCAGGTAGACCAGCACGCAGTGGAACTGCGCCTGGCGCTTATCGTCGGGAACGTCGTGCAGGGCAACGAGCAGCTTTTCCAGGTTCTGCTGGTCGCTGGCACCTTCGCCGGAGTAGCGCGCGGAGTAGATCCCCGGCGCGCCGCCGAGCGCATCGACCGCCAGGCCGGAGTCATCGGCAATCGCCGGCAGGCCGGTAATCTCTGCGGCATGGCGCGCCTTCAGAATGGCGTTTTCGATAAACGTCAGCCCGGTTTCTTCGGCGTTGTCAACTCCCAGCTCGGTTTGAGCAACGATATCCAGACCAAAATCTTCCAGCAGCGAGGCCAGCTCGCGGACCTTTCCGGCGTTGCCGGTGGCGAGAACAACTTTTTGCATGATTAATCCTGTTTAGAGCCAGGCTCTTATTCTGTCAGCGCCGCGACCTGAGTCGGGATCTGTTGCGGGTTAATGATTTTTATCTGCTTGTGCCGGCCCAGTTCGCCTTTTTCAAGAAGCACCTGGCTTTTCGCGACGCGAAACTGTTTGGCGAGGAACTTAATCAGATGGGCGTTTGCCTGACCATCAACGGGCGGGGCGGTAATGGCGACTTTGAGCTCGTCGCCATGTAAACCAACGATGCTATCACGGCTGGCCTTGGGCTGAATATACAGCCGCAAAACCAGCCCGTCAGCGCAGGCTTCGACGGCACTCATAGCGCCATCCACAGCCCCGGAAGCAGAACGTTACCGGTCGCCTGAAGCAGCTCGGAAATGCCCATGTTAATCACGTACAGCAGCAGAACCAGCACCATCGGCGAGAAGTCGATACCGCCCATGGACGGCAGCAGCTTGCGAATAGGACGCAGCAGCGGGTCGGCGAGCTGCATCAGCACGTATTCAACCGGGCTGCGGCCCTGGCTTACCCAGCTCATAATCGCCATCAGCAGCAGCACCCAGAAAATCAGCAGGCCGATAGTCTTAATCAGGATCAGCAGCGCGGAAATCCAGATGATTGGCTGGAAGGTGACCACCATAAACAGCACGATGGCTTTGATGACGCAGAGAATAAAGGCCAGCAGCATCGAGGCGCTGTCGAGCGGCCCCAGGGCCGGGATAATACGGCGCAGCGGCCCAACCACCGGCTGGGTTGCCTTCACCACAAACTGCGAGAAGGGGTTGTAAAAGTCGCAGCGTGCCCACTGCATCCAGACGCGTAACAACATGATCATGGTGTAGAGTTCAATGACCGTTGAAAGCAGGAAAGTCAACGTCTTCATGGCGTTCCTCAGATTCCTTAATTTTTGCTGTAGTCGCGCGCACCGAAGATTGCGGTACCGATGCGCACCATAGTGCTTCCCGCCGCGATAGCGGCTTCCATATCATCCGACATTCCCAGAGACAGCGTATCGACCGCAGGGTAGTGCGCCTTAAGCCGCGCAAATGCTACCGCCATTTGTTGGGCGACGGCAAACTGCCTTACATACTCTGACTCAGGGGCCGGAATGGCCATTAATCCGCGTAGCTGCAGATTCGGCAGGACATCGATCTCTGCCGCCAGCGCATCCAGCTCCTCAGGTGGGATCCCTGATTTGCTTTGCTCGTCGCTGATATTAATTTGAATCAACACGTTAAGCGGCGGCAGATGCGCCGGACGCTGCTCGCTAAGCCGGGCGGCGATCTTCAGCCGGTCGACGGTGTGGCACCAGTCGAAATGCTCCGCTACCAGACGACTTTTGTTGGACTGCAGCGGGCCAATAAAGTGCCACTGCAGATGGTGAACCCCGGCATCCTGAAAGTGGCGAATTTTTTCCACGCCTTCCTGAACGTAGTTTTCACCGAAAGCCACCTGACCGGCAGCCACCGCTTCTTCGACCGCGCTCGCAGGTTTGGTTTTACTGACTGCAAGCAACGTAACTTCTTCTGGCGAGCGGCCGCAGCGAGCGGCAGCGCCTGAGATTTTGTCCCGGACCTGTGCCAGGTTATGCGCAATATCGTTCATATTCCGAGGATGAGTTATGGAGCTGGAAGAAATAGTGGCCCTTAGTGTAAAGCATAACGTCTCCGATCTACACCTGTGCAATGCCTCGGCGCCGCGCTGGCGTCGTCAGGGGAGGCTGGAGCCCGCGCCCTTCACGTCGCCGGAGATCGGCAAAATACTCGCGCAGTGGCTCAATGACGATCAGCAGGCGCAGTGGCAGGCCAGCGGACAGGTTGATTTCGCGCTGGCGCTACCCGGCGGGCCGCGCCTTCGCGCCAGCGCATTTGCCCACACGCGCGGGCTATCGCTGGCGCTGCGCCTGCTGCCGGAAGCCTGTCCGCGGCTTGATGAGCTCTGCGTTCCCGCCGCGATAGCCGAGCTGCTCAATGAAGAGAGCGGGCTGATCCTCGTGACCGGCGCGACCGGCAGCGGTAAATCGACCACCCTCGCGGCGATGGTTGGCTATCTCAATCAGCGCCTCGACGGCCATATCCTGACCCTTGAAGATCCGGTGGAGTTTGTCCATGGCAGCGAGCGCTGCCTGGTCCAGCAGCGTGAAATTGGCCGCCACGCGCCGTCGTTTGCGGCGGCGCTGCGGGTGGCGCTGCGCCAGGACCCGGACGTCATTCTGCTGGGCGAGCTGCGCGACAGCGAGACCATCCGCCTGGCGCTGACGGCTGCGGAGACCGGGCACCTGGTGATGGCCACGCTGCATACCCGCGGCGCCGCGCAGGCGGTGGAGCGTCTGGTTGACGTTTTTCCTGCTCAGGAAAAAGAGCAGGTTCGCGGCCAGCTGGCGGGAAGTTTATGCGCCGTACTGGCACAAAAATTATTACCGGATATATCTGGCGGTAGAGTTGCGCTATTCGAGCTTTTGGTAAATACCCCGGCGGTGGCTAATTTGATCCGCGAGGGTAAAACCCATCAGCTGCCCGGCGTTATGCAGACCGGACAGCAGAGCGGAATGCAGACTTTTACGCAAAGTTTTCAACAGCGTGTCTCCTCCGGTCGCCTGTAGCCGGAGGTTTAATATCCAGTCATCATGCCAGTTTGTTGTTATCGTAATGTTTTATTAATGTTCTTTGATATTGATTTTAAATATAGGTAAGCGTAAATGACTACGTCAAAATAATGAGTGCCAGGAATTTGCTTAGGCATTATCCTCGCAGAAATGGGAAAAAAATAAGATTATCTTTTGACACTTTTAATGAATTCACCTTATGCTGTTTGTGGGGGTAGGATGATTCCCATGAAATATTGTTTTAATATGTAAACTTATTTCAGTTTATTAATGAATATGTGATTTTTTTTTAATTCATTTAACCACCATGATGGTGGGTGTTTGCTAAGGAGAGTTTTAAGTGATTAATTTATCAGGTAATTACGCCCATTCTCGTCAGATTATCTTTATTACTCATCCCTCGATTCAGAGTAAGTCTTTTGTCAGCGGACTGGCGGAAACCCTATCGATCGCAGTGACTCTGCATAATATCAATAAGCCCCTGACGCAGCGTTTAGCGAAAGACTGTGTAATATTATTTGATATTGCCGTGTCGAATAAAAAACTGAACGGCGTGTGGCGAGATATTATTCGATCGCACGCAGAGAACCCGCGCCTGCTGATTATCAACAGCGCACAAAAGTATGAGCTCTATGAGATGGCGCAGTGGCCCGCGCTCTACGGCGTCTTCCGCCATGACGATGACGTCTCGCGTTTAATTGAGGGCGTGAAGGCCGTGCTGAACGGCGAACAGACGGCTGAGCTGAGCGTGATGCATCCGGCGATGTACGCTGCGAATCATGCATCGGTGCCGGTGGAAAGCTCGCCGCTGACGGAACGGGAATGTGAGATCTTAAATGAGCTGCGCTGCGGTGCGACCAATATGGATATTGCCCGGGCGCTGTTCATTAGTGAGAATACGGTGCGCACTCATCTCTATAACGTCTTTCGCAAGCTGAGCGTGAAGAATCGTACTCAGGCGGTGAGCTGGGCTAACGAGCATCTCCGTCACTAGGTCGTCACTAAGTCGTCACGATGATGGCGCCGGCTCGGCGCCATCATGTCGGGGTTTAAAAACCCTGCTCGAAGTAGCTTTCCAGAATAACCACCGCCGAGGCTGAGTCGACGCTGCCTTTATTCAAGGCGCGAAACCCGCCGTGCTCAAAGAGCCCCGCGCGGGCTTCCACCGTGCTCAGACGCTCATCGTGCAGGGTTATCTTGACCCCGAAGCGGCCGTGAATTTTATTGGCGAAGTTGCGCGCGCGCGCGGTTAGCGGCTGCTCGGTGCCGTCCATATTCAGCGGCAGGCCGACGATAACGGCTTCCGGCTGCCACTCTTTCAGCAGCTTTTCGATAACGTTCCAGTCCGGCTTCCCATCCTGTGCTTTTAGCGCAGGAAGCGGGCGGGCGGTGCCGGTAATGCGTTGTCCAATCGCGACGCCGATGCTTTTGGTTCCAAAATCAAAGCCCAGTAAGGTTCCACTCATTACGCATGCCCCGCAACGCCGGGCATCGTCACAATATCGATCCCAATCAGTTTTGCCGCTTCACGCCAGCGATCGGCAATCGGTGTTTTAAACAAAATATTCTGATCCGCCGGGGCGGTGAGCCAGGCGTTATCGAGCAGCTCCTGCTCCAGCTGTCCCTTTTCCCAGGAGGCGTAGCCCAGCGCGACCAGAACGTTGCTCGGCTGTTTATCGGTACCGAGAGTTTCCAGCACGTCTCGCGACGTGGTGATCACGGTGTTGTCGGAAATACGGATGCTGGAAGAGAAGTCGGAGGGCGGCGAGTGCAGAATAAAGCCGCGATCTTCCGCCAGCGGGCCGCCAAGCATGACCGGCTTATCGAGACGAATATCGGGATTGCGCGGCTCAGCGACAATTTTCAGCTTCTCGAGGATCCCGTCAATCTGCAGATTTTCCAGCGGTTTGTTGACGATAATACCCATGGCACCGTCATCGTTGTACTCGCAGATATAAACCACGGAGCGGCGGAATATGGGGTCCTGAAGCGCAGGCATGGCAATCAAAAAGTGATGCTGTAAATTCATTGGCAGAGGTTCTGTTCCTGGTTCAAAAAGCAGCACCCAGTATGCGGGCAAAGTGCTGCCCTGTCGATTCAACTTTATCTTTCACGCTACGGGGGTGTTGGCTTCCTCGCTCGCCCCGGTCACATAGTAAACTATGCTCCCGGGCGCTCGCTGCGTCGCCGCCTTCCCGTAGCGCGAAATCTTTCGTTGAATCAGTTTGGCCGATTATCGGTTCGAAAAGGGCGAAGAGTAAAAAGCGAAGAACAAGGAGCAAAGAGCAAAGGGCAAGAGAACAAAAGAGTAAAGGGGCGTTGGCCCTTTTACTCTTAAGCTTTTGTTGATGCAAGCTGGCTCATCTACAAGCCGCGGATTACTTAGCGAGGCGCTTCTCGATGGCGTCCATCAGCATCCCGGTGATGGAGATCGGGAAGGCGGCCTCAATCTCGCGTACGCAGGTTGGGCTGGTGACGTTAATTTCCGTCAGGCGATCGCCGATGATATCCAGACCGACGAAAATCAGGCCCTTGGCCTTCAGCGTAGGGCCGACGCGGCGGGCAATCTCCCAATCGCTCTCGGTCAGCGGGCGGGCTTCGCCGCGACCGCCGGCGGCCAGGTTGCCGCGCGTCTCTCCACCCTGCGGAATACGCGCCAGGCACCAGGGAACCGGCTCGCCGTCGACGACCAGCACGCGCTTATCGCCGTCCTTGATGGCCGGTAGATAGTTTTGTGCCATGCAGTAGCGGCTGCCCAGATCGGTCAGCGTTTCCGCAATCACCGGCAGGTTAGGATCGCCCTCTTTCACGCGGAAAATAGAGGAACCGCCCATGCCGTCCAGCGGCTTGAGGATAATATCGCCGTGCTTTTCCCAGAAGGCTTTCAGCTGCGCCTTGTTGCGGGTGACCAGCGTTTCTGGCGTCAGGTCGGCAAACCAGGCGGTAAAGAGCTTCTCGTTACAGTCGCGCAGGCTCTGCGGCTTGTTGACGATAAGCGTGCCCTTATCTTCCGCGCGTTCGAGAATATAGGTGGCATAAATGAACTCGGTATCGAACGGCGGATCCTTACGCATCAGAATCACGTCGAGATCCGCCAGCGGCAGATCCTGCTCACTGCTGAACTCGTACCACTTGTCGTAATTCTGCTCGACGCTCAGCGTGCGCGTACGGGCGCGGGCTTCGCCGTTGATTAAGTACAGGTCGTTCATCTCCATATAATGGAGTTCGTAGCCACGACGCTGGGCTTCCAGCAGCATGGCGAAGCTGGTGTCTTTCTTGATGTTGATGGTTGCGATGGGGTCCATCACGATGCCGAGCTTGATCATTATTATTCTCCGTTAACGCTTCAACCTAAGTCGCCAAAACGCACCTGTAGCGCGGTAATGGCGGTTAGCGCAGTTGTCTCTGTACGCAGAACGCGCGGTCCCAACAGAATATCAGTAAACTGGTAACGAGCGGTCATCGCGATCTCTTCCGCTGACAGCCCTCCTTCAGGGCCAATCAGCAGACGAATGCGCTCGACCGGCAGCGGCAGCGTGTTAATGCTGGCGCTGGCGCGAGGGTGCAGGTTCAGCTTCAGGCTATCATCCTGCTCCGCACACCATGCCTCCAGCTGCATGGCCGGGCGAATCTCTGGCACCACGTTGCGGCCGCTCTGCTCGCAGGCGGCAATGGCGATTTTCTGCCACTGCTGGATCTTTTTCTGCAAGCGTTCGGCATCCAGTTTAACCCCGCAGCGCTCGGAAAACAGTGGCGTAATGAGGCTTACCCCGAGCTCGATCGATTTCTGGATGGTGAATTCCATCTTTTCGCCGCGCGACATGACCTGACCGAGGTGAATATGCAGCGGCGATTCGCGGTCGTCACGCTCGCCGCTGACAATCTCAACCGTCACGTTTTTCTTGCCCGCGTCGACGATTGTGGCTTCAAATACCTGATTACTACCGTCAAAAAGCTGAATGGCCTGGCCTTTACCCATTCGCAGTACGCGGCCAACGTGGTTCGCCGCGTCGTCGGAAAGGGCTATCTGGCTGCCGACGATAATCGGTTCGGGGTGGTGGATGCGGGGAGTGCGCATGCTTGATATTCCGTTCTTCGCGCAGGCCCCGGTTCCCCGCCGCGGCGGGAGAATAGCGGGACCTGCAAATTAACAATTGCCGCTAGTGTAGGTTAGCTCTTTTGCGCCTGGCAAGCCTGCTGGACGTAAGGATTGTGGTTGCCCTGAACTTTAGCGATACGCTCATCGCGTTCGCACTCCCAACTGGTGACCGGGTAGGTCTTATCCCAGGCGGTAAACAGCTGGGTTTGCTGACGGGAAAGGGTGAGCTGATAGCTATCGCGCATATAGAAGTAGGTCCGCGCAATCGCGCCGCGCGCGCGCACCGGCGGCTCGGCGACCTTCTCTTTAAAATCGACCTTCATCGCGCACTGGCCGTACTGGCCTTCGCCGCCGTTCCACTGGCTGTACATATAGTTAGCGCGGTCGCCGTTGACCTCGCCAACCGCCGGCTGCAGGTTGTGCATATCGCTTTCCATCCTGCGGTAAACCGGATCTTTGGCGCAGTTTTTACGCCCGCCATCCTGCCAGCACTGGCGCTGGTGGCCAAACTGCCACGCCGGGACGACGTGCTCCCACTCGACGCGGCTGGCGCGGTTTTCGTTTTTACGCACTTTATAGCCGCAGGATTGTAGATTGATAACGCCTTTTTTACCCTGCCAGTCGATTTTGCAGCCGCAGTAGAAGTCACCGGGGGCATCGGCGTTAACCTTCACTCCGGCGGCTTTTGCCTGGGAAAAACTGTGGATCCCTTCGGCCATAGCCTGACCGCTAAAGGCCGCAGTCAAAAGCGCTGCGGCAAAAATATGAGTACGGGACATCGTGAACTCCGTGTCAAAAAGAGCCCGCAACGTAGCGAATGCGATTGTCAGATGCAATCAGTCAGATCAGAAAATTTCCAGTTATAGCCGATATTTACTCTTCGGCGACCAGCAGATCGCCGCAGCGAACGCAGCGGTAGGTGGCTTCGCCGCGCGTCACGCGGTTGTGACGGCGAACGGTAAGCTGGTGCTGCTGGCACTGGCAGCGGTAGGGGAAGGTATTCTGTCGCACGGAGTCCAGTTCGAAGCGGTGGGTGCGGCGGGCCGGCACTTCCAGCACGCTTTCCATCATCCACTTCCACTCTTTGCCGTGCGGCGCCACGCGTCCAAAATGCTGCCACACCAGCAGGTGCGCCAGCTCGTGCGGCACGACCTCATCGATAAACGCCTGCTGGTTCTCCAGCAGCAGCACCGGGTTGAGGCGAATTTCATTCTTCTCCAGCCAGGCGGTGCCGGCGGAGGTTCCTCGCTGCTGATAGACCAGCGCGGGTTCCGGATAGCGGCGCTCAAGCTTGAGGTTCGCGAGGGCGAGTTTTTCCCGCAGGCTGCGCATTACGGCCTGCTGCGTAGCGATGGGAATTCGGGGTGTCTTCATAGCGCCAGAGGATAGTGCGGCGAGGAGAGGAGAGCAAGAAGAAGCTTCCTCCCGCGGGGGGAGGAAGCGCGGTGATGACTAGTCGCGAGCGCCGATTTCACGCAGCGGACGGCCCTTCATCAGGTTACGTTCGATATGTTCCAGCGAAACGTTTTTGGTTTCCGGAATCAGCCACAGGGTCAGGAAGATGAACAGGATATTCAGGCCGCCATAGACCCAGAAGGTGTTCGCGCTGCCCAGCGAGTTCAGCATGGTCAGGAAGGTCGCACCGACGATCATGTTGGCAATCCAGTTGGTGGCCGTGGAGCAGGTGATGCCGAAATCGCGGCCCTTCAGCGGCTGAATTTCTGAACACAGGACCCAGATCAGCGGGCCTGCGCTCATTGCGAAGCCGACGATAAACATCAGCAGCATCAGCACGGAGAAGTACTGCGCGGTCGTGGAGTGGATGCCGATATGCATCATGCTGCCCAGCACGCCCATGCCGACGGCCATGACGATAAAGCCGAGGATCAGCGTTGGCTTACGGCCCCAGCGGTCAACCAGGCCGATCGCGATAAAGGTCGCCAGCACGTTGGTCAGGCCGACGATAACCGTGCCCCACATCTGCTCGGTGGTGTTGGCGTAGCCCGCCAGCTCAAAGATCTTCGGCGCGTAGTACATGATGACGTTCATCCCGGTGAACTGCTGCATCACCTGCAGCAGGACCCCGAGGAACACCGCGCGGCGGAAGTTGCTGTTCTCTTTAAACAGCTCCCAGCCGGACTGTTTAACCTTCAGGCTTTCACGGATTTCATCGAGCTCACGTTTGGCTTCGGCGCTGGTATCACGCAGGCGCAGCAGCACGCGCTCAGCGTCGACAAAGCGGCGTTTAGCGGCAAACCAGCGCGGGCTGTCCGGCAGGAAGAAGACGCCAATCAGCAGCAGAATGGCCGGGATGATAATGACCCCGAGCATCCAGCGCCATGCGCCGCTGTAGCTAAACGCGGTATCCGACAGATAGGCGCCGAGAATACCGATGGTGATCATCAGCTGATACATCGAGATCATGCTGCCGCGAATTTTCTCCGGCGCAATTTCCGAGAGATACAGCGGGGCGGTGTAGGAGGCGACGCCTACCGCCAGGCCCAGCAGTACGCGGGAAATCAGCAGCACTTCAACGTTCGGCGCGGCGGCGGAGCACAGCGAGCCGGCAACGAACAGGATGGCGCCGATCATCAGGCTTTTCTTACGGCCCAGCTTGAAGGAGAGCCAGCCGCTGCCGACCGCACCGACCGCGGCGCCGAACATCATGGAGCTCACCACCCATTCCTGAGTGTGAGCGGTAATCTGAAACTCGTTGGCAATAAAGGGTAGGGCACCCGCAATGACGCCGATATCAAGGCCAAAAAGCAGGCCGGCCAGTGCGGCGAGGAAACAGACAAAGAACGTCATCGTTTTGTTCGAGCGCCCTTGTTTTTTGTTGTCAGGCATAACGCCCTCCAGTTGAGTTATTGATTCTGTCGCTGCTTAGAGTAGGGGAGTGCGTAGCAAAAAAATGTGATTGTAATCACGGCTGTGTAATCGCTTACACTAAGGTAAAGAAACGTAATCAATAAATATTTATATAAATCAATATAGTATGTGATTTTAGTTAATGAGATAAAAAACGGAAATCAGACTTGCCTGAAATAGTATGTAACATTGTGAAAGATTGCTTCATTAACGCTGATACGGAGCTAAATAATGGCTGCCAATCTGATGTAATCGCTTTCATCGTCGAGGGTTGCAGGAACCGATGGCGGCGGGGCGCAGAGTGCGGTGGGGGAAGAGATAAAGAAAAAGGCCAGCACGAGGCTGGCCTTTGAAACGGTAAAGCGTGCGGTTATTTCAGGCCGGCAGCTTCGCGCAGCAGAGCGGCTTTGTCGGTTTTTTCCCATGGGAAATGTTCGCGACCAAAGTGACCGTATGCCGCGGTTTCTTTGTAGATCGGGTGCAGCAGATCCAGCATCTGGATCAGGCCGTACGGACGCAGGTCGAAGAATTCGCGCACCAGCAGCGTCAGCTGCTCGGAAGCAATCTTCTCGGTGCCGAAGGTTTCCACCATGATAGAGGTCGGTTCAGCCACGCCGATTGCGTAGGAAACCTGAATCTCACAGCGATCGGCCAGGCCTGCAGCAACGATGTTCTTCGCCACATAGCGCGCTGCGTAAGCCGCGGAGCGGTCAACTTTAGACGGATCCTTACCGGAGAACGCGCCGCCGCCGTGACGAGCCATGCCGCCGTAGGTATCAACGATGATTTTACGCCCGGTCAGGCCGCAGTCGCCCATCGGGCCGCCGATCACAAAGCGGCCGGTTGGGTTGATAAAGAATTTGGTGGCGCTGCTCAGCCATTCGGTCGGCAGAACCGGCTTGATGATCTCTTCCATCACCGCTTCCTGCAGCGATTTCTGATCGATATCTTCCGCGTGCTGGGTCGACAGTACCACCGCGTCGATGCCGACGATTTTGCCGTCGTCATACTGGAAGGTCACCTGGCTCTTCGCATCCGGACGCAGCCACGGCAGCGTGCCGTTTTTACGCACTTCAGCCTGACGCTGCACCAGACGGTGAGCATAGGTGATCGGCGCCGGCATCAGCACGTCGGTCTCGTTAGTGGCATAGCCAAACATCAGGCCCTGGTCGCCCGCGCCCTGCTCCAGCGGATCGGCACGGTCAACGCCCTGGTTGATGTCCGGGGACTGCTTGCCGATTGCGCTCAGCACGGCGCAGGAGTTGGCATCAAAGCCCATATCGGAATGCACGTAGCCAATTTCACGAACCGTATTACGGGTGATCTCTTCGATATCAACCCATGCGCTGGTGGTGATTTCACCGCCAACCAAAACCATGCCGGTTTTGACGTAGGTTTCACACGCGACGCGGGCTTTCGGATCCTGTTCCAGGATCGCATCAAGCACGGCATCGGAGATTTGGTCAGCAATTTTGTCTGGATGCCCTTCTGATACGGACTCGGACGTAAAGAGGTGTTTTGCCATGTTTTATTTTACCTGTGGAGTATTCGTATAGCTCATACTGTTGTGTGGATTAGCTTTGGTGGATGATTCTACCAAAGCCTGCAGGTAGTGACACGAGCAGTCTGAGTGTTAATCAGTATAGACGGATTAACTTCTGGACGGCTATTTTAGGTCAAATCTTAATCCCATTTCCAGACTTTTTTTGATGCACATCGCATTTATGCGTCATAGCCGGTGGAAATTTTTCCTGCCAGATGCGGCAACGCGCATATTTTTATTTTGCATTTTAGCCTGCTTCTCGGTATAAAACGCCGCGCGCGGCTCATTATGACAGCGCACGAAGAGTACCTCGTGACGCCACTTCCAGCCGGGTTAAGCACTCTGTATTGACAGAATCCCGCAGCGGCCTTTGCGCCTGCTGCCAGGTATATAGCTTTGGCTTGTCGCTGGCCCGTTTCGGGGCAGTGTGGAGGTGATACCAGATAATGAACCCACGTTTTTCACCTGATTCGTCGCGTCGTTCCGTCGCGCGTCACTATCCCGCAATCTGCATCTCTTTCATGCACACCTGCCGATGTTCTACCCATCTCGGCGCTTCTCAGGATTCCAGGGCCGGAAGGTCGTCAGAAAACTGAACAAGGGCTCTCTTGCCGCTATCGCAAGGGTTTTCTCGTGGTTTCTCCGAACTGTCATACCAGGTTCGGGTACGTGTTTTATTATCATATGAAGAAGAAACCGGTCGCGCAGTCGCAGCGCCAGCACTATCTGCTGGGGTTTAGGACTGTTCATGGGTTGTTATCGCGTCTTTGGACTGCGATAGTAGTTAACTGTCTTACACTTATTATTAAAAATTGAGGTTCGCTATGTCTGACGACATGTCTATGGTTTCGCCTTCGTCAGCAGGCGAACACGGTGTACTACGTTCTATGCAGGAGGTGGCGATGAGCTCCCAGGAAGCTAGCAAAATGCTACGTACTTATAATATTGCCTGGTGGGGTAATAACTACTACGACGTCAACGAACTGGGCCATATCAGCGTTTGCCCGGATCCTGACGTACCGGAAGCGCGCGTCGATCTTGCCGAATTAGTTAAAGCGCGCGAAGCGCAGGGGCAGCGCCTGCCTGCACTGTTTTGCTTCCCGCAGATCCTGCAGCATCGCCTGCGCTCGATTAACGCCGCCTTCAAGCGCGCGCGCGAGTCCTACGGCTATAACGGCGACTATTTCCTGGTTTACCCGATTAAGGTTAACCAGCATCGTCGCGTGATTGAGTCGCTGATCCACTCCGGCGAGCCGCTGGGCCTGGAAGCCGGTTCAAAGGCCGAGCTGATGGCGGTGCTGGCGCACGCGGGCATGACCCGCAGCGTGATCGTCTGTAACGGCTATAAAGACCGTGAATATATCCGCCTGGCGCTGGTCGGCGAAAAGATGGGCCACAAGGTCTATCTGGTCATCGAAAAGATGTCGGAAATTGCCATCGTGCTGGAAGAAGCCGCGCGCCTGAACGTGGTGCCGCGTCTTGGCGTCCGCGCGCGTTTGGCCTCGCAGGGCTCCGGTAAATGGCAGTCCTCCGGCGGCGAGAAATCCAAGTTCGGCCTTGCGGCAACGCAGGTTCTGCAGCTGGTTGAAATTCTGCGCGCGGCAGGACATCTGGAAAGCCTGCAGCTGCTGCACTTCCACCTTGGCTCGCAGATGGCCAACATTCGCGATATCGCCACCGGCGTGCGCGAATCCTCGCGCTTTTACGTTGAGCTGCATAAGCTGGGCGTCAATATTCAGTGCTTTGACGTCGGCGGCGGCCTGGGCGTGGACTATGAGGGCACCCGTTCGCAGTCCGACTGTTCGGTGAACTACGGCCTCAACGAGTACGCTAACAACATTATCTGGGCGATCGGCGACGCCTGTGAAGAGAACGGTCTGCCGCACCCGACGGTGATTACCGAATCCGGGCGTGCGGTCACCGCGCACCATACCGTGCTGGTCTCCAATATTATCGGCGTTGAGCGTAACGAATACACCGAGGCGACCCCGCCTGCGGAAGATGCGGCGCGCCCGCTGCAGAGCATGTGGGAAACCTGGCAGGAGATGCACGAGACCGGCAACCGCCGCTCGCTGCGCGAATGGCTGCACGATAGCCAGATGGACCTGCACGATATTCACACCGGCTACTCTTCCGGCACCTTCAACCTGCAGGAGCGCGCGTGGGCGGAGCAGCTGTATCTGAACATGTGTCACGAAGTGCAGAAACAGCTCGACCCGAGCAACCGCGCGCACCGTCCAATCATTGACGAGCTGCAGGAGCGGATGGCGGATAAAATTTACGTCAACTTCTCGCTGTTCCAGTCGATGCCGGACGCGTGGGGTATCGATCAGCTGTTCCCGGTGATGCCGCTGGAAGGGCTGAACATGGTGCCTGAGCGTCGCGCGGTGCTGCTGGATATCACCTGCGACTCTGATGGCGCTATCGATCACTACGTCGATGGCGACGGGATCGCCACCACCATGCCGATGCCGGAATACGATCCTGATAACCCGCCGATGCTGGGCTTCTTTATGGTCGGCGCCTACCAGGAGATCCTCGGCAACATGCACAACCTGTTCGGTGATACCGAAGCGGTTGACGTGTTCGTCTTCCCTGACGGCAGCGTTGAAGTCGAGCTCTCCGACGAAGGGGATACCGTGGCCGATATGCTGCAGTACGTGCAGCTGGATCCGAACACGCTGCTAACCCAGTTCCGCGATCAGGTGAAAAACTCCGGTCTTGACGAGGCGCTGCAGCAGCAGTTCCTCGAAGAGTTCGAAGCGGGCCTGTACGGCTACACTTACCTGGAAGACGAGTAACATGCTGCGCGCCCTCTCTTATGAAGGAGGGGGCATCAGGTCACGCAAACGCGATACCGACTTGAACCCGCATGCATTAACGGCGATAATTCGCCCAACAAGCAGTCACCCTATTCAAACCCTTCCTCGTCGGGCCTAACGACGCGGAGGGGTTTTTTTATGTGCATTTTTAACACTATCGCCTGTAAAAAGAGGTCACACCCATGAGCACTTTAGGTCATCAATACGATAATTCCCTGGTCTCTAACGCGTTTGGTTTTTTGCGTCTGCCGCTGAACTTCCAGCCGTACGACAGCGACGCCGACTGGGTGATCACCGGCGTTCCTTTTGATGCGGCAACCTCCGGCCGCGCGGGCGGGCGTCACGGTCCTGCGGCGATCCGTCAGGTTTCCACCAACCTCGCCTGGGAAGGCAACCGCTTCCCGTGGAACTTCGACATGCGCGAGCGTCTGAACGTTGTCGACTGCGGCGACCTGGTTTACGCCTTCGGCGACGCGCGCGATATGAGCGAACGTTTGCAGGCCCACGCCGAGAAGCTGCTGGCGGCCGGGAAACGTATGCTCTCCTTCGGCGGCGATCACTTCGTCACTCTCCCGCTGCTGCGCGCGCACGCTAAGCATTTCGGTAAAATGGCGCTGGTGCATTTCGATGCCCATACCGACACCTACGCCAACGGCTGCGAGTTCGATCACGGCACCATGTTCTACACCGCGCCGAACGAAGGCCTGATCGACCCGAACCACTCGGTGCAGATCGGTATCCGCACTGAGTTCGACAAAGATAACGGCTTTACCGTACTGGATGCGGGCCAGGTTAACGATCGCACCGCTGAGGATGTTATTGCTCAGATCAAACAGATCGTTGGCGATATGCCGGTCTATCTGACCTTCGACATTGACTGCCTGGATCCGGCGTTTGCGCCGGGCACCGGTACGCCGGTGATCGGCGGGCTGACTTCGGATCGCGCGATCAAGCTGGTGCGCGGCCTGAAGGATCTGAACATCGTCGGGATGGACGTGGTGGAAGTGGCTCCGGCCTACGATCAGTCCGAGATCACCGCCCTGGCGGCGGCGACCCTGGCGCTGGAAATGCTCTATATCCAGGCGGCAAAAAAGGGCGAATAAGCCCTAAGCGCTCACTGCTGCTGCGCGACGCATGCGCAGCAGCAGCACGCCTCCGGCAAGCAGGGTAACGACCTGTGACGCCACCAGCACCGAAAATCCTGAACTGACCGACCCTACCGACTTCATCACCAGCCCCATCAGCAGCGGGATAAACGCCGCGCAGATATTGCCGATACCGTTAATGATGCCGTAGGCGCTGCCTACCGCCTCCTTTGCCGCGTGATGCTGCACCACCGCCGGTATCGCCGCTCCCTGAAGCCCCCAGAATATATTGGCCGACAGCATAAACAGCGCCAGCCACGCCGGCTGGTGGCTGAGCATCAGCGCCAGTATCGAGCAGGCCGTCAGAAGGCCGCCGCTTATAAACAGCAGCGGAGCCTGCTCGGGACGCATTTTATCGAGCAGCACGCCGCCAAGAAATTTAGAGCCGAGGCTGAGCAGAAAGGGGATCGCTGCCAGAATGCCGGTGGCCTGTAGCGAGAAGTGATGCTCATCGCGCAGCCACGCCGGCAGCCAGGCGCTGCTGCCCCACAGATAGCTGAGGGTGGCGATCTCGACCAGCAGGATCCAGCCGAGGAGCGGCGTGCGCCAGGCCAGCTGAAACGTCTGCTTAAAGCCGGCGCGAGACCTTTGCGCCGCCGCGGCCGGAGCCGGCAGGAAGCGCCAAATAAGCCCGCCGCCGAGTAGCAGGTTCAACGCGGCCAGGCTGTAGAAAGAGCCTTGCCACCCCTGATGCGCGATTAAAAAAGTGACCAGCGGGAAGCCCACCGCCAGCCCCAGCGAGACCCCGAGCGCGGTGACCGCGTTCGGTTTACCGATCTCGCCGGCGGCGAAGCTGTCGCTGATAAAGCGCGTTTTAAGTGAAAATAGCGGCCCCTCCGCAATACCTAAGATAACTCGGGCGATCAGCATCCCGAACAGCGATCCGAGCAGCGGAGAAACGGCGCACACCGCGGCCCAGATAGCGATACTGATTAATAGCCCCTGCCGATAGTGCAGTCGGTTTTCAATCACCGGCGTTAAGAGTAGTGCCGACAGTCCATAGCCCACAAGAAAGCAGGTCATCAGCATTCCTTGTAACATTCTGTTTTCATTTAGCTGAAAATGGGCCGCAAATTCGGGGTTAAGTATCATCACTGAGATATTTACCCGGTCAATATAAGAGATGATAATTAACAACAGTAGCGCGATTGTTCCCTGCCATCTTGCGGTCATGATTACTCTTTTCTCCCGGTCATTTATGAATCAAAGGCGCTATTTTTAAATAACGGTGATAGTCACGTATGTAAAATGATTCATAGGTGAAACTCGTTGTTTTAAAAGATAATAATTGAAAAGTGTTTCACCAGTGAAACTTGATGTTTAGCCGGATTTATCATTTTTAATGATTGTAGGGAAAAGAAGTCAATAGTCATTTTCGAAAAGTTAAGCGCCCGCTTAATTTATTTTGACGCTTCCTTTTAAATATCACAATTTCATATTACCGCAATTTTTCGTGATCGATTGCACACTTAGATAATTAAATCACGATCGGTTAACAAATCCTTCACATTGCCGCTTGACGAAAGATTGAACGCTTTTATATTGACCGTATTAAATAAGAAACAGAGTTTCATATATGAAACAAAGCCTGGAGGATCGTGATGAGCTGGATAGGCGTATGTGACGCAGAGCAGGTACAGGAAGATTTCCCTTATAGCGGCAATATCGACGGTAAAGAGATCGGCATTTATCTGATTGATGGCGAGTATTACGCGCTGGAGGACGTGTGTCCCCATGCCTACGCGCTGTTAAGCCAGGGCTTTGTGGAAGACGGCAAGGTTGAATGCCCGCTGCACGAAGCGGTATTCGATGTGAAAACCGGTCAGTGCCTGCACGGTCCGGGCGGTCGTAGCCTCAATCGTTACCCGGTGCGGGTATTCGACAATCAGATCCAGATTACTTTTATCGAGGAGAGCGTGGCATGAGCGAAACCCTGAACTTCAACCCGGCGCTGCCGGAAAGCCGCCAGTTTACGCCGCCCGCCGAGGGCGGTAACGGCAATATCCACAAGCCGGGCGACTACGCCAATCTTATCTGGCAGACCCGCAGCCGCGTTCCGGAAAACTGGGAGCTGCAGCTTATCGCCACCCTTGAAGGGCTGTTTGAGCAGGGCGCAGAGAGCCTGACGCAGCTGGTGGACGGGCTGAACGACCTGAGAATGCACGACCAGCAGGGCGAACCCTGGAGCGAGACCAGCTTCGAGGCTTTTTTGCAGGTAAACGGATACTGAGGACACAGCGATGACGACAACGGTACAAAACTATCTCGATAAAGGGTTACGCGGCCTGTGGTATCCGGTGCTGGCAAGCTGGGAGGTGCAGTCCGCGCCGGTGGGCATCACCCGTCTCGGCGAGCAGATTGTGGTCTGGCGTAATAAAGACGGCCAGCTGCAGGCGCTGGAAGACCGCTGCCCGCACCGCGGCGCGCGCCTGTCGATGGGCTGGAACCTCGGCGACCGCATCGCCTGCTGGTATCACGGCGTGGAAGTGGCGGGAAACGGCGAAGTGAAAGATGTCCCGGCGGTCGACAAGTGTCCGCTGGTGGGCCAGCAGTGCGTGCGCAGCTATAGCGTTCAGGAAGCGCACGGGGCGATCTTCTTATGGTTTGGCGCCACGGCGAACCAGCCGCCGGAGGAGCTGACCTTCCCGGAAGAGCTGGCTAACGGCGACAAATACAGCAACTTCCTCTGCACCGCCGCGTAGAAATGTAACTATCAGTACGCGCTGGAAAACGTCATGGACCCGATGCACGGCACCTATCTGCACTCCTCTTCGCACTCGATGGCGGAAGGCGAGCGTAAAGCGGACATGGTGCTGCAGCCGACCAAAACCGGCTTCATTTTTGAGAAGAAGGGGCAGAGCGGCGTCAACTTTGACTGGGTAGAGCTCGGCAACAGCGGCGCCTGCTGGATGCGCCTGTCGATCCCATATCAGAAACGCTTTGGGCCAGGAGGCCACTTCTTTATCGTCGGCATGGTGGTGCCGGAAGATAACGACAACTGTCGGGTCTTTTTCTGGCGTATCCGCGGCGTGCAGGGCTGGCAGCGCGATATGTGGCGCTTTATGTACCGCAACCGCCTGGAAAAACTGCACTGGGAAGTGCTCGAGCAGGATCGGGTGGTGCTGGAGAGCCTGGCGCCGAACGCCCGCGACCACGAATATCTCTATCAGCACGACGTCGGGCTGTCGCGCCTGCGCCGCATGATGCAAAAAGCGGCCAAAGAGCAGCTGGCGGCGCGTGAAGAACAGCAGGGTGCCGCCTGATGAACGGACTGCTGAACGGTAAACGCATCGTGGTGACCGGCGCCGCGCGCGGGCTGGGCTATCACTTTGCCAAAGCCTGTGCGGAGCAGGGCGCGAAGGTGGTGATGTGCGACATCCTCGAGGGCGAACTGGCCGAGCGCGCGCATGGGCTCAGTGAACAAGGTTTTGCCATTGAGTCTCAGGCTATCGATCTCGCCGATCCGCACTCAATCGCGCAGGCGTTTAGCGCGATTGGCGAACGAGGTCCCATTGACGGACTGGTGAATAACGCCGCGATGGCCACCGGCGTCGGCGGCAAAAATATGATCGATTACGATCCGGATCTGTGGGATCGGGTGATGTCGGTTAACGTCAAAGGCACCTGGCTGGTGACCCGGGCGGCGGTACCGCTGCTGCGAGAAGGCAGCGGGATCGTTAACGTGGCGTCGGACACCGCGCTGTGGGGCGCGCCGCGCCTGATGGCCTACGTCGCCAGCAAAGGCGCGGTGATCGCCATGACTCGTTCAATGGCGCGCGAGCTCGGGGAGAAGCGCATCCGCATTAACGCGATCGCCCCAGGGCTGACCCGCGTGGAGGCCACCGAGTACGTTCCGGCTGAACGTCATCAGCTGTATGAGAACGGCCGGGCCCTGAGCGGCGCCCAGCAGCCGGAAGATGTTACCGGCAGCGTGGTGTGGCTGCTCAGCGAGCTGTCGCGGTTTATCACCGGGCAGCTGATCCCGGTCAACGGCGGATTTGTTTTTAACTAAAGAGGCGAGGCGGTATGGCAAACGAGCGGGAAGTGAAGTACCTGGTGCCGGGCCTGGAGCGGGGGCTGGAGCTGCTGCTGGCGTTTGGCGAGCAGCATCGCGATTTGACCTTCGCCGAGCTGCATCGGCTGGTGGATATGCCGAAAGCGACCGCCTATCGCGTGGTGCAAACGCTGGAATATATGGGCTTTCTCGAGCGCAATCCGCGCACCAATACCTTTTCGCTCGGGATGAACGTCCTGCGTCTTGGCTTTGAATATATCGCCTCGCTGGATGTGGCGCAGGTCGGTCAGCCGGTGATTGAGCAGCTGCGCGATACCAGCCAGTGCAGCAGCCACCTGGCGATCCGCGACGGGCGGGACATTATCTACATCGCCCGCGTCAGCGCCGCCGGCTCGCGCATTAATCAGGTCAGCATCGGCACCCGCCTGCCGGTCCACTGCACTTCGCTTGGCCGCATGCTGCTGACCGATGTCTCCCGCCGCGAGTTCGAACTGCTGTTCCCTGACGAGCGGCTGCCGGGCAATACGCCGGGGCAAATTCACGACCGCGAAGCGCTGTGGCAGATGGTACAGCAGGATAAGGCGCGGGGCTTTGTGATCGGCGAGTCCTTCTACCGTCACGGCATCTCCTCCATCGTTTACCCGGTCTACGATCGCAGCGGACGGGTGGCGGCGGTGGTGAGTATCCTGGTGCCGTCGGATGAGATCCCGCAGGCCGACCGCGAGCGGCTGCAAAACGATGTCAGCATGGCGGCGGACAAAATTTCAGGCTTCCTCGGGCATTTAGCTCAGGCTATTTAAATCAATACGTTAACTGCAGGCGCTTGGGTGCGTCGGGCATGTTTTACGCCCAAATCCGGGCGACAGAACGGTAAAGAGGCAACGAACGATGAGTGTAACCGGAATTGAAAAGCTGGAGTTTGGCGTCGACGACCTGACCCATAGCGCCAAATTTATGCGTGATTTTGGCCTGACGAGCGATGCCGACGGCCGGCGTTTTACCACCCTGAGCGGCGCTCAGGTGCTGCTGAACCCGATCAACAGCCCGGATCTGCCGCCCGCCTTTGAGGCGGGTAATACCCTGCGCCGGATGACCTGGGGCGTAGCGGACCGGGCGGCGCTGGAGGCGCTGCGGCCGAAGCTGGCGCAGCAGCCGGCCTTTCGCGAAGTGGACGGCGCCCTCGAGTGCCAGGATCCGAACGGCATGACGCTGCGGGTTCAGGTGAGCCAGCAGACGCCGGTTGAGCTGGACGTCGAGCCGATAAACCAGTGGGGCGACGTGCGGCGGATCGATACGCCGAGCCCGGTTTACGAGCGTGCCCAGCCGATCAACATCGGCCACGTGGTGTTCTTCGTTGAGGAGCTGGCGGCGGTAGAGAGCTTCTACCGCGAGGTGCTGGGTTTCCAGGTGTCCGATCGCTATATCAACCGCGCGGTGTTCCTGCGCTGCGGCGTGCGCGGCGGCCATCACAATCTCTTCTTATTACAGCTGCCGACCCGCAAGCGCGGTCTTAACCACGTCGCCTTTACGGTGCGCGATATTCACGAAGTGATCGGCGGTGGGATCGCGATGAACAAAAGCCAGTGGAGCACCTTTATCGGCCCCGGCCGCCACCCGGTCTCTTCGGCCTACTTCTGGTACGTCAACAGCCCGACCGGCGGCGCGTTTGAGTACTACACCAACGACGACTATCTGACGGAAAACTGGCAGCCGCGCGAGCTGGAGCACTCCCTGGTTTCCTTTACCGAGTGGGCGGTGGAGGGCGGAATCGACCACGACACCCGCCGCCAGCAGAAAAAGCCGGAGGCGGTATGACGGTGCGGATAGTGATTATCGGCGGCGGCCAGGCCGGCGGCTGGGCGGCAAAAACGCTGCGTGATGAAGGCTTTGACGGCGAGATTTGCATTATTGCCGAGGAGGAGTGGGATTTTTACGAGCGCCCGCCGCTGTCGAAGGCGGCGCTGCTGGAGGCCGAACCGGCGCTGCCGCGTCTGTTTAGCGCAGAAGCGCAGCAGGCGCTGAACCTGAAGTGGTACCGCCCGCAGCGCGCGGAGGCCATCGATCGTGAAGCGAGAACCGTGCGCCTGAGCGGCGGTGAGCGGCTGGCCTACGACCGCCTGCTGATCGCTACCGGCGGCCGCGCCCGCCTGCCCGGCGAGGCCTGGGCGCAGCATCCCCAGGTCTACACCCTGCGCCACTGGCAGGATGCCCGGCGCCTGAAGGCGCGCCTGGCGGTCAGCACCCGGCTGGCGATTGTCGGCGGCGGCTGGATTGGCCTCGAGATTGCCGCCTCGGCGCGTAAAAGCGGTGTCGAGGTCACGCTCTACGAACAGCAGCCGGCGCTGTGCATGCGCTCGGTGAGCGGCGAGGTATCGCAGGAGCTGGAATGGCTGCACCGCGAGCAGGGGGTCAACGTCCGCACGGGGTGCGGCGCGCTGGGCCTCGAAGATAGCGACGGCCTGCCGGTGATCCGCTGCGACGGCCGGCGTCAGACCTTCGACGCGGTGGTGGTGGGGATCGGCGTCGAGCTTAATCTGGAGCTGGCGCAGGAGGCGGGCCTGCCCGTCGATCGCGGGATCGTGGTTGATGCCCAGGGGCGAACCGCCGATCCGGCTATTTTCGCCGCCGGCGATGTCGCCCGCCATCACCAGTACGGATTGTGCATTCAGTCGTGGGCCTTTGCCCAGAATCAGGCGGTAGCGACGGCGAAGGCGATGCTCGATCCGCAGGCCGAGGGCTACGACGAAGCGCCGTGGCTGTGGTCGGATCAATACGCGCACAACATTCAGATCCTCGGGATCCCCCAGCCGGGAACCCGGACGCTGGTTCGCCGCGATCCCAAAGGGCCACTCTTTTTCTCGCTCGATAGCGACGGCCGGCTCAGCCAGCTGGTGGCGTTTAACGATGCGCGTACCGTCAAGCTGGCGAAGCGCTGGATGGCGGCGGGGAGGGATCTTTCCGCGGTGCCGCTCGACGATCTGACCTTTTCGCTGATGTCATTGCGATAACACTCGCGCACCCGTAAGGGGGAGAGATGACCACATTAGAGACAAACACCGCGCCCTCCGTGGCGAGCGGTGAGGGCGTCCACGCGCCTGAAAAAGCGGTTCGCTGGGCTATTCCGCTGTCGTTACTGGCCTGCGTGCTGCTGGCGTTCTTCGACAAAATCAGCATTGCGGCGCTGTTTTCTGATAGCCATTTTCAGCAGGCGATGGGCATCGATTTTGATACCACGCGCCTCGGCATCCTGATGAGCGCTTTTTTACTGAGCTACGGTTTCTCCTCGGTTCTGCTCAGCGGGCTGGGCGACCGCATCGCGCCGCTGCGCCTGCTCACCGGCATGATGGTGGTGTGGTGCGTATTGATGGTGATGATGGGATTCACCCACAGCTACAGCGCCATGATCGTGCTGCGCGTGCTGCTCGGCATCGCCGAGGGGCCGCTGTTTCCGCTGGCCTTCGCTATCGTGCGCCACACCTTCCCGCAGCGTCTGCAGGCGCGCGCCACCATGCTGTGGCTGCTCGGGACGCCGGTCGGCGCGGCCATCGGCTTCCCGCTCTCCATCTGGCTGCTCAGCACCTTCGGCTGGCAAAGCACCTTCTTTGTGATGGCGATGCTGACGGCGCCGGTGCTGATTTTTGTCCGTATCGGCCTGCGCGGGATCCAGCTGGAGGGCAAAACGTCCGCGGCCGCCAGCTCGCAGGAAGAGCGGCGTAGCGCGCGCCGGGAGCTGTTTGTCAGCCCGCACTTTTGGATGATCTGCGTCTTTAATATCGCCTTCCTGGCCTATCTGTGGGGCATCAACGGCTGGCTTCCCGGCTACCTGATTAAGGGCAAGGGTATCCACCTGGAGCACGCCGGCTGGCTGTCGTCGATGCCGTTTATCGCCATGCTGCTTGGCGAAATCATCGGGGCGTGGCTTTCCGACCGGGTCGATAAACGCGCGGCTGCCTGCTTTATCTCGCTGGCCGGCGCGGCGGTGGGCCTGGCGGCGGTGATGCACTTCACCAGCCCGCTGACGGTTATCGCGGCGATGAGCTTTAGCACCTTCATGTGGGGAACCGGCGCCCCCAATATTTTTGCGCTGCTGGCGAAGGCGACCCATCCCCGGGTCAGCGCCACGGCGGGCGGGATTTTCAACGGGTTGGGAAACTTTGCCGGCGCCCTGTCGCCGGCGGTGATGGGCGCGCTGATCGCCTTCACCCACAGCATGGATTCCGGACTGATCTTTCTGGCGGTGATGGCGGTCGTAGGCTGTCTCCTGTTGCTGCCGCTGCTAAGACGTTACTGAGGAGAAGACGATGACAGATTCAAGCGTAACTGCAAAACAGGGCCTCAAGCCTGAGCACCTGACGATGGAAGAGTGGATTGAGTCGCGGATCGCGCGCTTTGAAGGACGCAAATATGACTGGAATGCGCTGAAGTTCCAGGCCGATTTCGACCCGAAATACCGCCGCGCCCAGATGCGCTACATCGGCACCGGCGCCACCGGCGTCGCCAACGATACCAATACCGTGGCGGCGGAGAACTTCACCTTCTCGACCATGGTGCTGCCGGCGAAGTGCGAAGGGCCGCTGCACCTGCACGATGACGTCGAAGAGGTGTTTTTCATGCTCAAGGGGCAGATAACCCTGATGGTTCAGGACGGCGATAGCTATACCGAAACCGTGCTGCGCGAGCGTGACCTGATCTCCGTCCCGGCGGGGATCTATCGCGGGCTGTTTAACCACGGCGAAGAGGAAGCGCTGATGTGCGTGATGCTCGGCACCCGCAAGCCGAACATCCCGACCTATCCGCAAGATCATCCCCTGTCGAAAGTGAAGCGGGGTTAAGGAGACATGATGACGGGTTTTCGTGAACAGGGGAGCGGCACACCGCTGGTGCTGCTGCACGGCATCAGCTCCGGCGCGGCCTCCTGGCATAAGCAGATGGCGCTGTCCGGCTACCGCGTGCTGGCCTGGGATATGCCCGGTTATGGCGAAAGCCCGATGCTCTCGGCCGAGCGTGCGGATGCCGGCGACTATGCCGAGGCGCTGGCGCGGCTGCTCGACCACGCCGGCGTTGAGCAGGCGGTGCTGGTGGGCCACTCGCTCGGCGCGCTGGTGGCCAGCGCCTTTGCGGCAAAGTATCCCGGGCGCGTTCTGCGCCTGGTGCTGGCCGATGCCGCTCAGGGCTACGGCCGGGCGGAAGCCGCGCAGCGTGAAAAAATCTGGCAGGGTCGGCAGCAGCAGATGGCCGCCGGCGGCGAAGCGATGGCGCAGGGCCGGGCGGCGAAGCTGCTGCACCCCTGTAGCGATGAGGCTAACGTTGCCGTCGTTGCCGCCGGGATGCGCAGGCTGCGCGCCGAGGGCTACCTGGCCGCGGCGTGGATGCTGGCCCATGACGATATTCACCGCTGGCTTGGCGATTTTGGCGGCCGCTTTGAGGCGTGGTGCGGCGAGCAGGACGCCGTTACCCAGCCGGAGCTGGTGCACGGCCTGGCGCTGCGCTACCGCATGCCGTACGTCGGCATCCCGCGAGCGGGGCACGCCAGCTATCTCGATAACGACACATTTTTCAATCAACAGCTTTTACGGGTAGGGGAAGAGGTGCGCGATGAATGCACAAATTGAGGGGCGCGTAGCGGTGGTCACCGGCGGGTCGTCAGGGATTGGCTTTGAAACGCTGCGCCTGCTGCTGGGGGAGGGGGCGAAGGTCGCCTTCTGCGGCCGTAATCCGGACCGGCTCGCCAGCGCCCATGCGGCGCTGCAAAACGAATATCCGGGAGCGGACGTCTTCTCTTACCGCTGCGACGTGCTGAAAGAATACGAGGTGCAGGGCTTTGCCGACGCGGTAGCGGCCCGCTTTGGCGGTGCCGACATGCTGATTAATAACGCCGGGCAGGGGTACGTGGCGCACTTCGCCGATACGCCGCGGGAGGCGTGGCTGCACGAGGCGGAGCTTAAGCTGTTCGGGGTGATTAACCCGGTGAAAGCCTTTCAGGCGCAGCTCGAGCGCTCGGATATCGCCTCGATCACCTGCGTGAACTCGCTGCTGGCGCTGCAGCCGGAGGAGCACATGATCGCCACCTCCGCAGCGCGCGCGGCGCTGCTCAACATGACCCTGACGCTGTCGAAGGACCTGGTTACCAAAGGCATTCGCGTGAACTCCATTCTGCTCGGCATGGTGGAGTCCGGACAGTGGCAGCGGCGCTTCGAGAACCGCACGGACAAGAGTCAGAGCTGGCCCGCGTGGACGGCGGATATCGCCCGCAAGCGCGGGATCCCGATGGCGCGCCTCGGCAGGCCGCAGGAACCGGCGCAGGCGCTGCTGTTCCTCGCCTCGCCGCTGGCGTCGTTTACCACCGGCGCGGCGCTGGATGTCTCCGGCGGCTTTTGCCGTCATCTGTAAGGAGTTGAGATGAAAAAGATCATGCTCATCGGCTATGGCGCGATGGCGCAGGCGGTGATTGAACGGCTGCCGCCGCAGGTCGCCCTTGGCTGGGTGGTGGCGCGCGAGGCGCACCACGCGGCGATCCGCCAGCGCTTCGGCGATGCGGTAGCGGTACTGGACGATCCGCAGTCCTGCGCGGAAACCCCGGATCTGGTGCTGGAGTGCGCCAGCCAGCAGGCGGTGGCGCAGTTTGGTGAAGCCATTCTCAGGCGCGGCTGGCATCTGGCGGTGATCTCTACCGGCGCGCTGGCGGATAGCGAACTGGAAAAGCGCCTCAACGGCGCCGGAGGCCGGCTAACTCTGCTTTCCGGCGCGGTGGCCGGTATCGACGGACTGGCGGCTGCGAAAGAGGGCGGTCTTGAGCAGGTGACCTACCGGTCGCGCAAAAGCCCGGCCAGCTGGCGCGGCAGCTATGCGGAAATGCTCATCGACCTCAACGCGGTCACTGAAGCAAAAATCTTTTTTGAAGGCAGCGCGCGCGAAGCGGCTCGCCTGTTTCCGGCGAACGCCAACGTTGCGGCAACCGTGGCGCTGGGCGGCATCGGGATGGACGATACCCGGGTACAGCTGATGGTCGATCCGCTGACCCGGCGCAATACCCACACCCTGCACGTACAGGGCGCGTTTGGCGAGTTCCATCTGGAGCTCAGCGGATTACCGCTCGCCAGCAACCCAAAAACTTCCACCCTGGCGGCACTGAGCGCGGTTCGCGCCTGCCGCGAACTGGCATAGCGCAAAGAGGCGGCGATGGATGAGTTAAAGATTTTTATCGGCGGTCGCTGGCGCCACGGCGGCGGCAACCTGATGCACAGCCAGTTTCCGGCCGACGGCACGGTCAACGCCACGCTGCATGCGGCAAGCCTTGAGGATCTGCATGAGGCGATCGCGCTGGCCGAAAGCGCCTGGCGCCAGCCGGCGTGGCGCAGCATGCTGCCCCATCTGCGGGCAAAGATCCTGCATAAAGCGGCGGATATTATCGAATCCCGCCTTGATGAACTGGCGCGGATGCAGAGCCGCGACAACGGTAAGCCGCTGGCGGAGGCGCGAGGCCTGGTGATGAGCGCCGCGGGCAGCGCCCGCTACTTTGCCGCCGCCTGCGAGCTGCTGGAGGGCGAACTGCCGACCCCGCGTCAGGCGGATCTGCTGACGCTCAGCCGCTACGAGCCGCTGGGCGTGGTGGCGGCGATTACGCCGTGGAACTCGCCGATCGCCAGCGAGATGCAAAAAGTGGCCCCGGCGATCGCCGCCGGTAACGCGGTGATCCTCAAGCCGGCGGAAGCCACGCCGCTGATGGCGCTGGAGCTGGCGCGGATCTTCGAACAGGCCGGCCTGCCGGCGGGCCTGCTCAGCGTCCTGCCGGGGAAAGGATCGGTGATTGGCGACGCGCTGGCCCGCCACCCTCTGGTGCGCAAAATTTCGTTTACCGGCGGCACCAGCACCGGACGTCATCTGGCGCACGTGGCGGCGGAAAAGCTGATCCCGGCGTCGCTGGAGCTTGGCGGCAAATCGCCGACTATCGTGCTGGAAGATGCCGATGTTGAGCAGGCGGCGCGCGGCATCTGCTACGGCATCTTTAGCTCCGGCGGCCAGGCCTGCATCGCCGGCTCGCGGCTGTTTGTGCATGAAAAAGTCTATCCGCAGCTGATGGCGCGCCTGCTGGAGCTGACCCGCGGGCTCAGAATCGGCCATCCGTTTAGCGCGGACACCCACGTCGGACCGCTGATTAATGAAAAGCACCGCGACAGCGTGCTGGAGTACGTCGAGCTGGCTAAACGCGAAGGCGGCCGGGTGCTGTGCGGCGGCGAGATCCCGGCGGATCCGGCGCTGGCGGCAGGCAGCTATTTTCAACCGACGATCGTTGAGGGGCTGACCAACGCGGCCCGCGCCTGCCGGGAGGAGATCTTCGGTCCGGTGCTGGTGGCGATGAGCTTCAGCGATGAAGACGCGCTGATCCAGCAGGCCAATGATTCGGTTTACGGCCTGGCGGCCGGGATCTGGACGCGAGACAGCGGACGCGCTCTGCGCTTAAGCGATCGCCTGGAAGTCGGAACGGTGTGGATCAACACCTACAAGGTTTTCTCCATTTCGACCCCATTTGGGGGCTTTAAAGAGAGCGGCCTGGGCCGCGAAAAAGGGATTCAGGGGCTAAAGGCCTGGATGCAACAAAAAAGCATTTATCTGGCGACGGGTAATAGCGTCAACCACTGGTGCGACTAAGAAAAGGGTGTGCAATGAGCGAAATGATAACCGTCGGCGAAGCCATCGCCAGAACGCTGGAGCAGTACAACGTTGAGGCTATTTACGGCGTCATCTCTATTCACAACCTGCCGATCGCCGATGCGGTAGGCCAGCGTGGAAATATCCGCTTTGTTCCGGCGCGCGGTGAGGCCGGATCGGTCACCATGGCCGACGCCCACGGGCGCTTTTCCGGACTGGGCGTGGCGTTGACCAGCACCGGCGCGGGGGCCGGCAACGCGGTAGGGGCGCTGGTGGAGGCGATGAACGCCTGTACGCCGCTGCTGCACCTCACCGGTCAGGTGGAGAAGACCTGGCTCGATGCCGACACCGGCTTTATTCACGAAACCCGCGACCAGCTGACCTTCCTGAAGGCCAGCTCGAAGCGCGCGTACCGCATCAGCAACGCCAGCCAGGCGCTGGCTATTCTGCATAAGGCGATTCAGGAGGCGCAAACGCCGCCGTGCGGGCCGGTATCGGTTGAGATCCCGATTGATATTCAGGGCGCGAAAATCCCGGCCTCGCTGGTGACCGCCGCGCTGAAAGCGGCCCCGGCGGCGGACGCCGATAGCGCCGTTGTCGATGCGCTGTGGGCGCAGCTGCGACAGGCGAAACGACCGCTGCTGTGGCTGGGCGGCGGGGCTATCGGCAGCGCGGCGGCGGTGAAAAAGCTGGCCGATGCCGGGATGACGGTGATCTCCAGCACCCACGGCCGCGGCGTGCTGCCGGACGCGCACCGCGCCAGCCTGCGCGCGTTCCATAATTCGCCGTCCGTTGAAGCGCTGATGGCGCAGTGCGATTTTACCCTGGTGGCGGGCTCGCGCCTGCGCAGCAACGAAACCCGCTCCTGGACCCTCGAACTGCCGTCGCCAAGGGTGCAGATTGATATCGACCCGGCAGCGGCCAGCCGTAACTATCTGATGGATAACACGCTGATTGCCGACTGTGCCAGCCTGCTGGCGGCGCTGGCGGAAAAAACGCAGGGGCGTGAATGGGGCAATGAGCAGTGGGACGCGCAGGTCAAAGAGGCGGTCGCGCTGGCGGATAGCGGGCTGCGCGAGCAGTGCGGCGCCTACGCACAGCTGAACGACGCCATCGCGCAGGCGCTGCCTGACGACGGGATCCTGGTGCGCGATATCACCGTTTCCGGCAGCCTGTGGGGGAGCCGTCTGTTCCGCGCCCACGGCCCGTTAATGAACATTCACTCGCTGGCCGGGGCCATTGGCATGGGCCTGCCGATGGCGATCGGCACGGCGATTGCTAACCCGCAGCGGAAGGTGGTCGGCCTCGTCGGCGACGGCGGGCTGAGCCTGAATCTGGGGGAGCTGGCGACGCTGGCGCAGGAAAAGGCTAACGTCACGCTGATTGTCATGAACGATGGCGGCTACGGCGTGATGCGCGGGATTCAGGATAAGTATTTCGGCGGGCGTCAGTATTACAACGAGCTGCATACTCCGGATTTCACGCTGCTGGCGCAGGCCATCGGCCTGCAGGCGTGGAGCGTTGAGCGGGCGGAGGATTTCCAGTCGGTGATGACCGAAGCGCTGGCGATGCCGGGGCCGTCGGTGGTGGAGGTCAAAATGGGGCAGATTGGCGCGCTGCGTTTTGCCGGGCCGCCGCAGAAAACGCTGTATTAAGCCGTTTTCCCCTCTCTGGCGTTGCAGAGAGGGGAGCCGGGATTATTTAATGCCGTCGGCCTTCATGCGATCGCGGATGTGCTGAGCGCGCTCCTGCGATGCCGGGTGATCGTCAAACATTGAGCTCTGACGCCCGGCTTCCAGCTTGGCCAGCTTCTCGAAGCTGGTGGCCAGTCCCGACGGATTAATTCCGCGCTTACGCAGCAGATCGTAGGAGTAGTCGTCCGCTTCGGACTCCTGGCGCTGGGAGAACTGCGAGTTCACCAGCTTTTCGCCCAGATCGCCCAACTGAGACTGGGAGAGGCTGCCGACGATACCGCCCGCAGACGCGGCGGCGGCGCGAACGGCGTTGGTGCCGAGCGCCACCTGCATACCTTTTTTCACGTGACCCAGCGCAACGTGGCCCATTTCGTGGCCGATAACCGCTTCCACTTCGTTATCGTTCATGATGTCCATCAGGCCGCTGTATACGCGGATGCAGCCGTTGGCCATCGCAAACGCGTTAACGTCTTTGGTTTCATACACTTTGTAGTTAACCGGCTGGCCGTTGATATTGTCCCCCAGCGCGGCGGCGATTTTATTCAGACGCTTGCTGTATTCGCTGCCGGCGGGCGAAATAGTTGCCTTGCTATCCATCTCTTTACAGGCCTGGTCGCTGAGCGCTTTGACCTGCGCGTCGCTCAGAGAGTAGGCCTGGAAAGCTTCGGCGCCGGAGCTGAGGAGGGCGTTGGAGTCCATGTTCTGACATCCGGTGAGCGTTGCTGCGATCCCAAGGGCAAGAATAGTTGAGCGAATTTTCATTTTTTATCTTCCACAATCTTACGATTTTTTGTCTGAAAAAGGCGACGGTAAGCATGTCGCATCCTGCACAAATTATAAAGAGTATTGCGCGTTACGGGCGAGAGGATTCCGGGGCAGCACAACGTGTTCCGGAGATTTCTTAAACCACAAAAGGATGCTCCATGTACATGTTTTGTCGCTTGGGTTACATTGTTGTCACTTTTTTCCGGCGTAGCCCAAAACGCGCTGTCGTCAAGTCGTTAAGGGTATGGCCTTCAACAGTCCGAACTGGAGTCAAAATGTCCTCACGTAAAGAGCTTGCTAACGCTATTCGTGCGCTGAGCATGGACGCGGTACAGAAAGCCAAATCCGGCCACCCGGGTGCCCCGATGGGTATGGCTGACATTGCCGAAGTCCTGTGGCGTGATTTCCTGAATCATAACCCGAACAACCCGGCCTGGGCCGATCGCGACCGTTTCGTGCTCTCCAACGGCCACGGCTCAATGCTGATTTACAGCCTGCTGCATCTCACCGGTTATGATCTGCCGATTGAAGAACTGAAAAACTTCCGTCAGCTGCACTCCAGAACCCCGGGCCACCCGGAAGTTGGCTACACCGCCGGCGTTGAAACCACCACCGGCCCGCTGGGCCAGGGGATTGCCAACGCGGTCGGGATGGCGATTGCTGAAAAAACCCTGGCGGCGCAGTTCAACCGTCCGGGCCACGATATCGTTGACCACTTCACCTACGCCTTCATGGGCGACGGCTGCATGATGGAAGGCATTTCTCACGAAGTGTGCTCCCTGGCCGGTACCCTGAAGCTGGGCAAGCTGGTGGCGTTCTATGACGACAACGGCATCTCCATCGACGGTCACGTTGAAGGCTGGTTCACCGACGATACCGCTAAACGTTTCGAAGCCTACGGCTGGCACGTGGTGCGCGGCGTTGACGGCCATGACGCTGAGGCCATCAAACGCGCGGTAGAAGAAGCGCGTGCGGTGACCGACAAGCCGTCCCTGCTGATGTGCAAAACCATCATCGGCTTCGGTTCGCCGAACAAACAGGGCACCCACGACTCCCACGGCGCGCCGCTGGGCGACGCGGAAATCGCGCTGACCCGCGAGGCCCTGGGCTGGACCCACCCGGCGTTTGAAATCCCGTCTGACATCTACGCGCAGTGGGATGCGAAAGAAGCCGGTCAGGCTAAAGAAGCAGCGTGGAACGAGAAGTTCGCTGCTTATGCGAAAGCCTTCCCGCAGGAAGCCGCCGAGTATACCCGCCGCATGAAGGGTGAAATGCCGGCTGACTTCGACGCGAAAGCGAACGAATTCATCGCGAAACTGCAGGCTAACCCGGCGAAAATCGCCAGCCGTAAAGCGTCGCAGAATGCGATTGAAGCCTTTGGCCCGCTGCTGCCTGAATTCCTCGGCGGCTCGGCTGACCTGGCGCCGTCCAACCTGACCATCTGGTCCGGCTCGAAGGCGATTAACGAAGACACCGCCGGGAACTACATCCACTACGGCGTGCGTGAGTTCGGGATGACCGCGATTGCCAACGGTATCTCCCTGCACGGCGGTTTCCTGCCGTACACCTCTACCTTCCTGATGTTCGTGGAGTACGCGCGTAACGCGGTACGTATGGCGGCGCTGATGAAGCAGCGTCAGGTGATGGTCTACACCCACGACTCCATCGGTCTGGGCGAAGACGGCCCGACGCACCAGCCGGTCGAGCAGGTGGCTTCCCTGCGCGTGACGCCGAACATGAGCACATGGCGTCCGTGTGACCAGGTGGAATCGGCGATTGCGTGGAAATACGGCGTTGAGCGTCACGACGGCCCGACGGCGCTGATCCTGTCACGTCAGAACCTGGCGCAGCAGGAGCGTACGGCGGAGCAGCTGGCGAACGTTGCCCGCGGCGGCTACGTGCTGAAGGATTGTGCCGGCCAGCCGGAGCTGATCTTCATTGCCACCGGTTCAGAAGTTGAGCTGGCGGTTGCCGCGTGGGACCAGCTGTCTGCAGAAGGGGTGAAGGCGCGCGTGGTCTCCATGCCGTCCACCGATGCCTTCGACAAGCAGGATGCGGCGTACCGTGAATCGGTGCTGCCGAAAGCGGTTTCGGCTCGCGTGGCCGTGGAAGCGGGTATCGCTGACTACTGGTTCAAATACGTGGGTCTGAACGGCGCCATCGTCGGTATGACCAGCTTCGGCGAGTCTGCGCCGGCTGAGCTGCTGTTCGAAGAGTTCGGCTTCACCGTTGAGAACGTGGTCGCTAAGGCGAAAGCGCTGCTGTAGTTCTGAGCAACGCGCTTCGCGAAGGCATCAGAAGAATGAGCCGGGCTAACGCCCGGCTTTTTTGTTGCTGTTATTCCCGATGGTTGTCACGAGGCTGCATATTATTCCAGTGAAAATGTGATGTATGTCAGATTACACGCTTCTCGTACTGGACAAGCATTCCTTTTATTCCGCGTTTGGCTTATTCTAGCTGAAGCGTTTCAGTCGTCTAAATGTTCGACAATTAATCAATCAGTCGCAGTTTGCGACGGGTAAGGTTTCCCTCCGGGCGTTGCTGGATTACTCTGTCAGCCACTTCACATCAGGGATAACCTTGCAGGAGACCTATGACCATACGCATTGCGATTAATGGCTTCGGTCGCATAGGACGCAACGTGGTTCGTGCTTTATATGAATCCGGGCGTCGTGCGGAAATTACCGTGGTGGCAATCAACGAGCTGGCGGATGCTGCGGGCATTGCGCACTTATTGAAATATGACACCAGCCATGGGCGCTTTGCCTGGGATGTTCGCCAGGAGCGGGAGCAGCTTTACGTTGGCGATGACGTCATTCGCCTGCTGCACGAAGCTTCGATAGAGGCGCTACCCTGGCAGGAGCTGGCGGTGGATATCGTACTGGATTGTACCGGGGTTTACGGCAGCCGTGAGCATGGCGAAGCCCATCTTCAGGCTGGCGCGAAGAAGGTTATCTTTTCGCATCCCGGCGGTAACGATCTCGATGCCACCGTCGTGTTCGGCGTTAACCATGATGAGCTACGTGCAGAGCACCGTATTGTCTCCAACGCCTCCTGCACCACCAACTGCATTATTCCGGTCATTAAGCTGTTAGATGATGCCTACGGCATTGAGTCAGGGACGGTAACAACGATCCACTCCGCCATGCACGATCAGCAGGTTATAGACGCCTATCATCCGGATTTACGCCGTACGCGTGCGGCCAGTCAGTCAATTATTCCGGTTGATACTAAACTTGCGGCGGGGATCGCACGTATTTTCCCTCAGTTTAACGACCGTTTTGAAGCGATTGCGGTTCGCGTACCGACGATAAATGTGACGGCGATCGACCTGAGCGTGACGGTGAAAAAACCGGTAAAGGCTAGTGAAGTCAACCAGTTGCTGCAAAAAGCAGCGCAGGGAACATTTCATGGTATAGTTGACTATACGGAATTACCGTTAGTCTCGACAGATTTTAACCACGATCCGCACAGCGCCATCGTTGATGGCACCCAGACGCGGGTGAGTGGGGCGCATTTGATCAAAACGTTGGTCTGGTGCGATAACGAATGGGGCTTTGCTAACCGGATGCTCGACACGACGTTAGCGATGGCCGCTCAAGGTTTCAGGTAAAGTGCGTGAGCGCTTGCAAAACTTTATGAATCAACGAGAGGATTCACCATGTCTGTAATTAAGATGACCGATCTGGATCTGGCTGGTAAACGCGTTTTTATCCGTGCCGATCTGAACGTACCAGTTAAAGACGGTAAAGTAACCAGCGACGCGCGTATTCGTGCTTCTCTGCCGACCATTGAGCTGGCTCTGAAGCAGGGCGCTAAAGTGATGGTCACTTCTCACCTGGGTCGTCCGACCGAAGGCGAGTACAACGAAGAATTCTCTCTGCTGCCGGTTGTTAATTACCTGAAAGACAAGCTGTCCAACCCGGTACGTCTGGTTAAAGATTACCTGGACGGCGTTGAAGTTGCCGCCGGTGAACTGGTTGTTCTGGAAAACGTTCGCTTCAACAAAGGCGAAAAGAAAGACGACGAAGCGCTGTCTAAAAAATACGCCGCGCTGTGCGACGTATTCGTTATGGATGCATTCGGTACTGCCCACCGTGCCCAGGCTTCTACCCACGGTATCGGTAAATTTGCCGACGTAGCCTGCGCCGGCCCGCTGCTGGCTGAAGAGCTGGACGCGCTGGGTAAAGCGCTGAAAGAGCCGGCTCGCCCGATGGTTGCCATCGTCGGTGGTTCTAAAGTTTCCACCAAGCTGACCGTTCTGGACTCCCTGTCTAAAATCGCTGACCAGCTGATTGTCGGTGGCGGCATTGCCAACACCTTCGTTGCCGCGCAGGGCCACAACGTGGGCAAATCCCTGTACGAAGCTGACCTGGTTGACGAAGCTAAGCGCCTGCTGACGACCTGCGATATCCCGGTTCCGACCGACGTTCGCGTGGCGACTGAATTCTCCGAAACGGCGACCGCAACCCTGAAATCTGTTAACGACATCAAAGATGAAGAGCAGATTCTGGACCTCGGCGACGTTTCTGCACAGAAGCTGGCTGATATCCTTAAAAATGCCAAAACCATTCTGTGGAACGGCCCGGTTGGCGTGTTTGAGTTCCCGAACTTCCGTAAAGGCACTGAAATCGTGGCTAACGCCATCGCCGACAGCGAAGCGTTCTCCATTGCAGGCGGCGGCGATACCCTGGCTGCAATTGACCTGTTTGGCATCTCGGACAAAATTTCCTACATCTCTACTGGCGGCGGCGCGTTCCTCGAATTCGTGGAAGGTAAAGTACTGCCAGCAGTAGCAATGCTCGAAGAGCGCGCTAAGAAGTAAGTTTGTACAGGCGGGTAACACCGCCTGTTTTTCAAATTCTATTCAATTGTCGCTCTAAATAATTCGCGCTGCCGGAAGGCAGCGACACGGCGAACCCCGGCGGCTTACGCAAGTTAGCGGCGGCGGTAAGCGAGGAAAGCCAACGCACCGGCAGCACGAATTGTGACGAGCAGAAACGGCCGAAGATACAGGACTACGTAACATGTCTAAAATTTTTGATTTTGTAAAACCTGGCGTGATCACTGGTGATGACGTTCAGAAAGTGTTCCAGGTAGCTAAAGAGAATAACTTCGCACTGCCAGCGGTTAACTGTGTGGGTACTGACTCCATCAACGCCGTTCTGGAAGCAGCTGCAAAAGCTAAATCTCCGGTTATCGTTCAGTTCTCTAACGGCGGCGCGGCGTTCATCGCGGGTAAAGCGGTTAAAACCGACGTTCCTCAGGGTGCGGCAATCCTCGGCGCTATCTCCGGTGCACATCACGTTCACCAGATGGCTGAACACTACGGCGTGCCGGTTATTCTGCACACCGACCACTGCGCTAAGAAACTGCTGCCGTGGATCGACGGCCTGCTGGACGCCGGTGAAAAACACTTCGCCGCTCACGGCAAACCGCTGTTCTCTTCTCACATGATTGACCTGTCCGAAGAGTCCCTGCACGAAAACATCGAGATCTGCTCTAAGTATCTGGCGCGCATGGCCAAAATGGACATGACTCTGGAAATCGAACTGGGCTGCACCGGTGGCGAAGAAGACGGCGTGGACAACAGCCACATGGACGCTTCTGCGCTGTACACCCAGCCGGAAGACGTTGATTACGCGTACACTGAACTGAGCAAGATCAGCCCGCGTTTCACCATCGCTGCTTCCTTCGGTAACGTACACGGCGTGTACAAGCCGGGCAACGTGGTTCTGACCCCGACTATCCTGCGCGACTCTCAGGAATATGTTTCTAAGAAACATAACCTGCCGCACAACAGCCTGAACTTCGTCTTCCACGGCGGTTCCGGTTCTTCTGCTCAGGAAATCAAAGACTCCGTAAGCTACGGCGTGATCAAAATGAACATCGATACCGATACCCAATGGGCAACCTGGGACGGTATCCTGCAGTACTACAAAACTAACGAAGCTTACCTGCAGGGCCAGCTGGGCAACCCGAAAGGCGAAGACCAGCCGAACAAGAAATACTACGATCCGCGCGTATGGCTGCGCGCTGCTCAGACGTCCATGGTGACTCGTCTGGAGCAGGCATTTAAAGAGCTGAACGCGATCGACGTTCTGTAAGAAAATTCTGTTTCTTGCCCTGAAGCCCGCTTAACTGCGGGCTTTTTCGTTTCCAGGCAAAAGGATATACCAGGGGGAAACTGTGATCGACTTGGCAAAACAGGCGCATATTGTTTACCCTTAACCTACCTGCCGTTTTGCAGGCCTGGTTTTTATTTCCCGCCCGGGTATTTATAAGGAATGTTAAATGGAAGATTTGAACGTTGCCGATAGCATACACAACGCCAGCTCGTGGCTGGTGCGTAATCAGGAGCTGCTCCTGAGCTATGCCGTCAACATCGTCGCGGCAATCGCGATTATTATCGTCGGGATGATCGTGGCGCGCATGGTGTCGAACACGGTTAATCGTCTGATGCTGGCGCGTAAGATTGATGCCACCGTTGCCGATTTTCTTTCCGCGCTGGTGCGCTACGCCGTTATCGCCTTTACCCTGATTGCCGCCTTAGGCCGCGTCGGCGTGCAGACGGCGTCGGTGATCGCCGTGCTCGGTGCCGCCGGTTTAGCCGTTGGTCTGGCGCTGCAGGGCTCGCTGTCCAACCTCGCCGCCGGCGTGCTGCTGGTGATGTTCCGTCCGTTCCGCGCGGGTGAATACGTCGATCTCGGCGGCGTGGCCGGTACCGTGCTGAACGTGCAGATTTTCTCCACCACCATGCGCACGGCCGATGGCAAAATCGTAGTGATCCCGAACGGTAAAATCATCGCCGGTAACATCATTAACTTTTCGCGTGAACCGGTTCGCCGCAACGAATTTATTATTGGCGTCGCCTACGATGCCGATATCGATAAGGTGAAGCAGCTGCTGACCAATATTATCGAATCCGACGAGCGCATCCTGAAAGATCGTGAAAGGACCGTACGCCTGAACGAGCTGGGCGCGTCGTCGGTTAACTACGTTATCCGCGTCTGGAGCCAGAGCAGCGATCTGCAAAGCGTTTACTGGGATGTTCTGGAACGCATCAAGCGCGACTTTGATGCCAACGGTATCAGCTTCCCGTACCCGCAGATGGACGTGCACGTGATCCGTCCGCAGGAGCAGGCGGAGTAGTTCAGCGCCCGCAGTCGATAAAGGCCAGCACCCGCTGGCCTTTAGCAGAACGCGACTATTAGTATCGCTTATTAATGATTAATATTATCAATTTCCTCTAATGATTTGTTCGCGCTATATTCCCCTGCATTAACGACCTCATCGGAAAAACCACTATGTTATCGTATTACTTTCAGGGGCTTGCCCTGGGAGCGGCTATGATTTTGCCGCTCGGTCCGCAGAATGCGTTTGTGATGAATCAGGGCATTCGCCGCCAGTATCATCTGATGATTGCGCTGCTGTGCGCGATTAGCGATCTGCTGCTGATCTGCGCCGGTATTTTTGGCGGCAGCGCGCTGCTGATGCAGTCGCCGTGGCTGCTGGCGCTGGTCACCTGGGGCGGCGTGGCCTTCCTGCTGTGGTACGGTTTCGGCGCGCTGAAAACGGCTTTTAGCGACAATCTGGAACTGGCGAGCGCGGAGGTGATGAAGCAGGGGCGCTGGAAAATTATTGTCACCATGCTGGCGGTCACCTGGCTCAACCCGCACGTCTACCTCGATACCTTCGTGGTGCTCGGCAGCCTGGGCGGGCAGCTGGCGGTTGAGCCGAAACGCTGGTTTGCGCTCGGTACCATCAGCGCCTCTTTCCTGTGGTTCTTCGGCCTGGCCCTGCTGGCGGCCTGGCTGGCGCCGCGTTTGCGCACCGCCCGGGCGCAGCGGATCATTAACGTGCTGGTTGGCCTGGTGATGTGGCTGATCGCCGTCCAGCTGGCGAAAGATGGCTTTTTACACGTACAGGCGCTGGTCAACCAGGCTTAGTCCGATGGACTTTTCGCTTATACGCGTTAAGCTTGCTGGCATGCGTCCGTATATGGGCGACCAATGTAGATGGAGAAACGACAGTGAAGTTAAAGCTCATGGCCCTGGCGGCAGCAATCGGATTCAGCTCAATGGCAGCTCAGGCAAATGAATTGCCAAATGGCCCCCACATTGTGACCTCGGGTACCGCCAGCGTTGCTGCGGCGCCCGATATTGCGACCCTGGCAATTGAAGTCAACGTGGCCGCGAAAGACGCCGCATCGGCGAAAAAGCAGGCCGACGATCGCGTTGCGCAATACCTCTCTTTCCTCGAAAAGAACGGCATTGCCAAGAAGGATATCAACTCCGCGAACCTGCGCACCCAGCCTGACTATGATTACCAGAACGGTAAAAGCATCCTGAAGGGCTACCGCGCCGTGCGCACCGTCGAAGTGACGTTGCGCCAGCTGGACAAGCTTAACGGCCTGCTGGACGGCGCGCTGAAGGCCGGCCTGAACGAAGTTCGCTCGGTATCCTTGGGCGTTGCGCAACCGGATGCCTACAAAGATAAGGCGCGCAAGGCGGCCATCGATGACGCCGTGCACCAGGCGCAGGAGCTGGCTGCCGGCTTCCACGGCAAGCTGGGCCCGGTTTATAGCGTGCGCTACCACGTCTCGAACTATCAGCCGAGCCCGATGGTGCGCATGATGAAAGCCGCCGATGCCGCGCCGGTTTCCGCCCAGGAAACCTACGAGCAGGCGACAATCCAGTTTGACGATCAGGTGGATGTGGTCTTTGAGCTGCAGCCAACCCAGCCGGCTCAACCGGCGGCGCCGGAGAAACCGGCCGCAGCGGCGCAGTAAGCCAGATGCAAAAAAGCCCCTTCAGCTGAAGGGGCTTTTTTTATGCCTGAAGTTTAGTCCTGGCGCAGCACCTTGTGCCCGTAGGCAATCAGCGCATCGGTGACCCGGCGCATCATCCGGCTTTCCGGCGCGAAGCGATGCCAGTAGAGCATCCGGCGCTGGAACAGGCCCGGCGTCAAATCGATAAGCTCGCCGCTGTTGAGCTCCTTTTCGATCTGCAGATGCGGGATCATACAGCAGGTGGTGCCCTGACGGGCGAGCTGCACAAAGGCTTCCGATGAGTTAACGATATGGCAAGGCACGCTGCCCGGCGGCAGATCGAAGTTCTGCTGCAAAAACGCCTGATGCATGTCGTCGAGATGATCGAAGGCGACTACCGGCGCTTTGAGCAGCGCCGAGCGGGTTACGCCGTTGGGAAAATAGCGTTGCGCAAACTCTTTCGAGGCGACAAACAGGTAGTCCAGCGCCCCGAGCTGATCGACCAGGCAGCTTGGCAGCGCCTGCGGCTGGATACTGACCGCCCCGACCACCTCACCGCGGCGCAGGCGCTCCTGGGTGCGGGTTTCGTCTTCCACCTGCAGATTCAGGCGAATAGGGGAGTCGGAAAGCACGCTGGAGAGCGCCGGCAGCAGCCAGGTCGCCAGGCTGTCGGCGTTCACCGCCAGCGACAGCAGCAGCGGCGTCGAGCCGGTTTGCTCATCGCCCAGCCACTCCTCTTCCAGTAGCTCAACCTGGCGCAGCAGGGCCAGCAGCTTCTGCCCCTGCTCGGTAGGACGCGGCGGTACGGTACGCACCAGCAGCGGCTGGCCGAACATGTTTTCCAGCTGTTTAATACGCTGAGAGACGGCGGACTGTGTAATGCATAGCTTCTGCGCGGCGCGCTCAAACCCACGTTCTCTTATCACCGCGTCCAGCGCTTGTAGTGTTCTGTAGTCCGGTCGTTTCATTGCTCTGGCGTACCCCCATAACTTTTCATTAACTTGCACTATGACATAAATTTCTTTTTGATGAAGACGAAAATAGTCTGCTCAGTTGTGTGATCCCCGTCGCAGGGACAATAACACCCCTGATGTTCTATAATGCGCCTCAGGTATTCACATCTCGGACCATAATCATGACGCAAGATGAACTGAAGAAAGCAGTAGGCTGGGCGGCATTGCAGTATGTTCAGCCGGGCACCATCGTGGGTGTCGGCACCGGCTCCACGGCCGCGCATTTTATTGATGCACTGGGCACAATGAAAGGGCAGATTGAGGGGGCGGTTTCCAGCTCCGATGCCTCCACCGAAAAGCTGAAGGGCCTGGGCATTCCGGTTTTCGATCTCAATAGCGTCGACCGTTTAGGTATTTACGTGGACGGTGCGGATGAGATCAACGGCCATATGCAGATGATTAAAGGCGGCGGCGCGGCGCTGACCCGCGAGAAGATTATCGCCTCGGTCGCGGACAAGTTTATCTGCATCGCCGACGCCTCAAAGCAGGTCGATATCCTCGGCAAATTCCCGCTGCCGGTAGAAGTTATTCCTATGGCTCGTAGCGCCGTGGCGCGTGAGCTGGTGAAGCTGGGCGGCCGCCCGGAGTACCGTCAGGGCGTGATTACCGACAACGGTAACGTCATTCTCGATGTTTTCGGCCTCGAGATCCTCGACGCTATCGCGCTGGAAAATGCCATTAACGGTATTCCTGGCGTCGTGACGGTGGGTCTGTTCGCCAACCGTGGCGCCGATGTCGCGCTGATCGGCACCGCCGATGGTGTTAAAACCATCGTAAAATAATCCGTTCGGAGGGAGCGAATCGCTCCCTCGCAAATATTTTTTCTCCAGGCTGAATTTGGTGACTTCTGTCACATTTATGCAACTAGCCTGAGTAACAATCTACCTTTCTTTCCCTTTCTGGTTTTTTGTCCTGCTATTTCCCTCTGTGTGATATTTCTTCAGGACGTCGACGCAAACGTTCATATTGCTGCGATAGTTTTTTTTGATATGTTGCTGGGATGAAGTGTCGTTCCACACGACATCAGATAAGACAAAAACAGGACGGGGAAATGGCTAAGGTATCACTGGAAAAAGACAAGATTAAGTTTCTGCTGGTTGAAGGTGTGCATCAAAAGGCGGTGGATAACCTCCGCGCTGCAGGCTATACCAACATTGAATTTCACAAAGGCGCGCTCGATAGCGAAGCGCTGAAAGCATCGATCCGTGATGCCCATTTCATTGGCCTGCGCTCCCGTACTCATCTGACGGAAGAGATTTTCGCTGCTGCAGAAAAGCTGGTCGCCGTTGGCTGCTTCTGTATCGGTACTAACCAGGTCGATTTGAACGCGGCAGCCAAACGCGGTATCCCCGTCTTTAACGCCCCGTTTTCTAACACCCGCTCCGTTGCCGAACTGGTCATTGGCGAGCTGCTGCTGATGCTGCGCGGCGTCCCTGAAGCTAACGCCAAAGCGCACCGCGGCGTGTGGAACAAACTGGCGGTTGGCAGCTTTGAAGCGCGCGGCAAAAAGCTCGGTATTATCGGCTACGGCCATATCGGTACGCAGCTGGGCATTCTGGCCGAATCGCTGGGGATGCACGTCTATTTCTATGATATTGAAAGTAAACTTACGCTTGGTAACGCCACTCAGGTGCAGCATCTCTCCGACCTGCTGAACATGAGCGACGTGGTGAGCCTGCACGTGCCGGAAAATGCCTCCACCAAAAATATGATGGGTGCGGAAGAGCTGGCGCTGATGAAGCCTGGTGCGCTGCTGATCAACGCCTCTCGCGGTACCGTGGTCGATATCCCGGCCCTCTGCGATGCGCTGGCGAGCAAGCACCTGGCGGGCGCGGCCATTGACGTCTTCCCGACCGAACCGGCCACCAACAGCGATCCGTTCACCTCGCCGCTGTGCGAGTTCGACAACGTGATCCTGACGCCGCATATCGGGGGTTCTACCCAGGAAGCGCAGGAAAATATCGGTCTGGAAGTGGCGGGCAAGCTGGCGAAGTACTCCGACAACGGCTCAACCCTTTCCGCGGTTAACTTCCCGGAAGTGTCGCTGCCGCTGCACGGCGGCCGCCGTCTGCTGCATATCCACGAAAACCGTCCTGGCGTACTGACCGCCATCAACCAGATCTTTGCCGCTCAGAGCATCAACATCGCGGCGCAGTATCTACAAACCACCCCGCAGATGGGCTATGTGGTTATCGATATTGAAGCCGAAGAGGATGTGGCGCAGCAGGCACTGCTGGCAATGAAGGCGATCCCGGGCACTATCCGCGCGCGTCTGTTGTTCTGATTCATATCGAGGATCCCTGCGGGGATCCCTTTAACCTATGCATAAATCACTACTGAATACCGGCGTTCTCCTCCTGCTGCTGATCCTTGCATGGACGGGATGGGGAACTCACGACCGCCTGACGTGGCTGATGGAAGTGACGCCGGTCATTATCATCGTTCCGCTGCTGCTGGCAACGCGTTCGCGCTATCCGCTCACCCCGCTCCTGTACACGCTTATCTTCTTTCACGCCATCATTCTGATGGTCGGCGGGATGTATACCTATGCCAAAGTGCCGATTGGTTTTGACGTGCAGGCGTGGCTTAACCTAAGCCGCAATCCGTACGATAAGCTCGGCCACTTTTTTCAGGGGCTGGTGCCGGCGCTGGCGGCGCGGGAAATCCTTATTCGCGGCGCTTACGTCCGCGGGCGCAAGATGCTGTCATTTTTGGTGTGCTGCATCGCGCTGGCCATCAGCGCGACCTACGAGCTGATTGAATGGTGGGCGGCGCTGGCGATGGGGCAGGGGGCGGACGATTTTCTCGGCACCCAGGGCGACCCGTGGGACACCCAGTCGGATATGTTCTGTGCGCTGCTGGGATCGCTGGCGACTCTCTTCCTGCTAAGCGGCCGGCATAACCGGCAGCTGAAGACGCTCGGCTACCAATAACCTACGCCCACTGCCACAGCTTTGAGGGCGTGATCACCGCGGGCAGCGGGATATCCCACTGCTCCGTCGGCAGTACGTCAACCTGCTGGCAATCGTGGGCATAGCCGACGGGCTGCAGAGGATACTGGCGCCAGTTTTGCAGCGTCCTGTCGTAAAATCCCCCGCCCATTCCCAGACGCTGGCCGAGCGCATCAAAGGCCACCAGCGGCGTAATCAGCACATCCAGCTGCGACAGCGGCAGCACGTCGCGCACGTCGAGCTTTGGCTCGTGAATTTTCAGGCGGTTTACCACCAGTTCGCTTTGCGGATGGTAGTGTAAAAACAGCAGGTTTCCCGGACTGAAAGGGTGGAGCACGGGGAGATAGACGCGTTTTCCCGCCCGCCACAGCTGCTCAATCAGCGGTCGGGTATCCAGCTCGCCATCGAAGGAAAGAAACAGCGCCACGGTTCGCGCGAGGGTCACAGGCGGATAGGCCATCATGCGGTTCGCACCCAGCGCGGCAAAACTGGCCTGCTGTTCAGGCGTCAGCGTGCGTCGAAGCTGGCGGATGTGCTGGCGGAGCTGCTGTCGGGTTGAGCGAGTATCAGAAATTTGGGTCATGAAAGATCGCCTGATCTGGCATTATCACGTCACGACGTGAGCCGGTTATGCATGTAGGCGTAGTGTAATACAGAGTAGGTGTAATGCTGAATGTGAAGTGGTGCGAATGAAGCGCTAAAAGAAGGGAATCTCCGAGATGCCGCCGCAGGCTGTAACCCTTGAACCCTTGGTTCAAGGTGAATGCGTCGTCACAGTTTTAAGGCTTCTCGGACGAACCGAGCATGCTCACCAACCGTGGAGCGCCACATTCTTGTGGTATGAAATATCGGCTCAGGGGACTGGCCCGCTTGCAAACATCTCAGAGAAATTTTGTTCTTGCGATTACTCTAACACAGTTAATTGCAAAGTGTTATTCAAACTTTGGCCCGGTTCTTTCGCTTATGCGACCTTGCTCAAGCAACGCTTGTTCGATGGTCTGCTGAAGCATCCGAATACGCTGTTCCATACTGGAGGCGTAGTCGCGGGTTTTCGCTTTTTCCTGAGTTAACTCATAGCTGATGTTCAACGCGGCGATGAAGACCAGCTGCTCAGTATTTGTGACTCTAGTGCGTTCTTTTAAATCTTGCAACCGCTGATTCAGGTCATCAGCTGCCTGACTCAAGGCATCCCTTTGTTCAGGCGGGCAATTCACGCGAAGTGAACGGCCAAAAATTTGGAGATCGACGGGTTGTGCAGACATGCCACCTTCCTGCTGATTGACTGCGCGGCCTTCACGCCCATACCCGGGGCTACGAAGGGGCGACACTATAGCTACCCTGATGCGAAGGTACAAGCCCTATTCTGGTTCACCAGGGTCCAAAGTGGTAGCATATCATGAATATTCCTCCCAACGATGACGAATGCGCATGTCTATACAGAACGAAATGCCTGGTTACAACGCCGTAGACCAGTTACTGAACCAACAGGGCGTGGGCTTAACCCCGGCCGAAATGCACGGTTTGATCAGCGGGATCCTGTGCGGCGGTAATAAAGACAGCAGCTGGCAGCCGCTGGTGCACGACCTGACGAACGAAGGTCTCGCATTCGGCCACGAGCTGGCGCAGTCTCTGCGCAACATGCATTCCGCGACCAGCGACTCGCTGGAAGACGATGGCTTTCTGTTCCAGCTCTATCTGCCGGAAGGGGAGAACGTGACCGTGTTTGAACGCGCCGATGCGCTGGCCGGTTGGGTTAACCACTTCCTGCTAGGCCTTGGTGTGACTCAGCCCAAGCTGGATAAGGTCAAAGATGAAACCGGCGAAGCCATCGACGATCTGCGCAACATTGCGCAGCTGGGCTACGACGAAGACGAAGACCAGGAAGAGCTGGAGATGTCGTTAGAAGAGATTATCGAGTACGTACGCGTTGCCGCGCTGCTGTGCCACGAAAACTTCTCGCGCCAGCAGCCAACCGCACCAGAAGTACGCAAGCCGACACTACACTAATTACAATTTGTTGAGGGGGCGTCATGACACAGCAGGAATTTCTTTCTCGTCGCCAGGCGCTGTTAGCGCAGATGCAGCCGGGCAGCGCGGCGCTCATTTTCGCCGCACCGGAAGCGGTACGCAGCGCAGATTCAGAATATCCCTACCGGCAGAACAGCGATTTTTGGTACTTCACCGGCTTCAATGAGCCTGAAGCCTTGCTGGTGCTGATTAAAAGCAACGACACCCATAACCATAGCGTGCTGTTTAACCGCGTCCGCGATCTGACGGCAGAGATCTGGTTCGGCCGTCGCCTTGGGCAGGAGGCCGCGCCCGCGAAGCTCGGCGTCGACCGCGCCCTGGCGTTCAGCGAAATTAACCAACAGCTGTTCCAGCTGCTGAACGGCCTTGACGCCATCTATTTTGCGCAGGGCGAATATGCCTACGCCGATAAAATCGTCTTCACGGCGCTGGAGAAGCTGCGTAAGGGCTCGCGCCAGAACCTGCAGGCGCCAAACTCCGTCATCGACTGGCGGCCGATAGTGCATGAGATGCGCCTGTTCAAATCGCCAGAAGAGCTTGAGGTGCTGCGCCGTGCCGGAGAGATCTCCGCCCTGGCCCACACCCGGGCGATGGAAAAGTGTCAGCCGGGGATGTACGAATACCAGCTGGAGGGCGAAATCCTTCACGAATTCAACCGTCACGGCGCCCGCTTCCCTTCCTATAACACCATCGTTGGCGGCGGCGACAACGGCTGCATTCTGCATTACACCGAAAACGAGTGCGAGCTGCGCGATGGCGATCTGGTGCTGATCGATGCCGGCTGCGAATACCGCGGCTATGCGGGCGATATTACCCGCACCTTCCCGGTTAACGGCAAATTTAGCCCGGCCCAGCGCGAGATTTATGACATTGTCCTCGAATCGCTGGAAACCGCGCTGACGCTCTACCGCCCTGGCACCTCTATTCAGGAGGTTAATCAGGAAGTTGTGCGGATAATGATCGTTGGCCTGGTGCGCCTCGGCATCCTTAAAGGGGATGTCGAAGAGCTGCTCGCCAGCAATGCGCACCGCCCGTTCTTTATGCACGGTCTGAGCCACTGGCTGGGGCTGGATGTACATGATGTCGGCCGCTACGACGCCGAGCGTTCGCGTATCCTCGAGCCGGGCATGGTGCTGACCGTTGAGCCAGGCCTGTACATCGCCACCGATGCCGACGTGCCGTCGCAGTATCGCGGTATCGGTATCCGCATCGAAGACGATATTGTGATAACCGCTGACGGCAATGAAAATCTCACCGCCGGGGTGGTGAAACGCGCTGACGATATCGAAGCGCTGATGGCGGCGGCGCGACGCTCATGAGCGTGCTGATCGTTGGCGGCGGAATGACCGGCGCGACCCTGGCCCTGGCTATCTCCCGGCTGACCGACGGCGCGCTGCCGGTCCATCTGGTAGAAGCGGCGGCGCCGGAATCATCGAAGCATCCAGGATTTGACGCCAGGGCGATTGCGCTGGCGGCAGGCACCTGCCAGCAGCTGGCGCGCGTCGGTATCTGGCAGGAGATCGCCGACTGCGCGACGCCGATCCAGCGCGTGCACGTCAGCGACCGCGGCCACGCGGGGTTCGTCACGCTGGATGCTCAGGACTATGGCCTGGCAGCGCTGGGCCAGGTCGTTGAGCTGCACGATATTGGCCAGCGCCTGTTTGCGCAACTGCGCGAGGCGCCGGGTATTACCCTGCACTGTCCGGCAAAAGTAGAGAACGTCAGCCGCCGGGAGGAGGGCGTCAGCATCACCCTGGACAGCGGTGAAACTATCGACGGCAGGCTGCTGGTGGCGGCGGACGGATCGCGCTCGACGATCGGCGCCCGCTGCGGTATCAGCTGGCAGCAGCAGCCCTACCAACAGCTGGCGATTATTGCCAACGTCAGCACCGCTTTGCCCCACGAGGGGCGCGCCTTTGAGCGGTTTACCGAGCACGGTCCCCTGGCGATGCTGCCGATGTCGCAGGGCCGCTGTTCGCTGGTGTGGTGCCACCCTCAGTCCCGCTATGACGACATCCTGAGCTGGTCGGACGAACGTTTTTGCCACGAGCTGCAGCAGGCGTTTGGCTGGCGGCTGGGGCGGATTACCCACGCCGGGGCGCGCAGCGTTTATCCGCTGGCGTTAACCACCGCCAGCCGCGCCGTTTCCCATCGCCTGGCGCTGGTCGGCAACGCGGCGCAGACGCTGCATCCCATTGCCGGGCAGGGGTTTAACCTCGGCCTGCGCGATGTGATGAGCCTGGCTGAAATTGTGGCCGAGGCCGGCGGGCGCGATCCCGGCGATTACGCCTTGCTTGAGCAGTATCAGGCGCGGCGAGCGGATGATAAGTCCGCGACTATCGGCGTGACCGATGGCCTGGTTCATCTGTTTGCCAACCGTTGGGCGCCGCTGGTTGCGGGGCGCAACCTTGGCCTGATGGCGATGGAATTATTTACTCCGGCGCGCGATGCGCTGGCGCAGCGTACCCTCGGTTGGGTCCCCCGTTAAGGAGTTGAACGTGCAAAGTGTTGATGTTGCCATTGTGGGCGGTGGCATGGTGGGGCTGGCGGTTGCCTGCGGATTGCAGGGCAGCGGGCTGCGCGTCGCCGTCCTTGAGCAGGCTGAGCCACAGCCGCTGAGCGCCGATGCGCGGCCAGCGCTGCGGGTCTCCGCGATTAACGCCGCCAGCGAGAAGCTCCTGAGCAAGCTTGACGTCTGGCCAGCAATTATCGCCCGCCGCGCCAGCTGCTATCACGGGATGGAAGTGTGGGATAAAGACAGCTTTGGCCACATCAGCTTTGATGACCAAAGTCTGGGCTTCAGTCACCTCGGACACATTATTGAAAATGCGGTCGTTCACCACGCGCTGTGGCAAAAGGCGCAGCGCTGCTCTGACGTTACGCTGCTGGCCCCGGCGCAGCTGCAGCAGGTCGCATGGGGGGAGAACGAAGCCTTCCTTAGCCTGCAGGACGGCAGCATGCTCACCGCCCGGCTGGTGGTCGGCGCCGACGGCGCCAACTCGTGGTTGCGCAACAAGGCCGATATTCCGCTGACCTTCTGGGACTATCGCCATCACGCGCTGGTGGCCACCATCCGCACCGCGGAGCCGCATCGGGCCATCGCACGCCAGGCCTTCCACGGCGACGGTATCCTCGCCTTCCTGCCGCTCAGCGATCCGCACCTGTGCTCGATCGTCTGGTCGCTACCGCCGCAGGAAGCGGAGCAGATGCAGCAGGCGGACGAGGCGACGTTTAATCAGGCGCTGAATATCGCCTTCGATAATCGCCTTGGCCTGTGCCAGATTGAGAGCGAGCGCGAAGTTTTCCCGCTGACCGGCCGCTACGCGCGGCAGTTTGCCGCCCATCGTCTGGCGCTGGTTGGCGACGCGGCCCACACTATCCACCCGCTGGCCGGGCAGGGAGTGAACCTGGGCTTTATGGATGCCGCAGAGCTTATCGATGAGCTCAGGCGCCTGCACGCTCAGGGCAAGGATATCGGCCAGCATCTGTATCTCCGCCGCTATGAGCGCAGCCGCAAGCACAGCGCCGCGCTGATGCTGGCGGGAATGCAGGGCTTTCGCGAAATGTTTGCCGGCAGCCATCCGGCGAAGAAGCTGCTGCGCGATATCGGTCTCAAGCTTGCCGATACGCTGCCGGGCGTCAAGCCGCAGCTGATTCGTCAGGCGATGGGGCTAAACGACCTTCCTGGCTGGTTACGTTAAGCTCGTCACACTTCTCTCACCCGGCTTCGCGCCGGGTTTTCCCCTCTCATTTGAAATAATCTAATCTCACCCATTTTTTCGCATTAGTTTTATTAATGTCTGTCTTTTTTTGTTAAAGAAAATAGGCCCATTTTTTCGCATAAAATACCATCATGACCTGCTTTGTTCGGCGGTTATGTTAATTTTATGTGGCATTAATCGCTTTTTTCCAGTCAATAATTCTGTAGAGTTTTCGGCGAGTTTTGGTCATAAGCTAATGTGATGTCCTGATTTACCTTATGGTTTAGCGCCGGTTTCGGTGGTAAGTTCAGGCAAAAGATAACGTTTGCGTCGGCGCCAGCGAAGGGCCTCGACGCCGGATTTCGCGGGGCGAAATCGCCGCAAAAAAGTAGCTGGTTCCGTTTTATTTGACGAGGAAAAGATGGCTCAACAGACTCCGTTGTATGAACAACACACGCTGTGCGGTGCTCGCATGGTGGACTTCCATGGCTGGATGATGCCGCTGCATTACGGTTCCCAGATTGATGAACACCACGCGGTGCGCAGCGATGCCGGCATGTTCGACGTCTCGCACATGACCATCGTCGATTTCCACGGGAGCCGGGTGCGCGAGTTCCTGCGCTATCTGCTGGCTAACGATGTAGCGAAGCTCACCGTCCCTGGCAAAGCGCTATACAGCGGAATGCTGACCGCTTCGGCGGGCGTTATCGATGACCTGATTGTCTATTTCCTGACGGAAGACTATTTCCGCCTTGTTGTTAACTCCGCGACGCGCGAAAAAGACCTCGCCTGGATCGGCCAGCAGGCTGAATCCTATGGCCTGGAGATAACCGTGCGCGACGATCTGTCGCTGATCGCCGTCCAGGGCCCGCAGGCGAAAGAGAAGGCCGCTACCCTGTTTAGCGAGCAGCAGCGCCAGGCCGTTACCGGCATGAAGCCGTTCTTTGGCGTACAGGCGGGGGATTTATTTATCGCCACCACCGGCTACACCGGCGAAGCGGGCTACGAGATTGCGCTGCCGAAAGAACAGGCCGCAGATTTCTGGCGCAGCCTGCTGGACGCGGGCGTGAAGCCCTGCGGCCTCGGCGCGCGCGATACGCTGCGCCTGGAAGCCGGGATGAATCTGTATGGCCAGGAGATGGACGAAGGCGTCTCCCCGCTGGCGGCGAATATGGGCTGGACCATCGCCTGGGAACCTGCCGATCGCAACTTTATCGGTCGTGAAGCGCTGGAGCTGCAGCGCGAAAAAGGCACCGAGCAGCTGGTTGGTCTGGTGATGACCGAGAAGGGCGTACTGCGCGGCGGTCTGCCGGTGCGCTTTACCGATGCTGATGGTAATCAGCAAGAGGGCATTATCACCAGCGGGACGTTCTCCCCGACGCTGGGCTACAGTATTGCACTGGCACGCGTACCGGCGGGCATCGGTGAAACGGCTGTCGTACAAATCCGTAACCGCGAAATGCCGGTAAAAGTGACTAAACCCGTTTTTGTGCGTAACGGCAAAGCCGTTGCGTGATTCCCCCTTTTGGAGATGAATTGATGAGCAACGTACCAGCAGAACTGAAATACAGTAAAGAACACGAATGGCTGCGCAAAGAGGCTGACGGCACCTACACCGTTGGCATCACCGAGCACGCGCAGGAGCTGCTTGGCGATATGGTTTTCGTCGATCTGCCGGAAGTCGGCGCGGCGGTTGAAGCCGGCGATGACTGCGCCGTTGCGGAGTCGGTAAAAGCGGCCTCGGATATCTATGCTCCGATTAGCGGCGAGATCGTGGCGGTGAACGAAGAGCTGAACGACTCCCCGGAGCTGATTAACAGCGATCCGTACGCCGACGGCTGGATCTTCAAAATCAAAGCCAGCGATGAAGCTCAGGTCGCGGCGCTGCTGGACGCGACGGCTTATGCCGCGCTGTTAGAAGACGAGTAACTACGTTCATCCTTCACGCGGCGGGCGGGTTAGCTTCCCGGCTAACCCGCCCGCTGGCGTCACTGCCAGCCGCGTGAACGGTTTTGCGTAGAAAGGTCCGGTGAGCATGCGTGCAAAACCGGGCAAACCAGTCAGACAATTACGATTCACTGCACGTTTCAGGAACCATCGCTCATGACTCAGACTTTAGGTCAGCTTGAAAACCGCGGCGCCTTTATTGAACGTCACATCGGTCCGGATGCTCAGCAACAGCAGGAGATGCTGAATACCGTTGGCGCCGATTCGCTTAACGCCCTGATTGGCCAGATTGTGCCGCAGGATATTCAGCTGGCAACGCCGCCGCAGGTCGGTGATGCGACGACGGAGTTCGCCGCGCTCGCGGAGCTGAAGGCAATTGCCGGGCGTAACAAGCGCTTTAAGTCTTACATCGGCATGGGCTACACCGCCGTGCAGCTGCCGCCGGTTATTCAGCGCAATATGCTGGAAAACCCGGGCTGGTATACCGCGTATACCCCTTATCAGCCGGAAGTATCGCAGGGTCGCCTCGAATCGCTGCTCAACTTCCAGCAGGTTACGCTCGATCTGACCGGGCTGGATATCGCCTCTGCCTCGCTGCTGGATGAAGCAACCGCCGGCGCGGAAGCGATGGCGATGGCGAAGCGCGTCAGCAAGCTCAAAAACGCGAACCGCTTCTTTGTGGCTGCCGACGTGCACCCGCAAACGCTGGACGTGGTCCGCACTCGCGCGGAAACCTTCGGCTTTGACGTTATCGTCGATGACGCGGACAAAGCGCTCGATCATCAGGACGTTTTCGGCGTGCTGCTGCAGCAGGTCGGTACGACCGGTGAAGTACACGATTACGCAGGCCTGATTGCCGAGCTTAAAGCGCGCAAGGTCGTGGTGAGCGTGGCGGCCGACTTTATGACCCTGGTGCTGCTGACCGCGCCGGGCAAGCAGGGCGCCGATATCGTCTTCGGTTCCGCCCAGCGTTTCGGCGTGCCGATGGGCTACGGTGGTCCGCACGCGGCCTTCTTCGCGGCAAAAGATGAATTCAAACGCTCCATGCCAGGCCGTATTATCGGCGTATCGAAAGATGCCGCCGGCAACACCGCGCTGCGCATGGCGATGCAGACCCGCGAGCAGCATATCCGCCGCGAGAAAGCGAACTCCAATATTTGTACTTCCCAGGTGCTGCTGGCCAACATCGCCAGCCTGTACGCGGTCTTCCACGGCCCGGCTGGCCTGAAGCGTATCGCCAGCCGCATCCATCGCCTGACGGATATTCTCGCCGACGGCCTGCAGAAGAAAGGGCTCAAGCTGCGCCACGCGCACTACTTTGACACCCTCTGCGTTGACGTTGCCGATAAAGCGGCGGTGCTGGCGCGCGCCGAGGCGCTGGAAATTAACCTGCGCAGCGACATTCACAACGCGGTCGGTATCACCCTCGATGAAGCCACCACCCGCGAAGACGTGCTGAACCTGTTCCGCGCGATCGTTGGCGAGGCGCACGGGCTGGATATCGATACCCTGGACAAAGACGTTGCGCTCGACAGCCGTTCGATCCCGGCCAGCATGCTGCGCGACGATGCGATCCTGACCCACCCGGTATTCAATCGCTACCACAGCGAAACCGAGATGATGCGCTACATGCACTCGCTGGAGCGTAAAGATCTGGCGCTGAATCAGGCGATGATCCCGCTGGGATCCTGCACCATGAAGCTCAACGCCGCGGCGGAAATGATCCCGATCACCTGGCCTGAGTTTGCCGAGCTGCACCCGTTCTGCCCGGCAGAGCAGGCGGAAGGTTATCATCAGATGATCGCCCAGCTCTCCGACTGGCTGGTGAAGCTGACCGGCTACGACGCCGTGTGCATGCAGCCGAACTCCGGCGCCCAGGGTGAATATGCGGGCCTGCTGGCTATCCGTCATTACCACGAGAGCCGCAATGAAGGCCATCGCGATATCTGCCTGATCCCAAGCTCGGCGCACGGTACCAACCCGGCATCCGCGCAGATGGCAGGGATGCAGGTCGTGGTCGTGGCCTGTGATAAAAACGGTAACATCGATCTCGCCGATCTGCGTCTTAAGGCAGAGCAGGCGGGGGAAAATCTCTCCTGCATCATGGTGACCTACCCGTCGACGCACGGCGTGTATGAAGAGACCATCCGCGAAGTGTGCGAGATTGTGCATCAGTTCGGCGGCCAGGTTTACCTCGACGGCGCGAACATGAATGCGCAGGTGGGGATCACCTCTCCGGGCTTTATCGGCGCGGACGTGTCGCACCTTAACCTGCACAAAACCTTCTGCATTCCGCACGGCGGCGGCGGCCCTGGCATGGGCCCAATCGGCGTGAAGGCGCACCTGGCTCCGTTCGTACCGGGCCACAGCGTGGTGCAAATTGAAGGTATGCTGACCCGTCAGGGCGCGGTTTCCGCGGCACCGTTCGGCAGCGCCTCCATTTTACCTATCAGCTGGATGTATATCCGCATGATGGGCGCGGAAGGGCTGAAGCAGGCCAGCCAGGTGGCTATTCTCAACGCTAACTACATCGCGACGCGCCTGAAAGAGGCTTTCCCGGTGCTCTATACCGGCCGCGACGGCCGCGTGGCGCACGAATGTATTCTGGATATTCGTCCGCTGAAAGAAGAGACCGGCATCAGCGAGCTGGACATTGCCAAGCGTCTGATCGACTTTGGTTTCCACGCGCCGACCATGTCCTTCCCGGTTGCCGGTACGCTGATGGTTGAGCCGACCGAATCGGAAAGCAAGGTTGAGCTGGACCGCTTTATCGAGGCGATGCTGGCGATCCGCGGCGAAATCGAGCGCGTGAAAGCGGGCGAGTGGCCGCTGGCGGATAACCCGCTGGTGAACGCGCCGCACACCCAGGGCGAGCTGGTTGCCGAGTGGAGCCATCCGTACACCCGCGAGCTGGCGGTGTTCCCGGCAGGGCTGGCGAATAAATACTGGCCGACGGTGAAGCGTCTGGACGATGTTTACGGCGACCGTAACCTGTTCTGCTCCTGCGTACCGATGAGCGAATATCAGTAATTAGCTGATTAGACTATCTTTTAAAGGCGCTGCGGCGCCTTTATTTTTTGGGAGAACGCGATGACGGTGGCACTGATTAGCGGCGCGAGCCGCGGAATTGGCAGGGCGACGGCGCTGCTGCTGGCGCAGGAAGGCTATACCGTGGCGGTGAATTACCATCACAACGTGAATGCGGCGACGGAAGTGGTGAATGAAATTATTGCCCGGGGCGGCAAGGCTATCGCGCTGCGCGCGGATATCAGCGACGAGGCGCAGGTGATGGCGATGTTTGCCGGCCTCGACCGCCTTGGCGAACCCCTGAGCGCGCTGGTCAATAATGCCGGCATTCTGTTTACCCAGAGCGCGATTGAAGACCTTAACGCTGAGCGGATTAATCGGGTGCTGAGCACCAACGTCACCGGCTATTTCCTCTGCTGTCGCGAGGCGGTAAAGCGGATGTCGCACCGTCACGGCGGCAAGGGCGGGGCGATCGTCAACGTCTCTTCGGCGGCGGCGCGTCTGGGCTCACCGGGGGAATACGTTGATTACGCCGCGTCGAAAGGGGCGGTCGATACGCTGACTACCGGCCTGGCGCTGGAGGTGGCGGCGCAGGGCATTCGCGTCAACGGCGTGCGTCCGGGCTTTATCTACACCGAAATGCACGCCTCCGGCGGCGAGCCGGGGCGCGTAGAGCGGGTGAAAGCGGCGCTGCCGATGCAGCGCGGCGGGCAGCCGGAAGAGGTCGCCCAGGCGATCGCCTGGCTGTTGAGCGACAAAGCCTCCTACGTCACCGGCAGCTTCCTCGAGCTGGCCGGAGGAAAATAGCCTCCGGCCGGTGCGAAACCCCGGGCGGCGTCCTGCCCGGGCTCACGGAGCTATGACGCCAGCCACAGCCGCAGACGCATCCCCCAGCCGCTGGTCCAGCCGGTGGTCACGGATTTCACCTCGCCGCGGGAAATCACCACCAGGGTGGGCGTCACCTGCACGTCCCACTGGCCTGAAAGCCGGCCGTCGGGATCGTTAACCGTCGGCAGCGCTATTTTTTTGCGCGCCAGCCACTTCTCCAGCGCCGGGTCATCACCGGAGCGCAGCGCCACCGTCATCACGTTGCCGCCATCGGCAGCCAGCGCGGCGACGGACGGCGTGGTGTAGCGACAGATGCCGCACCACGTGGCCCAGACGTAGAGCAGCAGCGGGCGCTCCTCGCTCATGGCGCGCAGATCGACCGTCCGGCCGTCAAGGGTCTGCAGCGGCGTGCTGGTAAAACTCTGCGGCAGCGCGGGTCGGCGCAGATAATCCATTCCGCCGATAGTCGCCGCCGCGAGCAGCAGCAGAATCATCAGTTCGCGCAGCCAGCGGCGCAGTTTACTGCGCATGGGATTGTGCCAGCTGCTCTTTCACCAGCCCCTCCAGGTCGGCATACGAAATGGCCCCCGCCACCATCTGGTCGCCGACGATGGTCGCCGGGGTCCCCTGAACGTTCAGCACCTGGGACAAAATCAGGTTCATCTTCAACGAATCCATCGTCTTATCATCCACCTGTACGCCATCGGTAGCGGTCTTCTGCCGGGCGGCGAGAATGCTGGCATCATCGTGATACCCCTTTTTCGCCATCAGCCGCTGGTGCAGCGCCCAGAATTTGTCCGGCTGCTGACGCCAGGTTGAGAGCGCGGCTTTGGCGGCGTTGACCGAGCTTTGTCCCTTAAACGGCAGCAGCTTGACGATCAGCAGGACGTCGGGATTATCGTGGACGATTTTTTCCAGCAGCGGGTCGAACTGCTTGCAGTAGGGGCAGTTGTAGTCGGTAAACGACACGATGGTCAGACGCGGCGCTTTGGCCCCGATGCGCGGGCTATTGGGATCGTTAAACAGCAGGTTCGCCAGCTGAGCGTCGGAGGATGATTCAGCCTGCGGCGCCGGAGCGGCGGAGGCGAAAGCTGAGATGCACAGCAGCAGGAGGGCGGTAATCGTTCTCATCATTATTGTCCTTTGGCGGCGGAGAGCGCGGCGAGCAGCGCGTCACGATTTAACAGCGCGGGGAGTATCTGGCCCTGGGCTAAATCCGGTCCGTAAATTTGGTTGAAGGGGACCGCGGCGCTGCCGCGAGCGTTCAGAAAGCGGCTGATGGTTTCCGACGGCCGGCTCCAGTCACCGCGCAGCGCCACCACGTCGGGCGCAGAGAGCGCGTCCTGCACATCATCCCGCAGCAGCACGTTGTATTTATTCGCTTTACAGGTCACGCACCAGTCGGCGGTCACGTCGATAAAGACCCGCTTATGGTCAGCCAGGGCGGCGGTAATGGCCTGCTCGCTGAGCGGCTGCCACTTCACCCGGTCACGCCGGGACCCTTGACCGTCCTGCGGGAAAACGAGGGCGACCGCCGCCGCGACGGCCACGGCCAGCGCGCCGGCACGCAGCGCCGTAAGCCAGCGGTAGCGCCAGGCCGTCGCTATTAGTAGTACGACCGCTAAAATCACCATCAGCGCGAGCACCGGCGTGCGGCCTGTGTGCACCGTCAGCAGGCTCATCAGCCACAGCGACGAGCCGAGCATCATCAGCCCGAGCGCGACCCGCACGGCGTTCATCCAGCGGCCGGGACGCGGCAGACGCAGGGCCAGCCCGGGCCAGGCGGCAACCAGCAGCCACGGCAGACTCATGCCTAATCCCATGGTGAAGAAGATGCCCCACAGCAGAGGCAGCGGCGCGACCAGCGCCACCGAAACCGCGGTACCGAGAAAAGGCGCGGTGCACGGGGTTGCCAGCAGCGTGGCCAGCGCGCCCTGGGAGAAATGCCCCATCAGGCCGTTGCCGCCGCGGGTGGCGAGGAAGGTGCTGGCGCGGGAGGAGAGGCGGATCTCCAGCAGCCCCAGCAGGCTGGCGCTGAACAGCACCATCACCAGCGCCATGACGCCGATAAACCACGGATTCTGGAACTGGATCCCCCAGCCTAAGGCCTGATTACCGAGGCGCAGCAGCGTCATCATCAGCGCCAGGGCGAGGAAAGAGGTGACGATGCCGCTAACCGACGCGAGGAACTGCCGCCGCACCGCGCCGCGCTGGTGAACGTCGGTTTGCACCAGCGAGCCGAGCTTCATCGCCAGCACCGGCAGAACGCAGGGCATGACGTTGAGGATCAGCCCGCCGGCCAGCGCCATCAGCAGCGCCCATCCCCACGACGTAGCGGGAGTCGGGGAGGCAGCGCCGATGATGAGCGCGCTCTCCTGCGCCTGGCCGCCGTCGGCCAGCACCAGAGAGAGGCGCTTATTGCGCAGGTCCGGTGCCGCCTCGCCCCAGCCGTCGGTCACCGGCAGCGTGGCGGTAAGGGTGTCGCCCTTGATGGTAAAGGTGGGTTTAGCGAAATCGACGTCATCCATGCTATCGATAAACAGGGAGGGCTGCTGCCAGCCGGCCTCACGAACGGCGGTCACCGTGAGCCTGCCGCTGCTGTAGCCGGCGGAGAGGTGCGTCGTCAGCCCGTCGGGCAGCGGCAGCGTGCCCATTGCGCGGGCGTAATCGTAGCCAAAGTCGCTCCCCGCAGGGGCGGTCATATCCAGCGAGAAGGGATAGTCGGTCAGAATGCAGACGTTGCTGCAGGTGGAAAGCGTCAGCACGCCGCTCAGCGTCGCGGGTAGCGGGCCGCGGATCGCCATCGGGAAGCTGACGTTGCCGTCATAGCCCTGGGTCGAAATACCGGCGACGTCAAAACGCTGCGGTACCGGCCAGCGCCAGCTCACCTCCAGCGGCTGATGCCAGGCGATGGCGGGCGCGATCCCACCTTCGCCCGGCGAGCGCCAGTAGGTTTTCCAGCCCTTTTCCAGAGCCACGTCCAGCAGCAGGCTGGTGTCGCCGCTGCCTTCGTTTTGCGCGCGCAGCCTGACGCTGGCGTGCTGATTATCGGCGGCGCGTAGCCAGCCGCTGTCGGCGGCCTGGCTTGCGGGCAGCCATAGCCAAAGCAGGCAGACCAGCAGTCGCCTGAATACCATAAGCATAAATTTTCTCCGTAAATGATTGATTAACCTGAACTGTCAGGAAAATTCTCATTCACGGAAGACGCAGAGTCGCAGATGCACCCGTAGCCGGGGAGGGGAGATAACGCGGGGAGGCCACAGCCGCTCGATGCGCGGCGGCACCGCCGCCAGCACCGTCAGCAGAAGCGCGAAAACAAACAGCGCCCCTTCAAACAGCACCGGCGGTGAGGCCAGCAGCGACTTTGCGCTCAGCTCGCAGGGGGTGACCGGCGCTTCGGCGCTGTCCGAACCCTGCTGGGCTGACTGCGTGACGGCGGCGGCGTTCATGACCAGCGCGTGCAGCCCCGCCATACGCTGCGCGGTGCATACCAGCACCACCAGACAGGCAAGGACTACAAGAAGAATGGCTTTTCGCTGTCGCTTAATCATGATCGCCTCAAATATTCACGTGGCCTATCTTAGCGGGCGAACGCGTTTTGGCAATGCGAAAGCTGTAAAGAAGTGTCCGCAACAGGTGTCCGTGAGGGGCATGACTCCTCTCCCGGCAGGGGGAGAGGAGGAGGCAGAGCAAGAAATCAGAGGTTTTCGCCGTTGCTGGCAATCACTTCTTTATACCAGTCGAAGCTCTTTTTACGCGAACGGGACATATCGCCGGTGCCGTCATCGTGCTTGTTGACGTAGATAAAGCCGTAGCGCTTGCTGTACTGGCCGGTGGTGAAGGAGACGCAATCGATGCAGCCCCACGGGGTGTAGCCCATCAGCTCGACGCCATCGTAAGTGACCGCTTTGATCATCTCTTCAACGTGGGCGCGTAGGTAGTCGATGCGGTAGTCGTCATTGATGCTGCCGTCTTCTTCTACTTTGTCATAGGCGCCAAAGCCGTTTTCTACGATGAACAGCGGTTTCTGATAGCGTTCGTACAGCTCGCACAGCGCGTAGCGCAGGCCCACCGGGTCAATCTGCCAGCCCCAGTCGGAGGCTTTAACGTGCGGGTTCGGTACGCTGCCTTCAAAGCCGGAAATGGCATCGCCGCTGCCGCCTTCGGCCTTCACGGCGTTGGTCATGTAGTAGCTGAAGCCGAGGTAGTCGCAGGTGCCTTCACGCAGGATCTGCTCGTCACCCTCTTCCATCCTGATGTTGAAGCCGCGTCGCTCCCACTCGTTCAGCACGTAGGTCGGGTAGTAGCCGCGCAGCTGCACGTCGGTGAAGACGTAGCGTTCACGCATCGACTCCTGAGCAAACATTACGTCTTCAGGCTTGCAGGAGAACGGATAGAGGGCAACCATCGCCAGCATGCAGCCAACCTGCATCTCGGGGTTGATGCGGCGCGCCGCCTTCACCGCCAGCGCGCTGGCCACGAACTGGTGGTGCAGCACCTGGTACATGGTCTCTTCCGGATTTTCATGCTCGGTATAGACCACGCCGGAGCAGCAGTAGCCAAACAGCGGCGCGCGCCAGTTACGCTGGTTGTTGATCTCGTTAAAGGTCATCCAGTATTTCACTTTGTGCTTATAGCGCTCGAAGACCACTTCGGCAAAGCGCACGAAGAAATCGACAACTTTACGGTTAGTCCAGCCGCCGTACTGCTGCACGAGGTGCAGAGGCATTTCAAAGTGGGAGAGGGTGATAACCGGTTCGATGTTGTACTTCAGCAGCTCATCAAACATGTCGTCGTAGAACTTCAGCCCCTCTTCGTTCGGCTGAGCTTCGTCGCCGAGCGGGAAGATGCGGGTCCAGGCGATGGAGGTACGGAAGCATTTGAAGCCCATCTCGGCGAACAGCTTGATGTCCTCTTTGTAGCGGCCGTGAAAATCGATGGCTTCGTGGTTCGGGTAATATTTACCTGGCTCAACCTGGTGGGTTATCTCGCGCGGTACGCCGTGCGCGCCGCCGGTCAGCACGTCGCAAATGCTCGGGCCTTTGCCGCCTTTATTCCAGCCGCCTTCCACCTGGTGCGCCGCTACCGCGCCGCCCCATAAAAAATCTTGCGGTAAGGATATTTTTTTCATGGTTGCTAATCTCGTTTGATGATCCGTTGTTTTCGAGTCTAGCAAAGGGCATATAAATGTCACGATATAACAATTTCCCGCTGCTGGAATATGTTACATCGAAAAAACAGGGTGTTATTTTCAGGCTATTTTGCGGGCTAATTTACGCCCGAGGCTTTCAAGAATATAAATGACCGGGATTTGCGTCGTAATATCGTAGACGCCGCCGATGCGCGTTTGCGGTATGTGCCAGGAGAGGTTGAAATCAGCCAGCTTCGCCAGCCGCGAGTGTTCGTGGCTGGTTATCGACATCACCTTGCAGCGATGGAGGCTGAACTGACCGGCAAAGCGCAGGATCTCTTCGGTTTCACCGGAAACGGAGAGGACGATCGCCAGCGCGTTGCGGGCCATATCGTTCGTCACCGGGAAATAGGGATCGTCGATGTGATTACTGAATTTCCCGACGTTCGAGAAGAAGCGTGCGCCATATTTCGCCAGCGCGCCGGAGGTTCCGGCACCGACGAAAATAATACGCTCCGAGGCGAGGATAATATCCACCGCGCGCTCGAGTAAATCATCAAATTCATCGTTATTGACGCTTTTAAAAAAGCTCATTATTTCGCTGGCGCCGATATTTGCCTGTTGAGGCTGGTTTTGCTCGAGATATAATTTAAAGCGGACGCGAAACTCTGAGTATCCCTCACACTGCAGCTTGCGGCAGAAGCGCAGCACGGTGGTGGTGGAAACGCCGGCGGCTTCCGACAGCTCGCGGATGGTCATATACATCACTTTGTCACGATTCTTAATGACGTAGTGGTAGACCATCATCTCAAGATTGTTGAGACTGGCAATAGCGGCGTGGGAGAACATACTCACGGTAATAACTCACAATTCAGAATGACCAGGACGGAATGATATCATGCAGCCGAATGACATAACCTTTTTTCAGCGCTTTCAGGACGACATCCTCAGCGGCCGCAAAACGATCACCATCCGCAATGCCGCGGAGTCGCATTTCAAGGTCGGCGACGTGCTGCGCGTCGGGCGTTATGAAGATGACGGCTATTTTTGCACGATTAGCGTGGTCGCGACCTCCACGGTAACCCTCGCCACGCTGAGCGAACGGCACGCGCAGCAGGAAAATATGACCCTTGCGCAGCTGCGGCAGGTCATCACGGAGATCTACCCGGACGAAGAGCAGTTTTATGTCATTGAATTCAAACTGCTTTGAAAATAGTGAACGACTGTTAGGTGAAATTTAACTGTAACGTTATGATTTTAAACTGCTTACAAATATTCATCGTTTTATTTTAGCTAACAGGTGTTCACTGGAATCATTCTCAGTTACCCTAGGTAGGCGTTGAAAGATTTCACGTTTTTGGAGTCAAATATGGTTCGCAAACCATTAATCACACAGGGATATTCTCTGGCAGAGGAAATTGCCAACAGCATCAGTCACGGGATTGGGCTGGTGTTTGGTATCGTCGGCCTGGTGCTGCTGCTGGTGCAGGCGGTGGACGCTAACGCCGGCGCCATGGCGATTACCAGCTACAGCCTCTACGGCGGCAGCATGATCCTGCTGTTCCTCGCCTCTACGCTCTATCACGCCGTTCCGCATCAGCGGGCTAAGCTATGGCTGAAAAAATTCGACCACTGCGCCATCTATCTGCTGATTGCGGGTACCTATACCCCTTTTCTGCTGGTGGGGCTCAACTCGCCGCTCTCGCGCGGCCTGATGATCGTTATCTGGAGCCTGGCGCTGCTGGGGATCTTGTTTAAGCTGACCATCGCGCACCGCTTTAAAGTTCTGTCGTTGGTGACCTATCTGACGATGGGCTGGCTGTCGCTCATCGTGGTCTATCAGCTGGCGATTAAGCTGGCGGCTGGCGGGGTAACGCTGCTGGCGATCGGGGGGATTGTCTATTCGCTGGGGGTTATCTTCTACGTCTGCAAGCGGATACCGTACAACCACGCTATCTGGCACGGCTTTGTGCTCGGCGGCAGCGTGTGTCACTTCCTGGCGATCTATCTGTACGTTGCGCAGGTTTAAATAACCGGCGTGCGGCGATGGCCTGTCGCGCGGGTTACGTGGCGCGGATAGCAGCGTCAGCGCCGCCTGAGGGCAGAGCGCTGGCGCCATTATCCGCACGCGGAGAGCTACTCTTCTTCCAGCGAGTACGGCAGCGGGGTGATGCTTAACGTGCCGGCATCATCGCGAACGCGGAACACGCTGTCCGCTTCCATGTCGTTGTTCATCACCACCTGTACCAGCAGATGACCATCATCTAACTGTACGGCGGCCAGCACGGTGCCGGTACGGCGCCAGTTCTCGCCCATCTGCAGCTCAAGATCTTCCCCGGCCTGCGGAACGCGGCTGGCTTTCCCGGTCAGAGACCACAGCGCCCGCTTGTTGGCTCCGCGGAATTTTGCCCGTGCGACCATCTCCTGCCCGGTATAGCAGCCCTTTTTAAAGCTGATGCCGCCCAGCGCCTGCAGGTTAGTGGCCTGCGGCAGAAACTGCGCGCTGTTGGCACTATCAATGACCGGTAAGCCGGCTTCAATATTCAGCGCCAGCCACTGCTGGCTGTTATTCAGCTGGGCATCGCTGCGCAGGGCTTCGGTCACCCGGGCGGCGGTTTCAGCGTCGGTGACCAGCAGGAAGCGCTCTGCCGGATGTTCAAACCACAGCAGGCTGGTCGCGCCGTCGGTCACCACCTGCTTGTCGGCATTTGGCAGCTCGCTGAACAGCGGTGCCAGCGCAGCGCGGGCCTGGAAGCCGGCGACGCCCAGCAGGACGAGTTCATCGTCCGCGGCGATGGTCACCTTAGAGAACACCGCGTATTTTTTCAGTTCGGTCAGCTGCGCGTCGCGCAGGCTGCGGCGCTCAATCCACGCGAAGCCGTCGTCGCGGCGAAACACGCGCAGGTTGCTCCACATTTTACCCTTGGCGTCACAGTGCGCGGCCAGCAGGTGGCGATCGTCAGTCAGCGCGCTGACGTCAGCGGTGACCTGTCCCTGCAGATATTTCTCCGCATCCTGACCGGTGATTGTCGCCAGCGCCCAGTCGTCGAGGGTCATCAGCGTTAACGGCAGCCGCGCGGAAGAAGAGGGCTGACGTGGAGGAAAAGGTGTAAAAGCCATAGTCATGTCCTGAATAGCTTAACGCAGAGTGAATGACTAATGGTAAAAGAGCTATGGTGCAATGCAAGCGCTTTCGGCAGGCCATTTGTGCCCTAAGGGCGCAAGTGGGCGAACGAAGGAAAAGGATAAAGCCATAATAAATTTGTGGTTTTTATGGAATGCTGCTCGCGCTTCTCGATAATGCTGTAAAGTAAGTGCTAAAAACGGGTTAAACTAACCTATAGCCTAAATAATTCGAGTTGCAGGAAAGCGGCAAGTGAGCGAGTCCCCAGGAGCTTACTCGGGTAAGTGGCTGGGGGAACGAACGCGGCTAACGCACGTGCAACTTGAAGTATGACGGGTATATACCTTTACGCTGGAAGGATAACATGGACATTACTAATAAAGCCCGCATCCACTGGGCATGCCGCCGGGGTATGCGTGAACTCGATATCTCCATCATGCCGTTTTTCGAGTATGAGTACGATACGCTCAGCGATGAAGACAAGCTGCTGTTCATCCGGTTGTTAGAAAACGACGACCCGGATCTGTTCAACTGGTTGATGAATCACGGCGAACCCTCCGATGCCCAGCTGCAGCGGATGGTAAAATTAATCCAGACTCGGAATCGGGAACGTGGTCCTGTGGCAATCTGATTTACGCATTTCCTGGCGTTCGCAGTGGTTCTCGCTGTTGCTCCACGGCATCGTGGCGGCCATCGTCCTGCTGATGCCCTGGCCGCTCAGCTACACCCCGCTATGGCTACTGCTGCTCTCTCTGGTGGTGTTTGACAGCGTACGCAGCCAGCGGCGGATCCACGCCTGTCAGGGAGAAATAAAGCTGATGACCGATTCCCGACTGCGCTGGCAAAAAGCGGAGTGGGAAATAGTCGGCATGCCGTGGGTCATTAACAGCGGGATGCTGCTGCGTCTGCGCCATCCGCAAACGCGTCGCAGCCAGCACCTGTGGGTGGCGGCTGATAGCATGGATGCGAAGGAGTGGCGCGATTTGCGCCGGCTGGTGCTGAACAAACCGGCGCAGGACTAGCAGGGCTAAGAGCCTGGAGCGTCAGGCTCTTGCTTAAGCTCAGGCGACTCAGGCGAACTGTTCGGCCATTTCCCCAAGGATTTGCTCGCACCAGCTCTGGATACGATCGTCGCTCAGGTCATACTGGTTTGTTTCATCGAGCGCGAGGCCAACGAACAGTTGGCCATCGGCGACGATCGGCTTCTGGCTGGTGAACTCGTAGCCTTCGGTCGGCCAGTAGCCGATAAACTTCACGCCCCGGGTTGCCAGCCTGTCGTGCAGCATGCCCAGCGCGTCGAGGAACCACTCGCCGTAGCCCAGCTGATCGCCCATGCCGTACAGCGCCACTATCTTATCCTGCAGATCCAGCGTCTCGAGCTGCGGCCAGATAGCCTCCCAGTCTTCCTGAATCTCGCCGAAATCCCAGGTGGGGATGCCGAGGATCAGCACGTCGTAGCCGGTCATCAGCTCAGGGGAGTCATCTTTCAGATTGTGCAAGGTCACTAATTCAGGACCGATAATATCGCGGATTTTCTCCGCAGCCATTTCGGTGTAGCAGGTACTGGAACCGTAAAAAAGGCCTATGTTCATGACGTAAACATCTCAATTCATGCTGTGACTTTGCGGCTAGTCTACCAGAAAGGTGATGATACCCGTCATACTTCAGGCAGCCCGCCGCCGCCGTTTTTGTCCAGTCGTGCGGCTTATTTGGGTATACTGGGGACGATTTAACGAGCAAAGAGGCCGATGTGGAACAGGATCTGGCACAAATCGAGCAGTTTCTTGATGCCCTGTGGCTGGAGCGCAACCTGGCGGAAAATACGCTGAGCGCCTACCGCCGGGACCTGACGATGGTCGTGGAGTGGCTGCACCATCGCGGGCTGACGCTTGGCAGCGTCAGCGGGGAGGATCTCCAGTCCCTGCTGGCCGAAAGGCAAACCGGCGGCTACAAGGCCACCAGCACCGCGCGGCTGCTGAGCGCGGTGCGCCGTTTTTTCCAGCATCTGTATCGGGAAAAAATCCGCACCGACGATCCCAGCGCGCTGCTGGCGTCGCCAAAGCTGCCGCAGCGCCTGCCGAAAGATCTCAGCGAAGCGCAGGTGGACCGCCTGCTGCAGGCGCCGCTGGTGGAGCAGCCTCTGGAGCTGCGCGACAAGGCGATGCTGGAGGTGCTGTATGCCACCGGCCTGCGCGTCTCGGAGCTGGTGGGCCTGACGATGAGCGATATCAGCCTGCGTCAGGGCGTGCTGCGCGTGGTGGGTAAAGGCAACAAAGAGCGGCTGGTGCCGCTCGGCGAAGAGGCGGTGCTGTGGGTGGAGAACTACCTTGAGTACGGCCGCCCGTGGCTGCTGAACGGCGTCGCCTCCGACGTGCTCTTTCCCAGCCAGCGCGCGCAGCAGATGACCCGGCAGACGTTCTGGTATCGAATTAAGCACTACGCGGTGCTGGCGGGGATCGATAGCGCCAAGCTCTCCCCGCACGTTTTACGCCACGCGTTTGCGACGCATCTACTAAATCATGGCGCCGACCTGCGCGTGGTACAGATGCTGTTAGGACATAGCGATCTCTCGACGACGCAGATATACACCCACGTGGCGACCGAGCGTCTGCGACAACTTCATCAACAGCACCACCCGCGGGCGTGAGTGCTGAATAAAAAGGATTGAGTATGAAAAAAGGTTTACTGATGTTCACCCTGCTGGCGGCAACGCTCTCCGGCGCGGCGCACGCCGATAGCGCGACGATTAAGCAGTCGCTGGCCAAGCTGGGCGTGCAGAGCACCGACATTCAGCCTTCGCCGGTTAGCGGTATGAGCACCGTACTGACCGACGGCGGCGTGCTGTACGTGACCGACGACGGTAAGCACATTATTCAGGGGCCGATGTACGACGTCAGCGGCGCCCAGCCGGTTAACGTCACTAACTCGCTGTTGGTGGGTAAGCTGAACGCGCTGGAAAAAGAGATGATCGTCTACAAGGCGCCGCAGGAAAAGCACGTCATCACCGTCTTTACCGACATCACCTGCGGCTACTGCCACAAGCTGCATGAGGAGATGAGCGACTACAACGCCCTCGGCATCACCGTGCGTTACCTGGCCTTCCCGCGCCAGGGGCTGCAGAGCCAGACCGAGCAGGATATGCAGGCCATCTGGTGCGCCAAAGATCGCAACAAAGCGCTGGATGACGCGATGGGCGGCAAAGGTGTACAGCCGGCCAGCTGCAAGGTTGATATCAGCAAGCACTACACGCTCGGCGTGCAGTTCGGCGTCAACGGCACGCCGGCAATGGTATTGAGCAACGGCTACGTGCTGCCGGGCTATCAGGGACCGAAAGAGCTGAAAGCCTTCCTCGATGAGCATCAAAAACAAACCAGCGGTAAATAACTCGCGTGAAACAACAGACACAACTGCGCCGCCGTGAGGCGGTCGATGGCGCGGAGCTTCCCGCCGACCTTTCGCCGCTGCTGCAGCGGCTCTACGCGAGCCGCGGCGTACGCAGCGCGCAGGAGCTGGAGCGCGGCGTCAAGGGCATGCTGCCGTGGGCGCAGCTCAACGGCATCGACAAAGCCGTGGAGATGCTCTACGACGCCTTCCAGCAGGATTTGCATATTGTAATCGTCGGTGATTTTGACGCCGATGGTGCCACCAGCACTGCCCTGAGCGTGCTGGCGCTGCGCGCGCTGGGCTACGGCAACGTCTCCTATCTGGTACCGAACCGCTTTGAAGATGGCTACGGCCTGAGCCCGGAAGTGGTCGATCAGGCCCACGCCCGCGGCGCGCAGATGATCATGACCGTCGATAACGGCATCTCCTCGCATAGCGGCGTCGATCGCGCACACGATCTGGGGATCCCGGTAGTCGTCACCGATCACCACCTGCCGGGCGATACGCTGCCGGCGGCGGAGGCTATCGTCAACCCGAACCTGCGCGACTGCGCCTTCCCGTCAAAATCGCTGGCCGGAGTCGGGGTGGCGTTTTACCTGATGCTGGCGCTGCGCACCTTCCTGCGCGATAAAAACTGGTTTGAAACGCGCGGGATTGCCGCGCCTAACCTCGCTGAGCTGCTGGACCTGGTGGCGCTGGGAACGGTGGCCGACGTGGTGCCGCTGGATGCCAATAACCGCATCCTCACCTGGCAGGGGCTGAGCCGCATTCGGGCGGGCAAGTGCCGCCCGGGAATTAAAGCGCTGCTGGAGATTGCCAACCGCGACCCGCAGAAGCTGGCGGCCAGCGATCTCGGCTTTGCCCTTGGCCCGCGGCTGAACGCGGCGGGAAGGCTGGACGATATGTCGGTCGGCGTGGCGCTGCTGCTGTGCGATAACGCCGGCGAAGCGCGGGTGCTGGCCAACGAGCTGGATGCCCTGAACCAGACGCGCAAAGAGATAGAGCAGGGGATGCAGGTGGAAGCGCTCACCCTGTGCCAGCAGCTTGAACGCAGCAGCGAAGCGCTGCCGGGCGGGCTGGCAATGTATCACCCGCAGTGGCATCAGGGCGTGGTCGGCATTCTGGCCTCGCGAATTAAAGAGCGCTTTCACCGTCCGGTTATCGCCTTCGCGCCGACGGGTGACGGGCTGTTAAAAGGCTCCGGCCGCTCTATTCAGGGGCTGCACATGCGCGATGCGCTGGAGCGTCTCGACACGCTCAACCCGGGGCTGATCCTCAAGTTTGGCGGCCACGCGATGGCGGCAGGACTGTCGCTGGAGGAGGCCCGCTTCGAGGAGTTCCAGCAGCGCTTCGGCGAGCTGGTGACCGAGTGGCTGGATCCCGCGCTGCTGCAGGGGGAAGTGGTTTCCGACGGTCCGCTGGACGCCGGGGAGATGAGCATGGAGGTAGCGCAGATGCTGCGCGATGCCGGGCCGTGGGGGCAGATGTTCCCAGAGCCGCTGTTCGACGGCCGCTTCCGCCTGCTGCAGCAGCGTCTGGTGGGCGAGCGGCACCTCAAGGTGATGGTCGAGCCGGTTGGCGGCGGCCCGCTGCTGGACGGGATCGCCTTTAACGTCGATACCTCGATTTGGCCGGATAACGGCGTGCGCGAAGTGACCCTCGCCTATAAGCTCGATATCAACGAGTTTCGCGGCAACCGCAGCCTGCAGCTTATCATTGACCATCTTTGGCCGGTGTGACGAAAAAACCGACAACAAAGAGGCCGCCTGAGGGCTGAAGTGGCTATAAAAGAGAGCGGGGATCCGGTACAATTCCGCTCTTATCACCGCATTTTGACCAATCCATTAAAAGAAAATCGATCATGTTTGAAATAAATCCGGTAAAAAACCGTATTCAGGACCTCACGGAGCGCTCCGACGTTCTCAGGGGGTATCTTTGACTATGATGCCAAGAAAGAGCGTCTGGAAGAAGTAAACGCCGAGCTGGAACAGCCGGACGTGTGGAACGAGCCCGAGCGCGCACAGGCGCTGGGCAAAGAGCGTTCTTCACTGGAAGCCATCGTTGACACCCTCGATCAGATGTCCCAGGGTCTGGAAGACGTTTCCGGCCTGCTGGAGCTGGCCGTTGAAGCCGAAGACGAAGAGACCTTCAACGAAGCCGTCGCCGAGCTGGATGTGCTCGACGAGAAGCTGGCTCAGCTTGAATTCCGCCGCATGTTCTCCGGTGAGTACGACAGCGCCGATTGCTACCTCGATATTCAGGCCGGCTCCGGCGGCACCGAAGCGCAGGACTGGGCCAGCATGCTGACGCGCATGTATCTGCGCTGGGCCGAAGCGCGCGGCTTTAAGACCGAAATTATCGAAGAGTCTGAAGGTGAAGTGGCGGGCATCAAGTCCGTGACCATCAAGATTATCGGCGATTACGCCTACGGCTGGCTGCGTACCGAAACCGGCGTCCATCGCCTGGTGCGTAAGAGCCCGTTCGACTCCGGCGGCCGTCGTCATACCTCCTTCAGCTCCGCGTTCGTTTACCCGGAAGTCGATGACGATATCGACATCGAGATCAACCCGGCGGACCTGCGTATTGACGTTTACCGTGCCTCCGGCGCGGGCGGTCAGCACGTTAACCGTACCGAATCCGCGGTGCGTATTACCCACATTCCAAGCGGGTTAGTGACGCAGTGCCAGAACGACCGTTCGCAGCACAAAAACAAAGACCAGGCCATGAAGCAGATGAAAGCCAAGCTTTATGAACTGGAGATGCAGAAGAAAAATGCCGAGAAACAGGCGATGGAAGATACCAAATCAGACATCGGCTGGGGCAGCCAGATCCGTTCTTACGTGCTGGATGATTCCCGCATTAAAGATCTGCGCACCGGGGTGGAAACCCGCAACACTCAGGCGGTGCTTGATGGCAGCCTGGATCAATTTATCGAAGCAAGTCTGAAAGCAGGGTTATGAGGAACCAACATGTCTGAACAACAAGCACAGGGCGCTGACGCGGCAATTGACCTTAATAATGAACTGAAAAGCCGTCGTGAAAAGCTGGCTGCGCTGCGCGAGCAGGGTATCCCGTTCCCGAACGATTTCCGTCGTGACCATACCTCTGACCAACTGCACGCTGACTTCGATGCGAAAGAAAACGAAGAGCTGGAAGCGCTGAACGTTGAAGTCTCCGTGGCTGGCCGCATGATGACCCGTCGTATCATGGGTAAAGCCTCATTCGTCACCCTGCAGGACGTCGGCGGCCGCATCCAGCTGTACGTTGCGCGTGACGATCTGCCGGAAGGCGTCTACAACGAGCAGTTCAAGAAGTGGGACCTCGGCGATATCCTCGCGGCGCGCGGCAAGCTGTTCAAAACCAAAACCGGCGAGCTCTCTATTCACTGCACCGAGCTGCGTCTGCTGACCAAAGCCCTGCGCCCGCTGCCGGACAAATTCCACGGCCTGCAGGATCAGGAAGCGCGCTATCGCCAGCGTTACCTGGATCTGATCTCCAACGATGAATCCCGCAACACCTTTAAAGTGCGCTCGCAGATCCTGGCCGGCATTCGCCAGTTCATGGTCGGTCGCGGCTTTATGGAAGTTGAAACCCCGATGATGCAGGTGATCCCAGGCGGTGCGTCAGCCCGTCCGTTCATCACCCATCACAACGCGCTGGATCTGGACATGTACCTGCGTATCGCGCCGGAACTGTACCTCAAGCGTCTGGTTGTCGGCGGCTTCGAGCGCGTGTTCGAGATCAACCGTAACTTCCGTAACGAAGGCATCTCCGTACGCCACAACCCAGAGTTCACCATGATGGAACTCTATATGGCGTATGCGGACTATAAGGACCTGATCGAGCTGACTGAATCCCTGTTCCGCACCCTGGCGCAGGATATTCTCGGCAACACCGCGGTGCCTTATGGCGATCAGACCTTTGACTTCGGCAAGCCGTTTGAAAAGCTGACCATGCGTGAGGCTATCAAGAAATACCGTCCGGAAACCGAGATGGCGGATCTTGATAACTTCGACTCTGCGAAAGCGATTGCTGCCGCCGTCGGCGTCAAGGTTGAGAAGAGCTGGGGTCTGGGCCGCGTTGTGACCGAGATCTTTGAAGAAGTGGCGGAAGCGCACCTGATTCAGCCGACCTTCATCACCGAGTACCCGGCTGAGGTTTCTCCGCTGGCGCGTCGTAACGATGACAACCCGGAAATCACCGATCGCTTTGAGTTCTTTATCGGCGGACGTGAAATCGGTAACGGTTTCAGCGAGCTGAACGATGCTGAAGACCAGGCGCAGCGTTTCCTTGACCAGGTGAACGCTAAGGCCGCCGGCGACGACGAAGCGATGTTCTACGACGAAGACTACGTGACCGCGCTGGAGCACGGCCTGCCGCCGACCGCTGGCCTGGGCATTGGTATCGACCGTATGGTGATGCTGTTTACCAACAGCCACACCATCCGCGACGTGATCCTGTTCCCGGCGATGCGCCCGGTTAAATAAGACCGACTGCGACCACCGCGAACGACAAAACCCCGGCCTGCGTGCCGGGGTTTTTTTATGGGTGCTGCCGAGAGCCTCTGCAATGGCCGCTCGAGGAGGCGCTTACGTACGGTAGGGCGGCCGTCAGCGCAGCGACGCGGCGTAGTCTTGCAGCGCCGCACCCGCATCCGTGGCCTCCAGCACCATCCACGGGCTAAAGGCCCACGGCGTTATTGCCAGCGCGTTGAGCAGGTCCTGCAGCGGGCACCATTGATAGTCCATGACCTCATCGCTATTCGGCCGCAGCGGGCCGATGACGCGCGCTGCGTATACCGGGCAGACTTCGTTTTCGACGATGCCGTTGGGGGCCACGGCCCGGTAGCGGAACTGCGGCGCGACCGGCGCGATAGCGGTGATTTCGGCGCCGAGCTCAAAGCGGCTGCGCCGCGTGACGGCCTGCTCGAAGGTTTCGCCCTCCTGAGGGTGTCCGCAGACCGAATTCGTCCAGACTCCCGGCCAGGCTTTCTTCTCCAGCGAGCGCCGGGTGACCAGCAGCTGGCCCCGTGCGTCAAACAGCCAGCAGGAAAACGCGAGGTGCAGTGGGGTATTGAAGGTGTGGGCGGCATACTTTTCCAGCATGCCGGCAGGCTTATCCTGCTCGTCCAGCAAAATGACGTGTTCCCCGGTCATAACGACTCCTGAAAATAATAAATGACCCGGTACAAACCCGCCGGGCCATGTACTCAGGCCGTTAGGGTAGACCATTCGCGGACGAAAGGCATTACCAAAACAAGCCCAGGAGCCTGGCGGACAGCGGCAGGGCGCGATATTGGCGGCTGTCAGCGGGGTGTTTAATCCTTAAGGATAAGAGGCGTATCGATTGGGGATCCGGCTATGGGCTGGTATGATATTCGTCCATTCTGACGAGGTGAAAGTTTGTGTTGAGTGCAGGACGCCTGATGAGAAAACGCTTTTATATCACGATGATGTTGGTTAGCAGCCTGGTGATTGCCGGATGCTCCAGTTCATCTGATTCTGGTTCCGCCTATACCGTTAAACGCGGTGATACGCTGTACCGTATTTCCCGCACCACCGGCACCAGCGTCAAAGATCTGGCCCGGCTGAATAATCTTTCGCCGCCCTACACCATCGAAGTGGGACAGCGTCTGAAGCTGAACAGCGCCTCGGGGACGAGCGGCGGAAAGAGCGCGAAGAAAAGCAGCGCGACCCGCACCGCAGCGGCTAAGCCGCCGGCCGCTCTGCCGCAGGTGTCGTGGCCGCCGGTGGGGCAGCGCTGCTGGCGCTGGCCGGCCAGCGGTAAGGTGATACTGCCTTATTCCTCAAACGATGGCGGCAATAAGGGCATTGATATCGCCGGTACGCGCGGCCAACCGGTGTATGCGGCCGGAGCAGGGAAGGTGGTGTACGTCGGCAGCCAGCTGCGCGGCTACGGTAATCTGATCATGATTAAGCACAGCGATGATTACATCAGCGCCTACGCGCACAACGATAAAATGATGGTCAATAACGGCCAGAGCGTGAAGATAGGCCAGCAGATCGCCACGATGGGCAGCACCGATGCTGACTCCGTGCGCCTGCACTTCCAGATACGCTACCGGGCCACGGCCATCGATCCGCAGCGCTATTTACCGCCGCAGGGCAGTAAGCCTAAGTGCTAACGGGTTATTTTATCAGCAGTTAGCATGGTTCAGTCTTGTCAGACGGTGCGTAAGGTCTATAATGACCCTCGCACCTCTTTGCGGGCGTAGTTCAATGGTAGAACGAGAGCTTCCCAAGCTCTATACGAGGGTTCGATTCCCTTCGCCCGCTCCAGATTTCCCCCTTTGTAGCAAAACCTCAATAAAACTCATTTTTCTTTCAACAAGTTACCTTAGATAAGTTGTCGCGATCGTTCTACCAATGAACGACGAAGTACCAACACAAGAAAATCGCTACGCCCCGCTTGTCGCTGTATCACCAATGAGGCTTTATGGCTTCTATTGCCTAAAAATCAGAAGTTTCGTGGAAGAAATCTTCCCCCTCTCTGATTGCGTAGGAGTACGATAAATAAGCAAACCAATAGAAAGTATAGGGTTACTGATGGATACAGTGGAAGAGCTTAACGGAACGTACTTCTACAAAGGGATCGATAACATTTCAGCGGGTGAATTGTTCTTTTGGCTCTTTCTGGACAAGACAAACGAGCAGTTTGGAGGGGTTACAGACCTTCTGGCATTGAGTTGCATCATACTGGGGTTACCACTGTTAAAGACAAGGGGCAAACCTTATGGGGCGACTCAAGGAACCTCTATAGCCTCTAAATACTTACGCCAGTATCTTAACGTTGAATTACCGATCAGACTTCCCACATTGACAGAAGCCAGCATAGCAACGCTTAAACCAAAGTACGTAAGTAATTTAGGAGCTTTCGTAGGTCGTGGCTTTCCTGTAATCGGTTGGGTGATTCTTGCAAGTGATGTTAGTCAGATCGTTTATAAAACTGTTCGAGACTATAACACCATTGCTCATGAGAAAGATCGCATATGGTAACGGATCAGGAAGTATTAGAGTTTTTCCGTAATGAGCTGCCTGTGTTGGGTACTTTCTCAGGAAAACTAATACCGTTGGAACTGGACGACGTATTGCAAGATTATGCTGATGATGATGATTTAATTTGCTGTATTGATAAATACGATGAGGTATTTCATGTTGATGTATCAGTAATGAATTACGAAAAATATTATCCGTGGTTTCATACGTGGTTCTTTAGAAAATGGTTCACTGATAAACCAGTAAAACAAATATCAAAACCTCTTACTGTAAGAATGTTTGCAGAATCGGCTAAAGCCGGGAAATGGTTGTACGACTAATTACAAGGAGCTTAATAAATGGCTGTACCTGTTCACCTAATTTTAAAAGATGATGGCGGATCGCAGATTATGGGATCTTGTGATGTTCACGGAAGGGATGGAAGTATAGAGCTACGCAGCTTGCAACATGGCGTGGTTATTCCTACAGATCCTCTTACTGGTAAAATTACTGGTTCCCGTCAACACTGCTCTTTTAATTTCACCAAAGAGATCGATAGTTCATCACCTTACCTGTTTAAAGCCGTTGCAACAGGCCAGACGCTTAAAAGTGCTGAATTTCAGTTCTACAGAATAAACTACAATGGACAGGAGGAAATTTACTACACGATCGCTTTGGAAAATGTGAAAGTGGTTAGCCATAGCCCGCTGATGCACGACACCCGCGACGTAACAGGTACAGGACACATGGAAGATGTTTCTCTGAGTTATGAGAAAATCACTCATCTCTATAAAGACGGTAATATTCTTCACTCTGACGCGTGGAACGAGAAGAAACAAGCCTAACCACGCGTGTACTTAATCGACAATGGCGAATAAACGAGCGGATGTCCGCGGCGGCTCAAAATTTGGCGACGCTCAAAATGTCTGGCGAAGACGATAACCTACGATTGTACCCGCAGCCCGTCTACGCTTTCCGGCGGCAGGTTTATCACTGTTTTCAAGCTGGTTTCAATGTTGTGAATGATCTCTTCGCGTGGGCCGTTGCGCCAGTCAGCGCTGGCGTAAAAAGAATCGAGAACCGTAGCCATGCTTTCAGGATTATCAAAGGCGCGCATCAGGTAGTAGCAATCCGGGTCATGTAGCGAGTTGCCAAATGACACGACATCGATCCCGTGTCGTTGGTGTAGGGGAACGCTGATGTCCTGCATGATGGCGTGAAAAGTGGCTCCGGTGCCTTTGCGTAGGATGTACTGCAGTATCTCGACGGTTTTCAAAGCGTTATCTCCGTTTCGCCTCTGAGCGGCTCCTGGCTAATAGCAATAAAGTAAACCGGACCGGGCCACGAAGCTACTACTAATCAGACCGTCATTCCGAACCCTATAAAGCCAGGAGACAAACGATGCAAGGCCAGGTCAAGATCGTCAATTTTCCCGCGTCATCAGTCGCCATGCTGACTCATTATGGACAGCCGGAGCTCATAAACGAAACTGCGGCCCGCTTTATTGAGTGGCGAAAAACCACGGGCTATTCTCCCGTTGCCAGCAGCCAGACGTACGGTCTTGCTCCGGACGATCCGGCTACAACGCCGTCGGATGAATTTGCGTTCCATATTTGCGGAACGGTAACCTCACCGATTGCCGAAGACAATCGCTTCGGGGTGGTTAATAGCGACATCCCCGCGGGTCGATGCGCGGTGCTGCGCCATCAGGGATCGCACGATGCGTTAACCGGGCTGGCGCAGGCCCTGTATCGCGATTGGCTGCCCGGCAGCGGAGAAGAGCTGCGCGATTTCCCGCTTTTCTTTCACTACCACAACTTTGTCCATGAGGTGGCGGAACATGAATTGCTCACGGATATCTATTTGCCGCTGAAATAAACTGATTCGGCCGGCCCTGTTCGTCGTCGCCTCAGGCGTGAGACTTTCCCGAGCAGCTCTCCCATCTTTCTTTTGACGGGAGAGCTTCTTATCGGTTTACCTTCCTCTTATCCCCGATTAAAGCGCGTTTTCGCCGCCTCCGTTACCGGAGTATAAAGTGAGATCAACGTGCCTTCAGGATCGCGAAACTGCGCCGTCCTGTTTCCCCAGGGTAAATCTTTCGGGGGATGAACCACTTCGATGTGCTCTTTTAAGCGATTAAATTCGGCATCGACATCTTCTACCCTGAACTCCAAAATTACCGAGCGATTAAGTGCGGGCTGGGCGCTGCCCTCTTTAAACAGCGCTACCGTCTCAACGCTACCTATGGCGATAACGGCGACCGGCGTGACGATTTCGGCAAAAACCGGGGCTAACCAGTCAGCCTTGCTGCGGGTAACTAATTCATAAAACTGCACAACGTCTTTGATGTTTTGCGCAATCAGGCGGACAGAGACAAATTTCATAGCGATGCTCCATTATGGCGGCGAATAGCGCGGCCTCTGAAAAATATCTTTACTCAGGTATGCTGACAGCGTGGTGGCAACAGGATGAAAAAATGCGGCGTGCAGACAGGTTGTTCCAGATTCTCCAGATACTCAGGCGTTCGACGCTTCCAGTCACCGCGGCGAAACTGGCCGAAGAGCTTGAAGTCTCAAAGCGAACCATTTATCGGGATATGGCGGATCTCGCCGGACAAAGGGTGCCGGTAGAGGGGGAGGCGGGGGCGGGCTATATTTTAAGTTCAGACTACAACATGCCTCTTTTGATGTTTACGGCCGAGGAGCTGGAAGCCATCTTTCTTGGCGCGGAACTGGTGCGGCGCTTACCGGATGCGACGCTGGCGAATAATGCCAGCGACGTGCTGGCAAAAATCGCCTCGGTAGTTCCCGCGCGGCTGCTCGGTTGTTTATCTTATTCGGCAGTAGGGATAAAGCCGGATGAGTCTGACAGGTTCAAACCCGATACGCGGAATATACGTATCGCCATTCGGGAAGGAAAAAAGCTGTTGCTGGATTACTGCTCCAGCTCCGGTGACATCACTCAAAGAATCGTTTGGCCGGTGGTGTTGGGCTATGACCAGAACTGCTGTCTCCTCATTAGCTGGTGCGAGCTACGCGGCGGCTTTCGTCACTTCCGGGCTGAGCGCATACGCCAGGCGACGATATTGAATGAAGATATTGGCTCCAGCAGGAGTGAACTCAGGAACCGTTGGGAACGCTGGCGGGATAATGAGATGAGACAGTTCAATGCAGAGAATGTTCGAGGGAAGGGAGGTTAACTCGCCGCCTGAAAAAATCAGGCCGACCTCCATTCGCTAATATCTCTCATCATGCCCGATAGGCCCGGGCGACGGCTCCGCCATGATTCTTGTGCGAACCCTTTTCCCGGTTTAGCTAAGTCCCGACGCACGCTATCTGCAGCCTCTCCGCTAGCTGTCCGCTTCGCCTCTGCCTGCCGCAATACGGCCAACGTTCCCTGGCCCGTTCACCTTTCTCCGCTCATTGCCGGTTACATCACAAAAACAACTGATCAATAAACGATCAATATCACGTTAATATTTCATCAACATATCTACCATTGGTATTACCACTACAGACCACTGGTGAGATCACATGGAAATCAGGCGTGAAAAGACAGAAGCCGGCAGCGGCTACGACCGAGTTGTAAAGTTTTTGCGGGATCAGCTACTCAACGGCGAACTGAAAGCCGGGGACAGCCTTCTGCCGGAGCGCGAGCTTTCGGCAAAGTTAGGCGTCAGTCGGCCGGTACTGCGCGAAGCGCTGCGGGCGCTCGCCATGGTCGGGGCGGTGGAGATCCGCCACGGCGTTGGTACCGTGATAACCAAACCTGATGTCTCCATTCTCGGTGAATTCTTTACTTTCGTACTTGCCCACCAGCCCAACGTGGTAGATGACGTCATGCAGGCACGAATCGCGATTGAGCGTCAGGCCGTTCGCTTAGCCTGTCGCCGCGCAACGCAAAGTGACTACGATCGCCTGGCCGCCTGTCTCGGTGAAATCATTGAGACCATCCGCACCCCGGAGCTCGGCGCCTTAGCGGATTTCAGGTTTCACGAAAGCATCGTCACCGCATCCGGTTCGCCCACGCTTATCAATATTTATCAGTCCATCAGCATGTTGATGCGTCGTTCACACCTTGACCGCCGCGAGCAGATCATTCAGGTCGAGGGGATTGAAGAGTTCCTCATTAACCATCACCGCGCCATTTTTTCCGCCATCGTCGAACGTGATGAAAATAAAGCCGATGAGTTACTTGGCCGCCACTTCGAGATTGGCTCAGATTTTCGCCGTCGCGCCACCATCCTCAAGGCCAGCAGCGGTTCATCGACCTTCACTACTCCGTAAAAGGAAAACAGCAGATGCAGATTGTGATTGGCAGTGACCACGCAGGATTTCACCTCAAGCAGGAGCTTAAGCAGTGGCTGCATCAGGCCGGATATCAGATTGACGATGTTGGCAGCCACGACCCCGAACCGGTTGATTTTCCGGATATCGCCCTGGCGCTATGCAGCAAGGTGCGCGGCAGCGCGGATCGGCGCGGCATTCTGGTCTGTGGCACCGGCGTCGGGGCGGTTATCGCCGCTAACAAAGTCAAAGGGATCCGCGCGGCGGTCTGCCATGACGTGCACTCCGCGCACCAGTCGGTGGAGCATGACGACGTCAACGTCATGTGCGTGGGGGCGCAAATTGTCGGGCCGTGGCTTGCTCGCGATCTGATTCTTGCCTTCCTCGAAGCGAAGTTTGTGCATGACGACGACTTTGTTCGTCGCGTCGCGAAGCTCGCTCAGCTGGAACAACTTAACTAACCATCAACCTGGAGCATAACGATGAGTAACAGCACTTCCGGCATTGTCGGGTTTATTGGACTTGGCGTCATGGGCCGCGAGATGGCGCGCAATCTGGCACAGGCGGGTTTTACCGTTCGCGCGTTTGATGTTGTCGCAGCGGCAGGCGATGCGCTACGCCCGTACGGCGTGGACGTCGTCAGCGATCTTTCCAGCGCTATCATTGATGCCGATATCGTCATCTCCATGCTGCCAGACACCCCGCAGGTTGAAGAGATCGTGCGCGGCGCCGGCGGACTGCTGAGCAGCCCGCCGCGTGGGAAATTGTTTGTTGATATGAGCACTATCGCACCCGCCGCGACGCGCCAGCTAAGCGAATCGCTGGCAACCATTGGCGTCACGATGCTGGATGCGCCGGTTTCCGGCGGCCCGGTTGGCGCAAAAAACGGCAATCTGACGATCATGGTGGGCGGCAGCGCCGAAGGTTTTGCCCACGCAACGCCTTATTTGCGCGCCATGGGCACCACGCTCAATCACGTTGGCGCATCCGGCGCGGGGCAGACGGTAAAGCTATGTAACCAGCTGATTTGTGGTATCAACATCCAGGCAATTTGCGAAGCGTTAGCGCTGGCGCGCGCCTGGGATATCAATCTTCCGCAGATGCGCGAGGTGCTGATGGGCGGGTCGGCGGCCTCCTGGATGCTCGACAAACTGGGTGGCGCAATGATTGAGGGTGACGTCTCCGCAGGATTTCGCATCGACCTGATGATGAAAGATCTGCGTCTTGTGCTGGAGGCCGCGCAGAAGCATCCGGTCCCGCTCCCCGCTACCGCGCTGGTCGCCTCGCAGTTTCAAAACGCGCAGGCCTATGGCGAAGGTGCCAACGGCAATCAGGCGCTCTTTAAAGTTTACGACCGCCTGACCGGCCAGCAAAACAGCGTAACAAAATAACCGGGGTTGACCTTATGATGCTCGATTTCACAGCAATTCTCGCGCAGTGGCAGCTTCTGTGGAGCGGCGCGTTACTCACCGCCAAACTGGCTTTGGTGACGACGTTAACCGGTTTTCTGATAGGTACGCTGTGCGCAGCGGCGCGTCGTTCGGAGTCGGTTTGGTTGGCGCGCCTGACGGGCGTTTATGTCGAGTCGATTCGCAATACGCCTTTTCTGGTGCAGATCTTCCTGGTCTATTTTGGTCTCTCCAGTCTGGGCTTCTCATTCAGCGCTTTCACGGTTTCAGTCATTGCGCTCACCATCAACGTCGGGGCGTATACGGCGGAGATTATGCGCGCCGGCTTCGAGTCGATTCACAAAGGCCAGTGGGAAGCCGCCGAAACGCTGGGGCTGAACCGCTGGCAGCAATACTGGCACGTGGCGCTGCGCCCGGCGATTGAGCGCGTTTACCCCTCGCTCACCAGCCAGTTTATTTTGCTGATGCTGGCATCGTCGGTGACATCGCAAATTTCCACGGAAGAGCTCACGGCAACGGCCAATTTTATCCAGTCAGAAACCTATCGCCCCTTTGAAACGTTCTTCATCGTGGCCTGTATTTACATCGCGCTGTCGCTGCTGATGCGGGTGATATTCTGGCTATTTGGTCAGGTAATTTTCCCGCGCCGCCGCCGTCTTGGCACGTCGATTTAAGGAGAGCCGTTGATGAATATTTCGCTTAACTTTGCTCATCTGCAGTTTCTGCTTGATGGTGCGCTGTGGACAGTGATTTTGTCGCTCATGGCCTTCGGCGGCGGCGGTCTGGTGGGGTTCCTCATTGCGCTGGGACGTATTGCGCCAGTGAAGCCGCTGCGGCTTCTGGTCAGCGCATGGGTGCAGCTGATTCAGGGCACGCCGCTGCTGATCATCATGTTTATGGTCTACTTCGGCCTGCCGCAACTCGGCTATTCGATTGCGCCTCTGCCGGCAGCGGGCATCTCTCTCACCGTTTATGCCAGCGCCTATCTCGGTGAGATCTGGCGCGGCTGCATACAAGCGGTTCCGCGCGCGCAGTGGGAGGCGGCCGAATGCCTGGCGCTGTCGCGCACTCAGCGCATGTTCAAAGTGATCATGCCGCAGGCAATCAAGCTGGCAACGCCGCCTACCGTGGGATTCTCGGTGCAGATAATCAAAAACACCTCGCTGGCGTCGGTGGTGGGTTTTGTCGAGCTGGCGCGCGCTGGCCAGCTCATCAACAACTCGATTTTCCAGCCCTTCGTTATCTATCTGATCGTTGCCGGCATTTACTTCTGCCTGTGTTTTCCGGTTTCAGCGCTAAGCCGCCGGCTGGAACGCGGAGCACCGCAGAAGCAGGCAAAGCGCCTGCAGTCCATGGCGGCACGCGTTAACCGAGGATAAGGATAAAGTTATGTCAATCATTACCTTAAGCAACGTACAGAAGAGTTTTGGTCAAAATTCAGTGCTGAAAGACGTCTCGTTTTCCGTGAATCAGGGCCAGGTCGTGGCGCTGATTGGCGCCAGCGGCTCGGGCAAAAGCACGGCGCTCCGCTGTATCGATCGGTTAGAAACCATCAACGGCGGCAGCATCGAAGTGTGCGGCTATAAAGTGGAGGATCCCAAAGTCGACCTGCGTAAGCTACGTCAGGACGTTGGCATTGTCTTTCAGAGCTACAACCTGTTTCCCCATCTCACCATTGAGCAGAACATTACGCTTGGTCCGGTCGCGGTGAAAAAAATGCCGAAGGCGGAAGCCAGAAGGCTGGCGCTCTCCGTTCTGGAGCAGGTCGGGCTTGCGGATAAAGTGGACAGCTATCCTGAGCAGCTCTCCGGCGGGCAGCAGCAGCGTGCCGCTATCGCCCGCTCTCTGGCGATGAAACCAAAAGTGATGCTTTTTGATGAAGTCACGTCGGCGCTGGATCCTAAATTAACCGGCGAAGTGCTGCGCGTGATTGAGCGGCTGGCGGGCAGCGGCATGACGATGATCATGGTGACGCATGAGATGAATTTCGCACGCAAAGTCGCCGATAAGGTGATCTTTATGCATCAGGGAAAAGTGCATGAAAGCGGGAGTGCCGCCATTTTGAAAGCGCCGGAAACCGAGGCCTTAAAGGAGTTTATTGCCAACGATCTGTAATTCACCCGATACCCTGTACCCATCCTCATCAGGAGAATAATAATGAAATACGCAAAATCGATTGCTCTACTCGCCGGCGTGGTAACCGCGCTCATCGCCCAGCCGGCCTCCGCAAATGCGCTGCAGGATATCCAACAGCGCGGCGAGCTGCGTGTTGCCACCGATATGTCACTGCCGCCTTCAGGCATGCTGGACGCCTCGATGAAGCCGGTCGGCTCCGATGTCGAAACCGCTGAACTGCTGGCGAAGGATTGGGGCTTAAAGCTGAAGTTTATTGAAACGACCGGACCGACGCGTATTCCGAACCTGCAAACCGGTAAGGCAGATATCGTCATTTCAACCCTATCCGTCACGCCACAGCGTGCACAGGTGATTGATTTTACCCGCGCCTATGCCGGGCTGCGCTCCGTTATTGCCGCGCCTGCCGCCACCAAAGTCAGCGACTGGGCCGATTTAAAGGGGCATGCGATTACCGTTACGCGCGGCACCACTCAGGACTCAATGCTGAGTCAGGATGCGATGAAAAAGGGCTATAGCATCCAACGCTATGATGATGATGCAACCTTAGTCACCGCTGCCGTTAGCGGCCAGGCATATGCGGTCGCCACTTCCGCCACGCTGGTTAATCAGATTAAAAAACAGAATCCTAAATTAAGCTTTGAACCCAAATTGACTCTAACGGTATTTGATTTAGCTATCGGAGTTAAAAAAGGTGAGCCCGAGTTGAAAGAAAAATTAAATGAATGGATTGTCACCAATCTTAAAAATGGGAAACTGAATGCCATTTACGAAAAATATCACGGTGAAGCTATCCCGGCGGAAATAATAAACCGTAAATAGCTTATCGCGTCCCTGCCGGCCCTTCGTTAAACAAGCCGGCTCTCCCCATCCTCAGAGGTTATTTTTCCCCACAGCGCGTCGCTAACGGGAGGATTTTGCTGAAAATAGTCCATCAGGAAATCGATGCATACCTTCAGCTTTGCCGAACCCGAAGTGCGGTTGGAGTAAACCGCCCAGATGTCGGCGCTCTGATGCCACGGCGGGAGGATTTGCACCAGCTCGCCGCTCGCCAGATAGCGCTGAACCTCCCACAGGGAGCGAAGAATAATTCCGTGGCCGTTAAGCGCCCAGCTTAGCACCACGCTGCCGCTGTTGGAGGAGAGCTGGCTGCCGATATGCAGCTGCGTGCTGTCGCGTCCGTTGGTGAGCGGCCAGACGCCGAACTGCGCGCTACGCTCCTGGATAACCAGACACTTGTGCTGCTTGAGATCGCTTATCTGAGCCGGCGTGCCGTGCCCGGCAAGATACTGCGGCGCGGCGCACAGCACCCGTCGATTGAGCGAGAGCCTGCGGGTAATGTAGAGATCTTTAATATCGTCGCCGACGTGGATCTCGAGATCCACTCCCTCTTCAATCAGGTCAACCACCCGGTCGGTCAGCGTGAGCTTAACGTTGAGCGCCGGGTAGCGCTCCGCCAGCGCGGAGAGCGCTTCTGCCATGTACGTTGAACCGAACCCAAAAGAGCAGCTAATGTGGATATTTCCCTCGATGGCGTCGCGCCAGGCGGCAAGCCCCGCAACGAACTCGCCCATGCTGTCCAGGACGGAGATCGCGCCGCTCAGCGCCTTATGCCCGTCGGCGGTAAGCCGGATAGCGCGGGCGCTGCGATGGAACAGGCGCATGCCGAGGCTTTTTTCAAGCAGGCCGATACGCTTGCTAACGTAGGAGGGCGATAGCCCAAGCTCGGCCGCCGCGTTGGCAAAGCTCTCCTTGCGCACCACGGTCAGAAAAACATTCAGATCTTCGATAAGCGGCCACTGCGCCCGCTGCTTGTCATGAGTGCTCATGTGCGTGCCATCCGGAGAATAAAAAAGGAGGCCCGCTATCGAGCCTCGTGGGTGGCGCGGAGCCTTCAGGAAAGGAAGGGCATGATGACCCTGAGCATCTCTTCCGGGCACTCTTCCTGAGGGCTGTGTCCGCAAGGCATCGGCACGCCGCTCACGTTCAACGCCTTTTCCTGCCACGTTGATGTTACATCATAAAGCTGGCCTACGGTGCCTTTTGCGCCCCACAAGGCCAAAAGCGGGCTGCCGATGCGCAGATGCTTATCGGCCTCATCGTCCGCCAGGTCTATCGTGGCCGCCGCCCGGTAATCTTCGCAAACCGCGCGCAGCGTTTCCGGGTTCTGATAGCAGCGCAGATACTCGGCAAACACCTCTGGCTCCGTGGCGCCTGGCGTTTTCAACTGGCCGTTGATGTGCTTTTGCAGGAAGAAGGCCGGATCGGAGGCCACCAGCTTCTCCGGCAGCGGCGCGGGCTGGATCAGGAAGAACCACCAGAAATAGCGCGTGGCAAACGCCTTATCCGTACGCTCATACATGGTGGCCGTTGGCGCAATATCAATAAAGACGCTGCGCTTAACCTGCTGTGGATAGTCCAGCGCCAGGCGATGCCCGACGCGAGCGCCGCGATCGTGGCCAACGAAGGCGAATCCGTCGTTAAAGCCCAGCCGCGCCATCAGCAAAACGATGTCCTTTGCCATCTCGCGCTTGGAGTAGGCGCGGTGCTCGGGGTCGCTCGGCGGCTTGCTGCTGTCACCGTATCCCCGAATATCGGGCATGATGACGGTAAAGTGCCGGGCAAGCGTGGGGGCAATCTTGCGCCAGGTGACGTGGTTTTGCGGGTGGCCGTGCAGCATCAGCAGCGGCTCGCCCTGGCCGCCAACCGCGGCGCGCAGGCGGATGCCGTTGCCCAGCTCAACGTCCAGCAGGCGAAAGCCGGGGATAAAGGCGGACTCGCCTTTATCCTTAATGCCTTCAGCGGTATCTATCATCATCAAGCTCCTTATGTTTTCTCCGCTCATGCCGGTCTCTCAACCGCCTGACGCGCCTCGCTTACCGTATTGCTCAGACGGCCAAGCCCCTCAATCTCCACCTCAATGCGGTCCCCCTGGCGTAAGAATAGCGGGGGAACGCGCTTTTTACCCACGCCGCCAGGCGATCCGGTAATGATCACATCTCCGGGCATCAGGCGCGTAAAAGCGCTGATGTAGCAAATAAGTTGGGCGATCTTATGTACCATATTGCGGGTGTTATCGTTCTGCACCATCTGCCCGTTCAGCCAGGTGTGGATGGCCAGCGCCTGCGGATCGACAATTTCATCCTCGGTGGTTAAGTAGGGGCCAAAAGAGCCGGTCTGCGGCCAGTTTTTACCGGCGGTATACCAGGTATGCTGCCAGTCGCGCACGGAGCCATCCATGTAGCAGCTGTAGCCTCCCACGTACTCCAGCGCCCGCTCGGCGCTCGCCTGAAAGCAGCTTTTACCGATAATTACCGCAAGCTCGCCCTCATAGTCAAACTCGGCGCTGGCCCCCGGTTTGAGCAGCGTGCCGTTGTGCCCGGTCTGCGAATCGGCAAAGCGAATAAACAGCGTGGGTTCGTTGTTCTTTTCGTCAAACTCAAGGCGCTTGTCGGCGTAGTTCATGCCCACGCAGATGATTTTGTTCGGATCTTCGATAACCGGAAGGTAGCTAATCTCCTCCAGCGCGTAGTCCGGCTGCTGCAGCCCGTAGGCGGCGGCCTCGGCCAGAGCTTCGCCGGCCAGCAGGGATTTGATGGTCGGGTAGCGCGCGCCTATCCGTTTCCCCAGATCGATAACGCCGTTTTCAGTCCAGATACCGTAGCTTTTATCGCGGCCATTCTTGCCGCCCTGATGCATAAAACTGACCAGTTTCATAATGTTCTGCTCACTCCTCAGAGTCGTTCTTTCGTTCTACGCCACAAGCCACGGGTGGGTGGTGAAGTAGCGCTCCTCAAAATCACGTATCTCCTGCTGATACTGCAACGTGTAGCTAATCGCATCGTGGCCTTGCAGCAGCATCTGTTTTTTCAGTTCATCCACGGCAAAGGAGAAGCCCGTTTCCCCGGCCTGAATGCGCTGCTGCTGCAAATCAACGGTGATGTGATTACCTGCCGGATCGCCTGCCGCCTGGGCCAGCAGGTCGATATCCGCTGCTGAAAGCGTCAGGGTCAGCACGCCGTTGCGCTGGCAGTTGTCGTTAAAAATACCGGCGAAGCTGGTGCCGATAAGCGCCCGAATACCGAGCTGGCGTAGTCCCCAAACCGCGTGTTCGCGGCTGGAGCCGCAGCCAAAGTTGGGGCCAACGATCAGAAACGTCGCGCCGCGCCACTCGGGGCGGTTGAGAATAAAATCGGGATTGGGCTCGCCGCTGGCTAACCATCGCTGGTCGTAAAAGGCGCCCTTATCCAGCCCGCTGCGATCGATGCCCTTAAGGAACTGCTTGGGCATGATGACGTCGGTATCAATGTTGGCCGCCATCATCGGTGCGGCAATGCCGGTAACGCTGTTGAAAGGTTCCATTGTCTATTGTTCCTGCTGCAAAAACTGGCGCACGTCGACCAGGTGACCGGCTACCGCGGCGGCGGCCACCATTGCCGGACTCATCAGATGGGTTCTTGCCCCCGCGCCCTGGCGACCGGCAAAGTTGCGGTTGGTGCTCGACGCGCAGCGATCGCCCGGCATCAGCACGTCCTCGTTCATCGCAAGGCACATTGAGCATCCGGACTGGCGCCACTCAAAGCCGGCGGCAATAAAGATTTTTGCCAGCCCTTCACGCTCGGCGCGGGCGCGTACCTGGGTTGAGCCCGGAACGATGATCCCTCTGACTCCCGGTGCGATTTTTCTATCGCGCAGCACCTGCGCGACGGCGCGTAAATCTTCTATACGCCCGTTGGTGCAGGAGCCGATAAAGGCGTGGGAGATAGGAATTCCGCTTATCGGCATGCCGGGCTCAAGACCCATGTAGGCCAGCGCCTGTTGCATGTCACGCCGCCTGGATGGATCCTGCTCATCGGCAGGATTGGGAACGCGATCGGTAATGCAGCCGCCCTGGTCGGGGCTGGTCCCCCAGGTGACGCGCGGCGTCAGATTTGCGCAATCAAGCGCCACTTCTTTATCAAAGACCGCGCCTTCGTCGCTGTGCAGCGTGCGCCAGTGGGCCAGCGCCTGCTGCCACATTTCGCCCTGCGGCACGCGCGGCGCGGGCCTGATGTAAGCAAATACCTTCTCGTCCGGCGCCATAAACGCGCCGCGCGCCCCCGCTTCAACCGCCATATTGCAGACGGTCATGCGCCCTTCGACGCTCAGCGCATCAATCGCTTCGCCGCAAAACTCGATTGCGTAGCCCGTCGCGCCATCGGCGCCGATTTGGGCGATAAGCAGCATGACGATATCTTTTGCCGTCGCGGCAAACGGCAGCTCGCCGTCTACTCGGACGCGCAGCGTTTTCAGCTTTTTATAGGCCAGCGTCTGCGTCGCCAGCATATGCTCAATTTCAGAGGTGCCAATGCCGAAGCCGAATGCGCCAAAAGCGCCATAGGTCGTGGTGTGGCTGTCACCGGCGGCAATCACCATGCCCGGCAGCACCATTCCCTGTTCGTGGGCGACAACGTGTTCGATACCCTGGCGCTCATCCATCACGCCAAAAAGCTCGAGGCCAAAATCCCGGCTGTTCGATTCAAAATAGCGAACCTGGAGCTCACCGCCCGGATCGGTCATCTCGGTGGTGCGTTCGGGGCGCGTCGGGTTAACATGATCGACGTTAAGTAAAATACTTTTGGGCTGCCAGACCTGGCGCTTCGCTTCGCGTAACCCGCTGAACGCCTGCGGGCTGGTATATTCGTTCAAAATAGAGCGATCGATATAAAGCAGCACATTACCCTGTTGGTCTAATTGTCGAATAATATGTGCGTCGATTATTTTATCGTACAGCGTTTTAGGTTTCATGGTTGGATTACCTTGCTTATATACAGCAATAATAAAAGGCGTTGCTCACGTCAGAAGAATATTAGCAACCGCAGAGAAAAAGCTTAAGTAAAAGCATGAAGTACAATCATGAGGCTAAAGGACACGAAACGTGTTTTATGTAATTTAATGATATTAATAACCTTTTTATCTCTGCGTGGTTGGCTTATGGGCTATTTGCAAAAGTGTGATCGCGATAGCTTGAAAAGTGAAAAAAAATAATAATGCAAGAGTTAATTTTCAGCCCGCGGCGCGCAAGGTCATTGGAAATAAATAAGATGCACGATTCATAATTCAATCTATTACGCCTGGTAAGTATCGCGCGGCAATAATTAATGTATAAATCCCATGGTTATTTGAATGGACTACCTGATGGCGCGCTAACGCTTTTAGCAGTACGCGCGCAGCGCAGAAATTATCTAAAGAAATAATGTGAGGAATAAAAATGAAGCCAACACCGAATAACATCGGACTTAGACATTATTTACCCATACTGCTCACGCTGCCGCTGGCCGGGCTGGCGGAGCTTGCCTCTCTGTACTCTATCCAGGCGCTGCTGCCCAAGCTGGCGGAGGTTTACCATATTCCGCTTAATCAGGTTGGCCTGATCCTTTCTGCTGAGGTCGGCTGTCTGGCCCTGGCGATGCTGTTTACCGGCAGCCTTTCCGATCGCTTTGGACGCAAGCAAACTATCGTCGTTTCACTGCTGTTAGGCGGCATTTTGACGCTGATGTGCACTACCGTCAGCGCCTGGCCGGAGCTGGTGCTCTATCGCGCTCTGCTTGGCCTTGCCGTCAGCGGCATCACGGCGGCGGTCACCGTTTATATTTGCGAAGAGGTCTCTCCCGCTCTGGCGGGCGTAGTCACCGGCTATTTTATTTTTGGTAACTCGCTGGGCAGCATGTCCGGCAGGGTTTTCGCCACATTGATGATGGAACAGGTTTCGCTAAACGTTATTTTCATGCTGTTTGGCGGCCTGCTGATCTTTATGGCGCTTTACGTCCTCTATTTCCTTCCGGCGTCGAAAAACTTTACCCCGAGCACCGCGCTAAACCTGACGCAAATGTTAAAAGGCGGCATTGAGCATTTTAAAAACAGAAATATCTCCCTGGCCTACGTTATCGGCTTTATTCTCTTCGGCTCCTTTACCTCTATTTTTAATTTCGTCGCCTTCTATCTGCACCGCGAACCGTTCAATCTGTCATTTACCCATATCGGGCTGATCCCTGTTAGCTTCGCGCTAACCTTCTTCTCCGCGCCGACGACCGCCAGGCTGGCCGTGCGTTTCGGGGCCATGAATATGCTCAGCATGCTGCTGCTGGTGATGATTGCCGGCGCCGCTATCAGCATTTTTGCCACCACCGCGGCGGTATTTATTTTCGGGGTGGTTGTCCTCTCGGTGGCCTTCTTTACCTCGCACTCAACCATTCTCTCCTGGGTGAGCGGGCACGCCTCCCACGCTAAAGGACAGGCAACGGCATTTTATCTCTTCTGCTATTACGCGGGCGGCGCGGTGCTGGGCTACCTCAACGGCTTCGTCTTTGCCAAAGCGGGATGGAACGGGCTGGCGCTCGCCGTGATTTCCCTGCTGGCGATTGGGCTGCTGCTGAGCCGGATTCTGCATCGGCTGCCGAATAAGCAAAGAGCAGTGGAGGCGCGGGAGATGTTTAATATCGGGATCGACGCCGATCGTTAAGCACTCCATCTGACCCGCCTCCGCGTTAAGTTCGGCGGCGGGCCGGATGTTTTAGCCGTAGAGAGCACGGCTCATCGTGACTTACGGGGCCGGGTGATTAAGCGCATCATTAAATTTTATTTCAGCTGCATCTACGACGCGTTTGAGCAGGCCAGGATCGATAAAGGCCCGCTTGTCGCCCTCTTTGACCCGCTCCTCGCGCGACATAACCTGCGTCACCGACCGGCAAGCGGTCGCCGCGGCGATTGCCGAAGCGGAGCAGCAGTTTGGGCCGGTAGATGCGATGGTGAACAACGCGGGTGTGATGCTGCTGGGTAACATTGACCAGCAGGATCCCGATGAATGGGAGCAGATGCTGGACGTGAACGTCAAGGGCCTGCTGAACGGCGTTCACGCGGTCACCAAAGGGATGATTGAGCGCAAGGCCGGGACCATCATTAACATCAGCTCCATCGCCGGGCGTAAAACCTTCCCCAACCACGTGGTGTACGTCGGCACCAAGTTTGCCGTCCACGGCCTGTCGGAAAACCTGCGTGAAGAGCTGTCGCCGCACAACGTGCGGGTGGTGGTGATTGCGCCAGGCGCGGACGAGACCGAGCTGCTGAGCCATACCTCCAGCGACGTCATTAAGGCCGGTTACCAGGCGTGGAAGCAGGATATGGGCGGCAAAGTCCTCAGTCCGGAAGACGTCGCCCACGCCATCGAGTACGCCTACTCCCAGCCGCAGTACGTCTGCATTCGCGAAATTATCCTCGCGGCAACCCGCCAGGGCGCGTAGCGGTTCTCGCAAAAAGAAGGGGGGATGACTCCTCCCTTTACCCCTCTTGCGATCCCCACACCAGCGCCATGCCTTCGCTCTCCGGGCGCACCAGCTTAAAGCCGAATTTTTGATACAGCTCAGGGACGTCGGCCACCAGGCTCACGTAGGCGCCCACTGGCGCATGCTGCTCGAGCCAGGCCATCAGGTGCGCCATGATTTTTCGCCCCAGCCCTTTTCCCTGATGCGCCGGATCGACGGCAATATCGACGATCTCGAAGTTAAGCGCGCCGTCGCCAACGATGCGCCCCATGCCGACAATCAGCCCGGAATTCTCCACGTACACGCCGTGGCAGCTGCGGGGAAGCGCGCGCTTAGCCGCCTCAAGAGGCCGGGGCGTTAAACCGGAGATGACGCGCAGGCGACAAAAATCGTCTGCCGGAGGAACGGTTTCCACAAAGGTGTAGGTTGCTAACATGTATCGATCTCAGAAGTGGGCGTTACCCTGTTTACCATCAACCACGCGTTCGCTCAATCGCCACGCGTACCGATCCGCCTGCAAAAAAAGAGATGAATAAAAACGGGGCCAGGCGCGTTTACCGGTTATCGATACTGAGGATAACCCACTATGACGCGCATTGTTTCCGCCATTGCCTTCGGGCTGCTGATCGGCCCGGCGCCGCTGTACGCGATGCCGGTTAGCTACGGCATCAGCACCCCCGACACCGCGATCGGGCTCTCATGGCAGGCTTTCGGCGGCACCTCGCAGGCGCATCTTGCCGGCGTAACGGGAGAATTTACGCTGGATATGGCTAATGACATGGACGATCGCCTGAGCGTCAACATCCCGGTCGCCACCCTTACGGCTTCCAATAGCCTGCTGACCTGGCAAATGAAGGGCCGTCTCTTTTTCGACGCCGATCGCTACCCGGCGATCCGCTTTACCAGCAGCCGCGTGGTGGCGCTGGGAGGCGGACGTTTTCGAGTTTTTGGCTACCTCGGCGTAAAAAATATCCTGCGTCCGGTCATTCTCGAGGCGATCCTCGAAGCGCCGACGGGCAGTTCCGTTGGCCGGGGCCGGGAGGTGCTTTCGCTGCATGCGACGACCGCCATCTCACGCTCGGCCTTTAATATGGACAGCCTGGCGGCGCTGGTGGGCGATACCGTCACCATCGATATCGCCATCGAGGCTAAAGTCCGGCATCGGGCATAGCTCCCCGCGCGCTCTTTGCGTGGGGGCGTTATCTAACCGTCAGGGATTAGCGGCCGGCGCGTCCGGGCAGCACGCTATCGCGAAGCCGATACAGGCGTTTGCCTCCTGCTGCGCGGCAGGAGATTGCTGCCGTTCGACGACGGCGCAAAATCAAGAGCCCTGTTTATCCTCCTTTCCCGCCGTAGATGCTGCCAACCCTACATTTACCCCGGTTTTAATCACGCTGTTCCGCCGCCGCTGGCTATCCATTTATGCTGAATGAATATTCATTAACGTTATGTTTATAAACAATAAAATTGTTAAAATGCTCAAGATGTCAATGTCAACAGTATTCACGTCTCGACCAACTTAAAATCTATAAAAGTAGACGTTTGTCGACTTTTCATCTAAAAAGTCTGGGTAAGGGGCTAGACAAAACCACCATCCGGTTATCAAATGGTTAAATAATATTAAATTTTAAGTAAATGATTGGCCAAATGAAAAAACGGCCAACGCGCTTTCCGCGATTTACAAGCGCTTCGGCGCACCTTATTGGGAGAAGTTATGCATTCCTCTGTTAATAAAAACGAAAGTCGGACCTTCTTTGGTCACCCCTATCCGCTAGGGTCGCTGTTTTTTACCGAAATGTGGGAGCGATTCTCTTTTTACGGCATTCGCCCGCTTTTAATCCTGTTTATGGCCGCCACCGTCTATGACGGCGGAATGGGGCTGGCGCGCGAAAACGCGTCGGCGATCGTCGGCATCTTCGCCGGCAGCATGTACCTCGCGGCGCTGCCGGGCGGCTGGCTGGCGGATAACTGGCTGGGTCAGCAAAAGGCCGTCTGGTACGGCTCGATTCTGATTGCGCTCGGCCATCTGTCGATTGCCCTCTCTGCCTGGATGGGCGACACCCTGTTCTTTATCGGGCTGATGTTTATCGTGCTCGGTTCCGGCCTGTTTAAGACCTGTATCTCGGTGATGGTCGGCACGCTGTATAAGAAGGGCGACGCGCGCCGCGACGGCGGATTCTCGTTGTTCTACATGGGCATCAATATGGGCTCGTTTATTGCCCCGCTGATCTCCGGCTGGCTTATCAAATCCCACGGCTGGCACTGGGGCTTTGGCATCGGCGGTATCGGGATGCTGGTGGCGCTGGTTATCTTCCGCCTGTTCGCCGTTCCGGCCATGAAGCGCTACGACAGCGAAGTGGGTCTCGACTCCACCTGGAACAGCCCGGTGGCGAAGAAAAACGGCGTCGGCGCCTGGCTGCTGGCGCTGGCGGTCGGTGTTGCGGCGGTGATTGTTCTGATTGCTCAGGGCGTTATCGTGATTAACCCCGTGGCGGTCGCCAGCACGCTGGTGTACGTCATTGCGGCGTCGGTGGCGCTGTACTTTATCTATCTGTTCGCCTTTGCCGGCCTGAGCCGCAAAGAGCGCGCTCGCCTGCTGGTGTGCTTTATCCTGCTGGTCTCTGCCGCCTTCTTCTGGTCGGCCTTCGAGCAGAAGCCGACCTCGTTTAACTTGTTTGCCAACGACTACACCAACCGCACCATCGGCAGCTTCGAGATCCCGGCGGTATGGTTCCAGTCGATTAACGCCCTGTTTATCATTCTGCTGGCGCCGGTATTCAGCTGGGCATGGCCGGCGATGGCGCGTAAAAACGTCCGCCTGAGCAGCATTACCAAGTTCGTTATCGGTATTCTCTGCGCCGCCGGCGGCTTCGGTCTGATGATGCTGGCCGCCGAGAACGTGCTGAGCAGCGGCGGAGCGGGCGTATCGCCGCTGTGGCTGGTGGGCAGTATTCTGATGCTGACGCTGGGCGAGCTGTGCCTGAGCCCGATTGGTCTGGCGACCATGACCCTGCTGGCTCCGGAAAGAATGCGCGGTCAGATGATGGGGCTGTGGTTCTGCGCCAGCGCGCTGGGTAACCTGGCCGCCGGCCTGATTGGCGGTCACGTCAAGGCCGACCAGCTGGATATGCTGCCGGATCTCTTCGCCCGCTGCTCGATTGCGCTGCTGATCTGCGCCGCCGTACTCTGCGTGCTGATCGTTCCTGTGCGCCGGATGCTGCAAAATGCCCAGAGCAAAACCGCCCAGGAGCCGGCGGCGAACGCCTGACGCTAAAAAGAACCGATACTCTGTAAGCCGGCGCGTGATGCGCCGGTTTTTTTTCGCCCATACTCTGCCGACGGGCTTATGCCTCCGCCGCGTGCAGCGGTAAATGAGCATCATGGCAAAGGCGTACAGCACCATCACCGACCGCCAGATAGCCCCGGGGCGATAATCAATCCTGCGCCGAAGTTAGCGTTGAACATGTAGGCAATGCGCCAGCCGTTGAGTACGATGCTGGCAATCAGCTGCGCCAGCGGATCGTGAGCGTGCAGACTGAAGGAGAGGGTGAGCCGAACCGCGCGGTGAACGCGGCCCGGCGTCAGGATTTAGCGGTAGACGATGCCGCCGTCGATGAGGATCGACTGACCGGTAACGTAGTCAGAGTCCGGACCGGCGAGATAGGAGACCAGGCTTGCCACGTCGTCCGGGGTTTCGGCACGGCCCAGCGCGATGCCTTCCACGTATTTCTTGTAGGTTTCACCTACCGGCGTGCCGGTGATCTCGGAGAAACGCTTGTCGATCTCGGTCCACATGCCGGTACCGACAATCCCCGGACAGTAGGCGTTTACCGTGATGCCGCGGCTGGCGTACTCTTTGGCCGCCGCCTGGGTCAGCGCGCGGACGGCAAATTTGGTGGCGGAGTAGATCCCCAGCAGGGCGAACCCATCGTGCCCGGCAATGGAGCAGGCGTTGATGATTTTACCTTTCTGCTGACGGTCGATGAATTTTTTCGCCGCGGCCTGAATGCCCCACAGGGTACCCTGGACGTTGATGCGCATGATGCGATCGACCTCTTCCGGGGTCACGTCGGCCAGCGCCTGCACCTGAGCAATCCCGGCGTTGTTCACAATAATATCGAAGCCGCCCAGCTGCTTCTCCGCTTCGTCAATCGCGGCGTAAACCTGATCGCGGTCGGCGATATTGGCGACGAAGGTAGCCGCCTTGCGGCCCAGGGCCTCAACCTCAGCGGCGACGGCGGCAATCCCTTCCGGGTTGACGTCGACGAGCATCAGCGATGCGCCATCTTTAGCCAGACGTAAAGCAATCCCGCGGCCAATGCCCTGACCTGCGCCGGTGACCAACGCCACTTTATTTTCGATAGCCATTCTGTACTCACCTTGAGCTAATTAATAAACGACGGCTGCCCGATGCGTTGTGAGCCCGGTGCGGGAAGGGCGCAGCGGGCCAGAGGAGCATCAGCGGCAGAGAATGGCACTACTCTATAGCGGCGGATAAACGTGGCCTACCCCCCAGCTGGGGGGGAATGGGGCGCAGTGATGAAAAGCTGGAGCGCGCTCGGATATCGCAGCGATGCCTTGGTTCAACCTCCTCTCCTTGGGTACACTCGGGGAATGGACTGGATGAAAAGGTAACGGCACGATGGAATTTTTGCCCGCAACGGATGACTCACTGAGTGAATGTGTTCCCGAAGAGCCTTTAGGCTTTACGCGCCAGCTGCCGCTTATCGCCACCCGCTTTACGCCGCCTCGCTCACCCGGTGAGCTGCAGCTGCGCGACCGCCTGCTACGCCGTCTGGACGCCGCCACCGGCAGCGCGCTGACGCTGGTGTGCGCCCCGGCCGGGTTTGGCAAAACGACCCTGCTGGCCCAGTGGTACCACCATCGCCAGCAGCAGGGGGACGCCCTGGCCTGGCTGAGCATGGATGAAGACGACGGCCCGCCGGCGCTGTTTATGCGCTATCTACAGGCGGCGCTGGCACCCCTGTGGCAAGGGTGGAGCCCGGCGTTTCTCCGCCAGGCGGATGACGGCCCTGCGGCCGATCTCACGCTGTTTCTGGCGGAGCTGGTGAACCAGCTGCACCGCTGCCCGCACCCGCTGTATCTCATCATTGACGACTATCAGAATATCTCCCACCCGGCGATCCACGCCGGGCTAAGCTGGCTGCTGAACCACGCCCCGGCCGCTCTGCACCTGATTATCGGCAGCCGCTGCCAGCCGACGCTGGCGCTGGGCCGGCTGCAGATGCAGGATCAGCTGGTGGAGGTGGACGATAGCGAGCTGCGTTTTAACGTCGGCGAAGCCAGCGCCTATTTTTCCGCCGCGCTGGCGCCGGGGTTCAGCCAGCAGGAGATCCCCCGGCTGCTGGCCCTGACGGAGGGCTGGGTCGCCGGGATGAAAATGGCCACCTTATCCAGCGGTCCCGCGCACTCCCACCCGGCGGCGGGCGGACTGAACGCCGGCTCGCGCTCAATTGCCCGCTATCTTGACGAAGTTATTTTTGCCCCTTTGCCTGCCGAGGTGCTCGACTTTCTCCTGCAAACGTCGGTGCTCAACCGCCTGCATCCGGCGCTGTGCGACGCCGTCACAGGCAAAACTAACGGCGAGGCGATGCTGGCATGGATTGCGCAGCGCAACCTGTTTCTTTCCGCCCTCGACGAGGGTGGGCTGTGGTTTCGCTACCATCCGCTGATGCGCGACGCGCTGCTCTCTCGCCTGCAGCGCGGCGGCGAGGAGGATATTCGCCGGCTGCACGAACGCGCCGGCGGCTGGTTTGCCGGGCAGCAGCTGTGGGCGGAGGCGATCCGCCACGCTCTTGCCGCCGGTAAGGGCGGCGCCGGGCACGCGGAGGTCGGGGCGCAGTCGCTGGCGGAAGAGGGGGACATCGACACGATGGTGCGCTGGATCCGCTACCTGCCGGCGGATCTCGACCCTTCGCGGATCGATCTGCAGATTAACCTCGCCTGGGCGCTGGCGCACCGCTTTCGCTTTCAGGATGCCCGCCAGCTGCTGGACGCGCTCGAAACCCTGGCGGCGGCCAGCGGTGAAGCATTAGCCCACAGCTCGTGGGTCAAGCTGCGGGTGGTGCGGGCGATTTGCGAAGCCTTTGCCGAGAATATCCCGCAGAGCATTGCTATCGTTGAGCCGCTGCTGCGGGAGGTGCCCTGCGGCGACGTGTGGGTCGATGGCCTGGTGTGCAACATTCTCAGCTACTGCCATCTGGCCAACTCCCGGCCGCAGCAGGCGCTCGACGTTCAGCAGCGGGTATCGGGCGAGCGCGAGGCCAGCCGCAACCTGTTCGTCGGCGTGTATCGGGCCTTCGTCATGGCCCAGGGCTACCTGCGCCAGGGTAACCTGGTGGAGGCCGAGCGTCAGGCCAGCCGGGCGCTGGAGGCTGCGGAACGGCAGACCGGCGCCCGCTCCAGCAGCGGCGCGACGCTGGCGCCGATCCTCGCCGAAATCGCCTGGGAGCAGGGGGAGACGCAGCGCATTGACGCGCTGCTGGCGCTGCGCCTGGAGACGATCGATGATTTTTGCCCGCCGGACGGCTTCAGCCGCTGCTATATCGTGCTGGCGAGGCGGGCACGGCTCAATGCCCGTCGGGAGGACGCGGAATCCCTGCTGCTGCACGCCGAAGGCCTGGCGGTTCAGCGCGGATGGCTGCGGGCGCTGGCGCCGCTGCTGGCCGAGCGCCTCAGCCAGTCGCTGCAGGACGGCGATATCTCCGCCGCCGAAGCGCTGCTCTCCCGGCTGCAGGCGCTGGCCGAAGATGCGGACAAAAGCGACGTGGCGCACGCCTCTCTGGCCCTAAGCCGCTGCCGGGTGCTGATGGCGAAAGGGGAAGCGATGGCGGCGGCGCTGCGGCTCGATACGCTGGCGGCCGAGCAGGAGCGCAGCGGGGAGTGGCTGTTCGCCGTGCGCCTGCGGCTGCTGCAGGCCCAGGCCCTGTGGCAGGCGAATGCCCCGGAGCAGGCCGTGGCGGTCGGCGTTCCCGCGCTGCGGCGGGCAATGCGCCAGAAGCTGCTGCGCAGCCTGCTGGACGGCGGCCCGGCGCTGGCGTCGTTGCTGCAGCTGATCGCTAAACGCGGCGCGGCAGGGGCGGAGTTCAGCGCCGACCTGACGCAGCTACTGGCGCACTTCGCCGCCGCCGGGATCCCGCTCAGCGCAGGACGCGCCGCGCCGCCAGACGTACGCCTAACCGAGCGGGAACGGCAAACTCTGCGCCTGATTGCCGAAGGCTACTCGAATAAGGGGATGGCGCGGGAGCTGGGGATTTCGGCGGAGACCGTCAAGTGGCACCTCAAGCAGCTGTACGAAAAGCTGCAGGTCAGCGGCCGCATCCAGGCGCTCAACCAGGCGCGCGAGTGGCAGCTGCTAAGCTAGAGGTACAGTTCGCGCCGTCATTTCTGCGGGGCCGCGTTCGCCGCCCCGCCTTTATTGCTGCTCGTATTACTTCTTGCTAACTTCCGCCAGCGGGCTGCGATAGTCGCCACCCAGCGCCTTGATCAGCGTAACGTCGGTGCTCAGGCGCTGGGCCTGGATATCCAGCAGCATCAGCCGCTGGGCGATGGCCGGTCGACGCGCCTCCTGGGCGGCGTAATAGCTTAGCAGCCCGCGCTGATAGTGCGCGCTGGCGCTGTGGGTGGTGGCCATGGCGGCGGTCACCTTCAGCTGCTGGAGCGCCACCTGCTGGTTGAGATCGTTGAGCTGGCTGGAGCTTATCGCCACGTCGCGTACGGCATCAAGGACGGCCTGGTTGTACTGCTTGATCAGGATATTGCTGGCGGTGCGCACCGAACGCAAATTGGCGTTCAGACGCCCGCCGTCAAAGATCGGCAGATAGAGGCCGGGCAGCAGGTTAATCTGCTGGAACGTCGATTTAAACAGATCCCCGACGCTCAGCGCGTTATATCCCCAGAAGGCCTTGATATCGAAGTGCGGGTAGAACGCCGCCTTCGCCGCATCGACCTGGCTTAACGAGGCGGTGACGTAGCCGCGCAGCGCCTGCAGGTCCGGGCGGCGGGCCAGCAGCTCGAAGGAGAGCGAATCGGGAAGCGTCTCCTGCAGCGTCGGCAGCGGCACCGGGTGGATCTCCGGCATGCTGTTGGCGTCGGCGCCGATCAGCGCGCGCAGGGTTTCGCGATACTGGGTCAGGGTACCTTTGGCGGTAATCGTCTGCTGCTGCGCCGCCAGCAGCTCGGCCTGGGCGTTGGCGATATCGACGCTATCCTCCACGCCCCGGCGGGTGCGGTGCTCGTGCGCCTGTACCGACAGGCGGGCAATCTCTTCCAGCTGGTTGAGCAGCTCAATTTTCTGGAAGGTAGCCTGCATCGCGAAGTACAGCTGCGCCACGCTGCTGGCGAGATCCAGCTCGATACCGGCGGTTTCCGCCTGGCGCGCGTTTTTCTCGCCGATGGCCGCCGCGACGTGGGCGCGGTCGGCGCCCCAGAGATCGATATTCAGCGTGGCGCCGACGCCTACCGTATTCAGGGTGTACCAGGGGCCGTTTTTATCGACCGGCAGAGAGTAGGAGTAGGGCCAGGTGAACTGCTTGTTGGTCACCCGCAGGCGGTTTTGCGCCGCCACCGCGGTGGCCTGCACGCCCATTGCCGACTGCGCCAGCTCTACCGTTGACTGCGATTGCGAAATGCGCAGCCGGGCGGCCTGCATGGTCGGGGAGTTCTGCAGGGCGCGGTTCACCAGCATGTTGAGCTGGGCATCGTCATAGCCTTCCCACCACCTGGCTGTCGGCCAGCCGCTGTTCGCCAGATGAATCACCTGCGCGAGCTCGGCCTGCTGCGGGTTGACTATCCTGACCTGAGAAGGATCGTCCTGAATCAGCGCGCACCCGGCGAGCAGGACGAAGGCGAGGGGTGAGTAGCGCAGGTAGCGTGCTGCGGTGTCCATTTTTCTCATGACTTATCTGCCTGTCGCGGAAGATCTGAAGGTGCGGACGACCACGTCGGTAACGTCGTCAGTAGCGTCGCCAGCGGCGGACCAAAGGGGTTGTGCGGATCCGGATGCACTCCGTGGGGCAGAGCCGGCGCGGCCTGCTGGCGCTCGATATCCTCGGCGTAGGCCTGGAGCTGCGCGGCGCTGCGCTGGAGAAAATCATCCCCCGGCGCGGCGTACAGCCGATAGCCTTCGCTTAAGCGCACGATCTCCTGGGCCCGCAGCCAGGTCGCTTTGACCGGCCAGGTTTTGGCCTCCGGATGCGGATGGGCCCAGGCGTTGAGCGGCTCGGCCGCCACCCGATGCATCAGCGTTTCGGCGCCGTTCAGGGAGTGGAACAGCGGCACCAGCCTGACCTCATCATCCCCGGCGCGCAGGTAGCCGGCAATCTGCCGGTAGAGCTGCGCGAGGCGCGATTTCAGCGGCAGGGCTTCGCTATCCGGCCACAGGTAGAGGTGGACGATCGACGAGACCAGCACCCCGAGCAGGATGCCGATAACCCGATCGCGCAGCTCGGTGAGATTGGTCAGCGGCCCGAACCAGCTGAGAAACGCCAGCGAAAAGGTAAAGCCTATCTGGATCCCGGCGTAGGCGATGCGTTCCGAGCCGGCGGCAATCCACGCCGACAGCGCCATCACCGGGAGGGTCATCGCCAGCAGCCCGACGATGGATTCGGTGTGCGGCTGAACGTAGACGATCATCAGCAGCGCCAGCAGGGTGGCGAGCAGGGCGCCGCCGATGCGCAGCCAGGTCTTCTGCAGGGTCGCCCCCAGCCCCGGCTGGGCGACAATCACGCAGCTCAGCATAATGGTGTGGATACCCTGCCAGTCGGCGGCGGTATAAAAAACGTAGCACAGCAGGGTCGCCAGCAGCGTTTTGAGGGCGAAGTGCAGGTAGGCCGGATTGGTCCAGGCATCGGGCAGCAGCAGCGGGGCCTTTTCCTCTTCCCCGGCCGGCAGCGCAACCGCTTCGCCGCGGGCCAGCTTGCCCAGGGTGGCGGCCATCTCCTGGAGAATTACGCCGTTGGCGCTATCCCGGGCGACGATCTCCGGCTGTGCGGGCAGGGCGTCGGCGCGCAGATTCTCCGCCAATGCCGAGAGCGAAACGGAGAGCTGCTGGCGCTCTGCGGGATGGTCATCCCGCGGCTGAAGCAGCGCGGCTAGGTGATAGCAGTGCAGCGCGGCGGCCATCAGCGATTGCCACCCCTGCGGGTCGGCGGCCATCTCCGGGCTGGAGCGGGTAGCCTGCTTATAGAGGGCGTTTAGCTGGGCAAAGTTTTCGGCGATCTCTTTAAACGTCGGCTGGTTTTTCAGCGGCCCCGGCTGGACGAGCAGCTGCGCAACCTGGCGCAGCAGGACGACGATCCGCGCCTTGAGCTGGTAGCCGGGAAACGCCTGCTGAAAACAGGCGTTCACCAGCAGGGTGACCACGATGGCGGTGTTAATGACCACCCACAGCCACAGCAGCAGGCGCACCAGGATCTCGCTCTGGCTGGTCATCGACGGGAAGGTTTGCGCGTAGATAACCACCAGCGCCACCACGAAGAAGGCCAGCCCCAGCTTGCCCAGCACCCGCATCAGGTAGATCGCGCCGAAAAAGAGCAGCACTGAGGCCACCAGGCGGATCAGCGGATAATCATAGGTCCATTTGATGATCAGCAGCACGCAGCCCAGCGCCACGCTGACGGTGATAAAAAACACCACGCTCACCAGCTTGATCATCAGCACGTTCGGCTGGCTGACGTAAAACACCACGATCAGCGCGACGGCCAGGAAGGGGATCTGCAGCGTCATAAACAGGACGATCAGCACCGCGCAGCTCAGCGTCAGGCGCAGGGTATAGTTGGCCCGGCCCGGCACATCGCGGAGTTCCCGGGTCAGGAACGACCAGAAGTTCTGCATGCCGTCCCCTTACTGCGGCTGAAGCACGGCGCTGGCAGAGGCGCCCATGCGGAACAGTTCAGGGTCGGGATCTTTGACGGCGATCTTCACCGGGAAGCGCTGGGAAACGTGGACCCAGTTGATGCTCTTCTGAATAATCGGCAGGCCTTCAATCACGCTCCCGCCCTCGGGCAGCACCCCGGAGCCCACGGAATCCACCACTCCTGAGAAGGTTCTGTCGTGGTTGGTCATCACGGTAACCCGCGCCGGAACGCCCGGGCGGACGTTTTTAAGATCGGTCTCGCGGAAGTTGGCGATCACGTACCAGCGGTCATCGTCCATTAAGGTAAACACCGGCTTGAGCGCCGAGGCGTACTGGCCGACGGTGGTTTTCAGCGCCACCACCACGCCGTTGAAGGGGGCGTGGACTTCGGTAAATTCAAGATGCAGCTCCGCCAGCGCAATCTGCGCCAGGATCCCTGCCCGCTGGGCAACCATCGCGTCTACGCCGGAGACGGCGGCGGAGGCCTGTTTCGCCTGCAGCAGCGTCGCCTGCAGCTCGGCGCGGGCGGCCTTTTCCGCGGTTCTCGCCTGGTCGAGATCTTCCTGCGAGGCAAAGCCCTGCGGCACCAGCGGCTCGAGGCGGGTGCGGGAAGAGGTGGTCTGCTTCACCAGCGCCCTGGCGCGTTCGACGGCGGCGGCCACCGACTGGGCGTTGTACTCCTGGGCCTTAACCGTGCGCTGGGTCAGCATGATTTGCGCATCCAGCGTCGTCAGCCGGGCTTTGGCGTCGTCGAGCATCGCCTGGTAGGGGCGCGGATCGATGCGGAACAGCAGATCGCCTTTCTTCACCCGCTGGTTGTCGCGGATCGGCATCTCGACGATCCGCCCGCTCACCTCCGGCACCACGTCAATGGTGTCGGTATAGACGTAGGCGTCGTTGGTGGCCGGCGAGGTCTGGAGCTGCCAGATAACCACAATAAGCGCCACGATCGCGGCGAGGACGAGGGCCAGCAGGGGCCACTTTTTCCGTAATACGCTTGGGCTGGAGTTTGTCATAGCGGCTTAGTTAACAAAGAAGAGGAACCACAGGATCGTGGCGAACAGGAACATCAGCGCCAGGTAGCTGAAGACCAGCGGCGAAAATCGCGACTGCCAGCCCCGGCGAACGATCAGGATATGGCAGGGAATGAGTAAAAATACGCCGCCCAATAAACAGAAGAACCAGCCGGGAAATGCGGCGCCTAATACCGGGATCGCCGGTGATAAAGAGCAGCCGGAAATTAAAGGCGCGGTTAATAATAGTGCTGGCGGAGCCAGCTTCGCTATACGATTCAAGGGAGGATACCTGCGCGCTCATATCATTGTGGAGTGAGTTTAATCGGCCTGAAGGGTAATTAAAAGCCGCTCGGCAGACTAAAAACCTATATTCCTGGCGTCGCTTGAGCGTAGCCTTTGCATAGCGAATGAATATAAACGCATTTATTTTGCATTAACCGCGATAGCGGCCGATAAAATAGGGGGAAGGGTTTCTGCTGCTGCCCGTAGTCAGCGCCTCCCGCCAGGGCTATGCTTAGGGTCTGAACAATAAAAACAATGGGGCAATGTCATGGATAAGGAACTACTGGACGCGGGATTTCGCGCCTACAGGGGAGAGAAAATCGATGTCTACTTCAATACGGAAATCTGCCAGCACTCGGGGAATTGCGTACGCGGTAGCGCGAAGCTCTTCAATCTGAAACGTAAGCCGTGGATCGTGCCGGACGAGGTGGATGCCGCCACGGTCGTGCGCGTCATCGATACCTGCCCGAGCGGCGCCCTGAAGTATCGCCAAAAATAAGTGAGGACGTGATGGAAATACTGGAAGGCCATAACAAGTTTTACGTTAACGACGCCGAGGGCAATCAGGTCGCCGAAATTGTCTTTGTCCCCACCGGGGAGCATCTCAGCATTATTGAACATACCGACGTCGACGAGAGCCTGAAAGGGCAGGGCGTCGGTAAAAAGCTGGTGGCGAAAGTGGTGGAAAAAATGCGCGGCGAGCAGCGTAAAATTATCCCGCTATGCCCGTTTGCTAAACACGAGTTTGATAATACCCGCGAATACGATGATATCCGCGCCTGATATAAATGCGCCGGCTTTTGCCGGCGCTAAATGTTAGGCGAGAAACGCAGACGCGCTTGCCGCATCCGGGATCTTTTTTCTGGCGCTTATTTCGTTGAGAAAGAGCTTAGCCAGAATTTTTACCGCAGCCGCGCGCGTCAATATTATTTCGGCAGCCTGTTTCCGGCTTCGCGCATAAAGTACCTCGCATCTTTGCTATCAGCGGGTGCCTTCATTTTCCAGCTTCTGCCGTTTGCGCAGATGCGGGAAAATGGTCATCCATATCGCCACCACCACCAGCGTGCCGATCCCGCCGAGCGCCGCGGCCGGTACGGCGCCCATGCACGCCGCCAGCAGGCCGGACTCAAACTCGCCAAGCTGGTTCGAGGTATTGATGAAGATGGCGTTTACCGCGTTCACGCGGCCGCGCATATCATCCGGCGTATCCAGCTGCACCAGCGCGCCGCGAATGACCATGCTCACCATATCGAACCCGCCGAGCGCAGCCAGCGCCAGCAGGGAGAGCCACAGCTTCGTCGAGAGCGCAAACACCAGCGTCGCCAGGCCAAAGCCGGCCACCGAGGCGAACATGATCATACCCACGTTCTTCTCCAGCTTGTTGCGGCTGAGCCAGACGCCCACCAGCAGCGCGCCGACCGACGGCGCACCGCGCAGCATCCCCAGCCCCCAGGGGCCGGTGTGCAAAATATCCTGAGCGAAGATCGGCAGCAGCGCCGTCGCCCCGCCGAGGAGCACGGCAAACAGATCGAGCGAGATCACGCCGAGGACGTCTTTTCTCTCGCGGATAAAATGGACGCCGGCAAACAGGTTCTTGAGATTCATCGGCAGGCGGGTTTGCGGCGGCCGCTCGTAGCGCAGCCGGCTCACCAGCACAATTGAGAACAGATAGAACAGGGCGGAGACGCCGTAGACCACTTCCGGACCGGCGACGTACAGCAGGCCGCCAAGGGTTGGGCCGATAATCACCGCCGCCTGTCCCCCAACGGAGCTGGCCGCCATCGCGCGGGCGAGGATCGGCGGCGGCACCAGCGCCGGCAGCATCGAGGTGATCGCCGGCCACTCCAGCGCTTTTGCCACCGAGATTAAGAAGACCAGCCCCCAAATCTCAATTTTATCCGCCCAGTGCAGCAGCGTCAGCGCCACCAGTCCGAGTAGCGCCGCCCATTCGATGAACTGGCCTAGCAGCACGATGCGCCGGCGATCGAACTGATCCGCGAGGTGTCCGGCGGGCAGGGCCAGCAGCACTGAAGGGAGGAACTGCATCAGGCCGATCATCCCCAGCGCCATCGCGCTGTGGGTGATGGCGTAAATTTGCCAGCTCACGGCAACCGAGAACATCTGAAAACCAAACGATGAACAGGTGCGCGCCAGCCAAAAGGTGACGAACGACCCGTGCCGCAGGAGAGAATCTTCCGCTGCGGATACCTGTGAACCCATAGTCTTATCCCATTCAAAGCCAATATTCCGGCCAGCATCTTTGTGCCGGCCTGGTGAGGCGCCCGTAACGGGCGCTTCTTATCTTTTTTTGCACATTGCAGAGTGCGGTATCCTGGCCGTTCGGACAGTGGCGAGGCGTGCGCTGAGCATGCGATTAATTATCTTAAATGGGTTTAAGCAGGTGCGTTTAAGTATTCGCCGTCTTGCCCTGCGCCTCGGGTCTGGCGTGCCGGGTCAGCTCATCGATCAGCGCTCGCAGGGCGGGTGAAACGTGACGATGGCCGGAATAGTAGAGGCAAAGCCCGGGATACGCCGGACACCACTCCTCTAAAACCCGTTCAAGACGGCCATCCCGCAATGCGTCCATGGCAAGGTGGTCGGGTACAAAGGCGATCCCTATTCCATCGAGCGCCGCTTCCACCATCATGGGCTGATCGCTCAGGGTCAGCGGTCCCGTGACGTTAATCTTTTCAATTAACCCCTTACGCGCAAACTCCCAGCGATAGATCGCCCCGCTGTCAAAGCGAAAGCGTATGCAATCGTGGTGATAAAGATCCTGCGGAACGGCGGGGCGACCGCGGCGTTTGAAATAATCGGGCGAGGCGATAGCGGCGAAACGCACCGGCCCCATAAGCGAAACCGCCACCATATCCTTTGGCACCGCCTCGGCCAGACGGATGCCGGCATCGAAGCCGTCGCCAACGATATCGCTGAGCCTGCCGTCGCTAACGATATCGAGATGAATGCCGGGATAGCGCGCCAGAAAGCCGGCCAGGATCGGCTTCAGGACCAGGCGAATGGCGCCCTCGCTGGCGTTAATCCGCACCGTTCCAGTGGGCGTCTGGTCATGTGTATCGAGTTCCTGCAGCGCATCTCCAATCGCCTCCATTGCCGGACGTAATTTGGCAACCAGGCGCTCTCCCGCCTCGGTCAGAGAGACGCTGCGCGTGGTCCGGTGAAAAAGCCGGACGTTCAGCCGCTTTTCAAGGACCTTGATCGAATGGCTGATTGCCGACGGCGTCATGTTCAGCTGGATCGCTGCCGCACGAAAGCTGCGGTTAACCGCGACGGCCAGAAAAGCGGTAAAGGCTGAAAAATCAGCGCCCTTCAATTGGTGAATGTCTTTCATCATCACATCAAAAATTGCGTGGATTGTTTTGATAATCCACGAACCATAGACTCGAAATAGCAGGAACTCAACATGCTTCGTTAACTTTGCGTTTCCCATTAACGGTAACCGCGCACCCGCCTGCTTCCCTCATCAACGACAAGTGAAATAAGGATAACCAAATGAAAATGAAAGCGATTGTTATGACCGGCGCCAACCGACCGTGGGAAGTCCAGGAAGTCCCTGTTCCTAAGGTCGAGCCCGGGCAGGTGCTGGTAAAAGTGCATGCTTCAGGCATGTGCTACACCGACGTGTGGGCGACGCAGGGATATGGGGGCGACATTTACCCGCAAACGCCGGGTCATGAAGTTGTTGGGGAGGTTGTCGAGGTTGGGGCCGGGGTCCACACGCGCGTGGTGGGGGATCGCGTAGGAACTACCTGGGTGCAATCGTCCTGCGGCCGCTGCCCATACTGTCGTGAGAACCGGCCGTTGACGGGCCAGACGGCAATGAACTGCGTTCAGCCGCGTACCACCGGCTTTGCCGCGCAGGGAGGCCACGCGGAGTATATTACGATTGCGGCTGAGGGAACCGTGCTTCTGCCCGACGGGCTGGATTATGTCGATGCGGCGCCCATGATGTGCGCAGGCTACACCACCTGGAGCGGTTTACGCGATGCCGCGCCGAAGCCCCGTGAGAAGGTGGCGATTGTCGGCATCGGCGGGCTGGGGCATGTCGCGCTGCAGCTCTCCCGTGCCTGCGGGTTTGAAACTATTGCCGTTACCCATTCAGCGGATAAGCATGCGCTGGCCCGCCAGCTGGGGGCCAACCATGTGGTGGCGAACGGGAAAGCGCTGCGGGAAATGGGGGGCGCGGACGTGCTGCTGGTCACCACCAACCACTTCAACGCGGCTGAGGACGCGCTCACCGGGCTGCGGGCTGACGGCAGGGTGGTGCTGTGCGGGCTTGATTTTAACCGGCCGTTCTCGATCTCTTCCGAAGGCGTGCCGTTTCACATGATGCGCCAGCGCGTTATCGGCTCAACGCACGGCGGGCAGCACTACCTGAGTGAAGTGCTCGATCTGGCGGCAAAAGGCAAAGTGAAGCCGATCGTGGAAACATTTTCGCTGGATCAGGCTGCGGAAGCTTACGAGCGCCTGGCCTCCGGCAAGATGCGCTTCCGGGGCGTGTTTACGCCCGCGCGGTAATAGGGGAGGAGTTGAAAGGGGGCATTATTGCCCCCGCAGGCGGCCGCGGCGGCGCATTTCCTGCAATTAAACACGACGCATTTATACGGCCGGAGGCGAATCACGTGGGCGCGGTGGGCGAGGCCAGGGAAGCGTAAAGGGGGAAGAGCGGGGCAGCACATAGCAGGGCGGGGGGCTGGATGATGCCCGTATGCTATAGTTTTAGGCTTCTCTGTGGATGAGAAGGCGTTTAATCACTCCACCACGACAGGAAATGTAATTTGCCTCAACCCCCGGAACGGTCGATGCGTCGGACCGCATTTATTGCAGATACCGCTGCGCTGATCCTCTTCTTCACCACAACCGGCATTATTAACGAACGCGTGATAGCCGGTATGACCTGGGAGCAGGTTCTCCACGCCTGCCTGCTGGGGGCGGTGCTGATGGTCCCGGTCGCAAGGCCCTACGGTATCTGGCGGGATTGGCTGATGCGGCGCGCCGGCCCCGGTCGGGTATCTCAGCTGCTCTGGGACAGCGCGGCTCTGGTCAGTTTTCAGGTGCCGATCTATGCGCTGATTATTGCCTTCAGCGGCGCTTCGGGAAGCGGGTTGGTGCGAGGCACTCTCGGCGCCGCGCTGATGATGCTTTGCCTGGGACGGCCCTACGGCGCGTTTCTTAACTGGGTGCGTCGGTTATTTGGTTTACCTCCTGGAGGGAGTAAGCCGATGTCGTTGAACAGCTGAGCGGGGCTGTGACCCGCTGCACCTTTAGAGTCCGGGCCACATGCCGCCATCAAGTCTTAAATTCGTTCCGGTTATGTAGCTTGCCCGGGGGCTGGCAAGAAGTGTGACGGCATCGGCTATTTCCTCGAGCGTTCCCACGCGGCCCATCGGAACCTGGGCGAACATGGGAAGCACCGAGCATCGGTGCCTGGTACGTAGGGAAAATCGATCGGGAAAACCTGTTGCAGGTAGCCTGCAATAATTTTTACGTCCAGCGGATTGATGCCTGTCGCCTCAATGCGAACCATAACCTCAGCCGGCTGCAGATCGCGCGCCGATGCTGACGACATCCGGGCCGCCAAAACTCTTTATTAACGCTGCTTTCATGATGAATCTCGTTTTCAATACGATCAGGATTGAGCCGGGAACTGGCCGAGCTGAATGAACAGGCCGAACCAGTCCTCCATATGCCAGGTGGTGGTGACGCGACCGTCGCTCAGCGTGTGAAATTCATGCAGTCGAAAACTTATCTTCTTGCCAGTCGGGGCGATGCCGAAAAATTCTCCCTGATGCGTACCGCCGATCTCTGCACGCACGCCGATCCGACCGGGTACCTGAATCATGTCGTGGATGGCAATATGTACATCGGGAAAAGCCTCGCCGAAGCTGCGGATGATTGGCTTGATGCCTTCCGGCCCAGGGCCTTGATTCGGCGCAAGCGGGATGTCGTCCCACTGCGGCGCCAGTACGGTATCAACCAGGTCGGGATTCTTTTCGTTGAAGGCGCGATAGAGCGTTTCTACGGCCAGACGCTCAATGCGCAGGCGTTCGGTGAGTTCAGCACTCTCTGTATTCATGGGTCACCTTGGTTGGGTTGCAGTTACGTGCGATGGCTTAAGAGTGACGAGAGTATCTGCTCGATGCTAAAATCCGTCTAACAAATAAACTGTATAATGGATTATTTGATTTATGGATTTTCATGGCATTGATTTGAATCTGCTCGCCGCCTTTGACGCGCTGATGAGCGAATGTAATGTGACGCGAGCCGCCACCCGGGTCGGGGTGAGTCAACCAGCCATGAGCGCAGCCCTGTCCAGGCTACGAAAGCTGTTAGGCGATCCGTTGTTTTTGCGCAGCGCCGAAGGCCTGCTGCCGACGCCGCGCGCGCGCGAGTTGGCCGAACCCATTTCACAGGCATTGCGGCAGCTCGAAGCCACTCTGGTCAGGAAGCCGGATTTTGTTCCGGGGGTAGCAAAGCTGACGGTCAACCTGGGTCTGTCAGACTATCCGGCGTTCGTTGTGCTGCCCGCATTGTTAGAGGCGCTCGCAGAACAAGCACCCGGTATTTCGGTCAATGTGCATGCCTTTAACGACCGCGACCATGCGGTGGACCTGCTCGATGCCGGAGCGATCGATGTGGCCATTGGCGTGCCGCCTACGCATTCCGATGGCCGCATCCTGACCCGGCCGATCCTGCGTGACGAATTCGTCACCATCATCGCAAGTAAGCATCCCGCAGCAAGACGCGGGATGAATATGAAGACCTATTTGTCACTTCCCCATGCGCTCGCCTCGCCGGAGGGGCAGCGACATGGTCTCGTGGATCAGGCTCTTGCCCAGTTGGGCCAGCAGCGCACGCTCGCGCTAACGCTTCCTCACATGTTCGCCCTACCGGCCATCGTGGCCCGCACCGGTATGACGGCAACCGTCATGAAGCGGGTCGCGCTTCAATCTCCGGCTGGAAGACAGTTGGCCTTTTTCCCGCCGCCGGTTACTTTGCCCGAGATCGTTTTTTACCTGATCTGGCATCGTCGAAGCGATGGCCACCAGGCGCAGAAGTGGCTGCGGACGCTGATCGAATCCATCGCGTTGGCGCTGTAGTTACCCGGCCAGTTTTCGAGTTCGGACGGTAGCGTCAATCTGCCATCGCCGGCATAAACACCAGAGAGGGTTCATGCATTTGCCTGTGCGTCAGCCAGGACTGGAGGCCGTTTGGCATCGACAATCCTCCTGCTCTGCCGTGAGCCGTAGATCTGCCACGCATAGAGTTTTCCGAGTTCATATTTTTAATATTTATTAGTAGGTTAGTCATACATCAGGCAATGACTTTTTGTGGCAAATATGCCGCAGGAGGGAGGGAGACTGAAGCCGTTGATGATCTAAGTTGAACTTAATATGACGGTCATCTATGTGCCAGGAGCGGACGGACTGGCACGCTATTAAAAAGATTGCTGTACAGCTTATCCAACCTGTCATCTAAAAATGGCACTCACTGAAAGACGCCAATCCATCTCCTCATGTATATCTACATCCATACATAGTCATTAAGAAAGGATGAATGAAGATGCTAAAAGGTAAGAGGGCTGTGATTACCGGTGGTGGCGGGGGATTTGGTCAGGCGTTGAGCGTATGGTTGGCACGAGAAGGCGTCGAGGTAGATTTTTGCGCGAGGCGTGCCAATGATATTCAAAAAACTTGCAGTATCATCTCGGCTGAAGGCGGAATTGCGAAAGGATATATCTGTGATTTAACCCAGCCTGAATCCCTTTCTCAGTTTTCTTCACAGTTGTTAACTTCAGATAAGCCCATAGACATTTTAATCCTCAATGCTGCCCAGTGGTTATCCGGAACGTTAGACGATCAACCAGACACAGAAATTATCAATACTGTCAGCTCAGGACTAACAGGTTCGATTCTACTGACTCAGGCATTGCTGCCCAGCTTAAGACGTTCAGAAAGTGCGGATATAGTCTCAATTATATCTTCATGTGGGATTCCGAATTTCACAGATTCAATTGCGCATCCCGCATTTTTTGCCAGTAAACACGGCCTTAGCGGGTTTACAACTAAACTCTCACACCAGTTGTCCGAAGAAAATATACGTGTGACTGGGTTATATCCCCCAGATTTCGAACTGACAGGATTAGATACGTTTGTCGATAACCAATTCAAAATGGGGGAGCGTTTAATGAATGGGCGCTCGGTCTGGGAAACAATTCGCTTTGTGTTGGTTCAACCGCGTAGTTGCCACATTAGTAACATCTATTTTGATGGTCCTACACGCGAAAAAGTGGGGAATAAAGGCTGAATTTGGGGACGTTGAACACTTCTCGCTCTCAGCGGACCCACAGCACTCACATCCGCTTGGTACCCGGAGCGGATGTGAGCAGGTATAATTCAACAAGGGTCAGGCCAATGTTGAATACGGTATTAAGTCAGCGAACTCTCAATAACGAAAAAGTTCGCTGCACGCTCGTTTGAGTGGGTGTCTGAAGGGAACAAGGATATCTACAAATCAAAGGCAGGCTTCGGAAACTGCGTAGCTATCCTCGAACATACGAAAACGGGTAATAAGACCATCTTCAATGTGCATATCGAGTACAAACTCGGTTTCAATCAGCTTGTTCGTTTTTTTAACGCGTGATGCAAGCTCACCGATAGCCGCTACATGCTTATCTTTGATAAGGATATCTTTGATTTCAAAATGTTCTGATGAAATCTGTGCCCGGATTTGCGCATAGAATTCGGCTACACCCTTTCTGCCGTGTTTGCGGCCAATCCAGGGAACTACCTGAGTATTTCCGGAGACCAGCCAGTCTACATTTTCACTAACCAATTCAGCTATTTCATTCACATCTTCTGCTGTGGCTATACGATGAAAAAAAGCTTCCGTTACTGCCTGCGGTGTTTGAATTGTCATAGCTTGTCAATCCGTAGTTAAGGGCCTTTAGATTAATTGATTGTCTTAAAAATCACCTTATCCTGTAGTGCCGCTAAGTGAGGTAATTGAGAGCAATTGGTAAGTGACTCATTTTTATGGCTACATTCACAATACTGTCTGTGAGTTTATCAACCTGGCATGCTTTTACTTATATGCCAGTCATCAAAAAGAAGAGCATATAGCATGCTCGGAGGGGCGTCTTTGACATCATCTATATCTCTGACGTAGCTCAGGCCTGCCTTTTGTAGAACTTTTTGCGATGCCAGATGGTTTGCTCTTACAACAGCATTAACTTCTGCAAGTTTTATTACCTCAAAGCCATACCTTACGGCATATTCAGCAAACTCCGTCGCCAGTCCTTTTCCCCACGCTTCAGTTGCAAACCGATACCCCAGATTATTGAACGGTTTATCGGTATAGCTGAGGATACTCAGTCCACCGAAGCCAATGAGATCTTCGGGGCTGTCGAGAAGGGATATTGCCCAGTTACCAAAACCATTGGCTACCCAATGCTCTACCCATCGATTCAAAACTGCCTGCGCATGTTGAATATCTGGATAAGGTCCAGCCGGATTGAATTGGTTCGTGGCAGGGTCGCCATATATCCTGAATAGATCGGCTACATCTGATGCAACTACCGGTCTAAGACATAAACGCCTGGTTTCAAGTTGCAAACTTACCTCCAGATTGCTGATTTCAATGTATTGGCTTCGATGACGCCGCAGGTTGATTTAAGCACACTTCGGCTGTGAAGCCATCGCCTTGCTCGATTTCGGGTATGCCCGCTCGTCGTTCGTGGCCGGCCTGGATATGACGGACCTCCCGTCCGTCATACGTGAGGGGGCAATAATGTTAACTTTGGCGGAGTGGCATCTGCAGCAACGAACAAAGTACCTGCTTACGACTCCCGCAGCTGAAAACCACCTTTCAATTATGCAAAATAATTCTCATTCACATGTAATATGGTGTGATGTTTATTAGCGCTTTTGGTTTTAAAAGGATGTGAAATGGGGACTCGATTTTCGACATTACGGCGCATTCCCGGTGGCGTCTGGATTATTGGTTTTGTCAGTCTTTTGATGGATGTTTCTTCTGAAATGATCCACAGCCTTCTTCCACTTTTTATGGCCACTGCTTTAGGGACGCCAGTAGTCATCATTGGACTGATTGAGGGACTGGCTGAAGCGACGGCTTTATGCGTCAAAGTTTTTTCAGGTGTAATCAGTGATTACATTGGCAAACGTAAAGGGCTTGCAGTGCTTGGCTATGGCCTTGGTGCACTTAGCAAGCCACTTTTTGCGCTGGCTTCAACCTCAGGGATGATCTTCAGCGCGCGCATGATTGACCGAGTCGGAAAAGGAATTCGGGGCGCACCACGAGATGCGATCGTTGCCGACGTTACTCCCCCCGAGATCAGAGGGGCGGCTTATGGCCTGCGCCAGACACTGGACACGATGGGCGGTTTTCTTGGGCCGCTGCTGGCTGTGGGGCTAATGCTTTTATGGAGTAACGATTTCCGTGCTGTTTACTGGGTTGCCGTCGTGCCGGCATTTCTGGCCGTAGCCCTGTTATTTTTCGGATTACATGAACCACGCACACCAGTCGCTGCGGTCAGAACTAATCCGGTGAGAAAGGAGAATCTGAAAAGGCTGGGTGTGGATTGCTGGTGGGTTATAGGACTCGGTGGGGTATTTACTCTCGCCAGATTTAGTGAGGCTTTCCTGGTGCTAAGGGCGCAAGAGGTTGATATCCCACTAGCTTTAATTCCTCTCGTGATGGTCGCCATGAATGTCGTCTTTTCTTTTACTGCGTACCCTTTCGGGCGCTTATCAGACAGCATCAGTCATAAGCGATTACTTCAAATGGGGCTTGTAGTGCTCATCGCGGCTGACTTAGTACTCGCCCTCAGTCATACCTGGGTAGGAATAATCGTGGGTGTTGCTTTGTGGGGCGTACATATGGGAATGACTCAGGGTCTGCTGAACACCATGATTGCCCGTACGGCACCCGCTGATCTTCGTGGTACGGCCTTTGGATTTTTCAGCTTACTGAGCGGAGCAGGATTGCTGATTGCAAGCCTGGGCGCAGGCCTGTTATGGGACATTTGGGGTTCTGCTTCAACATTTTTTGCCGGCGCGGTTATTTGTGTCTTGACGCTATTGCTGATGTATTTTGTGCCAGACCAGTCTAAATGAATCCTTCATTTACGGTCATGTGCTGACATCTGCCGGTTAAACCTGTTTAGCCCCTCCAGGAGACTCAATATTATTTCGAGGGGTTTTATTCCTGGTCTACTATTCGCACAGAGTGGACCTGCACACCCACGCTTCGGCCGTCCTCGCGGCAGGAGCGTGCATTGCTAACATCAACCTATGTTTGCTGGCCGGCCATGAAAAGAACTATTCCGGGTGTAGAATACGTTCGTATTATGGAATGTTAATAATTAATTGTGCTTATTTTATTTCAAAATAATATGTAGCGTACTCTTCATGATGTATTAATCTCTACATCATTAAAATACTCATTCTGATCCTTATGCTCTCAACTGAGCAGGCTACGCTTCGTATGCGGGCCTGGTGAATGTTAAAAACTGCCGGTGCGGCAGTATTACGTGATGGCGGTTACCTTATGCCAGACAACCATTCAGGGAAGGAGACCTTTAACCAGATTGCACTGGGTGTTCGCGCCGTTGGCGGTACTGCTTTTGTTATGCTGGCTAAGGAGCCGGAACACGTTGATTTCAGATCTCTGTTTGACCGTGCTGAGGATTACGCCGGATTACTCACAGAAATACGAAAAACACGCTCAGTTATCACGAAAGAAACTGCACTGACTCAACTCTTCGACAGCTGCTCTTGAAACCCTTTCTGTCAGTGAATTCAACAACAGGATCTGGGCAACATGCCGTCGACCCTGGGTGGACAGATTAGCCAGCGCCTGGTTGATCCTTCGTTTTATCGATACAGAAGCTCGTTTCATATGGCTGGATGACATCGCTTCCTGACCATCATTTAGATCCACATTACTGTCAGTAACATCCAGTTGAATATCAAATTCAGGATATCTCTGCCTGAACCGGCTCAGACGCGGTGCCAACCACTTGCTGGCAAATGAAACTGTTGTACTGACACGTAAACTTTTTGCAGGGTTCCTTCCGCGCAGACGTTCAGATTCCATCATTAACTCATTCAGAAGGCGGGTAACAGTGAGATGATATTCAGCCCCTTCCTGAGTCAGTGTTATCTGTCGGGTCAGCCTGAAAAATAGTTTTAACCCCAGATGCTCTTCAAGCTTCCGGATTTGCCGGCTTATCGCGCCATGCGTTACGTGCAGCTCTGTTGCAGCCAGTGTCATACTAGAGAGACGGGCTGCGGCTTCAAAAGCACGCAGAGTCTGCAATGGGGGGAGGCGATCAAATATCATACGCGTGATAATAATTCACGCGTATTGTGAGAACAAATGATTTGTCAGGCCAGAGTCCGAAAAACAAAATTAGCACATATAACATTCACATTGGCTTTACGATAAGCGGAGGAATGATGGAAAGCTTGTTTGTTTACGGGACCCTGGGTCCTGGCCGACCTAATGCTCATATTCTTGAAAAGATTGGGGGGACATGGCAGGAAGGCCACGTTGGCGGTTCTTTATTAGATAAAGGTTGGGGTGCAGAGATGGGATATCCGGGGATCGTATTAGATGATTCCGGTAATCGTGTGCAGGGGTTTATTTTCATGTCAGAGAATTTGCATCTTCACTGGCACATGCTCGATGAGTTCGAAGGTTTTGAGTATGAACGGGTACCCATGTTTGGTCCAGATTCGCTACCGGAGCCATATTTATCCTGAAGAGAACTCAGATATTTTCCGGTGATCTCATCATTACCCATCATTTCCAGGGTAATCAGGTGATCCAGTTCATCTGATGTCATCTTATCGGCAACATCCTTGATGGCTGCTCCGGCAAGACCCACGATTCCAGCTTTTGCACCTATCTCCAGTAGCTGCTCTGCAACCTTATTCCGGCACGGCGAGAGAGCGGCACAACCACGTGCAATCAGAGCCAGATTATTATTCTCCACCGTCGTCTTCCCGGCCTGCACGCCGGAAATCGCAGAGGCGCTGCTGTCACCGGCCAGCCCACCCGCCAGTCCCGCCGCCAGCGTTGCCAGGGTCGAGACGGTTTGCTTCTGCGTTTCGTCCAGTTCGCTGACCGTTTTGCTGTACATCTGCGTGGCGATGATGCCGATCAGTTCGCCGGTTGCAGCGCCAGCGGCGCCGGCGAGGGCGCTCTGGTTCTGCGCGGCGGCAAGGGCGG
>NZ_BJNO01000015.1 GCF_006539725.1 Klebsiella terrigena | reverse complement strand
GCGGGGTTTTCTGAAGAGTTGAAGCTGACCGATAAGCCGGGTTCTGTCGTGGACAGTCATTCATCTAGGCCAGCAATCGCTCACTGGCTCAAGCAGCCTACCCGGGTTCAGTACGGGCCGTACCTTATGAACCCCTATTTGGCCTTGCTCCGGGTGGAGTTTACCGTGCCGCGAACTGTTACCAGCCGCGCGGTGCGCTCTTACCGCACCCTTTCACCCTTACCTGATCCCGCTTGCGCGGGCCATCGGCGGTTTGCTCTCTGTTGCACTGGTCGTGGGTTTCCCCCCCAGGCGTTACCTGGCACCCTGCCCTATGGAGCCCGGACTTTCCTCCCCTCCGCCCGTCTCCCCCCGAAGGAGGACGACGACGAAGCGGCGACTGTCTGGTCAGCTTCGGCGCGAAGTATAGAGGGTTTGCCGCCGGTTGTCATCCCTCCATCGCCATCCCGGCCCGCAATGTCGCGGCGATGTTGCGCGACGCGCGATAAATATTGTCCGACGCCCCGCGAAAGGCCTCTTCCAGCGTCGTAATATTGGTCAGCACGCTGAATACCGCGTCGATGCCAAACTGATGCACTACGCCAACGTCGCGGGTCAGGCTGCCGGCAATGCCAATCACCGGCTTATGGTATTTCTTCGCCACGCTCGCCACGCCGACCGGCACCTTGCCGTGGATGCTCTGGCTATCAAGCCGCCCTTCGCCGGTCACCACCAGCGAGCAGTCGAGGATATGCTCTTCCAGATTCAGCGCCTGGGTGACAATCTCGATCCCGCTGCGCAGTTCGGCATTGAGGAACGCCATCAGCGCGGCCCCCATACCACCGGCAGCGCCGGCTCCCGCCACCTGCTTCACGTCCACGCGCAAATCGTTTTTTATCACATCGGCATAGTGTTCAAGATTGCGATCCAGCTCGAGGATCATCGCTTCGCTCGCCCCCTTCTGCGGGCCAAAAATACGCGAGGCGCCCACATCGCCAGTCAGCGGGTTGGTCACGTCGCAGGCTACGCGGATGGTACATTCCTGCAGCCGGGCGTCCAGACCGCGGAGATCGATGGCATTCAGGCTGGCGAGGCTCCCGCCGCCGTTGCCAATCTCGCTGCCGTTAGCATCGCGGAGGCTGGCTCCTAGCGCCTGCACCATCCCGGCGCCGCCATCGTTAGTGGCGCTGCCGCCGATGCCGATGATGATATTTTTCGCCCCGTGATCCAGCGCCTGGAGAATCAGCTCGCCGGTCCCGCGCGATGTCGTCAGCAGCGGGTTGCGCAGCGCCGGCGGAACCAGGCCCAGTCCGCTGGCGGCCGCCATCTCGATAAACGCCGTTTTACCGTCGCCGGACATTCCCCAGCTGGCGTTCACCTTTTCACCTAACGGCCCGGTAACCAGAGCGGTATATTCAGAACCCTGCGTGGCGGCAATCATGGCCTCAACGGTGCCTTCACCACCGTCGGCAACCGGGACGGAAACATACTCCGCATCGGGGAAAATTTCCCGAAATCCTTTTTCTATTGCCTGAGCTACCTCAATGGCAGAAAGGCTTTCTTTATAAGAGTCTGGGGCGATTACGATTTTCATAGTTATGTAGCCTGACAGTGCCGCGCAAGGCAAGAATTACAGGGCGCGTTTCACGCCCTTCTTGTTAGCGAGTGACTTCCACTTTCGCCAGTTTTTCGTAATAGCATGCCAGCGCGCTGTGGTCGGCGGTACCCAGACCATCGGCACGCAGCGCCTGCATCATTTCCATCACCGCCGCCGTCAGCGGCAGCTGAGCGCCCACGCCGTGGGAGGTATCCAGCGCGTTGGCCAGGTCCTTAATATGCAGGTCGATGCGGAAACCTGGCTTGAAGTTACGATCCATCACCATCGGCGCTTTCGCATCCAGCACGGTGCTCCCCGCCAGGCCGCCGCGGATAGCCTGATACACCAGATCCGGATTGACGCCCGCTTTGGTGGCGAGGGTCAGCGCTTCAGACATCGCGGCAATATTCAGCGCGACGATCACCTGGTTGGCGAGCTTCGTCACGTTGCCTGCCCCCACTTCGCCGGTGTGCACGACCGAACCGGCCATCGTCTTCATCAGATCGTAGTATTTATCGAAGATAGCCTTATCGCCGCCGACCATCACCGACAGCGTGCCGTCGACGGCCTTCGGCTCGCCGCCGCTTACCGGCGCATCGAGCATATCCACGCCCTTCGCCTTCAGCGCTTCGCTGATTTCGCGGCTCGCCAGCGGCGCGATGGAGCTCATATCAATCAGTACGGTGCCCGGCTTCGCGCCTTCAATGATGCCGTTTTCACCCAGCGCCACCTCTTTCACATGCGGGGAGTTTGGCAGCATCGTGATAATCACATCGCACTGCTCGGCAATCGCCTTCGCCGTAGCCGCCGTTTCTGCCCCGGCAGCTATCACTTCAGCAACCGCTTCAGGATTACGATCGGAAACCACCAGCGAGTAACCGGCTTTCAGCAAGTTTTTGCTCATAGGCTTGCCCATGATGCCCAGGCCAATAAAACCAACTTTCATCGTCATAACGTTCTCTCTCTTTTGATCCCGAGGGTTATTTTTTAAAAGAATCCGCAAGCTTCTGCGTGGCGGAGCGGAATACGCCCAAATCGCTGCCAACGGCAACAAAGGTGGCGCCCCATTCCAGATAGCGACGCGCATCGGCCTCTACCGGCGCCAGAATGCCGCTCGGCTTACCGTGCTTTTTCGCACTCGCAAAAATCTGCTGAATCGCGCGCTGAACGTCAGGGTGAGAGGCGTTGCCGAGATGGCCTAACGCCGCGGCCAGGTCGCTTGGGCCGACAAAAATGCCGTCAACGCCTTCGGTTGCCGCAATGGCATCGACGTTATCTACGCCCTGCTGGCTCTCAATCTGTACGAGGATGGTGATGTTTTTGTTGGATTGCGCGAAGTAGTCCGGCACGGTGCCAAACATGTTGGCACGGTGAGAAACGGAGACCCCACGGATGCCTTCCGGCGGATAGCGGGTGGAGGCCACTGCGTTCACCGCCTCTTCTTTGCTTTCCACAAACGGGATCAGGAAGTTGTAAAAACCGATATCCAGCAGGCGCTTAATAATCACCGGCTCGTTGGTCGGCACCCGCACAACCGCGGCGCTGGCGCTGCCCTTCAGGGCCATCAGCTGTGGGATAAAGGTCGTAATGTCGTTTGGCGCATGCTCGCCGTCCAGCACCAGCCAGTCAAAGCCCGCAAGGCCTAATACTTCGGTGCTAATCGGGCTTGCCAGCGCGGACCAGCAGCCAATCTGCACCTGATGCGCAGCCAGCGCTGCCTTGAATTTGTTCGGGAAAATATCGTTATTCATCGCTTATACCTTGTCACTTAACCGTGAATTATTTTTGCAGTTCCATACGTTTGATGTCGCCAACAATGAAGAGGTAGCAAACCATCGCCATCAGAGCTGAACAACCGACAAACACCAGCGCTGCGTTAAATGAATGCAGCTCGCTGACCAGATAACCAATGACCAGCGGAGTAACGATGGACGCCACGTTACCGAATACGTTGAAGACCCCGCCGCACAGACCAACAATCTCTTTCGGTGCGGTATCAGAAATAACCGGCCAGCCGAGGGCGCCAAAGCCTTTGCCAAAGAACGCCAGCGCCATCAGGGTCACCACCAGCGCGGTGTTATCGGTGTAGTTACACAGAATAATGGTTGAAGCCAGCAGCATGCCGAGAACGATAGGCAGCTTACGGGCCAGCGTGATAGAAAAACCGCGCTTAATCAGATAGTCAGAGAACACGCCGCCCAGCACGCCGCCGGCAAAACCGCACAGCGCCGGGATGGAGGCCACCAGCCCCACTTTCAGAATCGACATCCCCTTTTCCTGCACCAGGTAAATCGGGAACCAGGTGAGGAAGAACCAGGTGATGGTGTTGATAAAATATTGGCCGAAGAATACGCCCAGCATCATGCGGTTGGTTAACAGCTGCTTGATATAGTGGAGTTTTGGCCCGCTGGCGGTATTGCCGCCGGGCTTTTTATGGTCCATATCCACCACCGCGCCGTTGTCAGAGATGAACTTCAGCTCCTCCTTTGACATCCGCGGATGGTCGGTCGGGTTATGAATCAGCTTTACCCACAGGCCGGTGAGGACAAAACCAATAACCCCCATCACGGTAAACACGTGCTCCCAGCCCCAGGCGAAGGTTAACCAGCCGAGCAGAGGCGAGAACAGCGCCAGGGAAAAATATTGCGCAGAGTTAAAGATAGCGGAGGCGGTACCGCGCTCTTTGGTCGGGAACCAGGCCGCAACGATGCGGGCGTTAGCCGGAAATGACGGCGCTTCAGAAAAGCCCAGCATAAACCGCATAATAAACATCGAAATCCCGGCCCAGGCGATGGGAAAGACGTCAACAAAGCCCTGCAGGAAGGTAAACAGCGACCAGAAGAACAGGCTGTAGGTGTAGACTTTCTTCGAGCCAAACTTATCGAGCAGCCAGCCGCCGGGGATTTGCATCAGCAAATAGGCCCAGCCAAAGGCGGAGAAAATGTATCCCATCGACACCGCGCTGAGCTGAAGCTCTTCTGCTACTGCGGTTCCGGCAATGGAGAGCGTTGCGCGGTCGGCATAGTTAACGGCAGTGACGATAAATATTATCAGTAAAATTAAATATCGGGTGGGCAAGCCTTTTTTTGTTTCTTCAACCGTATCAAGTATCATTTTATTTACCTCAGGTACTCGAGAAGTTATTTTCTTATTATTTAAGCGTTACACTAAAGATGCCCTTTAAATAAAACAAACATCAAATAGCAAATCTGGCGTAATGAAATCGTCATTCAGTATAAACAGCAGGTATCCGCCGCGCATTGTGCAAACGCACAATTAATGAGGATCATATAAATATTACTTTAAACATATGCATATAATAATGGGCGCTAATGCACATATTTACGCTTTGATGCCGCTGCTGGCGCGGCTATCGCGATAATGAGTGATCGCCATCACATTTTTGATCGCTAACTCCTGACATTCTAATTCCACAATACTGAGAATATCCTCAATTAGATTTTATATAGAGCTAACTATTTTATTATCCCCACCTGGCTGGAGAATACTGGACAATGGCCGACATCGAAATTAGACAACAATCGCCCAGCGCGTTTTATATTAAAGTACACGACACCGATAATGTGGCAATTATTGTCAATGATAATGGCCTGAAAGCGGGAAGTCGTTTCCCGGACGGGCTGGAGCTGATTGAACATATTCCTCAGGGCCATAAGGTAGCGCTGGTGGATATTCCGGTTCACGGCGAGATCATTCGCTATGGCGAAATCATCGGTTACGCCGTTCGCGATATCGCGCGCGGCAGCTGGATTGACGAGTCCACGGTAGAGCTGCCCAGCGCACCGCCGCTGAATACCCTGCCGCTGGCAACCAAAGTCCCGCAGGCGCTGCCCGCGCTTGAAGGCTATACCTTTGAAGGCTATCGCAATGCCGACGGCAGCGTCGGGACCAAGAACCTGCTTGGCATCACCACCAGCGTGCACTGCGTGGCCGGGGTTGTCGATTACGTGGTCAAAATCATCGAACGCGATCTGCTGCCGAAGTATCCGAACGTCGATGGTGTGGTGGGCCTCAATCATCTGTACGGCTGCGGCGTCGCCATCAACGCGCCGGCGGCCGTGGTGCCTATCCGCACTATCCACAATATCTCGTTGAACCCAAATTTTGGCGGCGAGGTGATGGTTGTTGGCCTGGGCTGTGAAAAGCTGCAGCCAGAGCGTCTGCTGCAGGGAACGGAAGATGTTCAGCCCGTTGCCGTGGATAGCGCCAGCATCGTGCGGCTGCAGGATGAGCATCACGTGGGTTTTCAATCCATGGTCGACGATATTCTGCAGGTTGCAGAGCGTCACCTGGCGAAGCTCAATCAGCGCCAGCGCGAAACCTGCCCGGCGTCCGAGCTGGTGGTCGGCATGCAGTGCGGCGGCAGCGACGCGTTTTCCGGCGTCACCGCCAACCCGGCGGTCGGCTATGCCTCCGACCTGCTGGTACGCTGCGGCGCGACGGTGATGTTCTCAGAGGTCACCGAAGTCCGTGACGCCATTCATCTGCTCACGCCACGCGCGGTGAACGAGGAGGTCGGTAAACGCCTGCTCGAAGAGATGGCCTGGTACGATAACTATCTCGATCTCGGCCAAACCGATCGCAGCGCCAACCCCTCTCCGGGGAATAAAAAAGGCGGCCTCGCCAACGTGGTAGAAAAGGCGCTGGGCTCTATCGCTAAATCGGGGAAAAGTGCGATTGTCGAGGTGCTATCGCCGGGCCAGCGCCCGACGAAGCGCGGGCTGATATTTGCCGCCACGCCGGCCAGCGATTTTGTTTGCGGTACCCAGCAGGTCGCATCCGGCATTACGGTTCAGGTGTTCACCACCGGCCGCGGTACGCCGTACGGCCTCGTCGCGGTGCCGGTAATTAAAATGGCAACCCGCACCGAGCTGGCGAACCGCTGGTACGATCTCATGGATATTAACGCCGGGACTATCGCCACCGGCGAAGAGAGTATCGAAGACGTGGGCCTGAAGCTGTTTGAGTTTATTCTTGACGTCGCCAGCGGCCGGAAGAAAACCTTCTCAGACCAATGGGGGCTGCATAACCAGCTGGCGGTGTTTAACCCGGCGCCGGTCACCTGATCCCGGCAAGCTCAGCCCTCTCTGCTTGAGGAGAGGGCTGCAGAATGACGGTTCAGGCATTCACTAAAATAACATCTATTCCGTGCTTACGTAGCGCTTCCAGGCTTTCTGCAGGGATGCCTTCATCGACGATAATCATATCAATTCGCTGAGTATCAATGATTTTATGCAGGCTGGAGCGGTTGAACTTGCTGGAGTCCGTCACGACAATAATACGCTCCGCCACTTCACACATCCGGCGGTTGAGCCTGGCTTCATCCTCATTATGCGTGCTGACACCACGTTCCAGATCGATAGCATCCACGCCGAGAAACAGCATATCGAAGTGGTAATTCTGTAAAGACTGCTCGGCCTGGTCGCCATAGAACGACTGCGACTGGCGGCGCAGGTGGCCCCCGGTCATCAGCAGCTCTACTCCCTCCGCCTCCAGTAACGCATTGCCGACGTTCATGCCGTTAGTCATCACAATCACATCAGCATGCTGGCGCATCAGGCGAGCTATCTCATACGTGGTGGTGCCTGAGTCAAGGATGACGCGGTGACCCGGCTGAATCAGCTTAACGGCCGCTTTGGCAATATTGTGCTTTACCGCGGTATTCAGCGCGCTTTTATCCTCAACAGAGGGCTCCACGCCCGGCGTACTGCTATCGCAAATCAGAGCCCCGCCGTAGGCACGAACCGCAATGCCCTGTTTTTCCAGAAACGCCAGATCGTTGCGGATCGTCACCGTGGAGACACCAAACAGAAGGGAAAGATCGTTAACCTGCACGCTTCCCTGCTGCCGCAACCGCTGAATAATTTGCTCTCGCCTTTCGCTGGTCCCGGCGAGGCGCTTCTCTATGGAAGAATCGGTGCCACTCATAAGCATTCCCTAAACTAATCTTTCATTTCATTTCGATTTACCTATTAACACCTTTCTTTTCGCGGAATGCAAGCCCCGCAACGCGGTTCAGGGGGAGAGACCTTGACGCTGAAACCTTTCATTATGTTTCTTTTGTGAAACAGATCGGAAAACTATTATCTTTCGTTTTATTTTTACAGCACCATGACGCAGTATTAAATGAAACAAAACGAAAGATTAATGTCATTACCATCCGAAATGGAGAGGAAAGTGAAACATCTTACAGAAATGGTGGCACAGCATAAACGTGGGAGCACAAGCGGGATTTATGCCGTCTGTTCCGCGCATCCACTGGTACTCGAAGCGGCCATTCGTTACGCCCGGGCCCAGCAGGCTCCGCTGCTGATCGAAGCCACCTCCAATCAGGTGGATCAGTTCGGTGGCTATACCGGTATGACGCCCACTGATTTCCGCGGCTTCGTCTGCCAGCTTGCCAGCTCGCTCGATTTTCCCCTGTCGCAGCTGATCCTCGGCGGCGATCATCTCGGCCCAAACCGCTGGCAAAACCTGCCCGCCGCGCAGGCGATGGCCAATGCCGACGATCTCATTAAAAGCTACGTCGCCGCCGGCTTTAAGAAGATCCATCTCGATTGCAGCATGTCCTGCGAGGGCGATCCGCTGCCGTTAACCGATGAGATCGTCGCAGACCGCGCAGCCCGACTGGCAAAGATTGCCGAAGAGACCTGCCGTGAGCACTTTGGCGAATCCGACCTCGTCTACGTCATAGGCACCGAAGTGCCCGTCCCAGGCGGCGCCCATGAAACGCTTACCGAACTGCAGGTCACCACGCCTGATGCGGCACGCGCGACGCTGGAAGCGCATCGCCATGCCTTTGCAAAGCAGGGGTTGAGCCATATCTGGCCGCGCATTATCGGCCTGGTGGTCCAGCCCGGCGTCGAATTCGATCATATCAACGTTATCGACTATCAGCCGCAGAAAGCCGTCGCGCTGAGCGCAATGGTGGAGGCTTATGACACGCTGATATTTGAAGCCCACTCCACGGACTATCAAACGCCGCAGGCGCTTCGTCAGCTGGTGAAAGATCATTTTGCCATTCTCAAGGTCGGCCCGGCGCTCACCTTCGCCCTGCGCGAAGCGCTGTTCTCGCTGGCGGCAATAGAGGAAGAACTCCTGCCCGTGAAAGCGTGCTCCGGCCTGCGTCACGTGCTGGAAAACGTCATGCTCGATCGCCCGGAATATTGGCAAAGCCACTATCACGGCGACGGTAATGCGCGGCGCCTCGCACGCGGGTACAGCTACTCCGACCGCGTCCGCTACTACTGGCCGGACAGCCAGATCGATGAGGCGTTTGCACGCCTGGTGCGCAATCTCGCGGACTGGCCAATTCCGCTGCCGCTCATCAGCCAGTATATGCCGTTGCAGTACATCAAAGTTCGCGAGGGCGATCTCAAGGCGGCACCGCGGGAACTCATCATCGACCACATTCAGGACATACTGCAGCAGTACCACGCTGCCTGTCAGGGCATTACGTCCCATAACGCATAACAACAAAGAGGAAAACGCGATGCCAAACATTGTCTTAAGTCGTATTGATGAACGTTTGATCCACGGTCAGGTGGGCGTCCAGTGGGTTGGGTTTGCGGGAGCTAACCTGGTGCTGGTGGCCAACGATGAGGTTGCTGAAGATTCGGTACAGCAAAATCTGATGGAGATGGTGCTGGCGGAGGGGATCGCCGTGCGCTTCTGGTCGCTGCAAAAAGTGATTGAAAATATCCACCGCGCCGCCGATCGGCAAAAAATTCTGCTGGTCTGTAAAACACCGACTGATTTCCTCAGGCTGGTGGAGGGCGGGGTTCCCGTCACGCGGATCAACGTAGGAAATATGCACTACGCCAATGGCAAACAACACATTGCCAAAACGGTTTCTGTAGACGCTGACGATATTGCCGCGTTTAACGGCCTGAAGGCCGCCGGGGTGGAATGCTTCGTTCAGGGCGTTCCGACAGAACCCGCTTTGGATCTCGTTAAACTACTCTGAGGGATTCATAATGGAAATCAGTCTGTTGCAGGCTTTTGCACTAGGTATTCTTGCCTTTATTGCCGGCCTGGATATGTTCAACGGGTTAACCCATATGCACCGGCCGGTGGTCCTCGGCCCGCTGGTCGGCCTGATTCTGGGCGATCTGCATACCGGTATTTTAACCGGCGGCACGCTGGAGCTGGTCTGGATGGGTCTGGCCCCTCTGGCAGGCGCCCAGCCGCCAAACGTGATTATCGGCACTATCGTCGGTACCACCTTTGCCATTACTACCGGCGTGAAGCCTGACGTCGCGGTTGGCGTCGCTGTCCCCTTCGCCGTCGCGGTACAGATGGGAATCACCTTCCTGTTCTCGGTGATGTCCGGCGTGATGTCCCGCTGCGACCGAATGGCGGCAAACGCCGATACCAGGGGTATTGAGCGGGTGAACTATCTGGCCCTGCTGGCGTTAGGGACCTTCTATTTTCTCTGCGCCTTCCTGCCTATCTTTTTCGGGGCGGAACATGCGAAAACCGCCATTGATGTGCTACCGGAGCGCCTGATTGACGGCCTCGGCGTGGCGGGCGGCATCATGCCGGCTATCGGCTTCGCCGTGCTGCTGAAAATCATGATGAAAAACGTCTATATCCCCTACTTTATCATCGGCTTTGTGGCCGCAGCATGGCTGAAGCTACCGGTACTGGCAATTGCCGCCGCGGCGCTGGCGATGGCACTCATTGACCTGCTGCGCAAATCTCCAGAACCGGCTGCGCCGGCGGCACAGAAAGAGGAATTCGAAGATGGCATCTAATCAAACCACTCTGCCAGGCGTCTCCACATCCGAAGAGACGCTGCTTTCCGGCGTGAATGAAAACGTCTACGAAGACCAGGCCCTCGGTGCGGAGCTGACGAAAAAAGATATTAACCGCGTCGCCTGGCGCTCCATGCTTCTGCAGGCCTCGTTCAACTACGAACGTATGCAGGCCTCCGGCTGGCTATATGGCCTGCTGCCGGCGCTGAAAAAGATCCACACCAACGAGCGCGATCTGGCACGTGCCATGAAAGGCCATATGGGCTTCTTCAACACCCACCCGTTCCTGGTGACCTTTGTCATCGGCATTATCCTCGCGATGGAGCGATCCAAGCAGGACGTCAACAGCATTCAGAGCACCAAAATCGCCGTCGGTGCCCCGCTCGGCGGGATTGGCGATGCGATGTTCTGGCTGACGCTGCTGCCGATTTGCGGCGGCATTGGCGCCAGCCTCGCGCTGCAAGGTTCTATCCTCGGCGCAGTGGTGTTTATTGTGCTGTTCAACGTGGTACATCTCGGATTGCGCTTTGGCCTGGCACACTACGCTTATCGTATGGGCGTAGCGGCGATACCGTTAATTAAAGCCAACACCAAAAAGGTCGGCCACGCGGCGTCGATCGTCGGGATGACGGTAATTGGCGCGCTGGTGGCGACCTATGTTCGCCTCAACACCACCCTGGAGATCACCGCAGGCGATGCGGTAGTCAAGCTGCAAACGGATGTTATCGATAAGCTGATGCCGGCGTTTCTACCGCTGGTTTATACCCTGACCATGTTCTGGCTGGTGCGCCGCGGCTGGAGCCCGCTGCGCCTCATCGCGCTCACCGTCGTACTGGGTGTCGTGGGTAAATTCTGCCACTTCCTGTAAATATAAAGAGGTTTGCATGTTAGGTATTATTTTGACGGGTCATGGCGGCTTTGCCAGCGGTATGGCAATGGCGATGAAACAAATACTGGGCGAGCAGTCGCAGTTTATTGCTATCGATTTTCCTGAGACTTCAACCACCGCACTGCTCACCTCGCAGCTTGAGCAGGCGGTGAGCCAGCTGGACGCTGAAGATGATATCGTTTTTCTGACGGACCTACTGGGCGGTACGCCATTTCGCGTGGCCTCCACGCTGGCGATGCAAAAACCAGGAAGTGAAGTGATTACCGGCACCAATCTGCAGCTGCTGCTGGAAATGGTACTGGAACGCGAGGGCCTCAACGGCGAAGCGTTTCGTCTGCAGGCGCTGGAGTGCGGGCACCGCGGGTTAACCAGCCTGGTTGACGAACTCGCGCGCTGCCGCGAAGAGAAAGCGGTAGAGGAAGGGATATGACGCAGATTCTGCGCGCCAGACGCCTGCTAACCGAGCAGGGCTGGCTTGCCGATCATCAGCTGCGTATTGAAGCAGGCGTCATTACCGCTGTCGAGCCTGTCCCCGCCGGCGTAACCGCTCGCGACGCCGATCTGCTTTGCCCGGCTTACATTGATATTCACGTCCACGGCGGCGCGGGTTTTGATGTGATGGACGAAGCGCCGGACGCGCTCGACCAGCTGGCGATACATAAAGCACGCGAGGGAGTAGGCGCCTGGCTGCCTACCACCGTCACCGCGCCGCTGCCGGCCATTCACGGCGCGCTGGAACGCATCGCCCGGCGCGTGCTTTCCGGTGGTCCCGGCGCGCTGGTACTGGGCAGCTACCTGGAAGGGCCCTACTTCACCCCGCAGAATAAAGGCGCCCATCCACCTGAGCTGTTCCGCGGGCTGGATGTCGCCGAGCTGGATACGCTCATTGCCCGCTCGCGGCAAACGCTGCGGGTGGTGGCGCTGGCGCCGGAAAAGCCGGGGGCAATAGCGGCGATTCATCACCTTAAACGGCAGGGCGTGCGGGTGATGCTGGGTCATAGCGCCGCCACCTATGAACAGACCTGCGCCGCCTTCGCTGCCGGCGCCGACGGGCTGGTGCACTGCTACAACGGGATGAGCGGATTACATCACCGGGAGCCGGGCATGGTCGGTGCCGGATTCACCACGCCGCAGGCGTGGCTGGAGCTTATTGCCGACGGGCATCATGTCCATCCCGCCGCCATGCGTCTTTGCGCCTGCTGCGCGGGGCAGCGCATTGTCCTGATAACAGATGCGATGCAGGCAGCCGGTATGGCCGATGGCCGCTATTCGCTCTGCGGCGAAGCCGTGGAAATGCGCGGCGGTATCGTACGAACGGCCTCCGGTGGCCTGGCAGGCAGCACGCTCTCGCTTGATGCGGCCGTTCGCAACATGGTCGAGCTGGCGGGAGCGCCGCCGGAAGACGCCATTCATATGGCTTCGCTGCACCCCGCCCGCCTGCTGGGTATTGACGATCGACTGGGATCGTTACGGACGGGAAAATGCGCGAATGTTATTGCGCTAAACGACGGGCTACACCTGCAGAAAATCTGGATTCAGGGCCAGGCTCTCCCCCTTTAGCCCTTTCATTATGCGTCACATTGGCCTTCGTGCTCGCCGCGTAAGGCCTTTCTTTTTCTTTCTAAAAGAACGTAACCCCCTACGGTCATTTAATTAAAAATACATATTTATCACATACATAGTTACATTCATTGTTTCCCGATCACAGTTTTCGTTTTATTTCTTGTTTCTTTAATTGAACTTTCGATTTCTTTCATATAGATTTTATCTAACTGATTACATGAATAAGTGAAACGAAACGAAAGATAGCGACATTTTTGCCAGCGTCTGATGTGGAATTCACACGACTAAGGACTGTGTTATGCCTGAAACCTATACCGCTACCTCCGCCGCGACCGGCACCTGGACGGAAGCCGAAATCCGCCAACAGCCCGCCTGCTGGATCCGCTCGCTCAGCAACATCGACAATCTCCGTTCGGCGATCGACGACTTTCTTGCGCCATTGCTGCGTAAAGACGACCTGCGGATCGTTCTGACAGGAGCAGGAACCTCCGCCTTTATCGGTGAGATCGTTGCGCCCTGGCTATCGCGCCATAGCGGAAAAAACATCAGCGCGGTGCCAACGACCGACCTGGTAACCAATCCGATGGACTATCTCAACGCCGAACACCCGCTGCTGCTGGTCTCCTTCGCCCGCTCCGGCAATAGCCCGGAGAGCGTTGCCGCCGTAGAGCTGGCCAATCAGTTCGTCCCGGACTGTTACCACCTGTCGATTACCTGTAATGAAGCCGGCAGCCTGTATCAAAACGCGGTAAACAGCGACAACGCCTTTGCGCTACTGATGCCGGCGGAAACGCACGACCGCGGCTTTGCGATGACCAGCAGTATTACCACCATGATGGCGAGCTGCCTTGCGGTGTTCGCGCCCGAGGCGATCGGCAGCAGGACCTTCCGCGACGTAGCGGATCGCTGTCAGACGATCCTCACGTCACTCGGTGAATTTAGCGAAAGCGTATTTGGCAATGAGCCGTGGCGACGGATCGTCTATCTCGGCAGCGGCGGATTACAGGGCGCGGCGCGCGAATCGGCCCTCAAGGTCCTCGAGCTAACCGCCGGTAAGCTGGCGGCGTTTTATGACTCGCCAACCGGCTTTCGTCACGGGCCGAAATCGCTGGTGGATAACGAAACGCTGGTGGTGGTGTTTGTCTCCAGCCATCCGTACACGCGCCAGTACGACCTCGACCTGCTGGCCGAGCTGCGTCGCGATAAGCAGGCAATGCGCGTGGTGGCGATTGCCGACGAATCCAATGCCGTCATCGCAGCGGGTCCGCACATCCTGCTGCCGCCTTCCCGCGCTTTTATCGACGTCGAGCTGGCTTTCTGTTTCCTGATGTATGCCCAGGTATTTGCCCTCGCGCAGTCCATCAGCGTGGGTAATACCCCGGACACCCCTTCCGCCAGCGGTACGGTAAACCGCGTGGTGCAAGGTGTCGTTATTCACCCCTGGAATGCTTGAGAGGAGCGCATCATGAGCATTATTTCGACGAAGTATCTTCTGCTGGATGCCCAGGCAAAAGGCTATGCAGTACCTGCATTTAACATTCATAACGCCGAGACGATCCAGGCGATCCTCGAAGTCTGCAGCGAAATGCGATCGCCGGTGATCCTCGCGGGCACGCCGGGTACCTTTAAACATATTGCGCTGGAGGAGATCTACGCCCTGTGCAGCGCCTACGCCACCACTTACGACATGCCGCTGGCGCTGCACCTCGATCACCATGAATCGCTGGACGATATCCGCCGCAAGGTTAACGCCGGCGTGCGTAGCGCCATGATCGACGGCAGCCACTTCCCCTTCGATGAGAACGTAAAGCTGGTGAAATCAGTCGTCGAATTCTGCCACCAGCATGATTGCAGCGTAGAGGCCGAACTCGGTCGCCTGGGCGGCATGGAAGATGACATGAGCGTGGATGCCGAAAGCGCGTTTCTGACCGACCCGCAGGAAGCAAAACGCTTTGTCGAGCTAACCGGCGTCGACAGCCTGGCGGTGGCTATCGGCACCGCTCACGGACTTTATACCAAAACGCCAAAAATTGATTTTCGCCGTCTGGGGGAGATTCGCGACGTGGTTGACGTGCCCCTGGTCCTGCACGGCGCGAGCGATGTCCCTGACGAGTACGTACGTCGCGCCATTGAACTCGGGGTCTGCAAAGTCAATGTCGCAACCGAGCTGAAAATTGCGTTTGCTGCGGCAGTCAAAAAATGGTTCGCCGACAACCCGCAGGGCAACGATCCTCGCTATTACATGCGCGTCGGCATGGACGCAATGAAAGAAGTGGTCAGAAGCAAAATCACCATTTGCGGCTCGGCAAACCGCCTGCTGCTGCCCACAGAAGCCTGATATCCGTTGTACACCCTCGTTCCACAGCGTTATTCCGCGGCAGGACAACGCTGTCTACCTCTGATAAAACAAAAAATAAAGGACCTCTGCCCCATGAATAAAGCGCTCAATGTATCGTTGCTCACGCTCTTCATCTCTCATAGCACCTTTGCGGCAAATTACGCCCTGAATAACGACAAGATGGCCTTCTCGTTCGATGACGCCGGCTCTGCACTGGTCGTTAAAGATACGCATTCCAGCCATCAGCTCTCGCCTCAGGAGCCGTTCTTTCTGACCCTGCCGGATGAGAGCGTTATCCACACCGCTGACTTCAAAATTAAACAGGTTGAGAAAAAAGAGAACGCGCTGGTAGTGGAATACACCCATCCTGATTTCAACGTCACCATGACGCTGAATCTGCTGAAGGGTAAGTACGCCAATATCGATTACACCATTGCCGCCGTCGGCAAAGCGCAGAACGTCGCAAAAATCACCTTTTTCCCCACCAAAAAGCAGTCGCAGGCACCTTACGTGGATGGCGCAATTAACAGCTCGCCGATTGTTGCCGATACCTTTTTCATGTTACCGGATAAACCCATCGTCAATACCTACGCCTATGAAGGCACCACGAATCTTAACGTCGAGCTTAAAACCCCCATCCTGCCGGAAACACCGGTCAGCTACACCACCTGGTTCGGCACCGTGGCAGAAACGAGCCAGCTACGCCGCAGCGTAAACCTGTTTATCGATGCCGTACGTCCACGTCCGTACAAACCGTATCTGCACTACAACAGCTGGATGGATATCGGCTTCTTTACCACCTATAGCGAGCAGGACGTGCTGGGACGCATGGATGAATGGAATAAAGCCTTTATTACCGGTCGCGGCGTACCGCTTGATGCATTCCTGCTGGATGACGGCTGGGACGATCGTACCGGAAGGTGGCTATTTGGTCCGGCGTTCAGAGAGGGTTTCGGCAAGGTTAAAGAGAAGGCCGATAGCATGCACAGCTCGGTCGGTTTGTGGCTCTCACCCTGGGGTGGCTACAATAAGCCGCGCGATATTCGCGTTTCACATGCCAAAGAGTATGGTTTTGAAACGGTCGACGGCAAACTGGCGCTCTCCGGGCCGAACTATTTCAAAAACTTCAACGAGCAAATCGCCAGGCTGATAAAGAACGAGCACATCACGTCCTTCAAACTGGACGGAATGGGTAACGCCAACTCGCATATCGAGGGCAGCCCGTTCGCCTCCGACTTTGATGCCTCCATAGCCCTGCTGCACAACATGCGCAGCGCCAGCCCAAACCTGTTTATTAACCTGACGACCGGCACTGATGCCAGCCCGTCATGGCTGTTTTATGCCGATTCTATCTGGCGCCAGGGCGATGATATCAATCTGTATGGGCCAGGGACGCCGGTGCAACAGTGGATGACCTACCGCGATGCGGAAACCTACCGCTCAATCGTTAGAAAAGGCCCGTTATTCCCGCTAAATTCCCTGATGTATCATGGAATTGTGAGCGCGGAGAATGCCTATTACGGACTGGAAAAAGTGCAAACGGACGCCGATTTTGCCGATCAGGTATGGAGCTATTTCGCCACGGGCACCCAGCTGCAGGAGCTCTACATCACGCCATCAATGTTGAACGGCGCCAAATGGGACGTGCTGGCTCAGGCCGCAAAATGGTCACGTGAAAATGCGCATGTGCTGGTAGACACCCACTGGATTGGCGGTGATCCGACGGCGCTTGAGGTGTATGGCTGGGCTTCCTGGAACAAAGACAAGGCCATACTGGGCCTGCGTAATCCTTCTGATAAGCCGCAAAGCTACTATCTGAATCTGACGAAGGACTTTGAAATCCCTCAGGGAGAAGCGACACGTTTCGCGATGAAAGCCGTCTATGGCAGCAACGCAACGCTTCCGGAGAATTATAAAGACGCCGTCGTGGTTACGCTGCAGCCGCTGCAGACGCTGGTCTTTGAAGCAACGCCGGTGAAATAAGCGACCCGGCCCGGCGTTGCCGGGCCACTCTCCTACCCTTGCTGCTCCAGCGCGTGCTTATACAGCGCGTTTTTCTTCACGCCGTGAATTTCAGCGGCCAGCGCGGCGGCTTTTTTCAGCGGCAGCTCCGCCTGCAGCAGGGCCAGCGTCCGCAGCGCGTCCGCAGGCAGGGCCTCTTCCTGAGCCTTGAACCCTTCGACGATCAGCACCATTTCGCCCTTACGGCGGTTCTCATCTTCCTTCACCCACGCCACCAGCTCGCCGATTGGTGCGCCGTGGATAGATTCCCAGGTTTTCGTCAGCTCGCGCGCCAGCACCACGTAGCGGGACTCTCCCAGCACCGTGCAGATATCTTCCAGGCTTTCCAGCAGGCGATGAGTGGACTCATAAAAAATAATCGTCCGCGGCTCTTCTTCCAGCGCCTTCAGCGTATCGCGGCGCCCTTTCGATTTTGCCGGCAGAAAGCCTTCATAGCAGAAGCGGTCCGACGGCAGGCCCGCCGCGCTCAGAGCGGCAATCGCCGCGCACGGCCCCGGCAGCGGCACGACGCGGATATTGGCCTCGCGGCAGGTGCGCACCAGGTGATAGCCGGGATCGTTGATAAGCGGGGTCCCCGCATCAGATACCAGGGCGATGTTTTGCCCGTCCTTCAGCTTTGCCAGAAGTGTTTCAGCTTTTTGCTGCTCATTATGGTCGTGAAGGGCAAATAACCGGGCGTTAATCCCAAAATGCTGGAGCAGTAAACCGGTATGGCGGGTATCTTCTGCAGCAATCAAATCAACGGCTTGCAACACCTCCAGCGCACGCTGCGTGATATCAGACAGATTACCTATCGGCGTGGGCACGATATAGAGCTGCCCCTGAGAATTATCTGCTGATTCGTGTTGTTTCATTGTCTCGTCCGTATTGCCGAATTAATATTGAGCATTGAGCCAAAAAAATATCACTGGATACATATGGTACCGTCAACATTTCTTCGTTCTAAACCCGCGCGTTGTCTGCCCGTACTGCTGGCTGCTCTGATCTTCGCTGGCTGCGGCACCCATACCCCGGATCAAAGCACGGCGTTTTTACAGGGTACGGCACAGGCAAACTCCAGTTACTACCTACAGCAAATGCAGCAAAGCGCGAATGATAGCAAGACCAACTGGCAATTACTCGCCATTCGTGCACTGCTGCAAGAGGGCAAAAAGCAGCAGGCCATCGATCTGTTCAACCAGCTGCCGGCTAACCTCAACAAAACGCAGGCCCGCGAGCAGTCGCTGCTGGCGGTAGAAGTTAAGCTGGCCCAGAACGATTTCCCGGGCGCTCAGGCGCTGCTCAGCAAGCTCGATCCGACAAGCTTTGAGACCAACCAGCAGCCTCGCTACTGGCAGGCGCAAATCGATGCCAGCCAGGGACGCCCGTCAATTACCCTGCTGCGCGCCCTTATCGCCCAGCAGCCGCTGCTAAGCCAGCCGAAACAGCAGCAGAAGAATATCGACGAGACCTGGAAAGCGCTGACCTCAATGACCCAGGATCAGGCCAACGCGCTGGTTATCAATGCCGACGAGAACGTCCTGCAGGGCTGGCTGGATCTGCAGCGCATGTGGTTTGATAATCGTAACGATCCGACCCTGCTCAAAGCCGGAGTAAAAGACTGGCAGACCCGCTATCCGCAGAACCCGGGCGCGAAGATGCTGCCGACGGCGCTGGTGAACATGCAAAATTATAAGCCGGCATCAACCAATAAAATCGCCCTGCTGCTGCCGTTAAACGGCCAGGCGGCGGTATTTGGCCGCACGATACAGCAAGGATTTGAAGCGGCGAAAAACGGCGCTCCGGCGGTTGCCGGAAGCGCGGTGCCTGCGCAGGTCGCGCAGGCGGCAAACGCCGCCGGGGGGGAGGTAGTCAGCCCGTCGCAGGCGGAAATCAGCGATCTCACCGCGGCAAACGCCGCGCAGGCACCGGTACAGACGCCGGCAGCGGACCAGGCGACGTCGCCGGCAACAGAGCCGGTCACTGCACCAACCGCCGCTCCGGCTGCCGCACAGAGCGCGACGCCAGCGGTAACGCCAGCCGCCACCAGCGATGCGCCTGCCGACGCCACTCAGCCGCCGGTGACGGCGCCGCAGGCCCAGACGGTTGCCTCAACCCCGGCCAACCCTGCCGCCGAACTGAAAATCTACGACACCACCAGCCAGCCGATGAGCCAGCTGCTGGCCCAGGTGCAGCAGGACGGCGCGACCATCGTCGTCGGGCCGTTGCTTAAAAACAACGTCGAAGAGGTCATTAAAAGCAACACCTCCCTGAACGTCCTCGCGCTGAACCAGCCGGAAAAAGTCGAGAACCGCGCCAATATCTGCTATTTCGCCCTCTCCCCGGAAGACGAAGCGCGCGATGCGGCACACCATATTCACGATCAGGGCAAGCAGACTCCGCTGCTGCTGGTTCCGCGCGGATCGCTGGGCGATCGCGTGGTCAGCGCCTTTGCCAACGAGTGGCTTAAGATCGGCGGCGGCACGGTTTTACAGCAGCGTATTGGCTCAACCTCCGAGCTGAAGTCCAGCGTCAACAGCGGTATCTCGTTAACCGGTAGCCCGGTGTCCACCCTGCCTTCCGCTCAGGATAGCGCGCTGGGTAGCCCGAGCGACGTGCCGGTCAGCAGCGGCGGCAGCGTCGATGCCGCCTGGATCCTCGCGACGCCGGAACAAATTGGCTACATCAAACCGATGATCGCCCTGCGCAACGGCAGCCAGAGCAACGTCACGCTGTACGCCAGCTCTCGCAGCGCTCAGGGCACCGCTGGCCCGGACTTCCGCCTGGAAATGGACGGCCTGCAGTACAGCGAAATCCCAATGCTGGCCGGCAGCAACCCGGCGCTGATGCAGCAGGCGCTGTCCGCCGTGCGTAACGACTACTCGCTGGCGCGCCTGTACGCGATGGGCGCCGACGCCTGGTCGCTGGCCAACCATTTCTCGCAAATACGTCAGGTGCCGGGCTTTGAGCTGAACGGCAACACCGGCGATCTGACGGCCACGCAGGACTGCGTGATCAACAGGAAACTGTCATGGCTCAAGTACCAGCGCGGACAGATCGTCTCAGCCAACTAGCCAAACGAACCGGCGACGTCTGGGAAGCCCAGGCCCGCCGTTGGCTGGAAAGCCAGGGACTGCGTTTTATCGCCGCCAACGCCCGCGAGCGGGGCGGCGAGATTGACCTGATAATGCGCGACGGGGCGGTTACCGTCTTTGTCGAAGTGCGCTATCGTCGTAGCGCAGGCTACGGCGATGCCGCCTCCAGCGTCACGCTGAAAAAGCAACAACGACTCCTCCATGCCGCGCGTCTGTGGCTCTCCCGACATAATGGGAGCTTTGATACTGTGGATTGCCGTTTCGATGTGGTAGCCTTCACCGGAAACGACATCCAATGGCTGAAAAACGCCTTTGGCGAATAGCGTAAACGAATTTAAGGGATCCCGTGCTCGATAGAATTAAAGCCTGCTTCACTGAAAGCATTCAAACCCAAATTGCAGCAGCGGAAGCACTCCCGGACGCCATCTCCCGTGCGGCGATGACCCTCGTGCAGTCACTCCTCAACGGCAACAAAATCCTCTGTTGTGGCAATGGCACCTCTGCCGCCAACGCACAGCATTTTGCTGCCAGCATGATCAATCGTTTCGAAACGGAGCGCCCTGGTTTACCTGCCATTGCACTAAATACCGATAATGTGGTCTTAACGGCAATAGCCAACGATCGCCTGCATGACGAGGTTTACGCCAAGCAGGTGCGCGCGCTTGGGCACGCTGGTGATGTACTGCTGGCGATCTCCACCCGCGGCAATAGTCGGGATATCGTGAAAGCCGTCGAAGCGGCCGTCACTCGCGATATGACCATCGTTGCGTTAACCGGCTATGACGGCGGCGAACTGGCTGGCCTGCTGGGTCAGCAGGATGTCGAAATTCGCATTCCCTCGCATCGCAGCGCGCGTATTCAGGAAATGCATATGCTTACCGTCAACTGTCTGTGCGATTTGATTGATAACACGCTTTTTCCACACCAGGACGAATAAGGAGAACACATGAAGGCTCTCTCGCCCCTCGCCATCCTTCTTTCTGCGCTACTGCTTCAGGGATGCGTTGCCGCAGCAGTCGTCGGAACGGCAGCAGTCGGCACCAAGGCCGCAACGGACCCGCGTACGGTCGGCACACAGGTCGATGACAGTACGCTTGAGCTACGCGTCAACAGCGCGTTGTCGAAAGATGAACAAATTAAGAAGCAGGCCCGCATTAACGTCACCGCCTACCAGGGCAAAGTCCTGCTGACCGGTCAATCTCCGGTGGCCGATCTCTCCGCGCGCGCGAAGCAAATTGCGATGGGCGTCGAAGGAACCACGGAAGTCTTTAACGAAGTGCGTCAGGGTCAGCCGATTGGCCTCGGCACCGCCTCTTCGGATACCTGGATTACCACCAAGGTTCGCTCCCAGCTGCTGGGCACTGACCAGGTTAAATCATCGAACGTGAAGGTGACGACCGAGAACGGGGAAGTGTTCCTGATGGGGCTGGTTACCGACCGCGAAGGTCGCGCGGCGGCGGATATCGCCAGCCGGGTCAGCGGCGTTTCTCGCGTCACAACCGCGTTTACCTACCTCAAGTAAGCACCGCATTTCGGGCGACAACCCCTCAGCGCTGTCGCCCGGAAAATCATCACAGTAACGCCAACCCGCCAACAATCGCGCCGCACAGCGCCACCAGCCCGCCGGTCAGCCAAAGGGCCTTCGCCGGAAACGCCTTATGCAGCATAATCAGCGACGGTACGCTGACCGCAGGTAAAGTGATCAGCAGAGCCAGCGCCGGCGCAACGCCCATTCCCGCCAGCATCATGGTTTGAACGATAGGGATCTCCGCCGCCGTCGGGATAACGAACAGGCAGCCGGCTATCGCCATCGCCAGGACCCAGAACAGGGTGTTACCGACCACGCCGTCGGCATGCGGGAACAGCCAGACGCGCGCCGCACCCAGCGCCAGCACCGCCAGAATATAGACCGGGATCGTGTTCCAGAACAGCGTCCACAGCGCCCGCAGCCAGCGGCTGAAGAAACCGCCCTCGGCAATTTGCGGGGAAACGTCGGGCACTGCCGCCGGCTGAGTCGCGGCCTCTTTCACCCATTTTTGTACCAGCGTCGCCACCACCAGCACGGTCGCAAGACCGGCCACCAGGCGAATCAAGGCAAACTGCCAGCCCAGTACAAATCCCATGAACACCAGCGTCGCCGGATTCAGCAGCGGGTTACCCATCCAGAACGCCAGCGCGCCGCCCATCGACACCTGCTGTTTACGCATGCCTGCCGCCACCGGCGCGGCGCAGCAGGTACACATCATGCCGGGCAGAGCGAAAATCGCCCCCAGCAGCGTACCGCGAAAACGCGATTGCCCCAGCGTGCGCAGCAGCCAGTTGCGCGGGATCAGCACCTGAATCAGCGAGCCCAGCAGCACGCCCAGCACCGCCGCTTTCCAGACCGCCAGGAAGTAGACCAGCGCGTAATCCCACGCGGCTTTTAGCGGGTTGCTATCGGCCTGGGCGAGAATAGATTTTCCAATGCTGTGCGTTTCCGCGGCGGTGAAGGCCTTACCGTAATAGGGCTGCCATTTAACGAACCACAGGCCAACGATGACGACGAGAAAAAAGAGCGCGGGCTTCCACCATTGAAAAGATGATGCCGCCTGAGATGAAGACTGACCAGTCATAGCATTCCCCAGCAAGAAATGTGGTTATACAGCGAAGCGCTGAATATTACGCCTCGCTGGCGGCGATTTCACGCAGTTTTGCCGATGACAGAACGGTGACGCCTTCCTGAGCGGGCGCGAGCGCTTCGCTGAGCATCGCCTGTGCGACGTCGCGGGCGTCGATTGACTTCCAGTTCCCCGGCAGCAGGCGGAACAGCGGCGCCAGCAGCGCTTCATTGGCGCGCTTGTTGTCCCGCTCGCCCAGCAGCATAGAGGGGCGCAGGATCGTCAGATTGCGCCACGCCTGAGCGCGCAGCGCCTGCTCCATTTCCCCTTTGACGCGGTTGTAGAAAAACAGCGAATGCGGGTCGGCTCCCATGGCGCTGATGACCAGCATATGTTTCGCCCCCAGCCGTAGTCCGGTCAGCGCCGTATCCACCACCAGCGTATAGTCAGCATGAATGAAGGCCGCTTTGCTCCCCGCCTCGCGTCGCGTGGTGCCCAGGCAGCAAAAGACGGTATCTATCGGATCAACGACCTGCGCCAGCGCGTCGCTCAGCTGAGGGTCATGGGGATTGAATACGCCTTGCGTATCCGCCAGCGGGCGGCGAGTGGGCGCGGCTATCGCCGAAATGCTCGGCTCACGCACCAACATTCGAAGTAAGTGCCCACCAACTAAACCGGTCGCGCCTGTTATCAGCACCTGGCTCATGATCTCTCCTGAGGTTCCGCCGCGACGGGCGACGGATAGCTTGAGAAAAAGTATGCAAGAAAAGGGAGGATTTGCACGTCTGCCGGGGGAATTACTCTCTCGCAGCCTCGCGCTGCCAGTGCAGCTTCTTGCCGAAGCCGAGGGTATTGTCGGTGAACTTGAGCTCGTCGGGGCGGATTTCCCACACCGCGGCCGGTAGCGCGCGGGCAACCGGGAAGCGCCTCACGTAGCGTTGACGCATCTCTGCCTCCTCGTCTCCGTGAAGCCGGCGAATCTCGCCTTTAAACTGAACTCCGCGGATCAGCGCCACGGTTTTCGGCTGACCATTTACCGTACCGGCAACCTTAGCGCGCTCGCCGGTCATTTGGCCGTGGCGAGTTTTCTCGTCGCTAAGGAGATAAAATGCCACGTTTTCAGGATCATAAATATAGAAAGCGTTGGCACACCAGAGCTCACCCTCGCTGGCGACGCACCAGGTGACGACGTGCTGTTTGCCCAGCCAGCGGCCGATCGCGGCAAGCGTATCCATCTTTTTTCTCCAGTATGCTATGGTGCACACACCTTAACATACCGACCTTTGGACCGTGCGCTGGTTTCTCTATCTGATTCGTACCGCCGATAATCGCCTCTATACCGGGATTACCACCGACGTCTCTCGCCGCTTTTGTCAGCATCAGGAGGGCAAAGGAGCGAAAGCTTTACGTGGGAAAGGCGCGCTGCAGCTGGCCTTTAGTCAGGAAGTTGGTGAACACTCACTAGCACTGAGACTGGAGTATCGCATCAAGCAGCTAACGAAGCGCCAGAAGGAGCGCCTCGTTGCCGGAGATGGTACCTTTGAAACCCTGCTGGAGAGCCTTAGAAGCGATTGAAGTGGTCGCTGTACTCGACCAGTCCGTGGACCCCTTGCAGCGCGTCATCGGCCAGAGGGCGTATCTGAAACGCCTCAGAGGTGTCCGGCCAGCGGCAGCGCAGATCGAAGCGCGCGGCCGGTTCAAAGCCCAGGCGGCCGTACAGCGCCGGCTCGCCGAGGGTAACGACCGCGGCGTAGCTAAATTCATTCAGCGAATCCAGCCCTTCATAGACCAGCTGGCGGCCAATCCCCTGACCGCGGTAGCTTTCATCTACCGCCAGCGGCGCCATGCCAACCCACTGCAGCTCTTCGCCTTCAACGGAGACCGGGCTGAAGGCAACATAGCCAACCACCTGACCTTCATCGTCCGTTGCCACCACGCCTAGCGTGATCAGGCCATCTTCCCGCAAATCGTGCACCAGCTGCGCTTCGGCATCGCCGCCGAAGGTTCGGCGCAGCAACGCGTCGATTCCCGGTGCATCAATTCCAATTTCAACTCGAATCAGCATGCCTCACCTACCGATGTCTGTTCAGGTTTCCGCGGGCTGCTTAGGCCAGCTTCAACAAAATCCGCCAGTTGCAGCAGCATGATGCGCAGCGCTTTCGGCATCTGCTCCAGCTCAATGGCATCCATCAGGTTTTTGACGTACAGCCCCAGCTCGGTATCGCCTTCGATAACCAGCCGACGCTGGAAGAATAGCGTATCCGGATCCTGCTTACGCGCCGCGATCATCAGCAGATCGCTGGCATCAGCGCTAAAGCTGACGTCCGCTTCTGCCGTCGGGCTAACCACCAGCCGACCCTCGCTCACTGAGGTATACCACAGCAGGCCAATATCGCGCACATTAATACTTAACCAGCGGCCTTCGAGAAAATCCAGTTCTCCCTCCGCCAGCGCCTGACGAAACTGCCAGCTGAGCACCTGCTCCAGCACCTGGCGCTTGAGGGCAAAAGGCGCCAGCTTAACCGGCACGCTCATCAAAGACGGGCCAAAGTGGACCAGCCGGGAACGCAATTTATCCAACACAAGCTTAACTCCATGAAAGCGACAGTTCCGCTATTGTGCCATATCAAATAAACAACATAGCGGCGTAAATCAACAAAATCACCATGACGGGTACCTATTATTGGCGCCACCAATACGCTTTTAACTGCCTCAAATCAAAAATTGTCACCAGAAGGTTAACTAAAATCCCTGCTCGTTAACCATTCAGCGTTGCCGACAGGCCGCGTTTTTCAGGAAAAATTATGGAGCTGCTCTGCCCAGCCGGTAACCTCCCGGCGCTTAAGGCGGCCATCGAAAACGGTGCCGATGCCGTGTATATCGGGCTGAAAGATGACACCAACGCCCGCCACTTTGCCGGTCTTAATTTCACCGAAAAGAAGCTGCAGGAAGCCGTCAGCTTCGTCCATCAGCATCGCCGCAAGCTGCATATTGCGATCAACACCTTCGCCCACCCGGACGGCTACGCCCGCTGGCAGCGCGCGGTGGATATGGCCGCCCAGCTGGGGGCCGATGCCCTGATCCTCGCCGATATCGCCATGCTGGAATATGCCGCCGAGCGCTATCCGCATATTGAACGTCACGTGTCGGTTCAGGCGTCTGCGACCAACGAAGAGGCGGTACGCTTCTACCACCGCAATTTCGACGTCGCCCGCGTGGTGCTGCCGCGCGTGCTCTCCATCCACCAGGTCAAACAGCTGGCGCGCGCTACCCCGGTTCCGCTGGAGGTCTTCGCCTTCGGCAGCCTGTGCATTATGGCGGAAGGCCGCTGCTATCTCTCCTCGTACTTGACCGGTGAATCACCCAATACCGTCGGTGCCTGTTCGCCCGCGCGCTTCGTTCGCTGGCAGCAGACTCCGCAGGGCCTGGAGTCGCGGCTTAATGAAGTCCTGATTGACCGCTATCAGGACGGCGAGAACGCCGGCTACCCCACCCTGTGCAAAGGCCGCTACCTGGTCGACGGCGAGCGCTATCACGCGCTGGAAGAGCCCACCAGCCTGAATACCCTTGAGCTGCTGCCGGAGCTGATGGCGGCAAATATTGCCTCGGTGAAAATTGAGGGCCGCCAGCGCAGCCCGGCCTACGTTACCCAGGTGGCGAAGGTCTGGCGTCAGGCTATCGATCGCTGTAAAGCCTCCCCGCAGGATTTTGTCCCACAATCCGCATGGATGGAGACTCTCGGCGCAATGTCCGAGGGAACGCAAACCACCCTTGGCGCCTATCACCGTAAATGGCAGTGAGAAACGTGATGAAATATTCATTAGGGCCGGTGCTGTACTACTGGCCAAAAGAGACGCTGGAAGATTTTTACCAGCAGGCGGCAGGCTGTAGCGCCGAGACGATTTATCTCGGTGAAGCGGTATGCAGCAAGCGCCGCGCGACCAAAGTCGGCGACTGGATCGATATGGCAAGAATGCTGGCGAGCAGCGGCAAGCAGGTGGTCCTCTCGACCCTCGCCCTGGTTCAGGCCTCTTCTGAGCTGGGGGAGCTGAAACGCTACGTCGACAACGGCGAGTTTTTGATTGAGGCCAGCGATCTGGGGGTCGTCAATATGTGCGCAGAACGCGGGCTGCCGTTCGTCGCCGGTCATGCGCTCAACTGCTATAACGCCGTAACCCTGCGCCTGCTGCTCAAGCAGGGAATGGTGCGCTGGTGCATGCCGGTCGAGCTTTCCCGCGACTGGCTGATGAACCTGCTGACGCAGTGTGAAGAGCTGGGGATCCGCGAGCGGTTCGAGGTTGAAGTGCTGAGCTATGGCCACCTGCCGCTGGCCTACTCCGCGCGCTGCTTTACCGCCCGCTCTGAAGACAAACCGAAGGATGAGTGCGAAACCTGCTGCATCAAGTACCCCAACGGCCGCGACGTGCTGTCGCAGGAAAACCAGCAGGTCTTTGTGCTCAACGGTATTCAGACCATGAGCGGATACGTCTATAACCTCGGCAACGAGCTGGCGTCGATGCGCGGCCTGGTCGATATGGTTCGCCTGTCGCCGCTGGATGACAAGGTCTTTGCCACGCTCGATGCCTTCCGGGCAAACGAAAACGGCGCCTCGCCGCTGCCGCTCACTGCCAACAGCGAGTGCAATGGCTACTGGAAACGGCTGGCCGGGCTGGAGCTACAGAGCTGATAAACCGCTCACTTTGTTAATAGCTATCGTCACTTTTTAATGCACTATTGAAGCCGCAGCTTTTCTGGCCGGCGCGCCCCGAATGCGCCAGGCTGGAAGAAGACCTTCAATCTGATGACTATGCTGTAGCAAAGTGAGCCTTTATGACTGACAAATCTATTCCGTTCTCGGTGCTCGATCTGGCACCGATCCCGCAAGGTTCTTCGGCGAAAGAAGCCTTCTCCCATTCGTTAGACCTGGCGCAGCTGGCTGAAAAACGCGGCTATCACCGCTACTGGCTGGCGGAGCACCATAATATGGTCGGTATTGCCAGCGCCGCGACGTCGGTGCTTATCGGCTATCTGGCGGCCAACACCCGCACTCTGCACCTCGGTTCCGGCGGCGTGATGCTGCCCAACCACTCGCCGCTGGTGATTGCCGAGCAGTTTGGCACGCTGAATACCCTCTATCCTGGCCGCATCGACCTCGGTCTTGGCCGCGCCCCGGGCAGCGATCAGCCCACCATGCGCGCGCTGCGCCGCCACATGAGCGGTGACGTCGATAACTTCCCGCGCGATGTTGCGGAGCTGGTTGACTGGTTCGATGCCCGTGACCCGAATCCGCACGTGCGCCCGGTGCCCGGCTACGGCGAGCAGATCCCGGTATGGCTGCTTGGATCCAGCCTCTACAGCGCCCAGCTGGCGGCGCAGCTCGGCCTGCCGTTTGCCTTCGCTTCGCACTTTGCGCCAGACATGCTGTTCCAGGCCCTGCACCTCTACCGCACGCATTTCAAACCCTCGGCGCGGCTGGAGAAACCCTATGCGATGGTGTGCATCAATATTGTTGCCGCCGACAGTAACCGCGATGCGGAGTTCCTGTTTACCTCAATGCAGCAGGCTTTCGCTAAGCTACGCCGGGGTGAAACCGGCCAGCTGCCGCCGCCGGTGGAGAATATGCATCAGCTGTGGTCTGCCTCCGAGCAATACGGCGTACAGCAGGCGTTGAGCATGTCTCTGGTCGGGGATAAGGCGAAGGTACGTCACGGTCTGGAGTCGATATTGCGCGAAACCCAGGCCGACGAGCTGATGGTTAACGGCCAGATTTTCGATCATCAGGCGCGCCTGCACTCGTTTGAGCTGGCGATGCAGGTGAAAGAGGAGCTGTTGGGTTAACGTCCACCCCGCTTCCCGACCGCGCGTAATGCCGGCCGGGAAGCGAAGTCGCTATTGATAAACCGGCAGAACGTTAAAGCTCGATAAGAAGTGGACGATAACGTTGCCGACGCCGAACAGCAGAATCAGCGCAATCATCGGCTTTCCGCCCCAAACGCGGAATTGTGGGCTACCGAAGCGCTTACGCGATGCGCGCGCCAGCAGAGCCGGGACGATTGCCGCCCAGATGGTTGCCGCCAGTCCCGCATAGCCGATGGCATACAGGAAGCCGTTCGGCCACAGCAGGCCACCGATAACCGGCGGTACGAAGGTCAGGAGCGCGGTCTTAAAGCGCCCCAGCGCGGAGTCATCGAAACCGAACAGGTCCGCCAGATAGTCAAACAGCCCCAGCGTGACGCCGAGGAACGAGCTCGCTACCGCAAAGTTTGAGAACACCACCAGCAGCAGATCCAGGCTGCGGCTGTTCAGCACGCCGCTCAGCGCCTGCACCAGTACATCAATGTTACCGCCCTTCTGCGCGATGCCGACAAACTCCGCGCGCGGGATATTGCCCATCGTCACCAGCAGCCAGATAACGTACAGCCCCAGCGCCAGCAGCGTGCCGTAAACCAGGCAGCGCGTAATGGTGCGCGGATCTTTGCCGTAGTACTTCATCAGGCTGGGGACGTTGCCGTGATAGCCGAAGGATGCCAGGCAAAACGGCAGCGTCATCAGCAGGTACGGCATATAGGATGCGTTTTGCTCGGCCACGTTGAACAACGTCGTCGGCTGTACGTGTCCCAGCAGGCTGCCGAAGGTCAGGAAAAACGTAATGACCTTCGCTCCCAGCACAATCGCCGTCATGCGGCTTACCGCCCTGGTGCTCAGCCAGACGACAAACGCCACCAGCAGGGCAAAGCCCAATCCTGCCGCCCGCGCCGGAACGTTGAGCGACATCTCGGAAAAGGTATGGTGCAATATGGAGCCGCTGGCCGAGATGTAGGCGTAGGTGAGGATATAGAGCACGAAGGCAATCGACACGCCGTTAATCAGGTTCCAGCCTCTGCCGAGCAGATCTTTGGTGATGGTATCGAAGCTGGAGCCAATGCGGTAATTCAGGTTGGCTTCCAGAATCATCAGCCCGGAATGCAGCATGCAGAACCAGGTGAAAACCAGAGCCGCCAGCGACCAGAAGAACCACGCGCCGGACATGACCACCGGCAGAGAAAACATGCCCGCGCCAATAATGGTTCCGCCGATAATCACCACGCCGCCAATTAAGGACGGGCGCGATGCCGTAGTGGTTAGTGTCGCCATTTAGCGTAATCTCCAGTCAATAATACTTTGCTCATCGTTAGCGTGCAGCACTGTACCAGTACACGAGTACAATTGAAATAAAAAAAGCCCCAATCGTTAAGATCGGGGCTGTATCATTTTCTTTACGCTAGCGGATGCTAATTACGCATCGCCACCGAAACGACGACGGCTTGAAGAGTCATCCCGACGCGGGGCTGAATCTTCGCGACGCGGCGCTGAATCATCACGGCGCGGAGCATGACCTTCACGACGCGGTGCCTGGCCTTCACGACGTTCGCCGCTGAAACGACGACCATCACCACGACCGCCTTCGCGACGTTCACCGCCGAAACTACGACCGCCTTCACGACGTTCGCCACCACCGAAAGCACGGCCGCCTTCACGACGTTCACCGCCGCCACGACGCTCGCCACCGCTACGCTCAGGGCGCGGCTGGGCATCGCCCATCAGCTGCATGTTCATCGGCTTGTTCAGGATACGGGTACGAGTAAAGTGCTGCAGCACTTCGCCCGGCATGCCTTTCGGCAGCTCGATCGTTGAGTGGGTACCGAACAGCTTGATGTTACCGATGTAACGGCTGCTGATGTCGCCTTCGTTAGCGATAGCGCCAACAATGTGACGAACTTCAACACCATCGTCGCGGCCCACTTCAATGCGATACAGTTCCATATCGCCAACGTCACGACGCTCGCGTTTAGGACGATCTTCACCGCTACGCTCAGTACGCTCAGGACGGTCGCCACGCGGGCCACGGTCATTGCGATCGTTACGGTCATTACGACGTTCGAAACGATCGTCGCGATCGCGGAATTCGCGTTTAGCACGCATCGGCGCATCCGGCGGCAGGATCAGAGGACGTTCGCCCTGAGCCATTTTCAGCAGTGCTGCGGCCAGAGTTTCGATATCCAGCTCTTCGCCTTCAGCGGACGGCTTGATGTTCGTCAGCAGCGCACGGTACTGATCCAGATCGCTGCTTTCCAGCTGCTGCTGAACTTTAGCGGCGAATTTTTCCAGACGGCGTTTGCCCAGCAGCTCTGCGTTCGGCAGCTCTACTTCCGGAATGGTCAGCTTCATGGTGCGTTCGATGTTACGCAGCAGACGGCGTTCGCGGTTCTCAACGAACAGCAGCGCACGGCCTGCACGACCTGCACGACCGGTACGGCCGATACGGTGAACGTAAGATTCGGAGTCCATCGGAATGTCGTAGTTAACAACCAGGCTGATACGTTCAACGTCAAGGCCACGGGCCGCAACGTCGGTCGCAATCAGGATGTCCAGACGACCATCTTTCAGACGCTCCAGAGTCTGCTCACGCAGGGACTGGTTCATGTCACCGTTCAGCGCGGCGCTGTTATAGCCGCTACGCTCCAGCGCTTCGGCCACTTCCAGGGTCGCGTTTTTGGTACGAACGAAGATAATCGCCGCATCAAAATCTTCCGCTTCCAGGAAACGCACCAGCGCTTCGTTTTTACGCATGCCGTAAGCAGTCCAGTAGCTCTGGCTGATGTCCGGGCGAGTAGTAACGCTGGACTGGATGCGCACTTCCTGCGGCTCTTTCATAAAGCGGCGGGTAATACGACGGATCGCTTCCGGCATAGTGGCAGAGAACAGAGCGGTCTGATGACCTTCCGGGATCTGAGCCATGATAGTTTCTACGTCTTCGATGAAGCCCATGCGCAGCATTTCGTCAGCTTCATCCAGCACCAGACCGCTCAGCTTAGAGAGATCCAGAGTACCGCGCTTCAGGTGGTCAAGCAGACGACCCGGGGTACCGACAACAATTTGTGGTCCCTGGCGCAGAGCACGCAACTGCACGTCATAACGCTGGCCGCCGTAAAGGGCTACCACGTTTACGCCGCGCATATGTTTAGAGAAGTCCGTCATCGCTTCAGCAACCTGTACCGCCAGTTCGCGGGTCGGCGCCAGCACCAGGATTTGCGGTGCTTTGAGCTCAGGATCAAGATTGTTCAGCAGCGGTAAAGAGAACGCTGCAGTTTTACCGCTACCGGTCTGGGCCATACCCAGAACATCGCGGCCGCCCAGCAGATGCGGAATGCATTCAGCCTGGATCGGAGATGGTTTTTCGTAACCCAGATCGTTAAGGGCTTCAAGGATAGGAGCCTTCAGGCCCAGATCTGCAAAAGTGGTTTCGAATTCAGCCATGTAGTACGTGTGCCTCAAAATTAATGGCGGCCAGTCTACATAACTCAACGTGAAAATTTACAGTAATTTTCATTGAAAAGTGTGAACCGGCTCAAAGTAGGTGTATTAACGAACAACAACGCCCTCACCCGCGAAGGTGATGGCAATAAAAATTTGGGCTGATGTTTGTTCGTCAGCTATTGCTGGTCCGATTCTGCCAGGTCATCTTGCTCCTGGCCCAAGAGCGATAATTCCAACAATGCGTATCGGTGCTCAACGTAGTTGTGAACGTTGTTTGCGACCGCCAGTTTGAACAGTGCCGTAGCGCTGTCCTTGTCCCCCAGACTTAGGTAGTACTTACCTAAATAGAAGTTGGTTTCACTGAGATGCTCAGCGAGCGAGGTGTTATCCGTTGCGTCTGCCTTCAAACGATCCATCAGCGTTTTTTCGCTAATATCGTTAAGGTAGAACTCGACAATGTTCCATCCCCATTGCTCTTTGTCCGATTTGTCGAAGCGCTGTTTCAGTGCTTCAAGCGCCTGCTTCTCGTCGAGTTTGCGCTCAGCGAGATAAAGCCACAGGCTACGGAAAGGATCATTGGGATCGTCTTGATAAAACGCCAGCAGATCATCTTGCGCTAACTTAGCACGACCCCCGTAATACAGGGCGATGCCGCGATTTAAGTGCGCGTAGTTATAAGTTGGATCAAGCTCAAGTACAGAATCAAACGCTTCATAGGCAGCATCAAAATTGCCTGCCTGCGTTAAATATATGCCTAAGTAGTTGAATACTTCGGGCATATCAGGTCGGATTGCCAGCGCTTGTGAAAAATCGTTTCGCGCTAATGCCCTCAGACCGAGACTATCATACAACACTCCGCGCTCATATAAAAGCTGTGCGCGTTCATCATCGGTTAAAGCCCGACTGGCAAGAATTTGTTCCATGCGCGCCAGAATCACTTCTTGCTGCAAAGTCGGTTGCAATGGCACCGCGAGGACTGCGTCCTTACGCCAGGCAGAGTTGCTGCATCCTGCCAGCGTGAGAGCTGTCGCCACGAAACACCAGCGCAAAAAAGGCTTCATTTCCCACTCCCGAAGACAACGATTGGATGAACGTCCAGTTCCCCGGCTGCAAACAAGGCGTCCTGCCCGTAATACGCCCTCCGCAAACGCGGAGGGCAAACGGCAACCTTACTCGCCCTGCTCTACGACCGGAGCTTCCGGTGCGCTTACAGGCTGAGTCTGCTCAGTTGCTTCTTTGATGCTCAGACGGACGCGGCCCTGACGGTCAACTTCCAGAACCTTAACCGGCACTTCCTGACCCATCTGCAGGTAATCGGTGACTTTCTCTACGCGCTTGTCGGCGATCTGAGAAATATGCACCAGACCTTCTTTACCGCCGCCGATGGCAACGAATGCGCCAAAGTCAACGATACGGGTCACTTTACCATTGTAGATACGGCCAACTTCGATCTCAGCGGTAATCTCTTCGATACGACGAATCGCGTGCAGCGCTTTGTCACCGTCGGTCGCTGCGATTTTCACGGTACCGTCATCTTCGATTTCGATGGTGGTGCCGGTCTCTTCAGTCAGCGCACGGATGACGGAGCCGCCCTTACCGATAACGTCTTTGATCTTGTCCGGGCTGATCTTGATGGTGTGGATACGCGGTGCGAATTCGGAGATGTCGCCGCGCGGCGCGTTAATCGCCTGCTCCATTACGCCCAGGATGTGCAGACGCGCACCTTTAGCCTGGTTCAGCGCAACCTGCATGATCTCTTTGGTGATACCTTCAATTTTGATATCCATCTGCAGAGCAGAGATACCGTCGCGGGAACCCGCAACTTTGAAGTCCATATCGCCCAGGTGATCTTCGTCGCCCAGAATATCGGACAGAACGACATAGTTGTCGCCTTCTTTCACCAGACCCATCGCGATACCCGCAACGGAGGCTTTAATCGGCACGCCGGCGTCCATCAGTGCCAGAGAGGCACCGCAAACGGAAGCCATGGAAGAAGAGCCGTTAGATTCGGTGATTTCAGAAACCACGCGAACGGTGTACGGGAACTCTTCGGTGGTCGGCATCACGGCCAGCACGCCGCGCTTAGCCAGACGACCGTGACCAATTTCACGACGCTTCGGTGAACCTACCATTCCGGTCTCGCCTACGGAGTACGGAGGGAAGTTGTAGTGGAACAGGAAGGAGTCGGTACGGTCGCCCATCAGCTCATCGATGTTCTGTGCGTCACGCGCGGTGCCCAGTGTCGCGGTAACCAGCGCCTGAGTTTCGCCACGGGTGAACAGTGCGGAACCGTGGGTACGCGGCAGTACGCCGGTACGAACGTCCAGACCACGAATCATATCTTTTTCACGGCCATCGATACGCGGCTCGCCTGCCAGTACGCGGCTACGAACGGCATTTTTCTCGATAGCGTGCAGAATTTCACCCAGCTCGTTAGCGTCCAGGGTTTCATCTTCAGCGGTCAGCGTGGCGATAGTTTCAGCTTTGATCACGCCAATCTGAGCATAGCGCTCTTGTTTATCAGTGATGCGGTAAGCATCGCTCAGGCGAGTTTCAGCCAGGGCTGCAACGCGGGCATTCAGCGCGGCGTCTACGACTTCCGGCTGCCATTCCCAGCGCGGTTTACCCGCTTCTTTCACCAGATCGTTGATGGTCTGAATAACAATCTGCTGCTGCTCGTGGCCGAACACCACCGCGCCCAGCATCTGGTCTTCGCTCAGCAGTTCTGCTTCAGATTCAACCATCAGGACCGCAGCTTCGGTACCGGCAACAACCAGGTCCAGCTTACTCTCTTTCAGCTCATCCTGAGTCGGGTTCAGTACGTACTGGTCGTTGATGTAGCCAACGCGCGCGGAGCCGATAGGACCGTTAAACGGAATACCGGACAGGGACAGCGCAGCGGAAGCACCGATCATGGCAACGATGTCCGGGTTAACCTGTGGGTTAACGGAAACAACGGTAGCAATAACCTGAACTTCGTTAACAAAACCTTCCGGGAACAGCGGACGAACCGGGCGGTCAATCAGACGCGCAATCAGGGTTTCGCCTTCGCTTGGACGGCCTTCACGACGGAAGAAACCACCCGGGATTTTACCTGCTGCATAGGTACGTTCTTGATAGTTTACGGTCAGCGGGAAGAAGTCCTGGCCTGGCTTCGCTTTCTTCTGGCCAACAACGGTAACGAATACCGCGGTGTCATCCATGCTTACCATGACAGCAGCAGTGGCCTGGCGGGCCATCATGCCGGTTTCCAGGGTAACGGTGTGTTGGCCGTACTGGAATTTACGAACGATCGGATTTAGCAAAATTCTATCCTTTTATCAAAAAGTGACGCTATATCGAGGATATAGCGTCAGATGACCCGATCTTCTGCATCCTCGCGACTAATGACAACCTTTACCCGCCCCTGCGGATGAAGCCTCTCATTAGCCGCGCGAACCTCTGCACGAAGATCATTAATAGCAACAATACATGAGTTTTTAGCTAATTGCTGCCGCCTGGTCGAAAAAAGGGGCCCTGAGGCCCCTTTTTCTGAAACTCGCAGAACTAGCGACGCAGACCCAGACGCTCGATCAGCGAAGAGTAACGTGCAACATCTTTACGTTTCAGGTAGTCGAGCAGTTTACGACGCTGGGAAACCATGCGCAGCAGACCACGACGGCTGTGGTGATCTTTTTTATGCTCGGAGAAGTGACCCTGCAGATGGTTAATCTGGGCAGTCAGCAGTGCAACCTGAACTTCGGTAGAACCGCTGTCGTTTTCGCCACGACCAAACTCAGAAACGATTTTTGCTTTAGCTTCAACGCTTAGAGACATTTTGAACTCCAAAAATTAAAAGAAAGAAAGGGTGCCGATCTCTAATTCAGCAACCCCTGATGCGACGCCCGAAAATGTTAAAACATTTTTGCGGACGTCAGGCGGCGATATTCTACTCGCAGCCAGCTTTTATCGCAAGAACAGCCCTCAGACAGGGTATTCAACGACCAGACGACGCGGCGCCACGCGGCCTTCGTCATCAATCTCACCCATACCGAGAAACTTCTCGTCTTCACCTTCCGTTACGCGAACCAGGCCCTGCTTCGGCGCGCCAGAAGTGCGGACCGGATTACCGTTTTTAAAGTATACCGCCGACGTTTCGGGAATATTAACCAACGGATAATCCGAGGCTGGGCTGTCCATCGGCATCAGCAGCGGATCGAGCAGCTGCGCGGCAGGAATATCCTGCTCTTGCGCCTGTTCAACCAGCGCCTGCAGCTGTTCGAGCGTCACCATACGTTCAACAGGATACTTGCTGACGGCCAGGCGGCGCAGGAAAATCACGTGCGCGCCGCAGCCAAGCTTTTCGCCTAAATCGTCGATAATCGTCCGAATATAGGTCCCTTTTGAACAGTGGATTTCCAGCTCGAGCTCATCGCCTTCATGGCGAATAAACAGCAGCTCGTAGACGGTAATCGGCCGGGCTTCGCGCGGGACGTCAATCCCCTGACGGGCATATTCATACAGCTTTTTACCCTGGTACTTCAGCGCCGAATACATGGACGGCACCTGCTGAGTCTCGCCACGAAAATCGTCCAGCGCGGAGGCCAGCTGAGCATCGCTAAAGGCCAGCGGGCGCTCTTCCACTACCTGGCCATCGGCATCAGAGGTGTCAGTGCGTTGACCCAGTTTGGCAATGACGCGGTAACGCTTGTCAGAATCGAGCAGGTACTGGGAAAACTTGGTCGCTTCTCCGAGGCAAATCGGCAGCATGCCGGTTGCCAGCGGATCCAGCGCGCCGGTGTGCCCTGCCCGGTTAGCGTTATAAATACGTTTTACTTTTTGCAGTACGTCATTGCTGGAAGCCCCCTGGGGTTTATCCAGCAACAGCACGCCGTGCACATCGCGGCCGCGACGACGAGGACGACTCATTAGTCCTCCTTGACGTCGTCCGGGTTCACACGACGCTCATCGTCATGCTTCACCACGCTGGTCACCAGGTTAGACATGCGCATCCCTTCGACCAGCGAGTTGTCGTAGAAGAAGGTCAGTTCCGGCACGATACGCAGACGCATCGCTTTACCCAGCAGAGAGCGGATAAATCCGGATGCTTCCTGCAGCGCTTTAATACCCGCCTTAACAGCGGCTTCATCTTTGTCGTTCAGGAACGTCACGAACACTTTGGCATAGGCCAGATCGCGGGACATTTCTACGCCAGAGACGGTAGTCATCATGCCCAGGCGCGGATCTTTAATTTCGCGCTGCAGGATGATAGCAATCTCTTTTTGCATCTCCTGAGCTACGCGCTGCGGGCGACCAAATTCTTTCGCCATAATAAATTCTCCAGAATAAAGACAAAAAAGGGGCTATAAGCCCCTTTTTAGAATTATTGCCGGGTGGCGCTTCGCTAACCCGGCTTACCTTCAGCGATCTTCTGTCAATGTTGGGCTGCAGCAACAGGCGCAGCGGCCCAGCAGTCGACGAAGATTACGCGATGGTACGTTGGATCTCGATGATTTCGAACACTTCGATCATGTCGCCAGCGCGAACGTCGTTGTAGTTCTTAACGCCGATACCACATTCCATGCCGTTACGGACTTCGTTAACGTCATCTTTGAAGCGGCGCAGGGATTCCAGCTCGCCTTCGTAGATAACCACGTTGTCACGCAGTACGCGGATTGGGTTGTGACGCTTAATCGTACCTTCGGTAACCATACAGCCCGCGATGGCGCCAAATTTCGGCGATTTGAACACATCACGCACTTCAGCCAGACCAATGATCTGCTGTTTCAGTTCCGGAGACAGCATGCCGCTCATTGCTGCTTTAACTTCGTCGATCAGGTTATAGATGACGGAGTAGTAGCGCAGATCCAGGCTTTCAGCTTCAATCACTTTACGAGCAGAGGCATCAGCACGCACGTTGAAGCCAACCAGGATAGCGTTGGATGCCGCAGCCAGGGTCGCGTCGGTTTCGGTGATACCACCTACGCCAGAACCAATGATCTTCACTTTGACTTCGTCGGTAGACAGCTTCAGTAAAGAGTCAGAGATAGCTTCCACAGAGCCCTGAACGTCCGCTTTCAGTACTACGTTCACTTCGTGAACTTCGCCTTCGGTCATGTTAGCGAACATGTTCTCAAGCTTAGACTTCTGCTGACGCGCCAGTTTGACTTCGCGGAATTTGCCCTGACGATAGAGCGCAACTTCACGCGCTTTTTTCTCGTCACGAACAACGGTCACTTCGTCACCCGCAGCCGGAACGCCGGACAGGCCGAGGATCTCAACCGGAATGGACGGACCTGCTTCCAGCACTTCCTGACCCAGTTCGTTACGCATTGCACGAACGCGGCCATATTCGAAGCCACACAGAACGATATCGCCCTTGTTCAGAGTACCTTCACGTACCAGAACGGTTGCAACCGGACCACGACCTTTATCCAGGAAGGATTCGATAACCGCACCGCTTGCCATACCGTTACGAACGGCCTTCAGCTCCAGAACTTCAGCCTGCAGCAGGATGGCGTTCAGCAGGTCGTCGATACCGGTACCGGCTTTCGCAGAAACAGGGATGAACTGAGACTCGCCGCCCCACTCTTCCGGCATTACACCGTACTGAGACAGTTCGGTTTTAACGCGATCCATATCCGCTTCTGGCTTATCGATTTTGTTGACCGCAACAACCACCGGCACCTGCGCTGCTTTCGCATGCTGGATAGCTTCGATAGTCTGCGGCATCACGCCATCGTCCGCGGCAACAACCAGAACAACGATATCCGTTGCCTGAGCACCACGAGCACGCATTGAGGTGAACGCGGCGTGGCCCGGGGTGTCCAGGAAGGTGATCATGCCGTTTTCAGTTTCAACGTGGTACGCACCGATGTGCTGGGTGATACCACCCGCTTCGCCGGACGCCACTTTCGTTGAACGAATATAGTCGAGCAGAGAGGTTTTACCGTGGTCAACGTGACCCATGATGGTCACAACCGGTGCACGGGCTTCTGCCGCAGCGCCGGTATCACGGTCGCTCATTACCGCTTCTTCCAGCTCGTTCTCACGACGCAGGATAACCTTGTGGCCCATCTCTTCGGCAACCAGCTGTGCGGTTTCCTGGTCGATGACCTGGTTGATGGTCGCCATTGCGCCCAGCTTCATCATCGCTTTGATGACCTGAGAGCCTTTGACCGCCATCTTGTTAGCCAGATCGCCAACGGTGATGGTTTCGCCAATGATAACGTCACGGTTCACGGCCTGAGCCGGCTTCTGGAAGCCCTGCTGCAGAGAAGAACCTTTACGCTTGCCGCCTTTACCGCCGCGTACTGCCGCACGGGCTTCTTCACGATCGGCTTTGGATTCAGCGTGCTTGTTGCCTTTCTTCTGAGGGCGTGCTGCTTTGGCGTTACGGCCACGGCCACGACCGCCTTCAACTTCACGGTCGTTGTCGTCTTCTGCCTGACGGGCATGCTGAGACGTAGTCACGTGATAGTCAGAGGTTTCTTCAACAGGCGTTTCTGGGGTTTCGGTCCAGTTCTTTTCGTTTTCTGCGGCCATACGGCGTGCATCGTCTGCCACGCGGCGCGCTTCTTCTTCAAGCTTGCGACGTGCTTCTTCTTCCGATTTACGCTTCAGCTCTGCAGCTTCGTTTTCACGGCGGCTCTTTTCAGCCTGGGCGGTTTTTGTCATTTCGTCGGTTTGTTGATTGCTCACTTTGTCTTTTTCCGCGGCTTCACGTTTCGCTTTATCAGCGACTTCACGTTTAGCTTGTTCTGCGGCCTCACGTTCAGCTTTTAATTGCGCCTCTCGCTTAGCCGTTTCTTCAGCTTCACGATGGGCCTGCTCTTCCGCTTCACGCTGCGCCTGCTCTTCCGCGGCAAGGCGTTCTGCCTCTTGCGGATCGCGTTTCACAAAGGTGCGTTTCTTGCGGACTTCGATTTGTACCGATTTGCTCTTTCCACCGGTACCTGGAATATTTAACGTGCTGCGCGTTTTGCGCTGCAGCGTCAGCTTGTCGGGCGCCGAGCCGTGTTCACGGTTCAGGTGCGTCAACAAGGTTTGCTTCTCTTGCGCGGTCACAGAGTCATCGACCGATTTGCGGATCCCTGCATCAGCAAATTGCTGTATCAGGCGATCCACAGAGGTCTGAATCTCTGAGGCCAGCGCTTTAATGGTCACATCTGTCATGCTGTTCCTTCCTGCTACAGTTTATTACGCTTCGTCGCCGAACCAACAAATATTACGGGCGGCCATGATGAGCTCTCCGGCTTTTTCGTCGGTCAAGCCTTCGATATCAGCCAGATCATCAATGCCCTGCTCGGCGAGATCTTCCAGCGTACAAACGCCACGGGCAGCCAGTTTGAAAGCCATCAGACGTTCCAGACCTTCCAGATTCAGTAAATCATCGGCAGGTTTGGTGTCTCCCAGGCTTTCTTCCTGAGCCAGCGCCAACGTGGTCAGCGCATTTTTCGCACGCTCACGAAGTGCTTCAACGGTGGATTCATCCAGACCGTCGATTTCCAGCAGTTCTTTCACCGGCACATAGGCCAGTTCTTCCAGAGTGGCGAAACCTTCTTCAACCAGCATCGTGGCGAAATCTTCATCAATATCAAGATACTTAGTAAAAGTATCGATTGCCGCATGGGCTTCTGCCTGGTGCTTAGCCTGCAGGTCATCAACGGTCATTACGTTGAGTTCCCAGCCGCTCAGCTGCGATGCCAGACGCACGTTCTGACCGTTACGGCCGATCGCCTGCGCCAGATTGCCCGCTTCAACGGCGATATCCATGGTGTGCTTGTCTTCATCCACCACGATAGACGCAACGTCAGCCGGAGCCATCGCGTTAATCACGAACTGCGCCGGGTTATCATCCCACAGGACGATATCGATACGCTCGCCGCCCAGTTCGGTAGAAACCGCCTGAACGCGCGCACCGCGCATGCCGACACAGGCGCCAACCGGATCGATACGCTTATCGTTGGTTTTCACCGCGATTTTCGCACGAGAACCCGGATCGCGAGCGGCAGCTTTAATCTCGAGAACTTCTTCACCGATTTCCGGCACCTCAATGCGGAACAGTTCGATCAGCATTTCCGGCTTAGAACGGGTAACGAACAGCTGAGCGCCGCGCGCTTCCGGACGTACCGCGTACAGAACGCCGCGAATACGGTCGCCTGGACGGAAGTTTTCACGCGGCAGCATATCTTCACGCAGGATCACGGCTTCAGCATTGCTGCCCAGATCCAGAGTGATGTTATCGCGGTTCACTTTTTTCACCACGCCGGTGATGATTTCACCTTCGTGCTCGCGGAACTGATCGACAACCATGGCGCGCTCGGCTTCACGTACTTTCTGTACGATTACCTGTTTTGCGGTTTGCGTGGTGATACGGTCGAAGGTGACGGATTCAATCTGGTCTTCGACAAAGTCACCAGGATTCATGCTTTCGTCTTCGTAACGCGCCGCTTCAAGCGTAATTTCGCGAGTCGGCTGGGTAACTTCTTCAACGACCAACCAGCGACGGAAGGTGTCAAAATCACCGCTACGACGATCGATGCTCACGCGCACGTCGATCTCTTGCTCGTATTTTTTCTTTGTCGCCGTTGCCAGAGCACTTTCCAGCGCTTCGAAAATCTTTTCGCGCGGCAGCGATTTTTCGTTGGAAACGGCTTCAACAACAGCCAAAATTTCTTTGTTCATCGGGGCCTTTCACCTCAATCCAGACTGTTAAAAGTGGGGAACCAGGTTCGCCTTCTGGATGTTACTCAGCGCGAACACTTCATCTTTGCCTTCGACGGTTACCGTGATCATTTCACCGTCTACCGCTTTGATAACGCCCTGCCATTTGCGGCGATTTTGAACCGCCATACGCAGTACCAGCGAAACTTCTTCACCGGAAAAACGCGCATAGTGTTCGGCGGTAAACATCGGGCGATCGAGACCAGGTGAAGACACTTCCAGGTTATAAGCAACGGTGATCGGATCTTCGACGTCCATGACAGCACTGACCTGGTGGCTCACATCAGCACAATCATCAACATTGATGCCATTGTCACTATCAATATAGATGCGCAGTGTGGAAGTGCGACCACGAACGAATTCGATGCCGACCAGCTCAAAGCCAAGCGCTTCAACCGGCGCAGTGAGCATCTCTGTTAATTTTTGCTCTAATGTGGACAAACCCACCCCCAAGACATAAAAAAAGGGCGTATAGCCCAGTTATTCTGAAGTCAGATAACAAAAAACCCCGATAAATCGGGGTTTTAGATAACTGAACCCTGCGATCGCAACTGCGATCTGGAACACTTCCAGGAGAATTCTTTCAAATTCGGCTACGAAGGACCAGGTCCTCACAGTATATTTGAAAAAGTACTCAAAGGGAAAGTGGTTGCGGGGGCCGGATTTGAACCGACGACCTTCGGGTTATGAGCCCGACGAGCTACCAGGCTGCTCCACCCCGCGCCTGAAACGTGGCATATTTTACTCTTATTGAGTAAAAGACGCAAATACTGCTGGGATTTGGTACCGAGGACGGGACATAAAATCGTGGTAAAGTGTATTGATAAACCCTATATTTTGTCAACATGTTTTTCACATTGTCCGGTTACCGTTTATGCTGGCATCTCGCCCTTTTTTAGCAAAAAAGCAATGAATCACTTCCTGTCATCCATAAAAGATGATTAAATGAAAACTCACTATTAGTGCATAAACATGCAATAGGGACATATCCCATTTGACGTGATTTTTACGCCACCTTGGCATGGACAGCGCGAGAAGACCGGCGTGTATGGTTATACATAAAGGTTTTTAAGCATGACCCTGAACCTCAATGGCAAACGGAATAGTCAAATGGGACAGGTTCTGGACCTGGTAAACCGAACTCACAACAGTCTATCTAGCAGGGTTTTATTTTATGACGACGATTCTTAAGCATCTCCCGATTGGTCAACGTATTGGTATCGCTTTCTCTGGTGGACTGGATACCAGTGCCGCCCTGCTGTGGATGCGTAAAAAAGGCGCGGTACCTTACGCCTACACCGCTAACCTGGGCCAGCCGGACGAAGAGGATTACGATGCTATTCCTCGCCGCGCCAAAGAGTACGGTGCCGAGGGCGCTCGTCTGATCGACTGCCGTAAACAGCTGGTTGCTGAAGGCATTGCCGCTATCCAGTGCGGCGCATTCCATAACACCACCGGCGGCCTGACCTATTTTAACACCACCCCGCTCGGTCGTGCCGTTACCGGCACCATGCTGGTTGCCGCGATGAAAGAAGATGGCGTTAACATCTGGGGTGACGGCAGCACTTATAAAGGCAACGATATTGAGCGCTTCTATCGTTACGGCCTGCTGACCAACGCTGAGCTGAAAATTTACAAACCGTGGCTGGATAGCGACTTTATCGATGAGCTCGGCGGACGTCAGGAAATGTCCGAGTTTATGATTGCCTGCGGTTTTGACTACAAAATGTCCGTTGAGAAAGCCTACTCCACTGACTCCAACATGCTGGGCGCAACCCACGAAGCGAAGGACCTGGAATTCCTGAACTCCAGCGTCAAAATCGTCACCCCGATCATGGGGGTTAAGTTCTGGGATGAGAGCGTTAAGATCCCGGCGGAAGAAGTGACCATTCGCTTTGAGCAGGGTCATCCGGTCGCGCTCAACGGCCAAACCTTCAGCGATGACGTGGAGCTGATGCTGGAAGCAAACCGCATCGGCGGCCGTCACGGGCTTGGCATGAGCGACCAGATTGAAAACCGTATCATCGAAGCAAAAAGCCGCGGCATCTATGAAGCGCCGGGCATGGCGCTGCTGCACATTGCCTATGAGCGTCTGCTGACCGGCATCCATAACGAAGATACCATTGAGCAGTACCACGCCCACGGGCGTCAGCTGGGTCGCCTGCTGTATCAGGGACGCTGGTTTGACTCTCAGGCGCTGATGCTGCGTGATGCGCTGCAGCGTTGGGTGGCGAGCGCGATTACCGGTGAGGTGACGCTGGAGCTGCGTCGCGGCAATGATTACTCCATTCTGAACACCGTCTCCGACAACCTGACCTATAAAGCAGAGCGTCTGACGATGGAGAAAGGCGACTCAATGTTCTCCGCAGAAGACCGTATTGGCCAGCTGACCATGCGTAATCTGGATATCACCGATACCCGCGATAAGCTGTTCGGTTACGCACAATCCGGCCTGCTCACCGCGTCTTCAACCACCGGTCTGCCGCAGGTTGAGAATTTGGAAAATAGAGACAAATAATCTATTTTCATCTACTCTTTCAGCCGACGCTAATCCGTCGGCTTTTTTCTTTCGTCAGAATTACACGCCCTAAAATCTGGGGCTCATAATTTTACCGGTCGCGGTATCTAATAATTATTGTCTATAATCTTCCGCATAGATTTATCCTTTCCGATGTGAGGCCCTAATGAATATAAAACCCCCGGTCAGACCACAGCGGGAGATCGATCGCCTGCTGGAGACGCTTGAGCCTTACGCCACGCCAATGAATGTGATTGCGCGAAAAAGGCTGGCCTGTGACTATAAAGGGAAAACCCAGCTCTATCTTTTTAAAAAAGGCGAGCTGTCAGTTATCCGTTCATCTGACAAATTATTGATAGTGACCGTCTATGAACCGCATCTCTTTGGCGTCGCGGAGATGCTCCAGCCGAGCCGGAGCCACGGGCTACGGGCGGAGATCCCCTCCGATGTATTACGTATCGATAGCGATCGTGCCATCCAGCTGTTCCGGGAGCACGACCTGTGGGAAGAGGTTACCAGCCTACTCGCATACCATACCTCGTACCTGGTTTATCGGGACGATTTGGTCCTGCAGCAGCGAACCTACTCGGTCATCCGCAATCATCTGATGGAGATGCTTCTTATGCCTGATGAAACGCGGCTACGCGTATCTATTCTGGAATATATTCAGGACCGAACCCATCTTTCGCGCAGCAGTATTCTGAACGTGCTGTCAGCGTTAAAAAAAGGCGGATATATTGAGTTCGCCCGCGGTGGTTATTTGCAAAGCGTGAACATGCTACCTGAGAAATTCTAAGCAACCGCGCTGGTGCTTATCTCTGCTGTATTGCGGGGCCAGCTACCAGGGCGCTGGATGCAATTTAAATTTAAACAAACAAATGATAACGGCAAGCGATAAATAATTTTATTCTGGGCGCCTGTATTTATCGCACTGAAAAATGTGCTTTAAAAACCAAACAACAGGCCCAGAAATGAAGACAACTCTTCCGCCAGCGTTCGCAGTAAATACCCGCGCTGTGCCGACTGCTTTTGCCTCTGCGATCTCTAAGGTCAAACGCGTCAGCACCCAACCCTGTTGTTCACACAAATCGCTGCCTGCATCAGCGCTCACGCCGCGCGTGTCGCTCTGCGTGGCGTGATAACGGCTGCCGTTTAGCTCTGCGGTCAACGGCGATTAGAACCCAAAGCACGCTACTTATTTGCCCGAACGCTCGTGTCGGGTATTTTTTTACCTGAAGGAACTAACAATGAGCATGTTCACGTCAAAATCAGTTCTGCTCGTCGCGGCGCTCTGCGCCAGCGGCGCCGCTAGCGCATCGGTTAACCTCCACGGCGAGGCGGGGGAAGAGTTTACTCATCTTTCCGCCAGCTTTAACGCAGACGATCCGGGCATGACCTTCAACGGCAGCTGGGCGCATAGCGATAACGACGGGGATATCGCAGGGTTAGGTATGGGCTATAACTTTGACCTCGGCCCGTTTCTGCTGACCATGGGTGGCAAAGCGCTCTACCTCAATCCACAGGATAGCGATGAGGGTTACGCCATCGCGCTTGGCGGCGGGGCACAATTACCGCTCGGCGATTTCTTCACCCTCTTCGGGGAGGCCTATTACTCTCCGGACTCCATGTCCAGCGGCGTAGACGACTACGTTGAAGCTAACGCGGGTGTGCGAATAAACGTCATTAAGTCGCTGAGTATTGAAGCGGGTTATCGCTATATGGATATGGCGGGCAAAAACAGCCATCGTGACAATACGCTGGCCGACGGCGCCTACGCCGGCTTCAACTTCCGCTTCTGATCGTTATCAGCAGGGATTGCCGTCCGGCGATCCCTCACTTACGCCGCCAGGGGAACGGCCTTCAGTACCTTATTGATCTCTTCTAGTCCGGCAATATTATTTTCTTTGCGGTAGACCTCATTCATCGCCGACATCTGTTCGAGTTTGGTGAGCGCGCTGTAGACGTGATAGGCATCGCTATCCTTATCGAAGATATCCTTTCTCTCCACATCCTGCAGATAGTTGTCTTTTAATGACCGGCTAAGGCTGCCAATCAGCACCGAGTTATCCTGAAAGCAGCGGGTAATTGACTGAGAGTTTTGTCCTGCGGACTGAACGTCGCTATGCATTACCGGTACCGCCAGCGCATTAATAGTCTCCACCGGATCCGCCGCTGGCGTGGTACTACATCCGGACAAGCACAGAACGCCGGCAATGATAAACAGCCTGAAATGCTTCATTGCGTTACTCACCTCTGATAAATAGATGAGCGCGACTTTAGCGACCTGGATGGGATCAAGGCCAGCGGAGAGTTATTTATAAATAAACAGCCGTCGATTTAAGGCAAAAAAAAAGACGCTTTTCAGCGTCTTTTTTTCGGAATATTGGTACCGAGGATGGGACTCGAACCCACAAGCCCGTTAGGGCACTACCACCTCAAGGTAGCGTGTCTACCAATTCCACCACCTCGGTACAGATACTACTTATCAGTGTGGGATGTCGCTGCTCGGCTGCGCCGGCGCTGCTGGCTGAGTCTGCTCGGATTTCGGCGCGCTCAGATTATCCCACTCACTTCCTTTACTGGTCTTGTTGCTGTTGATATTGCCCAGCACCAAACTAATGATGAAGAACAACGCAGCCAGGATACCGGTCATGCGGGTCATGAAGTTACCAGAACCGCTGGAACCGAACAACGTGCCGGAAGCGCCTGCTCCGAACGAGGCTCCCATATCAGCGCCTTTACCTTGCTGCAGCATGATCAGACCAACAAGGCCAATCGCCACAATAAGGAAAACAACTAAAAGAGCTTCTTGCATAATCAACCTGTTCCTTGCGGATTCGCCGCATACCAATTGCTTCGACCAATAAAGCGGGACGCATTAACGTTTCCCACTGAAGCGGGTGTGAATACTAACCAAAGCGAATGACCTTCGCAAGGGCAATTTCGACGCATTGTATCAACTGCAGAAAAAAACAGCAAAAAACCGTTTATTGGCAATTAAAAAAGCGGCAAGCGCCGCCTTTTTAATCACTTAGCGCCACAAGCTATGCGTTTTTAACCGCATCAGCAATGCGGTGAGCGAATTCGTGCACCTGCTCTTCGTGCTCGCCTTCAACCATCACGCGAATCAGCGGCTCGGTGCCGGATTTACGTAACAGCACCCGGCCACGTTTACCCAATGCGGCCTCAACCTCGGCGGCAACCGCTTTTACGCTCTCATGCTCGAGCGGGTTGCTGCTGTTATCGGTAAAGCGCACGTTGACCAGAATCTGCGGGAACATCTTCATGCCGCTGCACAGATCGTGCAGGCTCATATGGTTACGTACCATCGCGGCCACGACCTGCAGGCTTGCAACAATGCCGTCTCCGGTGGTCGTCTTATCGAGCAGGATAACGTGACCGGAGTTTTCGGCGCCAATACGCCAGCCTTTCTCCTGCATCTTCTCCAGCACATAGCGGTCGCCCACTTTTGCGCGAGCAAACGGGATACCCAGCTGTTTGAGCGCCAGCTCGAGTCCCATATTGCTCATTAGCGTGCCCACGGCACCGCCGCGCAGCTGGCCCTGACGCAGGCCTTCGCGGGCAATAATGTAGAGGATCTGGTCACCATCAACTTTATTGCCTTCATGGTCGACCATAATAACGCGGTCACCATCGCCGTCGTAGGCAATGCCCAGATCGGCCTTTTCCGCCAGCACGCGAGCCTGTAAGGCACGCACGTCGGTGGCCCCGACCTCTTCGTTGATATTAAGGCCGTTGGGCTCACAGCCCATCGCAATAACCTGCGCGCCGAGCTCGCGGAAGACGCTAGGCGCGATGTGGTAGGTCGCGCCGTGAGCGCAGTCAACAACCACTTTCAGCTCGTTCAGGCTTAGCTCATTCGGGAAGGTGCCTTTGCAGAACTCGATGTAGCGCCCGGCCGCATCGACAATCCGGCTGGCTTTGCCTAATTCCGCAGAGTCGACGCAGGTCAGCTCTTTCTCCATCTCGGCTTCAATCGCCTCTTCGACGTTATCCGGCAGCTTGGTTCCCTCAATAGAGAAGAACTTGATTCCGTTGTCGTAGAAAGGGTTATGCGACGCTGAAATGACGATACCGGCCTCTGCGCGGAAAGCGCGGGTCAGATAAGCCACCGCCGGCGTAGGCATTGGGCCAGTGAATGAGGCGGAGAGACCGGCTGCCGCCAGGCCCGCTTCGAGGGCCGACTCCAGCATATAGCCCGAGATACGGGTATCTTTACCAATGATAATTTTACGCGAACCGTGACGCGCGAGAACTTTTCCTGCAGCCCAGCCCAGCTTAAGCACAAATTCCGGCGTAATTGGCGCATCGCCAACGCGGCCACGGATACCATCGGTGCCAAAATATTTACGGTTACTCATAACGTTTATTTTCCTTTGTAGCCAGAGTGGCTTCCACCACGCGCAGCGCTTCTACCGTTTCTTTGACGTCATGGACGCGCACTATCTGCGCGCCCTGCATCGCCGCAATTACTGCGCAAGCCAGGCTACCGCTGAGGCGCTCTGCCGGCCCAACGTTCAGCAACTGACCGACCATCGACTTACGCGACATACCTACCAACAGCGGGAGACCAAAATGGTGGAACTCGCCGAGTCGAGCAAGCAGCTCATAATTATGGGAAAGATTTTTACCGAAACCGAATCCCGGGTCGAGCAACAATTTATCTTTTGCGATCCCAGCCCGTTCGCAGCGCACAATATGCTCTGTGAAAAAGCGCGTCACATCGGTGAAGACGTCTTCGTACTTCGGCGCAGCCTGCATGGTTTTCGGCTGCCCCTGCATATGCATCAGACACACCGGCAGACCGGTCTCTGCCGCCGCTTCCAGCGCGCCGGGCTCCGTTAGCGAGCGGATATCGTTGATGATATGTGCCCCTACCCGAGCGGCTTCACGGATCACTTCAGGTTTTGACGTATCGACCGAGATCCACACTTCAAAACGCTGAGCAATGGCTTCCACAACCGGGATCACGCGCGTCAGCTCTTCCTCAACGCTAACATCCAGCGCACCAGGACGCGTCGATTCGCCGCCGATGTCAACGATCGTCGCCCCGGCATTAATCATCAGATTGGCGTGCTTAACCGCCTCTACCAGCGAATTGTGCGCCCCGCCGTCGGAGAAGGAGTCCGGCGTAACGTTAAGGATACCCATCACGTGCGGGTGGGTGAGATCGAGGGTTGAGCCCTGGGCTACAAGTTTCATCACGAGATCCCTGAATCAGGAGAGATAAATAAAAGAAAAACCCCAGAGCGGATGCCCCAGGGTTTAGATATGCACAACCACATCAACAGCGGCTAACTTATTTGTCGCCTAACTGCTCTGACATCGTGTTACCCGGGTTTGGCGTACGCGGTTCATCGACCGGACGCGGCGCACTCGGGGTGCCGTTGTTGCCAGAATTGTTGGTGCCTGGGTCTTCCCAGCCAGCCGGTGGGCGAACGTCACGACGTGCCATCAGGTCATCAATCTGCGGTGCATCGATGGTCTCATATTTCATGAGCGCATCTTTCATCGAGTGCAGAATATCCAGATTGTCGTTAAGGATCTGACGGGCGCGGTTGTAGTTACGCTCAACCAGTGATTTCACTTCCTGGTCAATGATACGTGCGGTCTCATCGGACATATGCTTCGCTTTCGCGACGCTGCGTCCGAGGAATACTTCGCCCTCTTCTTCCGCATACAGCAGCGGACCGAGTTTGTCGGAGAAGCCCCACTGAGTCACCATGTTACGTGCCAGGTTGGTCGCGACTTTAATGTCGTTCGACGCGCCGGTAGAAACATGCTCTACACCGTAGATAATCTCTTCTGCAAGACGACCGCCGTAGAGGGTCGAAATCTGGCTTTCCAGCTTCTGACGGCTGGCGCTGATTGCATCGCCTTCCGGCAGGAAGAACGTGACGCCCAGAGCGCGGCCGCGCGGAATAATCGTCACCTTATGCACCGGATCGTGTTCCGGCACCAGGCGACCAATAATCGCATGTCCTGCTTCGTGATAAGCGGTCGACTCTTTCTGCGCTTCCGTCATCACCATGGAGCGACGTTCCGCACCCATCATGATTTTGTCTTTAGCCTTTTCGAACTCAACCATCGATACCACGCGTTTGTTGCCACGGGCAGCAAACAGAGCGGCTTCGTTCACCAGGTTCGCCAGGTCAGCACCGGAGAAGCCCGGGGTACCGCGCGCGATGATTGCCGCGTCGATATCAGGCGACAGCGGAACGCGACGCATGTGAACTTTCAGGATCTGCTCACGACCGCGAACATCCGGCAGACCAACGACAACCTGACGGTCGAAGCGGCCCGGACGCAGCAGCGCGGGGTCCAGAACGTCCGGACGGTTTGTTGCGGCGATAACGATAATACCTTCGTTACCTTCGAAACCATCCATCTCAACCAGCATCTGGTTCAGCGTCTGCTCACGCTCATCGTGACCACCGCCCAGACCAGCGCCACGCTGGCGACCGACGGCGTCGATTTCATCGATGAAGATAATGCACGGAGCCGCTTTCTTAGCCTGTTCGAACATGTCACGCACGCGAGATGCGCCGACACCCACGAACATTTCTACGAAGTCAGAACCGGAAATTGTGAAGAACGGCACTTTCGCTTCGCCGGCGATCGCTTTCGCCAGCAGCGTTTTACCGGTACCCGGAGGGCCGACCATCAGGACGCCTTTCGGGATTTTACCGCCCAGCTTCTGGAAACGGCTCGGCTCACGCAGATATTCCACCAGTTCGGCCACTTCATCTTTCGCTTCATCGCAACCCGCGACATCAGCAAAAGTGGTTTTGATCTGGTCTTCCGTCAGCATACGGGCTTTGCTTTTGCCGAAGGACATCGCGCCCTTTCCGCCGCCGCCCTGCATTTGCCGCATAAAGAAGATCCAGACGCCGATCAGCAACAGCATCGGGAACCAGGAAATGAAGATGGAAGCCAGCAGGCTCGGCTCTTCCGGCGGTTCGCCAACCACTTTGACGTTTTTCGTCAACAGGTTATCGAGCAGCTTCGGATCGTTAACCGGAATGTAAGTCGTGTAACGGTTACTATCTTTCTTGGTAACGTTGATCTCACGTCCGTTGATACGCGCTTCGCGAACCTGGTCCTGGTTGACCTCTTGCAGGAAGGTTGAATAATCCACCTTACGGCCATTAGACTCGCTGGGCCCAAAGCTCTGGAATACTGACATCAGCACGACGGCAATGACCAGCCAGAGTATTAGGTTTTTCGCCATGTCACTCAAGGGATTAACCTCTTATTACAACTGTGTTAAAAACAGCGTCAGGATACTCTATATCCAGTGTCTTTCAAACTTTCGTTTGAAATCTACCGGTTATGGTTTTCGCCCGGTCGCTACAATGTACACTTCACGCGAACGAGCACGGGAAGAGTCCGGCTTACGAACTTTGACCTTCGTAAACAGGGAGCGAATTTCTCTTAGATACTCATCGAAGCCTTCGCCCTGGAACACCTTAACTACAAAACTACCACCTGGCGCTAATACATCACGAGCCATTCCAAGCGCCAGTTCCACCAAATACATGGCCCGGGGGATGTCCACCGCCGGTGTTCCGCACATGTTTGGCGCCATATCGGACATGACAACTTGTACTTTACTGTCACCTACGCGCTCAAGTAACGCTTTCAGGACTAATTCATCACGAAAGTCGCCCTGAAGGAAGTCCACACCAACGATTGGATCCATCGGTAAAAGATCGCAAGCGATGATGCGGCCGCTGTTTCCGATCTGCGTGACCGCATATTGCGACCAGCCTCCGGGTGCAGCACCGAGGTCAACAACCGTCATCCCCGGCTTAAAAATTTTGTCACTTTGCTGTATTTCATCAAGTTTAAACCAGGCTCGGGAACGTAACCCCTTTTTCTGTGCCTGGAGAACATATTTATCGCTAAAGTGTTCCTGAAGCCAGCGGCTGGAACTGGCAGAACGCTTTTTACCTGTCATTTAACATTCCCATTTCGGGTTCATCATACTTTGCGACGTAAAAATCGACACTGTAGTTTGGCGATATATGGGAGATGGCGGTAGAATGAACCGTTTTCAATCCCAACGTAAGCAAAAAAATACGATGAATCTGAGTACTAAACAAAAACAGCACCTGAAAGGTCTGGCACATCCGCTCAAGCCGGTAGTTATGCTTGGCAATAATGGTTTGACCGAAGGGGTACTGGCCGAGATCGAACAAGCGCTAGCGCACCATGAGCTCATCAAGGTGAAAATCGCCTCGGAAGACCGCGAGACTAAAACCCTGATCGTGGAAGCTATCGTACGCGAAACCGGCGCCTGTAACGTACAGGTCATCGGTAAAACGCTGGTCCTGTACCGCCCATCTAAAGAGCGTAAAATCTCGCTGCCACGCTAAGAATATCCTGAATCTCGACACAACTTTGTGTAAAACGAGGGATTTCTGCGGGTAGACGAGCAAAATGCCATGCTCTGGACGTTGATAAAAGGCCGCTATGCGGCCTTTTTCCTTTCTTTACAATCCATCAACAGCGTAGCGGGAAATACGAATTAAAGGTACTCAACCTTGATAATTTCGTATTCGACCTCGCCACCCGGCGTGCGGATTGTCACCACATCATCCTGCTCTTTACCGATCAGCCCGCGAGCGATCGGGGAGTTCACGGAGATAAGATTCTGCTTAAAATCCGCTTCGTCGTCGCCCACGATGCGATAAATCTGCTCTTCGTCGGTATCAACGTTGAGAACGTTTACCGTCGAACCAAAAATCACGCGGCCGTTATTCGGCATTTTGGTGATATCGATAACCTGCGCATTGGACAGCTTGGCCTCAATATCTTTGATACGACCTTCACAGAAACCCTGCTGTTCGCGGGCCGCATGGTACTCAGCGTTCTCTTTGAGATCGCCATGTTCACGGGCGTCGGCGATGGCTGCAATGATTTCAGGGCGACGAACGGATTTCAGAAAATCCAGCTCTTCGCGTAGTTTTTCAGCGCCACGTAAGGTCATCGGAATAGCTTGCATTTGTTATACCTCTTTATCATTCCTTCATGGAACGGATATCCCGTTCCGCAACCTGCCTGGCAAAAAGCAGGACAGGAGCAAAAAGAAAACCAACCCGGGAAACATTCCCCAGGTCAGCAGCAATTTTCAATTTGATACGTATTTTACCCTGAAGTTCACTATGGGTCATCGTTTACTTTACAGGGTGTTGCACCGTAGTATGACGGCTCGGTTTCAGGTTGTTAGCGCGAGATTATGCGATTTTCCAGATTTATCATCGGATTGACTGCCGGCATTGCGTTTAGCGCTCAGGCGGCGAACATTGACGAGTACATCAACCAGCTTCCTGCGGGTGCTAACCTCGCCTTTATGGCGCAAAAGGTCGGCTCCCCTACGCCGGAGATAGACTTTCACAGCCAGCAAATGGCGCTACCGGCCAGTACTCAGAAGGTGATCACCGCGCTGGCTGCCCTGCTCCAGCTGGGGCCAGACTTCCGTTTCACCACCACCCTGGAAACCAAAGGTACCCTCGACGGTGGCGTGCTGAAAGGTGACCTGATTGCCCGTTTTGGCGGCGATCCTACGCTCAGGCGGCAGGATATTCGCAATATGGTGGCCACGCTCAAAAAGGCCGGCGTCCAGCGGATCGAGGGGAACGTCCTGATCGATACCTCGGTCTTCGCCAGCCATGACAAAGCGCCGGGCTGGCCGTGGAACGATATGACCCAGTGCTTTAGCGCCCCGCCGGCGGCGGCGATCGTCGATCGCAACTGTTTCTCGATCTCGCTGTACAGCGCGCAGAAGCCCGGAGACCTGGCATTTATTCGCGTCGCCTCGTATTACCCGGTCACCATGTTCAGCCAGGTCCGCACGCTGGCCCGCGGCTCTGCGGAGGCTCAGTACTGCGAGCTCGACGTGGTACCGGGCGATCTTAACCGCTACACCCTGACCGGCTGTCTGCCGCAGCGCAGCGAGCCGCTGCCGCTGGCCTTTGCCATTCAGGACGGCGCCAGCTATGCCGGGGTGATCCTGAAGTCTGAATTGACCCAGGCCGGCATCACCTACAGTGGGACTCTGCTGCGCCAGACGCTGGCCAACGATCCGGGGACCGTGCTGGCGAGTACTCAGTCCGCGCCGCTGCACGATCTCCTGCGCATCATGCTGAAAAAATCAGACAACATGATTGCCGATACCGTATTCCGCACCATCGGTCACGCGCGCCTCGGCGTGCCGGGCACCTGGCGTGCGGGTTCCGATGCGGTGCGCCAAATCCTGCGTCAGCAGGCTGGCGTCGACCTGGGCAATACGATTATTGCCGACGGTTCCGGCCTGTCGCGCCACAACCTGATCGCTCCCGCCACAATGATGCAGGTGCTGCAATATATTGCCCAGCACGATAATGAGCTCAACTTCATCTCGATGCTGCCGCTCGCCGGTCATGACGGGTCGCTGCAGTACCGTGCGGGTCTGCATCAGGCGGGCGTGGATGGTAAGGTTTCCGCGAAAACCGGCTCCCTGCAGGGGGTCTATAATCTGGCGGGCTTTATCACCGGCGCCAGCGGGCAGAAAATCGCTTTCGTGCAGTATCTGTCAGGCTATGCGGTACCGCCAGCCGATCAGCGCAACCGTCGAATTCCGCTGGTGCGCTTCGAAAGCCGGCTGTATAAGGATTTGTACCAGAACAACTAAATACAAAAGGGCCGCATCAGATGCGGCCCTTTTCGTGCTACCCGGCGATGTTCCCCGCTTAGCATTACGCTGCGGGGACCGGTGCATACCAGAATTAACGCTTGTAGATGAACTCAACGCCTTCTTCGTCGTCTTCGTCCCAGTCGTCATCCCAGTCTTCGTCGTCTTCCACTTCGATCTCAGCGCTTTCAAGCTGCTCGCGGTGGTAGTCATCCCACATAAACTCGACTTTCTCAGCCGGCTTATCTTCCTGCGCATGCACGATTGGGTTTTCGATGATAAAGGTCATCACGTCCCAGCACAGGTCTTTCACGCCCTGCTGGCTTGCCGCAGAAATCAGGTAGAACTTATCTTCCCAGCCCAGCGCTTCGGCAATGGTTTTCGCCTTCGCTTCGGCTTCCGCTTTATCCATCAGGTCGATCTTGTTGAAGACCAGCCAGCGTGGTTTCGACGCCAGATTCTCGCTGTATTTTTCCAGCTCACCGATGATAATGCGCGCATTCTCGACCGGATCGGAACCGTCGATTGGCTCAATATCGATGAGGTGCAGCAGCACGCGGCAGCGCTCAAGGTGCTTGAGGAAGCGAATACCGAGGCCTGCGCCTTCGGCGGCGCCTTCAATCAGCCCTGGAATATCCGCCACGACGAAGCTCTTCTCGTTATCCATACGTACAACGCCGAGGCTAGGAACCAGCGTGGTGAACGGATAATCGGCAACTTTCGGCTTCGCTGCAGAAACGGCGCGAATGAAGGTGGATTTACCGGCGTTCGGCATCCCCAGCATCCCAACGTCTGCCAGCAGCATCAGCTCAAGCTGCAGGTCGCGCTTGTCGCCCGGCGTACCCATCGTTTTCTGACGCGGGGTACGGTTGACGGACGATTTGAAGCGGGTGTTACCCAGGCCGTGCCAGCCGCCTTTGGCGACCATCAGACGCTGACCGTGTTTGGTCATATCGCCCATGGTCTCGCCGGTCCCCTGATCGATAACACGGGTCCCTACGGGCACCTTCACCGAGACGTCTTTACCACGCTTACCGGTACAGTCACGGCTTTGTCCGTTCTGTCCACGTTCAGCGCGGAAAGCTTTCTCAAAACGGTAGTCAATCAGGGTGTTCAGGTTCTCGTCCGCTTCCAGCCAAACGTCGCCGCCATCACCGCCGTCGCCGCCGTCAGGGCCGCCTCTTGGGATATATTTTTCACGGCGGAAGCTCACGCAACCATTGCCGCCATCACCTGCTACGACCAGGATCGTTGCTTCATCAACAAACTTCATTTTACTCTCCGTAAATCATTCGCCTGAGCGGGGGACTACTACAACCGCTTCATTTTTACGCCAGCGTCCCCAAAGACGATGACCAATGGCGGAAAACATCGCGCCCGCAACCACGACAAACGCACCGAGATAACCCAACAGGTTTAACATCGGTTTGACGAAGAAATCGGGCCAGGCAATTGATAATAAATCTGAAAATAACAGCGTAAACAGCGGGGTTAGCGTAATTAATGCGCTCACCTGTGCTGCCTGCCAACGCGCCATCGCTTCCGCGAGTGCGCCATAACCTACCAGCGTGTTCAAACCACAAAAGATCAGGCACGCCAGCTGCCAGTCGCTTAGCTGGGATATCACACCCGGCTTTGCCAGCGGCAATAGTGCAATCGTACATAAAGTGTACAGCAAAAACAGGATTTGCTGTGACGCCAGACGACGCAATAACACCTTTTGCGCGACGCCGTAGCTTACCCACACCGTCGCCGCAGCCACGCCAAAAATCACACCCCAGGTGTAATCCGTCAGGCGGGTAAAAATCTCTATCAGGCTGGTGTTGAAGAACATCACCAGCCCGCAGAGCAGCATTATCGCACCGATAACCTGGGTCCCGCGCATCTTCTCCTTGAGGATAAAGACGCTGGCGACCATCATGCCAACCGGGGACAGCTGGCCAATCACCTGCGAGGCCGTCGGGCTTAAATATTGCAAGGACGAGCTGAACAGAATGAAGTTACCGAACAGGCCGCCCGTTGCGATAGCCAGTAAAATTAGCCAGCGAGGCTTGCGGAAAAGATGCAGCGGCGGCAGCTTGCCTTTAATCGCCAGGATCGACCCGAGGCCAATACTCGCCATTAAAAAGCGATAGAACACCACCGTTGGCGGTTCCATCACTTCCAGAACCTGCTTCATTGCGATGGGCAGCGCACCCCAGCACATTGCGGTGGTGAGCGCCAAAACAATACCTATGCCGGCCTGCTGCTTCATGCCCGTTTTACCTGCGGAAAATTTTCCGGACTTCTAATGTAAAAAGCCCCGCAACACGTTGCGGGGCTTTAATCCGTTACCGGACCTCGAAAACCTTACTCAGCAACGATGCTGATATATTTACGGTTGTTCGGGCCTTTAACTTCAAATTTCACTTTACCGTCTGCTTTAGCAAACAGAGTGTGGTCACGACCGCAACCTACGTTGCTACCAGCGTGGAATTTGGTGCCACGCTGACGAACGATGATGCTACCCGCCAGAACGGTTTCGCCACCGAAACGCTTAACGCCCAGGCGTTTAGCTTCTGAGTCGCGACCGTTACGAGTTGAGCCGCCAGCCTTTTTATGTGCCATTTAAATCTCTCCTCAGGTCTTAGGCGCTGATGCCAGTAATTTTCACATCAGTGAACCACTGACGATGGCCCTGCTGCTTACGGTAGTGTTTACGACGACGAAACTTAACGATTTTAACTTTCTCGCCACGACCGTGAGCAACAACTTCAGCTTTGATTACGCCGCCCTCAACGAAAGGAACGCCGATCTTGATTTCTTCACCGTTTGCGACCATCAGCACTTCAGCGAACTCAACAGCTTCGCCAGTTGCGATGTCCAGCTTTTCCAGGCGAATGGTCTGACCTTCGCTTACTCGGTGTTGTTTACCACCACTTTGGAAAACCGCGTACATATAAAACTCCGCTTCCGCGCACCTCTTAATGTGATTTAGAGTGCGCTATAAATATTCACAATAGGGCGCGAATATTACGCAAAAGGCGAGCCTTTGACAAGAGCGATCGTCGCTCAACGCAGAAAAAAAACACAACTTTCACGCTAACGTTTATCTATGCCATTTTTTCAGTACAATCATATCTTCTTTTAATTCTATCTTAATCCTGCTGTGAACCCACCTGGATTCGCGGTAACAGGACATGTGGCCCGGCTTTTGCGATGAATTTAGAAAAAATCAATGAGTTAACCGCGCAAGATATGGCGGGTGTCAATGCGACAATCCTTGAGCAACTCGACTCAGATGTTCAGCTTATCAATCAGTTAGGCTATTACATCGTCAGCGGAGGCGGTAAACGTATTCGTCCGATGATTGCGGTCCTCGCGGCGCGTGCCGTCGGTTATCAAGGGAATGCGCACGTCACCATTGCCGCGCTGATCGAATTTATTCATACCGCGACCCTGCTTCATGATGATGTCGTTGACGAGTCGGATATGCGTCGTGGCAAAGCCACGGCCAATGCGGCCTTCGGCAATGCAGCCAGCGTGCTGGTTGGTGATTTTATCTATACCCGCTCTTTCCAGATGATGACCAGCCTCGGTTCGCTGAAAGTGCTGGAGGTCATGTCGAAAGCCGTTAACGTGATTGCCGAAGGCGAAGTCCTGCAGCTGATGAACGTTAACGACCCGGACATCACCGAAGAAAACTACATGCGGGTGATTTACAGCAAAACAGCCCGGCTGTTCGAGGCCGCCGCGCAATGTTCCGGGATTCTGGCTGGCTGCACCGAGGAACAGGAGCGGGCATTACAGGACTACGGCCGCTATTTGGGCACCGCTTTCCAGCTGATCGATGATTTGCTGGACTACAGCTCCGACGGCGAGCGTCTGGGTAAAAACGTGGGCGATGACCTGAACGAGGGTAAACCTACTCTGCCGCTGCTGCATGCGATGCGCCACGGCACTCCGGAGCAGTCCGCCATGATCCGCGGCGCAATCGAACAGGGTAACGGACGTCACCTGCTGGCAGCCGTTCTGGAAGCCATGGCCGCCTGCGGCTCGCTGGAGTGGACCCAAAAGCGCGCGGAAGAAGAAGCCGATAAGGCGATTGTCGCGCTTCAGGTTTTACCCGACTCGCCGTGGCGCGAAGCGCTCATCGGCCTGGCGCACATCGCCGTTCAGCGCGATCGCTAATCGCCCTTTCGACCCTTCCCGCGCATCGCGCGGGAAAGTTCCAAAAAAATCCTCCGTCGTAACCCCCTGCCCTGAACCTTGATGAATTCTGAATATTCAATCGATTTACTGGAACTTGTTAGAACTTTAATAAACCAGGGGTATAGTGACTCTGTCGTCCGCTTGGGGCGATCTGGAACCTTATCACCAGGAGAATTTATGGATAAGTTCATCGATTGGCACCCGGCCGATATTATCGCCGGATTACGCAAAAAGGGCACGTCGCTGGCAGCGGAATCACGACGCAACGGTCTGAGTTCCTCAACCCTGGCCAATGCTCTAACCCGGCCGTGGCCCAAAGGCGAGCTGATTATTGCGAACGCGCTGGAAACCACACCCTGGGCTATTTGGCCGTCACGCTACCATGACCCGATTACCCATCGGTTTATCGACAGAACGCAGATGATACGCCAGAAGAAAAGTGAGAAGTGAGTCGAGGTAATTCAGGATGCAGCCCCCGGACCAACGTCAGAGGGCTGCGATAGCAGCTTTACTCGCCTTTGACGCGTTCGATATTCGCGCCGAGCGCCTGCAGCTTATCTTCAATCCGCTCGTATCCGCGGTCGATGTGATAGATACGATCGACAATCGTGGTGCCTTCCGCAATACAGCCCGCCAGTACCAGGCTTGCCGATGCGCGCAGGTCGGTTGCCATTACCTGAGCACCGGACAGCTGGGCCACTCCGTGGCAGATCGCCGTATTGCTTTCGATTTCCGCGTGTGCGCCCATACGGATCAGTTCCGGAATGTGCATAAAGCGGTTTTCGAAAATGGTCTCGGTAATCACGCCGGTGCCTTCAGCCACTAGGTTTAGCAGCGTAAACTGCGCCTGCATGTCGGTCGGGAATCCCGGGTGCGGTGCGGTACGTACGTTGACGGCTTTAGGGCGATTGCCGTGCATATCAAGGCTAATCCAGTCTTCACCGGTCTCAATATCGGCACCCGCGTCACGCAGCTTCGCCAGCACGGCGTCGAGGGTATCAGGCTGCGCATTGCGGCAGACGATTTTACCGCCGGAGATTGCCGCTGCGACCAGGAAGGTCCCGGTTTCGATGCGGTCCGGCAGAACACGATAGACGCCGCCGCCCAGACGCTCTACGCCTTCAATGGTAATGCGGTCAGAGCCCTGGCCTTTAATTTTCGCGCCCAGCGCAACGAGGAAGTTGGCCGTATCGACGATTTCCGGCTCACGCGCGGCGTTTTCGATAACGGTGGTGCCTTCTGCCAGCGTCGCGGCGCTCATGATGGTGACGGTCGCGCCAACGCTGACCTTATCCATTACGATATGCGCGCCTTTGAGGCGTCCATTGACCGATGCCTTGACGTAGCCCTCTTCCAGCTTGATCTCGGCACCCAGCTGCTCCAGGCCGGTAATATGCAGGTCAACCGGACGGGCGCCGATCGCACAGCCGCCCGGCAGTGAAACCTGGCCCTGGCCAAAACGCGCCACCAGCGGCCCCAGCGCCCAGATAGAGGCACGCATGGTTTTGACTAAATCGTACGGAGCACAGAAGACGTCAACCGGGCCCGCATCAATCCATACCGAACCATTACGCTCAACTTTGGCGCCGAGCTGGCTCAGCAGTTTCATCGTGGTATCGATGTCTTTCAGCTTCGGTACATTCTGGATCTCAATCGGCTCGTCTGCCAGCAGTGCGGCAAAGAGGATCGGCAGGGCTGCGTTTTTCGCACCGGAGATGGTGACTTCGCCCTGGAGACGAGTCGGACCCTGAACACGGAATTTATCCATTGATTCTGTTCTCTGTTAAGAATTCATATACGCTGCAGGGAGCATCCCTACAGCTTAAAAGCCATTTAGCTTGCGATCGCGAGCCCACTCTTGCGGGGTATACGCCTTGATCGACAGAGCATGGATGCGGTTGTCGGCAATATATTCCATCAGCGGGGCGTAGATAGTCTGCTGCTTCTTCACGCGGCTCATGCCGTCGAACAGCTCGCCCACAGCAATAACCTGAAAGTGACTGCCATCGCCAGAGACGTGGACTTCCTGGAGGGAGAGTGCGTTCATCAGCACGGTCTGAATTTCATGATTTTCCATGGGTTCAAATTTTATCTGGTAGTGAAAATAGCCCAACATCTTAGAGGAAAGTGGCGCGGTCTTAAACAAGCAAAAAGCCCCATCGAAAATATTGATGGGGCTTTGCGGATAGCGTCAGCAGTAACACCCTGAAAAGTTATGGGATCATATCGGCAGGAAGGTTGTAAAGAGCGATCAGCGTTTGCAAATTATCGCTCTTGCCGATCAGCTGTGCCTCCCTGCCCTGGCGACGAATCAGCGCCACGAAATGCACCAGTAGCGCCAGGCCCGCGGTATCGACCCGGGTTACTGCGTTCAGGTCGATAGTCGATACGCCTTCAGTCACCTGTAGGCGGTCGTCCCAGAGCGGGACCAGCAGATCCTGGTCCAGCTCACCCTGCAGTGCCAGGCGCTCGCCGCTGCGGGTCCAGCTCAGCTGACCGCTCATTATTTTTTCTGTTCCAGAGTAATCGGCTGGGCGGAGATCGCTTTCAGCTGCGCGGTCAGGCCATCAACGCCTTTAGTACGCAGCAGATCGCTCCACTCGTTCTGCTTGGTGGTGATCATGCTCACCCCTTCAGCAATCATATCGTAAGCCTGCCAGTGGCCGGTCTGGGTGTTTTTACGCCACTGGAAGTCCAGGCGCACCGGCGGACGACCGTTAGGATCGAGGATCGTCACGCGGATAGGAACGATAGTCGCATCGCCCAGCGGCTGTTCAGCCGCGATTTGATAGGTCTGACCGTGATACATCGCCAGCGCCTGGCCGTACGCCTGCTTCAGATATTCGCGGAAGGCGGTAAAGTAGGCCTCACGCTGCGCCGGGGTCGCCTCTTTGTAATAACGGCCCAGCACCAGCGCGCCGGCATACTTCACCTGCACGTACGGCATCAGCTCCTGGTCGACGATTTCACGCAGATAGTTCGGGTTAGCCTGAATCTTCGGCTGCTCGTTTTTCAGGCGGTCGAAGGTTTTCTGCGCGGCTTCATCCATCAGCTTGTACGGATTGGACTGATCCGCTGCGGTCGCAGCAGTCAATGGCGCAATCGCCAGCATGGCGATCATCAGTAAGCGTTTAAACATATCGGGTCTCTCCTGAGTTAGTGCGTCGTGGCGGCAGGCTGCGCTGCGTCAGTATGACTTTCCTGGGCTGTTGGATCATCGCCAGAATTCTTATTGTCGCTGCCTTTACTGCTGTAAAGGAACTGGCCAATCAGATCTTCCAGAACCATGGCAGATTTGGTGTCCTGAATCGTCCCACCATCTTTAAGGATAGATGTCCCCAGCTCCGGGTCTTCAAAACCGATGTTCAGAGCCAGGTACTGCTCGCCCAGCAGGCCGGAAGTACGAATGGCCAGCGAGCTGGAGTCAGGAATATGGTTGTAGCTCTCATCGATATCGAGAGCCACCCGCGGCAGGTAGGTTTTTGGATCGAGCGTAATATCTGCCACCCGGCCAACGACCACGCCGCCAATGCGCACCGGCGACCGCGCCTTCAGGCCACCGATATTGTCAAACGTCGCGTAAAGACGATACGTCGGCTCGGTCCGCAGAGAGGTCACGTTCGCGGCCTTCAGGCATACAAACAGCGCCGCCAGCAGCGCCACCAGTAAAAATACGCCTACCCAGATTTCACTTTTTTTCGTTTGCATGAACTCAATTCCCAAACATCAGCGCAGTCAGCACAAAATCCAGCCCCAGAACCGCCAGCGACGAATGCACCACGGTGCGCGTCGTTGCCCGGCTAATCCCTGCGGAAGTGGGGATAGCGTCATAACCGTTAAATAACGCTACCCATGTCACCGTAATGGCGAAAACCAGACTCTTAATCAGGCAGTTAACCAGATCCATTCGCCAGTCGACGGCGTTTTGCATCGCGGTCCAGAAGAAGCCGCTGTCGATACCTTTCCAGTTAACGCCAACCAGCGAACCGCCCCAGATCCCCACCGCGACAAAAATAACCGTCAGCAGCGGCAGTGAGATGACGCCGGCCCAGAAGCGTGGTGATATTACGCGACGCAGCGGATCAACGGCCATCATCTCCATGCTCGAGAGCTGTTCGGTCGCACGCATCAGCCCTATTTCGGCGGTCAGCGCAGAACCGGCACGCCCGGCAAACAGCAGCGCGGCAACCACCGGTCCCAGCTCGCGCAGCAGAGACAGCGCCACCAGCATACCAAGACTGGTTTCTGCGCTGTAGGTGGTTAACACCAGATACCCCTGCAGGCCGAGCACCATGCCGATGAACAGCCCCGACACGATGATGATCAGCATCGACAGCACGCCAACGTTGTACAGCTGGCGCACCAGCAGCGGCGCGTGCTTGCGAAACTCCGGCTTGCCCACTACGGCGTTGAAAAGCATTAATCCGGCACGCCCAAAAGCCGCGGTGGTTTTAATCCCCCGATGGCCGAGCGATGCCAGCATATTTAGCAGCATCAGTCGTTTAACTCCCTATGCCTAATAAATCATGCTGATAGTCGCCTGCCGGATAGCGGAACGGCACCGGGCCGTCGGCGATACCATCAATAAACTGGCGAACCCGAGGGTCGGCATTTTCCCGCAGCGACCGGGCGCTGCCGTGGGCGACGATTTTCTTATCGGCCACAATATAGGCGTAATCCGCAATACTGAGCACTTCCGGTACGTCGTGCGATACCACGATACAGGTGACGCCCAGGGTACTGTTAAGTTCAGAAATCAGCTTAACCAGCACGCCCATAGTGATGGGATCCTGGCCGACGAACGGTTCATCGAACATGATGAGATCCGGTTCGAGCGCGATAGCTCTTGCCAGCGCGGCACGGCGCGCCATGCCGCCGGATAGCTCAGAAGGCATCAGCATTGCCGCTCCGCGCAGGCCAACGGCCTCAAGCTTCATCATCACCGTAGTATGCAGCAGCGCTTCGGGCAGCTGAGTGTGCTCGCGCAGCGGATAGGCCACGTTATTAAAGACGTTCATATCGGTGAACAGCGCGCCCGACTGAAACAGCATGCTCATGCGCTTACGTACGGTATACAGGCGCGAACGCGACATCTGCGGCACGTTTTCGCCATCAAACAGGATCTCGCCGCTGTCCGGTGGGATCTGGCCGCCGATCAGGCGCAGCAGGGTCGTTTTACCGATTCCCGATGGCCCCATGATCGCCGTGATCTTACCGCGCGGCACCGACAGCGAGATATCATCAAAGATCGCGCGATCGCCTCGAGAGAAGCTGATACCGCGTACTTCGACTAAATTCGCCAGAGTTTGGCTCATAAAATCATCCTTACAAAACATCCCTCAGGCTAAGCATGGTGCTTTCTTCCACCATAAACCCAACATTTTTACAGAATCTTACCCGCCTGGGTTAGCGAAAGCTGGCATTTGTTTTACTTTTGACAAACATAAAGTCAAAATTAAGAATTCGTTACGCTGCGTACGGACGATCAGCGAGGCGACGATTATACCTGAAGAAAGGACTTTAGATGCTCTTAGCGACGGCTCTGTTAATAATTGGTTTACTGCTGGTGGTCTACAGCGCCGATCGTCTGGTCTACGCCGCTTCAATACTGTGCCGCATGATAGGGATCCCGCCGCTTATTATTGGCATGACGGTGGTGAGTATCGGCACCAGCCTGCCCGAGATCATCGTCTCTGCGGCCGCCTCCCTGCACGGGCAGACCGATCTGGCCATCGGGACGGCGATCGGATCCAACATCACCAATATCCTATTAATTCTTGGCCTCGCCGCCTTACTTCATCCATTTACCGTACATTCTGATATCCTGCGCCGCGAACTGCCGCTAATGTTGCTGGTCAGCCTGCTCGCGAGCTTTGTCCTCTATGACGGCCAGCTCTCGCGCATGGACGGCCTTTTTTTACTGGCGTTAGCCATACTATGGCTACTGTTCACGGTAAAAATTGCGCGCATCGCCGAGCGTCAGGGTAACGACAGCCTGACCCGGGAGCAGATAGCGGAGCTGCCGCGAGAAGGTTCTCTTCCCGTCGCCCTGCTGTGGCTGGGGGTAGCGATGATTATCATGCCTATGGCGACCCGCATGGTGGTGGATAATGCCACCGTGCTGGCGAACTACTTCGCCATCAGCGAACTGACCGTCGGCCTCACGGTGGTCGCCATCGGCACCAGCCTGCCGGAACTGGCAACGGCGATTGCTGGCGCACGTAAAGGGGAAGATGATATCGCCATCGGGAATATCATTGGCGCCAATATCCTGAATATTGTCCTGGTTCTCGGGCTGCCGGCGCTGATCGCGCCGGGATCCTTCGCCCCCGAAGCGTTTACGCGCGACTATGCCGTCATGATGCTGGTCAGCGTAATTTTCGCCCTGCTGTGCTGGCGCCGAAAACGGCAGCCCAGCCGACTTGCCGGGGCGCTGCTGGTCGGCGGTTTTGTGGTTTGGTTGGCGATGCTGTACTGGGCAGCACCGCTCTTTGGTGAATGAATCGGGATACCATTATGTCGCAAAAAGATTTGCCAACGGATTTTGACTTTCAACGGGCAGGCCGCGAGGTCCTGGAAATTGAACGTGAAGGTCTGGCGCAGCTCGATCAATACATTAATGAAGATTTTACGCGCGCCTGCGAAACGATTTTCCGCTGCACGGGCAAAGTGGTGGTCATGGGGATGGGTAAGTCCGGCCATATCGGGCGCAAAATGGCAGCCACCTTCGCCAGCACCGGTACGCCGTCGTTCTTCGTTCATCCCGGCGAGGCGGCCCACGGCGATTTAGGCATGGTCACGCCGCAGGACGTTATTATCGCCCTGTCGAACTCCGGCGAGTCGAACGAAATGCTCGCGCTGATCCCGGTGCTTAAGCGCCAGCGGGTGCCGCTGATCTGCATGACCAGCCGCCCGGAAAGCAGCATGGCGCGCGCGGCGGATATCCACCTGTGCGTGAAGGTGCTGAAAGAAGCCTGTCCGCTTGGCCTTGCCCCGACGTCAAGCACCACCGCGGCGCTGGTGATGGGCGATGCTCTGGCGGTTGCGCTGCTGGAAGCTCGCGGCTTTACCGCCGAAGATTTCGCGCTGTCGCACCCCGGCGGCGCGTTGGGCCGCAAGCTGCTGCTGCGGGTCAATGATATCATGCACACGGGTGATGAAATCCCGCACGTGACTCTGCAGGCCACGCTGCGCGATGCGCTGCTGGAAATCACGCGGAAAAATTTAGGCATGACCGCTATCTGCGACGATGAGATGAACATCATCGGTATTTTCACCGATGGCGACCTGCGCCGGGTGTTCGATTCCGGGGTCGATATGCGTAATGCCGGCATTGCCGAGGTCATGACGCCGGGTGGGATTCGCATCCGTCCCGGCATTCTGGCCGTCGATGCGCTAAACCTGATGCAAGCCCGTCATATCACCTGCGTATTAGTTGCCGATGGCGACCGTCTGTTGGGTGTGGTACATATGCACGATCTCCTGCGCGCAGGCGTAGTGTAAGTAAGGATAAAATAATGAATAATGCTGATGCTCTGCTAGCGACCTGCTACGGACCGGTAAGCCCTGAATTTCTCGAACGCGCGGCGAAGATCCGTTTACTGATCCTCGACGTCGACGGCGTGCTGTCCGACGGTCTTATCTATATGGGCAACAACGGCGAAGAGCTGAAGGCGTTCAACGTACGCGATGGCTACGGGATCCGCTGCGCGCTGACTTCAGGTATTGAAGTGGCGATTATTACCGGGCGAAACGCTAAACTAGTAGAAGATCGCTGTCAGACGTTAGGCATTACGCATCTCTATCAAGGGCAGTCCGATAAGCTGCTGGCCTTCCGTGACTTATTAAGCAAGCTGGCCGTCCGTGCGGACGAAGTGGCCTATATTGGCGATGACCTGATCGACTGGCCGGTAATGGCAGAAACAGGCTTAAGCGTTGCCGTGGCGGATGCGCACCCGCTGCTGCTTCCACGCGCAGACTATGTTACCCGCATCAACGGCGGGCGCGGAGCGGTACGCGAAGTCTGCGATTTGTTACTATTGGCGCAGGGCAAGCTGGATGAGGCCAAAGGGCAATCAATATGAGTAAAACCAGACGTTGGGTTATCATTTTACTGTCGCTGGTCGCGCTGATCCTGATCGGCCTTAACCTGGCGGGTACGGACGATAGCGCTCAGCCGGAGGTCAATCCTGATGACCCAACCTATACCAGCGAGCATACCGATACCGTCGTTTACAGTCCGGAAGGGGCGCTTAACTATCGCCTTATCGCCGAGCACGTGGCGTATTTTTCTGCGCAAGAGCTGTCGTGGTTCACTCAGCCGGTGATGACCACCTTTGATACCAACAAAGCCCCAACCTGGTCAATCAAAGCGGATAAAGCCAAGCTGACCAACGATCGTATGCTGTATCTTTATGGGCACGTTGAGGTGAACGCGCTAAGCCCCGACTCTCAACTGCGCAAAATTACGACGGATAACGCCCGGATAAATCTGGTGACGCAGGATGTTACCTCCGATGACATGGTGACGTTGTACGGGACAACATTTACTTCCAGTGGCCTAAGAATGCGCGGTAACCTGCGCAGCAAAAATGCCGAGCTGATTGAAAAGGTTAGAACCTCTTATGAAATTCAGAACAAACAAACTCAGCCTTAAGATTGCGCTCGCCAGCGCCATACTGGCCGTCAGCCTGCCGGCACTGGCAAAGACTGGCGACACCGATCAGCCGATTCATATCGAATCCGATCAGCAGTCGCTGGATATGCAGGGCAATGTTGTCACCTTTACCGGTAATGTCGTCGTGACCCAGGGCACCATCAAGATCAATGCCGATAAGGTCGTGGTCACTCGTCCAGGCGGCGAGAGGGGCAAAGAGGTGATCGACGGATACGGCAATCCGGCAACCTTCTTCCAGATGCAGGATAACGGCAAGCCGGTGAAAGGCCGCGCGTCAAAAATGCGCTATGAGCTGCAAAATGATTTCGTCGTACTGACCGGCAATGCGCATCTGGAACAGATCGATAGCAATATCCAGGGTGACAAGATCACCTATCTGGTGAAAGAGCAGAAAATGCAGGCGTTCAGCAACAAAGGCGGGCGCGTGACTACGGTTCTGGTTCCTTCGCAGCTGCAGGACAAAGGCACCGATCAGCCAAAGAAAGGTAAGTAATTCGTTATGGCAACATTAACTGCAAAGAATCTCGCCAAAGCTTATAAAGGCCGCCGCGTGGTGGAAGATGTCAGTCTGACCGTCAACTCCGGTGAGATTGTCGGCCTGCTCGGCCCGAACGGCGCCGGCAAAACCACCACCTTCTACATGGTGGTCGGGATCGTGCCGCGCGACGCCGGCAATATTATCATCGACGATGAAGATATCAGCCTGCTGCCGCTTCACGCGCGCGCGCGCCGCGGCATTGGCTATCTGCCGCAGGAGGCCTCGATTTTCCGTCGCCTGAGCGTCTACGATAACCTGATGGCGGTACTGCAGATTCGTGACGATCTGAGCAGCGAACAGCGTGAAGATCGCGCGAAAGAGTTGATGGAAGAGTTTCATATCGAGCATCTACGCGATAGCCTCGGTCAGGCGCTTTCCGGCGGCGAACGTCGCCGCGTTGAAATTGCCCGCGCGCTGGCCGCCAACCCTAAATTTATCCTTCTGGATGAACCGTTTGCTGGCGTTGACCCCATCTCCGTTATCGATATCAAACGCATCATCGAGCACCTGCGCGACAGCGGCCTTGGCGTCCTAATCACCGACCATAACGTCAGGGAAACTCTGGCGGTCTGCGAGCGTGCTTATATCGTCAGCCAGGGGCATCTGATTGCTCACGGCACCCCACAGCAAATCCTGGAAGACGAGCAGGTTAAGCGCGTGTATCTTGGGGAAGACTTCAGACTCTGATAGGGTAGAGGTTACAGACGTTTTAGCCGGAGATATTAGCCCTGAATATGAAGCAAGGTTTGCAATTAAGGCTAAGCCAACAGCTTGCCATGACGCCACAACTGCAGCAGGCCATTCGTTTGCTGCAGCTGTCCACGTTAGAACTCCAGCAGGAACTCCAGCAGGCGCTGGAGAGTAATCCGTTGCTTGAGCAAACCGATCTTCATGAAGAGGTAGAAACGAAAGAAGTTGAGGACCGCGAGTCTCTGGATACCGTGGACGCCCTTGAGCAAAAAGATATGCCCGAGGAGCTGCCGCTCGACGCCAGCTGGGATGAGATCTACACCGCCGGCACGCCTTCTGGCAACGGCGTCGATTACCAGGATGACGAGCTGCCTATCTATCAAGGTGAAACGACTCAGAGCCTGCAGGATTACCTGATGTGGCAGGTCCAGCTGACGCCGTTCACCGATACCGACCGCGCTATCGCCACCTCTATCGTCGATGCCGTTGATGATACCGGCTACCTCACCCTGCGGGTGGAGGATATCGTTGAGAGCATTGACGATGACGAAATCGGCCTCGAAGAAGTTGAAGCGGTACTGAAGCGCATCCAGCGTTTTGACCCGGTTGGCGTCGCGGCAAAAGATCTGCGCGACTGCCTGCTGGTTCAGCTCTCGCAGTTTGCCAAAGAGACGCCGTGGCTGGAAGAGGCCCGGCTTATCATCAGCGATCATCTCGATCTGCTCGCCAACCACGACTTTCGCTCCCTGATGCGCGTTACGCGGCTGAAAGAGGATGTTCTGAAAGAAGCGGTTAATCTGATCCAGTCGTTAGATCCGCGCCCGGGTCAGTCGATCCAAACCAGCGAACCAGAATACGTGATCCCGGATGTGCTGGTGCGTAAGGTGAGCGAACGCTGGGTCGTAGAGCTGAATTCCGACAGCATCCCGCGCCTGAAGATCAACCAGCACTACGCCGCAATGGGCAACAGCACGCGTAACGACGCCGATAGCCAGTTTATCCGCAGCAACCTGCAGGAAGCCCGCTGGCTGATCAAAAGCCTGGAAAGCCGCAACGATACGCTGCTGCGCGTCAGCCGCTGCATCGTCGAACAGCAGCAGGCCTTCTTTGAACAGGGCGAAGAGTTTATGAAACCGATGGTGCTGGCGGATATCGCTCAGGCCGTCGAAATGCATGAATCGACGATTTCACGCGTGACCACGCAAAAGTACCTGCACAGCCCGCGCGGTATTTTTGAACTGAAGTATTTCTTCTCCAGCCACGTGAATACCGAAGGCGGAGGCGAGGCATCGTCGACCGCCATTCGCGCGCTGGTGAAGAAGTTAATCGCCGCGGAGAACCCCGCGAAGCCGTTGAGTGACAGTAAGCTCACCACCATCCTGTCTGAACAGGGTATCATGGTGGCGCGCCGCACCGTCGCTAAGTACCGAGAGTCTTTATCCATTCCGCCGTCTAACCAGCGTAAACAGCTGGTGTGACCCAACCGATAAGGAAGACACTATGCAGCTCAACATTACAGGACACAACGTCGAAATCACCCCGGCCCTGCGCGAGTTCGTCAACGCGAAGTTCAGCAAACTGGAGCAGTTTTTCGACAGGATCAATCAGGTCTACATTGTGTTAAAAGTAGAGAAGGTGACGCAAATTGCGGACGCCAATCTGCATGTCAACGGTGGCGAAATCCATGCCAGTGCGGAAGGGCAGGATATGTATGCCGCTATCGATGGTCTCATCGATAAGCTGGCACGACAGTTAACAAAACATAAAGATAAACTAAAACAACACTAATTGTCCGGGCGATCGTCCCTGCCAGCCGTCGGCTATTGTCGGCAGCTGGCAGAGAGCGAGCTCAGGTGAAATTATGATGAACAACGATTCAGCTCTACAACTGAGCAATGTCCTTAATCAGGAATGTACCCGTAGCCAGGTTCACTGCCAGAGCAAAAAGCGCGCGCTGGAGATCATCAGCGAGCTGGCAGCAAAGCAGCTAGGTCTGCCGTCCCAGGTGGTATTCGAAGCGATCCTCACCCGTGAGAAAATGGGCAGTACCGGAATTGGCAACGGCATCGCCATTCCGCACGGTAAGCTTGAAGAGGATACGCTGCGCGCCGTTGGCGTTTTTGTGCAGCTGGAAACGCCGATCGCCTTTGATGCGATCGACAATCAGCCCGTCGATCTGCTGTTTGCGCTTTTAGTGCCGGCCGATCAGACAAAAACCCATCTGCATACGCTGTCGCTGGTGGCAAAACGGCTAGCGGATAAAACGATTTGCCGTCGCCTGCGCGCCGCGCAAAGCGACGAAGAGCTGTATGAGATTATCACCGAGGCAGGAAGCAGCGATGACGCATAACGGGAGCGATAGCCTCCCCTTTATCGTACTGAGGAGAAACGGTACATGGTACTGATGATCGTCAGCGGCCGCTCAGGATCGGGGAAATCCGTCGCCCTGCGGGCGCTGGAAGATATGGGCTTCTACTGCGTAGATAACCTGCCGGTAGTGCTGCTGCCCGAGCTGGCGAGATCGCTGGCCGACAGAAACATTTCCGCCGCCGTCAGCATTGACGTGCGCAACATGCCGGAGTCGCCAGAAATCTTTGAACAGGCGATGAAGAGCCTGCCTGAGGCGTTTTCTCCTCAGCTGCTGTTCCTTGATGCCGATCGCAATACGCTGATTCGTCGCTACAGCGACACGCGTCGCCTGCATCCGCTTTCAAGCAAAAACCTGTCGCTTGAGAGCGCCATCGACGAAGAGAGCGCGCTGCTGGAGCCGCTGCGCTCCCGCGCCGACCTGATCGTCGACACCTCCGAAATGTCGGTACACGAGCTGGCAGAAATGCTGCGTACGCGCCTGTTGGGCAAACGCGAGCGTGAGCTCACCATGGTCTTTGAATCCTTTGGCTTTAAGCACGGTATTCCGATTGATGCCGATTACGTCTTCGACGTGCGCTTCCTGCCTAACCCGCACTGGGATCCCAAGCTGCGCCCGATGACCGGCCTCGATAAACCCGTTGCCGCCTTCCTCGATCGCCACACCGAGGTTCACAACTTTATTTATCAGACCCGCAGCTATCTTGAGCTATGGTTACCCATGCTGGAGACCAATAACCGCAGCTATCTGACGGTCGCTATCGGTTGTACCGGCGGTAAACATCGTTCGGTCTATATTGCCGAACAACTGGCTGACTACTTCCGCTCGCGCGGTAAGAACGTGCAGTCGCGTCACCGGACGCTGGAAAAACGCAAATCATGACCGTAAAGCAGAGCGTTGAGATCACTAACAAGCTGGGCATGCACGCGCGCCCGGCGATGAAGCTGTTCGAGCTGATGCAAAATTTCGATGCCGAAGTGCTGCTGCGCAACGATGAGGGCACGGAGGCGGAAGCCAATAGCGTGATTGCTCTGCTGATGCTCGACTCCGCAAAGGGTCGGCAAATTGAGATTGAGGCCAGCGGTCCGCAGGAAGTCGAAGCGCTGGCCGCGGTTATTGCGCTGTTTAACGCCGGTTTTGACGAAGACTAACGCCGGCGTCATTCCCCCGGTCGCGCGATGCTTACCGGGGTAACACACCCGCCAACCGTATTAATACAGCCTGTTCTCCCGCATAAACCCTTCCCCGCCAAGCTGACGCATCTGACGTAAAATCCACGCCTGTCGACTGCGGACATAGCCCGACGGCGCGTCCGCGCGAAAGCGGATCGGATTAGGCAATACGGCGGCCAGCAGGGCCGCTTCCGCAGGCGTTAACCTGCTCGCCGGCTTGTGGAAGTAGCGCTGCGACGCGGCTTCAACGCCAAACGTCCCTTCACCAAACTCGGCGATATTCAGATAAACGGTGAGGATGCGTTTTTTACTCCATACCGTCTCGATTCCTACGGTCAGACCGGCCTCCAGCCCCTTACGCAGCCAGCTACGGCCATCCCATAAAAACAGGTTTTTGGCCGTCTGCTGCGACAGGGTCGAGGCCCCGCGAACGCGGTTTTCGTTACGCTCATTGTGCGCCAGCGCTTTTTCTATCGCCGGAACGTCAAAGCCCCAATGGTCGGGGAACTTTTGGTCCTCAGCCGCCATCACCGCCAGCCCCATCCACGGCGATATCTCATCCATCCCCACCCAATCAGAGTGGGCGACATAATGAAAATTGCCGCTCAGCCAGGCGCCGACCTGCCGCTCAAGCATCACCGCCGAGAAAGGCACCGGCAGCACGCTAAACAGCGCAATGCCGCCGCCCCAGAAGGCGGCGGCCACCAGCAGCACGCGCAGCAGCCCACGCTTTACCATCCGCAGCGGCGAAAAGCGGGCCTTCATGCCGTGAGAACCAGCACGCGCGCCACCAGCTTCTCAATCCCGCTCGCCGCTTCGGCGATATTCTGCGCCAGCATATAGGCCGGGGTGGTCACGACTTTATTCTCTTCATCCACCACAATGTCATCCACCGGACAGGGCACATGCTCGGCCCCCATATCCTCCAGCGCTTCGGCGGTGTCCAGATCGGTGCCAATGGTGACCCGCAGCGGGGCGGGTAAGATTTTTGGCAGCAGCGCCGGCGCGATACAGATAAAGCCCAGCGGCTTACCGGCCTGATGCATGGCCTGCGTCAGCGCCTTCAGCTCGTCGTCGACGGTACATTCGCTGCCCCGGGAGGCGAAGCTGCTGAGGTTTTTCGCGGCGCCAAATCCACCGGGGACAATCAGCGCATCGAGATCATCGGCCCGGGCGTCGGACAGCGGCTGGATCTCACCGCGGGCGATGCGCGCGGCTTCAATCAGCACGTTGCGGCTTTCCGGCAGAAGCTCGCCGGTCAGATGGTTGATGACGTCCGTTTGCGCCTTATCAGGGGCAAAGCACACCGCCTGGGCACCGCCGCGAGCAATCGCCAGCAGGGTAATAACCGCCTCATGAATCTCAGTGCCGTCATAGACACCGCAGCCGCTTAATACGACACCAATCTTTTTCATCACCCCAGCTCCTTAGTGCAAACTTGCTGAAACCAGTCAAAAATTTTGATTTACCCGCATTGCTTCACATATTTGACTGATTCATGTAACAAATAATTTAAGGTTTGCTATCTTAATCAGCGAGCAAACCAAATCCTCAGGTTGCGCCGTGTAAAAAATATCTCTAAAAATTGTGGCGCAACGACCAGTTCCCTGGTGTTGGCGCAGTGTTCGCGCACCCCGGTTTATCCGGGGTCATTTTTTATGTGCCGCCGCAACCCACGCCTTCAGTACCGCCACATCGTTCTGCCACTCCGATTTCATCTCTTCAACCCATTCACCAACGTTATCTGACCACGCGGGCAGGTCCGGCGTCTGAATCTGCTGTCCAAGCTGCTGAATGTGGCGCAGGCCGATAGAGCCCGCGGCGCCCTTAATCTTATGGCCTTCATCGACAATCCCTTTCTGGTCGCGAGCGGTAAGGTTGGACTCCAGCACCGCCAGATAGCCCGGCATCATCTTCTCGAAAACCGCCAGACCGTCGCTGATGAGCTTCGGCCCCACCAGCTCGATGTACTGTTCCAGCATCGGAATATCCAGCACCGAGGCCGATTTAGCCGCATCCACGGCCGGCGCCTCGTCCAGGTCATCTTCCGGCGAATCCCAGAACTTTTTAATAATGGCGGTGAGCGCCGGGACCGACAGCGGCTTACTCAGCACATCATCCATACCGGCATTCAGGTACTCTTTTTTGTCTTTCAGAACGTTGGCCGTGAGCGCCACCAGCGGCGGCAGCTCGTCGGCGGCAAAGCGTTGCTTGAGGTGGCGTGAGATATCGAGACCGGTCATATCCGGTAGCTGAATATCCAGCAGCACCAGGTCATATTCACCGGGTTCGAACATCTCCAGCGCGGCTTTACCGGTCATCGCCACGTCAACGCTATTGCCCAGTTTTTCCAGCACCGAGCGGGCGACAATCACGTTAAGCTCAATATCCTCTACCAGCAGCACGTTCAGCGCCGGGAGCGGCATTTCATCTTCCGCCAGCGTGTCTTCAACCTCCTCCGCTACCGCCGGCGCATGCACGGTTAAGGTAAAGGTTGCGCCCTGGCCCGGCTGGCTGGCGACGTTGATATCGCCGCCCATATTGCGTGCCAGCCGGCGCGATACCGCCAGGCCAATTCCGGTGCCGGTGGCAGGTTTCCCGCCGTGGCTATCCTTAACCTGATAGTACATGGCGAAGATTTTATCCTGCTCCGCCTGCGGAATACCGATACCGGAATCCTCGACCTCAAAGTGCAGAATATTGCCCTCATCGTAGCGAATACGGACGGTCACGTTGCCGCCCTGAGGGGTAAATTTGACCGCGTTGCTAATGAGGTTCCACAGGATCTGCCGCAGGCGCGTACCGTCGGTGACGACCTTATGCGGCAGCGGCAGCGTCGGATCCATCACGAAGCGCAGCCCTTTCTGCTGCGCCTGCAGGCCGGAGAGGTTTTCGAGGTCGGCAAGGAAGCTGGTGAAGTCCACCGGCTGATTATCGAGCTGGACCTTACGCCGCTCCATCTTATCCATATCGATAATATCGTTGAAGATATTGCCCAGCGTCACCGCCGATACGTGGATCGTTTTCAGGTATTTTTCCTGCTCGCCGGTGAGTTCGGTATCCAGCAGGATGCGGCTGAGCCCCACGATGCCGTTAAGCGGCGTACGCAGCTCGTGGCTGATAGTTGAGATAAAGGTCGTCTTATCGCGGCTGGCGCGCTCCAGAGCGTCCTGATAGCGCTTACGTTCGGTAATATCGCGGCCGAAGCCCATCAGGCCACGGCGTTTGCCGACGCGATCGTAGTAAGGAACCTTGCGGATTTCAAAGCAGGCTTTGCGCCCGTCCGGGTAATCCAGCCACTGTTCATAGGTCAGAGAGACGTTATGCCGGAAGACTTTCTCATCCGTTTCCAGCACCTTCTCCGCCGCTTCTTCGTTATAGACATCCTGCGGCTTGAGGTGGATAAGCTGCTTCTCGCTTTTACCCGTCAGCAGCTCCATCGCCCGGTTGCAGCCGGAAAACTCTTTATCTTCATTGCGATAGAAAACAAGGTCTGGCGAGGCGTCGAGGAATGAACGCAGGAAGGAGGACTGCTGTTCGAGCTGAATCTGCGCCTCTTCACGCTCTTTCATCTCAATTTTCAGCTGTTCCAGCGTGGTTTCGCGTTCGGCTTCCGCCTTCTCGCGCTCGCCAATCTCCTGATTGAGCTGGGCGATGTTGTCTTTGAGCTGCACGTTGAGCTTCAGATCCCGCTCGCGCATCTCCTCCAGCTTCTCCACCAGCCTCGAGAGGCGCTGTCGCGACTCCTCAAGCTGCTCAACCACCACCGACAGAAAGTAGACCGCCCACGGGGTAATCAGCAGGCCAAAGAAGATAGAGCGGATCACATCGATGCTTTCGACCTGGCCGTGCAGCACCATCGTAACGGCCATCTGCACCACAATCGCCAGCACCACCAGGGCCAGGGCTAACAGCATTGAAAAACGCACCAGACCCAGCTTCATCATCAGGTCAACATAGTACTGCGCCAGCATACGGATTTGCTTCATAAGGGATTCCTTCGCCACAACTGTGCACAATAATACCCAATTCTGAGCGAGGCGCCGTAAGTTGTGCGAAAAATGCCGATCCTCTTCATACTTCAGACCGCCGCAGCGCAGGCCGCTGCTGAACTATCCGCAACGCCGCGTTATTCACGGACTATGCGGCGGTCGGGCTCCACGCGCGTCCCAGGGCCGAACCCTGCACGCCGTGCTGGTTCAGATAGCGGTCCAGTTCAACCATCCCGGTCCAGCGATTTTCGCACCACAGCGGCGCCAGCAGGGTGGGACGGCGGGCGCTGGCCGAGATTCGGTGATAAATCACCTCCGGCGGCGTATGTCGAATCATCTCTCCGGCGGTGACGGTATAGTCATCCAGCTCAATGCCGTTAAGGCGCCCGGCCTGCCAGGCTTTCGCCATCGTGCTGCCGGTGACGATATGCAGCGGATGCAGCTTGATGCCATCCACGCCGGTCCCGACGACCTGCTCCAGCGTTTGCAGGCAGTGGCCCGGCCCTTCGCCCGGCAGCCCGACAATCAAATGCGCGCACACCTTCAGCCCGCGCGCTCTCGCCAGCCGGGTCGTGCGCTGATAGCAGGCAAAGTCATGGCCGCGGTTAATGCGATGCAGCGTTTTATCGTGCGCCGTTTGCAGCCCCAGCTCCAGCCAGACTTCGTAGCCCAGCTCCCGATACTCCGTTAGCAGGTCCAGCACCGCTTCGGGGACACAGTCCGGTCGGGTGCCGACGCAGAGCCCGACAATATTGGCCTGGCTCACCGCCTGCTGGTACATCGCGCGCAGCACCTGCACTTCAGCAAAGGTGCTGGTGTAGGCCTGAAAATAGGCCAGATAGCGTTTTGCACGGTTCACCCGCTGCGCCTGAAGCGCCAGCTGCTCGGCAATCGAGCGGTGCTGCTGCTCTTCGTCAGCAAAAGAGGCTACGTTGCAGAACGTGCAGCCGCCCCGGCCAAGGGTGCCATCACGATTCGGGCAGCTAAATCCACCATGCAGCGTCAGTTTATGAACCTTTTCGCCATAGCGACGCATAAGATCCCCACCAAACATATTGACTAATTTTTGTAACTGCATAATCTGATAGACCGGCCTGAAGAAAGGGGCCAAGCCTGCCATTTTTAGTCACCTACGGCGATGACCTGGATCAATCGTCAGAGTGACCGCTCAGCTCATTGCATAACCACTCAATATAACTGCAATTTCATTCACGATTTCTATGATGACTTTTCCTTATACTTAACCTCTGGTTTGCCATTATCTTCGCCAGGGTTAAAAACAGTGTTATTTCTGGCTTCAGAGATAATAAGCAGCTAAATATTCTGCAATAAAAAGACACTTCAGCACAGATCGATAATGTTACGCTATCGATATAGTGAGACAGATCACACTAGATTACGCTTTCCGGCACGTTTCAATAGCGTTAAAAACCCGTTAATATCTTTAATAATCATAACATTAAACACCACATAGCACATTTTTGTATAAATAAGATTGCCATTTGACGTAAGTGTGGATTCCCGATAAGTTGGGAATCCGCTGGAAGCTTTCTGGATGAGCTCTCTGCTCATCATATTTATGCAGTAATTGAGATTCCCTCTTACAGCAAGTCCTCAAACTTGCGTACCGATGCGAAAAGGATTTAAAGAGGGCGAATGCGAGGTGCAAACCCCGTCGCCATGCTCTTTCTGTGCCCGTGCGCAATCGGTATCGGAGGGTGTCCCGTAGAGCCTGGGGAGGTTCACTGATATGTTGTACGATAAATCCCTTGAGAGGGATAACTGTGGTTTCGGCCTGATCGCCCACATAGAAGGCGAACCTAGCCACAAGGTAGTGCGTACCGCTATACACGCACTGGCCCGAATGCAGCACCGCGGCGCGATCCTTGCCGATGGTAAAACCGGCGACGGTTGTGGCTTGCTGCTGCAAAAACCCGATCGTTTCTTCCGTATCGTTGCGGAAGAACGCGGCTGGCGTTTAGCCAAAAATTACGCCGTTGGGATGCTGTTCCTTAATAAAGATCCTGAACTGGCTGCTGCCTCACGCCGCATCGTTGAAGAAGAACTGCAACGTGAAACCCTGTCTATCGTCGGCTGGCGCGAAGTGCCAACTAACGAAGGGGTTCTCGGTGAAATCGCCCTCTCCTCGCTGCCCCGTATTGAACAAATTTTTGTTAACGCACCGGCAGGCTGGCGCCCGCGTGATATGGAGCGTCGCCTGTTCATCGCGCGTCGTCGCCTTGAAAAGCGCCTGCAGGATGATAAAGATTTTTACGTTTGCAGCCTGTCGAACCTGGTGAATATCTATAAAGGTCTGTGTATGCCGGCGGATTTGCCGCGCTTCTACCTGGACCTTGCGGACCTGCGTCTGGAGTCGGCAATCTGCCTGTTCCACCAGCGCTTCTCCACCAACACCGTGCCGCGCTGGCCGCTGGCACAGCCGTTCCGCTACCTGGCGCACAACGGTGAAATCAACACCATCACCGGCAACCGCCAGTGGGCGCGCGCGCGTACCTATAAGTTCCAGACCCCGCTGATCCCCGATCTGCACGATGCCGCACCGTTCGTCAACGAAACGGGCTCGGACTCCAGCTCTATGGATAACATGCTGGAACTGCTGCTGGCAGGCGGGATGGATATCGTTCGCGCCATGCGCCTGCTCGTTCCGCCGGCCTGGCAGAACAACCCGGATATGGATCCGGAGCTGCGCGCATTCTTCGACTTTAACTCCATGCATATGGAGCCGTGGGACGGCCCGGCGGGCATCGTCATGTCCGATGGGCGCTACGCTGCCTGTAACCTCGACCGTAACGGTCTGCGTCCGGCACGCTACGTCATCACCAAAGACAAGCTGATCACCTGCGCCTCCGAAGTCGGCATCTGGGATTATCAGCCTGACGAAGTGGTTGAAAAAGGCCGCGTCGGTCCAGGCGAGCTGATGGTTATCGATACCCGCGGTGGCCGCATTCTGCACTCAGCAGAGACTGACGACGACCTGAAAAGCCGCCACCCTTACAAAGAGTGGATGGAGAAAAACGTTCGTCGCCTGGTGCCGTTCGAAGACCTGCCTGACGAAGACGTTGGCAGCCGCCAGCTGGATGACGATACGCTCGCCAGCTATCAGAAACAGTTTAACTACAGCGCTGAAGAGCTGGATTCCGTGCTGCGCGTGCTGGGCGAGAACGGCCAGGAAGCCGTCGGCTCCATGGGCGATGACACGCCGTTTGCCGTGCTCTCCAGCCAGCCGCGTATTATTTACGATTACTTCCGCCAGCAGTTCGCGCAGGTGACCAACCCGCCGATCGACCCGCTGCGTGAAGCGCACGTGATGTCTCTGGCCACCAGCATTGGCCGCGAAATGAACGTCTTCTGCGAAGCGGAAGGCCAGGCGCACCGCCTGAGCTTCAAATCGCCAATCCTGCTGTACTCTGATTTCAAACAGCTGACCACCATGGAAGAGGAGCACTATCGCGCCGATACCCTGGACATCACCTTCAACGCCGCGGAAACAACCCTGGCCGAGACGGTGAAGGCGCTGTGCGACAAAGCAGAGCGGATGGTACGCAACGGTACCGTGCTGCTGGTGCTGTCGGATCGCAACATTGCGAAAGATCGCCTGCCGGTACCGGCGCCAATGGCGGTCGGTGCTATCCAGACTCGTCTGGTCGATAAGAGCCTGCGCTGCGATGCCAACATCATTGTTGAAACCGCCAGCGCCCGCGACCCGCACCACTTCGCGGTCCTGCTGGGCTTCGGCGCAACGGCTATCTACCCGTATCTGGCCTATGAAACCCTGGCCAGACTGGTCGATAGCAAAGCCATCGACAGAGACTACCGCACGGTGATGCTGAACTACCGTAACGGCATCAACAAAGGTCTCTACAAGATCATGTCGAAGATGGGTATTTCGACCATCGCGTCCTATCGCTGCTCGAAGCTGTTTGAAGCCGTTGGCCTGCATCGCGAAGTTTCCGACCTCTGCTTCCTCGGCGTAGTCAGCCGCATCGGCGGCGCAGGCTTCGACGACTTCCAGCAGGACCTGCTGAACCTGTCGAAACGCGCGTGGCTGGTCCGCAAGCCGCTGGACCAGGGCGGTCTGCTGAAATACGTTCACGGTGGTGAATATCACGCCTATAACCCGGACGTCGTACGCACCCTGCAGCAGGCGGTTCAGAGCGGTGAATACCGCGATTACCAGCAGTATTCTCAGCTGGTCAACGAGCGCCCGGCCGCTACGCTGCGCGATCTGCTGGCGCTGAATCCTGGCGACGAAGCGATCGATATCGCCCACGTTGAGTCGGCAAAAGAGCTGTACAAACGCTTCGATACCGCGGCCATGTCTATCGGCGCATTAAGCCCGGAAGCGCATGAATCGCTGGCGGAAGCGATGAACAGCATCGGCGGCTTCTCCAACTCCGGCGAAGGCGGCGAAGACCCGGCGCGCTACGGCACCAACAAAGTGTCGCGCATCAAGCAGGTTGCCTCCGGCCGCTTCGGCGTCACCCCGGCTTACCTGGTTAACGCCGACGTTATTCAGATTAAAGTCGCTCAGGGCGCCAAACCGGGCGAAGGTGGCCAGCTGCCGGGTGATAAAGTCACCCCGTACATTGCCAAACTGCGCTACTCGGTACCGGGCGTAACGCTGATTTCGCCGCCGCCGCATCACGATATTTACTCGATCGAAGATCTGGCGCAGCTGATTTTTGACCTGAAACAGGTCAATCCGAAAGCGATGATTTCAGTGAAGCTGGTCTCCGAGCCGGGCGTTGGCACTATCGCCACCGGCGTGGCGAAAGCCTATGCCGACCTTATCACTATCGCCGGCTATGACGGCGGCACCGGCGCCAGCCCGCTCTCCTCGGTGAAATATGCGGGATGTCCGTGGGAGCTCGGCCTGGTTGAAACCCAGCAGGCGCTGGTGGCCAACGGCCTGCGGCATAAGATTCGCTTGCAGGTGGACGGCGGCCTGAAAACCGGCCTCGATATCATCAAAGCGGCGATCCTCGGCGCGGAAAGCTTCGGCTTCGGCACCGGCCCGATGGTGGCGCTGGGCTGTAAATACCTGCGTATTTGCCACCTGAACAACTGCGCAACCGGCGTAGCAACCCAGGATGACAAACTGCGTAAGAACCACTACCACGGCCTGCCGTTCAAAGTGACCAACTACTTTGAATTCATCGCCCGCGAAACCCGCGAGCTGATGGCCCAGCTGGGCGTGAAGCGTCTGGTGGATCTGATCGGTCGCACCGATCTGCTGAAGGTGCTGGACGGCTTTACCGCGAAGCAGCAGAAGCTGGATCTGTCAAAACTGCTGGAGACCGCCGAGCCGCACGCGGGCAAAGCGCTGTACTGCACCGAGAACAACCCGCCGTTTGATAACGGCGTGCTGAACGCGCAGCTGCTGCAGCAGGCAAAACCGTTCGTTGACGGCAAGCAGAGCAAAACGTTCTGGTTTGATATCCGCAACACCGACCGCTCCGTTGGCGCCTCGCTGTCCGGCTATATTGCCCAGACTCACGGCGACCAGGGGCTGGCTGCCGACCCGATTACCGCCCACTTCAGCGGTACCGCGGGCCAGAGCTTCGGCGTATGGAACGCCGGTGGCGTGGAGCTGCACCTGACCGGTGATGCGAACGACTACGTCGGTAAAGGTATGGCCGGCGGCCTGCTCGCGATTCGTCCTCCGGTAGGCTCCGCCTTCCGCAGCCATGAAGCGAGCATCATCGGCAATACCTGCCTGTACGGCGCGACCGGCGGTCGTCTGTACGCGGCGGGCCGCGCAGGTGAACGTTTTGCGGTGCGTAACTCCGGTGCCATCACCGTCGTTGAAGGCATCGGCGATAACGGCTGCGAATATATGACCGGCGGCATCGTCTGCGTGATCGGTAAAACCGGCGTCAACTTTGGCGCAGGGATGACCGGCGGCTTCGCCTACGTGCTGGATGAAGCCGGCGACTTCCGCAAACGCGTGAACCCGGAGCTGGTGGAAGTGCTGGACGTTGACTCTCTGGCTATCCACGAGGAGCATCTGCGTGGTTTGATTACCGAACACGTGCAGCTGACCGGCTCGTCGCGCGGGGAAGAGATCCTGGCCAACTGGCCGGCCTTCTCGGCGAAATTCGCGCTGGTTAAACCAAAGTCCAGCGATGTTAAAGCACTGTTGGGTCACCGTAGTCGTAGCGCAGCAGAGCTGCGTGTGCAGGCGCAGTAAGGAATTCAGATGAGCCAGAACGTATACCAGTTTATCGACTTACAGCGCGTTGATCCGCCAAAGAAGCCGCTGAAGATCCGCAAAATTGAATTTGTTGAGATTTACGAGCCGTTTTCAGAGGGCCAGGCTAAGGCGCAGGCAGACCGCTGCCTCTCCTGCGGCAACCCGTACTGTGAATGGAAGTGCCCGGTTCACAACTACATCCCTAACTGGCTGAAGCTGGCCAATGAAGGGCGTATTTTTGAAGCGGCTGAGCTGTCGCATCAGACCAACACCCTGCCGGAAGTGTGCGGCCGCGTGTGCCCGCAGGACCGTCTGTGTGAAGGTTCCTGTACGCTGAACGATGAGTTTGGCGCCGTGACCATCGGCAATATCGAGCGCTATATCAACGATAAAGCATTCGAGATGGGCTGGCGTCCCGACCTTTCCGGCGTCAAGCCGGTCGGCAAAACGGTCGCCATCATCGGTGCGGGCCCGGCGGGCCTCGCCTGTGCTGACGTCCTGACCCGTAACGGCGTGAAGGCGGTGGTGTTCGACCGCCATCCGGAAATCGGCGGCCTGCTGACCTTCGGCATTCCGGCATTTAAGCTGGAAAAAGAGGTCATGACCCGCCGTCGGGAAATTTTCACCGGCATGGGGATTGAGTTCAAACTCAACGTTGAAGTGGGCCGCGACGTTCAGCTCGACGAGCTGCTGAAAGAGTACGATGCCGTGTTCCTCGGCGTCGGTACCTATCAGTCGATGCGCGGCGGGCTGGAAAACGAAGATGCGAACGGCGTGTATGATGCGCTGCCGTTCCTGATTGCCAACACCAAGCAGACGATGGGCTTTGGCGAAACGCCGGACGAGCCGTACGTCAGCATGGAAGGCAAGCGCGTCGTGGTTCTCGGCGGTGGCGACACCGCGATGGACTGCGTGCGTACTTCTATCCGCCAGGGCGCTACTCACGTTATCTGCGCCTACCGCCGTGACGAAGAGAACATGCCGGGCTCGAAACGCGAAGTCAAAAACGCGCGTGAAGAGGGCGTGGAGTTCCAGTTCAACGTTCAGCCGCTGGGCGTTGAGGTGAATGCCAACGGTAAAGTGTGCGGCGTGAAGATGGCGCGCACCGAGATGGGCCAGCCGGATGCGAAGGGCCGCCGTCGGGCCGAAATCGTTGCCGGTTCCGAGCACGTCATTCCGGTCGATGCGGTAGTTATGGCGTTTGGCTTCCGTCCGCACAGCATGGAATGGCTGGCGAAACACAGCGTTGAGCTCGACTCACAGGGTCGTATTATTGCCCCGGAAGGTAACGAAAACGCGTTCCAGACCAGCAACCCGAAGATCTTCGCCGGCGGCGATATCGTGCGCGGTTCTGACCTGGTGGTGACGGCGATTGCCGAAGGTCGCAAAGCGGCTGACGGGATCCTCAACTACCTGGAAGTGTAACGCCAGGGCCCGGATAGCTGCTTAGCCGGGTCGCCAAAAAAAGCCCGATGGTTTGTTGCCATCGGGCTTTTTCTATTTCGCCAGCAGGCTGGCGCTAACTTTGATCACCACCTTTTTAATCTCATCGGCCTGCGTCACCGTGCAGCCCGGTTTATGCGGTTCATCGGGCATGAATACCGCAAACATACCGGCCTGCAGGGTCAATACCTGTTCGCCGTGAATGCTTCGACACAGCTGATAATCATCCTCGTCGTGCGCGTCTTCGCACTCGCGTGCGGCTCCCTCTACGCCGTAAAATATCCGCTCTTCCCCCGCCAGCAGGATCTGGATATCAATAAACCGCGTATGCAGCTCCGCCTTTTTCTCTGCCGGCGCCCCGGTACTGAACTGCATCACGTTCATAAATATGCTGTCACCCTGCAGCTCGTAGCGCCCCGGCGCGATGCTTTGCAGGTCGTGAGCTTGTGCCAGAAGAATTGCCTGCGCCAGCGCCGGCGGAAGGCCGGCGGCGAATGGCTGGTGAACATTGCCCAAAATCATTCGTTCTCTCCCTGTCCCCATAATGCCGCGCCGAGCAGGCCCGCATCGTGTCGGTAGTAAGCTTCCCGCAGCGGGACATGATAGACCGCGGGTTCCTGTAACAGATATTCGTTAACCAGAGGCAGATAGCCGCCAGCAAGACCCACGCTGCCACCAACCACCACGAGCTGACAGTCGGTAACGGCTTTCAGGTCGGCAATCAGCCGCGCCAGCGCTTGCGCCGAGCGCCGCATAAGCCGCTCCGCCTGCGGGTTCCCCTGTGCCGCACGGTCAAAGATAGCTTTCGCGTCCAGCCCGCTCAGCTCGCCCTCTGCGGCTGCCGCAATACCGCGCCCTGACGCGACGGCTTCCACGCAGCCGGTACGCCCGCAGCCACAGCGCGGGCCGTGGGGATCCGCCAGCGTATGGCCACAATGCCCGGCCAGGCCGCCGCTTCCGGTATGCAGCCTGCCGCGGCTAACCACTCCGCCACCGACCCCCGTCGACACGGTTAAAAAGAGCATCTCACCGACTTTCTCCGGCAGTGCCTGATACTCCGCCCATGCCGCCGCCTGCGCATCGTTGAGCGCGATACCGGGTAGCCCGGTGAGCGTGGACAGACAGTCGACCAGAGGAAAATACGCCAGGCCGCCAAGATTAGCCGGGTTGATGGCGGTTAAGGTGCCGTGCCGGATGATCCCGGTTGAGGCCACGGCAAAACGCTCTGCGCGCGCGGCCAGCGGGGAAACGAGCTCTTCTAACGCAGCGGCTAGCGCCGCCGCCGTTCGGCTGGCCGGAGTGGGCATTTCACGCCGCTCCAGCAGCGTAAGCTCATCGCCCACCAGCCCCGCAGCCAGCTTCGTCCCGCCGATATCTATCGCCAGCGTGCTCATGGTGCCGCCTTTTTCAGCGCCGCGTTGTACCATTCACAGATATGCTCCAGACGGGTAATCGCCGAGCCAACGGTAACCGCCCACGCGCCGTTGCGCATCGCCTCCCCCGCCTGCTCCGGCGTGTTGTAGCGCCCTTCCGCAATCACCCGACAGCCCGCCGCGTGCAGGGTGCGGACCAGCGCGAGGTCCGGCTCCTGCGGCGTTTCCCCGCCGGTGTAGCCCGACAGCGTGGTACCAATAATCTCCGCCCCCAGCCGCTGGCAGGAGAGACCATCTTCAGGAGATGAGCAGTCGGTCATCGCCAGCGTATTGTGCTGATGGATCCTCGCCAGCAGCGCTGCTACCGGCACCGGCCGCGGGCGGTCGGTGCCGTCGATGGCGATGATATCCGCCCCAGCCAGCGCCAGGGCATCCACATCCTCGAGAAACGGCGTGATACGCACCGCTGAATCCGTCAGGTCGCGTTTGAGGATGCCGATAATCGGTATCGTCACCGCGTCCCGGGTCGCGCGGAGGTTCTCCACGCCTTCAATACGTAACGCCACCGCCCCGGCACGTTCTGCGGCGAGCGCCATGGCGGCAACGATGGGCGGCGTATCCAGCGGGCTGCCGGGGACCGGCTGACAGGAAACAATTAATCCACCGTTGGCGCGGATGCGGGTATCGAGTAGTTCAAACAAAGACATGATGACTCCCTGGCAAAGACAATCGCCCGGCATGCCGCCGGGCACAGGTTAGCGGATTTTCATTAGGCCACGCTTGCGCGCACCCGACGCCGTGGCGCCGCTGAACGGCAGACCGTCAATTGCGTCGTGGGTCCGCAAGGCTTCGGGACGGATCCAGCGCTGAACGCGGGAGGGCATATCCAGGCCAATCAGCAGGATCACGACGAAGGTCAGGCCGAAGGAAAGCGATCCCAGGGTCGTGCCGAGATCCATTCGCTGCGCAATCAGGGCGCCAAGCACCGGGGCAATCGCTCCGCCCAGCGCGCCCACGTTGTAGGTAAAACCCAGGCCGGCCGCACGCTTGTCGGTATCGAAGTAGCCGCCAATCAGCTTCGGCAGGATCCCGGAGATCCCTTGCCCCAGCATCTGCTGGAAAAACAGTAGCAGGCCAAGGACCCAGACGTTTGTGCCGCCGATAGCAAAGACGGGAATAATGAGGAGCTGTGACGCAAGCAGGCTGTAAACATAGGCTTTTCGCGTCCCCAACCAGTCGCCGAGAAAGCCGCCGACGCAGCAGCCAACCGCGGCGCCAAAGCCGCTAAAGAACAGAACCTGCGCGACGGTAGTATGATCGTAAGCCAGATCCGTCTTGAGATAGGTTGGCAGAAGCGCCTGAATGGGCCATGAATACAGGAAGGCAAACAGCACAACGACCATCAGCGTCACGCCGGTCGGCCAGCGTTTGCCGCTACTTTGCACCATAAAGCTGATAAATATAGCCGCGCACAGCAGCCCCAGGACCACTACTATTCCGGCATTTTGCAGCTCACCCGCGAAGCAGAACCACAGCGCCGTTGCCGCAGCGAGGGTCAGGAAAATATTTATCACCCGGTGTTTTCCGCAGTACAGAATATCGACCATCGTGAGCACCGGCGTTTTTCCGGCATGCTTCTGCTGCCAGTCTTCCGCTTCCGGGATGTTTTTTCGCAGCCACAGTGCAAAAACAATCGGTACGATACCGATGAAAAATAGCGCTCTCCATCCCCAAACGGGAACCACCAGGCTATAGACCTGTGCAGCAACGACCGCCCCTACGGAGAAGCCGGAGATCAAGAATCCGCTGGCCTTATTGCGCAGCTTTTGGGGCCAGCTTTCAATAACGTAGGTGGCGCTGGAACCATACTCCCCCGCCATCCCCATGCCGATCACCAGCCGGGCGATAAACAGGGTGGTGTAGCCCGACGCAAAGCCGCAGGCCAGGGTGCCCACCGAAAAAAGAATAATGCTGCTGACCATCGCCAGCCGCCGTCCATAGCGATCGCCCATCGCCCCGAGCATCAGCCCGCCAAACCAGCGCGAGATGAAGGCCGCAGAGATAAGACTCGCCGCCTCAACGGTGGTCAGGCCGAAGTCTCCCTGGATTTCCGTCAACACCAGGGCGATTAATACAAAATCAAAACCATCAAGCAAATACCCCAGCCAGGCGGCGGAGAAAGCCCGCCACTGCGCCCGGTTGAGATGGCGATACCACGGGATGTTCTGGGTCGTTGTGCTCATTTTACTCTCCCGCGATGGGTCAGACCCACGCTTGGTTTCTCATGCCAGATGCCGCTATCACCCATCTGGCATATCAATGTTGTCGCCCGGACGGAAGCGTTGCTGCCGCTCTCCGGGCGTTGCTCCACTCTCATAGCGCGGAGGCTATCCTCAACCCAGATGCTGCTTCTCTTGCTGCAGCTGCTGCGCCAGCGCCTTCAGCTCCGGCAGGAATTTCTCATCCACCGGCGCGAATGGCCTACGGCACAGCGGTTCAGCAACGACGTCCATATAGTGAAGGACGGTTTTAAGCCCGCGGAATACGCCGGTTTTGATCAGCAGGTCGATAACCTTATTACATTCAGCCTGCAGCCTTTGCGCCTGCGCAATATCGCCGGTCTGAAGCGCTTTAACGATCCCCTTATAGCGCCAGCCCATAATGTTGTAGGTGCTGCCGATCCCGCCGTCTGCGCCGGCCACAAGCCCGGAGGCAAAGATTTCGTCAAAGCCGTTGTACAGTACCAAATCCGGATGCGACCGGCGGATCTGCTCCATCTGGTAAAGATCGCCGGAAGTCTGCTTCAGTGCGCCCACGCCCGGGAGCGTCACCAGGGTGCCTATCTGATCGAGCGTCAGCTTCACGCCGCTGAGCACCGGGATGTTATAGACCACCATCGGCAGGCCGTTAGCGGAATCAATAATCGCCTGATAGTGAGCGCAGTGTTCTTCAAAGCTGAACGGATAGTAGAACGGCGTCACCGCAGACACCGCGTCGTAGCCGTACCCTTCGGCTGCCTGCGCAAGCTGCTGGCTTTCCATTGTGCTGACGCAGCCGACGTGGGCAATCAGCGTCATCTTCCCCTGCGCTTCTTCAGCCACGATTTCCAGCACCTGCTGGCGCTCAGCGCTGGTCTGCACGAACGCCTCGCCGGTAGAACCGCCGACGTACAGCCCGTCGATCCCCTGATTGAGATTAAAACGCACCAGCCGCCGCAGGCTGTCTTGATCCAGCTTTTGCTGCCCGTCAAACGGCGTCAGCAGCGCCGCCATTACCCCACGTAAATTCACCGCCATAGAGACCTCGTCGTGTTATTTGTTGTGATTAACTGTGTACCTTTATACCTGTTATACCAGAACGAATAAGCAGCAGCCTCATACCAAACGCTTATTATGCGATCTGCTTCACTAAACGATCCTGAAGATCCTTAGACGGATTTACGCGGCTGTTTTTTCTTGCCGAAGGCGTGCCAGGTGGCGGAAACGCTGTTGAGGTGGGTTTGCAGAGCGCGATCGGCTTCATCCGGATCGCGGCGGCGAATGGCGGCAACGATATCGATATGCTGTTGATAGCTTAAATTATTATGCTCATAAAGTTCCCTTTCAGGGACCTTAGGACGCGCGGCGATGAGCCAGTCGAGGAGCGCAACGTGAATGGCCATAAAAATTGGATTGCCGGGAATTTCCGCCAGCACGCGGTGGAACTCAACGTCTGAACGGATAAACAGCGTATTGTCATCCAGCGACTGGCTGTTGATCTCAAGAGCCTGTACCAGCTTTTCAAGCTGTTCATCGCTGGCATGCTCAGCCGCGTAGCGAACCAGGCTGGATTCAAAAAACAGACGCAGCTGCTCGAAATGCGCGATTCCGCCGGGATGGGAGAGGAAATCTTTCGCCATACCGGAGAGCTCCCCGATGATGGTGTCGGCAGACGGTCGCGAAACGCGGGCCCGTTCGCCGTTGCTAATCTGCACCAGACCTTTACGCTTTAGCGCCGCCAGCGCTTCACGTACCGACGGGCGGCCGACGTTGAAAAATGTCATCAGCTCCCGCTCTGAGGGAAGCTGCTCACCTTCGGCAAACTCGCGCCGGCGAATCATTTGCTCCAGCTCTTCTTCGACCATTTCGGACAGTTTTTTACGCGTCAGCGGCCGGCTACGCAGCGAGCGTCCGACGTTATCAGCAGTACTTTCAGCGGGCGTATCCGATGCTTTCATAGTGTCCATAGGTAGCGAAGAGTGACAAATGTGACAGCAGATTCATCATATCATAGGAACATCTGGCGGGTGAAGCTAACGGCAGCCAGGGCAGAACGACGGCTAACGATGCGTGAGACCGCTGGATTCAGGCGCAGGATGAGATAAAAAAAGCAGGGCCTGATGGCCCTGCCTGGAGGATTACTTCACGACGCGTAGCGCCGGTCGCCCACCGCGAGGCGGCGGCGTGTCATCAGGGTCATCCTCGTGATTATCCGGCTTATCACCGTCAATCACTGACATCACCGTTTCGTTATCGTTGCTTAACGATGCTTCGTCATCATTCAGGCTGATGGCGTCCTCATCGTAAGCCGCTTCCGGCTCGAACATGGTCCCTGCGCCGTTTTCACGCGCGTAGATAGCCAGTACGGCAGCCAGCGGTACGGAGACATTGCGCGGAACGCCGCCAAAGCGGGCGTTGAAGCGCACTTCATCGTTAGCCAGCTCCAGATTCCCGACGGCACGCGGAGCAATGTTGAGAACGATCTGTCCGTCGCGCGCATACTCCATCGGAACCATAACGTCCGGCAAAGTGACATCGACGACCAGATGCGGAGTCAGCTGGTTATCCAGCAGCCACTCATAGAACGCCCGTAGCAGATACGGGCGACGCGGCGTTAGCTGCGATACATCCATCGGTTAGCCTCGACCGAGTCGCATTTCACGCTCGGGTTCAGTTAAGGAAGCCAGGAAGGAGTCACGTTCAAATACGCGAGTCATATAGCCCTTGAGCTCCTTCGCACCCGCACCAATCACTTCGACGCCGAGTACCGGTAAACGCCACAGCAGCGGTGCAAGGTAGCAGTCTACCAGGCTGAACTCATCGCTCAGGAAATAAGGCTTCTGGGTGAAGACTGGCGCAATCGCCTGCAGCTCTTCACGCAGCTGCTTACGCGCGTTATCAGCCTGTGCGGCGGTGCCGGTCTGAATGGTATTCATCAGCGAATACCAGTCTTTTTCGATACGTTGCATGTACAGACGGCTTTCACCACGCGCCACCGGATAAACCGGCATTAACGGCGGATGTGGGAAACGCTCATCCAGATATTCCATAATGATGCGGGATTCCCACAGAGTGAGCTCACGATCCACCAGCGTCGGTACGCTTTGATTTGGGTTGAGGTCAATCAGATCCTGAGGTGGGTTATCCTTCTCCACGTGTTCTATCTCAAAACTAACACCTTTTTCTGCCAGCACGATGCGGACTTGGTGGCTATAGATGTCAGTAGGACCAGAAAACAGCGTCATTACCGAACGTTTGTTGGCAGCGACAGCCATGAAAACCTCCAGGTATATTCAGAATTTTGTACTGCTACCAGCCACGCATGGCTAGCCAGATGTAAAAACCCCATTCGCGGGAAGACATTCTCGTTTATGAAAGAAACAAAAAACGAACAATCACCAGCATTTGGGCAGAAAATTGGATGATAGTTTACCAGATCTTGACGACGTTGTGGTGAGGGGATTCTGGAAATGCTGAAAAAGTGGTAAGAATGGGTGACTTCACCATGCAAAATGACCGTTTTATCCATAAAAAAACCCGCCGAAGCGGGTTTTTTCGCAAATTGTTCTGCGTGAGCAGAAAACAATTAACGTTTGGAGAACTGAGGACGACGACGTGCTTTACGCAGACCGACTTTCTTACGTTCAACCTGACGAGCATCACGAGTAACGAAACCAGCTTTACGCAGTTCGCCACGCAGGGACTCATCATACTCCATCAGAGCGCGGGTGATACCGTGACGGATCGCACCAGCCTGACCAGAGATACCACCACCTTTAACGGTGATGTACAGATCCAGTTTCTCAACCATGTCGACCAGTTCCAGCGGCTGACGAACTACCATGCGGGCAGTTTCACGACCGAAGTACTGTTCCAGAGAACGTTGGTTGATAACGATTTTGCCGCTGCCCGGTTTGATGAAAACGCGAGCTGCAGAACTTTTGCGGCGACCAGTGCCGTAGTATTGATTTTCAGCCATTGCCTATAATCCCGATTAGATGTCAAGAACTTGCGGTTGCTGTGCCGCGTGGTTGTGCTCGTTACCCGCGTAAACTTTCAGTTTACGGTACATAGCACGACCCAGCGGGCCTTTTGGCAGCATGCCTTTAACCGCGATTTCAATCACACGCTCAGGACGGCGAGCAATCATCTCTTCAAAGGTCGCTTCTTTGATACCACCGATGTGGCCGGTGTGATGGTAATACATTTTGTCTTCGCGCTTGTTGCCGGTTACAGCAACTTTTTCTGCGTTCAGAACGATGATGTAATCACCAGTATCAACGTGCGGAGTGTATTCCGCTTTATGCTTGCCGCGCAGGCGCAGAGCCAGTTCGGAAGCCAGACGGCCCAGAGTTTTACCGGTCGCGTCAACAACATACCAGTCGCGTTTTACGGTTTCTGGTTTAGCTGTAAAAGTTTTCATTAAAAGCTTACCCAAATAATAAGTTACACGTTGGTGAACACCCAAACGTTTAGTCAGTTGAGGTTCACACGACATTGTCCAGCAAACCTACCCCTTCGAATAGCCTATGCCGGCACATAGAAAGTTTTGGGAAAAAAACCTTCTCGTAACGTGGGGTCGCAAGATTATAGAGAAGTCACGCGTAAAGATCGACCCCTTTATGTGATTTGGATTGGGTTTTTTCGCGACCGGAGCGGGCCCTCGCGCATCTGCGTCAGCCCTCTCCCGCCGGGAGAGGGAGAAAGGCGCGTTACGGCATATGAGGACGCTTTAAATACTCCTCGCTCTGCATCTCCTGCAGACGTGACAGGCAGCGCTGGAACTCGAACTTCAGGCGTTCGCCCTGGTAAATTTCGTGCAGCGGCACCGCCGCGCTGACCGCCAGCTTAACATGGCGCTCGTAGAATTCATCAACCAGCGCAATGAAGCGCCGCGCCTCGCTCTCCAGCTGCGTCGTCATAACCGGAACATCAAATAGCATGACGGTATGGAACAGGCGAGACAGCGCAATATAGTCATGCTGGCTCCTCGCATCGACGCACAGCGTAGCGAACGACGCCGCCAGGGTCTGGTTCTCCACGCCGAGCGTGGGTAGAGGACGGTGGTTAATCTCCAGCGTCGGCGTCTGCTCGCGCCTCGCGCCGGCCAGCGCCAGCCACAGCTTATCCATCTGCTGCCGGGTCTGCTCGTTGAGCGGCGATAGCCAGAGGTGGGCCTGAGTGAGCGTGCGTAAACGGTAATCAATGCCCGCATCGACGTTCATGATATCGCAATGCTGCTTGATCGCCTCGATAGCCGGCAGGAAGCGGGCGCGCTGCAGGCCGTTACGGTACAGATCGTCCGGGGGAATATTAGAGGTCGCCACCAGCGTGATGCCGCGCGCAAACAGCGCCTTCATTAACCCACCCAACAGCATGGCATCGGTAATGTCTGAAACAAAAAACTCATCAAAGCACAGCACATCGGTTTCCGCCTTGAAGCGGTCGGCAAGGATCTCCAGCGGGTCGCTGTGCCCCTGCAGGGCAATCAGCTCTTCATGAACGCGCAGCATAAAGCGGTGAAAGTGCAGGCGCTGCTTACGCTCGCCGGGCAGGCTCTGATAAAAGAGGTCCATCAGCCAGGTTTTACCGCGCCCCACGCCACCCCACATGTACAGGCCGCGGGCGGAGCCCGTTTCAGGCGTTGGCTCACGCTTGCCCAGCAGTTTGCCAAATTTCGCCCGCAGGCCGCCGCTTTGCGGAGTTGGCGCGGGTTTTTCCTGCAGTTCATGATAGATAGTATCGAGGCGGCTTACCGCTTCTTGCTGGACGTCGTCGGGCTGATGAGTGCCCTCTTTGAGAGCTAAAAGGTAACGCGATGTTGGGGACAGGCTTTGCATGATCTAATTGTTATTCCTTGAAAATCGTAACGTCAAAGCTCACGATTGTCGAAAAAAAGGCCGTTCTACACTACGCGATGATACGCCAGGATTCCACTTCTGTGGAATTAGCGGTTATAGTGGCACTATCGGGCGCAGGCGGAGAGCCTCATAGCCACCCTACGGAACCACAAAACAACGGGAGATGTACATGACCTGGGAATATGCGCTAATTGGGCTAGTTGTCGGTATCATCATCGGTGCCGTCGCCATGCGTTTTGGCAACCGCAAATTACGTCAACAGCAGGCGCTGCAGTTCGAACTCGAAAAGAATAAAACAGAGCTTGAAGAGTATCGCGAAGAGCTGGTCAGCCATTTTGCGCGCAGCGCTGAACTGCTGGATAACATGGCCGATGACTATCGCCAGCTGTACCAGCATATGGCAAAAAGCTCCAGCAGCCTGCTGCCGGATACCATGGCGGAGGCTAATCCGTTCCGCAACCGCCTGGCTGAATCAGAAGCCGGTAACGATCAGGCGCCGGTGCAGATGCCGCGCGACTATTCTGAAGGCGCATCCGGCCTGCTGCGCGGTGGTGCAAAACGCGACTAATCCTGCGGTTAGCGTAAAAATATTTTCCGGGCGCACTCTCTGCGCCCGTCTTCCCCCCTACATCCCAGCTACAATTTAAAACATTGACCACGTTGTTACCTGGTCGAAAATTCAATAACATCAGGCCATTCGGGACGATTTTCCACACACCTCAGGTTACGAGAGCCAGCATCTAATGAAGAAACAGACTTTGCTGTTGAGTGCGTTAGCGTTAAGCATCGGGTTATCGTTGTCCGTTATACCTACGGCTACGGCGTCGATACCCACGCAGGTACCGGGCCAGGGAGCGCTGCCGAGCCTGGCGCCGATGCTGGAAAAAGTGCTGCCTGCGGTGGTTAGCGTTCAGGTTGAAGGCACCGCCTCTCCTGCGCAAAACATGCCGGAAGAGCTAAAAAAATACTTTGGCGACAATGCGCCGCAGGAGCAGGCTCAGCCTTTTGAGGGGCTCGGCTCAGGCGTTATCATCGACGCCGAAAAAGGCTATGTGCTGACCAATAATCACGTCATCAGCCAGGCGCAAAAGATAAGCGTCCAGCTCAACGATGGTCGCGAGTTTGATGCGAAGCTGGTCGGTAGCGACGATCAAAGCGATATCGCCCTGCTGCAGCTGCTAAAACCAACCCACCTCACGCAAATCGCTATCGCCGATTCCGATAAGCTGCGCGTGGGTGATTTCGCCGTCGCCGTCGGCAACCCCTTCGGCCTCGGGCAGACCGCCACCTCGGGCATTATCTCCGCCCTCGGCCGCAGCGGCCTGAACCTGGAAGGGCTGGAGAACTTCATTCAGACCGATGCCTCTATTAACCGCGGTAACTCCGGCGGCGCACTGCTGAACCTGAATGGCGAACTTATTGGCATCAATACGGCGATTCTGGCTCCGGGCGGCGGCAGCGTCGGCATCGGCTTTGCCATCCCCAGCAACATGGCAAAAACCCTCGCTCAGCAGCTGATTCAGTTTGGTGAAATCAAACGCGGCCTGCTGGGAATTAAAGGTACTGAAATGAGCGCCGATATCGCCAGGGCGATGAATATCGACGCTCAGCGCGGTGCTTTTGTCAGCGAAGTGCTGCCGAACTCCGGTTCAGCTAAGGCGGGGATTAAATCCGGGGACGTGATTGTCAGCATGAACGACAAGCCGCTCAACAGCTTTGCCGAGCTGCGGTCGCGTATCGCCACCACCGAGCCGGGAACCAAAGTGAAGCTGGGGCTTCTGCGCGACGGTAAGCCGGTGAATGTTGAGGTTACCCTGGATAAGAGCACCTCTTCCAGCGCCAGCGCCGAGCTGATTATACCCGCCCTGCAGGGCGCATCGTTGAGCGATGGTCAGATGAAGGACGGTACCAAAGGCGTGGTGGTTGATAGCGTCGATAAAGCCAGCCCTGCGGCACAGGTCGGCCTGCATAAGGACGATATTATCATCGGCCTTAACCGCGAGCGCATTAGCACTATCGCCGAGCTGCGCAAGGTGCTGGAGAGTAAGCCGGCGGTCATCGCGCTGAACGTGATGCGCGGTAACGAAAGCATTTATCTCCTGCTGCGCTAACGCACGGATCCGGACATGGCGATCGCCGCGATGTCCGGAAATACGCTATTCCTATCGGGCGACGGGACGCAGCCTGCGCGCCGGTAACGTGAAAGACGACGCCCGTAAGTCGTGTTATGCTGCGCCTGTCCATTAATCAACGATATCTGCATCATGCCTGGAAAGCTTTTACGTTCAGTACTCATTGGTTTGATCGTCGGGGGACTGCTGCTGGCCGCAATGCCCTCGCTGCGTCAATGGCATCTGTCGACGACGACCCAGTACGATAGCGCGGACGAATCGCCCGCCAGCTATAATCCTGCCGTCCGCCGGGCTGCGCCTGCGGTGGTCAACGTCTATAACCGTGCCCTCAACGGCACCAGCCACAATCAGCTGACCCTGGGTTCCGGCGTCATCATGGACCAGCGCGGGTATATTCTGACCAATAAGCACGTTATTAACGACGCTGATCAGATCATCATCGCGCTGCAGGACGGCCGCGTCTTTGAAGCCCTGCTGGTCGGTTCTGATACCCTGACCGATCTTGCGGTATTGAAAATCAACGCCAACGGCGGCCTGCCGGTTATTCCGATTAATCCGAAACGCGTGCCGCATATTGGCGATGTGGTTCTGGCGATTGGTAACCCGTATAACCTCGGGCAAACCATTACTCAGGGGATTATCAGCGCCACCGGTCGTATCGGCCTTAACCCGACGGGCCGACAAAACTTCCTGCAAACCGATGCCTCTATCAACCACGGCAACTCCGGCGGCGCGCTGGTCAACTCGCTGGGCGAGCTGATGGGCATTAACACGCTCTCATTTGATAAAAGCAACGACGGCGAAACGCCGGAAGGGATCGGTTTTGCTATCCCCTTCCAGCTGGCGACTAAGATCATGGATAAGCTGATCCGCGACGGCCGCGTGATCCGCGGCTACATCGGCATTAGCGGTCGTGAGATCGCGCCGCTACATGCGCAGGGCGGCGGAATCGATCAGCTACAGGGGATCGTCGTGAACGACGTTGCGCCTGAAGGGCCTGCGGCCCAGGCCGGCATCCGCGCCAACGACGTGATTATCTCGGTCAATGACAAACCCGCGGTTTCCGCTCTCGAAACCATGGATCAGGTTGCTGAGATCCGCCCAGGTTCAGAAATTCCGGTGGTGATCATGCGCGAAGATAAGAAAATCACCCTGCATATCGCCGTTCAGGAATACCCGGCAACCAACTAAAGCCCGAAGGCTCGGGCTTTAGCTCGTCATATCGACGTTAACGTCAATCAGTCGTTAACGTCGATCATCGTCTTAATTTCATTGGCCACCGGCAGCGTCCATGCCTCCTGCGCACGCGCCAGCGGCAAACGTCGGCTTATCAGGATATCGGCGTTCAGCCTCTGCGCCTCCAGCGCCGCAATAACCGCAGGCCAGGTAAACTTGTAGCGCATTACGCCATGAACAGTGACTTCGCGTTCTATCACTGCCGACATAGGAAAGCCTCCCACCTGCTCGCCCACGCCAATCATTATTGCCCGGCCGCCGGAAAGCACGCTCAGACAGGCGTCGTGGCGCACGGACTGTACGCCCGTGCATTCCAGCAGCACGTCGTACTGCCGATCGTTTTCAGCCAGATCGCTCAGCGTTTCAGCCCCCAGCTCGTGGGCAATTTTGCGCCGTCCTTCCTGAGGTTCAGCCAGCACGATCTCCGTCGCGCCAAGCGTTTTCGCAACCTGAACGGCAAATAAACCTACCGGGCCACCGCCGGTAATTAACACCCGGGAACCCAGGCCAATCCGGCCTTTTTGTACCCCGGCCAGGGCAACCGAAATAGTTTCGACCATCGCCGCCGCGCCGTCGCTAACGGCCTCGCTGATGGCATGCGCATTACCTGACGGGACGCAAAGATACTGCTGCATGGCGCCGTAGGTACCCGGCACGCCGAAAAATTTCTGCGTCGGACAGATATTGTAATTCCCCTGCAAACAATGCTGGCAGCGGCCGCAGGGCACCAGCGGATCCACCGAGACGCGCTGACCTACTCTATGCGGAGAAACGCCCTTCCCCACCGCCACAATCGCACCGCCAAACTCGTGCCCCATAATCATCGGCTCGGTAATTATTTCGCTGCCGCATCGGCCGTCGAAGTAAAAATGCTTGTCTGAACCGCATACGCCCACCGAACCGATTTTCAGCAATACTTCTCCGGCCTGCGGCTGCGGCACATCCGTAGTTCGCAGCTCAAGGTTTTTTTTCGCCATCAGGAACAGCGCGCGCTGGCTCTGCGGAATATCCGTTTTAAATTCCATAACGACCTCTTAGTCTGAGTTGATTTTATTGAGCAAAACGCCCGAAGAATCGCCATTGCGCGAGTTGAATTGCCCGTTAAGCAGGCTCTGTTCAATATCCTCCAGCGTTCTTCCCCGCGTCTCCGGGGCGTAGCGCCATACGAAGACCCAGGCGAGCGCATTGACCACCGCCAGCGCGCCGAACACGAGGCCAATGCCAAGGGCATCCGCCGTGAAATAGAGCAGCAGGGTGACAAGGAAATTGACGACCCACAGCGCAAACGAGCACAAAGCCGTCCCCTTGCCCCGCACGCCAAGGGGGAATATTTCGGCGCAGTACAGCCAGGTCACCACCGACAGGCTGCCGCCGTTGAAGGCGAAATATCCCAGCAGGCAGGCCAGCACGATGATTTTATGGCCGTCGCTCAGCAGCTCCTGCGCGTGGGCGGACCAGGGCAACAGCATCGACATCACCGCCAGCACGACTACCGCGCCGGGCAGGCCAATCAGCATCAGCCGCCGCCGCCCGAGTACGTCCAGCAGCCAAATGCCCAGCAGTGTAAATACCGTGAGCACCACGCCGATCCCGACGGAACCCAGGATCGCCACCGATTTGCCAAACTGCGCCATCACCAGTAAAGAAGGGGCGTAATAGATGATGGCGCTGATGCCGGTAGCCTGAGAGAAAATAGCGATGCCAAGGCCTGCGACCAGCGCGGGCCGCACCCAGGGCTGAAACAGCTCTCTCCAACTCGACTGCTGGTCCCGATGCAGTCGTTCTATCTCCTTTACTTCCAGAGCGGCTTCGTGTCCGGTGCGCCCTACGCGGACGAGTATTTCCTCCGCCCGTTTAGCCTGCTGCTTGCCTACCAGCCAGCGCGGGCTTTCCGGCAGATACAGCATCATCACGATAAAAATCACCGCCGGGATAACCGCCAGCCCGAGCATCCACTCCCAGGCGCCGGACGGACCAAGCAGATAGCCTACGGCGTAGGCCAGCAGCGTGCCGACGCAGATCATCATCTGGAACAGCACGCCCTGAGCGCCACGCCGATGGGCAGGCGCGAGCTCGGCGATATACATCGGAACGATTTGCGAGGAGCCGCCAACGCCCAGGCCAAGCAGGAAACGCATGATAATCAGCATATTGAGAGAGGTCGCTAAGGCGCAGCCCAGAGCGAATAAGGCAAACAATATTGAGATGACGATGACGGTTCTGCGTCGGCCCAGGCGGTCCGAGAGCGGGCCGGTCAGCAGCGCGCCAAATATCGCGCCGAGCAGCGTGGCGGAGGTGACCACCGACTGCATAAAGGCGTTGTCCGCGATGGCAAAATCCTCGCGCAGAAAGAGCAAGGCGCTGGCAATGATGCCCGTATCGTAGCCGTAGAGCAGGCCGCCGATGCTTGCGCCGATGGCGACCAGAAAGCTGTAGCGTCTACCGCGATCGATGGTTGTGGGACGGGTCGATAAGTTGTTCATATTAACCTCACAAGAGAATAGTCAGGCTCCCCGGACCAAATTTCGGCAAAGGGAGGCCAGGCGATAGCAGGTATCACAAAAAGTAAGGATTAATGGGAGAAAACGGGCTTCCCACAGGTCGTACGGCGCGCTACGGCAATCGGATCGGGACGATCGTGCGCGCTAAAGATCACACCTCGTGAACAGGGATCTTCAGAAGCTGCCCAAGTTTATGAAACGCCTGGGCGTGGTATCCCCGTCCCATGGCGCAGTGGTGGGTCGGGCCGCAGGCGGACCACTCATCCACAAAAGCGCGCAGCCCTTTGCGGAAACGGAACAGGGCGTTGGTATCCCCAAGCTGCAGCGTTTTACCTTCCACCAACTCGCCCTCTGCCAGCACCAGCATGTACTGTCCGTCGGCCCCTTGAGTCACTGAAGCCAGAGTTACCGGCCCGGTAGCCGGGGTAAACTGCGTCAGAAAACCGCTGCCCGGCTTGCCGTGGAAGACCGGGCTCATTTTGAGCAGGGATTTTTCATCGGCGATGTCAGGATCGCCCGCCCCGCTGTGCCCAACGATGCAAAGATCCTGGTTAAAATCCATCGAGTAAAGCTCGGTCAGCGTCGCGCTGCCGGCCAGGGATTTCATCAGCGTCAGCGCGATCGCCGTTTTGATGTCGGCCTCTACCGGGCAGGCGATGCCCTGGCGGGTCAGCATGGAAAAGACCGGATTCGACGCGGAGATTATCTGGTGCATATAGCCGCCAGGCTGCACCTCGAAATGGTTCGACAGCGCAATCAGCCGGTGATCGTCCACCAGCTTGCGGGTCGCCAGATAGACCTCAATCATTGAGGTCAGGTGCTGCTCATCCAGATCCTCCGGCAGGCGGAACACCTCTTTCACCTCCTGTCCCACCCGCTCGATGTCGTCCTGGTTAAAGCCGTGAGCAATATTGGCCGCAATGTCTTCCCAGTTCAGGTGCTTCACGTAGCTGCCGAAAGTGCGGAAAATCTGCGTTTCATCGACGTTGAGATCCATCATCCCCGGATAAGGGCGGCCAAGAATGCCAATATTCCCGGACTTTAGACGACGACAGGCATTAGCCGCATCGCACCACTGGCTCATCTTCTCATCAAGGATCGTATCTCCCTCGAGATAGCCGGAAACCACCGCAAAAGAATGCTCGAAACGGCGCAGCACGGCAGTCATTTCGGGCAGACCGGCGCAGGTACAGCCTTGGCCCAGCCAGTCGTCGATAGTCCGGGTTTTATCCAGATCCAGCGCGGGTACTGACTGCACGTTCAACAGCACCAGCGTCACGTTGCCCAGCGCGCGCACGACCGGCAGCAGTGACTCTGACGAGGCGTAAGTTGTCAGGTGGCAGAAGATAATATCCACGTCTTCCGCCTGAAAGCGCAGCCCCGCCTCCCGCGCCCTTTCCGGGTTGTCTACCATCCCGACGGCAACGACGTCGCGTGGCGAGAATTTTTCCAGTAGCCGATGATGGTGCTCCATCAGGCGCTCTTTCATGCCCGAAAACTGCGGCCAGTAAGCCTCAAGGCCGATAGCGAAAATACCAATTTTTGCACTCATACAGATTCTCCTTTGCGGTTATACAATGCGGGTAGCCGCCACGCCGAGCAGGCCAGCAAGCTTTTCAAGCGTTGCACCGTGGTGGCCGATGCCGATGGCGCAGTGATGAGCAGCCCCACCGCGCGACCAGCTTTCGGTAAAGGCCCGGGCGCCGCAGGCGAAACGGTAGCGGCTGTTGGTATTGCCGATATCCAGCACTTCACCTGCCAACGACTCCCCTTCGGCGTACTGCAAAATCACCCGGTTGTTGACGTCTTCTACCACCGACAGAAAGGTGACCGGCCCGTTGCGTACGCTCATTTGGATTGAGATCCCCTTGCCGGGCTTGCCGTGATAAACCGGCAAAGGAACAAGACGCACCTCTCCTTCCGCCATGGCCGGATGCGCCGGGCCATCGTGTCCCCACAAAACAACATCATCATCAAAATCAATGCCGTAAGGTTCAGCAAACGAGCCTCCGGCACCCAGCAGCGAGAGAATTTTCATCGCGATGACGTTTTTAACCTCGTACTCCCCGGCGACCGGAATCTCTCGTCCGGTGAGCAGCGTGTTGCCCACAATCAGTGAGGTGACAATATTTTCATGGGCACTGCCCGGCGTGCCTTCGTAGTAATAAGCCAGCGCGTGCAGTTTGTTTTCCTGGACCAGGCTGTCGAGGGCGACGGCGGTGTGCGTGGCTCGCCGCAGCTCCTGCTCATCGCAGCTGTCATCGATGACCAGCGTTTCTTTTATTTCCCGCAGCTTCTCTTCTATCTGCCTGGCGGAAACCTGCTCGCGCCAGCTTAGCAACTCGCACATCTCCAGCGGCTGGAAGCGCACGCCAAGCTTTGCCGAGAGGTTCGTCATGTTGGAATAGACGTCGTACATGCCGTTGTAGTAGTGGCCCAGCACGCCAATCTGCGTCTGCGCCAGCTGCTTTTTCAGGGTCAGCGCCGTCAGCCAGGCGCCGGCTTCACGCCAGACGTGAGGATCGTTATGCAGCGCCCCGACGATCATTTCCCAGCGGATCCCGGCGCGATTAAACACGTTCGCCAGCTCCGGCGCGCTGCATGCCTGGCAATGCGCCAGCCACTCGCCGGTGCGCGCCCCGCGATCGGGCAGATCGCGAATCACGCTATACGGCAAGGAGCGCTCGGGCTGGAGAGCGAGGATCAGCACCGGCACGCTAAACTGCTGCACCAGCGGCAGCACCGTCGAGCTCAGGGCGTAGGTGCTGATGGCGATCACGATGACGTCCGGGGAAAACTGCCTGAGGCACCGGGCCAGCGCATCGCTTTTCTCCAGCGAATCGACCAGCCCACCGTTGATGATATCGATCGACGGCGCGCAGAGCTGCCCTTCAATCTCCTGCAAATAGCCCAGCAGGCGCTGCTCAAGGCCGCTGAACTGTGGCCAGTAGGTATTGAGCCCGATACCAAATAGCGCGGCATTAAGCACGACGGGTGTGTTCATAGGTTATCTCCTGATGAGGATAAATCTTCTGAGAAAGGAAAATGACCGCGTCCCGGGCCCCGTTCCTGCAGCGCTCGCCGGCAGTGGCTAGGGGACTGATTAAAGGTTTTCTGAAAGATGACCGCGAAGTAGTTGCTGTCGCTAAATCCGCTCACCGCCGCCACTTCTGCAATGGAGAGTTCACTGGTGCCGAGCAGCGTAATGGCGCGGCACAGGCGGCGCTGCATCTGGTAGCGGCTGATGGTCATACCGGTTATCTGTTTGAAAGCGTCGCGCACCGAACGCGGAGAAAGCTGGTGCTGCGCGCAGAGGGACTCCAGCTCAAACTTCTCATTCAGCCGCGAGCCGAGGCTGGCAATGACCAGATCGATATCCTGACGGGCGCGAGAAGCCAGCGTGTCCGGCGCGTAGCGGTGGCGCATTAGCAAAAGTACCAGTTCGAGAAATATCGACTCGGTCAGGCGTAAAGAGAGGGGCTCCCGCTTGCTGCATTCCCCAGCGAGGCGCTCGACGTGCTGGCGAATCAACGCCAGCGACTCCCGGGTCAATCGCCAGCTGCGGCTTTGCTGGTGGGTTTCCGTGCCGGGCAGCAGATTGTGCCAGTCGGTGCCCAGGCGCAGGCGGTCGCGGCAAAACAGAATGTTGCCCAGCTCGAGGTTATCGACCGACTGATAATAGTGGCTATCCTGCTGGGTCACGTACAGCACGTCGCCGTAGGTAATGCGGTACGGCAGCCCGTTCCAGATATGCAGTCCATTACCGCGCCAGACGATGACAATTTCATCAAAATCATGGCGATGTAGAGGGAAGATATCCTGCGGACAACGATGTTCCACCGCCACCGGATGGGCGGCACTCGCGAAGTAATCACTGCGCTTTAGCATTAAGGAGGTCATGTTTTTCCCGGTGATGGCGGCAAGGTGGAATCAATATAAGCCAGCCAAAAGCCGCGCCGCCTTAAGAGGCGGGTGGAAATTCGGTCGTAGCGTGACCAAAAAATCAAGAATCAGGAAGGGATTGCAGAAGTTGCAGAGGCGATCACATTTTGATAACAATTAAAGGCGAGTGGGCCAGCAGAGGCTTTAAAACAGCGAGCGGGCAAGGCTGCCCGCTCGTTTATATCATTCGCATATCAGAACAGTTACTTATTAACGAAATCTTCGCCCAGGGCGATATCTTTCTTCAGCGTATCGAGCATGCCTTCCAGCGCCTGTTGTTCAAACGCGCTGAGCGTGCCAATCGAACGACGCTCTTCTACACCATTTTTGCCCAACAGCAGCGGCTGTGAGAAGAAGCGCGCGTACTGGCCATCGCCTTCAACATAGGCGCATTCCACCACGCCCTTCTCGCCCTGCATCGCGCGGACCAGCGAGAGGCCGAAACGCGCTGCCGCCTGGCCCATAGAGAGGGTTGCCGATCCGCCACCGGCTTTGGCCTCAACGACTTCGGTGCCGGCGTTTTGAATACGTTTCGTCAGGTCTGCCACCTCTTGTTCGCTGAAGCTTACGCCAGCAATCTGTGACAGTAACGGCAGGATTGTGACGCCAGAGTGGCCGCCAATCACCGGCACTTCGACATCAGATGAGGATTTACCTTTCAGCTCAGCGACAAAGGTATTAGAGCGGATAATGTCCAGCGTGGTGACGCCAAACAGCTTGTTCTTATCGTAAACGCCGGCTTTTTTCAGCACTTCTGCCGCAATCGCCACCGTCGTGTTCACCGGGTTGGTAATAATACCGATGCAGGCCTGCGGGCTGGTTTTGGCAATCTGCTGAACCAGATTTTTCACGATACCGGCGTTAACGTTAAATAAATCGGAGCGATCCATTCCTGGCTTGCGCGCAACGCCAGCGGAAATCAGCACCACATCAGCGCCTTCGAGCGCCGGGGTTGCGTCTTCACCGGAGAAACCTTTGATTTTTACATCGGTAGGGATATGGCTAAGATCAACCGCCACGCCCGGGGTTACCGGAGCAATGTCGTACAACGAGAGTTCTGAACCTGAAGGCAGTTGGGTCTTAAGTAGTAGGGCAAGCGCCTGGCCGATTCCACCAGCGGCGCCGAGGACTGCAACTTTCATCCTAAACTCCTTATTATGGTTAATATAGTCTTTCGTTACTCCGTCGCCTGGACCTTAATTCACAAGATGAACAATTACAATAAGTATGGTTGAAGAATGCGTTCTGGTGCGCAGCGATGCATCCGCTTCGCATTTTCATCCCTGAGACTGACCATCCAGCAAAGCGTAGTACCGGACCGACTAGTGGTTACAATACACCCAGCCTGTTCGGCAAAACAACACCAATCTCATAACATTTAATTTACTTTTACAGCTATTTACGCCCCGTGATGAAGGCATGTTCCTTAGCAGGGTTATTTGCTAAAATATGCCCCCTTCATAACATTATTTACTTTATCCCCTTGCGGATTATTTGCATAAAAATTCATGATTATGCATAATGATGTTGTTTTTACCACCATAATCTGGGTGACTTATGCGAAGTTCGGCAAAACAAGAAGAACTGGTTAAAGCATTTAAACTGCTGCTTAAAGAAGAAAAATTCAGCTCTCAAGGTGAAATCGTCCAGGCGTTGCAGGAAGAAGGTTTCGATAATATCAACCAATCGAAAGTCTCGCGCATGCTCACAAAATTTGGCGCGGTACGCACCCGCAATGCCAAAATGGAAATGGTCTACTGTCTGCCTGCCGAGCTTGGCGTTCCGACGACGTCCAGCCCGCTGAAAAACCTGGTACTGGACATCGACTATAACGACGCCGTCGTGGTTATCCATACCAGCCCAGGCGCAGCGCAGCTCATCGCGCGTCTTCTCGACTCCCTGGGTAAAGCGGAAGGCATCCTCGGCAGTATTGCCGGCGATGACACCATCTTTACCACCCCGGCCAGAGGCTTTACCGTCAAAGATCTGCACGACGCGATTCTGGTCCTGTTTGAGCAAGAACTCTAAGCCCTCTCCCTCACCCTCTGGCTGCCGCCGGAGGGTCCTTCAAAAAATGCAGCATTTTTTTAACATTTAGTGTGGTTTTTCACGCCTATACATTCCTTTACTGAATGAATGGGCCGAAAACGCACAAAATATCAAATACGTCCATCCATATGATTTTATTAGAAATAGCGGGCACATGCGGCTAATAAATGACATTTCTAATTCTTATACGTTATAAAAAAGACATTTCTATGTAATTATTTACACTCAAAACAATTAGCATGGTATTAATATTTTTGGTGATTAGTGTATACTTGATTTTGTGATGAGGGTCACGAAACAAAGAGCCCTCAATAAAAAGATTCGACGAGGTGAACATCATGAAAATCAAAACAACCGTAGCTGCACTCAGTATCCTGTCCGTGCTCTCTTTTGGCGCTTTTGCCGCTGATTCAATCAACAGCGATCAGGCTCAAGGCCGTCAGTCAATCGGCACCGTTTCCGTCGGCGCGGTAAGTGCTTCCCCGATGGATATGCACGAAATGCTGAACAAAAAAGCGCAGGAGGAAGGGGCTTCTTCCTATCGCATTATCGAAGCGCGCACCGGTGACCACTGGCACGCAACGGCAGAGCTTTATAAATAAGCGTTAACGTCAGTCGGTTATTAACTGAATACAGAATATCTCCAGCGGCCCAGGTACATCGCAAACCTCCCGCCGCTGCAATCAACATGGTTGGAGTAAAAATTATGAAAACTGCAATGATCATCGCATCTCTGGGCCTGGCTTCCGTACTCTCCTTCGGCGCAAGCGCCGCCGTACAGCAGGTCAACGCCGAACAGGCTCAAAACCTACAGTCCATGGGCACCGTTTCTGTCTCGCAGGTAGGCAGCGCGCCGATGGATATGCGCCAGGAACTGGCGGCGAAAGCCGCTAAAGAAGGCGCCAGCAGCTACCGTATTATTGAAGCCCGTACCGGCGACAGCTGGCACGCTACGGCTGAGTTGTACAAATAAACCCTCGTCGTCTTGTCCGACGACTTGCCCCCGCCTGTCGGGGGCTTTTTTATGCCTGTCTGGCATTAAAACGCAGCTCCCCTTCCAGCTCTTCTTCCGCTTCATCAAACAGCAGGATCAACGCGCCAAAGCGCCGTCGCTGCTTATCGCTCAAGTGAATAAACTCAATCTCCAGCGGTAGCGGCAGCAGACCACCGGTGGTCGCTTCCCAGAGCGAATCCAGGTTGTTTACTCTCTCCCGACCCAGCTCAAAGACGCGTGAAAACTCGCGATAGAAATCCTGCTGTTCCGCTATGTCATCGAAATCAAACGTGTAGACCGTCATCGCCCGCCCCCGCTAAAAACCCGCAGCCATTCCCCGCTAAATACCATACCGCCGGACGGTCTCTTTACCATCCTTATATTTCTCAATCGAAGGGGTACCGTTGATGAATAAGTATAGCGATAAAAAAACCGACGCTTCAGGCGTCGGTTTTTAGTCTTTAGCTATTTGTCAGCACATGCTGATACTTACGCAGCATCTCCACCAGCCGTCGGACCGGCTCCGTCACCTGCGGCGAGGCTTCCCAGAGCCGTAGCTTCTCCTGATAAATATCCAGCTCATCGAGCAGGCGGGAGAAGTAGCGTCGACGCTTGTCGTCATTGCCTGCGGAGATAACGTGATCCGCAGTACGGCGCAGCTGGCGATGGTATGCCGACAGATCGTCGTTAACCGGCACCGGCGCATCGCGCAGGCGCTGGTGAGCAATAATCAGCGTCAGCGCCAGGCGGAAACGGGCAATATCGTCCGGGAACTTGCTCAGCAATAAGAAGAGCTGCTGATAGAGGGCCGGCAGATGGTTCTCTTTGCGCCTGGCGGTATTGGTGGTGAGCGATGACACCGCCGCCGAGACAAACTGATTGAGCAGCACGCGCCCGGTGCGCTCCCGCGAATTATCCCGCACCAGCAGGATAACCATCAGCGCGAGGAAACAGCCGACTATCTGGCCTAACGCACTGTCAAGGAACTGGCTGAACTGGAACTGCATCGGGTTATCCAGCACCAGGATATTGATGGTACCGGCCAGCGCCCCCATCGAACCCAGCCGCCGCTTCTGTACTTCAATCCCGATGAAGAATGCCATTACCGCCAGGCTAATACAGAGCAGCAGCATGCTCTGCTGCGTCGCGGGCATAATCACGAGGAAGAAAAACGCCCCCAGCGGAAGCGCCACCAGCATCCCGTAGAGGAAGTCCAGCGCCACCATACGCGGGTTCGGCAGGCGCATCGCCAGCGCCGTGACTACGGCGATCATCACCATCGCCCCGCTGCCGGAGGTCCAGCCGGTCCACAGCCAGAACAAGGTGCCGAGAATGCACGAAATGGAGGTTCGCCAGAAGTTCACCATCGCATGGTGGCGCTCGGCTGACTCGGCCTTGATGACCACTTCGCCCCGCAGCACCTCATCTTCAATGCGGCTAATTTTGGTATTGCCGACCACGCCCCTTTTTAACAGCAGATAGCGCGTCGCGGCGCCGACCCAGCTATAGATCGTGACCGGCGTATTATGCTCCCCTTTCCAGGTCAGAAAGCGGCGCATTCTCTTCAGCTGGCGATGGACATCCTGCACGCTCTCAACCGGCTCGGCGAACAGCTCGCGGTAATCATCCGTCACCATTTCCGGGCGTGAGTTCTGGATTAAGTAGGTCTCGCAGGCCTGGGTGATCAGCGTCAGGGAGAGCGTATTAATCGCCTTCAGCCGCTGGTTCACCTTGGCCCAGCGCGAGGACTCCATAATCAGGTTTCCGCGCATGCCTTCCAGCGCGCTGGTCCGACGAACCAACGCTCCCCAGGCTTTGTCCACCACTGCGCTGTCGCCATGCGCCACGCAGAGCTGCATCAGGCGATAGTGTTCGACCAGCAGGTTATCCAGCTCGAGGTCGATCTCTTTTTTGATCGACCGCGGCGAAAACAGCAGGTCCGCCACGATGGCGCTGACGATACCGACCACGATCTCGCTGCAGCGCTCGACGGCAAACTGCGGTGCCAGCATCGGATCGGTATGAATAGTGATAACAATGATCAGCGCGGTATAGCCCGCGAGTCCCCATGCGTAGGAGTTTTCAACCCGCACCAGCGAAGAGAGCCAGGTGCAGAATCCGGCCCACAGGCAGCACACCAGCATCATCAGCAGCGGGGCGCGGATCATCAGGATGATAATAGCCAGCGCCGCAATACAGCCGATAAAGGTGCCGACGATACGCAGCATCCCACGATAGCGAATGGCGCCCGAATAGGGCTCTCCGCCGGCCGCAAACGCCGGGCCCGCGGCAACGATTGCCGCCGTCAGCACCGCCCAGCGGGGCGTTTCCAGCTGAAAGTGGAAGCCAACGAAGAGTGCCAGCACCACCGCGCATGCCAGCTTAATGGCAAAGCGGAGGTGCCGGGGGGCGATTGTGAAGATCCCCATGACGATTAACCAAACTCACGCAGGCGCAGGGCCAGTTTCTGGAAGAAATTCGCCTGCCGGACGTCGCGGTCCTCTTTGCCGGTGATCACCACCGTTGCGGTGGTTCCCGCCGGCCAAATATTGCCCTGCTGCTTATCGAGACGAATACGCACCGGTACGCGCTGCGCCAGGCGCACCCACTCAAGGTTCGAGTCCACGGAGGCCATGCCTTTTGCATCGCTGCTGCTGCTGGCGTTGGTCACCCCGGCGGCAATGCTGTCAACCGTCCCTTTGATCGTGCTGCTGCTGCCCAGCGGGGTGATCTCCGCCCGGAAGCCCGGACGTACGCCTTCCAGCTTGGTCTCTTCGAGGTAGGCCACCACGTAGAAGGTATCCTGTTTCACCAGCGCCACCGCCGTAGAGCCGCGGGTAATAAATTCACCGCTGTAGACGTTGAGGTTGGTCACCCAGCCGTCGGCCGGCGCGCGGATAACCGTCCGCTGCAGGTCGAGCTTCGCCAGATCGCGGCTTGCCACCGATTTCGCCAGCTGGTGTTCCACCGTCTGCAGGACGTTATTGGCCTGGTCTATCTCCTCCCGGGACATTGCCTGAACGCCGAGCCGGTTACGACGGCCGGCCTCAACGCGCTTCTCCTGGGCCAAAGTTTGGTAATAGGAGACGTCGGCCTCGGCCTCTTCAAGCGCCTTCTGGTAGCGCGGTTGGTCAATCACGAATAAAACCTGACCTTGCTTAACCAGCTGGTTATCCTTGATGTTAACCTGCGAAATCAGCCCCGAGACGTCGGGCGCGATGGCCACGATGTCGGCGCTAAAGCGCGCATCACGCGTCCACGGCGATGCGGTGTAGTAGACCCACGCGCGAAAAATTGCGACAAATGCCAGGATAACCAGTATCACAGTGATTGCGGTACGGAGGATATTTCTTGTTAGTGTTTTCACATCAACCTCAAACGAACAAACGCGATATCAGATAAAAAAGGCAGCAATATAACGCGGTATTAAACAGTGCAGGGTGCCAGACGAAGTCATAGATGCCGGTAGGAACCAGCAGTCGGTGCACCAGCCAGAAAACGGCCAGCGATATTAACAGCTCAAAGAAGATCGGCGGAAACGACAAGCCGAAAATCACGATGACAGGAAACAGACTCATGATGACCTTGATAAGAAGCGTACAGGTGGTAAGCGTGAAGCATTTATTATGTAGCTAACAATATAGTAACGTAACAATTGCAGCATGATCTATATTATGTGATCTAAATCACTTTTAAGTCAGAGTGAACAATGGAACGACTAAAACGCATGTCCGTTTTTGCCAGAGTGGTTGAACTGGGTTCATTTACCGCCGCGGCCCGCCAGCTCCAGATGAGCGTATCTTCAATCAGCCAAACCGTATCCAGGCTGGAAGATGAGCTGCAGGTAAAGCTGCTTAACCGCAGCACCCGCAGCCTTGCCTTAACGGAAGCCGGGAAAATTTATTATCAGGGCTGCCGCCGAATGCTGCATGAAGCCCAGGACGTCCACGAGCAGCTTTACGCGTTTAACAACACGCCAATCGGCACGCTGCGCGTCGGCTGCTCTTCAACTATGGCACAGAATGTCCTGTCCCACATTACCGCAGGCATGCTCAAAGAGTACCCCGGACTGTCGGTTAATCTGGTCACCGGGATCCCGGCACCGGACCTGATCGCCGACGGCCTGGACGTGGTTATTCGCGTCGGCGCGCTGCAGGATTCCAGCCTCTTTTCACGTCGTCTGGGGTCGATGCCGATGGTGCTCTGCGCGGCAAAGAGCTACCTTCAGCAGGCGGGGATCCCGGAAAAGCCGGCGGATCTCGCCAGCCACTCCTGGCTTGAATACAGCGTGCGTCCGGATAACGAATTCGAAATCATCGCGCCAGAAGGGATCTCGACGAAGCTGATCCCGCAGGGGCGCTTCGTCACTAACGATCCGATGACGCTGGTGCGCTGGCTGAGCGCCGGCGTCGGCGTCGCTTACGTTCCGCTCATGTGGGCGATCGAAGAGATCAACCGCGGGGAGCTTGAGATCCTGCTGCCAAGCTATCAGTCGGATCCCCGCCCGGTGTACGCGCTATATACCGAAAAAGACAAGCTGCCGCTGAAGGTACAGGTGTGCATTAACTACCTGACCGAATATTTTGTCGAGGTGGCGAAAATTTATCAGGGGATGCACGGCCGCGGGCTCGACCACTAGCCGCTGGCGATAACGCGCGGCGGGATAAGTACGGGAAAGGTTACGCCTTCGACGAATGCGAAGGCGTATTGAAGATACTCAGGCAGTGCCGCCGACGGTGAGCTTATCGACCTTCAGCGTCGGCTGACCGACGCCAACCGGCACACTCTGGCCCTCTTTGCCGCAAACGCCAACGCCGCTATCCAGCTTCAGGTCGTTCCCCACCATGGAAATCTGCTGCATGGCTTCGATCCCGGAGCCGATAAGCGTCGCCCCTTTCACCGCCTTAGTCACCTTCCCCTTTTCAATCAGATAGGCTTCAGAGGTGGAGAAAACAAACTTGCCGGAGGTGATATCCACCTGGCCGCCGCCGAAGTTTGGCGCAAAGATACCGTAATCAACCGATTCGATAATCTCCTGCGGCGTCGATTTACCCGCCAGCATATAGGTGTTGGTCATACGCGGCATCGGCAGATGCGCGTAGGATTCGCGACGGCCGTTACCGGTAGGCGCGACGCCCATCAGGCGGGCGTTGAGCTTGTCCTGCATATAGCCTTTGAGGATACCGTTCTCGATCAACACGTTGTATTGACCCGGCGTACCCTCATCGTCAATAGCCAGCGAACCGCGGCGATCGGCAATGGTGCCGTCATCGACCACGGTACAGAGTTCTGACGCCACCAGCTCGCCCATATGGCCGCTGAACACCGACGTCCCGCGACGGTTAAAGTCGCCTTCCAGGCCGTGGCCTACCGCTTCATGCAGCAGTACCCCAGGCCAGCCCGCGCCCAATACCACCGGCAGCATGCCTGCCGGGGCCGCCACGGCGGAGAGATTCACCAACGCCATGCGCACGGCCTCTCTTGCCCAGGCGTCAGCGCGAACCTCGCCCTCTTCGCTACCGAGAAAATAGTCGTAGCCGAAACGTCCGCCGCCGCCGCTGGAGCCGCGCTCGCGTTTGCCATCATCTTCCACCAGCACGCTGACGGAAAGGCGGACCAGCGGTCGAACGTCCGCCGCCAGCGTACCATCGGTCGCCGCAACCAGAATCAGTTCATACACGCCGCTGAGGCTGGCAGACACTTCCTGCACGCGCTTATCGGCGGCCCGCGCCGCTTTGTCTACGCGACGCAGAATATCCAGCTTCTCTTCGCGACTCATGCTTTGCAGCGGATCGATGCTGGCGTACAGCGGGCTATACTCCACCGCGCCAAGAGTGCGCACCTTACCGTCGCCGCTGTCACGCACGATGGTACGCGCCGCCTGCGCGCTTTGCTCCAGCGCCAGCAGGCTGATTTGGTCAGCATAGGCGAAACCGGTCTTTTCCCCGCTTACCGCGCGAACGCCGACGCCCTGGTCGATATTATACGAACCATCTTTGATGATGCTGTCTTCCAGAACCCAGGATTCGTGATAGCTCGACTGAAAATAGAGATCGCCGTAATCAAGACGGCGCTCGGCCAGCTGGCCAAGAATGGCGAAAAGGTCCTGATGGCTCAGGCCGTTTGCCGACAGTAATTGTTCACTTACCAGGTTCAGACTCATCGTTTGCTACTCGTTTGTTGCCGCCTGTCAGGCGGAAATAGGTACCCATAATCATTCAGGTTGCAGAAAGGCGGCAGCTGACCAACCCCGGCAGCTTAGCTCCGGGGTCAACAGGCGTAGCCAACGCATCTGCAGTTTGAAATATAACGGGTATAGAACGCTATATATTGAGAGTGCGATAATTCCCCGCAATCGTCAAATCATTGCTTTTTGTCGCTGCGCGCCTGGCGCAGCACTTCATTGATTTGCGGCTGATCGATAGGACCGGTGATGCGATAGCGCAAAATAGACACCTTATTCCACAGCGGCCCCAGCACCTTGCTGGCGGCAAACACCGCGGCCCCGACAATCGGGTTAATCACGAACGCCGTTGCCACGCCGACGGTCGCCGAGATTTCCGGCGCCACCACCGCCTGCAGGTCCAGTTCGCGGCGCACGAGATCCACCGAGCCTCTCATCGCAATATCCGCTTCAAGGCCGTCAACCAGCGTATCATCGGTATTGAGCACGCCATCTTTAATCCATGCAGTACTGCGGATCGAATCGAACCAGAATCCTTCGCTGAAGGTGTCGCTGAAGTCGAAGCGCAGCTTGCGCAGCAGTGCGTCCACGCTCAGCAGGCGCAGCAGCTGCCCGGCGTGACCGGTGCTAATGTCGGTAAACTCGCCCTTGCCAAGACGGCTTTTCAGCACCCCGTTAAGCGAGGCCACGTCCGGCTGCCACGGCGGCGCGCGCCAGTGCAGATCGTAGTCGACGTCAAACGACGAGCCTTTCACCGGCGTTGAAACGCCAAAGAAGCCGACGAAAGCGTCCGTTTTACTGCCATAAAGCTTACCTTTCAACGAGGTGCGTACTCCGCTTGTCGCATTGACCCACACGCCATCGGCGGTCAGTCGGCCGAAACCGGTATCCACCAGCCCGTTGGCGAGCGTAAGCGTATCGCCGCTAATCGCGAAGTCGCCGTCGATACGCCCATATTTTTGCCCCCACAGCCAGCACTCCGCGCAGCGCAGCTGGAGATCCGGCCAGCCGCGGAAATCGATTCGGCTATCGGCCAAAGGATTGCTGCCGCCCGGCGCCGCATCGCTCTTCTGCGCGGCGGTCGGGTTGTAATAGAGGTAGCGAATGGCCGCCAGCCACGGGGCGTTTTGGCGTATTGTCAGGGAAGCGTTAATTTCCCGGCCCTGCGCTTCAACCTTCGAACCACCGGCCTCCGGTCGGGAGACTAGGCTGACGTTATTCCAGCTTTGCCCGGCAAAGGTCAGCGACGGCGTCCGCAGGGTGATCCGCTCGGGGAAGATGATATTGCTGCTGACTTCATTGGCCGCACCGCCCTGGAACAGGGCCAGCCACTGCGCGCCGTCCATCGGCGGCATGTTGAGCTCTACGCCAGCCTGTTCGGGGAGCGGCGAAATGGCCTTGCTGTCGGAGGTTAAAATCGCCCGATCCAGCGTCAGCTTGCGGTTCAGCAGCCAGCGGCTGTTGATATGGTTTTTCGCGCCAATGGAGCCGGTCAAATCAAAGCTGCTGAGCCCACCTGCGACGTTAATTTTCACCGGCAGCGCTTCGCCGGCTGGCTTGTCTACGGGCGCAGGTAAGCGACTGCTCACATTCTTTAGATCGCCGTTAATATCGACCTTGTAGCTTGCGCTGCCGCGATACGGCAGCTCAATCGCCACCTTACCGTCCCACGGCACGCTGCCGCTCACCGCCTCATCGATAGCTTTCGGCAGCAGGCCGGTGCGCGACGGCTGCCAGCTGGCGTTCATTCCCACATCGACCAGGAAGGCTTTCTGCCCCTCGGTGGTGGAGAAATTAAGGTTCAGCGGCTGATTAAACCAGCTGGCGCTCATGTTCTCGCTTTTCAGATTGCCGTTAACAAAGCTGAATTTACCGCTGAGGTTGTCCAGCGTCGCATTGATAGGCTTGATAAACAGGCTGTTATTTTTGAGGTTCACGTCGCCTTTGGCGGTCGTCAGCTCACCGTCCAGCGGAATGTCGAGATGTAAGCGAGCGCTCACACCACCATCCAGTTGCAGCTCATCCAGCGCGGTGCCCAGCGTCTCTTTGAGCGGCGTCTCTTTGAAGTACGGGCCAACCTCTTTGCCCGCACCGTTTATATCGGCGTCGATCAGCAGCTTTTCCCGCGAATAGTCAGGGATCGCCGCCTCAAGGTTGCTGGCGGTCACCTTGCCCAGCATGACCTTATCGGCCTTCATCCACAGCCCGTTATTGATAAAGTCGAGGTTGATGTCCAGACCGGTCAGCGCCGGCCAGTCCGGCTGGAAAGCGAAGGTGGCGTTGGTCAGCGGGACGGAAACCTGGAACTGGCCTTCGTTGTGCAGATAGGGGAACAGGTGCGGGTTGCCGCCGTAAACCAGCGTCGCATCGGTGGACTGGCCGCCTTGAATCGCGCCGCTGAGGTAATCCACCAGCTGTTTGCCCATCAGGTTTTCCGGGAAATAGCGCCACGCCTGACCGCCGTCATTGGTGCTGATCCCTGCCAGGATGCCCAGCCAGGGCTCATCGCCCTGCGGCTGTAAATAGCGGAAGCCGCCCCGAGCGCGCACGCCGGTTGCCTGTACGTCAATATTGCGCCCGTCGAGCATAAAGCCCTTTTCATTCTTTACCCAGCTAAGGGTCGCGTCGCCCTGCGCGATTTCCAGCGGCGCGCGAAATACCGTTTCATAGGGCATTTTCGCCTGCGTCATGCTGGCATGCAGAGAGCCGTTCTCAACGCTTCCGGCGACGCTGCCGGAGAAGTGCTCCGCGCCGGGCAACAGCTTCCACTGCTTCCACGAAAAGTCGCTCCAGCTGGCCTGAAAGCGCGATTTTTCCGCCGCCTGCAGCGGGATATCCAGCGCCAGAAGATTAATTTTGCCGTTTGGCCGGGTGGTGCGCCAGATTTCGCCGAGCGCGGGCGCCAGCTTATCGGCAAAAGGCTGCAGCCCGGTCAGACCGTTCAGCTCAAGGTTGCTCGCGCGGATGCGCAGCTCGTCGCTGCGGGAACGGTCGTCCCCGCCAACGTCCTGCGCCGGGATCCACGCCATCGCCAGCGCGCCGCGAGGCCACGACTTGCCGTCAATCGAGATCCGCGTATCGGGAATACGGAAGCCCCAGCTCTGCTTATCGCGGGAGATGTGCGCCGTCAGGTTATCCACCACCAGCCGATGGGGCTGATTATCGCCCTGCCAGCTGGCGCCGCCTTTTTTCAGCCATACGTCGCCGCCGGCGATATCGCCTTTGTCGATAGTCATCCAGCCTTCAAGGCTAAAACGCGCGCTCTGCAGGGCGATATTGTCCTGCATCCAGCGGCCCAGCCACGGCTTCACGTCAATATCATCCGCCTGCAGCCATACGCGGCCCTTGTTCAGCAGGCCGTTTTCATCGCGCAGATCCATCCGCACCTTCATCACCCCGTGCTGGCCGTTGAGGCTGGAAAGGCTCAGCTCGCCTTCCGCGCGATGACGATTTTTACCGTTCAGCCAGGTGAGCTGCGGAATGGCCAGTTCGGCGCGCTGGCCGGAGAGGGTCACGAAGCTCAGGTGGCTGTCGCGGAGAATAAAGTGATCGAACTGGCGCAGGAACAGATCGCCGATGTGGTCGGTTTTCAGGCTCTCGCCGCCGTCGTTAGTCTGGATCGGCGTGTTGGTGTGGATTTTTAGCTGCCAGAAGGTGAGATCGCGAAACTGCCAGCGCATGTGGAGCAGGCTTTGCCATACGTCCAGCGCGAGGGTAACGCGTTTAACCGACAGCTCGCCGCCGTCTTTGAGGCCGGCTTTCACATCGCGGACGTCCAGCGTGGGGCCAAAAGTCTCCCAGCTGGCGCTCAGCCGGGAAGCCTCGACCGGAGAGCCGGAGATCGCGGAGATTTTCTCCAGCAGCTGGGGACGCCATGCGTCCAGCTGCGGCAGCACGAGACGCAGACCGCTCACCAGCAGTGCGATGACAACAATCAGTGTTGCCACGGTGAGCAGTAATATCCCGGGCAGTCGCCTCACGCATCTCTCCTTGTCAAACTATTACACCTCATCCTTCATCTGCCCCTCGGCGCTGCGTTCACGGGTTCCGCCCGGCCGGCGCGTCACCGCGGCCGAAAGGCCGAACGAGGGCAAACCAGATGATTACATCATCACCACATCAAACTGCTCTTGATTATAGAGCGGTTCAATTTGCACTTTGACCTGTTTACCGACAAAGATTTCGACTTCCGCCAGCGCGTGGGACTCTTCCCCTTTCAGGGTTTCCGCGACGGCAGGAGAAGCATAGACCAGGAAACGATCGGAGTCGTAGGCATGATGTACGCGGACGATCTCGCGCATGATTTCATAACACACCGTTTCAACCGATTTTACCGTGCCGCGACCGTGGCAGGTCGGGCAGTCCTTACACAGCACGTGCTCCACGCTTTCGCGGGTGCGCTTACGGGTCATCTCCACCAGCCCAAGCTGGGAGAAGCCGTTGATGCTGGTTTTCACCCGATCCTTATTCAGCGCCTGCTCCAGAGAATGCAGCACCCGGCGGCGGTGATCTTCATTATTCATATCAATGAAATCAATGATAATAATCCCGCCGAGGTTGCGCAGCCGCAGCTGGCGGGCAATCGCCTGGGTCGCCTCAATGTTGGTATTGAAGATGGTATCGTCAAGATTGCGGTGGCCGACGAAGGCCCCGGTGTTGATGTCAACGGTGGTCATCGCCTCGGTCTGATCGATAACCAGATAGCCGCCGGACTTCAGCTCCACTTTACGCTCCAGCGCGCGCTGAATTTCGTTCTCCACGTCAAAGAGATCGAAGATCGGCTGACGGCCGCTGTAGTGCTCGAGCTTGCTGGTCATCTCCGGCATATATTCGGCGGTGAACTCCAGCAGCGATTCGTAGGTCAGGCGGGAGTCGACGCGAATGCGGTCAAGATGGGCATCGGCAAAATCGCGCAGCACGCGCTGAGCCAGCGCCAGCTCGCCGTACATCTGATAGCGGGTCTGCTGGCGCTTCTTACGCTCCATGACCTTCGTCCAGACGCGCTTGAGGTAGGCAGCATCGGCGGCCATTTCCTGCTCGTGTACGCCTTCCGCCGCCGTACGGATGATAAATCCGCCCAGCTCATCGCAGTAGTCGGCGACAACCTTCTTCAGGCGCTCACGCTCCGCTTCGCTCTCAATACGCTGGGAAACCCCAACGTGCGAGGCCCCAGGCATAAACACCAGATAGCGGGAAGGAATGGTGATATCGGTCGTCAGACGGGCGCCTTTCGTACCAAGGGGGTCTTTCACCACCTGCACCATCAGGTCCTGGCCCTGACGGACCAGCTCGGAAATATCGCGCACGGTGAACTGCTTTTGCTCTTCCCCGGCGACGCACTCGGTGTGCGGCATGATGTCTGAAGCGTGCAGAAATGCGGCCTTATCCAGGCCAATATCTACAAAAGCCGCCTGCATCCCCGGCAGCACTCGGCTGACACGACCCTTGTAGATATTGCCTACGATCCCACGCCGCGCTTCGCGCTCAATGTGAATTTCCTGCAGAATACCGCCATCGATATACGCGACGCGCGTTTCCGATGGCGTTACGTTCACTAATAATTCAGCCGTCATCTTTATCCCTTTTCTTCACGCAGTGAGTTAAAGTTACTCAGCAACTCATACGTTTCTACCAGCGGTAAGCCGACTACGGCGTGATAGCTGCCATTAATCTTCCTGACAAAACAGCCACCCAGCCCTTGAATACCGTATGCACCTGCTTTATCTAAAGGTTCGCCGCTGGCGACGTAGCCGGCGATATCCTGCTCGCTCAGCAGGCGGAAGGTCACCTCCGTTACCACCAGACAGTCCAGCGCCTGCTGCTTATCCGCCAGGGCAACCGCGGTCATCACCTGATGCGTTTTCCCGGAAAGCATGCGCAGCATCTCTGCGGCGTGCCCGGCATCGCGCGGCTTTTCCAGCACTTCGCCGTTAAGGATGACAATGGTATCCGCACCCAGCACCGGCAGATCGCGCGATGCCAGCGCAACGCCTGCCTGCGCTTTTTCACGCGCCAGGCGAGTGACGTAATGCTGAGCGCTCTCCTGCGGCTGGCGTCGCTCCTCAATACCGGGAACCACGCGCTCGAAGGAGAGCCCCATCTGAGTCAACAGCTCCTGTCGACGTGGAGAACCTGAAGCAAGATACAGAGTTGTCATATCAACCTTATTGCACCGCAAATTGCTGACGCACTTTACGCATCAGCAGGAATAGCCATGGCCAGAGCACACCGTTTACTACACTACTCCAGAACACTTCCGGACGGAAAGAGACGTTGATCACTAAAAACTCTGCCCAGAAAACAACGATGTCCACCGCGAGGGAGAGCATCATCACCACCAGCGCCTGCTGCCAGAGCGCCAGATTGCGGAACAGCTGATATTTCAGAGCGACCAGATAAGCGATGATGCTTAACGATAGCGCGCGAACGCCCAGCGTCGAGCCGCTGATGAGATCGAGAACGGCGCCCATCACGAAGCCCGTGCCGACGTTCACCCGATGCGGTAACGCGAGGATCCAGTACAGCAGGATAAGCAGTACCCAGTTTGGCCGGAAGACGCTGATGTCCGCCGGCCAGGGCATGATCTGTAGCAAGAGTGCAATAAGAAACGAGAGCCAGATAACCCAGCGTCCCTGGCTACGGTAGCTTGCCACTATTGCCCCCCTGCAGGCAGAGGTTTAGCAGGTGGCGTCAGGCCGGTTGCGGGAGCCGGCATTTGTGGCCCGACGGAATCCGGCGCAGGCAGAACCTGCGGCATCATCTGCATCAGACGTTCATTGGCGACGCGATGAACCTCTTCCGGGGTCATCGGGTTGGAGCCGTTACGATCGGCCCCCCACAGCAGCAGCAGATAGCGCAAACGCTGCAGGCCCGCGGTCGGGCGAGCCTGAATAACGGTATACGCGCGCTGCGTATCCAGCTTGACGGAAGAGACCACGCCCACCGGATACCCTTCCGGGAAACGGCCGCCAAGACCTGAAGTCACCAGCACGTCGCCGACGCGAATATCGGTATTCGCCGGCAGATGCTCCAGCTGCAGATCGTCAGTGCAGCCATTACCGGCGGCAATCACGCGGATATCGTTGCGCAGCACCTGAATCGGCAGCGCATGGGTGGCGTCACAGATAAGCAGCACGCGGCTGGTCATCTTCGCGACGGCAACAACCTGACCGACAACGCCCTTATCGCTGATAACCGGCTGGCCTTCGTAAACGCCGCTGACGCTGCCTTTATCGATAACCACCTGATCGCTGTAGGGATCGTTAACCGTTGAGATGACCTGAGTCACCATTTTTTGCTCATCCTGGCGCAGCGGGGAGCCCAGCAGTTCACGCAGACGCGCGTTCTCCTGCTTGTACTGGCCCAGCATCAGCAGGTCGCTGTTTTTCAGCAGCAGTTCCTGACGCAGCGCGCGGTTTTCCAGTTCGAGCTGATCGCGGGTGGCCAGCGTTTGCGATACGCTATCCAGCAATTCCCGAGGACCGTTAGAAATAAAGTAGAAAGGACTGACGGCTGTATCCATGTACGTTCGAATCTGGCTGAACGTACCCAGGCGGCTGTCGGCGATAATCACGCCAAGCGCCACCAGAACCGCCAGAATAAGGCGAATCTGTAGCGACGGGCCACGGCTAAAAATTGGCTTCATAGGCTATGCGTATTCTCGTGTCAGTTAAGACCAGGGGCAACCCTTGAGCCACCCCAGACCTTCGGCTGACTACTCTTCGCTAAACAAGTCGCCGCCGTGCATATCGATCATTTCCAGCGCTTTACCGCCGCCACGCGCGACGCAAGTCAGTGGATCTTCTGCAACTACGACAGGAATACCTGTCTCTTCCATCAGCAGGCGGTCGAGGTTACGCAGCAGCGCACCGCCGCCGGTCAGGACCATACCGCGCTCGGAGATATCAGAAGCCAGCTCTGGCGGGCACTGCTCGAGAGCAACCATCACCGCGCTAACGATGCCGGTCAGCGGTTCCTGCAGCGCTTCGAGAATTTCGTTCGAGTTCAGGGTGAAGCCGCGTGGAACGCCTTCAGCCAGGTTACGACCGCGCACTTCGATTTCACGCACTTCATCGCCCGGATAAGCGGAGCCGATTTCATGCTTGATACGTTCTGCCGTCGCTTCACCGATCAGGGAGCCGTAGTTACGACGCACATAATTAATCACGGCTTCATCGAAACGGTCACCGCCGATACGCACGGAAGAGGAGTAAACCACGCCGTTCAGGGAGATAACCGCCACTTCCGTGGTACCGCCGCCAATATCCACAACCATCGAACCGGTTGCTTCAGAAACCGGCAGGCCAGCACCGATCGCAGCCGCCATCGGCTCTTCGATCAGGAAGACTTCACGGGCGCCAGCGCCCTGAGCGGATTCGCGGATGGCACGACGTTCAACCTGGGTTGCACCAACCGGTACACACACCAGAACGCGCGGGCTCGGACGCATGAAGCTGTTGCTATGCACCTGTTTGATGAAGTGTTGCAGCATTTTTTCGGTAACAAAGAAGTCGGCGATAACGCCGTCTTTCATCGGGCGAATTGCCGCGATGTTGCCCGGTGTACGCCCGAGCATCTGCTTCGCTTCATGACCGACAGCGGCGACGCTTTTCGGCGATCCGGCACGATCCTGACGAATGGCCACAACGGAAGGCTCATTCAATACGATGCCTTGTCCTTTTACATAGATAAGGGTATTCGCGGTACCCAGGTCAATGGACAGGTCATTGGAAAACATGCCACGAAATTTTTTTAACATACTAAGGGATAATCCTGAAAGCTGGGGCGGAAAACAAAATCCGCTTACTTTACCAACCACACGCAGCAGCGACAAGGCGCAAAAATCATCTGCTACGGTGAAAATTAGTGCAGTTCATTTCCTTTGTTACAAATTTTCCGGCTCCGTTCAGTGCTGAAAACTTCAGCAGCGCTCCACGCTTCAATTTGCAACCTGTCAAAGGTCATTTACTGGCATTTACATTGCGATAATCCGGCAGGTAGACAAGCACACCCCCTTCACTATGGCGCGCGTTATTCTACGTGAAATCACGCTAAACGGCAGATCAAACCGAGTATCTTTGCGAATATTTTTTCACATTTGTGTCAAGTGGCTGTGAGGCGGCAAAAAATTCCCCCTGGCCACCGGTAACACCGCATTGAGACAGGACCTGCCACTCACTACGACTGCGTACTCCGGTTGCAAAAACCTGGACCGGCATACCCTTGCAGGCCTCCACCAGGCTCTGAACCAGCAGCTGGTTCTCACTGCGTTTTTCAATATTGCGCGACAGTCCCTGGTGTAGCTTGATGACTTCGACGTCCAACTGCTTGATCCAGCTGGTTCCAACCAGCGTTAATCCGGCCTGAACCACGGCGACTTTAATACCTAAAGCGTTAATCAGCCGCATAACCGGCTGCAGGCGGCCGATATATTGACAAACATCTGCCTCTGCAAGTTCAAAAATAATGCGCTGACGTTGCGATTTTTCACACTGCATCAAAGTATCGCGCAGCCAGCGCTGGAATCGAGGACGGATCAGCGACTCCACCGTCACCTGTAAAGCGAGGTTTTCGTCTGGCCAGAAGCCTAAAAATGGCAGCAGCCGCGTGATCTGCAGGCGGTCATACTCTTCCGCCAGGCCAAACTGCTGCACCATCGGCATATATTCCGCCGCAATCACCTCTTCCGTACCGTCATACAGGCGGGACATCAGCTCACGGTGATGGACGCGACCGTCGCGATTCACCGCGGGCTTCTGATAGAGCCGCGGTCCACCGCGGCTTAGCATCTGTTCAATCAGGGTGCGCCAGCGCACGTTGCCGCGCCCTTTCTCCGGCAGCGAATCGTCATAAACCGCCCAGCTATTGCTCCCCTGCAGAACCGCGTTGCGCGTGGCCGCTTCCGCGCGCTCCATCACCTGAGCCGTGGTCTGTCCGCTGCGGAAGGCGCAAATACCGATATGCATCATGTCATCGCGGTCAAGAATGCGCGTGGGCGGCAGCGCGTCCATCGCCTTCAGCAGCAGCCCGGCGATGCTGTCCGCCTCCTTCAGGGTGCGGTGCGGCAGCAGGACGGCAAAATCGCTGCGGTGATAACGCGCCAGCAGCGCGCCGGGATAGCGCATAATAAAAGTAGAAAGCAGGTTGATGAGCGTGAAGTAATGCTCCTCCGCTGCGGCGCGCCCCCAGTTATCGCGCAGTAAATCGAACTCCGGCAGGCGGATCATCATCACAATACCGTAGGAGCCGACCTTTTCCTGATCTTCCAGCAGCGTGGCAAGCTGGTTATCAAAGAACAGGCGGTTATTGAGGCCGGTTTTGGTGTCCTGAGCGGCATAGGAGCGAATAAGCGTATCCATACGGCTTCGCTGATCGCTGGCAAACTGCAGCTCGGATAGCAGCATATCCAGCGCGCTGCTGGTGCTCACCGGCCATTCGTGCACCGATCCGCGCACCTGAGGCCCGCGCTCGCCGTTAAGGATCCTCGTCGCCCGCAGCTCCAGCAGCTCCTGCCCGGACAGCTGACGACGGATCCAGCGAACGGAAAAAAACATCATCAGCACCATAAAGCCAATGGCGATAGAAAGCGGTGCGGTCACGTGCAGCGAGCGGAAGTAGTTAACCATCGGGTCCAGATAGACCAGATGCAGCGTCATGCCGGGGTGCTTTAGCGACGGGACCGTGATCTCCCGAAACTGGTTATTACTCCCCAGTGGGCGGTAGCTGTCGCTACGCGAGTGGCTGTACACCGATTTGCCGTTAAGGAGAAAATCAACCTGCACAACGTCGACCGGCGTCATCAGCTCATCCATCTGTGGTTCAAGCCGGGCAAAGGATGAAGAGATCAGGCGGTTATCCAGCACCGTCGCTACGGCCTGGACGCGATTCTCCATTTTTTGCTGAATACCGTTATAAAAACTCAGCGACGCGCCAATAAGCGTGACAAAGATAGTCAGGCTGGTAAGCAGCGTGACAAATGCTGAGAATTTCGTCGTTAATCGCATCCCTGTGTTAACTCCGCGTGTGAATGACTGCCCGATGAATATTCGGACTCCGGTACTGGCGCTTTCCCCAAAGTAAGCACTAACTTTTTAAAGTGCGAGGCATACTATCAAAGCTGACGTATCTGGCAATTTATTGCGTTGTATCGGCGTAATAATGCCGATAGCGAGTATAGTCTGCAGAAAAATTTTTCCAATCTTTGTACCAATAAGGACCCGCATATGCAGGCTTTAATATTAGAACAGCAGGATGGCAAAACAATCTCTTCGGTGCAAACCATCGACGCCAGCCGGCTGCCGCAGGGCGATGTGACCGTCGATATTCAGTGGTCCAGCCTCAACTATAAAGACGCGCTGGCGATCACCGGCAGCGGAAAAATCATCCGCAACTTTCCGATGATTCCTGGCATCGATTTTGCCGGTATCGTCCACACCAGCGAAGATCCGCGTTTCCATGCGGGCCAGCAGGTGCTTCTCACCGGATGGGGCGTTGGCGAAAATCACTGGGGTGGCCTGGCCGAGCAGGCGCGCGTGAAAGGCGACTGGCTGGTTGCGATGCCTGAAGGGCTGGACGGCCGTAAAGCGATGGCCATCGGTACCGCCGGCTTCACCGCCATGCTGTGCGTGATGGCGCTGGAAGATGCCGGTATTCGTCCCCAGGACGGCGAGGTTGTCGTCACCGGAGCCAGCGGCGGCGTCGGCAGCACCGCGGTTGCCCTTCTGCATCGTCTGGGTTACCAGGTGGTCGCCGTTTCTGGTCGCGAAAGCACCCATGATTATCTGAAAGCGCTGGGCGCGCAGCGGATCGTTGGGCGCGAGGAGTTTGCCGAAACCCGTCCGCTGGAGAAACAGCTGTGGGCCGGTGCGGTCGATACCGTCGGCGATAAGGTGCTGGCGAAAGTGCTGGCACAGATGAACTACGGCGGCTGCGTAGCCGCCTGCGGCCTGGCCGGCGGCTTTGCTCTGCCGACGACGGTGATGCCGTTTATTTTGCGTAACGTCCGCCTGCAGGGCGTTGATTCGGTAATGACTCCGCCCGCGCGCCGGGCTCAAGCCTGGCAGCGGTTGGTTGGCGATCTGCCTGAGTCGTTCTATGCGCAAAGCGCGACGGAAATTACGCTCGCCGAAGCGCCGGCCTTTGCCGATAAGATTATGGCTAACCAAATCCAGGGTCGGACGCTGGTGAAAATCGCCTAATATGCAATTTTTCGTGACATATTCGCGATAACTCTCCGCCTCCGTCATGCTTAGGAAAAAGCATGCCGGAGGATGTCATGAAACACAAAAAGCTAACGGAAGCCGACGTCACGGCAGAATCCGTTTTTATGCTGCAGCGTCGCCAGGTTTTGAAAACGCTGGGGATTACCGCAACGGCCCTTTCCCTTTCCCCTACGGCAAAAGCCGATCTTCTCGATTGGTTCAAAGGCCACGACCGCCCTCCCGCGCCGGCGGGCAAAGCGCTGACCTTCGACAAACCCGCCGCATGGCAAAACGCGCTAACGCTCACCCCGGAGGATAAGGTATCCGGCTACAACAACTTCTATGAGTTCGGTCTGGATAAAGCCGATCCGGCGGCCAACGCGGGCAGCCTGCGTACCGATCCGTGGACGCTGACCATCGGCGGAGAAGTTGCTAAACCGCTGACGCTCGATCATCACGATCTGACCACCCGCTTTCCGCTCGAAGAGCGCATTTACCGGATGCGCTGTGTCGAAGCCTGGTCGATGGTGGTGCCGTGGGTTGGCTTCCCGCTGCATAAGCTGCTGGCGCTGGTTGAGCCCACCAGCAGCGCCCGCTACGTGGCATTTAAAACCATCTATGCCCCCGACCAGATGCCGGGGCAGAAGGATCGCTTCATCGGCGGCGGCCTGGCCTATCCTTATGTCGAAGGCCTGCGCCTGGATGAGGCGATGCATCCCCTCACCCTGCTGAGCGTGGGCGTCTACGGTAAGGCGCTGCCGCCGCAGAATGGCGCGCCGGTGCGCCTGACGGTCCCGTGGAAGTATGGCTTCAAAGGGATTAAGTCGATTGTTAGTATCGAACTCACCCGCGAGCGGCCGCCGACCACCTGGAATCTGGCGGGACCGGATGAATACGGCTTTTACGCCAACGTCAATCCGCATGTCGATCATCCGCGCTGGTCGCAGGCAACGGAACGCTTTATCGGTTCCGGAGGCGTGCTGGACGTCAAGCGCCAGCCGACGCTGCTGTTCAACGGCTATGCTGACGAAGTGGCTTCGCTCTACCGGGGCCTGAATTTGCGGGAGAATTACTAGTGCGCCTGAACGTAAAACAGATTACCTGGCTCAAGGTTATGCTCCATCTGGCCGGGTTTCTTCCCTTTCTCTGGCTATTCTGGGCTGCGCAGCAGGGGTATTTCAGCGCCGACCCGGCAAAGGATATTCAACACTTTACCGGTAGGATGGCTCTTAAATTTCTGCTGGCAACCTTGCTTGTGTCGCCGCTGGCGCGCTACGCTAAACAGCCGCTGTTGATTCGTACCAGGCGCCTGCTGGGACTGTGGTGTTTTGCCTGGGCGACGCTGCACCTGACCAGCTACACGCTGCTGGAACTCGGGATTAACAATCTGGCGCTGCTGGGTTCTGAGCTGGTGAATCGGCCCTATCTGACGCTGGGGTTTATCAGCTGGCTTACCCTGCTGGCGCTGGCAGTCACCTCGACGCAGGCGCTGCAGCGAAAATTAGGCCGTCGCTGGCAAACATTGCATAACTTCGTCTATCTGGTGGCGATCCTTGCCCCCATCCACTATCTATGGTCCGTGAAGATATTATCCCCACAGCCGTTGATATATGCCGGGCTGGCGGTTGTGCTTTTGGCGTGGCGTTACAAGAAGTTCCGTCAGTGGTGGCGCTAATCCCCGGATATGTGCAGTTTCCCGCAGATCTTTTATCAACCGCGACTCATTTAACGATAGCGGTTGATAATCTTCCCTGATAAGACCAGTATTTAGCTGCCAAATGCTACGAAATCGTTATAATGTGCGACTTTGGTTTTCCTGGAGGGGTTTTTACGCCCTGAAAAGGTGACAAGCGCGTTTCGAAGGTATATTTTGTTTTTTACCCGAGAATGGCAGGAGATAGCCGCACAATGGCTGACAAGTTTCGCATTTTGCTTTTGAATGGACCCAACCTTAACATGCTTGGTACACGCGAGCCTGAGAAGTACGGCACCCTCAAGCTTTCTGAGATTGTTAACCGTCTGGAATCAGAAGCTGCGGCTCTGAACGTGGCGCTGGATCACCTGCAATCAAACGCGGAGTACGCGTTAATCGACCGAATTCATCAGGCTAAAGACGCTGTCGACTATATCCTGATTAATCCGGCCGCGTTTACGCACACCAGCGTGGCAATCCGCGACGCGCTACTTGCGGTGAGTATCCCGTTTATCGAGATCCACCTGAGCAACGTGCATGCCCGCGAACCATTCCGTCATCACTCTTATCTGTCGGATATCGCCGCAGGCGTTATCTGTGGATTGGGGGCGGACGGTTATTCATACGCTTTACAGACGGCGGTAAAACGCCTGTCACAATCACACTAAACAAAGAGTACGGAACCCACTCATGGATATTCGTAAGATTAAAAAACTGATCGAGCTGGTCGAAGAGTCTGGCATCAACGAACTGGAAATTTCTGAAGGCGAAGAGTCTGTGCGCATCAGCCGCTCAGCTCCGAACACCGGTTATCCAGTGATGCAGCAGGCTTATGCCGCTCCGATGATGCAGGCACAGGCACCTGTTGCCGCAGCACCGGCAGCCGCGCAGGCAGAAGCCCCGGCGAAAGCGGAAATCAGTGGTCACATCGTACGTTCCCCGATGGTCGGTACTTTCTACCGCACCCCGAGCCCGGACGCTAAAGCGTTTGTGGAAATCGGCCAGAAAGTCAACGTGGGCGACACTCTGTGCATCGTCGAAGCAATGAAAATGATGAACCAGATCGAAGCCGACAAAGCCGGCGTGGTGAAAGCCATTCTGATCGAAAGCGGCCAACCGGTAGAATTTGACGAGCCGCTGGTAGTCATCGAGTAACGAGGCGAACATGCTGGATAAAATTGTTATCGCCAACCGTGGCGAGATTGCACTGCGTATCCTGCGTGCCTGTAAAGAACTGGGCATCAAGACCGTTGCTGTACACTCCACTGCGGATCGCGATTTAAAACACGTATTGTTAGCGGATGAGACGGTCTGTATTGGCCCGGCTCCGTCCATTAAGAGCTACCTGAATATCCCGGCGATCATCAGCGCGGCTGAAATCACCGGCGCGGTGGCGATTCACCCGGGCTATGGCTTCCTTTCGGAAAACGCCAACTTTGCTGAGCAGGTTGAACGTTCCGGCTTTATCTTTATCGGCCCGAAGGCTGACACTATTCGTCTGATGGGCGACAAAGTGTCGGCGATTACCGCCATGAAGAAAGCCGGCGTACCGACCGTTCCTGGCTCCGATGGCCCGCTGGGCGACGACATGGACGCTAACCGCGCCCATGCGAAACGCATCGGCTACCCGGTTATCATCAAAGCCTCCGGCGGCGGCGGCGGTCGCGGCATGCGCGTTGTGCGCAGCGATGCCGAGCTGGCGCAGTCCATCTCCATGACCAAAGCTGAAGCGAAAGCCGCTTTCAGCAACGACATGGTGTATATGGAGAAATACCTGGAAAATCCTCGTCATATCGAGATCCAGGTACTGGCTGATGGCCAGGGTAACGCTATCTATCTGGCTGAGCGCGACTGCTCCATGCAGCGTCGTCACCAGAAAGTTGTCGAAGAAGCGCCGGCGCCGGGTATTACTCCGGAACTGCGTCGCTACATCGGCGAGCGCTGCTCCAAGGCCTGCGTTGATATCGGCTATCGCGGGGCGGGTACCTTTGAGTTCCTGTTCGAAAACGGCGAGTTCTACTTCATTGAAATGAACACCCGTATTCAGGTTGAACACCCGGTAACAGAAATGATCACCGGCGTTGACCTGATTAAAGAGCAGCTGCGGATTGCCGCAGGCCAGCCGCTGTCCATCAAGCAGGAAGAAGTTCAGGTGCGTGGCCATGCGGTTGAATGCCGTATTAACGCCGAAGACCCGAATACCTTCCTGCCGAGTCCGGGTAAAATTACCCGCTTCCACGCGCCGGGCGGTTTTGGCGTTCGCTGGGAGTCTCATATCTACGCCGGCTACACCGTGCCGCCGTACTATGACTCAATGATCGGCAAGCTTATCTGCTACGGCGAAAACCGTGATGTGGCCATTTCACGCATGAAAAATGCGCTGCAGGAGCTGATCATCGACGGCATCAAAACTAACGTCGATCTGCAGATTCGCATCATGAATGACGAGCACTTCCAGCATGGTGGTACCAATATCCACTATCTGGAGAAAAAGCTCGGTATGCAGGAAAAATAATCCTGCATCGCTGCAAAAGGCCGGATAATCCGGCCTTTTTTCTTTTTCTCTCCCCTCATCTTTTCCATGCGGTACAATCCCCGCTTTCTTCATCCTCCTGGGACTAAAAAATGGACAATCGGTTTGTTCAGGCCCACAAAGAAGCGCGCTGGGCGCTGTGGCTGACCCTTCTCTATCTTGCCGCCTGGCTGGCTGCGGCCTATCTCCCGGACAGCGCTATCGGCATAACCGGGCTGCCGCACTGGTTCGAAATGGCCTGCCTGCTGGTGCCTCTGATATTTATCCTGCTGTGCTGGGCGATGGTGCGTTTCGTATTCCGCGATATTCCGCTGGAGGATAGCGATGCAGCTTGAAATCATCGTCATCCTGATTGCCTATCTGTTCGTGGTCTTCGGCCTGTCGCTTTACGCCATGCGCAAACGCAGCAGCGGCAGTTTTCTCAGCGAGTATTTCCTCGGCAGCCGTTCCATGGGTGGCTTCGTGCTGGCCATGACGCTCACCGCCACCTACATCAGCGCCAGTTCATTTATCGGCGGGCCCGGCGCTGCCTATAAGTACGGGCTCGGCTGGGTGCTGCTGGCGATGATCCAGGTACCGACGATCTGGCTTTCGCTGGGGATCCTCGGGAAGAAATTCGCTATTCTGGCGCGACGCTATAACGCCATCACCCTCAACGACATGCTGCAGGCCCGCTACCAAAGCCGCGCCGTCGTCTGGATCGCCAGCATCAGCCTGCTGGTTGCCTTCGTCGGGGCGATCGCCGTGCAGTTTATCGGCGGCGCGCGCCTGCTGGAGACTGCGGCGGGAATCAAATATGAAAACGGCCTGCTGATCTTCGGGATCACCATTGCTCTGTACACCGCGTTCGGCGGTTTTCGCGCCAGCGTGCTCAATGACACCATGCAGGGTATGGTCATGCTGATCGGCACTATCGTGCTGCTGGTTGGGGTTGTCCACGCTGCGGGCGGTCTGCATCACGCCGTCGATACCTTACAGAAGATAGATCCGCAGCTGGTATCGCCGCACGGCGTAGACGGTATCCTTAATCCGACCTTTATGACCTCGTTTTGGGTGCTGGTCTGCTTCGGCGTCATCGGCCTGCCGCATACCGCCGTACGCTGCATCTCTTATAAAGACAGCAAAGCCGTTCACCGGGGGATCATCATCGGTACCGTAGTCGTCGCGCTGCTGATGTTTGGCATGCACCTCGCGGGCGCGCTGGGCCGCGCGGTTCTGCCGCACCTCACCGTCCCCGATCAGGTGATCCCAACGCTGATGGTCCAGGTGCTGCCACCGTGGGCCGCGGGCCTGTTCCTGGCGGCGCCAATGGCGGCGATCATGTCGAACGTTAACGCCCACTTATTGCAGGCATCGGCTACGATCATTAAAGATCTTTGGCTCAGCGCTCAGCCTGCCAAAAAGCATAATGAGCAAAAGCTGAAGAGGATCTCCACCGCCACCACCCTGGTCATTGGGATCCTGATGATGCTGGCAGCCTGGCGGCCGCCCGAGATGATCATCTGGCTCAACCTGCTGGCCTTCGGCGGCCTGGAAGCGGTGTTCTTATGGCCGCTGGTAATGGGCCTGTACTGGGAGCGCGCTAACGCTACCGGCGCCCTCAGCGCCATGATCGTTGGCGGCGTGCTGTACGCCGTGCTGGCGACATTCAATATTCAGTACCTGGGCTTTCATCCGATTGTGCCCTCACTGCTGTTAAGCTTGCTGGCTTTTGTGATTGGCAACCGTTTCGGTCAGCCCGTCCCACCAGCCCCTATTATGACTACTGATAAATAAAGAGTTTTGCCATGCCATGGATCCAACTGAAACTGAACACGACCGGCGCACACGCTGAAGATTTAAGCGATGCGCTGATGGAGGCCGGTGCCGTCTCTATCACCTTCCAGGATACCCACGATACGCCGGTATTCGAACCGCTGCCGGGGGAAACCCGCCTGTGGGGCGACACCGACGTGACCGGCCTGTTCGACGCAGAGAGCGACATGAACGAAGTCGTTGCTATCCTTGAGCAGCATCCCCTTCTGGGCGCCGGTTTCGCGCACAAAATCGAGCAGCTGGAAGACAAAGACTGGGAGCGCGAATGGATGGATAACTTCCACCCGATGCGCTTCGGCGAGCGGCTGTGGATTTGCCCAAGCTGGCGTGAAGTGCCGGATGCCAACGCGGTGAACGTGATGCTCGATCCGGGCCTCGCCTTCGGTACCGGTACCCACCCGACGACCTCCCTGTGCCTGCAGTGGCTCGATGGGCTGGATCTGGCGGGTAAAACGATTATTGATTTCGGCTGCGGTTCCGGCATCCTGGCGATTGCTGCCCTGAAGCTCGGCGCGGCGAAGGCCATCGGTATCGATATCGATCCGCAGGCGATTCAGGCCAGCCGCGATAACGCCGAGCGTAACGGCGTCTCGGATCGTCTGGAGCTCTATTTACCTCAGGATCAGCCAGAGGCTCTCAGCGCCGACGTCGTGGTCGCCAACATTCTGGCCGGCCCGTTACGCGAGCTGGCTCCGTTAATCAGCGTCCTGCCCGTTGCAGGCGGTCTGCTGGGGCTCTCCGGGATCCTTGCCAGCCAGGCTGACGGCGTCTGTGAAGCCTACGCCGATCGCTTTAATCTCGACCTGGTGGTTGAAAAAGAAGAGTGGTGCCGGATTACCGGCCAGCGCAAGTAAGCGCGAATGCGGCCTGCGGGCCGCATTTTTGTTTCCAGTAACCGCCGAATGACGTCAAGAAATGGGAGCCAGATCGCATTACGAAGCGCTTTTTTGGCTACAAAAACAGCGTTTTATGCCGCCAATGACCCCATTTTTCTAAGAAAAATAGATAAGTTTTACGATTTTATAATTGGACACAAATTATCCACCTTGCATTAACGCAATGATTAATATGATAATTTATCCATGGTATTTTCGTTACCCCTGGATTCATTGATCTGTGATAGGGGATTGCTCAAAGTTTGGCCTTTCATCTCGTGCAAAAAATGCGTAATATACGCCGCCTTGCAGTCACAGTATGGTCATTTCTTAACTCATGCGCATCGGACACTACCAGCTTAGAAATCGCCTGATCGCAGCACCTATGGCTGGCATTACTGACAGACCATTCAGGACGCTGTGCTATGAGATGGGAGCAGGTTTAACCGTTTCCGAGATGATGTCCTCCAACCCTCAGGTTTGGGAGAGCGACAAGTCCCGTTTACGGATGGTGCACGTTGATGAGCCCGGTATTCGTACCGTGCAAATCGCCGGTAGCGTACCGGAAGAGATGGCCGCAGCCGCCCGTATTAACGTGGAAAGCGGTGCCCAAATTATTGATATTAATATGGGGTGCCCGGCGAAAAAGGTGAATCGCAAGCTCGCAGGTTCAGCCCTCTTGCAGCATCCCGAGCAGGTGAAGTTAATCCTGACGGCGGTCGTCAAGGCAGTGGACGTTCCCGTGACACTCAAGATTCGCACCGGTTGGGAGCCGGAACACCGTAACTGTGTAGAAATTGCCCAACTGGCTGAAGAGTGTGGCATTCAGGCTCTGACTATTCACGGACGCACGCGCGCCTGTTTATTTAACGGAGACGCTGAATACGACAGTATTCGGGCAGTTAAGCAGAAAGTTTCCATTCCGATTATCGCGAATGGTGACATTACTGACCCGCTTAAAGCCAGAGCTGTGCTCGACTATACGGGGGCTGATGCCCTTATGATAGGCCGCGCAGCTCAGGGAAGACCCTGGATCTTTCGGGAAATCCAGCATTATCTGGACACTGGAGAGCTGCTGCCCCCCCTGCCGTTGGCAGAGGTTAAGCGCTTGCTTTGCGCTCACGTTCGGGAATTGCATGACTTTTACGGTCAGGCAAAAGGGTACCGAATTGCGCGTAAACACGTTTCCTGGTATCTCCAGGAGCACGCTCCAAATGACCAGTTTCGGCGCACATTCAACGCCATAGAGGATGCCAGCGATCAGCTGGAGGCGTTGGAGGCATACTTCGAAAATTTTGCGTAAACAGAAATAAAGAGCTGACAGAACTATGTTCGAACAACGCGTAAATTCTGACGTACTGACCGTTTCTACCGTTAACTCTCAGGATCAGGTAACTCAAAAGCCCCTGCGTGACTCGGTTAAACAGGCACTGAAGAACTATTTTGCTCAACTGAACGGTCAGGACGTTAGTGACCTGTATGAGCTGGTACTGGCTGAAGTAGAACAGCCCCTGTTGGACATGGTGATGCAATACACCCGCGGTAACCAGACCCGTGCTGCCCTGATGATGGGCATCAACCGCGGTACGCTGCGTAAAAAATTGAAGAAATACGGCATGAACTGATACTAGTCAGTTAATTGCTTGAATAAAAGGCGCTCTTCGGCATGGGGAAGCGCCTTTTTACTGCCTCGCGTTTACCCCCTTCCCGCAGCAGACAGCTGACCCCTCTGAGCTAGCTCGCCGTCCGACGACTCGGTACACAGAGCATCGACATAATATTATCCACCAGCAGCGGCGCCTGCTGATAGAGATCGAATCGCTGCGGCGCCATTAGCCAGTTTTTAATAATACCGCTAAAGGATCCGTGCAATATAATTAACGTTAATTCAATATTTGTTTCCGCAGGTAATAAACGGTTACGGATACACTCAGCTAAAATCTCGCGAATAGTGGGATAGCTAAACCCAATTTTTTGCCGAATATCCTGTTCAGACATCATGTCGCAGGCAAACTCGCATTTATGATAGAGAATCTGCATCAGGTCGCGCTGCCGCGGATCTTCGGCAATATACTGCAGGCCGAAGATAAATTTCTCTCTTAAATGATGCAGAAGATCGCTTGCGGATATTTGTGATGCCGGCGGCGGAAGAAGCTCTCGCAGCGGGAGTTGCTGCTGCCACATTTCATTAAACAGCTGTGACTTGCTCGAGAAATGCCAGTATATCGCTCCGCGGGTTACGCCGGCGGCATCGGCGATGTCCGTAAGCGTCGTGTTCGCCACCCCGCGCAGCGCAAACTGCTGGATGGCTACGTCAATCAGCAGCTGGCGCGTGCGTAGCGCCTCTTCTTTTGTTTTTCTGACCATACATTGCTTCACCTGCTGCCGAACAGCGGAATAGTGGGAGTATTGAGACGGGATTAAATCTAGCATTCTCTAATTAATATTACTTAGCAAAAATGGAGATATTCCCCCTTGAGATATCACGCCCAACTAATGCATATAAAGAATGAATAAGTAATGATACATTCACATGACAAATGTTATTAAGCTCGTTGTTAATAATAAGGTCATTCTTAAAATATAAATTCGCATTTTTTTGTTTTTGCGTGCCCTTGCGTTACTCCAAAAATAACTATTCCTTACATCCACCGATGTTTATTTGTAGGATACCGGTCTGCTTTTTTATTCTCTATTTCTTTCACAGGTTCGTAGCCGAACAGGGTGCGGAATCTATAAGGAACGGTAATGACGAGTCACGCCAGGGTTACACTTTTATCCAGCCTAATTATCACAGCGCTCCTGCTCACCGGCTGTGATAATTCAAACAGCGGGCAGCCGCCGGCACAAATACCGCAGGTCACCGTCCACGTTGTCAGCAGCGAACCGCTATCCGTCACCACGGAGCTGCCGGGCCGCACGTCGGCATTTCGCGTCGCGGAGGTTCGTCCTCAGGTCAGCGGGATCGTCCTGCAACGCAGCTTTATTGAGGGGAGCGACGTAAAGGCGGGCCAGCCGCTCTATCAAATTGACCCGGCGACCTATCAGGCCGCCTACAGCAGCGCAAAAGGTGATGAGGCTAAAGCCGTCGCGGCAGCCACCATCGCGCACCTCACGGTTAAGCGCTATCTTCCTCTGCTCGGGACACAGTACATCAGCCGCCAGGAGTACGATCAGGCGCTGGCAACGGCCAGCCAGGCCGATGCCGACGTGATGGCGGCAAAAGCGGCGGTCGAAAGCGCGCGCATTAATCTTGCCTATACCAAAGTCACCTCGCCTATCGTCGGACGTATCGGTAAATCCAGCGTCACCGAGGGCGCTCTGGTCACCAACGGCCAGGCCGAGGCGATGGCCACAGTCCAGCAGCTTGACCCCATTTACGTCGACGTCACTGAATCCAGCAGCGATTTTATGCACCTCAAGCAGCAGAGCCTGCAGCGCGGCAGCGATACGCAGAACGTTCAGCTGGTCATGGAAAATGGCCAGCCCTACCCGCTCAAGGGCTCTTTGCAATTCTCCGACGTGACGGTAGATGAAAGCACTGGCTCCATCACCCTGCGCGCCATCTTCCCAAACCCGCAGCACAGCCTGCTGCCGGGGATGTTCGTCCGCGCCCGCATCGATGAAGGCGTGGATCCGCAGGCGATTCTGGTGCCGCAGCAGGGGGTAACCCGCACGCCGCGCGGTGATGCCACCGTCATGCTGGTCAACGACCACGGCCAGGTTGAAACCCGCGACGTTATTGCATCCCAGGCAATCGGCGATCGTTGGTTGATAACCCGCGGCCTGCAAAGCGGTGACAAAGTTGTCATCAGCGGCCTGCAGAAGGTTCACCCGGGTACGACGGTGAAGGCCACAGAGGATACCGCGGCGCCCGTCACACAATAAGGTATGAATCACTATGTCTAAGTTTTTTATCCATCGCCCGGTATTCGCCTGGGTACTGGCGATCATTATGATGATTGCCGGCGGCCTCGCGATTATGCAGCTGCCTATTGCGCAGTATCCGACAATTGCTCCTCCGGCCGTTGCCGTATCCGCCACCTATCCCGGCGCCGATGCTCAGACCGTACAGGATACCGTGACGCAGGTTATCGAACAGAACATGAACGGTATCGACAACCTGATGTATATGTCCTCCACCAGTGACTCTGCAGGCGGCGTCACCATCACGCTGACCTTCCGGTCAGGTACCGATCCGGATATTGCCCAGGTCCAGGTACAAAACAAGCTACAGCTTGCTACGCCGCTGCTGCCGCAGGAGGTGCAGCAGCAGGGGATTAGCGTCGAGAAATCCAGCAGCAGCTTCCTGTTGGTTGCAGGCTTCATTTCCGATAATCCCAATACCGCTCAGGATGATATCTCTGACTACGTCGCCTCAAACGTCAAGGATTCGATTAGCCGTCTCAACGGCGTTGGCGATGTGCAGCTGTTTGGCGCCCAGTACGCGATGCGCGTGTGGCTTGATAGCAATCTGCTGAATAAATATAACCTGACGCCGGTCGACGTCATCAACCAGCTGCAGGTGCAAAACGATCAGATTGCCGCCGGTCAGCTTGGAGGAACGCCGGCGGTGGCGGGCCAGCAGCTGAACGCCTCGATCATCGCGCAAACCCGCCTGAAGGATCCGCAAGAGTTTGGTAAGGTAACGCTGCGGGTGAACGCCGACGGTTCGGTGGTCCATCTGAAAGACGTCGCGCGTATCGAGCTGGGCGGCGAAAACTACAACGTGGTGGCGAAAATTAACGGTAAGCCGGCTTCCGGCCTCGGGATTAAACTCGCAACCGGCGCCAATGCCCTTGATACCGCAGCGGCGATTAAGGCAAAGCTTGCCGAGCTGCAGCCCTATTTCCCGCAGGGGATGAAGGTTGTCTATCCGTACGACACCACGCCGTTTGTGAAAATATCGATTCACGAGGTGGTCAAAACGCTGTTTGAAGCCATCGTCCTCGTGTTCCTCGTGATGTATCTGTTCCTGCAGAATATGCGCGCAACGCTCATTCCCACCATCGCAGTCCCGGTTGTTTTACTCGGGACCTTTGCGGTGCTTTCCGCATTCGGCTACTCCATTAATACCCTGACGATGTTCGGAATGGTGCTGGCGATAGGGCTGCTGGTAGATGACGCTATCGTGGTGGTGGAAAACGTCGAGCGCGTGATGGTGGAAGAGAGGCTTTCGCCGAAGGAAGCGACCGAAAAGTCCATGTCGCAAATTCAGGGCGCCCTCGTTGGCATCGCGATGGTGCTGTCAGCGGTGTTTGTACCCATGGCCTTCTTTGGCGGCTCCACGGGCGCCATTTATCGTCAGTTCTCTATCACCATCGTCTCGGCCATGGCGCTCTCCGTGCTGGTTGCGCTGATCCTGACGCCGGCGCTGTGTGCCACCTTGCTAAAGCCTTCTTCCGCCAACCATGATGAAAAGAAAGGCTTTTTCGGTTGGTTCAACGCCAGGTTCGACAGCAGCGTTAACCACTACACCAACAGCGTCAGCAGGATCCTTCGCTGTACCGGACGCTACCTAGCTATCTATTTGCTCATCGTCGTGGGGATGGCCGTGCTCTTTATGCGTCTGCCAACCTCCTTCCTGCCGGATGAAGATCAGGGCGTGTTTATGACCATGCTCCAGCTGCCTTCCGGCGCTACGCAGGAGCGAACGCAGAAAGTGCTGGATACCGTTACCGACTACTATCTGCATAATGAAAAGGCCAACGTCGAGAGCGTCTTTACCGTCAACGGCTTTAGCTTCAGCGGTCAGGGGCAAAACTCCGGCATGGCCTTCGTCAGCCTTAAACCGTGGGAACAACGCAGCGGGGCAGAGAACGGCGTGGAGGCGATTATCAAACGAGCCACCGTCGCCTTCAGCCAGATTAAGGACGCTATGGTCTTCCCGTTCAATCTGCCGGCCATTATCGAACTCGGTTCCGCAACGGGTTTTGACTTCGAACTTGTCGATCAGGGCAACCTCGGCCATAGCGTACTAACCCAGGCGCGTAATCAGCTGCTGGGCATGGTCAGGCAGCATCCGGACCAGCTGGTGCGCGTGCGGCCAAACGGGCTGGAGGATACGCCGCAGTTTAAGCTCGACGTAGATCAGGAGAAGGCCCAGGCGCTCGGGATTTCATTAGCGGATATCAACGAAACGATTTCTGCCGCCCTCGGCGGGTACTACGTTAACGATTTCATCGACCATGGTCGGGTGAAAAAGGTTTACGTTCAGGCTGATGCGCATTTCCGTATGCTGCCGAATGATATCAATAATATGTATGTGCGCAGCGCCAACGGTGAAATGGTGCCGTTCTCGTCGTTCGTCACGTCGCGCTGGGTCTATGGCTCTCCGCGACTTGAGCGTTACAACGGCTTGCCTTCGATGGAAATTCTCGGCGAGGCCGCGCCGGGTAAAAGTACCGGGGACGCAATGATCCTGATGGAGCAGCTGGCCAGCAAGCTGCCGACCGGTATCGGTTACGACTGGACGGGAATGTCCTATCAGGAACGGCTCTCCGGCAACCAGGCGCCTGCGCTCTACGCCATCTCCCTGATTGTTGTCTTCCTGTGCCTCGCCGCGCTCTATGAGAGCTGGTCAATCCCCTTCTCGGTGATGCTGGTCGTGCCCTTAGGGGTTGTTGGGGCGTTGCTGGCGGCATCGCTTCGTGGGCTCAATAATGATGTCTATTTCCAGGTCGGCTTATTAACCACGATTGGCTTATCGGCAAAAAATGCCATTCTGATCGTCGAGTTTGCTAAAGATCTTATGGATAAAGAAGGCAAAGGAATTATCGAGGCGACGCTCGAGGCATCGCGTATGCGCCTGCGTCCGATCCTCATGACATCATTAGCCTTTATTCTCGGGGTGCTGCCTTTAGTTATTAGCCATGGCGCCGGAAGCGGGGCGCAAAATGCGGTGGGTACCGGCGTGATGGGCGGGATGTTAACCGCTACGCTGCTGGCAATCTTCTTCGTACCGGTATTTTTCGTGGTGGTAAGGGGCCGCTTTACCCGACGCGAGAAGTAGCGTATCTCCTCCTCAAAGGCGCCGCGCTGGCGCCTTTTTATTATTATTCAATTAGTTAAATTAAAGTCACTATATTCAATAATGATAAGATCGGCAGCCCCTGCCTTTATTTCGTTATTTTGTTCTACATCTTTTCTACGCAATTCCCCGCTTATCTCCATGACATTTACGTAGCTCATAAATTGAGATAATTTCCTCTATCAGACCTCTGTATCAGCGATGGTAAAATAGGCTATTCCGTCGTGTATCTCACCCGATGCAGTAAAACGGACTATTCAGAGGTAATATCATGAAGAAATTTATTTTAGTGACGCTGCTGGCAACTTTACTCGCCGGCTGCGCGCATGACTCTCCCTGCGTGCCGGTCTACGATTCTGAAGGCAGGCTAGTTCATACCAACACCTGCATGAAAGGCACGACTCAGGATAACTGGGAAACGGCTGGGGCAATTGCCGGCGGCGCGGCGGCAGTGGCTGGATTAACGCTGGGAATTGTAGCGCTGACCCGTTAATCATTACCGTCCTACTGGATTGGATTTACTCTCCAGTGAGAGAACGGATATAAATAAGGGCCGGGTCGCGAGACCGGGCCCTTTTTCGTAGACGACAGGGTATGAAAACCGCGCTATGAGCGCAGAAATGCGCCGCTCGCCGGTATTCCAGGCCGTTCTACAGCAGCTTAGGCCGCCGTTTATCGGTAAGCTGCGTCATTAAATAGCAGACAAGCAAAAAGGCCCAGTCTTTCGACTGGGCCTTCTGCTTTATTTGATGCCTGGCAA
>NZ_BJNO01000014.1 GCF_006539725.1 Klebsiella terrigena | reverse complement strand
AAAGCCCTGAGCATTTGCTCAGGGCTTTTTCTTTTTTCGTCGTACTATTGTTGCTGTTTCAGCAAAAATCCTCTGCATTTATCGATCTTTTTCCCTTCTGATGCATCAGCCATAATGTTCTCAATGAGTTAACACTAAGTAAAAAAGAGGAATTTATGGCAATCCCCGCATTTGGTCTTGGAACCTTCCGTCTGAAAGATGATGTGGTTATCGCGTCGGTAAAAACGGCGCTGGAACTGGGCTACCGTACTATTGATACCGCCCAGATCTATGATAACGAAGCGGCCGTTGGCCAGGCCATCGCTGAAAGCGGCGTGGCGCGTGATGAGCTGTTTATCACCACCAAGATCTGGATCGAAAACCTGAGCAAGGGCGCGCTCATTGCCAGCCTGAGAGAGAGCCTGAAAAAACTGCGTACTGATTATGTCGATCTGACGCTGATCCACTGGCCTTCGCCGGGCGATGCCGTTGCCGTTGAAGAGTTTATGCCGGCGCTGCTGGAAGCTAAAGAGCTGGGGCTGACTCGACAGATCGGGATTTCAAACTTCACGATTCCGCTGATGGAACGCGCGATTGCTGCCGTCGGCGCTGAAAACATTGCTACCAATCAGATTGAGCTATCCCCCTACCTGCAGAACCGCAAGACTGTAGATTGGGCGACGGCGCACGGTATCCATATCACCTCGTACATGACGTTGGCATATGGTAAGGCACTGAAAGATGAAGTTATTTCAGGTATTGCCGCGAAGCACAGCGCAACGCCTGCGCAGGTGATACTGGCCTGGGCTTTGGGAGAAGGCTACGCGGTGATCCCGTCTTCAACTAAACGTGAAAATCTGGCGAGCAACCTGAAAGCTCAGGATCTGCAGCTGGATGAGGAAGATCGTACTGCGATCGCCGCGCTGGATTGCAACGATCGTCTGGTTAGCCCGGAAGGTCTTGCCCCCGAGTGGGATTAAAATAACCCACCCTCTGTAGCCTTTATTTAACCCTCTACAGCTCCTTCGGGAGCTGTTTTACGTGCTCGCTGAGAAAATCAATAAACGCCCTAATCCGGGTACTGACCGCTCTGTCGCTGTAATAAACGGCGCTAAAGGGCATTTCTACCGGCAGCCGCTTGTCGGCAAGAAGCTCGACAAACTCTCCGCTCGCAATCTCCTGATTCACCATATAATCCGATAAACAGGCGATGCCGTTACCGGCCAGGCACAGCTGCTTGATGGTTTCCCCACTATTGGAGGATATCTCGCAGCTGACTTCCAGCAGCTGACCATCGCAGCAGGAGACTGGCCAGGTATTTAGTGAAAGGGGTTCAGTAAAACCCAGGCACTGATGATCTTTAAGGCTGGCTACATCCTGCGGCGTGCCGTGGCGGGAGAGGTAGTCAGGTGAGGCGATGATTTTGCGGTAGCTGTTAAACAGCGGCCGGGCGCGCAGGCTGGAATCCGTCAACGTACCCGCGCGGATCGCAACATCAACCTTACGCTCAATCAGGTTGATGAAGGTTTCTGACGACACCAGCGCGAGGGTCATTTCTGGATAGCGCTCGCGAAAAGGCTTCACCAGCGGCATCAGAAAGTGGAGCATCACCGGGGTGGCGGCATCTACCCGCAGCAATCCTCTTGGCGTCGTCCGCGTTTCCAGAAGCTCATTTTCCGCCGCCGCCATCTCCTGAAGCACCACCTGCATACGGCGAAAGTAGCGTTCTCCCTCCTCGGTCAGGCTTAGCTGGCGAGTCGTTCGGTTAAGCAGGCTGACGCTAAGCTTTGATTCCAGCTTTTTTACCGCCCGGCTGACGGCGGAGTTTGCCTGTCCCAGCTGTTCCGCCGCCCGGCTAAAGCTTCCGCTTTCCACCACGGCGACAAAGATGGCAATCTCTTCTGATGTTGCTCTCATTATTGCACCTGTAGCAAAATTCTATTGAGACTTTGATAGTTTTTGTTATTTAAGCATCCCTGCATACTACGTGTCATCTTAATCCTGATGCTACGGAGTAAATTATGCCACTGGCGCTACTTGCCTTAACTATCGGTGCCTTTGCGATTGGTACCACCGAGTTTGTAATTGTCGGCCTGGTGCCGACGATCGCAGAACAGCTGGCCATCTCACTGCCTTCAGCGGGTCTGTTGGTTTCTATCTACGCGCTGGGCGTTGCGATCGGCGCCCCGGTGCTGACGGCGCTGACCGGCCGCATGCCGCGCAAACAGCTGCTGCTGGCGCTAATGGTGCTGTTCACTGCCGGCAACCTGCTCGCCTGGCAGGCGCCGGGTTATGAAACGCTGATTTTCGCCCGCCTGCTTACCGGCCTGGCGCATGGCGTGTTCTTCTCGATTGGTTCTACCATTGCGACCAGCCTGGTGCCTAAAGAGAAGGCCGCATCGGCGATTGCCATCATGTTTGGCGGTCTGACCGTGGCGCTGGTCACCGGGGTGCCTATCGGTACCTTTATCGGCCAGCATTTCGGCTGGCGTGAAACCTTCCTTGCGGTTTCCATCCTTGGCGTGATTGCGCTGGTGAGCAGCCTGATTCTGGTGCCGAACAATATTCCGGGTCGGGCCAGCGCCAGCCTGCGCGATCAGATGCAGGTGTTAACCCATCCGCGCTTGCTGATCATCTATGCCATTACCGCCCTGGGATATGGCGGCGTCTTCACGGCGTTTACCTTCCTCGCACCAATGATGCAGGACCTTGCCGGTTTCAGTTCGTCTGCGGTGAGCTGGATTTTACTGGGCTACGGTGTTTCAGTGGCGTTGGGTAACGTCTGGGGCGGCAGGCTGGCCGACAGACACGGAGCGGTAGCCGCACTGAAGATTATCTTTGCTGCGCTGGTTGTGCTGCTGCTGGTGTTCCAGCTGACGGCCAGTATCCAGTATGCTGCGCTGGCAACGGTGCTGGTGATGGGAATCTTTGCCTTCGGCAACGTGCCGGGCCTGCAGGTCTATGTCGTACAGAAAGCGGAACAGTACACGCCCGGCGCCGTCGACGTTGCCTCCGGCCTTAACATTGCCGCTTTTAACGTCGGTATCGCTTTAGGCTCTATTATTGGCGGACAAACCGTAGAGCGCTATGGCCTGGCCGAGACGCCGTGGATTGGCGCGGTAATTGTGTTGGCTGCGCTGCTGCTGGTCATACTGAGCGGTCGCCTGGATAAATCTCGCCCGGCAAAGGCGGTTTCCGTCGAAGGATAAAGGTTTCTCGCGAATTGCATTGAAAGTGCATACGAAAATCCCTATAACAGAATAACCGGCCGCAGTCAGGCCGGTTTCATGTTATCGAGGTTTGATGCCTAAATTGCGAAAGAATACTTATGCTATGCGCTATGTCGCCGGACAGCCTGCGGAGAGAATTTTGCCTCCGGGGTCGTTTGCAAGCCTTAGCCATGGTTTCCCGCCAGGCGTCCCTTTAAGCAGCGATGAGAAGATCCGCGTGCTGGTGTGGAATATCTTTAAACAGCAGCGGGCCGAGTGGAAGTCAGTGCTGAATAATTTCGGTAAAGACGCCCATCTGGTGCTGTTACAAGAGGCGCAAACGACGCCCGAACTGGTCAGATTCGCCACGACCAACTATCTGGCCGCCGATCAGGTTCCCGCACTCGTTCTGCCTCAGCACCCCTCTGGCGTCATGACGCTGGCTTCGACTCATCCGGTCTACTGCTGCCCTCTGCGCGAACGCGAACCCATTTTGCGTCTGGCTAAATCGGCGCTTGTGACCGTCTACCCGCTGCCGGATATGCGTTTGCTGATGGTGGTGAACATCCATGCGGTTAACTTCAGCCTTGGGGTTGATGTCTACAGCAAGCAGCTGTTACCTATCGGCGACCAGATAGCGCACCACAGCGGCCCGGTTATTATGGCCGGCGACTTTAATGCCTGGAGCCGACCGCGCATGAATGCGCTCTATCGCTTTGCCCGCGAAATGTCGCTGCGCGAGGTTCGTTTTTCTGACGATCAGCGCCGCCGCACCTTTGGTCGCCCGCTCGATTTTGTGTTCTACCGGGGATTAAGCGTGCACGATGCCTCGGTGCTGGTCACCCGCGCCTCCGATCACAATCCGCTACTCGTCGAATTCAGTCCCGGCAAGCCTGATTAATTAAGGTACGTCAGGCCTGCCATGGGGCGGGCCTGCGCAAGCAAGGTGCTGCCTTTATTATTCAAACAACCGAAGGACAACATAATGACAACACGCTCTCACCATGACAACGTCGAAAAGCAGTTTGGCTCACAGGCCAGCGCTTACCTGACCAGCGCCGTACACGCATCGGGACGCGATCTGCAGCGGCTGGCCGAGCGGCTGGCTGATTTCCCCGCTGCGCAGGTTCTCGATATGGGCTGCGGCGCCGGGCATGCCAGCTTTGCTGCGGCCGGGCAGGTGGCAGGGGTAACGGCATATGATTTATCCAGCCAGATGCTGGACGTTGTGGCGCAGGCCGCCCAGGATAAAGGTTTTTCCAATATAAGGACCCAGCAGGGCTATGCGGAAACACTGCCCTTTGCGGCGGACAGCTTTGACGTGGTGATTAGCCGCTATTCTGCCCATCACTGGCATGATGTTGGCCAGGCGCTGCGCGAGGTCAAACGCGTTCTCAAGCCGGGTGGGGTGCTGATTATTATGGACGTCATGTCACCGGGACATCCGGTTCGTGACGTGTGGCTGCAAACGGTTGAAGCGCTGCGCGATACCTCTCACGTTCGCAACTATTCCAGCGGAGAGTGGCTGGCGCTGGCGAACGATGCCGGGCTGGTCACGAATAGTTTATCGACCGACCGCCTGCCGCTGGAGTTCAGCTCATGGGTGGCGCGTATGCGTACGCCGGAGGCGCTGGCAGCAGCGATTCGCCTCTATCAGGATAGCGCCTCGGCAGAGGTAAAAGCCTACTTTGCCTTACAGGACGACGGCTCCTTTACCAGCGATACCATCATGTTTGAAGCGCATAAAGCGGTATAAAAAGAAAAGGCACCGGGAGACGGTGCCTTTTTTTATCAGGTATATCAGGAATCCGGCCGGCCGCTATTTTTTACAAACAGCGTGAGCTGATCGCCCGGTTTCAGGTCATCGGTGCCGTTGTTCCAGCGCATCACATCACGAATATTCACGCCATGTCGTTTTGCGATGCTCGACAGCGAGTCGCCTTTGCGTACGCGATAGGTGATGCTATCGCTGTTGTTCGCAAGACGCGTCGCGCTGCTACCGGCGCCAACTACCAGCTCCTGGCCCGCTTTCAGCCCGGATCCGCGCAGATTATTCCACTGCTGCAAATCTTGCGTCGATACGCCGAGACGTGAGGCGATCCCGGAAATGGTATCGCCTGAACGAACCTTATAGCTGCGGCTGGTCAACGGCGCGTTGGCCGCGAGCTGCGTTGGCTGTACGGCAGCAATGTCGCCAGAGGCCAGAGACTCACGCAGCTGAGCGGCATGTTTCTGTGGCACCATCACGTACTTCGGCCCGTTCGCGCCCAGGGTTGATCCCTTTACTCCGGCGTTGAATGTCTTCAGCTTGCCGACGGGCATTCCTGCCATATCGGCCAGTTGGCTAATATCAACCGGACTATCGAGGCGAACTCGCGCCAGCGCACGGCTTTCGTCTGCCGTCGGCAGCTTCACACCATAGCGCTTGCTGTTTTTGAGAATATCGCTCAAAGCCAGCATCTTAGGTACGTAAATCTTGGTTTCCTGTGGTAATGAAAGCGACCAAAAATCAGTGGGCTTGCCGCGTGATTTATTCGCTTTCATTGCCTTCAGTACCCGGCCTTCACCGCTGTTATAAGCTGCGACGGTCAACAGCCAGTCGCCGTCAAACATCTTATTCAGACGCTGCATCATGTTCAGCGCCGCCGTAGTAGAGGCGACGACGTCACGACGCGCATCGTAGCTGCGGGTCTGCTTTAAACCATAATTGCGCCCGGTGCTCGGAATGATCTGCCAAATGCCTGCGGCATTGGCGCCAGACGTTGCATGCGGGTTAAAAGCGCTCTCCACTATGGGTAGTAATACCAGTTCCATTGGCATGTTACGTTTCTTAACTTGCCCGGCTATCCAGTACATATACGGCTCTGCCCGTAAAGTTACATCGTGGAGATAGCTCTTATTACGTAAGTACTTCTGTTTCTGTTCGCGAATCCGGGTATTTTCCGGAATTCCCATCTTTAGCTCGTCGCCTATGGAAGTCCACAGATCCTGGTCTTGCGCGTAGAAGGTTCCATCATCTAACCAGCGCGCTTGACTTGTGAACTTACCTGCTTCCCCTTGACCAGCTGCAGAAAGGCTCTGTGCGTGCTGTTGAACGTTGCCATCGTGATTAGACGATTGGCACCCCGCCAGCAGGACAGAGACGAGTAAAATCGCTCGTGCCTTCATGTGTGTGTCAATAGTTGCTTAAAAGACGAGCAAGAATAACGGTGAAGTTCGCGAATGACAAGAGTTAAATGTCAGAAGTCATCTTTCTTTGACCTTAACCACGCGAATCGCTGTGCAGAGTGTTGCAAATTTGTTTCTTTGGATATTTCTTTAATTAAATCATCATCATCCGTGCGTAAAAATAAATTTATACGGCGCTCATTTTTGAGAATTACCGGTAGTGTCATTTGGTTTTTTGCACGTAACTCATTAACTTTATGGTAGTAATCATTTATAGCCATATCCTGTGGCAGGATACTCAGAGCAAACTTCATATTTGCTAAAGTATACTCGTGTGCGCAACATACCAGCGTATCGTCTGGGAGCGCCGCTATTTTCTTAAATGATTGATACATCTGCTCTGCCGTCCCTTCGAAGAGTCTGCCGCAGCCGCCGGAAAACATTGTATCGCCACAAAATAGATAAGGTTCACTGTAGAAACAGATGTGTCCTAAAGTGTGACCTGGCGTGGAGAAAATAGAAAATTCGTGGCCTAAAACAACGACCCGATCGCCGTCGGCAACGAGACGCGTCGTTCCCTTATCCTGGGTTTCTGCCGGTCCGTAAACCACGATGTTGGGGAATTTTTCGCACAGTTGTTTCACGCCGCCAACGTGATCGTGGTGGTGGTGGGTGAGAAAAATGGCCTCCGGCTGCCAGCCGTGCTCCGCGATAGCGGCCAGCACGGGCGCCGCTTCGCCAGGATCGACGATCAAACAGCGGCCGTTATCCGCGCTAAGAACCCAGATGTAGTTGTCCTGAAATGCAGGAATGCTGATAAGATTCATTTATTACCCCTAAAAGCGTAGCGGAAGGTTGCGATGAAGCCGGCAAGGATATCTCAGATAGTCACAGCGCCAGAGCATTGGTCCAGTATGCCCTGGGGCGAATACTATCGCGAATCGCTGGAGCGGCAGATGAAACCGTGGCTGGCTAAGCTATATGGCTTTCATTTACTTAAGATTGGCAATCTGAGCGCGGAAATCAATACCGAATCCTGCGCTATCTCGCATCAGGTGAACGTTTCGCTTCAGGGCACGCCGATTCAGGTTCAGGCCGATCCCCTCCATCTGCCTTTTGCCGAAAAGTCGGTTGACGCCTGCCTGCTGGCGCATACCTTGCCCTGGTGTAGCGATCCCCACCGCCTGCTGCGCGAAGCCGACAGGGTGCTGATTGATGACGGCTGGATAATTATGACCGGGTTTAACCCCGTGAGCCTGATGGGCCTGCGCAAGCTGATGCCGGTATTGCGTAAAACGGTGCCGTACAGCAGTCGGATGTTTACGCTAACGCGCCAGCTGGACTGGCTGGCGCTGCTCAATTTTGAGGTGCTGCACTACGGCCGTTATCAGGTGCTGCCCTGGTCCCGACACGGCGGCAAGATGCTCAGTACCCACCTGCCGGCGCTGGGCTGTCTGCAGCTGATTGTCGCCCGCAAGCGCACGATCCCGCTCACGCTCAATCCGCTGAGGTCGGGAAAAGCGAAGACCCGGCTGCGTCAGACGGTAGGGGCCACGCGACAGTCGCGAAACGGGCAGAACTAACGTTCCGGCTGGTAACCGACATCGTCCTGGGTAGGGCTGGAGGCGGCAGCGCGAGCCAGCTCGTCGCAGCGTTCGTTTTCCGGATGACCGGCGTGTCCTTTGACCCACTCCCACTTAATCTGGTGCTGACCAAGCGCGATGTCCAGGCGCTGCCACAGATCCACATTTTTGACCGGCTTTTTATCCGCCGTTTTCCAGCCGCGCTTTTTCCAGTTGTGGATCCACTGGGTGATCCCCTGACGCACGTACTGACTGTCGGTGCTAAGGACGACTTCACACTGCTCTTTCAGCGCTTCCAGCGCAACGATGGCCGCCATCATCTCCATGCGGTTGTTGGTCGTGAGGTTATAGCCTTCGCTAAAGATTTTTTCCTTCCCGCGATAGCGTAAAATAGCGCCGTAGCCGCCGGGTCCTGGATTTCCCAGGCATGAACCGTCGGTGAAAATTTCTACCTGTTTAAGCATCTCTGGTAGACTTCCTGTAATTGACATCGATATGTAAACGGCAAGTCTGACATAAATGACTGATATGAGCACTGCAATTACGCGACAGATTGTTCTCGATACTGAAACCACTGGTATGAACCAGCTCGGTGCGCATTACGAAGGACATAAAATCATCGAGATTGGTGCGGTGGAGGTGATCAACCGCCGCCTCACCGGGAATAACTTCCACGTTTATCTCAAGCCGGACCGGCTGGTGGACCCTGAAGCCTTTGGCGTTCACGGGATTGCCGATGAGTTTCTGATGGATAAGCCGGTGTTTGCTGAGGTCGCCGATGAGTTTATGGACTATATCCGTGGGGCGGAGCTGGTCATCCATAACGCATCGTTCGATATCGGCTTTATGGACTATGAGTTCGCCAAGCTCAAGCGCGATATTCCCAAAACCAATACCTTCTGCAAGGTCACCGATAGCCTGGCGCTGGCGCGGAAAATGTTCCCCGGCAAGCGTAACAGCCTCGATGCGCTGTGTTCACGTTATGAAATAGATAACAGCAAGCGAACGCTGCACGGGGCGTTGCTCGATGCCCAGATTCTGGCCGATGTCTATCTGATGATGACCGGCGGCCAGACGACGCTGGCATTTTCGACGGAAGGCGAAGGGCAGATGCAGGCAGGAGAGATGGGAATACAGCGCGTTGTTCGGGCGGCCAGCAGGCTGCGCGTCGTTTACGCCTCTGATGACGAGCTGTTAAACCATGAATCGCGGCTCGATTTGGTGCAAAAGAAAGGCGGAAGCTGCCTGTGGCGGAGCTGATACGCCGCAATACGCTGTAAAAATAGGCGGGTGGGCGATTTTTACAGCAAATGGTTCAAAAGTGAAGAAAAAGCGTTGACGGAGTTAGCGGTAATCCGTAATATTCGCCTCGTTCCCAAGGGAACAGTGAAAGTGGAGCGGTAGTTCAGTCGGTTAGAATACCTGCCTGTCACGCAGGGGGTCGCGGGTTCGAGTCCCGTCCGTTCCGCCACTATTCAGAAAGCCTGAATCAGCAATGATTCAGGCTTTCGTCGTTTTAGCGATGCCATCTTATTCATTTCATATATTTCAATTGCTTGCGGATATGATGCTGCAAAACAGCCAGCATGCATGCCCCGGACAGGCCAATCATCAACGCGCCGTTGACCGCTTCCAGCGGGCCGAGAAGCTTCCACCTGGCACTCATCACGATATCGCCGTAGCCTAAGGTGGCGAAATTAACGCCCGAATGGTAAACCGCATCCAGCAGTACGCGAAACTCTCCCAGCCACAAGAAAAGCCCGGCCCACAGCAGAATCTGCAGCAGGTTCCCCATCAGGATAATCATGATGGTGCCAAAAAGCGCCAGCACGCCGGCAGTAAAGCCTTCTTTACTGCGAAATCGCCTGATGTAAAAGCGGATACACCACACTGAAACAATCGACTGCAGAAGCATATTGCACAGGATAATCGGCACTCCCGCCAGCAGCGGTAGCAGCATGTTAGCCTCCGGGAGAGGGTTCTGTCGAAGTGGGAGAGAGGATGCCCCAGCGTTCAAAGATGGCGATCCAGGCCCAGCCGTACAGCGCGATGGCGATAAATAACGCGCAGCGCATCGCGGCGGCGTTCCACACGTCTTTGCCGGAGGCGCTGTCCAGATGGCCGGACCAAACAGGATCGGGCTGGTTATCCAGGCGTTGCTCCAGAAAGCGGGAGAGTAGCGGCTGGCAGGCGCTGCCGATCGGCAGAAAGCACTCAGCTCTCCCCTCATTACGCATCTTTGGCGACTGGGCTGGCGTGGGCTTGGCCCTCGTCGACCCAGGTCATAAAAATACGATAACCGATGGAAAGCAGGGTTGCCCCGATAAACATCCCAAGAATGCCGCTGGTCGCCATGCCGCCTAATGCGCCCAGCAGGACTACCGGCATCGGTGCGTCAACGCCGCGCCCGAGCATTAGCGGCTTAAGGACGTTATCGGCCATGCCGGCCACGATCAGCACAATAGAGTAGAGGACGTTCATTCCGGTGCCGTGGTCGCCGATACTCCACATCAGCGCGATTGCCGGGGCGGTCACCAGAATGACGGGGATTTGGGCGATCCCGAGGATCAGCGCCAGGATAAAGAAGATCCCGACCGCCGGGATCCCGGCGATAATCATGATGATGCCAACCAGCAGCGCCTGAATAAGCGCAACGCCGATAACGCCCTGCGCGACGGCGCGAATGGTGCTGGTACAGATCCGGGTTAAGGTCAGGCCTTTCTTCTCATCGGTGATACGAATCGCAATCCGCCTCGCGCTGTTGGCGCCAGCGCTACCCCAGGCCATCATAATGCCCGCAACGATGAAGGAGAGGATAAAGCCGATGAGTCCGCCGCCCATGCTGGCCAGAATGCCCAGCACCTGCCTGGCAATTTCACCGATCTGGGTGCGGTAGCTGTTTATCAGCCCGGGTAAATCCATCGACGCTTTTAGCCATAGGGCGCTGATCTTCTCCCCGACGACGGGGATCGTGGCGATATGGGCTGACGGTGGGGGAATGGCGAAGCTGCGGCCGCTCATCTTATCAATCAGCGCGCTGACGCTCTCTCCCAGAGAGCTTATCATTAGCACCGTCGGCGCCACGATCAGCAGAATGCCAAGCAACACCAGTATTGTGGAGGCCCAGCCCTGTTTTCCGCCGAGCCGGGCGGCAAAATATTGATGGAGCGGATAGAGCGTGACCGCCAGAATAACGGCCCAGAGCATCATATTCAGGAACGGAGAAAATACGGTATAGCAGAAGGAGGCTAATGCCAGGATAAGCCCAAACCGAATGAACATATCCATAAAACGGGCAACCAGTCTTTTTTCAACAATAAGCAGATTATCATTTTCCATGATGGTTTGTTCTCGCTGAGAATGCGCACACAACCGCTCCGGCCAGTTTTACAAACCAGGCCAGTATTTGAGATGGAATCGTTTAAAAGTTGCTGAAAGTTATTTGAAAACCGTTCTCGTTATTGTTGAATTTTATCCATTTTATTAGTGTAGAACAGAAAGTAATCCTGCCAGAAAAATATTATGTATCCTCAGGGAAGGCCTCTGCACGGGAATGTCCTGGGGCTTAGGGCGAAATAAATAATAAAGGAAAACAAGATGCTGGTGGGGGCGTAAATTTATTGCCCGCGTATTGAGCAGCGTCGTGTTAACGAGGCTGAAGAGCAGCCCCCTCGATGACGAGGGGGCGGGGAATTAATTCAGGCTAAACGGATCGGCATCCTGCCAGGCGGGGAATTTTTCGCGATACTCGTTGAGGGCGGTGAGCGACAGCTCCGCATCGAGTCGCGTGGCCTGATGCGGCTCTGCCGTTGCCAGAATCTCTCCCTGCGGGCTGATAATGCGGCTGTCACCCCGATAGTGGTGGCCATTACCGTCGGTGCCGACCCGATTACAGCCGGCAACGTAGGCCTGGTTTTCAATGGCCCGAGCGACCAGCAGCGACTGCCAGTGCAGCGAGCGCGGCGCCGGCCAGTTGGCCACGTACAGCGCTAAATCGTAATCGTTATGGTTGCGTGACCACACCGGGAAGCGCAGATCGTAGCAAACCAGCGGCAGGATCCGCCAGCCGCGCCACTCGAAAACGACCCGCTCGTTGCCAGCCGTATAATGATGATGCTCTTCGGCCATCCGGAACAGGTGTCGCTTGTCATAAAAATGGGTTTTACCGCCGGGCTCCACCAGCAGGAAGCGGTTAACCGGGCCGCGTTCGGTTTGTAGCGCCGCGCTACCCGCGATAAGGGCATTGGTCTGCAGCGCTTTCTCCCGCATCCAGTCAATGACCTCTTCCTGTGGCAGCGACTGCTGAGCGGCTTCCATCGCGAAGCCGGTGGTGAACATTTCAGGCAAAACAATCAGGTCGCGCCCGCTGACGCCTTCCAGCTGGCGATCGAAATGGCGCAGGTTGGCGGGACCGTCCATCCACACCAGCGGTTGTTGCAGTAGCGTAATTTTCAGGCCAGGCACGGTGGTCAACTCCATTATCATTAGGCTGTTATAGTCACTTTAACACCATATCAGTCTCTGGATAGTCAGCGGAATATTTTGTTAAAAAAATGCTAATGCTGGAAACGATTTGTGCGCAGCCAGAGGGCAGAGAGAGTAGAGGGAGCAAAGCGGGGCAAAAAAGAGGCGGAGGAGAACCCCCGCCCCGATCGTGATGTGGCTATTTTATTATTCAGGCGGCTTCAATCTTGCGGACCTTCTCCGGCAGCTTTACCGGCCGGGTGGCCAGCTCATCCGGGGCGAAGTCATCAACGTTGATGCTGCGCAGGCGGCTGCTCTCCGCTCGGGTAAGAACGGTGGCTTCTTCCTGATTGATTAACCCTTTCGCCAGCGCATTGCGGGCCAGCTCATCAAGACGCGTAAACGGCAGGTTTTTGCCCAGCTCCTTACAGATACGCTGATGAATCGGGTCAGCGGCCATGACGTCCAGCAGCGCTTCTTCCAGCAGACCTACCGGGTTGTGCTCGCTCGGGGTCAGGTACTGGCCGCGGCCAATGCGCGAACGCGTGGCGCTCGGGATCTGCAGGATTTTGGCGACCTTATGGTCCAGCTTATCGGACGGCGCGTCGTAGTGGCGGCCGGTCGGGAAGATGGCAACGCGCATGACGCCGGCGACAAAGCGGTTCGGGAAGTTTTTCAGCAGGTCGTCGATGGCCTGCTCTGCCTGATACAGCGCATCCTGAACGCCCCAGTGAACCAGCGGCAGGTCGGCTTCGTTACGCCCCTCATCGTCATAGCGTTTCAGCACCGCAGAGGCGAGGTACAGCTGGCTTAAAACGTCGCCCAGTCGTGCGGAAATACGCTCGCGACGCTTCAGGCTGCCGCCCAGCACCGCCATTGAGACGTCGGACAGCAGCGCCAGGTTCGCGCTCAGGCGGTTCATATGCTGGTAGTAACGGCGGGTCGCGTCGCGGGTTGGCGTGCTGCTGGTCAGCCCGCGGGTCAGGCCCAGCCAGAAGCTACGGACCTTATTGCTGCCGACGTGACCGATGTGTTTGAACAGCAGCTTGTCGAAAGCGTCAACGTCGTTGTTCTGCGCGGCGGCCATTTCGTCCAGCACGTACGGATGGCAGCGAATTGCGCCCTGACCGAAGATCATCATGCTGCGGGTCAGAATGTTGGCGCCTTCGACGGTGATGGCGATCGGCGCCCCTTGATAGGCGCGGGCGAGGAAGTTGCCTTCGCCCAGCATGATGCCTTTCCCGCCGGTGATATCCATTGCGTCGATGATTGAACGCTGGCCGCGGTGGGTGCAGTGATACTTCACGATTGCTGACAGAACCGCCGGCTTCTCGCCCAGCATGATGCCGTAGGTAATCAGCGACGCGGCGGCGTCCATCACGTAGGCGTTACCTGCAATACGCGCCAGCGGCTCTTCGATGCCTTCCATTTTACCGATGGAGATCTTGAACTGGCGGCGAATATGGGCGTAGGCGCCGGTGGCCATCGCCACGGACTTCAGGCCGCCGGTAGCGTTTGACGGCAGGGTGATCCCGCGACCGACGGAGAGGCACTCCACCAGCATCCGCCAGCCCTGGCCGGCCATCGTTGGGCCGCCGATGATGTAGTCGATTGGGACAAAGATATCTTTACCCTGGGTCGGCCCGTTCTGGAACGGTACGTTAAGCGGGAAGTGGCGGCGGCCAATTTCAACCCCAGGCGTTGAGGTTGGGATCAGCGCGCAGGTGATGCCCAGCTCCTCTTCTCCTCCCAGCAGGCGATCGGGGTCGGAGAGTTTAAACGCCAGCCCCAGTACGGTGGCGATGGGCGCCAGGGTAATGTAGCGCTTGTTCCAGGTCAGGCGCATGCCCAGAACCTGTTCGCCCTGCCACTCGCCCATGCACACTACGCCGGTATCCGGAATGGCGCCGGCGTCGGAGCCCGCTTCCGGGCTGGTCAGCGCAAAGCAGGGGATCTCCTGACCACGCGCGAGGCGCGGCAGATAGTGATTTTTCTGTTCATCGGTGCCGTAATGCTGCAGCAGCTCGCCCGGGCCTAAAGAGTTAGGCACGCCCACGGTAATCGCCAGGATACCGGAAACGCCGGACATTTTTTGCAGCACGCGGGACTGAGCGTAGGCGGAGAACTCCAGACCGCCGTACTCTTTCTTAATGATCATCGCAAAGAAGCGATGCTCTTTCAGATAGGCCCACAGCTGCGGAGGCAGGTCGGCCATTTCGTGGGTAATTTCAAAATCGTTCGCCATGCGGCAGGCTTCTTCCACCGGGCCGTCGATAAATGCCTGCTCTTCAGCAGTCAGGCGCGGCTGCGGATAGTTATGCAGCTTCTGCCAGTCCGGGTTACCACGAAACAGATCGCCTTCCCACCAGGTAGTACCCGCATCGATAGCCTCTTTTTCCGTCCGCGACATCGGCGGCATCACCTTGCGGAATGCGCGGAACGCGGGCGCTGAAAAAATAGATTTACGCATCGGCGCAAAGTTAAACGGCAGCAGGACGATCGCTAACGGCAGCAGCAGCCAGATATTCCACAGCCCGGCCGCGCTAAGCGCGGCGGTCCAGGCGAGCAAAATCGCGCTGCTGAGCAGGAGATTGATTCGGTGATAGAAGAGCGCACCGAGTAGAACAACGGTTGCAACAATACTCAAAATCATCATAACGAAATGCTCCCTGTCTTGTAGGAGGTCTGACCACTTGTGATGATATGGTTGTAGTGGATGTAATTTGTTTTAGCAATGTGTTTACAAAATAATTACAACCTTGCTCACATTGTTGTACGTAAATGCGGCACGTAAAAACAAAACCTCGGGGGATAACAGCGCCTGCTGCTTCTCGCTTTAGCGGCTATCCGGTACACTGCCAGGGTTATTCCACCAATACTGAAGGATTATCCTCATGTACCAGGATCTTATTCGTAACGAACTGAACGAAGCAGCGGAAACGCTGGCTAACTTTCTGCAGGACGAAGCCAATATTCACGCGATCCAGCGTGCCGCGGTGCTGCTGGCAGATAGCTTTAAGGCGGGCGGTAAAGTCCTTTCCTGCGGTAACGGCGGTTCCCACTGCGATGCGATGCATTTCGCCGAAGAACTGACCGGGCGCTATCGTGAAAACCGTCCGGGCTACCCGGCCATTGCGATTTCAGACGTCAGCCACCTTTCCTGCGTTAGCAATGATTTTGGCTATGAGTACGTTTTCTCCCGCTACGTTGAGTCGGTTGGCCGCACCGGTGACGTGCTGCTGGGGATTTCCACCTCCGGTAACTCAGGTAACGTTATCAAAGCGATCGAGGCCGCCCGCGCGCAGGGGATGAAGGTGATCACCCTGACCGGTAAAGACGGCGGTAAAATGGCCGGCTCCGCCGATGTTGAAATTCGCGTGCCGCATTTTGGCTATGCCGACCGTATTCAGGAAATTCACATTAAAGTGATTCATATTCTGATTATGCTGATCGAAAAAGAGATGGTTAAAGCTTAACAGGCCGTATTGCTGGCGGTGTTGAACCCCGGGCAGCGCTCAATCTCCTTGCGTACCTCAGGTACGATCCGGTTTTTGCGCGCTGGCCGCGTTCAGGCTGGCTGACGTAGTAACGCCTTTGGTATTTAAGCCGCGTGGTATGAGGTGAGATATGTGCGAACTGCTCGGGATGAGCGCGAATGTGCCAACAGATATTTGCTTTAGCTTTACCGGGCTGGTTCAGCGCGGTGGCGGCACCGGGCCGCATAAAGACGGCTGGGGCATCACCTTCTATGAAGGCAAAGGCTGTCGCACCTTCAAAGATCCGCAGCCCAGCTTTCAGTCGCCCATTGCTAAGCTGGTGCAGGACTATCCCATCAAATCCTGCTCGGTCATCGCCCATATTCGCCAGGCTAATCGCGGCATCGTGGCGCTGGAAAATACGCATCCCTTTACCCGCGAACTGTGGGGACGCAACTGGACCTACGCCCATAACGGCCAGCTGGAAGGATATGAGACTCTCGATACGGGAAATCTTCATCCGGTCGGCGAAACCGACAGCGAAAAGGCCTTCTGCTGGCTGCTGCACCGTCTGACCGAGCGCTATCCCCGCACCCCTGACTCGATGCCTGAAGTCTTCAGCTATATCGCTGAGCTGGCGGGCGAGCTGCGGGAGAAGGGGGTCTTTAACATGCTGCTCTCCGACGGGCGTTACGTGATGGCGTACTGCTCGACGAACCTGTACTGGATTACGCGACGGGCGCCGTTTGGCGTAGCGACGCTGTTGGATCAGGATGTGGAAATCGACTTTCAACGCGAGACCACACCGAACGATGTGGTCTCCGTTATCGCCACTCAGCCTCTCACCGGCAATGAGACCTGGAATAAGATCATGCCGGGCGAGTGGGCGCTATTTTGCCTGGGGGACCGTGTAGTTTGACGCCAGCTGCGGCTGGATAACTTCATGGCTAAGCGGCTTGCTGACCACGTAGCGGCCGTCCGTTACCGAGATAACCGGTGGCTTGTGGGTTTGCTGGAAATAGTCGTAGCCTGGCTTCAGCTGTTTCCAGAAGTCCGCGTAGTAGGAGTACTTGTGGCGCTCCATGTTGGCGTTGGTCATACGGAAAGGATAAATGCTGACCTGCACGTTTGACTGGCCAAACACCAGCGCGCCGGTCACGAACTGGAAAATCTCATCAATGCCGGTATCGGTCATGGCATAGCAGCCGACAGAGACGCAGGCACCGTGGATCATCAGGTATTTACCTTCATAGCCATGCGCGCGATCGTAGGCGTTTGGGAAGCCGATATTAATGGCTTTATAGAAGCGGCTGTCCGGTTTTAGCTGGCTACGCGCAACGTTGTAAAATCCTTCCGGACTCTTGAAATCGCCCTGACGCTGCTTGGGTCCTAGCCCGCCGGAGTAGTTACAGATCCGGTAGCTGTCGAGAAGTTGCCAGGTTTCGCCCATTTTGACGTAAAGATCGAGCGTTCGCTCCTCTTTAAAGATCTCAATATAGACCGGAGAACCCATCAATTGCTGTTTGTATTCTTTGCTAACCGGCGTCGTCGAGCTGTTATTGCTGAGAAGCCCAGCAAATGAAACGCACGGCAACAGAAGCATCGCAATAAATAATGCGATTTTGCGCATACTGCTTGTTCCTTGATAAAACAAAAACCACATTGCCAGGACGGCAAGAGAGACCCAAAATCAGAGTTTTCTGGATTTAGAGCGCTCACATTAGCATCACGGCAATTTTTCGCAAGCGCGGCGTATCGCGTTTACAATTTAGTTGTCCTTTATAACGAATCCAGCGGCAAAGCGCAGTCAGAACTTTGCGCAATAGCTCGCATTTTAGAGCCGCGTAACGGGGTTTACCTACAGCAACCGCTCACAAAATGTTACACTTGTGGTGCTTAGTCACCAGGGTAAGAAAGGATGCTTCTCCCCCGTCTTGCGAATGAGCAGGACCTTCGCTTTTCCTTTCTTTCTCTGACTTTCCATCAATGTTGCTGGCCGCGGCCTTAAGCCGGGGTTTAGATTACGGACACCTGCTAACGATATGATTAAAATAAAAAAAGGGCTGGATTTGCCCATAGCTGGCATGCCAATACAGCAGACGACTTCTCAGATTGCAGTCAAACGCGTTGCGCTGTTGGGCGAGGAGTACGTCGGTATGCGCCCCTCAATGGCGGTTCAGGAAGGCGACCGGGTGCAGAAAGGCCAGCCGCTGTTCGAAGATAAAAAGAACCCTGGCGTCCATTTTACCGCGCCTGCGAGCGGGGTTATCAGTGCGGTTCACCGCGGGGAACGCCGGGTACTGCAGTCGGTGGTGATTGATGTCGAGGGCAGCGACGCGGTGCAGTTTCCCCGCTATGCGCCGGACGAGCTTGCCGGGCTGTCGCGTGAGGTCGTACAGCGTCAGCTGCTGGCCTCCGGCCAGTGGACGGCGCTGCGCACCCGGCCTTTCAGCAAAACGCCGGCGCCGGGCAGCGTGCCGGCGGCGATTTTCGTCACCGCAATTGATACCAACCCGCTGGCCGCCGATCCTCAGCCCATTATCCTCGCCCAGCGCGAGGCCTTTGACGCCGGTCTTACGCTGCTGACCAGCCTCACCGACGGCAAAATCCACGTCTGCCAGGCCAGCGGCGGTAAGCTGGGCGGCCATCGTTCAGGGCAGATTACCTTTAACCAGTTCGCAGGCCCGCATCCGGCGGGGCTGGCGGGAACCCACATCCACTTCCTCGAACCGGTGAGCCTGACAAAACAGGTCTGGCACCTGAACTATCAGGAGGTTATCGCCATCGGGCGGCTGTTCCTTGACGGTGAGCTCTACAGCGAGCGCGTTATTGCGCTTGGCGGCCCGCAGGTCAAGGCGCCGCGGCTGGTGCAAACCTGCTGCGGCGCCAGCCTGGATGAGCTGCTGGCGGACGGGCTCGCGGACGGCGAAAACCGGGTGATTTCCGGCTCGGTGCTGAGCGGCACCCACGCCTTTGGCCCGCGTGCTTTTCTCGGCCGTTTCCACCTGCAGGTGAGCGTGGTTAAAGAGGGGCGCGACAAAGAGCTGTTTGGCTGGGTGATGCCGGGGAAAGATAAATTCTCCATCACCCGGACCACCGTAGGGCACTTCCTGAAGCATAAATTATTCAACTTTTCGACCGATACCCACGGCGGCGAGCGGGCGATGGTGCCGATTGGCAACTACGAAAGAGTGATGCCGCTGGACATTCTCCCCACCGTACTGCTGCGCGATCTGCTGGCGGGCGATAGCGAAAGCGCGCAGGCGCTGGGCTGTCTGGAGCTGGATGAAGAAGATCTCGCGCTGTGCACCTACGTGTGCCCCGGCAAATATGAATATGGGCCGGCGCTGCGCAGCGTGTTAACCCAGATTGAGCAGGAAGGATAGGTCATGGGCTTAAAGCAGCTGTTTGACAAAATTGAGCCGCACTTCACGCACGGCGGCAGGCTGGAAAAGTACTACCCGCTGTTCGAAGCGACGGCGACGCTATTTTACACTCCCGGTCAGGTGACGCGGGGAGCCGCGCACGTACGTGATGCCATCGATCTGAAGCGAATGATGATCCTGGTGTGGCTCGCCGTGTTCCCGGCGATGTTCTGGGGCATGTATAACGTTGGCCTGCAAACGCTCCCGGCGCTGCACAAGCTGTATGGCGCAGAGCAGCTGCAGCAGATTATTGCCAGCGACTGGCACTACGGCCTTGCGCAGTGGCTGGGGGTAAGCTTCGCCGCGGATGCGGGCTGGATAAGCATGATGACCCTCGGCGCGGTGTACTTCCTGCCCATCTATATCACCGTATTTATCGTCGGAGGGTTCTGGGAGGTGCTCTTTGCCATCGTGCGCAAGCATGAAATCAACGAGGGCTTTTTCGTCACCTCGATTCTTTTCGCGCTGATTGTCCCGCCCACGCTGCCGCTGTGGCAGGCGGCGCTGGGCATCTCTTTCGGCGTGGTTATCGCCAAAGAGATTTTTGGCGGCACCGGGCGTAACTTCCTTAACCCGGCGCTGGCAGGGCGCGCGTTCCTGTTCTTTGCCTACCCAGCGCAGATTTCTGGCGACCTGGTATGGACCGCCGCGGACGGCTTTTCCGGCGCGACGCCGCTCTCCCAGTGGGCGAGCGGCGGCGGTGAAGCGCTGGTAAACGTAGCCAGCGGCCAGCCGGTGAGCTGGCTGGATGCCTTCCTCGGCAATATTCCCGGCTCGATTGGCGAGGTCTCAACGCTGATGATCCTGATCGGCGGCGCGATTCTTATCTTTAGCCGCGTAGCCTCCTGGCGCATCGTTGCCGGGGTGGCGATCGGCATGGTGGCGACCGCGACGCTGTTTAACTTTATCGGCTCGGACACCAACCCGCTATTCGCCATGCCGTGGTACTGGCATCTGGTGCTCGGCGGTTTTGCCTTCGGCATGATGTTTATGGCGACGGACCCGGTATCCGCCTCGTTTACCGATAAAGGCAAATGGAGCTATGGCCTGCTTATCGGCGTGATGTGCGTGCTGATCCGCGTGGTCAACCCGGCCTATCCGGAAGGGATGATGCTGGCCATTCTCTTTGCCAACCTTTTTGCGCCGCTGTTCGATTACCTGGTGGTGCAGGCCAATATTAAGCGGAGGAAGTCGCGTGGCTGAGAATAAAGGTAACGATAGCATCGGCAAAACGCTGCTGGTGGTGCTGGTGCTGTGTCTGGTCTGCTCTATCGTGGTTGCCGGCTCCGCCGTGGGCCTGAAGTCTCGGCAGCAGGAGCAGCGTGAGCTGGATAAACAGCGCAATATCCTCGCCGTGTCCGGGCTGATGACGCCGAGGATGAGCGCCGATGAGGTGGAGAGCGTTTTTGCCGCCCGTATCTCTCCGCGGCTGGTGGATTTAGCCAGCGGCGAGCTGCTGGATAAGGACCCGGCTAAATTTAACCAGGCGCAGGCGCTGAAAGATCCTGAGCAAAGCATCTCGCTGGAGGTCAGCCAGGACCCGGCGGGCATCAAGCATCGGAGCAATATTGTCGAAATTTATCTGGTGCGCGATGAGCAGCAGCAGATTCAGGAAGTGATCCTGCCGATTTACGGCAACGGTCTGTGGTCGATGATGTACGCCTTCGTGGCACTGGGTACCGATGGCCGTACCATTAAGGGCCTGACGTATTACGATCACGGCGAAACGCCGGGGCTGGGCGGTGAGGTGGAAAACCCCAACTGGCGCCAGCAGTTTATCGGCAAGCAGGTGCTTGATGATAGCGGCCATCCGGCGCTGAAGGTGGTGAAGGGCGGGGCGCACCCGGGAGATATCCATGCCGTCGACGGCCTGTCCGGGGCGACGCTGACCTCCAACGGCGTGCAGCATAGCTTTGATTTCTGGATGGGCGAGCTGGGCTTCGGCCCGTTTCTGAAAAGAGTGCGTGATGGAGAGCTGAATAATGGCTGAAGCAGGCGATACGAAAGAGATGAAGCGCGTGCTGGTGGGGCCGCTGCTGGCTAATAACCCCATTACGCTGCAGGTGCTGGGGGTCTGCTCGGCGCTGGCGGTGACCACTAAGCTGGAAACCGCGCTGGTGATGACCGTCGCGGTCACGCTGGTGACGGCCTTCTCCAGCATGTTTATCTCGATGATCCGCCACCATATACCCAACAGCGTGCGCATTATCGTGCAGATGACGATCGTCGCCTCGCTGGTGATCGTGGTGGACCAGCTGCTGCGCGCCTTTGCCTATGAGACCTCCAGACAACTGTCGGTATTCGTCGGGCTTATCATCACCAACTGCATCGTGATGGGGCGGGCAGAAGGGTTCGCCATGAAGTCACCGCCGCTGGCCAGCTTTATCGACGGCATTGGTAACGGTCTGGGCTATGGCGCCATTCTGATTATTGTCGGCTTTCTGCGCGAGCTTATCGGCAGCGGCAAGCTGTTTGGGATGACCGTCCTTGAGACCGTGCAAAACGGCGGCTGGTATCAGCCAAACGGCCTGTTCCTGCTGGCGCCGAGCGCGTTCTTCATTATCGGTTTGCTGATTTGGGCGCTGCGCAGCTGGAAGCCGGAACAGCAGGAAAAGGAGTAAACGATGACGGCTCACTATATCAGTCTGTTTGTCCGCGCCGTATTCGTAGAAAACATGGCGCTGGCCTTCTTCCTCGGGATGTGTACCTTCCTTGCGGTCTCGAAAAAGGTCTCTACCGCCTTTGGTCTCGGCCTGACGGTCACCATCGTGCTTGGTCTGGCGGTGCCGATCAATAACCTGATCTATAACCTGGTACTGCGCGACGGGGCGCTGGCGGAGGGCGTTGATTTAAGCTTCCTCAACTTTATTACCTTCATTGGGGTTATCGCCGCGCTGGTGCAGATCCTCGAGATGATCCTCGATAAGTATTTCCCGGCGTTACATCACGCGCTGGGGATCTTCCTGCCGCTGATTGCCGTGCACTGCGCGATTTTTGGCGGCGTCTCCTTCATGGTGCAGCGTGACTACAACTTCACGGAGTCCATTGTCTACGGCTTCGGTTCTGGCATCGGCTGGACGCTGGCGATTGTCGCCCTGGCGGGCATCCGGGAAAGAATGAAATATGCCAACGTGCCCGCGGGTCTGCGCGGGTTAGGGATCACCTTTATTACCACGGGACTGATGGCGCTGGGCTTTATGTCATTCTCCGGTGTGCAGCTATAAGGGCGGAAAGTATGGAAATTATTCTTGGCGTCGTGATGTTCACCCTGATCGTGCTGGTGCTCTCGGGGCTGATCCTCGCCGCGCGTTCAAAGCTGGTTAACGCCGGTGACGTGGTCATTGAAATTAATAACGAGGCGGACAGGCAAATACGCACCCCTGCCGGCGATAAGCTGCTTAACACCCTCTCCAACAACGGCATTTTCGTCTCTTCCGCCTGCGGCGGCGGCGGCTCGTGCGGCCAGTGTCGGGTGACGATAAAAGAGGGCGGTGGCGATATCCTGCCGACCGAGCTTTCCCATATCTCCCGGCGCGAGGCGAAAGAGGGCTGCCGTCTGGCCTGTCAGGTGGCGGTAAAGCAGGACATGAAGATTGAGCTACCGGAAGAGATCTTCGGCGTCAAAAAATGGCAATGTGACGTTATCTCTAATGATAACAAAGCGACGTTTATCAAAGAGCTGAAGCTGCGCGTGCCGGACGGCGAAGTCGTGCCGTTCCGCGCCGGCGGGTATATCCAGATCGAGTGCCCGTCGCATAAGATCGCCTACGCCGATTTTGACGTCCCGGACGAGTACCGCGCCGACTGGGATAAGTTTGACCTGTTCCGCTACGTCTCCGAGGTAAAAGAGCCGACCCTGCGCGCCTACTCGATGGCTAACTATCCGGACGAGAAGGGCATCATCATGCTCAACGTGCGTATTGCCACGCCGCCGCCGAAGGTACCGGACGCGCCGCCGGGCATTATGTCGTCCTATATCTGGTCGCTAAAGGCCGGCGACAGGGTGACCATCTCCGGGCCGTTTGGCGAATTCTTTGCCAAAGATACCGACGCTGAAATGGTCTTTATCGGCGGCGGGGCCGGCATGGCGCCGATGCGTTCGCATATTTTCGATCAGCTCAAGCGGCTGCACAGCGGGCGTAAAATCAGCTTCTGGTACGGCGCGCGCTCGCTGCGCGAAATGTTCTACGACGATGAATTCGAACAGCTGGCGCGGGAAAATCCTAACTTTACCTTCCACGTGGCGCTGTCCGATCCGCTGCCGGAAGATAGCTGGGATGGTCACACCGGCTTCATCCACAATGTGCTATATGAGAACTATCTGCGCGATCACCCGGCGCCGGAGGACTGCGAGTTTTACATGTGCGGGCCGCCGGTGATGAACGCCGCGGTAATTAAAATGCTCAAGGATCTCGGCGTCGAGGATGACAATATCATGCTGGATGATTTTGGAGGCTGATGATGTGGACTCTGTTTTTCGCCACCTTTGTGATTTTCGCCCTGGTGATTCTGGGGATGTCGCTGGGGTATCTGGTAAAGCGCAAAAGCCTGCAGGGGAGCTGCGGCGGGATCGCCTCGCTGGGTCTGGAAAAGGTCTGCGACTGCCCGGAGCCGTGCGATGCGCGCAAAAAACGCCTGGCGCGCGAAGCGCAGCGTAAGCAGGAGCGGATCCTGTAACCTCTCCCCGCCTGTCTCATAACCCCGGCCGCGCTCAGCGACGCCGGGGGTTGTCCTCAGCGCATTTTGGCTTCCCTCTCTTCTCATTACGCAGAATTATGCTGTATACTTGTCCAGTGGTCAGTGAGGGCTAGCTATGCGCAAAATCATCCATGTTGATATGGACTGCTTCTTTGCCGCGGTTGAAATGCGAGATAACCCGGCGTTGCGGGATATTCCCATCGCCATCGGCGGCAGCCGGGTCCAGCGGGGCGTCATCAGTACCGCCAACTATCCGGCGCGTAAGTTTGGCGTGCGTAGCGCCATGCCAACGGCGATGGCGCTTAAGCTTTGCCCGCAACTGACGCTGCTGCCGGGGCGCTTTGACGCCTACAAAGAGGCATCGGCCCATATCCGGGAAATCTTTTCACGCTACACCTCGCTGATTGAACCCCTCTCGCTTGATGAGGCCTATCTTGACGTCACCGACAGCGTCCACTGCCAGGGCTCGGCGACGCTGATGGCCGAAGAGATCCGCCAGACCATTCACCATGAGCTGCAGCTGACCGCTTCCGCCGGTATCGCCCCGGTGAAGTTTCTCGCCAAAATCGCCTCCGATCTCAATAAACCCAACGGCCAGTTTGTGATTGCGCCGCACCAGGTTGCCGAGTTCGTCAGAACCCTGCCGCTGGCAAAAATACCCGGCGTGGGGAAAGTCTCCGCGGCTAAGCTGGAAAATATGGGGCTGCGCACCTGCGAAGACGTGCAGAAAAGCGATCTGGCGATGCTGCTCAAGCGCTTCGGCAAATTTGGTCGGATCCTGTGGGAGAGAAGCCAGGGCATCGACGAGCGGGAAATCAACAACACGCGACAGCGTAAATCGGTGGGCGTCGAGCGTACGCTGGTGGAGGATATTCACCAGTGGGGCGACTGTGAGGCGATTATCGAGAGCCTCTACCAGGAGCTGGAGCGGCGGCTGCTCAAGGTTAAACCGGATCTGCTGATTGCCCGCCAGGGGGTAAAGCTCAAGTTTAATGATTTTCAGCTCACCACCCAGGAGCACGTCTGGCCGCGCCTGAGTAAAGATGATTTGCTCGCCACGGCCTACAAAGCCTGGCATGAACGGCGCGGCGGCCGCGGGGTGCGGCTGGTGGGGCTGCACGTTACGTTACTCGATCCCCAGCTGGAGCGGCAGCTGGTTCTGGGACTATAGCTATGCTGCAGATAAGAGATTACCAGGATGACGATTTTTCCGCGCTGTGCGCCATCTTTCTGCGCGCGATTCGGCAGACCGCCAGCCGCGACTATTCGCCACGGCAAATTGCCGCCTGGGCGCAGGTTGATGAGGCGCGCTGGCGGCAAAAAATGCGCGACTCGCGGGTGCTGGTGGCGGTGATTGACCGGCAGCCGGTCGGCTTTATTAGCGCCATCGACAGCGATATCGATCTCCTGTTTGTCGCTCCCGAGCGCGCCCGCCAGGGAATTGCCGGGGCGTTGCTCGCGGAGCTATTCAGGCAAATTCCGCAGGGGACGCTGACGGTTGAGGCCAGCATCACGGCCAGGGCCTGCTTTGCGCGTCATGGCTTCACGGTCGTTGAAGAGCAGCGGGTGGCCGCGCGGGGAGAGACGTTTATTAACTATCGCATGGAGAAGGTGAGGTAGGGAGCGGCTTGTGGCCGGTGTAGATTCGCGGGCGACGAGGCCGCCGCCCGCATCCGGGAGAACCCGGAGAGATCAAACCTGCGGCTGGCCGCTTATTTTGTCGGAATGGCTTTCAGCAGTTCAGTCAGCAGGGTCCAGTACTGGCCAACGCTCTCGATATGAACCTGTTCGTCCGGAGAGTGTGGTCCGGTAATGGTCGGCCCAATGGAAACCATATCCATATCCGGGTACGGCTTCTTGAACAGACCGCACTCCAGACCGGCGTGAATAATCTGGATATTCGGCGTTTTGTTAAACAGACGCTGGTAGGTTTCGCGGACCAGATGCATAACCGGTGAGTTTGCATCCGGCTGCCAGCCTGGGTAAGCGCCTTTGGCTTCGGTTTTAGCGCCCGCCAGTTTGCCTAACGAATCCAGCATGCTGACGACGTAGTCTTTGCCGCTGTCGATCAGGGAACGGATCAGGCAGTGAATTTCGACGTTATCATCGGTCATGGTCACCACGCCGACGTTGAGGGAGGTCTCTACCACGCCCTTCGCCACGTCGGAGTTACGGATCACACCGTTCGGCATGGCGTTCAGCAGACGAACGAAGCCGTCGCGAGACTGCGCCGTCAGCGCGGCTTTATCCGTCGTAACGGCATCCAGCAGCAGGACCAGATTCTTCTCTTTGGCCGCCAGCTCGTTTTTAAGGATCTCCTGGTAGGTATTGACCAGAGCCGCCAGGGCGTCCGTCTTGTCAGCGGCTACCGCAACGGTGGCGAAGGCTTCACGCGGAATGGCGTTACGCAGGGTGCCGCCGTTGAAATCAACCAGGCGCAGGTCCAGCTCGGCGGCGTGACCGGCGAGGAAGCGGGCCAGCAGCTTGTTGGCATTCCCCAGGCCGACGTGGATTTCACCGCCGGAGTGGCCGCCTTTCAGCCCTTTTAACGTCAGCTTAAAGCTCTGGAAACCGGCTGGAATCGCTTCGCGCGCCAGCGGCAGGTTGGAGGTGAAGTCGATACCACCGGCGCAACCCATGTAGATTTCGCCTTCTTCTTCCGAGTCGGTATTAATCAGGATATCGGCCTGTAGCCAGTTTGCCTGCAGGCCAAACGCGCCGTCCATCCCGGCTTCTTCGGTCATGGTCAGCAGCACTTCCAGCGGGCCGTGTTCGACGGCGTCGTCAGCCAATACCGCCAGAGCGGAAGCCATACCGATGCCGTTATCGGCGCCGAGGGTTGTGCCGCGGGCCTTGATCCACTCGCCGTCGATGTACGGCTGAATCGGATCTTTAGTAAAGTCGTGCACGGTGTCGTTGTTTTTCTGCGGCACCATATCGAGGTGCGCCTGCAGCACGACCGGTTTACGGTTTTCCATCCCGGCGGTAGCGGCTTTACGAATCAGAATGTTGCCAACCTGGTCGCGTTCTGCGTGTAAGCCTTTTTCTTTTGCCCAGCCCATGATGTGTTCAGCGAGTTGTTCTTCGTGATAGGACGGATGGGGAATGGAGCAGATTTTGGCAAAAATATCCCACAGCGGCTGCGGGGATAATTGAGACAGTTCAGACACGATGAGTCTCCTTACGATCGCCTGCAAAATTCTTTTGCAGGTCGAGGGTTAGCAATAGAATACACGACAAGCGAGGGCTTGCGCGGTGGGGTTGAGAATACCACTTTCCACGCGCACGGGTAGTGGAAACAACGCAAAAAGCGTCGCCAGGGCCGCTTAATACTGGTTTTTAGCGCTTCAGATCTCTATAATCTCGCGCAACCATTTTCCCCCTCGAACATCATTTAAGCCGTATTACACAGGCTGGGACACTTCACATGAGCGAAAAATACGTCGTCACCTGGGACATGTTGCAGATTCACGCCCGCAAACTGGCAAGTCGCCTGATGCCTTCTGAACAATGGAAAGGCATTATTGCCGTTAGCCGCGGTGGTCTGGTACCGGGCGCGCTGCTGGCGCGTGAGCTGGGTATTCGTCATGTTGATACCGTTTGCATTTCTAGCTATGACCACGATAACCAGCGTGAGCTGACCGTCCTTAAGCGTGCTGAAGGTGATGGTGAAGGGTTCATCGTTATTGATGACTTGGTCGATACCGGCGGCACCGCGGTAGCCATTCGCGAAATGTATCCAAAAGCACACTTCGTCACTATTTTCGCTAAGCCGGCCGGTCGTCCGCTGGTTGACGATTATGTTGTTGATATTCCGCAGGAAACTTGGATTGAACAGCCGTGGGATATGGGCGTGGTCTTCGTACCGCCTATCTCAGGTCGTTAATTTTCAAGGCAAGTGCTATTTACCACGCCCGGTTTTGCCGGGCGTGGTTTTTTTTGCCTGTTAGCAGGTTACAATAGCAGAAGTGGCAACACGATGGAGACTGCACATGTCACAGGCTAACCTTAGCGAAACGCTGTTTAAACCTCGATTCAAACACCCAGAAACGTCGACGCTGGTGCGCCGGTTTGCGTCCGGTTCGCAGCAGCCGATCCACTCCGCGCTTGATGGTAACAACGTCGATCATTGGTATCGTCTGATCAATCGCCTGATGTGGATCCGTCGCGGCGTGACGCCGCAGGAGATCCTCGACGTGCAGGCGCGCATCGTCATGAGCGATGCGGAGCGCACCAACCCTGAGCTGTACGACACCGTCGTGGGGTATCGCGGCGGCAACTGGATTTTCGAATGGGCTAAACAGGCCATGATTTGGCAGCAAATGGCGGGTCAGGAAACGGACCTTGAGCTCAGTGGCCGCCACTGGCTGCACGCCTCCAACCTCTACAGCATTGCCGCCTATCCGCACATTAAAGGCGATGAGCTTGCCGATCAGGCGCAGGCGCTGGCCAACCGGGCCTATGAAGAGGCCGCTCAGCGTCTGCCGGGCGAGCTACGCGAGATCGAATTCCCGATACCCGGCGGCGCGCCGGTCAGCGGGTTTTTACATCTGCCAAAAGGTGAAGGCCCGTTCCCGGTGATCATGATGTGCGGCGGCCTGGACTCGCTGCAGACCGATTACTACAGCCTGTATGAGGACTATTTTGCCCCGCTGGGGATAGCGATGCTGACCCTCGATCTGCCTTCCATCGGCTTTTCATCGAAATGGACGCTGACCCAGGACACCAGCCTGCTGCACCAGCACGCGCTGCGGCATCTGGAAAACGTTCCGTGGGTTGACCATACCCGGGTCGCGGCGTTCGGCTTCCGCTTTGGTGCCAATATTGCCGTCCGGCTCGGCTATCTTGAGTCACAGCGCCTGAAGGCCGTAGCCTGTCTGGGGCCGGTGGTGCACAGCCTGCTGGTCGATCCTCTGCACCAGGGGCGCGTCCCTGAAATGTATCTTGACGTGCTGGCGTCGCGCCTGGGCATGCACGACGCCTCTGATGAAGCGCTGCGCATTGAGCTGAACCGCTACTCGTTAAAAACCCAGGGGCTTCTGGGGCGCCGCTGCCCGACGCCGATGTTCTCCGGCTACTGGAAAAACGATCCTTTCAGCCCGGAAGAGGAGTCGCGTTTAATTACCTCGTCATCTGCCGATGGCAAGCTGCTCGAGATCCCATCGAAGCCGATTTATCGCAGTTTTGATCACGCATTGCGACAGATTAGCCGGTGGATCAATCATAGATTTGGTTAATATATTGCTAAATTTTATTGATTTGGTAAAACAGTTGCATCACTAAAGGAGATCGCAATGACGTTACCGAGTGGACACCTGAAGAGTAAGCTGATTAAGAAATTCACGGCTCTTGGCCCCTATATCCGCGAAGAGCAGTGTGAAGACAACCGCTTCTTTTTCGATTGCCTGGCAGTTTGCGTCAACGTTAAACCGGCGCCGGAAAAACGAGAGTTTTGGGGTTGGTGGATGGAGATGGAAGCACAGGCATCGCGCTTCACGTACAGCTATCAGTTTGGTTTGTTCGATAAAGAAGGGGTATGGCAGTCGGTGGATATCGACGATCCTGAAGTTAGCGAACGGCTTGAAAAAACGCTCCGTGATTTCCACACCAGAGCCAACGCGCTGCTGGCAACGTTCAGCCTCAAGCTTGAACCGGCTGATGACTTTAGCGAGCCGGTCAGGCTGAGAGCCTGATGCCCCGTCCGTAGACTCAATCGAGCGAAAATGTCCATGCCCCACGGCGTGGACATTTTTTTACGTAGAAATTTTTTTACTAATTGTAAGTCCTGAGAGGCCGGGAAGCGGGGAGAGCGCGATGCTATCCCCGTCACTTCAGTCCGGTCGGTCACTTTTGCTCGCCCCATCATAATCAGCGCTACCCTCCAGGCCAGGCCGGGCTTTATCTTGCTGCAGTCAAAGGGTAAGGGCCTACAGGGCAATATCCAGGCCATCGGGAGAAATATAAAGCGAGGGATCGCGCACAATAAATAGCCCGTCACTCAATAGCCTGTTATTCACATCATGTAATAGTCACCCCGGCGGAATAATAACGCTGACGTGACTATTATTTCGGTGCGCCATTTTATTGATTTTACGCGATGAAATTAGCCAGGTTAAACCCCACTGCAACCGCCACGCGGTTATTTCCTTACCTTTTGCTAATTTGATTTGTATCAACGGCATTGTTTTTTGTATGGGTAAGGATGGCGGCAATGTATTAAGGAGAAATAGCCGATGGATTATTATATTGAAATTAAACTTATTCCACGACAATCACGCTCTCTGCCGTCCCTCCTTTCCGCGCTGTTTGAAAAACTATTCGTTGCGCTAAGCGCCCACAGGCATGGGGATATTGGCTTAAGCCTGCCGGCATTTAAGCAAACGCCGGGGAATGTGATTAGGCTACATGGGCAGCGGTACGGGCTGGAAAATCTCAGGCTTCGGGTATTACTTAATGATTTATCACATTATATCTGGATTGGTCCGGCGACGCCGGTACCCGATAACGTCCAGTATCGTCATTACCGGCGCGTGCAGCTTAAAACGCCGCACCAGCGCATGAAGCGCTATATGAAGCGCCGCGGCGCTATCTCAGCCGACGCGCCGACCGGGCACAGGCGTCAGGTCACGACGCCGACTTCGGATTTACCCTATATCTGGATAAAGAATCAGGCCCTGGGTCGAAGCTTCCGCATGTTTATTGCCGCAGGCGACTTAAGCGATACGCCAACGGAGGGGACGTTTAACCATTACGGGCTGAGCTCCACCGCGACGGTCCCCTTCTTTTGAAGAGTCCGGCGGTGGGGCGCCATCGCCGAAATTTTCCGCTGCGCTCATTGCCTTTCGGGTATTCGCGCGATTAAGACCAGGATAATTCCTGGAATCCAGGTCCGCCTGGCGAATGTGGCCGCCGGGAATGCCTGATGGAGCGATACGTGATACCGTTAGAAAAATAGCCCCTTAAATTATAAGATCTTCATGAAATTCATATTGCTAACAAGCCTGATTGGCTTATTTCTCTCACCAGCATGGGCCGGCACCGCAGTGAAACTATCCTGCTCGCTGCGGCAAAGCGTGACCATCTCCCGCTTCCACTACAAGCTCTCCACCATGAAGTGGGGGGATCATTTCCAGGTCGCCTCGGGCATGAAGCAGGCGCAGACGAAAAGCCACGTGCCTTTTCGCATCACCAGCTTTCAAAACGGCGACGATCTGGTCTTTTTCCCCGATAGTAACGAGTACTTTTTCTTCTACTCCGGCATGGCGACCCCCGATCGATGCGTCGTTCAGGAGACCTACACCTACCCGATTACGCAGCTGCCTTTCTATAAGAAACCGGCCAAATAAGCCCTCCGGCAGCGCCTCGTCAGGAGGCTTTCTGCTGAAGTTTTCCCGCCATCGCCCGTTGAATGACCGGAATAGGCGTCAGCAGATGCTGGCGCATCAGCTCACCGGCAAGCGGGGCGTCGCGCGCCAGAATCGCCTCGGTTAGCCTTCGATGCTGGCGCTGCTTATCTTCCAGCATGGCAACCGACAGCACGGTCGTGCGCAGCCAGATAAAACGGTAGCGCGCGGCGAGGTCGAAAAGGCGTTCGCGCATTTGCAGCAGATACTGTGAACCGCAGCCGGCAACGATGGCGGAATGGAACGCCTGATGACGCCTGTCCCACTCGTCCAGCAGCTGCTCGCTGGCATCGCTGGACTCCAGCTTATTGAGCAGATGCGCCCTCGCGAGCAGCTCGGCCTCCCACTCGTCGTCGCCGCGCTCAATGGCGAGACGCACCAGCATCGCCTCCATATGAGCCCTGGCGTCGAAGATATCGAGCAGCTCCTGCTGCGACATCGAGGCAACCCGATAGCCTTTTTGATTAACCACGGTGACCAGGCGCTCGGCAACCAGCCGGGAGAGCGCTTCGCGCAGCGGCCCGACGCCAAGCGCATAGCGCGCGGTTAACAGGCTCATACGCAGCTTCTCATCGGGCTGATACAGGCCGCGAATGATGTCGCTTTTGAGCCAGCGGTATCCGTCGATGGCCGTCGGCTGGGAGGTGGCGGTCATGGGCTTACTCCTGAACGGCTATCCCGGCCTTTTTGCGCCGGGACGGGCGTATTAGGGTTGTATTGACGGCATCAACGTCGGGCGTAACCCTACAGACCAATGCACATATATTTGATCTCTAAGTAATCGTCGATGCCATACTTCGAGCCCTCGCGGCCGAGCCCCGAGGCTTTGACGCCGCCAAAAGGCGCGACCTCATTGGAGATGAGGCCGGTGTTGATCCCGACAATCCCGTACTCCAGCGCCTCGCCAACGCGGAAGACGCGGCTCAGATCGCGGGCATAGAAATAGGCCGCGAGGCCGAATTCGGTATCGTTAGCCTGACGGATAACGTCCGCCTCATCTTTAAAGCGGAACAGCGGGGCCAGCGGGCCGAAGGTCTCCTCTTTAGCAACCTTAGCGCTATCGGGAACGTCCAGCAGGATCGTCGGCTGGAAGAAGTTGCCGCCCAGCTCGTGCACCTTGCCGCCGGTCATGATGCGCGCGCCTTTGGCGAGGGCATCGGCAATATGCTCCTGCACCTTGGCGACCGCTTTGTCATCAATCAGCGGCCCGGTGGTGACGCCGCTTTGCAGGCCATCGCCGAGCCGCAGCTTTTCCACCGCCTGCTGCAGCTTTTCGGCAAAGCGGTCGTAAACGCCCTCCTGCACGTACAGGCGATTGGCGCAAACGCAGGTCTGCCCGGCGTTGCGGAACTTGGAGGCCAGCGCGCCTTCAACCGCTTTATCGAGATCGGCATCGTCGAACACGATAAACGGCGCGTTGCCGCCGAGCTCGAGGGAGACTTTCTTAATATCTTGCGCACACTGCGCCATCAGCTGACGGCCAATCTCCGTCGAGCCGGTAAACGACAGCTTGCGCACCAGCGGGTTGCTGGTCAGCGCGTTACCGACCGCGCCGGCGGATCCTGTCACCACGCTGAAAACGCCGTCGGGGATCCCGGCGCGCTGCGCCAGCTCGGCCAGCGCGAGGGCGGAGAAGGGGGTCTGGCTGGCGGGTTTGAGCACCATGGTGCAGCCTGCGGCCAGCGCCGGGCCGGCCTTGCGGGTGATCATGGCGGCAGGGAAGTTCCACGGGGTGATGGCGGCGGTGACGCCAATCGGCTGCTTGATAACGATCAGGCGCTTATCCGCCTGATGGCCGGGAATGGTGTCGCCGTAGACGCGCTTACCTTCTTCGGCAAACCATTCGATAAACGAGGCGGCGTAGCCGATTTCGCCCTTAGCTTCCGCCAGCGGTTTCCCCTGCTCCAGGGTCATTAAGCGGGCGAGGTCGTCCTGGTTCGCCATGATAAGATCGAACCAGCGGCGCAGGATCGCGGCCCGCTCTTTAGCCGTTAGCGCCCGCCAGGCTGGGAGCGCGCAGTTGGCGGCATCAATGGCCTCGTGGGTCTCTTCGGCGCCCATTTTCGGCACGCTGCCCAGCCGCTGGTCGTTGGCCGGGTTGGTGACCGTAATCACCTCCCCGCTGAGGGCATCGCGCCACTGGCCGTCGATAAATGCCTGCTGGCGAAACAAAGTTGGGTCGTTGAGTTGCATGATAGTGTCCTGTTTCAAAGCGTTTAACGGGTGTATTCGGCAAGCACGGAGTAGGCGCTACGGGCGGCGCGCAGGCTGCGGCCGGGGTTGTGCTGGCGGGCGAGCAGCGCCTGTACTTTGCCGACGATATGCGCCCCGATGGGCAGAGCCGATGTGGCCGCCGGGGAGGGCGCATTGCAGGTATGAATGGAGCGCGCGGTGGTGACGAACAGAAAATCGTCGATCAGCCTGCCGTGCGGAGAAACCGCCTGTGCGCGGACGCCCGCAGGCCACGGCTGGAGATCCTGCAGAGCGAGGCTCGGGCAGTACTTTTGTACCAGCCGCAAATAGCCGCCTTTGCACAGGGAGTTTTTCATTTCGCCTAAGCCCGATCGCAGGTTGCCCTGCAGCACGCGACGAATAGCGGGCGAACCGAGGATTTCCAGCGTATCGGAGAGTGAAAAATCGCGTTTGCGATAGCCTTCACGCTTCAGGGCGAGCACCGCATTCGGGCCCACGGTCACGCTGCCGTCAATCATACGGGTGAGGTGGACCCCGAGAAACGGCATTGCCGGGTCGGGTATCGGGTAGATCAGATGATTCACTATCTGGTTATGCTGAGGCGCCAGGCGGAAATACTCCCCACGAAACGGGCAGATAATAAAACCGGGATCGACGCCGAGCATTTTGACCACCCTGTCGGCCATCAGGCCGCTACAGCTCACTAAGGTGGCGGCTTCAAACTCCTGTCCCTGTTTAGTGTAGACGACCACGCCGGCGGCGTGCTCTTTCAGGGCGCTGACCTCGGCGGCGTAGACAATTTCCCCGCCGCCGGCGACGAAGGTTTTCGCCATCGCCTCGGTAACTTCGCGATAGCTGACAATCCCGCTGGCGGGGACAAAAATGGCGCCGGTGCCGGTAATATTCGGCTCCCGCTCGCGCAGCGCCTCCGCGCTAAGCCATTCGCGCTGCAGGCCGTTGGCCGCGGTGCGATCCCACAGCGCCCGCATCCGCGCCATCTCCAGCGGCGAGGTGGCGACCAGCATTTTTCCGCAGACGTCATAGCGGATGCCGTGCCGCTGGCAAAAGGCTTTAGTCGCCCGATTGCCGGCAAGGCAGAACTGCGCTTTGAGGCTCCCGGGAGTGTAGTAGACTCCGGCATGAATCACGCCGCTATTGCGACCGGTCTGATGACAGGCCGGCGCGGACTCTTTCTCCAGCAGCACAACTCTGGCGTCCGGGTAGACCTCCCGCAGCTGCATGGCGGTCGACATGCCGATAATGCCGCCGCCAATAATCACAAAATCATACATCCACGCGGTTCCTTCGACTGATAGCGCTTACTGATGGGGCCGGCAGCGGTGGTCGGCATCGCTGATGTAGCCGCGCTGGCGCATCAGCTCCCGGCGCAGATCCGGATGCGCGGTAAAGCGGTCGCGGCCGTGCAGCCAGAACAGATTGTTAATCAACAGCAGTTTGCCCACCGGCACCGGAACGGAGAGGATGTTCTGGCTGTTTTCCAGGGCATCGGACAGGTCGCTTAGCCAGATGCCTTCGGCAAAATCTTTTGGCTGCACGAACTGATCGATATAGCGCATCACCGGGCGGCCCTGGCGGTCGACGTCGAATACCGGGTGGAAGACGTCGTGGCTGACGTTTTTGCTCGGCGGCGCGGCCCAGCGCATCGGGTGACGGGCCAACGGATGGCTGAAATAGCGCTCCAGATGCTCCCAGTCGTCAAGATGCAGCAGCAGGGAGTTTCCGCCCTGCATATGCTGCTCGTCGATTTTCATCATCAGCACGTAGTCGGTGATCTCTTCGACGTAGGTTCCGTCGTTATGCAGCTCCATGACGCGATGCGGCTGTCGCAGGTAGCTGTCTGAACTATCGACGTTAGTCACCACAAAGCGGGCGTAGTATTGGCCGCTCATGGCGTCGTAGTTGGAGCGGCCAATCAGGTGGGCAACCGCCGTTGCCAGCTTTACCATCTCATCGGCCTGGGCCACGCTATCGATTCCTTCCGCGCCGATCAGCAGCGCCCCCTGACGGCGATCCAGCAGGGTGTCGTACAGCAGCGGCTGCAGCTGGCCGGCGCAGAGATCGTCGAGGACCCTGGCGATTTTAAAGCGCAGGAAGGATTTATATTCCAGCGCCTGCACCGGCCACTGCGCGGCCTGCTGCATAAACAGGCGGGCAGTCTGCGCGGAAAAGGTGAGCTCCAGCAGCCGCGGCGAGTGGGCCGAGGGGGAGATGGTGAACCCGCCGTCGCTGCGGGCACTATCGTCGGGATGAGGTTTTACGGCAGTGAACGTATTCATCAGAATCGATCCTCGCGGTAGGGTCTGGCGCGGCGCTATTAATTTCGTCGCCATAACTTAAAAATATCTACATTTTTAAAAGGTGCGCATTTATTGCGCTGATTGTTTATTTTTTGTGATCCGGGGCGTTAAAAGAGAGCCGTTTGTGCAGCGGGGTCATTGGACGTGAAGAAGAGCGCTGGCGGGTATAAGTGACAAAAATAGGGGTTGGTATTTGAATAAAAATTCAGTTATTGTGCATTTATAATTACTTATAGTGGAAAGGAAAGCGTCATGGAATGCCCGGTGGAGAAGCAGTTTAAGGCCTACAACGCCCACGATATTAATCAATTTATTGCCTGCTTTTCCGAAGATTTCAAAGCGTACCGCATGCCAGCGGAAAGCCCCACGATGATCGGCATTCCGGCGTTAAGGGAGTTTTACGTCAACCAGCGTTTTAACGTTGCTGAACTGCGGGCGGAGCTTATTTTCCGTACCGTTCTCGGCAATAAGGTTTTCGACCACGAGCTGATTTACGGACTCTCCGCGGAGCCGATTGAGAGTATGGCGGTTTTTGAGGTTGAGAATCAGCTTATTAAGACCGCCTGGTTTTACTTTGCCGCCTGACGCTCCTCGCCGGTGAGGAGAGCCAGCCGCGCTATTTTCGCCAGCGGATAGCCGCCGGCGCGGTGGGGCCAAACGCTCTGCCGCTGGTGCCGGGCCGTCGCGGCGCCACACTCTCTCCCTCTCCCTTCCTCCCTCTCTGCGCTAAACAGTGACTAAACAGCCACGACCTGCTTTTCACTGTGTAACACCCGGGCGCAAATTAGCGATGTCCGCCACAAAAATCACATCTCATCCGCCAGGATCCCGTTAAGCACCTTGCTTTTAGCCAGGGCGCCGGATAGTTTCTGTAACGTTACACTAAAACGTTACAGTAGAATCGTGAAGCTACTTTTTTGTTTAACTCCCCCGCCGATTCAGCAAGGCCTGAGAGGGTGACATCTATCTCAACGGGACGTGAAAGGATAACGATGATGAAAATGAAACCGTTTTGTTCAGTAAGTCGTATTTTTGCCGTTGCATGTTTGGGCACGGCCCTGTTAGCCGGCAGCGCCGTGACCTCTTTGGCCCATGCGGCGCTTAATTTTCGGGTCTACTCTTCGCTGCCCGCGGATGAATCCTCGGCCCACTACATCTGGTTCAGCCGCTTTCAGGAAAACCTGAATAACAATGAAAAACTGAAAGGGCAGATCAAGCTGAACTATTTTCCCAACGGCATGCTGGGGAAAGAGGCGGACGCCACCCAGCAGGTACGCATTGGCGCAATTAATATGATGATCTCCGGGACCTCCATTTGGGCCACGCTGGTCCCTGAAATTGGCGTCCTGGATCTCGGCTACTTATTTAAAGATTACGCGCAGGTCGGCAAAACACTCGACGGCAAAGCAGGTGAAAAGCTGGCGGCTTTAATGATGAATAAGGCTAACGTGATGGTGCTGGGTTACGGCTATAACCTCGGCGCGCGCAATATTTACACCAAGAAGGTTATTGAAAAACCTGAAGATTTAAAAAATCTCAAAATCCGCGTTTTGCCGGTGCCCAACTTTATCGCCACCCTGAACCATATGGGGGCGGTGGCGATTCCGATGCCGGGAGGAGAAGTCTATTCGAGCCTGCAGATGGGGGTGATTGACGGCGTAGAGCACGATGCCCCGACGATCTACTCGAGTAAATATTATGAAATTGTCAAAAATGGCACTCTGACCCGCCATAGCTACAACCCGCTGATGATCGCCATGAACAAGAAAAGCTTCGAGCAGATCCCGGCGGAGCTGCGCGGCGAGGTGCTGGCCGCGGCAAAAGAGGCGACCGACTACGAACGCCTGCAGGCCGGTAAAAAAGAGCAGGAGGCCATTAAGAACCTCGAGGCGAAGGGCGTAACCTTCCGCGAAACCGATCGCCGCTATTTCTATCAGCAGGTGCAGCCGGTGTGGCAGGCATTCCTTGGCCAGTACCCGGATATGAAACCTATCGTTGATGAGATTACCGCCGCGGCGCCGGAGAGCCAGCAGTAGCGGGGAGCGTCGGCTCGCCCGCCCTTCGCGGCGAGCCTGTGATGATATCCATGACCTTACACAGAGAGTTCAAGATGGCTGATATCTCTATTAAAGCAAAGGATGAGTGCGTCGCGCTGGCGCTGCTCGGCAGGCTAAGTCGATTTTTGACGACCCTGACCGCCTGGGCCGGGGCGCTGGTGCTGTTTATCAACGTGCTGGTGGTTTTCGCCTCCGTTATCTGGCGCTATGCGCTGCACTCCCCGATTCACTGGGCGGAAGAGGTGGCGCGGGCGCTGATGATTGCGCTGGTATTTTTTGGTGTCGCAACGTCGACGGCAAGAGGGGGGCATATCGGCGTCGATTTGTTCCTGCGCTTTCTGCCGCAGCACGTTCGGCCGTACGTGGTGCACGCCAGCCGCTGGATCCTGTTCCTGGTGTCCGTCGGGCTGGTTGTCTCCAGCTATGACCTGGTTCAGGCCGCGCGGGTGCAGACCACCGAAACCGGTTTACCGCAGGTCATCTACGTGATCCCGGTGCTGATTGGCTCGCTGGTGATGATGGTCGCCGCGCTGGAGCTGGCCTTACGTGAACGCGCCAGGGTCGTGCTGCTCAGCGGCGCCGGGATCCTCGCGCTCGCCGCGCTTGGCTACGTCAAGCTGTCGCTGATGGCCGACCCGGCCAGCGCGGCGGCGGGGCTGATGCTTATCTGCTTCGTCCTCGGTATTCTCGCCGGCGTGCCGATCGCCTTCACCCTCGGCATGTCGGCGATGGTGTTCTTTATCTGCGATCCGTCGCTGCCGTTTGTCTTCTTCTCCCAGCAGGTTGCGGCCGGGGTCGATCACTTTGTCCTGCTGGCGATCCCCTTCTTTTTGCTCGCCGGCGCGGCGATGGAGATCAACGGCATGTCCACGCGCCTCGTGGAGCTTATCGTGCGGGGTATGGGGCGCTTTCGCGGCGGTTTAAACATGACCACCGTCCTGTCGATGGCTTTCTTCTCGGGCATTTCAGGCTCCAAGCTGGCGGACGTCGCCGCGGTGGGCGGCGTGCTGATGCCGGCGGTACGACGGGCGAAGCAGGACGGAGAGGAGGCAGCCGGCGTTTTCGCCGCCTCGGCGGTGATGGCCGAAACCATTCCACCGTGCGTAAACCTGATCGTGATGGGCTTTGTAGCCAATATCTCAATCGGGGCGCTGTTTATTGCCGGCCTGGTGCCCGCGGCCTGTCTGCTGGTGCTGCTGATGATTGCCGCCAACCGCTTTGGCGGCAAAATTAACGTCAGCGAGGCCTATCCCGTACTGCGCCCGCGCGCTCAGCTCTATCTTGGCGCCGCCGTTGGGCTGGTGATGATCTTTATGATCGGTCGTGGCGTGATGATGGGGATCGCCACCTCGACCGAGATCTCCGCCTTTGCGGTGATCTACGCCATCGTGGTCGGCCGGCTGGCTTTTCGCGAGCTGACGTTTAAGGCCACGGTGAAGATGTTTATTGATATCGCCGCGATGTCCGGGGTGCTGCTGTTTATCGTCGCCTGCGCCACCAGCCTCTCCTATGCGCTGACCATACAGATGATCCCGCAGCAAATCGCCGGGCTGCTGGTCGGTATTGGCGTTGAGCAGGGGGCCTGGCTGTTCCTGCTGCTCACCATCGTGATTTTGATTATCTTCGGCGCGGTGCTGGAAGGCGCGCCGGCCCTGATTATCTTTGCCCCGATTCTGGTGCCGATTGCCGTGCAGCTTGGATTCAATCCGCTGCATTTCGGCATCGTCATGATTCTGGCAATGGGCTTTGGGCTATTTTCACCGCCCATTGGGCTGGGCCTATATACCACCTGCGCCATCTGCGGCGTGGAGATGAAGCACGTGATCCGGCCGATGGCGAAATACCTGGCGGTGGTTCTGGTCGGCATCATTATCGTGGCGATGGTGCCACCGTTAACCACCTGGCTGCCGGGTCTGGCGGGTTACTAAGCGTTGCGTTAATCGAGTACAAGGCGGCGGCACCGTTGCTATGCCGCCGAAATAATTATCCGCAAGCTGAAATTGACTATGCCTGGGGCAGGGACGTCCACGTTCCAAAATTGCCCGAGGCGATAAATATTATTTTCTGGTGCGATGAGTCTGAATAACAGGAGTCTGAAATGGGATTGTTAACGGCAAAAAAAGTATTTATTACCGGTGCTGAACAGGGTATTGGAAAAGAGACCGCAAGAAAATTAATTGAGGCGGGATGCGATATTTATATTCACTATTTCAGCGGCGAAGAGGGGCCCAAAGAGCTGATGGCGATTGCCGAACAAAAAGGGCGCAAAGCGGCCTGCGGCCGTGCCGATTTAACCGATGAGGCGGACGCCGCCCGCTGCGTGGCGGAGGCGGCAGAGTTTTTAGGCGGTATCGATATTTTGATCAACAACGTCGGCGGCATCATCGGGCGCAAGTGGCTCGGCGAGATTGACGCCCACTTCTGGCGGACCGTTATTGACGTCAATATGACCACCATGCTCAACGTGACCCAGCAGGCGCTGCCGTGGCTGAAGAGCGCCGCGAACGGCGCCAGCATCGTCAATCTGGCCTCGCTGGCCGGGCGCTCCGGCGGGCACTCGGGTTCGCTGGTCTACTCTACGACGAAAGGCGCGGTGCTGACGTGGACGCGATCGCTTGCCGCCGAGCTGGGGGAGTTTGGCATTCGGGTCAACGCGGTCGCCCCGGGCCTGATTCTGGGAACGCGTTTCCATAACCAGCACACCACCCAGGAATCTGCCGATCGCACGGTCCAGGAGATCCCGCTGGGCCGGGCGGGCACGCCGGAGGATGTCGCGAGAGCCATCTGTTTCCTTGCCTCCGAATACGATGGCTTTATTTCCGGGGCGACAATTGACATAAACGGCGGTATTTACCGGGCATAGCGGAAAGCCGGGCGGTTAACGCCGCCCGTATTACGAGAGCGTATTGATGATTAAATCCGATATTATCCATCCTGATTTACTCCAGGCGCTGGCGCTGTGCGGGCATAAGGCCAATATTCTTATTGCCGATGCTAATTATTCTATTTTGACCAACAGCGCAGCGCAGGCGCGGATTGTGTACCTGAACTTTTCTCCCGGCTTAATTGGCAGCGTGACGATCCTGCAAAAAATTCTTGGCTATATTAGCGTTGAAAAAGCGACGCTGATGGCCAGCCCGCCCGAGTTTGATAATACTATTGCGCGCGAATATCGCCAGGTTCTGACGCAGACGACCGAGCTTGAATATATTGAGCGCAACGCCTTTTACGCACAGGCAAAATCATCGGATACGCTGTTGGTCATCGCGTCTGGCGAAACCCGACGCTTTGCCAATATTCTGCTCACCGTCGGGCCGACGCTGGTATGAAAAAAAGAGAAGCGCCCCGGGCGCTTCTCTTTTACCGCAGCGGAACGCGCCTGCTTCAGGACGCGGGCGCCTCGCGTACCGATTGCCGACGGACCAGCGCGGGAGGGAACAGAAACTCGGCGGGCGAAAGCGTCGGGTTCTCTATCCGCTCAATTAACCGCTCGACCATCACCTCGGCCATCTCTGCCAGCGGCGGCATGATGGAGGTCAGCCCGGGATAAACCAGCCCGGAGAGCGGGATATTATCAATGCCGATAATCGAGATCTCCCCGGGAACGCTGATCCCGGCCTCGTGCAGGCCGGCCATCAGCCCAATGCCCAGCGCGTCGTTAATGGCGACCACCCCGTCAGGACGCTGCGACTGCTGGCAGATCTTTTTCGCCAGCGAGCGGCCCAGCTCGGTCATTTCCGTGTCGCCGTAGGCCGCCATGGTTTGCTCTTCGACAATCATCCCGTCGTAATAGAGGCCGTGGCGGCGCACCGCGCTAAGAAAGCCTTCAATTTTGTGCGCCCGGCTGGAGGTCATGCCGGCGACGGTGGTAAAGATCAGGCGCCGACATCCGCGGGCGATAAGATGCTCGGCGGCCATGCGGCCTGCTTCGATGTTATCCATAGAGACGCTGTCGAGCGCCAGGCCGCCGGATTCAGCCCCGGTGGGCATCCGGCTGTCATAGTTGACCATCATCATGCCCTGCGCGGCGGCCTGGGCAAAATGCGGCTTTTCAATGTCGCAGGCGGCGACGATGATCCCGCGCACGCCGTGGGCAAACATATCGGCAATAAAGGCCTCTTCTTCTTCGATCTGCCGATAGGTATTGCCGATCAGCACCCGATAGAAGCGTTTTTTCGCCGCCAGATCCACTTCGCGCACCAGCGAGGCAAAGCTGGGGTTAACGATCGAAGGCACCAGCAGACCGATCATTTTTGCCTGCCCCGTTTTTAGCTGCTGGGCGACCCGATTCGGCAGGTAGTTCAGCGCCTGCATGCTGTGCTGGATACGCGCCAGGGTTTCAACGCGCATCTGATCGGTGCGCCCGTTGAGCACGTTGGATACGGTACTCACCGACACGCCGGCGTGCTTTGCGACATCACGAATGTTTGCCATACATCTCCTTTGCAGCAATTTGTGAATGGCAGAGTCTTCGTCGCCTTCAGCATCGCTTTTTTGATGGGATTCATAAACTACAGCGGTTTAGTGTAACGTTACAGTTAGCGCTGTCAATGGCGTAATACCGCCGCTAAACCGGGGCGTTAGCCGGCTTTTTCGCGGCACTATCCCGCCGGGACGAGCGAGCGCTAGCCGCCGGCGAGGGGGGATTTAGCGCTGGCGAGCTGAAGCTGGCCGGGCGTGCGGCCAAAGCGTTCGCGAAATACCTCGATAAAGGCGCTGACGTTGGCGTAGCCGCTGCGCGCGGCGACCTCAGCGATCGGCTCCCTTGCCAGCACCCACTGGAGCGACGTGACCACCTTCGCCTGCTGTCGCCACTGGCAAAAGCTCAGGCCGGTTTGTTCGCGGAACAGGCGGCTGAGAGAGCGAACGCTGAGGCCCCAGCGCTGGGCCAGCTGCGTCTGGGTCAGCGGGCTGTCCGGATGGGCGAGCAGCTGGTCGGCAACGTTACGCGCGCGGCGATCGGTCGGCAAAAGCAGCTGCAGCGGAAGCTCGACCGCATTGGCGATTTCAGCCGCCAGCAGCGACAGCAGGCTGGGCGAGTAATCTGCGGGAAAGCCCGGCCGGGGACCGGCGCACAGGCGCTCCAGCAGAGCCTGAATGAAGCTATCGGCACCGTAGATCCCGGGCGTTGGCGGCAGCCCCGCGCCGGTCGATGCGTGAAGGTAGAGGCTTGTCCCGCTGAGCTGGCCCGGCACCTGGGCCCTGTGGCGAAGGCCGGCGGGAAACCATCCCACGGAGCCCGGCGTGACCGTCCACTGCGCCTGCTCGGTCTCAACGACCATGATGCCGCTTGTAAGCCAGTAGAACTGACCGCCGTCATGCTCGTGCCACTCGGTGACGTGGCCTCGCTGATAATCAAAGGTTTCGATGCGCATCATCATGGCTGATTGGCCGTATATCATGTCTGAATACGGTTATCGTACCACGGCCGCGATCCTCTAACCTTCATTCAACCCGGCGTTGCGCGACGACATACACCCATTAAGGAAGCAAATGAGCAAAGAAACCCAGATCGTTATTGATGCCCTGCGCGAAATCATTACGAACCCTCAGCATGAGGAGGAAAAGATTGCCCGCTATTTCTCCCCTGACTATCAGCAGCAGGTGGATGGCAAGCGCCTCGACTACCAGGGCTTCGTCGGGCATATGGCGTTATTAAAAACGCTGACGAGCAGAATGAGCCTCTCGGTTTTGGCCATTGTCGGCGATGGGAATACGGTGTTCACTCATCACCATGTCAAAGTGGATAAAAAGAGCGGCCAGCGGAGCGAAATTGCGGTGATGGCGCGTTTTACCCTGGCATCCGGGCGCATCCTGCGCTGCGATGAGCTTACTCACCTTCTCGTTGGGGAACTGGAGGATCGCGATTTAGGCAGCCGCGGTTAGTGAGGCGGCCAGGGCGGCTTTTCATATTGCGTTTTGTATGAAGAGGGTATTTATCATGAAGCCTGTACCGCAATAAAGATCGCGTTTACCCATTGCAGGCGCCACGGCCGGCAGAATAGTGAGCTTTTACAAATAACTGAGATCACACTTTTCCGCCTCGCGGATATCCCTTTTAAAACGACGTGTTATTATTCATCCGGTAAATACCTTTCAACTCAACCCGAGGCTTTGATGCTGGAGAATGTAATCATCCGATAATCAGCTTCCCGACCTTTTCAGGCCGGACTGATTATCAATGCGCTGAAATCGAATGCGGACACCGCGGTGTGTTTGCACGTTTTGCACATGATGATTAAAGGTTTTTCAGTATGAATTTATCCCGTCAGGAACAACGTACCTTACACGTTCTCGCCAAAGGTGGACGTATTACCCACGTCCGCGATACTTCAGGCCGCGTCACTTCCGTTGAATGCTACAGCCGTGAAGGGCTGCTGCTTAGCGACTGCACGCTCGCCGTGTTTAAAAAACTTAAAACGAAAAAGCTGATCCGCTCCGTTAACGGTCAGCCTTACCGCATCAATACCACCGGGCTGAACAACGTTCGCGCCCAGTTGGATAATCGCTAAGGAGAGCGCCGTGAAAAATCACCGCCCGACTCTTATAGAAGCATCGATGAAACGGAACGACAGCAGGGACCCTGCAATGGATATTCCACGTATTTTTACCATCAGCGAAAGCGCCCACCGTATTCATAATCCGTTTACGGCGGAGAAGTACACCACCCTCGGCAACGTATTGCGGATGCGGCCAGGCACGCGGGTGCTTGACCTCGGCAGCGGCTCGGGCGAAATGCTCTGCACCTGGGCACGCGACTATGGCATTACCGGTTCTGGCATCGACATGAGCAGGTTATTCAGCGAACAGGCGAGGTGCCGCGCTGAGGAGCTTGGTGTTGCCGGGCAGGTCGATTTTATTCATAACGATGCTGCCGGTTTTGTTGCGCAAGAAAAATACGATGTGGTGGGCTGCGTGGGTGCCACCTGGATTGCCGGAGGCGTCGCCGGAACGATCGCGCTGCTGGCAAAAAGTCTTAAACCCGGCGGCATCATGCTTATTGGGGAGCCGTACTGGCGTCAACTGCCGGCGACGGAAGAGATCGCTAAAGCCTGCGGCGTCGCAGCCGTGCATGATTTTCTATCCCTTCCTGAGCTGGCCGGCTCTTTCGACGAGCTCGGATACGATGTGGTGGAAATGGTGCTGGCAGACCAGGAAGGTTGGGACAGATATGAAGCGGCGAAATGGCTCACTATGCGGCGCTGGCTGGAGGACAATCCGGACGATGACTTTGCCGGGGAAGTCCGACGGGAGCTAACGATATCGCCTCAACGCCATGTCACCTTCACCCGGGAATACTTTGGTTGGGGCGTGTTTGCGCTAATGCAGCGGTAAGATCGTTCGGCCGGTATCGCAGAAGAGGTGATACCGGCTTTTCATCAACCTTGTCGCGCGTCACTATCCTCTTTAGCGCATTTTTCTCTCGCTATTAAGATGAGTAACGGTAGCGGTCGGCAGCTGCGTCTACGCATCTGGGATCGTTAAAGCAACGTACTTTCAGCGGGGCCTGATGCAGTCCAGCGGTAGTTAAGGTGAAGACTATTGCGCTGCTGATAAACATAACTTATCTATAAATTGCCGGGGAGCGGATGCTACTGGCTGGAGCTCGGCGGCCGTTTGTCAGCGGCGTGGAGAGCCCGGATGATTGTCGCCTACTCCAGGATACTGCCCGGGGCAGGTATCGGGTATAGTAGCCTCCTGTTTCAGCTTATAAATGTTATCCCTCGCCAATGAACCTCAATCGCTTTTGTTATCTTCTTCTCGGCTTAGCGGCGCTGGTCTGCTTATTTCTTCCCCATCCTTTGGCTATATGGTTCTTACTTGTTAACGCGCTGACGCTGGCGATTTATGGCGTCGATAAAATGGCGGCCCGCAGGGCCTGGCGCAGAGTCCCGGAAATGACGTTGCTTATTTTTGGGCTGGTGGGCGGATGGCCGGGGGCGATAGTGGGCCAGCAGCTCTTTCGCCATAAGACGCAAAAGCAGCCCTTTCGGCGTCATTTTTTTATCAGCGTAATATTGAACGTTGGGGTAATGGCGGTGATATATCGCGTCTTCCTGTTCTGAGGCCAGCGAAGCATTCATGAATGCTGCTCATAATGCCTATCCTCCTGCCTGCCATTATCCGCAGGCACAAACCGGTTAACATGCGTCTATCTCATTATATCCGGACGGATCATCATGCTGAGTCCACAGGCACGAACGCGGTCAGCGCCGGCTAAAAAGCCACGCTTGCCTTTGTACTTATTCTCAGCGCATTAATGGCGGTCACGTCCTTATCAACCGACCTCTATCTCCCCGCCATGCCCGTCATGGCGCAAGATTAAGCCGTCCATGGGAAAATATTTAGAAATAAGAAATCATGAGATTGTTAGGTTTATAGCTCTGACATATCTTCAAAGTGTGTTTCTACACTACAGGAATGAACATCATGTTTAAGCGTCGCACTCTTCAAACTGCACTGGCGGCGGTTATCTCTCTGGCGGTCCTCGCCTCACCGGTTTTTGCAAACCCAGGTAATGGTGGTGGGCAAAGCAATGGTGGCGCTAATCACGGTAATAGTGGTAACCATGGCAACAGCGGAAAAAGCGCGGACAACGGGAATAAAGGTCAAAGTAACGAAAAATCGAATGAGGCTCATGGGAAGCGCAAGAATTACGGTAAACCAGACCATGTCGACGCCGATATCAGCTTCTCTCGTGCTCGCTCATATGCGGTAAATTATGGTCTTGTCGGCTATAAGGCGCTCCCTCCGGGTATCGCTAAAAATGTCGTGCGAGGTAAACCATTACCTCCAGGTATTGCGAAGAAAACATTACCAGTATCAATGATTAACGATTTGCCATATTACCCGGGCTACGAATGGCGAGCCGTTGGCGATGATTTGGTGCTTGTTGCTTTAAGCACGGCCATTGTGACTTCCATCATTAACGGTGTTTTCGATTAAGACATCCTGTTTCCGTAAGCCCCGAATCTGCGGGGCTTTTTTATGCATCTGGTTCATGAATCATGTCCCTTGTCTGCTCCCGACACTTGCCTGCCTCTCGAAATATCCCCGACAGCGTTGAGCGAGGAGTGCATTGAGGCGTGGCGGCGTCTTGCCGTTCAGTTCGCTAAAACGAACGTCTTCGTTTTGCAGGGTGATTCAGCTAAGGTAGAAAAAGAAGGGGTCAATCGCGGGGGCTAAAAGAAGGTAATGATGCTGATTTATGATGTATTTGGCCGACATATAGGGGTTCAGCGTGAAGGTGAGCGCTGGCTGATATTTCGTGCTGACCTGACGGAGCGAAAGTTTTCCCGCCTGTATGAAGTCATTATTCCCGACGATCTTACCGAAACCGAGATTCCCGGCTGGCTGGATGATATTTTTCACGAGGCCGCGACGGAAAAGCATCCCGAGGTGAGGCGGATTGAATAACACAGGCGGCGTCAGGCCCGTCGTGGGTTCAGTCCAGGCCACTATCTGTGATCGTGGCCGTGAATTCATGTAACAACATAACATGGGATCTGCCCGACATTTTTTATCAGACACTTTTTTTACACTGCGTGTCACTAATGTAATCGGTAACATGCGAACCATGGCTTCAATCAGAGATGTAGCAACTAAGGCGGGTGTTTCAACCGCCACCGTATCCCGGGTGATTAATAATCATGCGAGCGTTACCATGGAAACTCGCCGTGCAGTGCATGAGGCGATGGATTTTCTCTGTTACGTTCCAAACAGAAACGCCGTACAGCTCAGTGGAAAATGTTCTGGATTGATAGGTGTGGTGGTACCTAATTTGATTAACCCGCATTTTTGCGAGTTGCTGGCCTCTCTCGAAGAGGAGGCTCGCTACGTGGGGAAGTCTGTGCTGGTTAAAACTCATCAAAACCAACCTTTTCATGACAAGCAGCTGGTAAAAACGCTAGTCAGCATGGGAATTGAGGCGCTGATTTGGGTGCCAACTGAGGCGGAGTCTTCTTTGTCTGAGTGGTTGCTGAGCACCGGTATTCATACTGCCGTGGTGACACAGACCTCCCGTTTCTTTAATTCGGTTTCGAACAACCAGGAGCGTGGTGCCGAGACCATCGCCGAGCATTTTTTTGATATCGGTCGTACCCGACCCGGCTTTATCGGCCAGGATGGCGTGGACAATCGCAAAATGTCCGCTTTTTGTAAGAAAGCCGTCAGCTACGGTTATAAGGTCGAAAAACAGCATGGCTACTGGATACCAAAAGGTGATGGCGAAATTAACCGTGGGCATATCCACTCACTGGATAATATCGTTGATAACATTATCTCTCTGGAGAAAAGAATAAACTGTCTGTTTATTTATAACGATGTCGCTGCAAGTTATGTCATCGAAAGACTCCGACTCAGAGGGGTTAATATTCCTGGGGATATCGCCGTGGCAAGTTTCGATAATACGATAATTGCACAAATGATGAATATTACCAGTATTGCTCAGCCCATTACTGAAATGGGCAAGCTGGCGTTTGAGTTAATCAACAGTACTGAAAAGAAAGAACATATCGACGCAATAGCATTAACTACCCGGCTTATTGTTCGTAGCAGCAGTCTGGATATGACAGTAACAAAAATATAGTTACGCACCTTTGGTTTAGCGGCTCTATTCACCTGATGATTCAATGTGGCTCGGGAGAATTAGCAGCTAAAACACCAGGGGGAATATAGTGCCAGGAGTCAGATTTATTTTTTAATTGCCATCATGTTCATCCATTAATGAATGTCTGGCAGGGTGGGATAAAATGGGTGTTCCTTCTGCACCCATTTTAAAATGACCATTCGTCATGAAATAATGATGCTTATATCCCCGGTACCGGGGTGGCTCTGAATGCATTGAGCGTTCTGTCGATGACAACCTGTGCATCACAACCAGAGTCCAGAATCGTGTTTTGCTGCGATTCTGCCTCTACCTTCACCATGACCACATCAAGTGACTGCAATGCATTGATCGTCAGCAAAGAGCCAACCTGTGCGTGGAAGCAGGAGTTCGCCGCCACGGTTTTCGTTTCAGAGGTTACAGTCGTGGGGACAATATGATTGTCCGAAATATAGTTCCCGTTGCCTGAGACAATACGCAATATGACAGGCCTGGCACCGGACGGCTTAATGTACTGTGCATCAATAGTTTCTGAGATATGGTTGGCAATAACTGAGTTATTATTCCCGCTAATATACAGCAGACCATATAGATCATCTAAACCATTATCGTAAGGTTGCATTGGCCCCCAGGGCTCACGCTCGCGTAAGAAATGGTTCGCAGAAACCAGGTTTTCGGAGCTGTTATCATCGAGAACCAGCATTCCCGGATAAAATGAGTGGAGCCGATTACTGGTAATCGTAGAACGTACCACGCCGGAAAAATGGATACTGCTGGAACCCCGGGGGAATACGTTGTTTGTCGCCACTAACAGGCCACCAAAGTTTTGTGCATAAATTGAATAGCCTTTATATCCAGCACCTATCAGGTTGTCGGTGATTTTTGAAGCCTGTCCTGACCCCCTGAGTTCAATACAGTTGCCGCATTCGGCAATGAAGTTATTATGTATCGACAACGCATCGGCATGATAACTGGTCACTCCATGTTCTAAATACACGATACCCATGCCGGTTATCCTGAATGAGTCCTGAGCACTTGCGATATAAATACCTGTTTTTCCATTGGTGTAGGTATTCTCTGGATCGTTGTGTCCTGAGCCATCATCGACAAAATGCAAACCGTCGATACAAAAATCAGCGAATTCAACCGAGCTGATACGTGGGTCTCCATCCCGTTGAACATAAAACGCCGCGCCCCTATATTCCTCATCCCCAGCGGTCGGAGAAAGATCTACCAGAATGCGGCTGCCTCCCGGCCACACTTCATGCCAGTTTGCTACGTCACTTTCTGGCGTATTAAAACGGATGCTCGAAGACGTGAAACCGTGGCCTGAGCCCATTATTTTAAGGTAACTGATGTCAACCACCACCTGAGTCGTGAGATGATAATCTCCTGGTGGAATATAAATGACCGCGCCGGGTTTTCCTCCATCATTAATATCAACGTCAGTTTGCCTTGCTTTAATGTTGGTGATGATACTGTTGATGACTTCGCCGATATCCTGATACGGATTGCCGATATTCCATTCCGTGACATCATAATAATTTTCGCTGGCCATTGTTTAATACTCCGTAATGATTAATGTAAAGTCGATACAAACTCGCTGACTGAATATTTTTAAAAAATTAATGTGCAGGTTGTCTGGTTGGTGTATCAGTAAATTCAGGTGCTTTATTTTTCCCGTTTTCCAGTTCGCGTTTTGCAAGATCGACTTTTATTTTTTCGATGAAGGCGTTATTTAGTTTGAAGTAACGCACCATAAATGCACTGATGAAATAGCTGACCATGGGTAATAACGAGAACATCATAATTATGCCCTGAATCGTCTGTGGATTTTGTTGCGGCTTATTGGCTATATAGCCGGTGTACGACAGGATCCAGGCAACGATCGCACCCGCTACCGCTAGCCCCATTTTCAGCATAAAAAGGTTGCCTGCGAAGGATATACCGGTCAGGCGTTTACCAAACTTCCAGTCGCCGTAGTCGTCAACATCGGACATCATGGCCCACAGAATAGGACCTGACTGGATTAAATGCAGAATATTAATGATGATAAACAGTGTTAACAGCGGCGTTAGCGATGCCGGATCGACAAACCACAATGCGAACGACAGAATACCGAGAATGATATTAATAATGCGGAATAGCTTAATTTTATCGAAACGATCGGTTAGTGGTTTAGCAATGGCGCTGCCCAGCATATTGCAGGCCACGCCAAGTGCCAGAAAGAAAGTGATAAACCCGACTGAGGCGTGCATCACATAGCTGGCGTAATAGATAGTGACTGCACCGCGAATAAAGGCCGGAAAGACGTTTAGGAAGGTGATTGAAATCATCAGCACCCATTGGTCATTTTTGGCGATATCTTTCAGATCTCGCCATAGCGAGTCATTTGCTTTCACCGCAACAACGCGCTCCTTAATGCTGGAGAAGCAAAATAGAAACATTAAGGTGGCCGCTCCTCCCATGATCATCATCGTCATCTGGAAACCGGATGCGCGGTTTCCATCGCCCAACCAGTCGGTAAGGGGCAAGATAGCAGAAGAGACGATAAGCGTTGCCAGGCCGTTTAAGAAGAAGCGCCATGAAAGGCAGCCCATGCGCTCTTTTTGGTTAAGCGTAATCACACCCGCAACCGAGCAATAGGGAATATTTATCGCGGTGTAGATCATTGACATAACCAGGTAAGTAACCCAGGCATAGAGAATTTTTCCGTCCATACTCAGGTCTGGCGTAGTAAACATCACCGCAGCTCCCAGGCCAAACGGCAATGCCATCCACAGCAGCCATGGCCGGAATTTACCCCATCTGCTTTTGGTGCGGTCGCACACGGCGCCCATGAGCGGATCGATAAAAGCATCGAAAATACGGATGACCAGGAATAATGTACCGACGACTCCGGCATCTAAGCCGTAGACATCGGTATAAAACCAGGTCAGATAAAGCGCCAGCACGCTCCAAATCATACAAGATCCTGCGTCACCCATGCCGTAGCCGACCTTCTCTCTCAGGCTCAGCTTTTCATAAGCGCTCTGCTTTTCAATAACTGAAGCAGACATAAGCACACCTCTTTATTGCACTGTCAGGAATACACAGCACCGGCCATTACAGCCTGCGCTAACGAAGGTTAAAGATGGAGATGTTATCTATCCCACCATTATTTGGGTTATTCTAAATCTGCAGGACAGCCCAGCCAGAAGCCTCACTTTTATTAAGCTTTTATGATTAAACTCTTCACACTTACAAAGTGAGTCCACTATAAATGGTGATGAAAGCGAAAAATGTAAGCCAGGACACATGTCTTTTTGTTACATGAAACAATGACTAATGCTCTCATTTTATCTGAAAATTTGTTTGTCAAAGGGGATACGGGCTTATCTATGTTCGCTGTCAGAACGATATTAGGGAGGAGGAACGGTGGGTGTCCAATGCCATTATAAAAAATAAATTATCTTCTTAGCGTGCTTTATCGTTCTATTGGTGCGCAAGCTGAACCTGGTATCGAATATGATCCAGTTATAATCAGAAATAGCCTGCCTGATGCTGCCTGGATAAGGAGGTTGCAGCGATACACAGCGCAACGTGATATTTAGCATCACGGATATCCGGGCGGGGTGAAGGTTAAACAGCCATGACCAATATCACCGACAGGATCCGTATGATGCGCCGCCTCGATTTCGAGTATGAAGCGCGCATCGCACAAACCTATGAAGAGCATGCCGAACTTCTGGAGGCTATCGAGCGCCGACAGGAGGAAAGGGCGGTCGAGTTGATTACCCTACATATTAAGGATGCCCACAATGGAGCCAGCACCATAACTCTGCGGCGCCTTCAGCGCATCCGGGCTAAAGCCCTTTCTTGTGCATTGCCGCTGAACAGCAGCGAAAGCGCCGTAAAGCTCGCTCGCCTAAAGCCTTCGGAGTTTAAATAAGAGTCAATACGGTCTGAGATCACACTTACTTCAAACCGTATGTAGAGCAGAACATGCCGGGCTTCGCTGTCGTCCATCCTGACGAGCTTACGTTGTCACCCACCGCGCTGTGGAACTCCGGCTTGGGACTGGCCGGCGCAGTACTTTGATTCGACTTATACCACTTGAGACAGAACAGACTTGTTCCGTCTGCAGGTTTACAGTTTATACGCCCATTATGCGGGCCATAATGGCCTGATGTAGCCAGCGTGGTGTAGCCCAGATGAGAAATGCCATCGCCTTATTCCCCATACCCGGAACGACGCTCATTTTCCCGGCTTTAAGCGCCTGGATGCCTGCCAGCACGACAGGTTGAGGCGGCATCATTATCCCTTTTAAAGCGGGAGTCAGTTTCTGTTTGGCGGCTGCGGCGAACCCAGTGTCAGACATGCCCGGACATAGTGCGGTGACAGTGACACCCTCGCTTTTCAGCTCACTATGCAACGCTTCAGAAAACCGAAGAACATAAGCTTTCGCTGCAGAATAAACGGCAAAATTCTTTACTCCCTGATATGACAACAGACTGGCGACCATCAGAATAGATCCTTTACGTCTGGCACGCATATCTGCTGCAAAAAGTCGGGTTATTACCGTCAGGCTGGCGATGTCCAGATTGATCATGCCAAGCGAATCATCCACTGATTGATCCAAAAAGCTGCCCTGTAACCCATGACCGGCATTATTAATTAAGATATCAACGATGATATTCCGCTCATGCAAGCGGTTGTGCAGCTCGCTGATAGCGGTAATATCGGAAAGATCCACCTGTTCAACGATCACGTCAATATTAAAACGCGCGCGTAGTTCATTAGCCAGCGACTCGAGCTTATCAAGTCGCCGGGCTACAAGGATAAGTGATTTTCCCTGAGCAGCATATTGACGCGCGAACTCTTCACCAAACCCGCCTGAAGCCCCAGTGATGAGTATCCATTCATTATTTTTTGTAGCCATATTAATTACTCCGTTCGTTATTTATGCAGCATGTCGAAAGCCGTTAAACTTATCAGGAGGTGCAGGTGATAAATTTTCAGAGTTTAACAATTCCGATGTTTCGCTATTTTTGATAAAAATCATCGCTCATAGAGTGCCTCCGATTGACGAATCAAAGTCCGATTCTTCGGCCACCACTAAGAGTGGGCCAAATGGGGAAAACAGACGCTGAATTTCTTCATTCGTTGAGGTCAGTATGACCGCAGATTTGTTTATTTCGTCGCTATATGCCATCTGTAATCTGACGCAGTCTGAATGCTGAAACATGACGCGGAGGGCTCGAGACTGAATACCCGGGACAAGAGAAATCAAGGTTTGGGAATAGCGCAACTGCACACTGCCCGCGAGTTCATTTAAGGTATCAGGGGCAACGCTAATAATAATAACATCCACTTCATCAATGACCGCCTGGTGATTGTCCTGGGTCCAGCAGGGAAATTCTCTTGCCAGCCTTTGGGCTCGCTCACTGTTTGCCGGGAACAGAAATACCTGGGCGTCAGGCGCTGCCTGAAAGAATCCTCTGATCAGTTTTTCGGTTAACGCATCAACGCCCAGAATGCCTATTCTTTTCATCCGTCCCCCGGTTATCAAAACGGTTATGTGATGCTATGAGTGGTAAAAGATTCGTCATGTCTTTCCGCGTTAGAACCCGGAACCTGGTTTATGAAGTCTTTGGCGCCGTTTCTGGTGGCTGCCAGCCTCCTCCGAGCGCTCTGAACGTAGCGACAGCGGCGCGGGCAGCTTCTGTCTGGGCCTGCGCACGGGCGTCGGAAGACTGTAAAAGGGTTTCATCGTTGTGAAGGACGTCTATCAGGCTGGCTGTTCCCTGCCGGAAAGCGATGAAAGACGACTGGCGGGCGCTGGCCAGGGCGGATTCACCTTTAATCAACGTTGCTGCCTGTATTTCACTATTGATCAGGGCGGAGAAGGCATTTTCGACATCTTCGGTGGCGCGTAATACCGACAGGCGATAGGCGGCGAGGGCTTCCTGTTCCTGGCCCTTCGCCTGGTCTATCTGGGCGTTGATACGACCGAAATCGAAGAGCCGCCAGCGTAGACCGAGAACGCCAGCCGACTGGCTGGCATCTGCGGAGAAAAGGTTGCCGCTCGATACTGCCGTTGCGCTGCCGAGCAATGCGCTGAGCGAGAATTTTGGATAATACTCGCTGACCGCCACGCCGATGCGTGCGCTTGAGGCAGCGAGATGGCGTTCTGCCACGATAATGTCTGGCCTGCGGCGCAGCAGGTCGGCGGGTGTTCCCGTTGAGGTTATTTGCGGGGCCTGCGGAATGGCCCCTGGCAGTGCTAACTCAGTGCGATGGGTGCCGGGAGGCGTGCCGAGCATGACATCGAGAGCGTTCATCGCGGTATCAAGCCCTGTCCGGAGAACCGGCACGGTTGCCTGAACTTGTGCCAGCGCGCCTTCGGTCTGGCGAACCTGATACTCCGGCGCCAGCCCTTTAGCATGGAGGAGTTGTACCTTTTCCAGCAGCGCTTGCTGCGTACTGACCTGTTTGTCCACGATGGCCAGTCGGGTTTGTAATCCACGCAGGGTGATATAGATATCAGCCGTCTGGGCCGCGACGGCGAGACGGGTCGCGGCGACACCCGCTTCAGAGGCCTGGTAGTCAGCCAGTGCAGCCTGACGACCGCGGCGCAGACCACCAAATACGTCAATCTCCCAGCTTGCGTTGAGATCGGCTTCATAGCTGTTGCCGTAGCGATTATAATCCGGCGTTGCGCTGAGAACCTGACCCAACGGGGTTTCAGTCGACTGATACGCGCGCGTCGCTTGCCCGCTGATGTTTCCGGACGGCAACAACGCGGCAGTAGCCGCGCCCAGTCCGGCGCGGGCCTGGTCCATGCGGGCGGTCGCCTGGGCAAGATCGAGATTCTGCGCGAGGGCGTCTGAAACCAACTGACTCAGCAGGGGATCATCAAATCCGTCCCACCACACATTAAAACTGGCGGGTCGGGATGCACTTCTCTGCTCAACGGCAGACTGAGCCTGATAGTGCTCTGGAAGTGGCGTATCCGGGCGATGATAATCCGGGCCGACGGCACAGCTCGTCAGTAAGCCGCTCGTTACGGCCAGGACAAAAGTACGCGGAAGGAACATAATATGCCTTGAGTCAATTTTGATTTGTGACTACATTACCAAATGGTCACATGTTGTCAATCGAGGTCTTCTGAGCTAAGCTGAAAAAATGACTAAACATACACCTGTACATCCCCCACGGGGTCCTTCGGACCACAGCGTCCGCGACCAGATTGTTGAAGCCGCCACGGAGCACTTTGGGCATTTCGGCTACGAAAAAACCACCGTGTCCGATCTGGCGAAAGCCATCGGGTTTTCAAAAGCCTATATCTATAAATTTTTCGATTCCAAACAGGCTATTGGAGAAGTGATTTGTGCCAACAGGCTGGCGAAAGTCTCTGAGATTGTTAATAACGCGATCGCCGATGTGCCTACAGCGTCAGAAAAATTGAGGCGTCTATTTCAGGCCCTGACGGAAGCCGGCAGCGATCTGTTTTTCCACGATCGCAAACTTTATGACATTGCTGCCGTTGCTTCCCGGGAACGCTGGCCTTCCGCCAATGGACATCAGGAGCACCTGCGTCAGTTGATACAGCAAATCATTCAGGAAGGCCGGCAGTCAGGGGAGTTTGAACGAAAAACCCCGCTGGATGAGACCAGTGATGCCATCTGTCTGGTCATGCAGCCTTATATTTGCCCTGTACAACTGCAATTTAACCTCGATACCGCATCCTCTGCGGCCGTACTGCTGTCATCATTAATTCTAAGAAGTTTATCACCCTGATAGGTGACCATTGACTTATTTGGTCACATGAAAGAGTATGGGGATACTGTCCTGTTAAATGATTAAGGAACCCCATGCTCAGGTTCAAATTTGCCCCTCTTGCCGTATGCCTGTTACCGCTTGCTCTCGTGGCCTGCGGTGACTCTTCCGGCACTGACGATCCCCGTACTCAGCCTCCTCTGGTAAGGTCTGCGACCGTAATGAGTGCGGTGGATGTCTCCCGCGCGTTCACCGGCGTTGTTGTCGCCCGGGTGCAAAGCGATCTCGGTTTCAGAGTGCAGGGCAAAATCCTTGAACGCCTGGTCGATACCGGCCAGACCGTCAAGCGCGGCCAGCCGCTAATGCGCCTGGATCCCGTTGACCTGAGCCTGCAGGCACAGGCTCAGCAGCAGGCCGTCACGGCTGCCCGAGCCCGCGCAAAACAAGCCACTGCGGATGAAGCGCGCTACCGCGGCCTGGTCGCAACGGGCGCCGTTTCTGCATCGGCCTACGACCAGATAAAGGCCGCCGCCGATACCGCCAAAGCTGAGCTCAGCGCGGCGCAGGCGCAGGCGAACGTGGCGCAAAACGCGACGGGCTACGCCGTGCTGCTGGCCGACGCCGACGGCGTGGTCATGGATACGCTGGCGGAGCCCGGCCAGGTGGTCAGCGCCGGTCAGGCGGTGGTTCGCCTGGCCAGAGCAGGCCAGCGCGAGGCCATCGTGCAGCTGCCAGAGACGCTACGTCCGCCCGTCGGAAGCGCGGCCATGGCAACGCTGTACGGCACGGACAAACAGCCGGTTCCGGCAAAGCTGCGCCTCCTTTCCGATGCCGCGGACTCCGTCACCCGTACCTTCGAAGCGAGATACGTGCTTGAAGGGGCGCTGGCGAGCGCGCCGCTGGGTTCGACCGTGACGCTGCATATTGCCGACGATAAATTACCGGGCCAGGTGATGCAGGTTCCACTCGCTGCCATCTACGATCCGGGCAAAGGGCCGGGGGTCTGGGAGATTTCAGGTCAGCCCGCCAAAGTCTCGTGGCGGCCCGTGCAGGTGCTGGGATTGGGTGATGATGTGGCGCAGGTCTCCGGTAACCTCCAGGCTGGTGAGCTGGTGGTCGCTCTCGGGGCGCATTTGCTGCATAACGGTGAGGCCGTACGTACGGCCCAGGGCGATGCCAGCGTCGCCGGGAGTCAGCCATGAGCGAGGGAAAATTCAATCTCTCAGCGCTGGCCGTTCGCGAGCGCTCAATCACGCTGTTCCTTATTATCCTGATTACCGTGGCCGGGATCCTGGCGTTCTTCGAGCTGGGGCGGGCAGAAGACCCCCCGTTTACCGTCAAGCAGATGACGATTATTTCTGCCTGGCCGGGCGCCACCGCGCAGGAGATGCAGGATCAGGTCGCGGAACCGCTGGAAAAGCGCATGCAGGAGCTCAAGTGGTATGACCGCACCGAAACTTACACCCGTCCCGGTCTGGCTTTTACCATGCTGTCACTGCAGGACAGCACGCCGCCTTCACAGGTGCAGGAAGAGTTCTATCAGGCGCGCAAGAAGCTCGGCGATGAGGCCCAAAACCTGCCGGCAGGCGTGATTGGGCCGATGGTCAATGACGAATTCTCCGACGTGACCTTCGCGCTCTTTGCGCTGAAGGCGAAAGGGGAGCCGCAGCGGCTGCTGGTCCGCGATGCGGAATCGTTGCGCCAGCGAATTTTGCACGTGCCGGGGGTCAAAAAGGTCAATATTATCGGCGAACAGGCCGAGCGCATCTTTGTCTCCTTCTCCCATGACCGGCTGGCGACGCTGGGCGTTTCGCCTCAGGATATTTTCTCCGCCCTCAACAGCCAGAACGTGCTGACGCCCGCCGGTTCGATTGATACCAAAGGGCCGCAGGTCTTTATCCGCCTGGATGGCGCCTTTGACAAGCTGGAGAAAATCCGCAAAACCCCCATTGTTGCCCAGGGCAGGACCCTGCAGCTATCGGACGTGGCAACCGTGGAGCGGGGCTACGAAGACCCGGCAACCTTCCTGATCCGCAACCAGGGTGAAGCGGCGCTGCTGCTGGGCATCGTGATGCGTGACGGCTGGAACGGTCTGGATCTGGGGAAGGCGCTGGATGCGGAAACGGCCAAAATCAATGAAAGTATGCCGCTCGGCATGACCCTGACCAAGGTGACCGACCAGTCCGTCAACATCAGCTCCGCCGTTGACGAGTTCATGATTAAATTCTTCGTCGCGCTGCTGGTGGTGATGGTGGTCTGTTTTGTCAGCATGGGCTGGCGCGTGGGCGTCGTGGTCGCCGCCGCCGTGCCGTTGACCCTGGCTATCGTTTTTGTGGTGATGGAGGCTTCCGGCAAAAACTTTGACCGTATCACCCTGGGCTCGCTGATCCTTGCGCTCGGGCTGCTGGTCGATGACGCCATTATCGCCATCGAAATGATGGTGGTGAAAATGGAAGAGGGCTACGACCGCATCAAAGCCTCGGCCTATGCCTGGAGCCACACCGCCGCCCCGATGCTCGCCGGTACGCTGGTCACCGCCGTCGGTTTCATGCCCAACGGTTTTGCCCAGTCCACCGCCGGGGAATATACCAGCAACATGTTCTGGATTGTCGGTATCGCCCTGATTGCTTCATGGATTGTGGCGGTAGTGTTTACGCCTTATCTGGGCGTGAAGATGCTGCCCAACATCAGGAAGGTTGAGGGCGGACACGCCGCTATCTACAACACCCGTCATTACAACCGCTTTCGCCGACTGCTGACCCGGGTTATCGCCCGCAAGTGGATGGTAGCCGGTACCGTGATTGCCGTCTTTACGCTGGCGATACTCGGCATGGGGCTGGTGAAAAAACAGTTTTTCCCCACCTCCGATCGCCCGGAAGTGCTGGTGGAGGTGCAGATGCCTTATGGCACATCCATTGAGCAGACCAGCGCCACGGCGGCGAAAATCGAAGCCTGGCTGAGCAAGCAGAAAGAGGCAAAAATCGTCACCTCCTACATCGGCCAGGGGTCGCCGCGCTTCTTTCTGGCCATGGCGCCTGAGCTACCCGATCCCTCTTTTGCGAAAATTGTGGTGCTGACGGACAATCCGCAAGCACGCGAGGCGCTCAAGTTCAGACTGCGTGAAGCCGCGGCTGGCGGGCTGGCGCCTGAAGCGCGCCTGCGCGTGACCCAGCTGGTGTTTGGTCCGTATTCACCCTATCCGGTGGCGTATCGTGTTATGGGGCCGGATCCCTCCACGCTGCGTGAAATTGCGGACAGGGTCGAAAAGGTGATGCAGGCCAGCCCGATGATGAGAACCGTCAACACCGACTGGGGCCCGCGGGTACCGGCGCTGCACTTCACGCTCGATCAGGATCGTCTGCAGGCGGTGGGGCTGACATCGAATGCGGCCGCGCAGCAGCTTCAGTTCCTGCTTTCAGGCATTCCGATCACCTCGGTACGGGAAGATATCCGTTCGGTGCAGGTCATGGGGCGCGCGGCGGGCGATATCCGGCTTGACCCGGCAAAAATAGCCGGCTTCACCCTGGTAGGTTCTGCCGGTCAGCGCGTTCCGCTGTCTCAGATCGGAGAGGTCGAGGTGCAAATGGAAGATCCGGTTATGCGCCGTCGCGATCGCACCCCAACCATTACCGTGAGGGGAGACATTGCCGAAAATCTGCAGCCGCCGGATGTTTCCACCGCCATCACCAAGGCGCTGCAGCCGGTCATCGATACGCTACCGTCCGGATACCGCATCGAGCAGGCGGGTTCAATTGAAGAGTCGGGGAAAGCCACCAAAGCGATGGTTCCGCTGTTCCCTATCATGATTGCCATCACGTTGTTAATTATCATCCTGCAGGTACGGTCGATGGCGGCGATGGTGATGGTCTTCCTCACCGCGCCGCTGGGGCTGATTGGGGTGGTGCCAACCCTGCTGCTCTTCAACCAGCCTTTTGGCATCAATACCCTGGTGGGGCTGATCGCGCTGTCGGGCATTCTGATGCGTAACACCCTGATCCTGATAGGGCAGATCCATCACAACGAGCAGGAAGGGCTGGCGCCTTTCCATGCGGTGGTGGAGGCGACGGTGCAGCGTGCCCGGCCGGTGCTGCTAACGGCGATGGCCGCCATACTGGCGTTTATTCCGCTGACGCACTCGGTGTTCTGGGGAACGCTGGCCTATACCCTGATTGGCGGGACGTTTGGCGGCACCATCATTACGCTGGTGTTCCTACCCGCGATGTATGCCATCTGGTTCAGGATACGTCCTGATGAACAGAAACCTGCGGAGCCGCTGGCTGCGGTTTGACCGTGACATACTAAATGAAGGGCCGCCAGACTACATTCCGGCGGCCCTGAAAACGTGGACCGAATGATGAGGATTTTACGATGACTCTCATCATGATGCTGTTTTGTTTTTTGTGACATCTGTGCAGTCTGCACCTGAATTATGGTGCAGCGGTTACCCCTGCATAATCACGGGAAATACATCGTCTTCATGAAGAATAAACGATAAAACCTTCTGGAGATTGACTTTTATAAGTTGATGCGCTGGAGGTTTATTACCTGGGGTTGTGATGATTGTTGCTTTTTTAACGGTTAACGTTTGTGCTCTGCTGAATGCCATCCGGAAATGATGGCAGGCCAATAACCATTAAACCTGCATTATTTAAATGCAATGTTTAAAATAGCATTTGCTGGCAAACATTGACCTGGAAGAATGGTATTATTGTAAATGATGTGTTGTATATAATAAAAGGTAAGCTATTAACCACTGTCGCCACTGGCAGTGGTTTTTTTTCGGGAAAGGACCATCACAGCATAGCCTATGTTTTTATGGCAGTGATAATATAACGGCACTTCAGCGGTGTGTTGTTAAAAGAATTCATTTTCCTTTTTTAAGGAACAATTTAAATAAGTCATGCATTCATATTTTCTGAGAAACCTTATGACAAGAATTATCATGAAAGTTGAGGTTTATCAGTTGGATGTAGGGCAGTTCATATGAAAATCAGGGATATGTTAGAGGTATGCCTGGCCGGCTGAGGTACTAAATGCTGTGCAATTTATATTAAAATATAAATCCGCCAGTGCTTATGCTTGTTTTGTATTTGGGTGTCCGTTTTTTCTGTATTTATTCGGTGGGATGCCGTATTTTCTGGTGAAAGATCTGGTGAAAGATTGTTGTGACTCAAAGCCGTACTTTAGGGCCAGGCTTATTATTGGCTCTTCTGTTTTCAAAAGCAGATTCGCCGCATGTGACAACTTCATTTCTCTTATGAAGTTACCAATTTTTGTTCCGGTACAAGTATAAAACACTCTTTGCAGGTGCCATTTTGAATACCCGGATTTTTTTGCCAGAGTATCAATATCAAGACGATTTTCAATGTTACCTTCTATCCATACAATCAGATCGTCTATTATTTCTTTTTTGTTTATCATGATTTTTCCTACTGGCTGAAGAGACATTTTAAAATCTTTATTTCTCTTCAGTGAGTCTGGCCAATGCATTATAAATATTTACAGCGGTTTTAATTTTTCAACTAGTGCAAAAAGCATGTAACTATTTTGTTCATTGGTCACTGCGTTGTCAACCACGTTATAGCTTAAATAAGCTACTCATCACCAAAAAGCACCAGAAAAAATCGTGAAAACAATCATAATTGCATGAATTTATTATAAAATAATTTATTTTATTGCTATGTCCTGCGTTCCGGTTTTTTTGTTACCTTTGTCAGTTTGCTCACGCTTATCAGGCGAGTGATGGCCAATTTAACGGCTGAAATCACCGGCATACCTTTCACTTTATGAAGTCTGTGAACCGTATTTCTCGTGACGCTGACCGGCAGATGGTTAGTTCGGGGAGTCGTTCAGCTTCTAAAAAGCGATTTATATCTTCTTTTTCAGTATGTTAGTTGCGATCTCCGCAGTGGTGGTAGTACGGCCTGGATGTATTTCATGATACATGATAGCTTGTGACCTATAATCAATATGGTCACGCGATTTTCTCTGTGATGATGTGTAGGGTTAATTACCGCATAGCGCACTTTAGAGTGTTGATTGTACCGGACACACCGCGACCGGGCCGTCGCCATGCAAGCGGCCTGGTAACAGGCCGGAACACTTGACCAGAACGGCGGCAGCTGGAGCCGTTTTAGTGAATGCCCTATATTTCCTGTACCCGATGAGCCAGAGGCAAATAAGGCCGGGTATATGCCGCCTCGAATGAGGCCCGAAACCTGCCTGTCGTTGTTTGGCAGCGACGAACGCCTGCTTTATCTGATACGGGAGTTAAGTATGAAGATTCTTGTTGTGGGTGCCGGTGCAATCGGCGGTTACTACGGCGCGCGGCTCTTGCAGGCTGGTGCCGATGTCACTTTCCTGGTTAGACCCGGACGGGCCGCGATACTGGCATCTAACGGGTTGCAGGTACGTAGCGAGTTGGGGGATTTCAACGGCCCTGTCGCGGCCATCACTCGTGATGAGCTAACCCCCGTTTATGACCTGATTGTCCTGAGCTGCAAAGCCTACGACCTGGATGCTACTTTGCGTGACATCATTCCCGCCATGGGCATGAATACGGCCCTTCTGCCCTTTATCAATGGCATGTCAGTCTATGACCAACTGGATGCGCTCTTTGGTCCAGACCGCGTACTGGGCGGTATCGCATACATTGCGGTCAAGCTGGATCAGGCTGGGGTCATACGGCATTTGGGCAATTCGGATGTTGTCATTGTTGGATCGCGGACACCCAAGGCTTCTGGCCCCGCCCGGCAATGTCTGAGCTTGTTGGCTCAATCGCCCGGCCTGCGTACGCTATCGCCGGATGTAAATCATGCGTTATGGAACAAGTGGATGATGCTTGCGGCTGGCGCGATGATGACCTGCCTCATGCGTGCTACGGTGGGGGACATTCTCGCCTCACGCGATGGCGAGTTCCTGATGCGGCAGGCGATAAGAGAGTGCTGCGCCGTCGCGACCGCCGAAAAGCAGGCGCCAACCGCCGACGAGGTCCTTGCTCTGGAGGCACGCCTGTTGGACCCTCGCTCGACCTGGGCTGCCTCCATGATGCGCGACATCAGTCAGAACGCATCGCGTCTGGAGGCGCAGGCCATCGTCGGTGACCTCATTGAGCGCGCCGAGCGCCATGGAATCGATCTCCCATTGACGCGCATTGCCTACTGCAACCTACAGGCCTACGAGCGCCAACACGCAACCACCTCGTAAAAGCCGAGGCGGACCGTGTGTTGGGCTTCAAGCGGGTGCTACCGGCAACAACGCCTGCAATGGGAGCACCTCTTTGATTAAGAATAGCGTTACATCGACCCCGTTGAACTCACCGCGAGAAGCGGGCACTCCTTGCCATTCATTTATGCACTTAAGTTGTTGCTTAAAGGGCCAATGGGTTTTTAAATTTACATGGCCCTGTCACTCGTTTACTCGTGGTTATGATCTCTGAGAAAAACAGTCAGGACGTCCTTGGGTGGGGTAACACCACTTTCTGAAAGTAGCCAACCTACAGCGCCGCGATGGTATGTCCCGTGAAACAGCACATGATTGAGCATATCGACCGCCTTCATCTCACCAGGTCCGCCATCGACAAATTGGAATTTAATTGTTTCAGCAAGGTCAGTGGGGGACATAGAATTGAGATGTTGAATATACCAGTCTGTACATTCCGTCATCTTTATCAGAAGTTCATCAGCAGAAGGGGTTTCTGGTGTGTTCAGTGCAGTATAGGAATGCTTCTGACCGGTAATGTTAGCTCTGAAGATCATATCAACCACATGTATGTGATTCATCAATCTGAGCGTCAGATGGCGTTTTTCTGCATTAGCAGACGCATCAATTCTTTTAATCGCTTGTAGAGTTTCAATATCTATCCAGCGCTTGTATCTAAACAGCGTAACTATCGTGTCAGTACCCATGCATCACCTCTTTTATCTATTTTATGATCATATCAGTAACATGTAGGGCTCTCTACTGGCTTCCGCTTCTGGCACGGAGCAGACAGACAGCAAGCCTGCTAGCTCTGCTGTAGGCTAAAAGCAGACGTCTTGTCTGAGAAAACGTTGGAGTCGACAGGCGACGTTCAAGTGACAATTTTCCCCGTGGCGATTCACTGTCTCTGGATCTGGCCGATATATTCCTCTAATCCCTTTGTCAGAGTATCGAAAACCAATTTGCAGCAGCGACTATTGCGCAGGTCTTCATGCATGACGAGCCATGTATCAAGATTTAAAGAAAAGAAATCTGGAAGTAACCTCTGTAGTGGACGATATCCATTAGCAAGCTGTACCTGACATATGCCAATACCTGCACCGGCGCGAATAAGATTCAGCTGAGCCACGTCGCTGTCGGTGCGCATGGAAAAGGACTCTCGGTTTAACTGAGGGTATTTTTTCAATACCTTACGGATGAACGGCGTATTCTGATCGAAACCAACCAGCGCATGCTTCAGCAGATCTTCGGTACTTTCTGGAGTGCCATGCCGTGCGAGATAGGAAGTAGATGCATGTAGACCGAGTTCAATACTGCCAACGCACCGTGCAATAAGCTGCTCCTGTACTGGCGTCGTCATGCGCACAGCTATATCTGCTTCCCTATGCAATAAATCCTGAACCCGGTTGGAGAGAACTAATTCAATAGTTATTTGCGGATGCGACTCCCTGAGCCGGGCAATGAGTGGCGGCAGTACTTCAACGCCGATGATGTCACTGGCGGAGACACGTACTACCCCACGAATGGACGTGCTGTTATGACTAAAGTTAGCGGCCGTGCGCTCCAGCGTATTAGCCGTGCTCTCCATCGCTTCTGCGTGAACCCTCAGTGCCAGAGCAGTATCAGTCGCCAGCAAACCAGTTTGCGAACGCGTGAACAGCACCTGGTCAAGGGCAGACTCCAGTGCAGCGATGTGTCGCCCTGCCGTTGGTTGCGTAATAGAAAGCATACGCGATGCGCCAGAAAGCGATCCTTCCCTTAGCACAGCCAAAAATGTTCGGTACCACTCCCATGGAATAGATGTATTCATACAAATTTGTATAGCCGCTCTATTATGATATGCAATTCCATTTATCCCTGCCTGTACGTACGCTGTCAATCTCAAATCAGCAAAGAGGCAAACACTATGGAAACCAGAGGGAAGGTCTTAATACTTGGGGCAACCGGCGGTATTGGTGGTGAAACTGCTCGCCGACTCATTCGGGAAAAATGGGACGTACGTGCGCTAAAGCGAGGACTTCACGGAAGCGAACAAAATGGTGACATCCAGTGGATAGGGGGCGATGCTCTCGACGCAGAGCAAGTCGCCGCTGCGGCAACAGACTGTAGTGTGATCGTTCACGCTGTCAATCCGCCTGGCTACCGAAACTGGAAGCATCTTGTGTTGCCTATGCTGCGCAACACAATCGGCGCAGCAGAACGAAATGGCGCCTTAATCGTTCTTCCTGGTACCGTTTACAACTATGGTCCTGATGCCTTTCCGCTACTGCGAGAGGATGCTCAGCAGATGCCGGTCACAAAGAAAGGGGCGATCAGGGTACAAATGGAGAAAGAACTTGAGGCCTATACACAGCGTGGCGGACGAGTATTAATTGTCCGCGCGGGGGACTTTTTCGGTCCACACGCCGGCAATAACTGGTTTTCTCAGGGTTTGATCAAGCCCGGCAAGCTGCCAGGTGTAATTACCAACCCCGGTTCACCTGAAACAGGTCATCAGTGGGCTTATTTACCTGATATAGCAGAAACTATTGCTGCGTTGCTAGCTCGACGCAAGGAACTTGATCCCTTTGCTCGCTTCCATATGCAAGGTCATTGGGATCCCGATGGCAGAGAGATGGCAAGAGCGATTCAGCGCATCACCGCAAACTATGGAGGTGTTGCCAAAATACAATCATTTCCTTGGTGGTTCATGTACATGGCAGCACCTTTCAACCCAACCTTACGCGAACTTTTGGAGATGCGGTACCTGTGGCGCCAATCGGTCCGCCTGGACAATTCGAAACTCGTCAATTTTTTAGGTGCCGAGCCTCATACCCCTCTTGATGAAGCTGTCCAGATGACATTAGAGGGTCTCGGTTGTATCTAATCCCGGGGGCAGGTCACTCAGCGTGGAGGCTTCTATCCTGAACTGTGTATGACAGTTTTGATGCCCTGGTTCAGCGGTAAGAACAGTGAGCTTAAGTGCGTTGGCCGCGAGGGAAAAAGTAACCCTGGCGTAACCCCGACGAGGCTTTTAAGGAGAGTGTTTTCTGTAACTATTTGATTTGGATAGTGCGATAATAGGAATCAACAAATCAAGGTGTTGATATATAAGTGAAATTTAAGATCGATAAATAAATCTATACACATACCTATACACATCGTCGATGGCGTTCTTTTTTTGAGCTCAATTCTCCGTAAGAAAAAGTTTTTTTGCATTTAACTGTTCACTGCATGTTTTTGTTATTTATTTTCAAGGTATTAGCGCGTGAATACTCGGTGAACAGTGAACACTTTACTGTTCACCTCCGCAGGCTATAGGTACAGGCGTTATAGTCTGCTGTGAGCGAGGAGCCGACATTAGATAGTCATCGTATGTCTAACCGCGCATGTCGAAGCCGGATTTTTGAAAATCTCTATAGACTTCCGGATTGTTGAAGGCAGGGAATTTGGCTTTATGGGCTGCTGATTTTATCGCTTCGCAATAGCCTTTATTGCCGTTACTGGTTGATATGTTTAAAGCCGTGCCATCCTGAGCAAATTCGATATGTAACCGGCATTTTTTCCCTTTCCAGTTTTGCCGCGCATCAAGTTTGGCATTTATTGCCGCCCTGATTGCCCGCGCTTGCGCACCCCATTCATCCTGGTCATCCCAGCGTCCTGAACTGCAATTACCCGTTGCCGTGGTCTTATGACAGCTGGAAGGGTGTAACGGCGCGCATCCTGCGGCCAAGCTAACTACAACGGCCAGCATACCGATTTTCTTTACTGTTTCAGACGATCCCACTTCTTGCTCCTCAATCCATTTAAACTTCAACAATATTGGCATATTTTTCCGTCATTCCTGCCATCTTTTCAACCACTACTGTACAGGTACTTTTACATCCGCTTCTGGCACTGAGCGGTCTGATCATTTTGGGCTTACCGGCATAGCGATAGCGGAACCGCCAGCTCTTGCTTCCATTAGGTTCTATAAGCAATGACAAGCCTTGCCCATCTCCAAGTGTATAGGCTTTAGCTTCAGGCTTAGCGCGGCGAATCTGCATATCGTTTAAAGGCATGTGTATAGGAATCCAGGATCGAACAGGAACATATACACATTCAGCATCGGATTTTACTGGATGGTTACGGACAATGACGGATTAAAAATCAGTAAAATATTTATAAATCATGGTGTTTATAGATGAATACGGACGTTTGGGGAAGTTGAGATGGTGCCGATAATAGGAGTCGAACCTACGACCTTCTATTCCAATGACTGGCTGCGCAAGTCATTGATTCTTCGAATCGAATGCGCTGTCACTGATAATCGGTACTAACACAACCAGTAGTAGTTGCCCCTGAATCTTAGATCGGGGGGAACATGAAATACAAGCCGAATGCGTACTTAGTCAGAGAAAGATCATCCTGTTATGCGGTCAAGGTATCTTTGCCGCTTTATATGCGTTCCCTGTTTGGGAATCGAACAGCGTTCATGCGTTCAACTGGCACGACAGATATCAGAGAAGCCCGTGTCATTCGTGACCGGATAATGTATGAGTTTTTCACCATCCGTGATCGGCTGAGACCAAAACCGCAGGGAGGTTATGTTGATCGCGTTCTGAACGAACTACGCCAGGTTGACCAGTACATCACCCAGAATGCGGGAGTCAATTTTGCTACCGCTCGTGTGTGTCCTTCACTAATCCAACTGCGTGATGAATTCATCGTCCAACACAGTGACAGGCGCAAGCTGTCTACCCTGAGCAAGTATATTAAGGCGGTTGAGGTCTTCACGGGGCATTTCAGTTGCAAGGATTTCAAGTTGCATGAGATCAACAGAACGATGGTGACTGACTGGCTGGACAAAGCGAAGCAAGAGAAGGCCAGCCAGACGTTAGCCAATTACCTAGGCTGCTTATCCCAACTGGTGGCGCTGGCTCAGAACCGCTACCACGACGCGCCAAAGGAGAACGTCTTCACAGCCCATAAGCTGGATGTGCGACATGATCGCGAGAGTTACGAACCATTCAGCGGTGATGAACTGGCTCGGGTTGTGGGACTGCTTGATCAGGAGATGAAGGACGTCGCGTTGGTGGGGATGTATACCGGGATGCGGCTTAATGAAATTTGTTCGCTACAGATAGACAATATCAAGACGGTAGAGGGGGTTTGGTGTTTCGAGGTGACAGAGGGCAAGACGCGCAATGCTGCCCGATTGGTTCCCATTCATAGCAAGTTACGGACTCTCGTTAAACAGCTTATCAAGAACAATCACAGCGGTTTTCTGTTCTACCATGCCAGCATTACAGAACGTGCCGACGGCAAGCGCTCAACGTGGCATACGCAGCGTTTTACACGGGCCAAACGTAAGGCTTTGGGCGAGGAAGGGACGGAACGAAAGGTATTCCACAGCCTGCGAGGGATGTTCATCAGCCAACTTGATCGTGGCGGCGTCCCCGAAGACAGGATCGCTTTGATTGTGGGTCATGAGAGGGGGAAAACTGAATCATTCCGCACATACAGCAAGGGTGCGGGGATGGAGGAGCTATCAAGGTATATCGAGCTGGTGAGCTACGAATTTTTAGTGCAGTAATTGAGCATTACGGATTTGTAGAATCAGGTAAATGCTCAAGACATCACCACCGACCCGATGGTATGATCATACATCCAGTACATAATAGAGGGCGTTGTGTATGACTCGTGAAGAAATCCAGTTGCACCAATTGGTAAAATCCCGCCTAGGTGTTTTCACAAACGGAGCCAGATTCTCGGATAACCAGATGGGGATTACATTGAACCTCCCTGATGGTGATAAAAAAACTATCTGGGGAGAATGGCGACATATGTCTAAAGTTGGAAGACTCACGGATCGAGTGACAATGTTGCAACACGCTATTTATGAACAATACCCAGAGTACCGTAACAGTATTCCTCAGGAATGGGCAAGATAGCGGCGTTTAAATAGCTACTTTTGCGCAAAGTACCTGATCACCAGCATAAAAAAACCGGGCGGTTTTACCCGTCCGGCTTAACTAACGTCTTTCAATTTTTGCTGTTTCGCGTAGAACATGACCGATTCTTCGAGGCCGTGCGTCGCCACGCGTGATAAAAATGTGCTGCGATGCACTCCCAGCATTCTGGCGAGCGCTGACACGTTCAGCAAGTTGGCATCGTCCAACGTCTTAACCTTGACCGACAGCAGCGGCGAGTTTCCCACGCCAAGGATTTTCAATTGCATATTTTTACCTCTCCATAATGACGGAGGGGCCGAAGATGGCCCCCAAAACCGTTAGCCCGTGGGTGTCTTATCCCGTTGGGCTGTTACCTCACCGTGATTAAGAAGCATCGTTGGTGATGGCTGTCACCAGGTCGGGGCGGAATGCCACAGGGAGCATTGAAAATTCGCTGGAAAGCGTGATATTTCTGTACGCATCGGTGCTGCTATAGATGCGGAAATCCACTACGTCAGCAAATGCCAATTCCAGATTGCGGCTTGTTGGGCCACAAAGGTTGGTAAATGGCGATGCCTGATCAGCGCTTAACGGCTTCTCGAAGACCGGAACCATGAAGCCCTGATCTGCCCCGATGCCGTAGAATTCGGTATCGGACATCTCGACTACAGTCACGTTATCCAGGACGTAATAGCTGAATGCCGGATTGATCTCTTTATTGAATACCAGACCATCAGGATCAAGCACACCATACTGCACAAGCTGGCGAACCGATGGATTAAAACGCAGCTTCTTGAACAGGTTGGAACCCGCGAACAGGTAGATGCCTTTCAGCAGCGAAGCAAGACCACCCATGCGGCGCTTCATGGCGCTGACCTCATCGGACAGGGATTCTAACGGATCAGCAGCAACCCCCGTGTAGATGGTTCCGGTGCTCTGGTCGTAACCAAATTCCTCTGACCAATCCAGGATCGGGCCATCAGCGGTGTATTCCATATCGGTGACTTGATGACGGAACAGGCTTTCAGCAAACATGCGTTCACGAGTCGCAGCAAAGCGTTCATAGTGAGCCAGGCTTTTAGCAGTCACAGCATCCAGCACGCTGGCCTGTAGCGGGGAGCCGATTTTACGGAATGGCTGCACGTCTGCTGCCGTGATCACATCCTGGGTGGGGAATAACGGCAGTTCGATCAAATGGTTAGCTGCTTTTGGCTTCGGTGTGCTTCCCCATTCGCTGGAAAAGCGATTCGCTGCTGGGGCGATGGTGTCAGCCTGAGCATTAAGGATGTCCAGACTGGTTTTAAACTGGTCAGTAACGTCACGCTGGAAAATGTTCAGGTTGGTTAAGATACGGTTACGGGCCGGAACGTTCGCAAAGGTCGAACTGTAATCGACGTATGAAAAATCTTTTGTAAGAGCCATGTTGTGATGTCCTTATCGGTAAAATTATTGAGCTACGCGGATGTTGCCGGATGTAGTCAGAGCAGCAATTGCAGCAGCGCCTACAGTCGCGCCCATAACGGCGATGACGGTTTCCGGGCGGATGTAGACGCCACGGTCAGCAACGATGATGTTTGCATCTGTTCCAGCGCGATGATGGCTTAGAACCAGTAATGCATCGTTGCCGGAGGTAAATGCGGTGCCATCGGCCTTAATGACCGAACCGGGCTGCACTTCGACGGCCAGGTTTGGGATGTTGACTGTTTTCACTGCAAAATTAGCGTCGGCCTGGTAGGTCACGACATCATTAAAGGTGCGTTGGGATTCGCCCATTTTCATAAAGGTCACTCCATAAAGTTGTTGTTCGGTTGTTGGCTTTGGCCTTTCGGGCCGTATCGTCATTATTGACGGTGTGCAGGTGAAAAAATGCCGTCCCATTGGACGGCATCTCTTTACTGGGTCAGTTCAGCCCGGTAATGCCGGGTTAACCTTTGGTTAACGGTAGTTCATGCCGCTGCATCAGAAAAAAGTAAGGCGGTATCAACCGCCCCGGAGGACAAGGAGAATGTACATCTTTTGTTTTTCTGATCTGGGAAAGGGTGAGCGGCGGCACGTCCATTGAAGGGCAAGGAGTCCAAAACGTGACGCGCTCAATGCCAGTTTGCATCATGACAAGATGGCCCCCTGAGGAGAGGGACGTAGTACGGTTGTTACACCGCTGGCAAACCCCGAACGCAAGGCTAATCACGCTCAGAATTATTCCGTGTTTCAGCAGAGTAAAACCCGGCTGAATGAATAGGCGGCGCTGGGAAGCAAAGATGGCTCGTGCAAGGTATCCAGGAGGCCAGCGCCTGAGAGGAGATTACGTAAACATGGCTGTAATACGCAGTAGACTCTTTCGAACCCATTAATCACCCTATGTTATTATTTTACCACGAATGATAACGATTATCAACAAATTTCACGTAAATTCAGTTGGTAACTCATTCTGTATCAGCAATTCAGCCTCGAATCATCCAATTCTGTTAAGCGAAGTGGAGTCGATGATGTGCGAATAGCGTTCAGGGTCTGAGGCGACTACCTCGCGGCTTTTGATGCGAGCACGTTCGAGAGCTACCTCATCCACAACGTGAGGTATGAACTTGCCAGCTCCAGCACCGAGGGCCATTTTGATCCTTGCGGTTTTCTGCTTGGAATTGGTCACTGGCGCAGCTTTCGGCGCTGGCTTCGTTGACAGCTTCCAATCGGGATGGCGAGCCAGGTAGTCATCCACGGCGTTTTTTACAGCCGCCTGGCGCTGCTCGTCTGCTAATTGTTCGGGATTTTTGCCCAGCAACATGGCGGCGATTCCGTCTTTTACTTTCTGCAATGCACTTTTCATTATGTTTTTTATTCCTGTACAAGGCCACTCCATCACGGGTGCAGCGAAACGCCAACCATGCAACGGGCAGGTAAGATAAGATTTCGAGTAGGGTTCAATGTTGGTTCAATGTGGAACTTTCAGGCCGTCGCTGTCATGCCTGCGGCTGCTGTCTGACTCGCGCTTCTTTGTGTTGTGGCTACCGTTACAGGATGCAGTTTGCAGCGGTTTGAATGCAGCCGGATCGATTTAAACCTGCTGGTTGATTTCCTCTCTGCGACGATATTGTACGCCAAGGTCAAAGGGTCATTTGCTGGCGGCAGGCGGGCCTGAATAGCTGATTCAGCAACCCCGTTCTGCCGAAGTGACATCACCACGGTGTAGAGGGGCAGGCCCAGAGCCTGGCAAATCTCCGCGAGCATTGCCCCCTCGTTGAATGAGGTCAGGGCCAGTTTTGCGTTTTGGTATGCATTAATCCGGGTCACACGTCTGCATCTGCTGTTCCAGCCTTCGTCATGCAGTTGCTGCACTTTTGCCACCGGCAGGCGTAGCAGCAAGGCCACTTTATTTACGGTATGACCGTGAACAAGGAGCGATTTCGCTTTTTTGATCACGCTCTCATCCCTGCAACGCCGCTTATACAGGCGAGTCAAATCCGGCAACTCTGGGTCGGGTAATTCTTGTGCGGGTAAATCGGGAAGGTCGTTACTTGCTTGTTCTTCTGGGTCAATCTTTTCTGGTGCGGCGTTTAGGCCGTTACGGTCATCATTATTCATTATTCCTCATCATCAATAAGGGCAATCGTCGTCGTTTTCATTCTCTTCCACTGGATCGTTCACTCTCTGCGGTACACGCGGTACACGTCCACCGTGGTGACCATCATTGGCGGCTGCTGTTTGTCGTTGTGTCTGCCCAAGGGGCTTACCTTCGGATTTCTTGATGACAGTTACCGTTGTATCTCTCTGCTGAACAAGGGCAGCGTTGAGTTCGGTTAGGATGGCCTCAGGATCTTTGACGGTATAATTCGTACAAATGATCTCTTTACTACCTGATTTATAAACTGGTTTGGTTGTAATCCACCCCATTTTTTCAAGTAATTTCGCCTTCTTCTGGACAGTTGAGAGGCCCATGCAACAGCAATCCGCAATGTACTGCTGAGATGGACGAATCTGCCCAGTCGTTTTCTTCCAGCCAAGCAGATGGCTGTATACCGCCATGATTAATGGATCATTCTTTACCCCGTTGAAGCATTTGATCCGCGCTACCAGGATTGACCAGTTTGAAAACGTATCAATCGTGATCGGCTCGGCCACATTCGGCTGGGGCAGTGATTCGTAAGGTTTATTTTCTGCTGCTCTGTTGCTCATCATTTCCTCGCTGGTTATCTGTTTGGCTATCTGTTTTCGTTATATCAATGATTTTTGCCGCTGTTTGCAGCAACTCACTACAAAGTCTCGCCATCGGCACATCGCGGCGATTTGCCTCTTTCAGCAACGTTCGGTAAGTCTCATCGGGGAATGAGATGTTCATAGTTCAGTTCTCCTGTTCGTTGGATATGGAAAATCGACCCTGCATCGCGGTGGCGATCAGGATTCTGCGGCCTTTATGGCCTGTATTTTTGGTTGGCCTGGCATTGCGCCGGATGGGATCACACGGTCGTAGTTGTCGGGAAGTTGCCCGCAACGCTGTAACCGTGTTGTTCCAGGTTCTCCACACCGTGGGTAGCGACCAGGAACATGATCACCTGCTCGGGCGTCATGTTCAGATTGAACCTCTCACGGTATAGACGACGGTAACCCTGGAGCACCGGGGCCAGAATCTCAGTCAGTGACTGACCGTCAGCGTATTGCCGGGATAAGGGCTTGAGGATCGCCTTAACAGCACGCGCACTTTTCGCCTTCTTCTTTTCCTTTTTCAGGATATGAAGTGCAACGGCAAGCTGCGGGTACTTAGCGTGTGCCGCATCCGCTCCACCATTTCTGGAGATGAAAGACCAAAGCGCGGTTTTGGTGTACGTACCGTACATGATGGCGTCTGCGATCTGCTCGCCAGTCATAGTGGCAGGGGTGATGCGTTGGGATTTCGGTTTGTTCATTTGGGTTCTCCGTTGAGTTATTAAAATTTTTCTCGGAGGTTCTTCGTGTAACCCATTTAGTCAGGACTCTCACCGGGCGGTGATGACCTTAATTGTTGAAAGCCATGTTATCAGTAATGCAAGCATTTGTCAAGATAATATTACTTTCCTAATCATACTATGCCATAATTAAGAATTCAATGTCAAGTCCTTTTTAAACGCTCTGTAAGCCGCTCTGCTGGCTTCTGAACCATACCCGCTACCGTCGTATTACCCGAAGCGTTACAGGGCCGCGTAGGCCTCTATCGTTAAGGATTTGATGGTGCTGCTGCTTTAATTCTTGGCGCGGACTTTGCTTAAACCTCAGCACCCCTCGCGGCCCCCATCGACTCTCAATCTACGATTTCGTGACAGTTTCCAAATTACTGCGCGGGCTGTCGCCCTTGCTGCCCAAAAGGTGGCGAGCCTGTCGCGGAGCGACTGAACAGAGACCAGCAAACAACAGGCGACAGCCAAACACGACAAGGGTTTGCCCTGGGGGTAATGCTTTTATGTTTGTTTTAATTTCTGTTTTTATGGTTGTTCTTATACTACGTCTCCCAGAAGACACCTCCCTTCTGACAGAAGACACGTATCCTCCAGCAGAAGACACCCTCCCTTCCGAGAGAAGACACCTCCGTGACCGCCAAACATTCCTCAGTGGTGATGACACTATGCTGTCCCTACCTGGCATCGCCGCAACCCGGCAGGTCAGAACCGCCGCCACGGATAACAAAGGCCACCCTCTATAAAGTTCGATATGCGAACGATTAACCATCAATAAATGCACATTAATAGCCTGTAAATACGCGCTAATTCGACCCGTCCGGGTCAGTCTGAGACAATTTCCGCTCGTGGTAGTGGTCAAGTCACGACCTCCGCGATAGTGTGGAAGACATAACGATCAGGTCTGAGCGCCCCGGCTGGTGCGGCTTCGTTAAATTTGTCTGCCGATATTGCAGGCTTGCCTGTTCATCGCGGTGTTAAACCGGATTCATTCACGACGCCCCATTTCGTTGAAAAAAAATTCCTTCGCCAAAAAACCAGAAACGATGAGAATCGCCTCGCCTTTCAGCCCAATTTTCAGGCTCACGGGACGCGCTCAGGAGGGCGCTGTGATTGCGGTTATCGTGATTCAGATCGCGACGGCAAACGCCGCTAAGGGCTTCTGATGAAGCGTGGTAAGGGTTACCGGGTGGTACAAGGGCATCGGCCAGAAATGTTGTCGGATGTGGCAAAGATCAAAGGCGGGAACCGGGACACATCGCCAGCGCCTAGCGTCATGTTGGTGGGGAAACCTTGCTTATCAGGTAGAGGGAAAAGCGACTCCCTGAGTTAGGTCACACTATTATCAACTGTGACCTAAGCAAGGAAGAATTAAGTTAACAAATTGAATAATATAGACTTTAATTGCCTTGCCGTCTCTGCCGCCGCCGTATCGTGGTTTTATGCAGTCACCAGATGAATAGAATAAGCCGAAATGTGAATGAAAATTCAATTCTTTGCATGCGTTGACGAAGTTCAGCCCAGTTCCTGGTCACCGGGCGAGGACTTGATCACTCTGCCATAAGGATATTTTGAAATTACTGTTGACTTTTTATGAGTGGTGTGATCATGCGTCAAGCAGATCTGTTGGTGTGTAGGGATATTTTCGTCTCCCGAACCCATAGAAGACGGGCCTCTTTAGATTCCCTCCCGGCGGGGCTGGGTTGCATCCACCACACCTTTGTGACCAAAGAAAAATGATCAAAAAAGTGCTTTACAATGATCAGCTTAACGATCAATTATTCACTCATCAGAACGATTAATGGAGCACAAATCATGGCAAAAACAAACGCGCCAACGCTGGAAGAGGCGGCGGCAATTGAGAAGGTGTTGCGATACCGCAACGAGACATACGCCGATGCCTGGGCGCTCAATCTCAACCTGGCGTTACGCATTAGCGATCTGTTGGCACTGACCTATAAAGACGTTGCCGGGACGGAGATCCGCATCACAGAGGGCAAGACGAAAAAAGCGCGGGTTATCCCGATTAACGAAAAGGCACGGGAGATTATCAACCGCCGCCGGGCTGCATACCCGAAAGACGTCTTCCTGTTTCAGTCGCGTTCTAACAGGGTGAAAAATCTGGCGGCGAGGCCAGTCACCAGAGAGTCAGCGAGCAGGGCATTCAGCGAGGCCGGAGAGATGGTCACGGATAAAAACATCGGGACGCATAGCGCCCGCAAGTGTCGCGGGCGTGCGTTGTGGGAACGTGGTGTACCTATCGAGACAATATCCAAAATGCTGAACCACAGCAGCCCATCAGTCACCATGACGTACCTCGATATCACGCAAGATGAAGTGAATCAGACCTACGATCTGAACATTTAACAACACGGGGACGCGTAGATGAAAAAATGTACAACAACATTAACCTTGTTGGCCCTGCTGGCATGTCAGCCACTGGCGGCACACGCGGGCCGCATCACCATGCAACTAACAGCACAGGAGGAGACCGAAAGCGGCAAAACGCTTTGCCGGTATGAAAATTCCATTTACAGCTTCAACTTTGTAACGCGGAGCAAGCATTGTCCGTCCGTGAAGACCTTCGACACGGAGGACTCAGACTGAGAACAAACACTATGAGGTACGCAATTGAACGAAGATCGGGAGCGGTTCAGAAGTCACCTGACAGCACCACAGCAGAAAACAGACTGGTCAGGTTTATGGTGGTGTATCGCCATCGTTGTTGGAATCACGGCGGCATCAGTCGTCGCCTTGTTTGGAGATAAATTTTGATGAGGAAGAAGAAGGAAGCGCCGCTCGCCAGCTTTATCTGGTGTGGTGCCGTGGTTCAGGTCTATACGCAGACGGTGACGTTTGCCGGGACGGTGATACAGCGGCATCTGCTACCGAAGAACCTAAGGAGCGCAGTACAGCAGGCAGTTAATCAAGCAGTAGAGAAGGCAGTTAACGAAGAAGTGGCACGGGGTGAAATCCGCCAAGACAGCACCCCGCACCATGTTCAACAAAACCGACGGAGAGTCAGGAATGCAGAACAGCAGCATTATGGCCTTAGCGCTCGCGCTTCGCAACGTCGAGGCAGGTCAGGCGGTTAAAATCCCGGCGATGAGCGGGCAACAGTTGCGCCAGTTGCTGGCGTGGCTTGAGGCGCTGCGGTAGGCCTTCATAAGCAATGCAACGGGGCTAATGATGGCCCCGTCTTCGTTGGTCAGTTCCAAGATGAGGGAGTTATCAGGAATCACCGTTTAGTATCGCGCAAAATCACTGACAACAACCACCACCAACGACGGCGCAGCCAACTAACATCACTGAACAGCTTTCCGTCAGATGTAGTCACGTACACCCCTCCGCGATGATGCACCTTGTTATGGTATGCCCTGTTGATGAATGGCACTTCCAAGATTATTTCATCACGGGCTTTTAATCGACGTGGCAGCAGTGGGCTGATCATATACTCGTCGGAATGTTCATCTGATAGCATTCTCAGGCGTCCGCTGGCAGTCACGACACCCGCCGAACTCAACGTCACATCGTGGGCGCTCAGGTTGGATACATCGATCCTGTCTTCGTCCAGATCACAACCCAAGAAAAGCCGAATGGATGTTCTGGATTTTAATAACTGGAAGATAGATAACGCAAATCCAGCCCATGCAGCAAGCATGGTCAAATTATCCACATCAAACAGCCAATCTTTCACGGTTCGATCCCCTGGGAGCTAAGATGATCAGCAATCCCTTGACGCTGCGAGTAAGTCAATTGAAAGTACGAATCAAGTATGCCTATGATTTGCGCGATATTATCCGCATGAACAGCACCAGGGGCAACAGGAGGAAGCGAACCAGCAAGGATGACGGTAAAATATCCCGAAGAGATTGAAACTGTCAGGAAGCAACCGGGTAAGAATTCGTAGCGTTCACTCATAACCACCTCATTTTATGGATGTTTCTCTTAAAGCGCACAGTACGAATTTTACCCTTTTATCGCACTTCATACCAAATGACAATTCCGACACATCAGTTCAGGAATTTTTGTATCGCTGAATGTAAAATAAAATCCAAACTGTTTACCTACATTACCGGGGAAGATATGCCATCCGATAACTTCGTCACATTCTGGCTCGCAAAGATGGATCTGCCATATTTCCTTGAACCGCATGAATTCTATGTTTCAGAAGCAAGACGTAGGCTTTTATCGCAGTTCGAGGATTTGGATAAAGAAGCGGAAAAAAGAGAAGAACAATCCCTCGAGTCATCCGCTGAACATTTTAACCCTGATTATGATGATCCGATGGCGGCTTATGAGCAAGCGTATCAAGAAGGGGTCAGCTATGTATGGTCTCTGATGGAGATGCAAAACTCCGTACTGTTGGCTGTAACAGCAGGCATGTATCACCAGTTTGATAAAAGGCTGCGAGAACATACTATCAAAGAGTTAAGCCATTGGTGTGAAAGAGATATCATCACCCCTATGATTTGGGGTTTCACATTCAATCAACTTATTAAGTTCCTTGAATGGATTGGACTCAGAATCAACGGAACTGAATATGGTGAAAAGATCAAAGCCTGTAATTTGGTCGTGAATGTTTACAAGCATGGTGATGGAGAGTCTCATCAAACCTTATCATTATCTCATCCAGAGTATTATCCTCATCCTACTGGACTTCGAGGTATTCAGAATGTACCGAACCATGATGATCTCCAGATCACAGAAAAGCAATTTGTCGAGTTTGCCGACGCAATAACAGCATTTTGGAAAGCAGTCCCAGAATATTGTTATTCGTCAGATCTCACTGATGAGCCAGAGTGGCTAAATCCGTTGGTAAAAAGAATCAAAAAGAAGAATGAAAAAAGAAATGCCGACCATATAGCACCATGACGGCTACGCAGGTCAACGCAGCCTGAATTTTCATCAGCTATAACAACCCGCATAGAACCATGATCGGTCTCTTTGCGGTTCATAGCAATCAGATAAATTGCCTGGCTTCTGCGACCATCTTCAACTCCGCCTCTTCTGCCTTCTTCCGTTCCAGCCAGGCTTTGCCCTCCGGTGTTGCCAGAAACTTACGGGCGTGAATTTTACGGTTGTTGCGTTTGGTTGCTGCTGCATTCTTCGCCATGATTGCCTCCAGTTCGGCCCGCTGTTGGGCCACAAAGGCAGGCTATAAAAAATCTCACTGATAAGTAAACCTGCAAAATGTCACTGAAAACGGGTTCGACACCCAATAAGTGACCATTGCGTGCCGTGTTGGGCACATAAGGAGAGGCGGAGCATAGCGACTTCCGCAGTTAGCCCTTATCCCTTCACAGGGAGAAACGAGCGATATGTGATCCCCTCGCGGGAATGATGATGCCTTGTCATGGCTTCTTATCAGGTAGCCGTTGTGATCCGGTGGCTGAAACCGTGGCAGAGCCGGATTCTTTCCCGATCCGGTTAGTCTTCCCAACATTACGCCTGTTTATTCGCTGCAACGTCATCTCGACGTGTTGCATCATGGAGCGCCGCACGAAGCGCGAGCCACATTGACAAGGGTTCTGGGAAAGGATTAGAGACGCTGGCAACGTCATCGGCTTCAAGTTGTTGGCGGAACGATGCGACTGTTCACACTTTGTTCGTGTTTGAGCCTGGAAACGACACGCCGCTATGAGTTAACATCCCAATTGCCACTATTAACCACAGCGGCAACTGTTACTGAAAGAATCACTGATAAAAAGATCGTACATTGAGAGATGAAATCTCTGCAAGTGATTTATTTATAAGGATTTTGATGTGTGAGTGCCGATAATAGGAGTCGAACCTACGACCTTCGCATTACGAATGCGCTGCTCTACCAACTGAGCTATATCGGCCCTGAAGAGGATGCGTTCACCGGGGTGAATCACGGGGTAAAAGGTTAAAACTAAGTGGGTGATGCGTCAATGGCCTTATGAATCAACCGGCTACTTTTGCATCACCCGTCTGGCTTTAAGCACGAATGGTATCGTCGCCGAAACCAATCCACTTATAGGTCGTCAACGCTTCAAGGCCCATCGGGCCGCGCGCGTGCAGCTTCTGGGTGCTGACCGCCACCTCCGCGCCGAGACCAAACTGGCCGCCGTCGGTGAAGCGGGTGGAGGCATTCACGTACACCGCAGAAGAGTCCACCTCGTTGATAAAACGATTCGCGTGGCTCAGGGTGCGGGTGAGGATGGCATCCGAGTGCTGGGTACCGTGCTGGCGGATATGCGCAATGGCGTCGTCGAGGCCGGCAACGACTTTGACGTTCAGATCCAGCGACAGAAACTCGTCGTCGTACTGCTCGGCCTTCACCGGCTCTACGCTCGCCGGGCCGTTCTGCAGTACCGGCAGCGATCGCGCGTCAGCGTGCAGCGTCACGCCGCTTTCCGCCATCTGCTTGCTCAGCGCAGGCAGGAAACGCCCGGCGATGTTCTCATGCACCAGCAGGGTTTCGACGGTGTTGCAGGTGCTTGGCCGCTGGGTTTTAGCGTTGACGAGGATCTTCAGCGCCGGCTCAATCTCGGCGGACTCATCAACAAAGATATGGCACACGCCAATGCCGCCGGTGATGACCGGGATCGTTGACTGCTCGCGGCACAGCTTATGCAGGCCCGCGCCGCCGCGAGGGATCAGCATATCGATATACTTATCCATCTTCAGCAGCTCGCCGACCAGCGCCCGGTCTGGGCTCTCAATCGCCTGGACCGCAGCGGCCGGCAGGCCACACTCTTCCAGCGCCAGCTGGATAACCTTCACCGTCGCGGCGTTGGTACGCCAGGTTTCTTTCCCGCCGCGCAGAATCGCCGCGTTGCCGGTTTTCAGGCACAGGGAGGCGACGTCGACGGTGACGTTTGGGCGCGCTTCGTAGATAACGCCGATGACGCCCAGCGGAACGCGACGGCGTTCAATACGCAGGCCGCTGTCGAGCAGCCCGCCGTCGATGACCTGACCCACCGGATCGGCCAGGCTGCACACCTGGCGAACGTCGTTGGCTATCCCGTCGAGGCGCGCCGGCGTGAGCGCCAGGCGATCGAGCATGGCTTCGCTCAGGCCGTTGGCGCGAGCTTCCGCCAGATCCTCGGCGTTAGCCTGCAGAATAGTCTCGGTCTCGGCCTGCAGATAGTCGGCAATCTTCTCCAGCACCCGGTTCTTTTCGCGGCTGGAAAGCAGCGCGAGTTTGTAAGAGGCCGCCTTGGCAGCTATGCCCATTTGTTCCAGCATTTTCAGCTCCTTAACGGATAATCATATCGTCACGATGGACGGCGACCGGGCCATACTCATAGCCGAGGATCGCGTCAATCTGCTGCGAGTGCTGGCCGGCAATCAGGCGCAGCGCATCGCTGTTGTAACGGCTAACGCCGTGAGCAATGTCGCGGCCGTCGCTATTGCGGATGCGGATAACTTCGCCGCGCGAGAAGTTGCCGGTCACGACTTTAATACCTTTCGGCAGCAGCGAGCTGCCTCGTTCAAGAATCGCCTGCACCGCACCGGCATCGACGGTGAGTTCTCCCGCCGGCGGAGCGCCGAAAATCCAGCGCTTGCGGTTCTCAAGCGGCGACTCCTGCGCGTGAAAACGCGTACCGACCGATACGCCCTGCATCACGTCGCCAATTACCCCAGGACGGCTGCCCGCGGCAATGATGGTATCGATGCCCGCACGGCAGGCGACGTCGGCGGCCTGCAGCTTGGTGCCCATCCCGCCGGTGCCGAGTCCGGAAACGCTGTCGCCGGCAATTGCGCGCAGGGCGTCGTCAATACCGTGCACGTCCGTAATGAGCTCGGCCTGCGGATTATTGCGCGGGTCGGCGGTGAACAGGCCCTGCTGATCCGTCAGCAGCAGCAGCTTATCTGCGCCGGCAAGAATAGCGGCCAGCGCCGAAAGATTATCGTTATCGCCGACTTTAATCTCGGCGGTGGCCACGGCGTCATTTTCATTAATGACCGGCACGATGTTGTTATCCAGCAGGGCGCGCAGGGTGTCGCGGGCGTTAAGGAAACGCTCGCGGTCTTCCATATCCGCGCGGGTCAGCAGCATCTGGCCGACGTGGATACCATAAATGGAAAACAGCTGTTCCCACAGCTGGATCAGACGGCTCTGTCCTACCGCCGCCAGCAGCTGTTTCGACGCAATCGTCGCGGGAAGTTCCGGGTAGCCGAGGTGCTCACGACCGGCGGCGATGGCCCCGGAGGTCACAATAACAATGCGGTGGCCCATGGCGTGCAGCTGCGCGCACTGGCGCACTAATTCGACGATATGGGCGCGGTTCAGGCGGCGGGATCCGCCCGTTAAAACACTGGTGCCCAGTTTTACCACCAGCGTCTGGCTATCACTCATGATTCTCTGCCGTTCAAAAGGAATATCGATATCGAGGTGATGTTGTAACAGGACTCAGGCCGCTTGCCAACCGCGGCGTTTTTAGCGCGCCGTTTTATTGCGCGGGATCGGGCATTCTGGAGAGGGATGATGACAATTTTATGACAGATACATTTAAATACCCTTTTTTATAAAAAGTTCCACATTGTCATAAATTTTTAATACTGGAGCGTTAAAAAACCTCCTGTTTTCACGGGGCGTTCGCCCGGAATTGATTAGCGCGTATAAATAAATCACCAGGACTGAATAATGAAAAAGAGCTCACTGGCATTAATGATGATGGGTCTTATTGCTTCTTCGGCTACTCAGGCAGCTGAAGTTTTCAACAAAAACGGCAATAAGCTGGACGTGTACGGCAAAGTCAAAGCGATGCACTATTTTAGCGACTATGACAGCAAGGACGGCGACCAGACCTACGTTCGTTTCGGCATCAAAGGCGAAACCCAGATTAACGACCAGCTGACCGGCTACGGTCGCTGGGAATCCGAATTCTCCGGCAACAAAACCGAAAGCGACTCTTCCCAGAAGACTCGTCTGGCGTTTGCTGGCGTAAAACTGAAGGACTTCGGCTCCTTCGACTACGGCCGTAACCTCGGCGCGCTGTACGACGTTGAAGCCTGGACCGATATGTTCCCGGAATTCGGCGGCGACTCTTCCGCACAGACCGATAACTTCATGACCAAGCGCTCCAGCGGCCTGGCAACCTACCGCAATACCGACTTCTTCGGCGTGGTTGATGGTCTGGATCTGACCCTCCAGTATCAGGGTAAAAACGAAGGTCGCGAAGCCAAGAAACAGAACGGCGACGGCTTCGGCACATCTTTAAGCTATGACTTCGGCGGCAGCGATTTCGCCATCAGCGCAGCCTACACCAGCTCTGACCGTACTGACGCGCAGAACCAGCTGGCGCGCGGCGTGGGTAAAAAAGCGGAAGCCTGGGCTACCGGCCTGAAATATGACGCCAACAATATCTACCTGGCGACCATGTATTCTGAAACCCGCAAAATGACCCCGATCAGCGGCGGTTTTGCGACGAAAGCGCAGAACTTTGAAGCGGTGGCACAGTACCAGTTCGACTTCGGCCTGCGTCCGTCTCTGGGCTACGTGCTGTCTAAAGGTAAGGATATCGAAGGCGTGGGTAGCGAAGACCTGGTCAACTATATCGACGTCGGCCTGACCTACTACTTCAACAAAAACATGAACGCCTTCGTTGATTATAAAATCAACCAGCTGAAGAGCGATAACAAGCTGGCGATCAATGATGACGACATCGTTGCCCTGGGCATGACCTACCAGTTCTGATTATCCTGACCCCCGGCCAGCGAGCGCTGCCGGGTAGAGGGTAAAAAAGCCGCTGCGTTTTGCGCAGCGGCTTTTTCTTATTCGGCATTAGCGGTTTTTAGCCAGGTGCCGGCGATCGTCGTTCATCGTTATCTGAGCGTTATACTCTTTCGGCAGGCGGCGCGCCTGATAGAAAGCCGACTTCCAGTACGGATTGTCCAGCGAGGAGCGCATTACGCCCTGGCTTGCCGAGGCGTGGAGAAAATCGTGGTTGGTGTCGTAGAAGCCGACGTGCATGCCGCCGTTAATGCGGAAGAACACGAGGTCGCCAGGGCGCAGCTGCTGTGGCTTGACCCGCTCGCCCATTCGCAGCAGCTCCTTGGTCGTGACCCTGTCCATCGGCAGGTTGAAGCGATCCTTCAGCGTGCGCCAGACGAAGCCGGAGCAGTCGACACCGCTTTGATCGGTGCCGCCCCATTCATAGGGCGTTCCGTGCCAGGTATGCATCTGATCGTGCAGCGCGGCGAGGACCGGGATCAGGTCATCTGAACCGCCGTCGATGGGGGCATATTCAGGGTGGGCCGCGGTTTTCGGGTGCTTAGCCGGGGATGAACATCCTGCCAAAATCAAAAAAGGAACAAATAATAAGGCGTGCACAAGCTTTGGCGTCATATCATTATTTTCATAGTGAGCTATAGAACGGAATTATTTATAGCGTATTCACCATATTGCCAGAATGGGATTAGCTGATATTTACGAAACCTTACGTTAGGCGCGCGCATAATTTGTCATGCCGGCGGTGCAGGAAATATTGGCGTTAACATTTTCAATCTCATTTATTAATAAATAATTTCACTATTCAACAATATTTCACGGAAACTTTGCGGGCGCGATGATTGCGGCTGACGGCAAGGTGAAAGATCCTCATCATCCCGGCATTGCGCCGCCGGGCCGCCCTCCAGTACTTTTGTGGCATAAAAAGAGAAAACGGGCGGGTCTATGCATCTGGATTTTCGCCAACTGCGCAACTTTGTGGCGTTGGTTGAGTACGGCACCTTTAATCGTGCGGCGGAGGCGGTGTGCCTGTCGCAATCGGCCTTCAGCCGCAGCATTCAGGCGCTCGAGCAGAGCGTTGGTCATCCGCTATTCGACCGCCAGAGCAGGCTACCGACGCTCACGCTGCACGGGCAAAAGCTGCTGCCGTACGCCCGGCGGTTTCAGGAGCTGAACGTCGAGCTCAGCAGCCAGCTGCGGGAGGCGGATGATGCGCAAAACGGCGAGGTCGCGTTTGGCTGCGGCCCGGCGCCCTCCGCGCGGCTGATCCCGGCCGCCGTTGGCGAGTTTCACCGTCTGCTGCCGCAGGCGCGGGTGCGCTTTCAGATTGATAACTGGTTTGCCCTGCATCATGCGCTCACCACCCAGCAGTATCCTTTTGTGGTGGCCGACAGCTGGCAGGCCGAACTGGATCCGCAGCTGCGGGTCCAGCCGCTCAGCCCCCAGCGCTGCTTCTTCGTTTGCCACGCCGATCATCCGCTGGCAAAGCGGGGCCCGGTCTCTATCCAGGAGATGCTGCGCTATCCTTTTGCCGCGCCGTACTTGCCGCCCGGGGTGCGCAAAGTGCTGGCGACCCTCAGCCAGCAGCAGGACTTTGCCCCGGCGATTCAGTGCGACCATATCTACGCGCTGCTCTCAACTCTGGCGCATACCGACGCGATAAGCTTCGCCAGCGAAGACGGCTTCGCGCTTTGCCAGCACAGCCACCGGCTGGTCAAGCTCGAGCTAAGCGACCTGCCGGACGAGTGGCGGCTGATGCAGACCCGGTTTGCGATTATCTCCCCGGTTCACGCCGCGCAGCCGCCGCTGGTGGCAAAGCTGATAGAGGTTATCCTGCACGCCGACCGCCAGCATCAGCTGCAGCTCCTGGCCCGGGAGGAGAGGGGCTAAGCGCCGTTTAGCGCCTGGCCTTTGGCATCGTACTGCGGCCAGCGTTTTTCCAGGCTCTGCGTTTTTAGCGCCCGTTCAACAAACTGCCCGTCCGCCCACTGGCCGACGTCAAAAGCGCTGCGGATCAGGCGGCCGGAGTGCGCCTGCCCGACGCTGCTGCTAAAGCTGTCGGTGAGGAACGGGTCGATGCGCGGGGAGGTGCTGAAGTTAAGATCCTGCGGCTGCAGCTCCTCCAGGAACAGCGCCTGCGGGATCTGGCTCTGCTGCGCCATCTCTGCCGCCCAGGCGTCCCGGTTGGCCGGGTCGCTGATTTCAGCGGCGTTCTTCACCAGCACGTCGATAATCTGCTGGGTGGCCTGCGGCCAGGCCGTAATAAAGGTCTGGGTCCCGAGGAAGCCCGCCTGGGTGGTGTTCTGGCGGCCGGAATCGCCGCTCTTCACCACCACCGCTATTTTATCTCCGCGCAGCGCCAGCAGCGAGACGCCGCCCCACACCGCATCGACGCGGCCGGCCGCCAGCGCGGCTTTGCCGGCGCTCCAGTCGAGATTAATCACCTGCATGCTGCGCTCGTTGAGGCCGACGGTTTGGAGGGCGCGATCGAAGGCCAGCTGATCCGCCGTACCGCGATAGACGGCCACCCGTTTGCCCTTCAGATCGGCGAGCGTTTTAATCCCCGAGGCGGTGGTGGCCGCGAGGTAAGATTCGGAGCCGCGGCTGCCCAACAGCAGGCGCGTTGGGAGTCCGTTAGCTTTGCCGATAATCGCCGCGAGGTCGCCGAGGTAGACAAAATCAAGCTGCCGGTTGGCCAGCGCTTCATTCACCGCCGGGCCTGCGCCTTTGAAAAACTGCCACTGTACCTCCACGCCCTGCGGCTTAAACACCGCTTCCAGCTGATGGCGGATAAACGCCATGCCGACGGGCCCTTCGATAAACGGCTTGCTGCCCGCGCTTTGATCCGGCACGCCGATGCGGATGGTGCGCAGCTCCTCGCCCTGCGCGCCGGCCAGCAGGCCCACGGCGGCAACCAGCGCCAGTAAGGTGCGGCTAAAAAATGCTTTCATCATAAGTTGTTGCTCCCCTGAGTTTTTTTCTCACCCTAAAGAGCCGAAGGGCCGGGTGTTAAATGCTTTTATGCGCAGAGCAAAGCTGAAAAAAAGCTAAACCAGGGGCCGCGTGCCCGGCAGGCTGAAATGCATTTGCTGCATCGGGATTATTCGCCTAACGCAATGGCGGCGGGGCGCAAGGAACGTTTTTATAGCGGCATACCTTCAGCAAAAGTGGACCGATATGTCGCAGACGATCTTAAGAACAGGCGCCCCGCGCAGGCCGACATTCAGGCTAAACGGCTGGCCGTGGCTGCTGCCCGCGCTGCTGCTGCTGCTGTGGTACCTCGCCGCCCGCGAAGGCTGGATGGCGGAGCAGATCCTGCCCGCGCCGTCGGTCGTGGCCGATACCGCGCTGTCGCTGCTGAGCGGCGATCTGCTGGCGCAGTGGGGATTCAGCCTCCGGCATCTGGCTCTCGGCCTGCTGCTGGGGGCCGTAGCCGGAACGCTGCTCGGGGCGCTGTTCGGCCTGGTTCCGTCCGCCGCCCAGCGCATCGAGCCGCTGTTTTACGCCCTGGCGCAAATTCCGACGCTGGGCTGGATCCCACTGTTTATGGTGATCTTCGGCATCGATAACGGCCTGAAGCTGGCGGTTATCGTTAAAACCACCGTGGTGCCGATGACCATCAACACCCAGCAGGCGGTCAGCGGCGTACCGCTGGCGCTGAGCGAAGCGGCAAGGGTCATGAACTTCTCCCGCTGGCAGCGGCTGCGCTGGCTGGTGATCCCGGCGAGCCTGCCGGGCTGGTTTACCGGCCTGCGGCTGGCGCTTTCGCAGGCCTGGGTATCGCTGATCGTCGTTGAGCTGCTGGCTTCTTCCGAAGGGATTGGCTACCTGATGGTCTGGGGCCGCCAGCTGTTTCAGCTGGATATCGTCTTCGTCACCATTGCGGTAGTGGGCCTCAGCGGCATGGCGATGGAGTGGGCGGCCAACCGGGCCTGCTCCCGGCTGGTGTTCTGGCCGCAGCCGGCGGCCGGGCGCCTGGCCTGGAAACCGCAGGCCAGCTGGCGGTCACTGCAGCTGCCGCTGGTGCTGCTGGCGCTGTGGCAGCTTGCCAGCGGGCAGGGCTGGATCGATAGCGCGTTATTCTCTTCGCCGCTGGCGGTGGCCGAGCGCTTTGTTCAGGGTGCGGCCAGCGGCGAGCTGGCACAGGCGATGCTTGCGAGCCTGGGGCGGGCGTTTGCCGGCGGCGCGCTGGGTATCGGCTGCGGGCTGCTCTGCGGACTGCTGCTGGCGCTGCGCCCGCGCGCCGGAGCGATCTTTACCCCGACGCTTAACGTCCTGCGCCATATCGCCCTGTTTGCCTGGCTCCCGCTGCTGACCGCATGGGTCGGCAACGACAACGGCGGCAAAATCGTGTTTATTGCCCTGGCCTCCTTCTTCCCTATGTTCTTTAGCACCCTGCAGGCCGTTCTGCAGCGCAGCCCGCAGCTGGATGAGGTTGCCAGGGTGCTGCGCCTGAGCGGCCTGACGCGCCTGCGCAGGCTCATTCTTCCCGGCGCCGCCGCGGGTATGTTTGCCGGCCTGCGGCTGGCGGTGATTTACGCCTGGCTTGGCAATATCGGCGCCGAATATTTCATGTCCTCCGGCGTCGGTATCGGCAGCCTGATGATCAATGCCCAGCAGCTGCTGGATATGCCAACCATTCTCTGCGGCATGGTGCTTATCGGTATGACCGGTGCAGCGCTGGATAAAGCCGGACGTTTACTGGAAATTCGCGCCACCCGCTGGCGCCAACAGGAGCCGCTATGACGACTTTGCCCCTGGTCTCTTTTGACCACGTCCGTAAATCCTGGCAGCAGGTGACGGCGCTACAGAACTTCAGCCTGGATATCGCCGCCGGCGAGCTGGTGGCGCTGGTAGGCAGCAGCGGCTGCGGTAAATCAACGCTGCTGCGGATGCTGGTCGGGCTTGAGTCCGCCACCCAGGGCGAGATTCGCATCCACGGCGAGCCGGTGACCGGCGTCGGCAAAGATCGCGGCATCGTGTTTCAGGAGCCGCGCCTGTTTCCGTGGCTCAACGTTATCGACAACGTGATGCTCGGCCTGGCGGACGAGCCGCTGAGCCGGGCGGCGAAGCGCCAGCGGGCGCTGGAGATGCTGGCGCGCGTCCAGCTCACCGAGTTTGCCAGCGCGCTGCCCGCCCAGCTCTCGGGCGGGATGGCGCAGCGGGTGGCGATTGCCCGCGGCCTCGTCGGCCGCCCGCAAATTCTGATGCTGGATGAACCTTTCGGCGCGCTGGATGCCCTGACGCGCCATACCCTGCAGCAGGAGCTGCTGCAGATCCACCGGAGCGCGGGCACCACCACGCTGCTGGTGACCCACGATGTGGAAGAGGCGGTTGCGCTGGCCGACCGGGTGGTGGTGCTGTCGCCGCGCCCGGGGCGGATACGCGAAGTGGTGAGCCTTGAGCTTCCCCATCCGCGTCGGCGCGAAGAGGCCTCTTTTACCGCCGCCTGCCGGCGGATCCGCAATCTGATTACCACTCTGCCTGATACCGTTATTTAAGGAGCAACACCATGGGACATCCTTCCGTTTACCCGACCGGCGCCACCGTTTACGATCCCACGCGCGCCTGGAGCGGCTACACCCTTTTCCAGGCTACCGAGCGCGGCGCGGTGCTGGTGGATATGAACGGCCAGGTGGTACGCGAATGGCCTGAACTGCACGGATTTCCCAATAAGATCCTGCCCGGCGGCGCGATACTCGGCCACAGCGGCGAGCGCGATCCGCGCTACGGCATGCAGGATATGCTCGATCTGATCCAGGTCGATTGGGAGGGCAACGTGACCTGGAAGTTCGATCGCTACGAGCAGGTCAGCGATCCCGGCAACGAAACGCGCTGGATGGCCCGCGCGCATCACGATTACCAGCGCGCCGGCAATCCGGTAGGCTACTACGCGCCGGGCCTGGAGCCGCAGGTGGAGGGGGGAAATACGCTGATCCTCGCCCACACCAACCTGGTGAATGCCGATATCTCCGACAAGCTGCTGCTGGATGACACGATTATCGAAGTCGACTGGCAGGGCAACGTGGTCTGGGAGTGGCGCTGCAGCGACCATTTCCACGAGCTTGGCTTCGACGATGCGGCGCGCACCGCGCTGTACAATAACCCCAATATGCGCGCCAGCGGCGGCGGAATGGGCGACTGGATGCATATCAACTCGATGTCGGCGCTGGGGCCGAACAGGTGGTATGACGCCGGGGATCGGCGCTTCCATCCCGACAATATTATCTGGGACGCCCGCGAATCCAACATCATCGCCATCATTGATAAGCAGAGCGGCAGTATCGTCTGGCAGCTTGGCCCGGATTACAGTAAGCCGGAGCTCAAGCACATCGGCTGGATTATCGGCCAGCATCACGCACATATGATCCCCCACGGGCTGCCGGGCGCGGGCAATATCCTCATCTTCGATAACGGCGGCTGGGCCGGATACGGCGCGCCGAACCCGGCGTCGGCGGACGGGGTGAAAAACGCCTGGCGCGATTATTCGCGGATCCTCGAGATCAATCCGCTAACCCTTGATATTGAGTGGCGCTACTCGCCCTACGAAGCGGATCTGCCGCAGCCGACCGATTCATACCGTTTCTACAGCCCCTATATCAGCAATATGCAGCGCCTGGAAAACGGCAATACCTTGATTAACGAAGGTTCGAACGGCCGCGTTTTTGAAGTGACCCGCGATCATGAGATCGTCTGGGAATATATTTCGCCGTTCTGGGGCAGGACGCTGAATAACAATATGGTCTATCGCGCCTACCGCATCCCCTACGCCTGGATCCCGCAGCTGGCGCAGCCGCAGGAGACGCCGATCGCGGCGGTGGACGTGCGGACGCTACGCCAGCCCGGCGCGGCGGCCGCGGGCCCGGCGCAGAGCGTGGTGCGGGTCGCGGGAGTGCAGCCGTATAGCAAAAGCGCCGACGCGCTGTGCGTGGCGACCGACAACGATACCCTGCGCCGCAGTCCGAAGCTGTTCCGGGTGGCGGAAAGCGCCTTCAACCCGCTGAGCGCGGCGCAGGAGCTGGAGAGCGAGCGGCCGGTGCTGCTGTTTGTCGGCGCGGAGCGCTGCGTGCACTGCCGTAAGCTCTGGCAGCTGCTGGCGCAGGAAAAGGTTGCGGCGCGGATCGCAGCGCTGGATACGCGCTATCTTGATGCCGATCGCCACCCGGAGCTGGCGGCCACCCTCGGGGTTCGCGGCCTGCCGACGCTGCTGCTGATCGAGCAGGGCCAGCCGACGTCGCGGGCGCCCGCGCAGCCGTCGGTTGAAAATCTGCTGACCTGGCTGAACGGCGCGCTGGCGTCGTAGAACCGCTGCGGGCTGGCTTTATGCCGGCCCGGGTTGATGGACGGATATTTCGTTTGCTACCTTGAGGCGGTGGCGTGACGGCGGAGAGGCTGGGCGGATCATTCTGCTGTCATCTTTCGAAAGCATGCTCTGGCGGGCCTGTTTACTGATTAGGGAAAATTAACGATGTCCAACGCTCTCACGATTTTCGATCTGGATAACACCTTGATTAAGGGTGACAGCAGTACGGTATGGAGCCGTTTCCTGATGAGGGAAGGATGGATTAGCGACCCGGACTATCTGGCGCGAGAAGCGATGCTGATGGCGGATTACGATCGCGGCGAGATGAATATCGCCGACTACGTGGCGCTAATCCAGGCCCCGCTGATCGGCGTCCCGCAGGCGGAAGTTGACGGCCTGGTCGCCCGCTGCGTGCGCGAGGAGATCCTGCCCCGCGTCTACCCGCAGGCGTGGGAGGTTATCCGCACGCTGCGGGCGCGCGGCGAACAGATGCTGGTGATCTCGGCCTCGGTCAGCCTGCTGGTGCAGGCGGTGTCCGATGAGCTGGGCATCGACCAGGCGTTAGGCATTGACGTGGAGATGGCCGATGGCGGCTATACCGGCGTGATTGCCGGCACGCCGAGCTATCAGCATGGGAAGGTGGTTCGGCTGGCGCAGTGGCGGCAGGCCTATCCGCAGCTCGTCGGCGAGGTGACGTTTTATACCGATTCAATCAACGATCTGCCGCTGTGCCTGCACGCCGATCGCGTGCGGCTGGTCAACCCTTGCCCGCAGCTGGCAGCGGCGAATGAGGAGCATCGCTGGCCGGTGCTCAGCTGGCAGCTTTAATCTCCCCGGGCGGGTGCAGCGCACCGCCTCGGGGAGGCGGGCGCTATCAGGATTTAAACAGCGGCACCACGCTGCCGCCGATGTAGCGCCGACGGAGCCAGGCGGAGAGCGTATCCATCGCCATCACCACCGCCACCAGCAGGAGGGTGATAAACATCACCACGTCCCAGTTCCACAGGCGCATATTCTCGGCGTAAATCAGGCCGATCCCGCCGGCGCCGACGAAGCCCAGCACCGCCGCCGAGCGGGTGTTGGACTCGATTTGATAAAGGCTCAGGGCCAGAAACGTCGGGAAGGATTGGGTGAAAATGCCGAAGCGGTGTTTCTGCAGGCCGTTGGCACCGACGGCGGTCAGCCCGCGACCCGGTGAGCGGTCTACCGCCTCGTGGCCTTCGGCATACAGGCGGCCGAGCAGGCCGGTATCCTGCATAATAATCGCCAGCACCCCGGCCAGCGGCCCGAGGCCGACGGCGCGCACAAAAATCAGCCCCCAGATAGCCATATCGATCCCGCGCAGGACGTCAAACAGCCGACGCATCAGCAGGGCGATAATCCCCGGAATCAAGCCGCGCATAATATTGCGCGCCGCGAGGAAGGAGAGCAGCAGGGCGATAACCGTGGCGGTGAGCGTCCCGACGAAGACGATCGCCAGGGTAATCCCGATCTGCGTGAAATAGTAGCGGAACGGCCAGTTAAAAAAGTCGTGCCACACGAACATGCGCAGCAGGTAGCGGCTGATTTGCTGCAGCCCGGTGGTGAGCTGCTCCCCGCTGATGCCAAACTGCATAAAGAACCAGACGTAATAGAGCACGCTCAGCAGCGCCAGCAGGCCGACGTAGCGCAAATAGCGCCCCTGGGCCTGATACAGCGCCTTATGCTGGCGACGGCTGGCGGCGATATCCGGTTGGTTTTGCCACTGACTCATTTTTTACCCTCAAGAACCCACTGCCGCAGGCGGCCGGACAGCATATCCAGCAGCGATACTACGATGATGATCAGCAGCAGCGTGATGCTGACCTGATCGTAACGATCGAGCTTAATGTTGGTCATCAGCTCCTGGCCGATCCCGCCTGCGCCCACCAGTCCAAGAATGGTTGAGGAGCGGAAGTTGATCTCCAGGCGCATAAAGCCGTAGGAGAGAAAAATCGGTTTGACCTGCGGCCACAGGGCGAAGCGAACTCGCTGCAGCGGCGAGGCGCCGCAGGCCATCAGCCCGCGAACCGGCTTGTCCTGGGCGCTTTCCACCGCTTCATAAAACAGCTTGGTCAGGCTGCCGATGGTATGCAGCATCAGCGCGAGGAAGCCGGGGATTGCGCCAATGCCGAAGGCCATCACGAAAATGACCGCCCACGCCAGCTCCGGCATGGTGCGTAAAAAGGCGACCAAAACGCGAATGGCGAAGCGCAGCGGCGGCGGCGACCAGGCGTTATTGGCGGCGAGAAAGCCCAGCAGGGTGGCAATGACCACGGCGACCAGGGTGGAAGCCAGCGCCAGCTGCAGGGTTTCCCAAATCAGCGGCAGCTGGATCGACAGGCGGTAGCCCCAGTAAGCGAATGACCCTTTGGTATGCGAATCGGCGAACAGATCGCTGAGATGCAGCGTCGGCAGCGTCTCAAACATGTAATCGAAAAAGTTTGGCAGGGAGTGCCAGATGGTGAAGAGATTAAATTCAGCCGCGCTGCCCGCGGCGAAGTAAAGCACCAGCAGCAGCAGCGACCAGCTAAAGGTGTCGCGCTTTTGCCGCGCGCGCACCTGCTGGTAATAGCGTTCAAATTCGGTATTCGAAATATTCATACGTCAAGAGGTCTTCAGCATACCGCCGCCTCGCGCCTGCTACGGCGGGAGACGGCGTGGAGGCGGGATTAACGGGCGCTCACCAGCTCGCGCTTCATATCGATGATCTGCTGGAAATCGGCAACGCTGCCCGGGCCGATATGCTGGGTGCCGCCCATCGCTTTGATAAAGCAGGCGTGGTTATCGGTATCCAGCTTCTTGATCGCGGTGATAACTTTGGCTTTAAAATCAGCCGGCAGCGCGTTGCTCACCAGGATCGGGCCGTTGGGGATCAGCGGCGATTGCCAGATGATGCGGATCTGCTTCATCAGATCCGGATGATCCATGCGAATCAGGCGGTTGAACGCGCCCACGCTGTAGCCGCTGTTGTAGTCACCCACCATAGAGGTCCAGGTCACCGCGCCGGCAAACTGGCCGTTCAGCACGCCGAGAATGTCCTGCTCGTGGCCGCCGGAGAAGGTTACGCTGGAGAAGAAGTTTTTGTATTTGTCATCCGCGCTGCCGCCAAATTTCTGCTTAAAGGCGTGGTTCGGGATCAGGAAGCCGGAGGTTGAATCCGGGTCGGCGAAGCCAAAGGCTTTGCCTTTCAGATCGTCTAACGATTTATACGGGCTGTCGGCTTTAACGATAACCACCGAATGGTAGCCGCGCGACTTGTCTTTATCATCCACGGCGATGCCGACAATATCGACCGCTTTCGGGTTATTAATATAAACCGAGGCGTACGAGGAGGGCGACATGCTTAATACCACGTCAACCTTGCCGCCCAGCAGGCCCTGAATAACGCCGGAGTAGTCGGAAGAGTTGCGTAATTTGGTATCGACGTTCAGCTCTTTATCGAGGAAGTCTTTCACACACTGGTTATCACCAATTTGCTGGGTGGCGTTCTGGCCGCCGAGGATCCCCAGGTTTAACTCTTTCGGCTGCGCGGCAGCGCTCGCCTGCCATGCCATCATAATGCCCGCTACCGCTGCGGATAAACGAACTGCGCCAGTGATATATTGTTTCATTATTTTGCCCGTGTGAGTGGAAATTAATGCAATTGGCTAATTTCATCACCGTACAGCCGATGCAGAATATCCTGATTCAGCTGAGAGGGATGGTTGTCAAAAATAATGTTGCCCCGCGCCACGCCGATAACCCGCGTGCAGTACTCTTTCACCAGCTCGACCGAGTGCAGGTTGACCATCACGCTGATGCCCTGTTCGCTAATTTCGCGCAGCACGTTCATGATGCGCTGGGTATTTTTCGGATCGAGAGAGGCGACCGGCTCATCGGCCAGCAAAATACCGGGGTTCTGCATCAGCGCCCGGCAGATAGCCACGCGCTGCATCTGCCCGCCGGAGAGGTTTTCCGCCCGCTGCAGCGCATGCGGCAGCATGTTCATCCATTCGAGCAGGGAGATCGCCCGCGCCCGGTCGGCATCGGGGAAGACTTTGAACAGCGACTTCAGCGTTGAGGTTTGGCTCAGGCGCCCGAGCAGGACGTTTGTCAGTACATCAAGGCGCGGCACCAGGCAGAAATCCTGGAAAATCATCCCGCATTCGCTGCGCCAGGCGTTCAGCGCCCGGCCCTTGAGTTTGGCGACATCGTGCGGCGTGCCGACTTCCGGATAGCTGAGGATCTCGCCGCTGGTGGCGCTGTGGGTGCCGTTAAGCACGTGGAGCAGGGTTGATTTGCCCGCGCCGGAGCGGCCGATAACGCCCACCAGCTCGCCGGCGTGGAGATCGAAGCTGATGTCGTCCAGCACGGTTTGCTGCGCGCTGTAGGACTTGCTCAGGCCGCGCACGCTTAAGACTTTCCGCTGCCGATCGGTATCCGGCTGACTAAATTGTGGGTAATCGGTATCGGTTAGTGCAGCGAGAGAACTATTCATAACAGCGTCCAGGTTCGTCGTTAAACTGGGCACTATTAATGGCGTTTTATATGATCGTTATATGACGGTAAGGCGAACAAATAGTGAACGGTCGCGATTTGTCGCCGCGGAAAGGGCGAAAATAGTGCCCTCCGATGACGAAGGGCAGGGAGGTAGCGCGCCGGGTACGGCGGCGATTTTTATGCCGGCTTCAGCCGCTTGTGCCAGCGAAAACGGCGGCTTGCCAGCAGGCTCAGGCCGCAGCACAGCAGATAGTAGACCGCTCCGGTAAAGACAAAAATGGCCAGGGGATAGATCTGGACGCGGTTGTTCACCTGGCCGGCGACGGTGGTGAGCTCCGGGACGTTGACGATAAACGCCAGCGACGTATCCTTCAGCAGGCCGATAAAAATCCCCACCAGCGAAGGCTGTACGTTGCGCAGCGCCTGCGGCAGCAGGATCAGGCGCAGCGCCTGTCCGGCGGAAAAGCCCTGCGTCCGCGCCGCCTCATACTGTCCGGCGGGAAGCGACTGCAGGCCGGCCAGCACCGAGTGCATCACCGAAGCGGCGGTAAACCACGCCAGCGCCAGGGTCACCGTCACGGCGCCAGGCAGATCGCTGCCGGTGAGCATCGGCAGCAGATACCAGAGCCAAAAAATGACGAAAATCAGCGGAATGCCGCGAATGATTTCGGCCCACAAAAACAGCAGCCGACGGACGGTTCCGCCATAGCGCCAGGCGGCGCCGGCCAGTAAAATCCCGCCGGGCAGCGCCAGCGCCGCTGCGCCAACGGCCATCATCAGCGTCAGGGCCACGCCGCCGGGAATGCCTTCCGCCAGGCGTCCCCACAGCAGGTAATCGAGATTGTCGGCGATAACCGCCAGATTAGCGTTCATGCTGGGCTCTCCTGTGCGGACTATTACCCGGGCCGAGGCGCGTTAGCAGCAGCCCCATCGCCACGCCGAGCGCCAGATACAGCGCGGTGCCGACGGCAAAGGCTTCCAGCGCGTGGGCGTTATAGCTTTCAATTTGCCGCACCTGATAGGTCAGTTCGGCAAAGCCAATGCCGCTTGCCAGCGACGAGAGCTTCATCAGGTTCAGATACTGGCCGACAATCGGCTGCCAGGCGTTAGCCAGCCCCTGCGGCAGCAGAATATGGCGCAGCTCTCCCCATGGGGTAAACCCCTGCGAGACCGCCGCTTCCCGCTGGCCGCTGCCGACGGCGCGCAGCCCGGAGGCGATCTCTTCGATCAGGAACGCCGAGGTAAAGACCCCGAGTCCCCACATCGAGCAGATAAACTCCGGCGTCAGCCACCAGACGTTACCCGGCAGAATCGACCAGGCGTGGTCGGCGTTGATAAAATCGCGGGCACCGAGGGGCAGCAGGTTCCAGGCGGCAAAGTACCAGAACAGCAGCTGCACCAGCAGCGGGGTGTTGCGGAACAGTGAAACCCAGCAGGCCACCAGCCAGCGCCCCGGCCTGCCGCCGCCGAGGCGCAGCGCCAGCAGCAGGATAGCCAGTACGGTCGCCAGCGCCATCCCGGCAACGCTGACCCATACGGTGGTGAGAAACCCGGAGACGATCCACTGCAGCGGCTGGCCGCTGAGTACGCCGTGCCAGTCGAGAATCGGCGTCACTCGAGGCCCTCCTGGTGCAGCGGATTAAGCACCTTTTGCAGAAAGCGGCGGCTGCGGGCGTGCTGCGGGCGGGCGAAAAACTCCGCCGGCGGCGCCACTTCGAGGATATCGCCGCCGTCGATAAACACCACCCGGTCGGCAATCTCGCGGGCAAACTGCATCTCGTGGGTGACCACCACCATGGTGATGCCGCTGTGCGCCAGGGTTTTCATCACCTGCAGCACCTCGCCGATCATCTCCGGGTCGAGCGCCGAGGTTGGCTCGTCGAACAGAATAATTTGCGGCGAAGAGGCGAGGGCGCGCGCGATGGCCACGCGCTGCTGCTGGCCGCCGGAGAGCTGGGCCGGCATCTGGCTGGCCTTATCCTCCAGCCCCACCTGCCGCAGCAGCTCCAGCGCCCGCTGGCGGGCGTCATTTTTCGCCCAGCCGTGCACGCGCTCCAGCGCCAGGGTGATGTTTTCCTGCGCCGTCAGGTGGGCGTAGAGATTAAACTGCTGAAACACGAATCCGACGCGGCTGCGCAGCTGGCGTAACGCGGCGGTGCTGAGCTGACGCGTGGGCCTGCCGTCGATCAGGATCTCGCCGTCGCTCAGGGTTTCGAGCTGGTTGATCAGGCGGATCAGCGTTGATTTTCCCGATCCGGAAGGCCCCAGGATCGCCACCACTTCCCCGGGATTTATCTGCAGATCGACGCCGTTAAGCACCCGATGATCGCCGTAGCTTTTTGCTGCTTTACGCAGTTCGATACTGGCGTTCTGCAGATGTGAAAAATCCGCGGCCGAGGCCGCGGAGCGTGAAAATAAACCCGATAACATATTATTTAGCTTCTATGGTAAACGCGCGCGGCTGTGGGGTTTTGGTCGCCGGGCCGAACCAGACGTCGTAAATTTTTGCCGCCTGGCCAGATTTCTCCAGGTTCACCAGCTCGTCGTTCACCGCCTTCAGCAGCGCCGGCTCGCCTTTCTTCACGCCGACGCCGATCTCCTCTTTGCTCAGCAGGTCGGGGATGATTTTAAAGTTGGCTTTATCCGGCGCTTCCGCCAGCAGGCCGGCGAGAATGGTGCTGTCCTGGGTAATCGCCTGCACGTTGCCGTTACGCAGCGCGGTCAGCGCCAGCGGAATATCGTCATAGGAGAGCACGCGCGACTGCGGGAAGCGCTGGTGCAGCGCCTGCTCGCCGGTGGTGCCTTTGACCGCCCCGATGCGCGCTTTGCTGTAGTCATCAAGCTTATCCGCCGACTTAGCCGGCACGAGGAACTGCTGGCCGGTGACAAAGTACGGCGTTGAGAAATCAATCACCTGCGCGCGTTCCGGGGTGATGGTGATATCGGCGACGATCAGATCGGCCTTACCGGACTGCAGCAGCGGAATGCGGTTGGCCGGGTTGGTGGCGACCAGCTCCAGCTTCACGCCGAGAGATTTAGCCAGCGCCTGGGCGAAATCAACGTCATAGCCGACGATCTGGTGCGTTTTCGGGTCAACCGAGCCAAACGGCGGGTTGGCATCGAAGGTGGCGACTTTTACTACCCCGGCGGCTTTGATATCCGCCAGCTGGTCGGCCTGAGTCTGCGCGGCAAGCACCAAAATGCCCAGCGCCAGTGCAATTTTTGTTTTTGTCTTGCGCATTATTATATCCCCTAAGTCCCTGTATATGTTCTGTGGTTATTACGCTCCCATAGATTGGCCGCTGACGGCAAAGAAGAAAAAGTTCTTATCTATAGCAAAAAAGAACTTAACAAGATCATGGGTATTGGCATAGGGCGGCGCACGCCCGGCGGCCCTGGAGAAGACGCGTAATATGCATCTTCCGGGATTGAAAAGACGGAATTGATATTTCCCGAGCGGCGCAGGCTGTGGTTGAAATAGACCCAGGCAAAACGCTTCCCGACGGAGGAAAAAATGAAACTCACATTATGGCAGCGAATGACGCGCTGGCTGGCTTCGCTATCTCACGCTGAAGCCGGACAGCAGGATACCCAGAGAATGATGGAGGCCATATTACCGGTCGCCAGCCTGTACGGCATTGATATGGGGAATGTCGAAACGCGGTGGTTTCGCCATGATAAAACATACTGAGCGGCGCAGGACGCGTGAAGCCTACTGGAACGAGGTGTGCTTTGTGTAGCACAAGGCTGCTTGCGGTTGCGGCGACTGAACTTATCTGCCGCAGCCCCGAGCAGCTTTAATCTTTCCCGATGACCAGGGGTTTCACCCTGCCATGCAGTGCCGGATTATCGCTTTCATCCTTCAGACGCACGCCGGTCAGCCGGCGCAGAAAAGCCTGCTCCAGCAGCCACGCCAGCTTAAAGGCGGCGGCATCATAGCCCAGCCCTTCCGGGCGAATATTCGAAATACAGTTGCGCTCCGACTCCAGCCGCTGACGATGCGGTTGCCAGGTCAGGTAAACCCCGAGGCTGTCCGGTGACGAAAGCCCCGGCCGTTCGCCAATCAGTATCGCCACCGCGCGGGCCCGCAGCGTTTCGCCAATATCATCCCCCAGCGCGACCCGAGACTGATGGGCCAGCACCACCGGCGCGAGGCTCAGCCCCAGCGTCTGCAGATAGGGCAGCAGGGCGCGGATCAGCGGCAGGGTCTGGCGCTGCACCGCGTAAGAGGAGAGCCCGTCGCCGATAACCAGCAGCAGGTCGGCGGGACGCGCGCCGCTGGCGGCGAGGTCCGCGCGGCTCTCATCGTTCAGCCGTCGCCCCAGATCGGGGCGGTTAAGATAGATATGCCGATCGGCGGCGGCGCTGTGCACCGTCAGCGACGAGAGGCCCAGCTCCGCCAGCGGGGATATCAACCCTTCGCTGTCAAAAGGCTGGTGGATGGCGTCGCGCGCCCGGGCGTGCGCGAGGCCAAAATTCAGCACCTCGCGGGTTGGCAGGCTGGCGCCGCTGCGGCCCAGCGCGATGCGCGCAGCGGTGAATTCACGTAGCGGGTTCCAGGCGTCGGGGCGATTCATACCGGTTCTCCTTACGCCATCACGGAAAGCAGAGGATGGCGGGCGTCGGTCAGGCGCAGCGCGCCGTCCGGGTGGGTTATCTGCATTTTCGTCAGCCAGGCGGCGAACTCTGGCGCGTGCTTGAGGCCCAGCAGGCGGCGGGCGTACAGGGCATCGTGGAACGAGGTGCTTTGGTAGTTGAGCATGATATCGTCCGCGCCGGGAACGCCGATTAAAAAGGTCAGCCCGGCGGTGCACAGCAGGGTCAGCAGGGTGTCCATGTCATCCTGATCCGCCTCGGCGTGGTTGGTGTAGCAAACGTCGCAGCCGATCGGCAGCCCCATGATCTTGCCGCAGAAGTGATCCTCGAGGCCGGCGCGAATAATCTGCTTCCCGTCATAGAGATATTCCGGGCCGATGAATCCCACCACGGTATTGACCAGCAGCGGATCGAAATGGCGGGCGACGGCGTAGGCGCGGGCTTCGCAGGTTTGCTGATCGACGCCGTGGTGGGCGTTAGCCGAAAGACAGCTCCCCTGGCCGGTTTCAAAATACATCACGTTGTTGCCGAGGGTGCCGCGGTTGAGGCTCAGCGCGGCCTCCCTGGCCTCCTGCAGCAGCGCCAGATTAATACCGAAGCCGCCGTTGGCCGCCTCGGTGCCCGCCACCGACTGAAATACCAGGTCCACCGGCGCGCCGCGCTCAATCAGCTGCAGGGTGTTGGTGACGTGGGTCAGAATGCAGGACTGGGTGGGGATCGCAAAGCGCTGAATGATATCGTCGAGCATATGGTTGAGCTGCGCCAGCACCGGCAGGCTGTCGCTGGCCGGGTTGATGCCGATAACCGCGTCGCCCGCGCCGTACAGCAGGCCGTCGAGCATGCTGGCGGCGATGCCCTTCAGATCGTCGGTCGGGTGGTTGGGCTGCAGACGCACGCTAAGATGCCCCGGCAGGCCAATCGTATTGCGAAAGCGGGTGGTTACCCGGCATTTGCTGGCGGCGAGGATCAGGTCCTGGTTACGCATCAGCTTGCTGACCGCGGCCGCCATCTCCGGGGTTATCGCCCGCGCCACCTGCTGCAGGGTGGCGGTATCGGTGGCGTCGTCAAGCAGCCAGTCGCGAAAGTCGCCCACCGTCAGGTGGCTAATCGCCGCGAAGCCGCGGCTATCGTGAGTGTCGATAATCAGCCGGGTGACTTCGTCCTGCTCGTAGGGGATGAGCGGGCTGTCGAGGATCGCCTTTAGCGGCACCTCCGCCAGCGCCATTTTCGCCGCCATCCGCTCTTCGGCGCTCTCGGCGATAATCCCGGCGAGGGCATCCCCGGAACGTGCCGGAGAGGCCTTCGCCAGTAGCGTCTTCAGACTATCAAAGCGCCAGACCTGGCCTGATAGCGTTGTTTTATACATGCCGCCTCCTCAGGAGACTATACGCAGCTGCGGATCCACCGGCGCGCGCTCGCGGGCCGCCGCGGTTTTACGAAACCACAGGTAGCCGCCGAGCATCATGGCCGCAAAAATCAGCGCCAGCAGCGTGTTATACCAGACCATCGCCACCAGGCAGAGCACCGCCATCGCCAGGGCGAAGGCCGGCGCCCACGGATAGAGCGGCGCGCGGAACGGGCGAATCAGTTTCGGCTCGCTGCGGCGCAGCTTGAACAGCGCCGCCATCGAGGTGATATACATAACAATAGCGCCAAATACCGACATCGTGACGATGCAGGCGGTGAGCGGCATCCCGCTGATGGTGATCAGCGAGTCGGAGAAAATAGCGGCAATGCCCACCACGCCCCCGGCGAGGATCGCCAGATGCGGCGTGCGGGTGCGGCGGTTGAGCGTTGCCAGGCTGGCGGGCAGGTAGCCGGCCCGCGCCAGCGAGTAGATCTGCCGGGAGTAGCCCATGATAATGCCGTGGAACGAAGCCACCAGGCCGAACAGCCCCAGCCATACCAGCATATGCAGCCAGCCGCTGCTGCTGCCGACCACCATTTTCATCGCCTGCGGCAGCGGATCGTTGATGTTAGCGAGCGCCCGCCAGTCGCCGACGCCGCCGGCAAACACCATGACGCCGAGCGCCAATACGGTAAGGGTCAGGATCCCGCCGCCCAGCGCGCGGGGGATGGTGCGCTGCGGATCTTTAGCCTCTTCGGCGGCCATCGATGCGCCTTCAATAGCCAGAAAGAACCAGATTGCAAAAGGAATGGCCGCGAACATTCCCGGCAGCGCCAGCCCGCTGAAGCTCTCCGCTCCGGCCCAGCCGTTGGCGGTGAAGTGGCTCCACGAGAAGCCCGGAGCGACCACGCCCATAAACACCAGCAGTTCGAAAATCGCCAGCAGGGTGACAATCAGCTCAAAGGTAGCGGCAATGCCGACGCCGAGAATGTTCAGCGTCATAAAGATGACGTAGGCGCCGCAGGCCACCCATTTTGGGTCCAGCGCCGGAAACTGGACGTTGAGGTAGGCACCAATCGCCATGGCAATCGCCGGCGGGGCGAAGACGAACTCAATCAGCGTCGCGAAGCCGGCAATAAAGCCGCCGGTCGGGCCAAAAGCGCGGTAGGCGTAGGCGAACGGGCCGCCGGCGTGGGGGATCGCGGTCGTCAGCTCGGTGAAACTAAAAATAAAGGCGCAGTACATGGCGGCAACCGCCAGCGCCACGATGAGAAATCCCAGCGTCCCGGCCTGGGACCAGCCGTAGCTCCAGCCGAAATACTCCCCGGAAATAACCAGCCCAACGGCAATCCCCCACAGGCGGAAACTGCCGAGCGTTCTTTTTAGCGTTGTGGTTTGCTCTGTCATTTTTACGACCTCGCCAGATAAAGTGACCCGGCTCACCACGCTATTTTATTTGCCAGCTGAGGCCTGGGCAGTGCTCAACAAAATACGCGAGTATTTTGAACGCCCTTTAGGGCGGCCCGCAGGGTGAGCGCAGCGAATAAATCCTCACGTACCAGGTGTACGCTCCGGTTTTTGCGCGCTGTCCATGCCCAAACTGCCTGCAATAATGACGCCTGGTGAACCTGGTATTTCAGATATGTGGAGGGTTGCAAAGAGAGTGCCAGGTCAGAGCCCCGATAAACGCGGGGGGTTAGCCGCGGGACGATCCAAAAAAGGGCAGCCTGCGCGCGCAAAGATATGCGTCCTGGTGCAGCTGCCCACAAATGTAGCGCTAGTCGCGAACGACGGCGCCCGCGTCCTGTTGAATCACCGGGCCCTCTTTTACCTTCAGGTTGAGGCCTCGGGTCTCCAGCTCGGCGTGACGAATGCGCAGACCGCGGGTCGCCTCGATGTTGACGTTGCTAAAGTGGAACCCGCTCAGCGGCGCCTCCGGGGTGCCGATAATATAGGCCGCCGCTTTGCTATCGCCGGTGGAGGTTAAATTTTCCACGGTGATATTGCTGAAGTGCGGGGTTTTATATTTGTCGAACGGCTGTTTCGGGTCGCTGTCCGGCGGGTAGATCTGCTCGCCGAGGGTAAATCCTCCGGCCTGCAGCTGCTTGTCGACCTCGGCCTGCACGATAGGCGCGGCTTTGTAGTAGGCGGAGAAGACCAGCGGCACCTCGACGTTATGCATGGTGGTGTTGCGGTAAACGATATTTTTTACCTCTCCGCCTTTGCCGCGCGGGCTCTTAATGCGAATGCCGTACATTGAGCCTTCAAAGGTGTTGTTTTCCACCAGCACGTTGTTGACGCCGCCGGCGCTTTCGCTGCCGATAGAGATACCGCGCCCCTGCCTGAGCGTATTGTTGGCGATGTAAATATTATCGACCACCCCGTCAGGGAAGCGCGGATCGGCTCTCTCCGCTTTGATGGCGATATGGTCGTCATTGCAGTCGATATAGTTGTTGGTGATGCGGATGTTCTGGCTGTCGATAGGATCGATGGCGTCGGTATTCGGCGCATGCCACGGGGATAAAATTCGCGTGCCGTTAATGTCGATATCATGCGCGTAGCGGGTGACGATGTGGAAGCTGGGAGAGTGGGTGAGGGTCACGCCGTCGATCAGCACGTTGCTCGAACGGGTGATGTAGATCAGCCGCGGCCGGTCGGTGCCGCCTTTCTTGCCGCTGGCGCGAATATTTTCTCGCCAGCGCTCCCACCATACCGCTCCCTGGCCGTCGATGGTCCCTTCACCCACGATAGCGACGTTTTGCGCATTGGCGATGCTGATAAACGGCAGCCAGCCGTTTTCCGCTGCAGCATACTGCGTTTTTTCATCTCCGCGCCAGGCTGCGACTTCGCTTGAGGCGACGAGGGTCGCGTCTTTCTCCAGCTTGAGCCGAATATTACTTTTCAAAAACAGCGGATTGGTCAGATAGTTTCCCTTCGGGACCCGCACCGTGCCGCCACCTGCGGCGGCGCAGTCATCGATCGCTTTTTGAATGGCGTCGGTATTCAGCGCAATCTGCAGGCGGTGGCCTTCTGCGCCGTATTGGGTGACGTCGCAGACTTTATCCGCAAACGTCACCGCGCTGGCGGCGAGAACCGTATGAAAGGGGATGACGCCGACGATAGCGGCGGCAGCCAACAGAGGAAAGGGGCGGGTTGTCATCTGATTATCCTTTTTAGGTGTTGTGTTTTGTAAAAATAGCAACATTGTTTTATTTTTGTGTTTATGCCGATCACGTTTTGCTTTTTGTCATTTAAATGCCCGGAACCCGCGCGCATTTTTCGGGCAAACGCCCGTAAAATGGCGTGGAAAGCGGCGCTTGTTTTGCAATTTCAGCTGCGGCGCGGTATAACTGCACCTCTTTGGATGTTTAGATGTCCATACGTATAGAAGGTAATATGCAAAGTACACTACAGCAGGGTGAGCCGCTGAAGCGCACCATGAAAACCCGCCACCTGATCATGCTCTCGCTGGGCGGCGTGATTGGCACCGGCCTGTTCTTTAATACCGGCTATATCATCTCGACCACCGGGGCGGCGGGAACGCTGCTGGCCTATCTGATTGGCGCGCTGGTGGTCTGGCTGGTGATGCAGTGCCTCGGCGAGCTGTCGGTGGCGATGCCGGAGACCGGGGCGTTTCACGTCTACGCCGCCCGCTATCTCGGCCCGGCAACGGGGTACACGGTAGCGTGGCTCTACTGGCTGACGTGGACGGTGGCGCTCGGCTCGAGCTTTACCGCCGCCGGTTTCTGTATGCAGTACTGGTTTCCGCAGGTGCCGGTGTGGGTATGGTGCGTGGTGTTCTGCGCGGTGATTTTCTTTCTCAACGTCATCTCTACCCGCTTCTTTGCCGAAGGCGAGTTCTGGTTTTCGCTGGTCAAAGTCATCACCATCATCGCCTTTATTATTCTCGGCGGGGCGGCGATATTCGGCATTATCCCGATGCAGGACGGCTCGCCGGCGCCGGGGCTGCGTAACCTGACCTCTGAAGGCTGGTTCCCCCACGGCGGCCTGCCGATCCTGATGACCATGGTCGCGGTGAACTTCGCCTTCTCCGGGACCGAACTTATCGGCATCGCGGCGGGCGAAACGCAAAACCCGCATAAGGTCATCCCGATCGCCATTCGTACCACCATCGCCCGGCTGATTATCTTTTTTATCGGCACCGTGTTTGTGCTGGCGGCGCTGATCCCGATGCAGCAGGCGGGAGTGGAGAAAAGCCCGTTTGTGCTGGTCTTTGAAAAGGTGGGCATCCCCTACGCGGCGGATATCTTTAACTTCGTGATCCTGACGGCGATCCTGTCGGCGGCCAACTCCGGCCTCTACGCCTCCGGGCGGATGCTGTGGTCGTTGGCGAACGAGCGGACTCTGCCGGCGTGCTTTGCCAAAGTGAACAAAAACGGCGTGCCGCTGACCGCGCTGTCGGTGAGCATGCTTGGCGGCGTGCTGGCGCTGTTTTCCAGCGTAATTGCGCCAGATACGGTATTTGTTGCGCTGTCGGCGATTTCCGGCTTTGCGGTGGTGGCGGTGTGGCTCAGCATCTGCGCCTCGCACTTTATGTTCCGCCGTCGCCATCTCCAGCAGGGTAAAGCCCTGAGCGAACTGCACTACCGCGCGCCCTGGTATCCGCTGGTGCCGGTGCTGGGATTCATTTTATGCCTGGTGGCCTGCGTGGGCCTGGCGTTTGACCCCAGCCAGCGCATTGCGCTGTGGTGCGGGATCCCCTTCGTGGCGCTGTGCTATGGTGCCTGGTATCTGACCCACTCACGACAACTCAACAGGGAGCAACAGCATGTCGCAGAATAACCCGTTAACCTCTATCCTCTCCCGCGAGCCCTTTGTGCTGCTCGACGGTGCGATGGCGACGGAGCTGGAAGCGCGCGGCTGTAATCTGGCCGATAGCCTGTGGTCAGCGCGGGTGCTGCTGGAAAATCCGCAGCTGATTCGCGACGTGCACCTCGACTATTTCCGCGCCGGAGCGCAGGTCGCAATCACCGCCAGCTATCAGGCCACTCCGGCGGGCTTCGCCGCCTGTGGGCTGGATGAGGCGCAGTCGAAAGCGCTGATCGGAAAAAGCGTTGAGCTGGCGCGCAAGGCGCGGGAAGCCTACCTCGCAGAAAACCCGCAGGCCGGCACGCTGCTGGTCGCCGGTTCGGTGGGGCCGTACGGCGCCTATCTTGCCGATGGTTCGGAATATCGCGGCGATTACCAGCGCAGCGTGGAAGAGTTTCAGGCCTTCCATCGCCCGCGCGTGGAAGCGCTTCTCGATGCCGGAGCCGATCTGCTGGCCTGCGAAACCCTGCCGTCATTTGCCGAAATTAAGGCGCTGGCGCTGCTGCTGGCTGAGTACCCGCGCGCTCGCGCCTGGTTCTCGTTTACCCTGCGCGACGCCGGGCATCTCAGCGACGGCACGCCGCTGAGCGAAGTGGTGGCGGCGCTTGCGGAGTCTCCGCAGGTGGTGGCGCTGGGCATTAACTGTATTGCGCTGGAGAACACCACCGCCGCGTTACAGCATCTGCATGGTTTGACCGCGCTGCCGCTGGTGGTCTATCCCAACTCCGGGGAACACTACGACGCGGTGAGCAAAACCTGGCACCATCACGGCGAGTCCTGCGTTGCCCTCAGCGAGTATCTGCCGCAGTGGCTGGCGGCGGGGGCAAAACTGATTGGCGGCTGCTGTCGCACCACGCCGAAAGATATTGCCGCCCTGGCGGCCAAACGCTGACCGATAGCCCGGCGACGGCGCAGCGCGCTGCCGGCCGGGCGTTTCCCTCGCCCAGCAATGCTTACCGGGGCCAGCGCTCCCGCTTCTCAATCCCCGTTTTTAACTATCTTTTGCCGCTTTTTTTCTAATGACGATTGGCTATTAGCCAGAATTTTTAATTACTTCATCAAACGCATCAGGCCGGAAATACTGCACCCATAACAACGAAGGGGAGCAGACACTATGGCACACGCATCGCGCATTACACTTTTCGCCGCCCTGGCATTCGCCGCTTTTCAGGCCCAGGCGGTCAACGTCACCGTGGCGTATCAAACGTCCGCCGAGCCGGCGAAAGTCGCCCAGGCGGACAATACCTTTGCCAAAGAGAGCGGGGCGACCGTTGACTGGCGCAAGTTTGACAGCGGGGCGAGCATCGTGCGCGCGCTGGCCTCCGGCGATGTGCAGATTGGCAACCTCGGCTCCAGCCCGCTGGCGGTAGCCGCCAGCCAGCAGGTGCCGATTGAAGTCTTCCTCCTCGCCTCAAAGCTCGGTAACTCCGAAGCGCTGGTGGTGAAAAAGAGCATTACCAAACCCGAAGATTTGATCGGCAAGCGTATCGCGGTGCCGTTTATCTCCACCACCCACTACAGCCTGCTGTCGGCGCTGAAGCACTGGGGCATCAAGCCGGGCCAGGTACAGATTATCAACCTGCAGCCGCCGGCGATTATTGCCGCCTGGCAGCGCGGGGATATCGACGGCGCCTACGTTTGGGCTCCTGCGGTCAACGCCCTGGAAAAAGAGGGCAAGGTGCTGACCGATTCGTCGCAGGTCGGCGAGTGGGGCGCGCCAACCCTGGACGTGTGGGTGGTGCGTAAAGACTTTGCCGAGAAGCACCCTGAGATTGTGAAAGCCTTTGCGAAGAGCGCAATCGACGCCCAGCAGCCCTACATCGCTAACCCGGATGCGTGGCTGAAGCAGCCGGAAAATATCAGCAAACTGTCGCGCCTCAGCGGCGTGCCGGATGCGGACGTCCCCGGGCTGGTGAAGGGCAATACCTACCTGACCGCGGCGCAGCAGGCGCAGGAGCTGAACGGGCCGGTGAACAAAGCGATTATCGATACGGCTAAGTTCCTCAAAGAGCAGGGCAAAGTACCCGATGCCGGCGCCGATTACAGCCAGTACGTCACCGACCGTTTTGTGAAATAAAGGAGGTCACGATGCTGCAAATCTCGCATCTCTTTGCCGACTACGGCGGCAAACCGGCGCTGGCGGATATCAACCTGACGCTGGACAGCGGTGAACTGCTGGTGGTCCTTGGACCGTCGGGCTGCGGTAAAACCACGCTGCTGAACCTGATTGCCGGATTCGTGCCTTATCAGCACGGCAGCATCGTCCTTGAAGGGCAGCGCGTAACCGGACCGGGAGCCGAACGCGGCGTGGTCTTTCAGCATGAAGGCCTGCTGCCGTGGCGTAACGTGCAGGATAACGTGGCGCTGGGGCTGCAGCTGGCGGGCGTGGACAAAGCGCTGCGTCGGGAAACCGCGGCGCAGATGCTGAAGAAGGTGGGCCTCGAAGGGGCTGAAAAACGCTTTATCTGGCAGCTTTCCGGCGGCCAGCGTCAGCGGGTGGGGATTGCCAGAGCGCTGGCGGCAAACCCGCAGCTGCTGCTCCTTGATGAACCGTTCGGCGCGCTGGACGCCTTTACCCGTGAACAGATGCAAACCCTGCTGCTCGGCCTGTGGCACGAGACCGGCAAGCAGGTCCTGCTTATTACCCATGATATTGAAGAGGCCGTGTTTATGGCCACCGAGCTGGTGCTGCTGTCGCCGGGACCGGGGCGGGTGCTGGAGCGCCTGCCGCTCGACTTTGGCCGCCGCTTCGTCGCCGGCGAGTCCTGCCGCAGCATTAAATCCGATCCGCGCTTTATCGAGCAGCGTGAATACGTGTTGAGCCGGGTATTTGAACAACGGGAGGCCTTCTCATGAGCGTGGTCATCAACGATAAACCGCGTCGGCGGCCGCTGAAGTGGCGCTGGCCGGTTTCCCGCCAGCTGACGCTGAGCGCGGCGACGCTGGCGGTGCTGCTGGCTATCTGGTGGGCCGTCGCGGCGCTACAGCTGGTTAGCCCGCTGTTTCTGCCGCCGCCGGGCCAGGTGCTGCACAAGCTGATCGCCATTGCCGGCCCGCAGGGCTTTATGGATGCCACCCTCTGGCAGCATCTGGCGGCGAGCCTGACGCGGATCGTCATCGCGCTGCTGGCGGCGGTGCTGCTCGGCGTTCCGGTGGGGATCGCCATGGGGCTGAGCCCGACGGTGCGCGGTATTCTCGATCCGTTAATTGAGCTCTACCGACCGGTGCCGCCGCTGGCCTATCTCCCGCTGATGGTTATCTGGTTCGGCATCGGCGAAACGTCGAAGATCTTATTGATCTATTTGGCGATTTTCGCCCCGGTGGCGATGTCGGCGCTGGCGGGGGTGAAAAGCGCCCAGCAGGTGCGCATCCGCGCCGCCCAGTCGTTAGGCGCCAGCCGCGCGCAGGTGCTGTGGCTGGTTATTTTACCCGGCGCGCTGCCGGAGATCCTCACCGGGCTGCGCATTGGTCTTGGCGTGGGCTGGTCAACGCTGGTGGCCGCGGAGCTGATCGCCGCCACCCGCGGATTAGGTTTTATGGTGCAATCCGCCGGCGAATTCCTGGCAACCGACGTGGTGCTGGCCGGGATTGCGGTGATTGCGATAATTGCGTTTCTGTTGGAACTGGGGCTGCGCGCGCTGCAGCGCCGCCTGACGCCCTGGCATGGAGAAGTACAATGAGTGAACGTCTGAGCATTACCCCGCTGGGGCCCTATATTGGCGCGCAGGTCGCCGGCGTGGACCTCGCGCGTCCGCTGAGCGATAACCAGTTTGAGCAGCTGTATCACGCGGTGCTGCGCCATCAGGTGGTGTTCCTGCGCGAGCAGAATATTACCCCGCAGCAGCAGCGTGACTTTGCGCTACGCTTTGGCGACCTGCATATTCATCCGGTCTATCCCCACGCGCCGGGCGTCGATGAAATTATCGTGCTCGACACCCATGACGATAATCCGCCGGATAACGACAACTGGCATACCGACGTCACGTTCATCGAGACGCCGCCCGCCGGCGCGATTCTGGCGGCGAAAGAGCTGCCGTCCACCGGCGGTGACACCCTGTGGACCAGCGGCGTGGCGGCGTACGAAGCGCTTTCTGAGCCTTTTCGTCAGCTATTGAGCGGCCTGCGGGCGGAGCATGATTTCCGTAAATCGTTCCAGGAGTATAAATACCGCAACAGCGAAGAGGAGCACCGGCGCTGGCTGGAGGCGGTAGAGAAGAACCCGCCGCTGCAGCATCCGGTGGTGCGCACGCATCCGGTGACCGGCAGGCAGGCGCTGTTCGTTAACGAAGGCTTTACCACGCGCATTGTTGACGTCACCGAGAAAGAGAGCGAGGCGCTGCTGGGCTTCCTGTTTAGCCATATAACGAAACCCGAGTTTCAGGTGCGCTGGCGCTGGCAGCCGAACGATGTGGCGATTTGGGATAACCGCGTGACCCAGCATTACGCCAACGCCGACTATCTGCCGCAGCGGCGCATCATGCACCGGGCGACGATCCTCGGCGATAAGCCGTATTACCGGGCCGGATAGCGCCCCGGGACGCCCGGCTATGGCGCTGCGCGCCGCAGGCCGGGAGATGACGCTTTATAGATGCGCGCCGATATAACGCTGATAGCGGTTGGCCTTCAGGTAGGTCAAATCCACCAGCACCAGCCCGTCCACGCAGTTGTTGAAGTCAGGATCGCTGCCGAAATCGATAAACTGCACGCCGCCCGGCTCGCACACTTCTGAGTATTGCTTATACAGCGGGGGAATGGCGCAGCCGAGATTGCCGAGCAGGGACTTCAGCCGGGTGAGATCCTCGGCATAATCCTCGCCGCTAAACTGCGCCAGCACGTCCGGTAGCGAAGCGGGATAGGGACGGCGCGACTCCGCCAGCGGGTGGGTCGCCGGGAACCACAGCCGATAGAAGGCCACCAGCAGATCGCGGGCCGCCGGCGGCAGGCCGCCAGAAATCGACACCGGGCCGAACAGATAGCGATAGTGCGGGTAGCGTGCGAGGTAGGCACCGATGCCCGACCACAGATAATCCAGCCCGCGCCGTCCCCAGTAGCGCGGCTGAATAAAGCTGCGCCCCAGCTCAATACCGTACTGGAGAATGTCGTCCATCCGCTGGTCGTAATGGAACAGGCTATAGCTGTAAATCCCCTCCATCCCGCGCTTTTCCAGCTGCATTGCGGTGGGCATAAAGCGATAGGCGCCGACGATCTCCAGATCTTCCTCGTCCCACAGAATCAGATGCAGATAATCGTCGTCATAGCCGTCGACGTCGCGACGCTTGCCGCTACCTTCCCCCACCGCGCGAAAGGCGATCTCCCGCAGGCGGCCGAGCTCGCGCAGCAGCGGGGCGTCGTCCTGACCGTTGCGCTGCCACAGATAGATGGTTTTGCCATCGGCGGTGTGCCCCAGGCTCTCCGCGCGGTGCAGCTCGCGTTTTATCAGCGCGCGGTCTTCGGGGCGGGCGATGGCGCTTTCCGTTTTAAATATGCCCGCCAGACCTTTGCCCATCAGCTCGACGTGGCGATAGCAGCGGTCCGCTAGCTCCCGAGGAGACATCTGCGGGCTATACCAGCTGGACCAGGCAATCTGCTGACCAATGCCGATCGGCAGGCTGCTGTTGCGGCGACGGAACATTTGCTGCATGAGCAGCAGCAGCGGCAGGTTTTCTGAAAGCAGGGTGCTGGCGTAAAACAGGGCGCTGTTGTGCGCGCGGATCCACACCGGCAGCAGCGGGGCGCGATATTTGGTCGCCAGCTTGATAAAGCCGGGGTGCCATTTCTTATCGCGGATCCCCCGGCGCGTCGGGCGTGAGACTTCACCTGCCGGGAAAAAGATCAGCACGCCGCCGTTTTGCAACTGGCGATCCATTTGCTGCAGCGCGGCTTTAGCGGTACGGCCGTTGATGTTATCGACCGGAATGAACAGCGAGCTGAGCGGCTCAAGGTGGGTCAACAGGCGGTTGGTCACGACTTTCACATCGCGGCGAACGCGGGAGACGGCATAGAGTAGGGCAAGGCCGTCGAGGGTACCGGTAGGATGATTGGCAACGATCACCAGCGGGCCGTGTTCAGGAATTTGTTCCAGATCGTGCGCCGGGATTGCGCAGCGAATATTCAGGTGTTCCAGCACCTGTTCGACCGTATCGAGCCCCTTCAGGTGACGATGGCGGGCGGCAAATTGTTGAAACTCTTCCTCATGGAGGAGTTTTTTTAGCAGCTTCTTTTGCCAGGCGGCGGGCCTGGCCTGAGGCCACAGGTTGTCGAGTACATGGTCGAGACTAAACATAGCGCTTCCTCCTCGGTCCTGCCCAGACAGTAGAAGGCGGAAGTGTCGCTTATATTGCAGTTGGGTGAAGATTCGGCATTGTCAGGCCCGAAAGCGCGGCGCAGGTCAGGAGAGTTCCCGGCCTGCGCGCGGAGCCTGGCGCCCGCAAGGCGGATTTAGCGCAGGATTTTCTTCTCGGCGAGATCAAGGGCGAAGTAGCTGAATATCAGATCCGCGCCGGCGCGCTTAATGGCTCCAAGACTTTCCAGAACCACTTTTTCTTCATCGATGGCGCCCGCCTGAGCGGCAAATTTGATCATCGCGTACTCGCCGCTGACCTGGTAAGCACCGATCGGCAGATCGCTGCGCTCGCGGATATCGCGCAGGATATCAAGATAGGCGCCGGCCGGTTTCACCATCAGGCAATCAGCGCCCTGGGCTTCATCGAGCAGCGACTCGCGAATTGCTTCCCGGCGGTTCATCGGGCTCATCTGATAGGTTTTACGATCGCCCTTCAGCGCGGTGCCCGCCGCTTCGCGGAACGGGCCGTAGAACGAAGAGGCAAATTTGGTGGAGTAGGACATGATGGCCGTGCGGGTAAAGCCGGCGGCATCCAGCGCCTGGCGAATCGCCTGCACCTGACCGTCCATCGCGGCGGATGGCGCGATAAAATCAGCGCCGGCCGCTGCCGCAACAACCGCCTGCTTGCCGAGGTTCACGAGGGTGGCATCGTTGTCTACGCCGTGCTCACAGAGTACGCCGCAGTGGCCGTGGGAGGTGTATTCGCAGAAGCAGGTATCGGACATCACGATCATCTCCGGTACCGCATCCTTACAGATACGCGACATCCGCGCGACCAGGCCGTTTTCGTTCCAGGCATCGCTGCCGTTGGCATCGGTGTGATGGGAAATACCGAAGGTCATCACCGACCGGATACCGGCGTTAGCGATACGCTCGATTTCACGCGCCAGGTGTTTCTCCGGGATGCGCATCACGCCGGGCATGGCCTCGATGGCTTTGTAATCGTCGATTTCTTCTTCAACAAAGATCGGCAACACCAGGTCATTCAAACTCAGTGTTGTCTCTTCAAACATAGCTCGTAGCGAAGCGGACTGACGCAAGCGGCGCGGGCGAGTGATTAAATCTGTCATGGTTTGCCTGATTTTGTGAAATGAAAGACTGCAGTATACCCGAACCTGAGGGCGGGCGTTTTACGAAAGTGGCTTAAAATCTCCCCTCGCGAACGGCGCTGGCAATAATAATGGGTTCCTGAATTGCATGCGCATGGCGAATATTTATATTCCAAGATAATGTTTATTTTTTTATTGGATGTTTTTGGAGTTAATGGGATTTATATATTTAATGTGGGCGAGGGTGTTGGTCTGCTTATTCATTGTTGTTTTGTTTGTTTGCTAATGTATTTGTTTGTTTTATACCTTCTGTTTATTTGGTGGCTAATTAACTGAAGTTAGAGTGTTTATTTTTTCTTTCTGAGAAGTGGGCTGATTAAATTATTGTCCGGTTTCGGACTTTGGCTAAAGAATAATTGAACCTTTCCCCGCTGACACCGCATAATCGTTCCGCGAAGCATAATAATGTTCTTCTACGTATTGATAATTGATGGATCAACGATATTACGTCCCTGAGGAGGGATGACAATGCACCCTTGGAAAAAGAAATTTGTAGTTTCACAATTAGCATTAGCCTGCACTTTGGCTATCACCTCTCAGGCAAGTGCTGTTACTGATATATCTGGAACCAACTACACGACATTTAAACATTATAACGACGCTGCCTATGCTGACGGCGTTTACTATAATGGCTATGTAGGCTGGAATAACTATGCGACGGACAGTATTTATAACGGTGACATTTATCCTGTCATCAATAAGTCCGTCGTTAATGGCGTGATCTCGACTTACTATCTGGACGATGGTCTTGCTACCAACGCGAACAGCAATAGCCTGACTATTAAAAACAGCACCATTCACGGGATGATCACCTCCGAGTGCATGACCACCGACTGCGTGGGGCGTGACGCTACCGGCTACGTTTATGACCGCCTGGCGCTGACCGTTGATAACTCGACCATTGATGATAACTACGAGCACTATACCTACAACGGCACGCACGCCGATGGCTCCGTAGATACGCATGCTGTTGACGTTTACGATCTGGGGACGGCCATTACGCTGGATCAGGAGGTCGATCTGGCCGTCAAAAATAACTCCCATGTTGCCGGCATCACTCTGACTCAGGGCTACGAGTGGGGAGATATTGACGACAATACCGTCAGCACCGGCGTCAACAGCGGCAAAGTGTTTCAGAACACGATTAGCGTAGCGGATTCTACCGTGACGTCCGGCTCATGGTCGGATGAAGGCACCTCCGGCTGGTTCGGCAACAACAATAACGCCAGCGATTACGGCGGGAGCGGCCTGAGCGTGAACGGCGGTACCGGCTTCAATGCTGATGACGTCGCGATCTCCGCCATCGCCAATCCGAATGCGGATAACGCGATGCAGACGACGGTTAACCTTACTCATTCGACCCTGATGGGGGATATCTTATTTTCCAGTAACTTTGACCACAATTTCTTCCCGAACGGTGCGGACAGCTATCGGGATACCAATTCTGCCGTAGACACTAACGGTTGGGATGGTACCGATCGTATGGATGTTACGCTGAATAACGGCAGCAAGTGGGTGGGGGCCGCGATCTCCACGCATCAGATCGATTCTGATGGCGATGGCGTTTACGACAGCTTTGGCGAAGGCACTGAAGCGACCGCAACGCTGATTGATGTCGCGGCGAACAGCCTGTGGCCATGGTCAACCTATGGTGTCAACAGCAGCGACACGGCCTACAGTGAAAGCGGTCACGTTGCCGGCAACGAAGTCTATCAGAGCGGTCTGTTCAACGTGACGCTGAACGGCGGTTCACGGTGGGATACGACCAAAACGTCGCTGATTGATACTTTAAGCATCAACAGCGGTTCTGTGGTCAACGTAGCGGACTCCACCCTGGTCTCTGACACCATCTCTCTGACCGGCGGCTCTGTCCTGAAGATCGATGAAGATGGCCACGTGGCGACCCACGCGCTGACAATCGACAGCAGTACCGTCACGATTGCCGACGATGTCTCCGCCGGCTGGGGCGTGGATGATGCTGCGCTGTATACCAACTTCGTCAACGTGACTCACGACGGTATTCTGGACGTCGGCAACGGCACGGCGTACGCGCTGCAGGCCGATACGCTGAACCTGACCAGCTCGACGGATGCCCGCGGGGATGTACATGCTGGCGTGTTTAATGTTCACAGCAATCGCTTCGTGCTGAATGCCGATTTAACCAACGATCGCACTAATGATACCGCTAAGCCTAACTACGGCTACGGCATCATCGCCATGAACTCTGATGGTCACCTGACCATCAACGGCAACGGTGACTCCGATACCTCTTTTGACCAGTCCGAAGTGGATAACGCGGGCGACAACGTTGCGGCCGCCACCGGCAACTATAAAGTGCGTATTGATAACGCGGTCGGTACGGGCTCCATTGCTGATTACAAAGGCAAAGAGCTGGTCTATGTCAACGACAAGAGCAGCACCGCCACCTTCTCTGCGGCAAACAAAGCCGATCTGGGTGCCTACACCTGGCAGGCTAAGCAGGAAGGCAACGTGGTGGTTATGCAGCAGCGGTCGCTGACCGATTACGCGAATATGGCGCTCAGCATCCCGTCCGCTAACAGCAATATCTGGAACCTGCAGCAGGATACCGTGGCGACTCGTCTGACCCACTCCCGGCATGGTCTGGCGGATAACGGCGGCGTCTGGGGCAGCTACTTTGGCGGTAGCTTCAACGGCGACAATGACGCTATCAGCTACGATCAGAACGTGAACGGCGTCATGCTGGGGCTGGATAGCAAAATTGAGGGGAACCATGCCCAGTGGATCGTCGGGGCCGCAGCGGGCTTCGTGAAAGGCGACCTGAGCGATCGCAGCGGTCAGGTGGATCAGGACAGCCAGACGGCCTACGTCTACTCGTCCGCTCGCTTTGCAAACAACGTTTTTGTTGACAGTTCTCTGAACTACTCTCGCTTCAGCAACGAGCTGTCTGCCAACATGAGCAACGGCCAGTACGTCGATGGCAGGACTTCCACAGACGCCTGGGGCTTTGGTCTGAAGCTGGGCTACGACTGGAAGCTGGGCGATGCGGGCTATGTGACCCCGTACGGCAGCGTATCCGGCCTGTTCCAGTCCGGGGACGACTACCGCCTGAGCAACGGCATGAAAGTGGGCGAACAGTCTTACGACAGCATGCGCTATGAGCTGGGCGTTGACGCGGGCTACACCTTTAGCTATGGCAGCGATCAGGCGCTTACGCCTTACTTCAAGCTGGCCTACGTGTATGACGATGCCGACAACAACGCTAAGGTCAACGGGGATGCTATCGATAACGGCACCGAAGGTTCTGCGGTACGCGTTGGGCTGGGTACGCAGTTCAGCTTTACCCGCAGCTTCAGCGCCTACTCTGATGTGAGCTACCTCGGCGGCGGGGATGTGGATCAGGACTGGTCTGCTAACGTGGGCGTTAAATACACCTGGTAAGATAGTTTGCAGTGATAAAACATTAAAGGTTATTTAATCTAAAAGTATGCCCGTCAAGGAGTTGACGGGCATTATTGTCAGGAATGCATAAATGCTATCGCTGAGTAAACCGCTTAATGAATTTGGTCAGCTGGATCAATGCCTGTCAAAATACGGCACGCGCTTCGATTTTTGTAGTGAAAAGCAGATTATATTTTCGAACGATATACATTGTGACCAAACGGTGGTTATTTTAGCCGGCGTAATCTCGCTGCGCCGAGGTGAAAATATCCTTGTGGGCATCGCTCAGGCCCCTTTTATTATCGGGCTGGCCGATGGGGTAATGAAAAATGAGGTGAAATATAAATTAATGACCGAAGGAGAGTGCAGCGGATACCACCTGCCTTCCTCCCTGGCGATTAAAATAATCGACCAGAATAATTTGTGGCGCGACGCATTCTGCTGGCTTGTATGGCATAACCGCATTATGGAGCTACGCGACCTGCAGCTAATCGGTAATAACTCCTATGAGCAAATTCGCGCAACGCTGCTGTCGATGATTGACTGGGACGAAGAATTACGTTTCCGTATTGGCGTTATGAATTATATTCATCAAAAAACACGTATTTCGCGCTCCGTTGTTGCCGAAGTGCTTGCTGCTCTGCGTAAGGGCGGCTATATCGAAATGGATAAAGGCAAACTGGTCAGCATCAACCATTTGCCTTCAGAATATTAATCAGGATTCGGGAACGGGCAGCGGTTTTTCGCCGCTGAGTTCGCTGACCAGATCGTTGATGCCGTTACTCATATTGCTAAAGCGCGTCAGCGAGGAACGGGTGACGACCACGAAGGCACCCACGTTAGCCTGCGGGTTCATCGCCATGTAGGTAATAAATCCGCCGCCGCCGCCGGTCTTCTGAATAATGCCCGGATGCCCATTCTTCGGCTTCATATAAACCCAGCCAAGGCCCAGCGCATCGGCTTTCCCCGGCACGTCCATACCGATAACGCGGGTCAGCTGGCTGCGCTGATAGATCAGCGTCTGCATGCGGTCAGCCTGCTGGCCGCGGGTGTAAAAATCAGAGGAGAGGAACTGCTGCATCCAGCGCATCATATCGCCCGGCGTGGAGTAAACGCCGCCGCTGCCGATCGCCGCCAGGGTGTTGTTGCACGGGCTGGCGCCCTTCTCGGCGACCATCAGGCGGCCACACTGATCCGGCGATGGCGTAAAGGTGGTGTCCTTCATGCCCAGCGGGCGGGTAATTTGCTCTTCAAACAGCTGCGGATAAGGCTTGCCCGCGGCGTTCGAGAGGGCGTCCGCCAGCAGATCAAACGCGAGGTTGGAGTAGGCGGCCTGCGAGCCGGGCGCGGCTTTTAAAGACGTCGTCGACAGCCATTCCCAGCGCTGCTGGCGGGTTGGCCAGACGAAGACCGCGCGGTGCGCCGCGCCGCCGGGCTGTTCACGCGGCAGGGCGCTGGTATGCGTCGCCAGGTTAACCAGCGTAATCGGCGTGCCCTGATAGCTCGGCACCCGAGCGCCCGGCGGAGCGTATTTGCTCAGCGGATCGTTAAGCTTCACCACCCCCTGATCGAGCATTTTCACCAGCATTTCGCTGGTCATCAGCTTGCTCAGTGAGGCGATGCGGATAACGGAATCCAGCTGAGGATGTTCATTATTGCCCGGACGCGTCTCGCCAAAGCTGCGAAAAACGCGCTGGTTACCGTCGATGACGACCAGCGCCATGCCGGTGGCGCCGCTACCGTAGTAGATATGGTTGGCATAACGGTCGACAACATCGGAGGCAAATTCCGGATCGACGCTCGGTTGAGCAGCCTGGACCGATGTCCACGACGCCGCGCACAGCGCAGCAAAAATGAGCAGACTACGTTTCAACGGGGGTATCCATATGATGAAAAGAGATATAGAGCGTATTTATACTACGAAGCGGCGCACAGCGAAGCGCAATGACGACAATATTTCACGGAAAAACGTAACGGTGCGTAAAAAACGATTTTTTACGCTTTCGATACCCGCTTTACCCGGCGGGCGCGTATGATTATTGTTTGGTTAATCAGGTTGTAAGAGAGAGAGACATGGCCGCTCAACGGGTAGTAATGGTAGTAGATATGCAAAATGGCGTTTTTGCGACCCCGCGTATTGAGCGTGAGCGCTGCGTCGCACAAATTAACCGCCTGATCCGCGCGGCGGATCGCGTGATTTTTATTCAGCACGCAGAGGATGGCGGGCTGGAAGAGGGAAGCGAAGGTTTTGCGCTGCTGCCTGAGGTGGAGCAGCCGGAAAATGCAATTTTTGTCACCAAAACCGCCTGCGATGCGTTTTACCAGACCCGCCTCGCGCAGGTGTTGAGCGAGCAGGACATTACGCAGTTTGTGATTTGCGGCTGCGCAACGGACTATTGCGTTGATACCACCATCAAAAACGGCGCCAGCCGCGGCTATGCCCTAACCGTCGCCGAAGATGCGCATACTACCGCTAACCGCCCGGCGGCGCAGGCGCAAACGCTGATTGCCCACTATAACGAGGTCTGGCGTACGCTGACCGTCCCCGGCAATCCTGTACGCGTGAAATCCACAGAAACAATTCTTAGCGCCTGGCAGACGAACTAAGCTGCTGATATCCGGTCTCATAATTCGGTCGCCTTTCCTTGCCGCTGCTCCTCTGCGGCGGGCATTGTCGTGGTACACAGCATAATCAGAATGATAAGAAGTTAGCAGGAGAGCATGATGTTTAAATCTTTTTTCCCCAAACCGGGGCCGTTTTTTATCTCTGCCTTTATCTGGTCGCTGCTGGCGGTGATCTTTTGGCAGGCGGGCGGCGGCGACTGGCTGCTGCGAATGGCCGGCGCATCGCAAAACGTGGCCATCAGCGCCGCGCGCTTCTGGTCGCTGAACTATTTGGTTTTTTACGCCTACTACCTGTTCTGCGTCGGCGTTTTCGCCCTGTTTTGGTTTAGCTGGTGCCCGCATCGCTGGCAGTACTGGTCGATCCTCGGCACGTCGCTGATTATCTTCGTCACCTGGTTCCTGGTGGAAGTGGGGGTGGCGATCAACGCCTGGTACGCGCCGTTCTACGATCTGATACAGGCCGCGCTGGCCACGCCGCATAAGGTCAGCATTAACCAGTTTTATCAAGAGATTGGCGTATTCCTCGGGATTGCGGTTATTGCGGTGATTATCGGCGTGATGAACAACTTTTTCGTCAGCCACTACGTCTTCCGCTGGCGTACCGCGATGAACGAACACTACATGGCGCACTGGCACCATTTACGCCATATCGAAGGCGCGGCCCAGCGTGTGCAGGAAGATACCATGCGCTTTGCCTCTACCCTTGAAGATATGGGCGTGAGCTTTATCAACGCGGTGATGACCCTGATTGCCTTTCTGCCGGTGCTGGTCACCCTGTCCGAGCACGTGCCGGACCTGCCGATTGTTGGCCACCTGCCGTATGGCCTGGTGATTGCGGCGATCGTCTGGTCGCTGATGGGCACCGGTATGCTGGCGGTGGTGGGGATCAAGCTGCCGGGGCTGGAGTTTAAAAACCAGCGCGTTGAGGCGGCCTATCGTAAAGAGCTGGTATACGGCGAAGATGACGCCGCTCGCGCGACGCCACCGACCGTACGCGAGCTGTTCGGCGCCGTACGCCGCAACTATTTCCGCCTCTATTTCCACTACATGTACTTCAACATCGCGCGCATTCTCTATCTGCAGGTCGATAACGTTTTCGGTTTGTTCCTGCTTTTTCCGTCGATCGTTGCCGGTACGATTACGCTGGGCCTGATGACGCAGATAACCAACGTATTTGGCCAGGTGCGCGGTTCGTTCCAGTACCTGATCAGCTCCTGGACGACGCTGGTGGAGCTGATGTCCATCTACAAACGTCTGCGCAGCTTTGAGCGTGAGCTCGATGGCAAAGAGTTAAATGAAGTCACGCAAACGCTCGGTTAATTATCTCAAGGAAGGATTATGGCGGCAGCAGCCTCTACTCGTATCGTTTCGCTCTCCCTGACGCTTCTGGCGGGGATGGTTCTCAGCGCCTGTACCAGTAATCAGGGACCGGCGCTAAAAAAAGGCGAAAAGCCCGTGGACGTTGCCGCCGTAGTCCGGCAAAAAATGCCGGCCAGCGTGAAGGACCGTGATGAATGGGCGCAGGCGATAGCTAAAGCCTTCGAAAGCCAGAAGCTGGCGCCGACGGAAGAAAACGTCTGTTCGGTGCTCGCCGTGGCCCAGCAGGAGTCCAACTATCAGTCTGATCCGGTGGTGCCTGGGCTGAATAAAATCGCCTGGCAGGAGATAGACCGCCGGGCGGAGAAAATGCACATTCCGCTGTTCGTCGTGCATACCGCGCTAAAAATTCCTTCCCCGAACGGCAAAAGCTACAGCGAGCGCCTGGATAGCGTGAAAACGGAGAAGCAGCTAAGCGCCGTTTTTGACGATTTTATCGACATGGTACCGATGGGCCAGACTCTGTTTGGCTCCCTCAACCCGGTGCATACCGGCGGCCCGATGCAGGTCAGCATCGCCTTTGCCCAGCAGCACACCGACGGCTATCCGTGGAAAATGGAGGGCAGCGTGCGCAAGGAGGTCTTTAGCCTGCGCGGCGGCCTGTGGTTTGGCACCCGGCATTTGCTGAACTATCCGGCGAACTATAGCGCGCCGCTGTATCGTTTTGCTGATTTCAACGCCGGCTGGTACGCCAGCCGCAATGCCGCATTTCAACATGCGGTCAGCAAAGTCAGCGGCGTGAAGCTGGCGCTGGACGGGGATTTGATTCGCTACGACAGCGACGAGCCGGGGACCACAGAGCTGGCGGTGCGGCGCGTAGCCGGACAGCTGGCGATGAGCGATGACGATATTCACCGACAGCTGAAGAAAGGCGATAGCCTGGCGTTTGAGAAAACCGACCTCTATCAGCAGGTTTTCCGTCTTGCGGATAAGAAAGCAGGCAAGGCCGTACCGCGGGAAATCCTCCCCGGGATCCAGCTCGAAAGCCCTAAAATTACGCGAAATCTGACAACCGCCTGGTTCGCGAAGCGGGTTGATGAGCGGCGCGCCAGCTGCATGGCGCGTCGTTAGCGATTATTGCGCCAGCGCAGGATAAGCCCGAGAAGAGCCACCAGCAGGCAGCCAATCAGAAAGGGGACCAGGCCAAATATTGTCCCCACCGCCAGACCTATTTCTATGCGCGGATGTTGGGTGTTCTGGACCTGTATTAAGTGTTCAAAAACGCCGGGCGCGTGCACCAGCATGCTCAGCATTTGCGCTCCGGCCCAGAAGCAGAACAGCACAAACAGTCCGTAGGCGATATTGCTGCTGGTCAGCGGGCTCCTTCTTTTTTTGCCAAAGAGCGTTTTTGAAAAGGCAAACTCTGCCATATAACCTCCGTACTCCACTTCTCAGCCGTTTTTACACCGGCTACACGGCGATTATTTTGGCAGCGGGGGGCGCTATCCAGTATCAGATTGCTGGTAATTTTCGGCCAGGAATATTCCTGAACTTATCGCTTTGCGAGCGCGTTAAAAGTTTGGCAAAGGGAGAGCCATCTCCCACTGTTAAATAATTCTCAACGTCGCTACAGACCGCGGATTGCGCCTGTGCGAAGATGCTTTTTTTGCCGTTGGAGTTGTCATGAAGCTCACTGATAAAATTCGCCGTGACTGGCACTATTACGCTATTGCGCTGGGGTTAATTTTTATTCTGAACGGCGTGGTGGGGCTGCTGGGGTTTGAAACTCAGGGCTGGCAATCCTATGCCGTGGGGCTGGTGACCTGGGTCATTAGCTTCTGGCTGGCGGGGTTTATTATTCGCCGTCGTCCGGCGGAGCAAGCCTAGGCATTGATAGTTTCGCGGCCACCCGGGCCGTAAAGCTGTCGCCCCGGCAAGCGCTGCGTCGCCGGGGCAATTTCATCAGTTCATTGAGGTTTTCAGCGCGCGATCGGCGGCGTGACGCTCCAGCGCCAGCTCAATTAGGCGAGTGATCAGGCTGGTATAGTCCAGTCCGCTGGCTTGCCACAGCTTGGGATACATGCTGATATTGGTAAACCCTGGCAGCGTGTTGATTTCATTGATAACAACTTCATTATCTGCCGTCAGGAACACGTCGATGCGCGCCATGCCGCTGCAGCCGAGCGTCTGATAGGCGCGAACGGCAATATCGCGAATTTTATCGTTAACTTCACCGTCAATGGCGGCCGGAACGACGACTTTCGCCCCCTGGTCGTCAATGTACTTGGTGTCGTAGGCGTAGAATTCGCTGTTGAGGACGATTTCGCCGCAGGTGCTGGCCTCAGGTTCATCGTTACCCAGTACCGCACACTCGATCTCCCGGCCCTTAATTCCTTGTTCAACCACCACTTTATGGTCAAATTCAAAGGCCAGGGCGACCGCCTGCTGATACTGCTCTTCGTTGTTCACCTTGCTCACGCCCACCGACGAGCCCTGGTTGGCCGGTTTGACAAACAGCGGCAGGCCGAGGGTGTTTTGCACTTCAGCGAAGCTAAAGCGCTGGCGGTTAGCGCGGGTCAGGGTAATAAACGGTGCGATGGACAGGCCGGCGTCACGCAGCAGGCGCTTGGTGACGTCCTTATCCATGCAGGCGGCGGAGCCGAGCACGTCAGAGCCGACGAAGGGCAGGTTAGCCATCCGCAGCATGCCCTGCAGCGAGCCGTCTTCTCCCAGGGTGCCGTGGACAATCGGGAAAATGACGTCGATGGCGGCCAGCGGTTGACCGCTGTCGGCATTAATCAGCTGCCGGGATTGGCGGCCGGGAATTTGCGCCAGCGTGACATCGGAGGGACGCAGCGCAATATGGGCAGGATCCTGCGGGTTCAGCAGATAGTTACCGGCATCGTTAATGTGCCAGAGACCCTGTTTATCAATCCCCAGCAGAACGACGTCGAAGCGCGATTTATCAATTGCTTCCACGATGTTCTTCGCCGACTGCAGTGACACTTCATGTTCTGCCGACTTGCCGCCAAAAACGATCCCAACCCTCATCTTAGCCATTTCAACTTCCATCCTGATTACATCAAAGCACATAACATAGCATGTGCGATGACGGCATGGCTGCCAGAATCTCTGCGGCAGATGGTAGGGGGTTAAAAGCTGTTCAACCGCCGCTGCGGATAAGCAGGCGAGGGCGGGAGCCGATACGCGGCGGCGCCGCGACGTCAGCACAACGCCCTAAGGCTCAGGCGATTAGCTCTGATAATATTTTATAAATCGGGATATGGAATGATAAAACACTAAACTCATCGCGAGCGCATCTCTGGTAATACGCCGGCGGAGGGAACTTGCTAAGCTAGATAATAATTCACAAAAAACTAATGAATACGCGTAGTTATGGAATCCTGGAAGGTTAATCTCATCTCTGTCTGGTTCGGCTGCTTTTTTACCGGCCTGGCAATCAGCCAAATTCTGCCGTTCTTGCCGCTCTATGTTTCTCAGCTGGGCGTCACCTCTCACGAGGCGCTGTCGATGTGGTCGGGCCTGACGTTTAGCGTCACCTTCCTGGTATCGGCCATCGTTTCGCCGATGTGGGGCAGCCTCGCGGATCGCAAAGGGCGCAAGCTGATGCTGCTGCGCGCCTCCCTGGGAATGGCGATTGCCATCCTGCTTCAGGCCTTTGCGACCAACGTCTGGCAGCTGTTTATCCTGCGCGCGGTGATGGGGCTGACTTCCGGCTATATTCCTAATGCGATGGCGCTGGTGGCCTCTCAGGTACCGCGAGAACGCAGCGGCTGGGCGCTCAGTACGCTATCGACGGCGCAGATTAGCGGCGTCATCGGCGGGCCGCTGCTGGGCGGTTTCCTCGCCGACCACGTTGGCCTGCGAATGGTGTTTATCATCACCGCCATTTTGCTGACGGTGAGCTTCCTGGTGACGCTGTTCTTGATTAAAGAGGGCGTGCGCCCGCAGGTCAATAAGGCGGATCGCCTAAGCGGCAGGGAGGTATTTGCTACGCTGCCCTATCCCGGCCTGGTCATTAGCCTGTTCTTCACTACCCTGGTGATTCAGCTGTGCAACGGTTCAATCGGGCCGATTCTGGCGCTGTTTATCAAATCGATGACCCCGGAGAGCAATAATATTGCCTTCCTCGCCGGCATGATTGCCGCCGTGCCGGGCGTTTCGGCGCTGATCTCGGCCCCGCGTTTAGGCAAGCTTGGCGATCGGATTGGCACCTCGCGGATCCTGCTGGCGACGCTGTGCTGCGCGGTGGTGATGTTCTTTGCGATGTCGTTCGTGACCACGCCGCTGCAGCTGGGCGTGCTGCGCTTTATGCTGGGCTTTGCCGACGGCGCGATGCTGCCGGCGGTGCAAACGCTGCTGCTCAAATACTGCAGCGATAGCGTGACCGGACGCATCTTCGGCTACAACCAGTCGTTTATGTATCTGGGGAACGTCGTCGGGCCGCTGATTGGCGCCTCGGTATCGGCAATGGCCGGCTTCCGCTGGGTGTTTATCGCCACGGCGATTATCGTGCTGATTAACCTTTGGCAGCTGGCGGTTATGCTGCGGCGCAGCCGGGCATCTGCCTGACTGCCGCCAGGCGGTATGTGTGCATACCGCCTTATTAACTTCTCGCGGCGATGCTTTCATTACTCTTTGTTATGACACCAGTCCATCAGCGCCGCACACCACGGCATGGTGCTGGGGTCTAAAGCCGCGTATCAGGCTGCTCACCAATTCTATTATGGTGATGCATTTTGCTTATTACGGAAATACGACGGCTATACCATTTTATTATTTACTATTAAAAATGGTTATAGAACTCTCTTTGGTCGTTATTTATGGTGGTTGCTTTTGCTGCCTGTTTTTTAATCGTGAAAACGTTTCGCTTATTATCCGTGATAATCCGCAGACATTTTTAGAAAATAAATCTGGTATCCGACGACGAATCTATGACATAAAGAACAAATTACTGACCTCGCCTAAAGGATAAAGCGTTGTGAAGAATCTCATTGCCGAGCTACTGGTAAACCTGGCACAAAAGGAAGAGGAAACAAAGGAACTGACGGTGCAGGTTGAGGCGCTGGAAGTGGTGGTCACGGCGCTGCTAAGGCATATGGAGCAGGACGCTCAGCAGGCGTTAATTAACGATATTGAACAGGCTATCGAGCAGGCCAGCCCCGGTCCGCTGGTTGACGAGCGCGATGCCCAGCGGTTGCAGCAATATATAAAAAAGCTGTTGCGGCATCCTCGTAGCTAGCGCCTGTGACAAGGTATGGATGCTGTCATTTTACTGTCACATCGCTTTTATAAAGTCTCCCTCGTTTTGTTTTTTAAGTATTTTTACATGGAGACGACAAAAGTGAAATTAAGCGCCCTCTTTATTGCCCTACTGCCTCTGCTGGCTTCCCCGGTTATTCATGCTGATACCCCGTCCGCCCCGGCGCTCGATAATCGTGCCGCCCAGGGAGATATCACCGCTGCCGGCGGCGCTCGTCGTTTAAGCGGCGACCAAACTGCCGCGTTACAGGCCTCATTAATCAACAAGCCAGCCAAAAATATTATTTTGCTGATTGGTGACGGAATGGGGGATTCAGAAATTACCGCCGCACGCAATTATGCCGAAGGCGCGGGCGGTTTCTTCAAAGGTATTGATGCGCTGCCGTTGACCGGTCAGTACACCCATTATTCTCTGGATAAGAAAACCGGCAAGCCGGATTATGTGACCGATTCCGCCGCGTCCGCGACGGCGTGGACCACCGGCGTCAAAAGCTATAACGGCGCGCTGGGCGTCGATATCCACGAGAAAGATCACCAGACCATCCTTGAGCTGGCGAAAGCCGCCGGCTTTGCTACCGGCAACGTCTCAACCGCCGAACTGCAGGACGCCACGCCCGCCGCTCTGGTGGCACACGTGACCTCACGTAAGTGCTATGGCCCCAGCGTCACCAGCGAAAAATGTCCGGGCAACGCGCTGGAAAAAGGCGGCAAGGGATCGATTTCCGAGCAGCTGCTGAACGCCCGCCCCGACGTGACGCTTGGCGGCGGAGCAAAAACTTTCGCTGAAACCGCCACCGCCGGTGAATGGCAGGGCAAAACGCTGCATGACCAGGCGGTCGCCCGCGGCTACCAGATTGTCACCGACGCCGCTTCGCTGGCCGCAGTCGGCGAAGCCAACCAGGGCAAACCGCTGCTGGGGCTGTTTTCTGACGGTAATATGCCGGTACGCTGGGAAGGGCCTAAAGCCTCCCTGCACGGCAACATCGACAAGCCGGCGGTAACCTGCACGCCGAACGCGAAGCGCGACGCCTCGGTGCCAACGCTGGCGCAGATGACGGATAAAGCCATCAGCCTGCTGAGCAGCAACGAGAAGGGCTTCTTCCTGCAGGTTGAAGGTGCCTCCATCGACAAACAGGATCACGCGGCGAACCCGTGCGGCCAGATTGGCGAGACCGTCGATCTTGACGAAGCGGTGCAGAAAGCGCTGGAGTTCGCCAAAAAAGATGGCAATACCCTGGTGGTGGTGACCGCCGACCACGCGCACTCCAGCCAGATCATCCCCGCTGATTCTAAAGCGCCGGGCCTGACGCAGGCGCTGACCACCAAAGACGGTGCGGTGATGGTGATGAGCTACGGTAACTCCGAGGGCGAGTCGATGGAGCATACCGGGACGCAGCTGCGTATCGCCGCCTACGGCCCACATGCCGGGAACGTCGTCGGCCTAACCGATCAGACCGATCTGTTCTATACCATGAAAGATGCTCTGGGCCTGAAATAAGCCCGTGCCGGCGGCGAATTTCAGCCGCCGGCTGGTTTTTTTCCCGTCAGCGACCAGACTTACAGGGATTGACTCACAGAAGGATGGTGCGATGAAAATAACATTACTGGTTGCCCTGCTGTTTGGCCTGGTCTTTGCCACTGCGGTCAGCGCCGCGGAAAAAACGCCGACACCCCAGCAGCAAAAAATGACGGTCTGTAACAAAGACGCGTCGGCGAAAGCGCTGAAAGGGGATGAGCGTAAGGCGTTCATGAGCAGCTGTCTGAAGAAAGATGCGCCGGCTCCGGAGAACAAAGGGTTAACGCCTCAGCAGCAAAAAATGGGCGAGTGTAACGGTCAGGCGACCCAGCAGTCGCTGAAAGGGGACGATCGTAAGAAATTTATGAGCGCCTGCCTGAAAAAACAGGGGTAGTGGAAACGGGTGAGGCCCGGCCTCACCCGATCATACCCGGCTTCAGGAGCGGCTAAGCTTCTCTGATTTTTCCATGCATTTCGCTATCGCTTCGATCACCGCTGAACGGAAACCTTTCTCTTCCAGCACCCGAACCGCCTCGATGGTGGTTCCACCCGGCGAGCACACCATATCCTTCAGCGCGCCCGGATGCTCTGCGCTTTCCAGCACCATTTTCGCCGAGCCCATCACCGCCTGCGCGGCAAACTTATAGGCCTGGGCCCGCGGCATACCGCCGAGCACGGCGGCGTCAGCCATCGCTTCAATAAACATAAACACGTAGGCCGGCGCCGAGCCGCTGACGCCGACCACCGGATGGATCATCGCCTCAGAGATAATCTCAGCCTGCCCAAAGCAGCGGAAAATAGTCAGAATTTCAGCGGTTTCTTCGCTGGTGACCAGCGCGTTTGGCGTGACGGAAGTCATACCCGCGTTGACCAGAGAGGGGGTGTTAGGCATGGCGCGGACGATCTTGCGATCGTGCCCCAGCGCGCGTGCGAGCTGATCGAGGGTGACGCCCGCCGCGATGGAGACCACCAGAGAATCTTTATTCAGGCTGGAGGCCACGTCGCTCAGCACTTTAACCATGATCCCCGGCTTCACCGCGCCGAACACAATATCTGCGACCTGGGCAACGTCCTGGGCGCTCTGCGCCGCGTTGATACCGTACTGGTCGTGTAGGGCCGCCACTTTATCCGGCGACGGGGTGTAGACCCAAATTTGCCCCGGCTGTACCTGCCCGCTGGCGATCAGGCCGCCGAGAATGGCCTTACCCATATTGCCGCAGCCGATAAAGCCAATTTTCTTCTCCATCACCCTTCTCCTGTGCTTATTTTGTCGTGAGTTATCTAGCTTATCACTCCGGAGCTTTCCCGGGGGACAAAAGCAGGTGACAATAATAGCCCCCTTTTTCGTCCACAGGAGCTGGAATGGCTATTTGGGTTGATGCGGACGCCTGTCCAAACGTGATTAAAGAGATTTTGTTTCGTGCCGCCGAGCGCACGCAAACGCCGATGACGCTGGTGGCAAACCAGGCGCTGCGGGTGCCGCCGTCGCGCGTCATTCGTACCCTGCGCGTACCGCAGGGCTTTGATGTTGCCGATAACGAAATTGTTCGCCTGTGCGAGCCGGGCGACCTGGTGATTACCGCCGATATTCCGTTGGCCGCCGAAGTGCTGGCCAAAGGCGGCGCGGCGCTCAATCCGCGCGGGGAGCGCTACAGCGAGGCCACCATTCGCGAGCGCCTGACGATGCGTGATTTTATGGAAACGATGCGGGCCAGCGGCGTGCAAACCGGCGGCCCGGATACCCTATCGCAGCGCGACCGTCAGCAGTTTGCCGCCGCGCTGGAGAAGTGGCTTACAGAAACGAAAGGTCGGTAGCCTAAACCCAGCTATCGTCGTCGCTGCCGATGTCGTCATCGCCGAAACCGGCGTCGAAGTCGGAGCTGTAGGTGCTGTTATCCGCAAGGAACTGACCGTCGTCCTGGCTGAAAGGATCGTCCGATGCGCTGCTGTCCGCCGTCTGCGCGAGGTCAGCCTGCGGCTTCTCTTCGATGATATTGACGATCTCCTGCGGGTGCGATCCGCTGAACATATTGGTCAGCATATTGCCGAGCACCACCCCGCCCGCCACGCCCGCCGCGGTCTGGAGCGCACCGGCCATAAAGCCGCCGCCGCGAGCCGCCTGAGGAGCGTAGTTCTGCTGCTGCATTTGCGGGGCATACTGCGGCTGCGCGCCGGCCTGCGGCCGACCGTACTGCTCCGCGCCCGGAATAGGGTCAGAACCGCGTGACTGCGACTGACCGCCGCCAAACAGGCCGGAGAGAAACCCGCCGCTGCTCGGTTTCGCCGCCTGCAGCTGCGTCACCTGGCTTTCCAACGCCTGGATACGATCGTTGAGCTGCTTAATCGCCGCTTCCTGAATCAGGATCGTTTGCGCCATGTAGTAGGGGGCGGCTGGCTGCTCTTTGATGTGCTGCGCAATCCGCTCCTCGGCGTCGGCATCGCGCGATGCGCTCTGCGTTCCGGCCTCTTTTAGTCGGGAAAACAGCCCATCGATAAGGCGTTGTTCTTCAGATTGCATGATACATTCCTCTGTCACACTGATAAATTACGGTCAGAGTGCGTCTGGACCACCCATGTTGTAAATATGTTGCAGCGTAAAGCTTTGCATAAATGTGTTACCGTTTACGCCAGCCAGCGGCTAAAAAATAATCCCTGAGTCGAGGTAAATCTGGCGCAACATTTAATGCAATGATAAGTTTACATGCAAAATCCCTTTGCTCTCTATGATGAAAGGGAATGCCTGATAATTTGTAACGTTTATTTTACGGTTATCGTGACGCCGCTTTGCAGGTATCATTGCGCACTTTTCGTATTCATTTTCCCGCAAAATGCGGAACCAGAGGGTCTTCGGTAATGACACAGCCAATCTATCTCATCGGTCCACGCGGCTGCGGTAAAACGACGATCGGCCACGCGCTGGCGCGGGCGCGTAATTACCAGTTTACCGATACCGATCATGCCCTGCAGGCGCTTGAGCAGCGTACGGTCGCGACGATCGTCGAGCAGGAGGGCTGGGATCGCTTTCGTGAGCTGGAATCGCAGGCGCTAAAAGCGGTCACCCGCCCGGAAACGGTTATTGCGACCGGCGGCGGCATTGTGCTCATCGAAGAGAACCGTCAGTTTATGCGCGAGAACGGCGTGGTTTTCTATCTCCAGGCCTCGGTATCTGCGCTGATTGACCGCCTTGAAGCCTATCCGAAAACCGAACAGCGTCCGACGCTGACCGGCAAACCGATCCGCGATGAGGTTGGTGAAGTGCTGGCCCAAAGAGAGGTGCTGTACCGGGCGACCGCGCACCATATTATCGATGCGACCGCCGAGCCGGATGAGGTGGTCGGACAGATCGTGGCGACGCTGCAGAGCGCCTGTACGGTCGATAATTAACCCTTCAGAGTGGCGAAAGAGCCGCCTGCTGGCGGGTAACGGAGCGAGTTCGGACTTTACCTGGGGCAAACGGAGCGCGGCTATCTATACTTTATGGCTCGTACGGTAAAAGAGGGAAGAGCCATGCCAGACCGACCGCCATATCCGCGCAAAGCGCGCGTCGTCGCCGTTGAGAAAGGTCAGAAGGGCCAGACTGAAACCTGGTATCAACTCCGCGCCGATTATCCCACCCCCGATTCACTGATTAGCGAACATCCAGTCGAGAGCGAAGCGCTGGATGCCAAACGGCGCTATGAGGATCCTGAGAAATCGTAGCCCGCCTTCTGCGCCGCAGCCTGTCAGCGCCATCGCTGGCAGGTATTTTTGCCCCCGCTGAACACGTCTCTCGCCGCTGATTTACGCGCCTGCGCGGCGCGCTGTTTTTCTCAGCCAAAGAGTCAAACCGGACACCTGTCACATTTTTAATTCATCACGCGTACTAATGAATATCTAAGGTGCGGATTTTTCAGGAGTGTTCCTGAATCATCTGGAATCTTTACACTCTACTGGAGCGCTAAGCTGCTACGCTTCTGGACGGTTGATTTTTAGCCACCAGGGGGGCGGATATTATGCGGTAAGCCTGTGCTGAAGGCGTGGAAGTGAAAAGGTAGATGATATGAGTACAACAATGGCCATTTTAACCGTTGGCGTGGTGCCGGTGGCGGAGGTTCTGCCGCTGTTAACCGAACATATCAGGGAAGAGCAGATCACGCATGTTAGCCTGCTAGGTAAAATGACGCGCGAAGAGGTGATGGAAGATTATGCCGTTGACCCCGACGACGAGCGCCTGCTTACCTTGCTCAATGACAACCGGATGGCCGAGGTCTCGCGGTGGAAGATTGAACGTGATTTAAAACATCTTATCGCGCTGCTCGATCGGCAGGAGTATGACGTCATTCTGCTGTTGAGCTCCGACATGCTGAGCGGTTTTACGGCGCGCAACGCTATTCTGCTGGAGCCACAGCGCATTATCCCGCCACTGGTGGCGTCGATCGTCGACGGTCATCAGGTGGGGGTCATCGTTCCCGTTGAGGACGTTCTGCCGCTGCAGCAGCAAAAGTGGCTCTCGCTCAACAGCGCGCCGTACTACGCGCTGGCGAACCCGGTTAGCGGCAGCGACAGCGATTTGCTGGCGGCCGGAAGGGCGCTGCTGGAGCAGGGCGCCGACGTGCTGGTGCTGGACTGTCTCGGCTACCATCAGCATCATCGGGACGTGCTGCAAAAAGCGCTGGACGTGCCGGTTCTGCTCTCCAATGTGCTCGTTTCGCGGCTGGCGGCAGAGCTTTTAGTTTAAGCCGATCGGCGCCGGCGCGTATTCCGGGGCGCCCGGCCTACGGGCAAACGCGGGCGCTGCGGCTATCCTGCGTCACAGGACTGGCATCAGGCGTTAATTTTACGTGACAGAAACGAGGAGCGCCCCCTATATTGAGGTTTCAACAAAAGATCATAAGGGCTTGTTTATGCTTCAAAGTAATGAATACTTCGATGGAAAAGTGAAATCGATTGGTTTCACCAGCAGCAGTACGGGCCGCGCGAGCGTGGGCGTGATGGCTGAAGGGGAATATACCTTTGGAACCGCACAGCCGGAAGAGATGACCGTAGTCAGCGGTGCGCTGAACGTTCTGCTGCCTGGGGAAACCGAGTGGAAAGTCTATACCGCCGGTGAAGTATTCAACGTTCCTGGCAGCAGCGAGTTCCACCTGCAGGTTGCTGAGCCAACGTCCTATCTGTGCCGCTATCTGTAATACTGATTTTGTCATCCTGCCGCCGTGCGGCAGGATGACGATCCGCGTCATCGAGTGATTCTGCGGATGTCATTCAGCTGATTAGCGCTGGGCTTCTCCGCCCAGGGCTTCCACCAGATTCTGAATCAGCGCGGCCAGTTCGCCGGTCATCAGAATAAAATCGGCGTCAAAGCGCAGGGCAAAATCTTCCCGATCGATATCTTCATTCTGATCGCGCAGTTCGTCACAGAACTTCAGGCGCTTGATGGAGCCATCGTCACACATCAGGAACTGAATACGCTGCTGCCAGTCGAGGGCCAGCTTGGTGACGACTTTCCCGGCCTCAATGTGCACGGCGATTTCGTCGCTGACCAGATCCTGCTTCTTCGCGCGGATCACGCCGCCGTCTTCCAGCATAGCCTTCAGCTCGGCTTCATCCAGCAGCTGGAAGCCTTGCGCCACGGTGCCTGAGCGCACCCATTCGGTGAGCGTCAGCTCGATCGGGTTTTCCAGCGCCAGCGGGACAACCGGCAGCGAGCCTAAGGTTTTGCGCAGCAGAGCCAGCGTATCTTCCGCTTTTTTGGCGCTGGCGCAGTCCACCATGATCAGACCATTGACGGTATCGATCCACATCATGGTCTGGCTAAAGCGGCTGAAAGCGCGCGGCAGCAGCGAGTGCAGCACTTCGTCTTTCAGCGAATCTTTTTCGGTTTTCTTCAGCTTGCGGCCCTGCTCGGCTTCCAGCTTGAAGATCTTCGCTTCCAGCGCCTGTTTGATCACCGGAGACGGCAGGATCTTCTCTTCTTTGCGCGCGCAGATAACGATCTGGCCGTTTGTCGTGTGCGTCAGCGCATCGCTGTGCGAACCCATCGGCGATACCCAACCGGTTTTCGCCATATCCTGGCTACCACAAGGCGTAAACGTCAGCTCGGCCAGCTGTTTTTCCATCTCCTCGGCGCGCAGTGAAATGTCGCGGCTGAGACGGTAAACCATTAAATTTTTGAACCACAGCATGATAATTTCCACGGCTTTGTCGTTAAATCCAGCGGGCATGATAGCGAATTGTCGCTATGCTTGCATTGTTAATCGGGGAGAGGAGCATACAGTGCGTATTGGTATTGATTTAGGCGGCACGAAAACGGAAGTCATTGCCCTGAGTGATAAGGGAGAGCAGCTGTTTCGCCACCGTTTGCCGACTCCGCGGGACGATTATCGGCAAACGATAGAGAATATTGCCGCCCTGGTCGATATGGCAGAGCAGGCGACCGGAGAGCGCGGCAGCGTTGGTATGGGGATCCCCGGCTCGATTTCGCCGTACACCGGCGTAGTGAAAAATGCTAACTCCACCTGGCTCAACGGCCAGCCGTTCGATAAAGACCTGAGCCAGCGGCTGAATCGCGAAGTGCGGCTGGCGAACGATGCCAACTGCCTGGCGGTATCGGAAGCGGTGGATGGCGCCGCGGCGGGCGCTCAAACCGTATTTGCGGTCATTATCGGCACCGGCTGCGGCGCCGGCGTGGCGTTTAACGGTCGTTCGCATATTGGCGGCAACGGCGCCGCCGGCGAGTGGGGGCATAACCCGCTGCCGTGGATGGATGAGGACGAGCTGCGCTATCGCGCGGAAGTCCCGTGCTACTGCGCAAAGCAGGGGTGTATTGAAACCTTTATCTCCGGCACCGGCTTTGCCACCGACTATCGGCGTCTGGGCGGTCAGCCGTTAAAGGGCAGCGAGATCGTGCAGCGGGTCGGCGAGCAGGACCCGCTGGCGGAGCTGGCGCTGAGCCGCTACGAGATGCGGCTGGCAAAGTCGCTGGCCCACGTGATTAATATCCTCGACCCGGACGTTATCGTGCTCGGCGGCGGAATGAGCAACGTCGAGCGCCTGTACCAGACGGTACCCGCGCTGGTGAAAGGGTGGGTGTTTGGCGGCGAGTGTGAAACGCCGATCCGTAAAGCGCTGCACGGTGACTCCAGCGGCGTGCGCGGCGCGGCCTGGCTGTGGCCGCTGTAGGCGGCTGAGGAGAGGCTCCCGACTCCGGCTTCCCGGCGGCACCGCGCTGCCGGGAAGCCGGGTGGCGTTTTACTCCACCGCGTAGGCCTTATCGAGACGGCTGTATCCCAGCCCGTTGATTTTTTTCACCTTGATCTGCACCGGGATACGCTCCTTCATCGCTTCGACGTGGCTAATCACGCCGATCGCCTTGCCGCTGGCGTTAAGGGCATCCAGCGCGTCCAGCGCGGTATCCAGCGTTTCGCTATCGAGCGTACCGAACCCTTCGTCAAGGAACAGCGAATCAATACGCGTTTTATGACTCACCAGATCGGATAGCGCCAGCGCCAGCGCAAGGCTGACGAGGAAGCTTTCGCCGCCGGAAAGGGTGCGCGTATCGCGCACCGCGTCCGCCTGCCAGGTATCGACCACCTCCAGCTCCAGCGCTTCGCTGGCCTTGCGCTGCAGCTGATAGCGGCCGTGCAGGCGGTTGAGCTGATGGTTAGCCAGCCAGACAAGGTTATCCAGCGTCAGCCCCTGGGCAAATTTACGGAATTTATCGCCTTCTTTCGAGCCAATCAGCGAATTGAGCCACGCCCAGTCCTCCATCTGCTGCGCGGCGAGCGCGATCTCCTGCTGCAGCGCCTGCTGGCGCTGCTGGTTCTCGGCGTTCTGCTTCAGCTGCTGACGGATCTCCCCCTGACGGGCGCTGTTTTCCCGCAGCAGCGGGGCCAACTGCCGTAAGCGGGCCTCGACCTCTTCCATCGGCTGGGCGATGTCGGCCTCCGCCGGTGGCTGCTGCTGATGCTGCGCCAGCGCTTCGCGGGCCCGCAGGGCGAGAGCGCCGTTTTGCTGGAGCGTATTTTCCAGCGTCTGCCTGAGCTGCTCCAGGCGCTGGCGGGTCTCTTCGTCGAGCAGGGCGTCGAGAAACGCCTGCCGGTCGGCAAAGGGGCTGGCGGCCAGGGCGGCGGCGAACTGGCCCTCGGTTTCTGCCAGCAGCCGCTGCTGCTGGCTCTCCTGCTGGCTCAGGGTGCGCCACTGGCTCTGCAGCGCCAGGCAGTCGTCGTGCACCTGGCGCCAGCCCTCAAGCGGCGCGGGCGGGACCGCCTCTTCCGTCTCCGGCAGCGTCTCCAGCAGAGGGATCAGCTGCTGCAGGCGCTCCTGCAGGGCGGCAGATTCGTCGTGCCTGGTCTGCCAGCCGCGGGTTTCCTCTTCGCGCTCGGCCAGCCAGGCCGCCGCTGTTTCCGCCTCAGGCGCGCTGAGGGCAAAGGCCGCAAGCTCGGCGTTGAGGGCGCTGTGACGCTGGGCCAGATCCTGCTGCAGCTGCCGGAGCTGCAGCTCGCACTCCTGCTGCTGCGCCTGCCAGGCCAGCCGCTGCTGATGCTGATACAGCTGCTGCTCCCGCTCCTGCTGAGCGTCGAGCCAGCCGGGAATATCATCCTCCGGCCGCAGGTCAATCTGCAGTTCGCCGCTGACGCTCTGCCACTGCGAGGTAAGCGCTTGCTCCTGCTGGAGCAGCGAGTCTCGCTCCTCTTTTTGTTTAAGCTGTTGTTTCAACAGCGCATCCAGCTCGCCGCGCAGCTGGGCGCCTTCTTCTGCCAGCTGTTTAACCTCGCGCTCGAGGGCCTCGCGGCGGGCCTGATTCACGCCGGGCGTCAGCGCCCGATATTCGGCGACGGCCGGGTGTTCGCAGGAGCCGCAGAGCGGGCAAGGCGCGCCGGGCTGCAGGCGCGCGCGCTCCTCTTCCAGGCCGGCAATCCGCGCTTCCAGCTCGCAAATGGCTTTCACATCGCTGAACTGCTGATTTTTCTCTTTATAAGCCTGGCGCCGCTGGGTGAGCGTCGTTTCCAGCTTCTCCTGCTCCTCGCGGCCGGCCTGCTCCGTCGCCTGCAGCTGGCTGAGGCGCTGGCGCAGGGGCAGCAGACGGCTGTGCAGGGTTGCCAGCTGCTGACGCTGCGGGCGGGCGGCGGCGTGGCGGGCAAGGTCGTGGCGTACCTGGTCGGCATCCAGCGCCAGCGTCGCCGGCGGCAGTTCGCCGAGCCGACGGCGGGTTTCCGCCAGCCGCTGCTCCAGCCCGGCCTGCTGCTGCGCGTCGCGCGCCTGCTGCTGGAACGCCGCCCGCCAGCCTGCCAGGGCATTGCCCCACTGGCGATAGCGGTCGTTGGCCTTCAGCCATTCGGCGAGCGATTGCTGGGTCTGCTGCAGCTGGCTCGTTTGCTGCTGCGCCGCGAGACGAATGCCTGCCCGCAGCCGCAGCCGATCGTGTAAGCGAGTATTTACTTCCTCCACCTGACGGCGGGTCTGCGCCAGCGCCTCGGCCTGCTCCTGCTGTCGGGTCCACAGCGGACGCAGCTGGTCGGCAGGCTGCGCCTGCTGCAGCGCCGCCAGCTGCGGCTGGGCCTGCTCCAGCGCCTGCTGCGCTTCTCGCAGTTGCGTCTGGGTCTGGCTCTCGTCGCGGATGAGCTCCTGCTGGCGCAGCAGCCATTGCAGCGTATTTTGCTCACGCGCCTGCTCGGCGAGGCGCTGCTGTTCTTCAGCAGTAAGTACTTGCAAACTTTGCTGCAGCGCCTGCTGCTGATCGTCGCTTAGCAGCAGAACGCCGGAGGCCTGGGCCTGCAGCTTTTCCAGCTCGCTGCGGGCGAGCTTGTGCTTTTCAAACACCTGGGCGGAGATCTGCCCGTAGATTTCGGTGCCGGTGAGCTCCTCCAGCAGCTCCGCGCGCTCTTTGGGTTTGGCGTTAAGAAAGGCGGCGAACTGGCCCTGGGAGAGGAGCATCGAGCGGGTAAAGCGGCCGTAATCGAGGCCGGTGAGCGAGGCGGTCATCTCCAGCTTGTCTTTGACTTTGTCGGCAAGAATTTGCCCATCGTCGCAGCGGGCCAGTTCGACGCGGGGCGCCTGCAGGTTGCCGTCGGGCTGGTTGCGCGCGCGGTTCTGGCTCCAGAAGGCGCGGTAGGCGGTGCCTTTGACCTCAAACTCAACTTCAGCCAGGCATTCGGCGGTATTGCGGGTCATCAAATCGTTTTGCGATTGCGACACGCTGCTCAGGCGCGGCGTTTCGTGGTACAGCGCGAGGCAGATAGCGTCCAGCAGCGTCGTTTTCCCGGCCCCCGTCGGCCCGACGATCGCGAACAGCCCGTTGCTGGCGAAGGGTTCGGCGGTGAAATCAATTTTCCACTCGCCTTTCAGCGAGTTAAGGTTTTTCAGACGCAGGCTCAGAATTTTCACAGGTGCTCCTCACCGTTCAGGCTGTGCAGCGTTTCGTTGAACAGCTGCTCGAGGCGCTGCTGCTGCGGCTCTTCGAGATTCTCCAGCGCCAGGCGACGGGCAAAAACCTCCTCAACCCGCAGCTCGCTGAGGGTTTCCCGCCGCTCGCCGGCCAGAATGCGCTCGCGCTGGGCGCGGCTGCGGCGCACCAGCAGCACTTCCACCGGCAGCGCTTCGCAGCGGACCTGGATCTGGCGCTGAATATCGTGCAGATATTCATCGCTGGTGATTTCAATATCCAGCCAGGCGGCGGGCAGTTCCGCGCTGTCCTGCCATTGGTCAAGCTGTTCGCTGATGCTGGCGAAATCGCCCTTTAGCACCGCCAGCGGCTGAACTATCGGCACCGTCAGCGGGCTAACGTCCGTCAGTCGGCCGTCGGTAAAGGTCACCAGATTGACGCTTTTACTTTTCCCGGTCTCATCAAAGCTCAGGGAGATTGGCGAGCCGCTGTAGCGTATATGCTCGCAGCCGCCGACGATCTGCGCCCGGTGGATATGGCCCAGCGCGATATAGTCGACGGGAGGAAAACGGCTGGCCGGGAAGGCATCGAGGGTGCCGATGTAGATTTCGCGCACCGCGTCGCTTTTGCTGGCGCCGACGGTGGTCAGGTGGCCGCTGGCGATAATCGGCAGCGGCCGGTCGCCGCGCAGGTCGCAGGCCTGCTGGTACTGCTGCTGATAGTAGTCGCTGATGGCGGTGAGCAGCAGCTGCTGCTTTTCACCGCTGGAGTGTCCGGCCTGGCTGGTGACCAGCTCGCGCGGGCGCAGGAAGGGGACCGGGCAGAATATCGCCCCCGGCGAGCCGTCGCGCAGCGGCAGAACGAAGGGGGCATGGCCGGCGTTCGCCACGACCGTGGTTTTTAAAAAGGCCAGGATGTCGCGCGATTCATTCAGCGTGGCAACCGAATCATGGTTGCCCGCCAGCACCACCAGCCGACAGCCGGTTTGCTGGAGCTGAACCACGAAGTGGTTATAGAGCTCGCGGGCGTAGCTCGGCGGCGAGCCGGTATCAAAGATATCGCCGGCGACAATAATGGCATCGACCTCGTGCTCCTGCGCGCTGGCCAGCAGCCAGTCGAGAAAGGCCGCATGCTCAGCGGCGCGGCTTTTGCTGTAAAAGTTTTGCCCGAGATGCCAGTCAGAGGTGTGAATGATGCGCATAAATATTCCGTTGCCTAAGAGCGTTGCCGCCATTATACCATCGACGCAGGGGGAGTTAAGTGCGTGTCATAATTCAAAATCCTCGATCGTCAGGCGACCATTTTTTTCATAAATCTGTCACAAAACTGACGCATAATGGCGCCGCACTCTATACTGATGGCTAAAAAATACAGGGTAAATAATGGCGAGAAGAATTCTGGTCGTTGAAGATGAAGCTCCAATCCGCGAAATGGTCTGCTTTGTTCTGGAACAAAACGGCTTTCAGCCCGTCGAGGCGGAAGATTTTGACAGCGCGGTGAACCAGCTCAATGAACCCTGGCCCGATCTGATTCTCCTTGACTGGATGCTGCCGGGTGGTTCGGGCCTGCAGTTTATTAAGCAGCTTAAGCGTGAGGCGATGACCCGCGATATTCCGGTGGTGATGCTGACCGCTCGCGGTGAAGAGGAAGATCGCGTTCGCGGCCTCGAGACCGGCGCCGACGATTACATCACCAAGCCTTTCTCGCCGAAAGAGCTGGTGGCGCGAATCAAAGCCGTGATGCGGCGCATTTCCCCGATGGCGGTGGAAGAGGTGATTGAAATGCAGGGGCTGAGCCTCGATCCCTCCTCCCATCGCGTGATGACCGGCGAAAACCCGCTGGACATGGGACCGACCGAGTTTAAGTTATTACACTTCTTTATGACCCATCCGGAACGCGTATACAGCCGCGAGCAGCTGCTGAATCACGTCTGGGGAACCAACGTGTATGTAGAAGACCGAACGGTAGACGTGCATATTCGCCGTCTGCGTAAAGCGCTGGAACACAGTGGCCATGACCGGATGGTACAAACGGTTCGCGGCACGGGATATCGTTTCTCCGCCCGTTTCTGAATGTCGACAGGAGTGTGAACCGTGCTGGAACGGCTGTCATGGAAAAGGCTGGCGCTTGAGCTTTTCTTATCTTGTATCCCGGCCCTGATTCTCGGGGCGCTATTTGGTCATTTGCCGTGGTTCTTACTGGCGGCGGTGACCGGACTTCTTATCTGGCATTTCTGGAATTTATTACGTCTTTCGTGGTGGCTGTGGGTGGACCGCAGCATGACGCCACCGCCGGGGAGCGGCAGCTGGGAACCGCTGCTGTACGGCCTCCACCAGATGCAGATGCGTAATAAAAAACGCCGACGCGAGCTGGGCAGCCTGATCAAACGCTTTCGCAGCGGGGCGGAATCGCTGCCCGACGCGGTGGTGCTGACCACCGAGGAGGGGGCGATCTTCTGGTGTAACGGCCTGGCACAGCAGATCCTCAATCTGCGCTGGCCGGACGACAGCGGACAAAATATCCTTAACCTCCTGCGCTATCCTGAATTTGCCAACTACCTCAAAAGCAAAGATTTCAGCAAACCGCTTAATCTGATCCTTAATAACGCCCGTCATCTGGAAATCCGCGTGATGCCCTACAGCGATAAGCAGATGCTGATGGTGGCGCGCGACGTGACGCAGATGCACCAGCTTGAAGGCGCCCGGCGCAACTTTTTTGCCAACGTTAGCCACGAGCTGCGCACGCCGCTAACGGTGCTGCAGGGGTATCTGGAGATGATGCAGGAGCAGGTGCTGGAAGGGATGACGCGGGAAAAGGCCCTGCATACCATGCGCGAGCAAACTCAGCGTATGGAGGGATTGGTTAAACAGCTGCTGACCCTGTCGCGTATTGAAGCGGCCCCGGTTCTGGCGATGAACGACAAAATTGACGTGCCGATGATGCTGCGGGTTGTCGAGCGCGAGGCGCAAACGCTCAGCCAGAAAAAGCATACCCTGCACTTTGTGGTCGATGAGTCGCTGCAGGTGCTCGGTAACGATGAGCAGCTGCGCAGCGCGATCTCGAATCTGGTGTATAACGCGGTCAACCATACGCCGGAGGGAACGGAAATTACCGTCAGCTGGCAGAAAGCGCCGCACGGCGCGCTGTTTAGCGTTGAGGATAACGGCCCGGGGATCGCGCCCGAGCATATTCCGCGGCTGACCGAGCGCTTCTATCGCGTGGATAAAGCGCGCTCGCGGCAAACCGGGGGCAGCGGCCTGGGACTGGCTATCGTTAAGCATGCGGTCAACCATCACGACAGCCGGCTGGATATTGAGAGCACGCCCGGTAAAGGAACGCGGTTTAGCTTCCTGCTGCCGGAACGTTTAATTGCCAAAAAAAGCGACTAGACGCCGCGCTGTCAACATAACTTGTCAATGACCAGCTCCGGCTGGTCATTTTCGTTTGCAGTCAATTTTCAGCTGCGTAATTAACGAACGTCTGCTGCTTTTTTGTTCGCATGATTGGCCACATGTTTTCCTTCATTATGGTTAATAACGCTGGTTGAAATTGTAGACTTAGCATAATCATCTGCTTTTACGATCCCGCCTTGCTTTAAAACGTTATAAGCGTTTAAATTGCGCCCCATGCAGTCGTAGACAGACTGCTTTTGCGTGGTATTTCAAAAAACAATTCTTTCCCACGCCGCTTCGGGAGCATATCTCGCTGAGTTTCCGGCAATAGCCGCTGTATCATCCCTAAGGGAAGGCACGGTATTTTTCCGTTTAACACCACCACATCCACAGGCAGTATGAATTTATGACCCATCAGTTAAAATCTCGCGACATCATAGCGTTGGGCTTTATGACCTTCGCGCTGTTCGTCGGTGCAGGCAACATCATCTTCCCCCCAATGGTTGGTTTACAGGCTGGTGAACACGTCTGGACCGCCGCTATCGGCTTTCTGATCACCGCCGTGGGTTTACCGGTGCTGACGGTCGTGGCGCTGGCGAAAGTCGGCGGCGGCGTTGAAAGCCTGAGCACCCCGATTGGCAAAGTGGCGGGGATTCTGCTGGCCGTCGTCTGCTACCTGGCGGTAGGACCGCTGTTCGCGACTCCGCGTACCGCGACGGTCTCCTTTGAAGTGGGGATTGCCCCGCTGACCGGCGACGGCGCGATGCCGCTGCTGATTTATAGCGTCATCTATTTCGCCCTGGTGATCCTCGTTTCGTTATATCCCGGCAAGCTGCTGGATACCGTCGGCAATTTCCTCGCTCCGCTGAAAATCATTGCCCTGATTATTCTCGCCGTTGCGGCGATTATTTGGCCGGCAGGCCCGATCAGCAACGCGCTGGAGGCCTACCGCACCGCGCCGTTCTCAAACGGCTTCGTCAACGGCTATCTGACGATGGATACCCTCGGCGCGATGGTCTTCGGGATCGTCATTGTTAACGCCGCCCGCTCTCGTGGCGTCAGCGAAGCGCGCCTGCTGACCCGCTATACCGTGTGGGCCGGCCTGATGGCAGGCGTTGGCCTGACGTTGCTGTACCTGGCCCTGTTCCGCCTCGGCTCCGACAGCGCGACCCTGGTCGATCAGTCGGCTAACGGCGCGGCCATTCTGCACTCGTACGTCCAGCACACCTTCGGTGGCGCGGGAAGCTTTATGCTGGCGGCGCTGATTTTCATTGCCTGCCTGGTGACCGCAGTTGGCCTGACCTGCGCCTGTGCGGAATTTTTCGCCCAGTACCTGCCGTTCTCCTACCGCTCGCTGGTGTTTATTCTCGGCATCTTCTCGATGGCGGTCTCCAACCTCGGGCTGAGCCACCTGATTCAGATTTCGATCCCGGTGCTGACGGCTATCTATCCGCCGTGTATCGCACTGGTGGTATTAAGCTTTACCCGCAACTGGTGGCATAATTCGTCCCGCGTTATTGCGCCGGCCATGTTTATCAGCCTGATGTTTGGTATCATTGACGGCATTAAAACGTCGGCCTTTGCCGATATGCTGCCGGCGTGGACCGCGCGTCTGCCTTTGGCAGAGCAGGGTCTGGCCTGGCTCATGCCGACTGCCGTGATGGTGGTTCTGGCGGTGGTTTGGGATCGCGCCGCAGGGCGTCAGGTGACATCCAGCGCGCACTAGCCGACGTTTAAAAATCAGTGTTAAACCACGGGACTTCAGGTCCCGTGGTTTTTTGTTTTTCAGGTAATCCTCTTTTGATCTTCGCCCGACGAAGGCTAAAGGAGAAAAACGGCATGGAATACGATGGAAAGTAGTAACAAACTTAAGCGCGGGCTAAGTACCCGGCATATCCGCTTTATGGCGCTGGGTTCGGCAATTGGTACCGGCCTGTTCTATGGTTCGGCCGATGCGATTAAAATGGCCGGCCCGAGCGTGCTGCTGGCCTATATTATCGGCGGCGTGGCGGCGTACATTATTATGCGCGCGCTGGGCGAGATGTCGGTGCATAACCCCGCCGCCAGCTCATTTTCACGCTACGCGCAGGACTATCTCGGCCCGCTGGCGGGCTATATCACCGGCTGGACCTACTGCTTTGAAATTCTGATTGTCGCCATCGCCGACGTGACGGCCTTCGGCATCTATATGGGCGTCTGGTTCCCGACGGTTCCGCACTGGATCTGGGTGCTCAGCGTGGTGCTGATTATCTGTGCCGTCAACCTGATGAGCGTGAAGGTGTTTGGCGAGCTGGAGTTCTGGTTCTCCTTCTTTAAAGTCGCCACCATTATCATCATGATCCTCGCCGGTTTCGGCATCATTATCTGGGGCATTGGCAACGGCGGCCAGCCGACCGGCATCCACAATCTGTGGAGCAACGGCGGCTTCTTCAGCAACGGCTGGCTGGGAATGGTGATGTCGCTGCAGATGGTGATGTTCGCCTACGGCGGGATTGAAATCATCGGTATTACCGCCGGGGAGGCGGAAGACCCGGAGAAATCCATTCCGCGCGCCATCAACTCGGTCCCGATGCGTATTCTGGTGTTCTACGTCGGCACGCTGTTCGTGATTATGTCTATTTATCCGTGGAACCAGGTCGGGACTAACGGCAGCCCGTTCGTCTTAACCTTCCAGCATATGGGCATCGCGTTTGCCGCCAGCATCCTCAACTTTGTGGTGCTGACCGCCTCGCTTTCGGCGATTAACAGCGACGTATTCGGCGTCGGGCGCATGCTGCACGGCATGGCCGAGCAGGGCAGCGCGCCTAAGATGTTCGCCAAAACGTCGCGCCGCGGCGTGCCGTGGGTGACGGTGATGGTGATGACCATCGCGCTGCTGTTTGCGGTCTACCTCAACTACATCATGCCGGAAAACGTCTTCCTGGTGATCGCCTCCCTGGCAACCTTTGCGACGGTGTGGGTGTGGATTATGATCCTGCTGTCGCAGATTGCCTTCCGTCGCCGTCTGCCGCCGGAAGAGGCCTGGGCGCTGAAATTTAAAGTACCGGGCGGCGTGGCGACCACGGCGGTAGGCCTGGCGTTTCTCGTCTTTATCATTGCGCTGATTGGCTACCATCCGGATACGCGTATTTCCCTGTACGTCGGCTTCGCCTGGATAGCGCTGCTGCTGGTTGGTTGGAAGCTGAAAACTCGCCGCGACCGTCAGCTGGCGCAGGCCCGCTAGGCGGGCCGCTCGCCTGCCGGATATGCGCGCGCTATCCGGCAGGCTATTGGCGCTTTTCCGATATCCTCCTCCGCTCTCCTCCCCCAATAATTCTGCCGATGATGAGTCATACCCCTGAGCGCTGTGGCAAGGTGTGCCCATTCTGTACAGAGAGGAATAACGATGTTGAAGGCATGGCACCTGCCTGTTGCCCCGTTTATCAAGGAGCAGCAGGGACGACTCTTTATCACCCTATGGGTCAGCGGCGATGAGCTGCCGCAGCGCGTTACGCTGCGTGCGGAAGAAGACAACGAAGAGCTTTCGCTGCCGATGCACCGCCTGCGCCAGGAGCCGCGGCCGGGCGTCGTCGCGTGGCGCGGCGAGATTAATCTGGCCAGCGGCCAGCCGCGTCGGCGCTATAGCTTCAAGCTGCTGTGGGCCGACCGGCAGCGCTGGTTTACCCCGCAGGGCTTTAACCGCTTCCCGCCGGCGCGGCTGGAGCAGTTTGCGGTCGATCTGCCGGACAGCGGCCCGCAGTGGGTTGCCGATCAGGTCTTTTATCAAATCTTTCCTGACCGCTTTGCGCGCAGCGAACCGCGCCAGGCCGAGCAGGACCAGCCCTACCATCACCACGCTGCGGGACAGGATATCGTTCAGAAGCAGTGGGATGAACCGTTAACCGGCGAGGCGGGCGGCTCAACCTTCTACGGCGGCGATCTGGACGGTATCAGCGAGAAGCTGCCGTATCTCAAGCAGCTGGGCGTCACGGCGCTGTACCTGAATCCGGTGTTTGTCGCGCCGAGCGTGCATAAATACGATACCGAAGATTATCGTCGCGTCGATCCGCAGTTTGGCGGGGACGCCGCGCTGCTGCGCCTGCGGCACAATACGCAGCGGGAGGGGATGCGCCTGATCCTCGACGGCGTGTTCAACCATACCGGAGATTCACACGTCTGGTTTGACCGCCACCAGCGCGGCAGCGGCGGAGCCTGCCACAGCGCGGATTCACCGTGGCGCGACTGGTTCACCTTTTCCCCCGAGGGGGAAGCGCATAGCTGGCTGGGCTACGCCAGCCTGCCGAAGCTGGATTATCGATCGACCAGCCTGATCAACGAAATCTACGCCGGGGAAGACAGCATCGTGCGTTACTGGCTGAAGGCGCCGTGGAGCATGGACGGCTGGCGCCTCGACGTGGTGCATATGCTGGGGGAAGGCGGCGGGGCGCGTAATAACCTGCGCCATATCGCCGGTATAACCCAGGCGGCAAAGGAGACGCAGCCGGAATCCTTTGTCTTTGGCGAACATTTCGGCGATGCGCGCCAGTGGCTGCAGGCCGATGCCGAAGATTCGGCGATGAACTACCGCGGGTTTACCTTCCCGCTGTGGGGCTTCCTGGCAAATACCGATATCTCTTACGATCCGCAGAAGATAGATGCGCAAACCTGCGTGGCGTGGATGGATAACTACCGCGCCGGGCTGTCGCACCAGCAGCAGCTGCGGATGTTTAACCAGCTTGATAGCCACGATACGGCGCGCTTTAAGTCGCTGCTGGGTAAGGACGTTGCGCGTCTGCCGCTGGCGGTGGTTTGGCTGTTCTGCTGGCCGGGAGTGCCGTGCATTTACTACGGCGACGAAGTGGGCGTTGATGGCAATAACGATCCGTTCTGCCGCAAACCCTTCCCGTGGGACCCGGCTTTGCAGGACGCTACGCTGCTGGGCCTGTATAAACGCATGGCGAAGCTGCGCAAGGCAAACCAGGCGCTGCGCTACGGCGGGTGTCAGGTGATTTATGCCGAAGAAAACGTGGTGGTATTTGCTCGGGTGTATAAAAATCAGCGCGTGCTGGTGGCTATCAACCGCGGTGAAGCCTGTGAGGTGGTGGTGGAGGATTCACCGCTGCTGGACGTGGGCGAGTGGCAGCTCAAAGAGGGCAGCGGAGCGCTGCACGACGGCGTGCTGACGCTTCCTGCCATCTCGGCCTGCGTTTGGTTTAGCCGTCAGGGATAAAGCTGGTGTAGAAACGGCTCTTCGAGAATGGCTTCCCGCCACCAGCGCTGGGCCAGGCCGTCGTTATCCGTACGCCAGGCCATGTAGGCGATATCCTTTTCGCGAAAAGAGATGACGGTTTTCTCCACCAGCTCGCCGCTCGCCAGCCACGGCCGGGCGACGTGACGGGGGAGAAAACCGCAGCCGATCCCGGCCCGCAGCAGCGCGACCTTGCTGGCAAAGTCATCGACGCGAATTTGCGACTGCTCGGTGAGAAGGTTGCTGTTGAGCGGGTGGCAGTGGCGGGCGCTATCGCTGATCACTACCGCGCGATGCAGGCTGAGCTGCTTGTTGGTCAGCGGTTGTACCGTTTCCGCCAGCGGGTGGCCAGGCGCGACCACAAAGACGTTATCCAGCGTGCCGAGCATTTTCCACGACCATTCGGCGGAGGTCGGCGGTTCGTTGATCGCGCCAAGAATGATATCCGCCCCGTTACGGGTCAGCTCTTCCCAGGCACCCGCCAGCGTATGGTGGGTAAAATTGAGGCGGGTTTGCGGATTTTGCGCGTAAAACGCGTCGATAAGCGGGAGTAGACGATCGAAAGGGAAGGAGGCGTCCAGCGCGATGGCCAGATCCCGCTCCCAGCCGGCATTCAGCTGCAGCGCCTGCTTTTCCAGATCCTTTGCCGCATTGAGCAGCAGCCGACCCTTTTCCAGCACCATTGTGCCGGTATCGGTAAACTTCGCCCGGTGTCCGCTGCGATCCAGCAGGGTGATACCGAGATCGCTTTCCAGCTTTTGGATCATGTAGCTCAGGGCGGCGGGCGTTTTATAGAGCGATTCTGCAGCGGTAGCGAAGGAGCCATGGGTCTCCAGGGCATCGAGGATCTGCAGGACATCAAGATTCAGGCGCATCGGTGGCTTACCGGTAATAAATAATTCCTCTGTTTTACCGAAGCCAGTTGCTCAATACCAGTGAATAATTTAGAACCGTTACCCGCAATTTTTTGATAAACATCATTATCACCCTCTTCGGCAATAGCGGGTTTTTTATTTCTTGCCTTTTATTTTTGAAATAAATTAGAAAAATTTCTTTAATAACTCGTTAGAAATTACTGACTATACTCACCATGCTTTATCCGTCAGGATCCAGACCCACAACAGCGCTGATTGTCTCTTTTTAACTTATTGATTAAGAAGGTATGTTATGTCTATTCGGGAACTGATTGATCCAACCAACTCAACGCTTATCTTTATTGACCATCAGCCGCAGATGTCGTTTGGTGTCGCCAATATCGATCGCCAGACGCTTAAAAATAATACCGTTGCGCTGGCCAAAGCGGGCAAGATTTTTAATGTTCCGGTGATTTACACCTCCGTGGAAACAAAGAGCTTTAGCGGCTATATCTGGCCAGAACTGCTGGCGGTGCACCCGCAGGTTAAACCGATAGAACGTACCTCAATGAACTCCTGGGAAGATGCGGGTTTCGTTAAGGCGGTTAAGGCTGCCGGGCGTAAGAAGCTGATTATTTCTGCGCTGTGGACCGAAGTCTGCCTGACGTTCCCGGCGCTGATGGCGCTGGAAGAGGGATATGAAGTGTACGTTGTGACCGACACTTCCGGCGGGACCTCCGTCGATGCGCATGAACGCTCGATTGACCGCATGGTGCAGGCCGGCGCGGTGCCGGTAACCTGGCAGCAGGTGCTGCTTGAGTACCAGCGCGACTGGTCGCGCAAAGAGACCTACGACGCGGTGATGGATCTGGTTCGCGAACATAGCGGCGCGTACGGCATGGGCGTGGATTACGCGTATACCATGGTACACGGCGCGCCGGAGCGCCAGGCCTAAATACACTTCATCCTTCAGGCTGCCTCTTTGTTGGCTGCACTCAGAAACCCCAGTCACATAGTTGCCTATGCTCCTGGGGATTTCTTCCCTTGCCGCCTCGATGCAGCATGAATGATTTTGTGTATTTCAAGCTTGCCTCTTTGCTGGCTTCGTTTGCCCGCCCCGGCGCAGCTTGAATGATTTTGTGTATTTCAAGCTGCCTCTTGGTTGGCTTTGTTTGCCCGCCCCGGCGTAGCTTGAATGATTTTGTGTATTTCAAGC
>NZ_BJNO01000013.1 GCF_006539725.1 Klebsiella terrigena | reverse complement strand
ATCTATTTGTTGCTGAGTAAAATCTTGCGCTAATACAGAAATTGGGCACAGTGCGGCAACGACCGCCATGGCTAATGGCAGCATTTTTACATTATTCATAATTATCTCGCTGGTAATAATTTATATATTAAGATAATAACCATCCCGCCCCGATTAATATAAGGGGTGAGCTAGGGGATGACGTTTATATATTAACGTTGGTATAAGTGAATAATTTCCTGTGAAAACTCGCGAGCCAGCAGCGAATTCATCAGATGGTCCTGCGCGTGGACCATAATCAGCGTCATCGGCTGGCGCGCCTCGCCCGCATCCTGCTCGATAAGCTGGGTCTGCATCTGGTGCGCCCGGCGGGCGTAGCCGTCGGCTTCATTAAGGAGCAGTTTAGCTTCATCAATATTACCGTGGCGGGCAGCATGAATCGCTTCGAAACATAATGAGCGTGACTGTCCCGCATTCACGATAATTTCCATTACCGCATCTTCTAATTCAATCATAATAGTTCCTGAGATCATTAACTTTATTATTTAAAGCGTACGGCGAAAGTCCCTTTTCCGCATAATTCCTGATGACGGTGTTATTTTTATCGGACGCTCCGGGAAATACAGCTAAGAGCGTATTTCCCGACTATTACTGACTGACTGTTTCAGCAACCGGAACGGCAGCTTTGGCTTTTTCGACTTCAGTTTTCATTAATGAGCGTTCATAGGCGCGGAGGAATGGCAGGTAAATGACGGCTGACATCACCATGCAAATGACGCACATCACCACCGGGCTCAGGGTCCAGTTGGCGGCCCAGGAGGCGCCGATAGGGGCTGGCGTGGTCCACGGCGTCAGCGAGACCACCTGCGTCAGCCAGCCGAGACGGGTTGCGCCGTAGGCCAGCACCGCGTTGATCATCGGCACGAACACGAACGGGATAAACATCATCGGGTTCATGATAATCGGCGCCCCGAACAGAATCGGTTCGTTAATGTTGAAGAAGCTTGGCACGATGCCCATTTTGCCGATGGTCCGCAGGTGCGCCACGCGGCTGCGCAGCAGCAGGAATGCCAGCGGAAGCGTCGAGCCCACGCCACCAATCAGCAGATAGTGGTCCCAGAAGCCCTGCAGATAAACGTGCGGTAGCGCGGCGCCAGCGGCCAGTGCCGCCTGGTTTGCCGACAGGTTCGCCATCCAGAACGGGTTCATAATCCCGGTCACAATCAGCGAGCCGTGGATCCCGGCGAACCAGAAAATCTGGCACATCAGCACGGAGAGCAGGATTGCCGGCAGGGAGTCGGAGGCCGACACCAGCGGCTCCAGCAGATGCATAATCGCCTGCGGCAGGATCATACCGGTCTGCGCTTCGATAAACAGGTTCAGCGGATGCAGCGTCCCGATCACCACCAGTACCGGGATCAGGATTTCGAACGAGCGCGCGACGCCGGTGGGCACCTCTTTCGGCAGGCGGATAGTAATATTATTCTGCTTCAGCCATGCGTAAACGCGGGTGGAGTAGATGGCGGTAATTAAGGCGGTGAAGATCCCCTGGCCTGACAGATACTGGGTGGAAATTTTGCCGTCAGCGTAGGGTGCTGCGACCAGCAGGAAGGCCATAAAGGCCAGCAGGCCGGACATCACCGGGTCGAGCTGAAACTGGCGGCCGAGGCTGGCGCCAATGCCGACGGAAATAAAGAAGGTCATGACCCCCATGCTCAGGTTAAACGGCAGCATCAGCTGCTCACGATACTGCTGTGAGAAATCCAGCCAGCCGCGGGCAAAACCGTTGGTGGTGTCGGGTGAAAAAGGCGGAAAGATAAATACCAGCATGAAAGAGCCGATGATCATAAACGGCAATGCGGCAGTGAAGCCATCGCGGATGGCGATAACGTATTTCTGCTGCCCAAGGCGTCCTGCCAGCGGAGTAATAGATTGCTCGATCACGGCAATCATGGACTGATACAGAGAACTCATTTGCACACCTCTTAATGCGCCGCTGCTATCAGCGACAGAGCATAATCCAGGACGTTATCTCCCCGCTGCATTCCGTAGTCCATGGCGTTTATCGGCTGGACCGGAATATTCAGGGAAGCGGCTTTCTCAGATAATGTTTTCAGCATGTATTTTACCTGGGGTCCGAGCAGAACCACCTGGTATTGTGGAAACTGCATGTCAAATTCGGAAACGCCGTAGGCGTCTATCTGCACAGGCAGGTTACGTTCCTTCGCCTCATCGACCATCTTCCTGACCAGCAGACTGGTGGACATCCCCGCAGAGCAGCACAGCATAATCTTGTACATCGACACTCATCCTCAATATGTAAAAAGTTATTGCGTGGATGATTTGATATCAGACGGAAACCGGTTTCCATTTATAAAAAACAGAACTGTGATAACCGTCAAGATCTACCGTGTACGGGGCTGATTAATTAGATTCGGCTCACATAATTCCGTGGTTTTTGCGATGATTTTCCATGAAACGGAAAATCGGTTTCCAAATAAAAAAGGAAACGGATATACTGCCGTTGGTTACTATTGAAGCGATTCAGGTCTAAAGATTTACAGGGATCGGCCCGACCCTGTCAGGGGAGAAAGATGTCTACAATCAACGATGTATCACGGTTAGCTGGCGTCTCAAAGGCCACAGTTTCACGCGTGCTGAGCGGCTCTCGCGGCGTCAAAGAGGCCAGTCGTCAGGCGGTACTGCAGGCGGCGGAAGAGCTCAATTACCGGCCAAATATGATTGCCCAATCATTGTTCAGCCAGAGCACGGGCTGCATCGGGGTGATTTGCGCCCAGGATAATATCAATCAAACCACCAGCTATCTGTATGCCCTGGAAAAACAGCTGAGTCAGCATCAAAAGCATCTGCTGCTGCGCTTCGCCAACACCCGCGACGGGGTGATGAACTCGCTCGAAGAGCTCAGCTGCGGCCTGTGCGACGATATCCTGATTATCGGCGCCCGCTTCCCGCTGAATATTGACCGGCCGGACGTGGCGCTGATTGACTGCCTCGAGAGCGAAGGGGCGAACAGCATTCAGTTTGACCACGCTTTTGCCGCGGAAACTGCCTGTAACTATTTGATTAGCCAGGGGCGACGCCAGATTGCGCTCATCCATCCCGAGGGAAGCGGCTTTGCCGATCAGGTGCTGCTGGGCTACAAGCATGCGCTGGAGAAAAATTTCCTGCCGTTTAATCGCAACCTGGTATTCCTCGACAGCACTTCGCCGTCGGTGGCGGTACAGGAGCTGGTGAGCAACGCGACAACGTTGAACTTCAATGCGCTGCTGGTTGCGGACGAGCAGCAGGCGCAGCGGGTTGTCCCGCAGCTGCAGGCGTTCAGCCGCGCGGTGCCGGAAAAGGTGATGGTCTTTAGCCTGGCCGGCTCGCTACAGCTGCCGGGTATTCCGACCATTCCGGCGATTGAGTACTCGATGGATGTGATGGCGATGCGGATCGTCAGCTGGCTGACGGAAAAGACGCAAATGCTGGGCGGCAGCATGCTGCGCGGGGATCTTATTATTCCGAAAATCTAAGCTGGCCCGCGCGCGGGCGCACACAGCCGCGGGGCCATGATGAAGTCAAAAAAATACCTGCCAGTGGCGTAACTGACAGGTATTTTTATTTGCGCGGCGGGCGGCCTGCTGGCCGCGTCGCAGGCGCGATCACTGCGCCGGGCAGGTAATCTTGTCGATCGCCGCCTGGTAGTTCTTCTGGTTATTACGCTCTTTTGCCAGGGTTGCCTCACGCACGTAGGTTTGATTCTCTTTCGAGGCGAGAACCTTATTGGCAAAGTCGTTATCGCTAAGCGTTGCCGCCGGGGTGCATTTTTCCTTCACCGCTTTTAATACCAGCTGTTTTTGCTGCTCGAACTGCAGGCTTTGTAGCGGCGATTCGGCCCACGCGGCCGAGGCGCTGAGGGCGCTGACCAGGCACAACATCCAACACGCTTTCATGGCGCTTCTCCTTCAAGGGTGATACCAAACTATATGCGTAGTGCGCAAAACACGCAAATCATCTGGATTATAAATTGTTTAAAATCAGTAAATTGCTTTTCTATGCTGCCCGAACGCGCCGCCGTGAATCCAAGGCTATCAGCACCACCGATGACAGGATCAGCAGCGTGCCGAGCCAGTCCGGCAGCGTAAAGGTGATGCCCAGCAGCAGCAAAGAGAGCAGGGCGCTGCTCAGCGGCTCGGCGCAGCTGAGGATCCCCGCCTTCGCGCCGCCAATCATCTGCGCGCCGTTCAGATAAAGGCTGAAGGTCAGCGAAGTGCCGATCACCACCAGATAAAAGAAGGCCAGCAGCAGGGGGCCGTTGACCACAAAGTTGCTGCCCTGGCCGCCGTAGAACGGCAGCAGCATCGCCCCGCCGAGCAGCATGCTCCAGCCGACGATCGGCAGGGTGCCGTAGCGGGCGATAAGCGTTGACGGATAGGTGGTGTAGAAGGCGGCGGCAAAGGCCGAAGCCACCCCCCAGAAGAGCGCCGCGGGTGAAATAGAGAGCGTTGTCGGGTTGCCGTGGGTCACCAGCAGAAACGTGCCAGCCAGCGAAGTGCCGATCGCCGCCAGCACCAGCGGGCGAGGGCGCGTTTTGCGGGCCAGCGCGAACCAGGCGACGATAATCGTCGGCGACAGGAACTGCAGCACCGTCGCGGTCGCGGCGTTTGATTTTTCGATGGTCATCAGGAAGGTGTACTGCACGGTCAGCGCGCCAAACAGCGAGAAAATCAGCAGGCTGACGGCATCTTTGCGGTTTTGCAGGACGCGGAAAATTTTATCGCCGTGGACGAAAGAGAGCATCAGCAGAATCAGGCCGGCGAACAGCAGGCGCGTCATGGTCAGAAACGGTGATGACATCTGGCTTTGCTGCATAATGTACTGCGCGCAGACGCCGGAACTCCCCCATAGCACGGCGGCTATAAGTACATTCAGCATCCCTTTTTTACTGGAGCCCATCTTTCCCTCAGGTGGTATATCGCGAAAAGGGAATCATAGCATGGGCGCGTTCGGACGGCGGGGAAGGAAATGGTAGTCGCCGTCCGCATAAGTGCGGCGCAGATCGGGGAACGGCCGGCCAGGCACCCCCTGACCAGCGCTGAGCCTTAGCTCAAATCAACGTTCTTACTGCCGAACAGCCAGGTCAGCGCAAAGCCGCACAGGTAAGAGACGGCCAACCCCGCCGCGTAGACCGCCATCCCGGCGTAGATGCCGCTGCCGGAGGTCATCAGCGGCAGCGCCACCAGGCCGGAGGGCCCAAAGACCGTATTCAGCCCCACCGGCAGGCCCAGCCACGCGATCAGGCCGAGGAAGAAGCCACCGCAGGCGCCGCCGATACAGGCGGTGATAAACGGCTTCATCCGCGGCAGGGTGACGCCATAGATCAGCGGTTCGCCGATACCCAGAAAGCCGGGAATAATCGCCCCTTTGATCTGGGTGCGCAGCAGCGAGCCGTGCTTTGCCCGCCAGTAGAGGGCCAGCGCGGCGCCCACCTGCCCAGCGCCGGCCATCGCCAGGATCGGGAACAGCGAGTTAAAGCCCTGCGCATCCACCAGCGCGAAATAGACCGGGACAAAGCCCTGATGGACGCCGAACATCACCGCCAGCAGGAACAGCCCCGCCAGCACCGCCGAACCGAACGGGTTACCGTTGAGGTGCAGGAACAGCCACGACATTCCGGTAAACAGCCAGCCGCCAATCGGCATGATCACCGTAAAGGTGACCGCGCCCATAATCAGCAGCGTGACCGCCGAGGTGAGGATCATATCGAGGTTGGCCGGCATGAAACGCCGCACCTGTCTTTCCACCCATGCGCCGATAATCGAGGCGATCAGCACGCCGATAATATTGCCGCGCGGGTCGATGCCGTGGCCGAAGAAGGTGGTGATCCCGGCGTAAAATCCGCTGGTCGCTTCGGGGTTGTAGCCGAGAACGAACAGCGAGGCGATAATCGCCCCGTTGACCCCGGAGCCGCCAAACGCCTTCTGGGCGTTATAGCCGATTAAGATACTCAGGAAGGTAAACATCCCTTTGCTGAAGATCTTCATATAGCCGATCAGCGCTACCAGGCTGGCGTTAGGGTGCGCATTCTCCAGGACGAAGATTTGTTCTGCCAGGGTAGCAAAGCCGAGCAGCAGGCCGACGGCGATAAAGCCGGGGATCAGCGGCGTAAAAATGGTGGCGAATTTGGCGAGAAACTTCTGTACCCCGCCGGTTTGCTTGCTCTTCAGCGCCTGTTTCTTCTCGGCGGCGACCTCCGCCAGCGACGGGGCGTCCTGCGGCGCATCCTCCAGCATGGCGTTCATCATTTCCGCCGCGGTTTGCGCTTTGCCCGGGCCAAGCACGACCTGAAACTGCTCATCGCTGACGATAACCCCCATCACGCCTTCAACCTGACGGATTGCGGCGCTATCGGCCAGCGCTTCGTCGCGCAGCGTCAGGCGCAGGCGGGTCATACAGTTACCGGCCTGCGCCACGTTTCCGGCTCCGCCGACGTGGGTAAGGATCCGCGCTATCATCTCTTTATTTATTTTTGCCATTGCAGTTTACCTGTCTGTTGGCGCTCAGGCGTTGCCCAGCGCTTTGCGGATATAGCCGCTATTTTTGGCCAGCAGCGACTGCGCTTCTTCGGCGCTAAGATCGGCAAGCACCATCACAATGGCCGTTTTGCAGTGACGGCCGCAGGCGTCCAGCGCGCGCTGGGCGGCGTCGCGATCGCACTCGGTTGCCTCCATGACGATGGAGATCTGACGCTCGATAAGCTTCGCGTTGGTGGCCTCAACGTCAACCATCAGATTGCTGTAGACCTTGCCGACGCGAATCATTGCCCCGGTCGAAATCATATTCAGAACCAGCTTTTGCGCGGTGCCTGCCTTCAGGCGGGTTGAGCCGGTCACCACTTCCGGGCCGACGACCGGAGTGATAGCGACGTCCGCCAGCCGGGCCATCTCGCCGTGCGGATTGCAGCTGACGATAGCGACAAACGCGTTCTGGCTGTGGGCATACTCCATTGCGCCGATGACGTACGGCGTCCGTCCGCTGGCGGCGAGGCCAACCAGCACGTCGCGGTTGCTGAAATTGAGGTTCTGCAGGTCCATTGCGCCCTGCGCCTTGTTGTCTTCGACGTTTTCCACCGCGCTGAGGATGGCTTTATGCCCGCCGGCGATAATCCCGACCACCTGCTCCGGACGCGTGCCGAAGGTTGGCGGACATTCGCTGGCGTCGAGGATCCCCAGGCGACCGGAGGTGCCCGCGCCGATATAAATCAGGCGTCCGCCCGCCTGCAGCGCGGTGGCGACCTTATCGACAACCTGAGCGATCTGCGGCAAATAGGGGGTAATTGCCTCGGCCACCAGCCTGTCTTCCTGGTTAATCACCGTCAGCATTTCAACGGTAGACAGGGTGTCAATATTGGCGCTATTGGCGTTGCGCCGTTCGGTCAGCAGTTTGCTCAGGTCGATACTCATAACAAAACCTCATTATTCACAGTGGCGGGTATTCTAAGGAATTAATTATTCCATTCATGTGAAGGTTATCACGATTAGCGCACGGCAGATAATAAGATATTTGTAGGTATGGCGGGGGATTGTGCGGTAATAAAACTGGAATATTTTATTACCGCAGGCTGGGCTAGCGTAGCGCAGCGGGGGGTTTCAGGCTCAGCAGCAGGGCCAGAAAATAGCTTATCGCCATGGCCAGGCTCATTTTCAACATGGTTTCACCGCCGAGTCCGGCGAGCGGCGCGGCGATGCCGCCAAAGACAAACATCAGCGTACCTAACAGCGCGGACGCGGTGCCCGACTGCCCGGCATCAACGGCGTTCATCGCTTCGGCCCCGGCCACGGTGCTGATGCCGCTCATAAACGACACGGTGAAGAACAGGCCGATCAGCGCCGGCAGCGGCAGCTTCAGCCAGGCAAACAGCAGCATGCCGGCGGCGCACAGCACCGCCAGCATCAGACCCGTGCGCAGCAGGGACTCGGCCGAAAAGCGGCGCGTCAGGCGGGAGAAGATAAGCGCGGCAATAATCAGCCCAATCCCGTTCAGGCCGAACAGCAGGCTGAACTGCATGGCGCTCATGGCAAATTCACTCTGCATCACGAAGGACGACGAGCCGATATAGGAGAACAGGCCGGCCATCATAAAGGCCTGAATCAGGCAGTAGCGCATAAAGCGGCGATTTTTCAGCACCGGCGAGCCGCCCGCTTTACGCGAGGTCGCGGCGCTTTTCGGCGGCAGGGTTTCGTGGAGGATCGCCAGGCTTAACAGCAGCAGTACGCCGCCGATCGCCGCCATCGCCCAGAACAGAATGCGCCAGTCGAAGGCGGTGATAATGTAGCCGCCAAGCACTGGCGACAGAACCGGCGCAATGCCGTTGACGGTCATCAGCAGGGCAAAAAACTGCGTCAGCAGCGCGCCCTGGTAGCGGTCGCGGGCAATCGAACGCGACAGCACCGAGCCGCCCGCGCCGGCAAAGCCCTGCAAAAAGCGCCAGAGAATCAGCAGATGGATATCCTGGGTCAGGGCGCACATCGCCGAGGAGACGATAAACAGCAGCAGCGAGAGGATCAGCGGCCTGCGGCGGCCGATGCGGTCGCTGAGCGGGCCAAAAAACAGCTGGCCGAGGCCCAGCCCGAGCAGCGCGGCGGTCAGCGAGAGCTGGGTTTGCGTGCTGGTGGCGTTCAGCTGGCGGGTGATATCCGGCAGCGCCGGCAGGTAGAAGTCGGTACAGAGCGGGCCGATGCCCGAGAGCAGCCCGAGAATAACAACCCAGGAGAGAGAAATACGCGGCATAGCAGGTCCTTATGAGGATACCGGGCCCTGCGGCCCGGCGGGAGCAGATCAGCTGGCGCCGCCTCCCAGCGACTGCCAGAGCGTAATGCGGTTTTGCAGATCGGTTTGCTGGAGGGTAATCAGCGTGGCCTGCGCCGACCACAGCGTGCGCTGCGCGGTCAGCACCGACAGATAGTTGCCGATCCCTGCCTGATAGCTGCGGGTGGCGATATCCAGCGATTTCTGCTCGGCGGCGACGTACTGCTGCTGGGCATCCAGCTGCTCGCCCAGCGTTTCCCGGCGCGCCAGGGCGTCGGCGACGTCTTTGAACGCGCTCTGAATACTTTTCTCGTAGGTGGCGATTAGCCCCTTTTTCTCCGCTTCGGCATAGCGAAGCTGCGCCAGGTTGCTGCCGCCGGTAAACAGCGGCAGGCTGATTGACGGCGCGAACGACCACACCTGCATCCCGTGGCTGAACAGCGAAGAGAGCGAATCGCTGCCGACCCCGGCGCTGGCGGTGAGCGAAATGCTCGGGAAGAAGTTGGCGCGCGCGGCGCCAATATCGGCGTTGGCGCTCTTGAGGTTGTGCTCGGCCTCCTGAATATCCGGGCGGCGCAGCAGGACTGACGAAGAGACGCCGGCGGGGATCAGGGCGATGTTGCTATCACCGAGGCTTTGCAGCGTGCCGGGCAGCAGGCTCTCAGGGACGCTTTCGCCGGCCAGCAGGTTGAGCGCGTTTTTATCCTGCGCGACCTGGGTTCGATAGCTGGCGACGCTGGCGCGCGCCTGCTGGTAAACCGCTTCGGCATCGCTGAGATCGCTGGCCGCAGCGGTGCCGACCGCCATCTGGCGGGCGACGATTTTGCGCGAGCTGTCGGCGCTGGCCATGGTTTCTTCGGCCAGCGCCAGGCTGCTGTTGTCCGCCGCGAGGGTGATCCACGCGGTAGTCAGGTCGGCTATCATCGTCAGCCGCGTATTCTGAGCGGTAAATTCGCTGGCGAGCCAGGTTTCCCGCGCCGCGCGGGTCAGGCTCTGGTTTTTGCCGAACAGATCCAGCTCGAAGCTGGAGACCGCCCCGTCGGCTTCCGCCGATGAGGTGAGGCCGCTGGCCACCGTTTTGCTGCGGGTATGGCTCAGCTCGGCGTCAACGGTGGGGAACAGCGAAGCGCGGGTTTCGCCAAACTGGGCGCGGGCGGCTTCGATATCGGCCAGCGCTTTTTGCACGTCGCGGTTGCTGTTCAGCGCGATGGTCACCACCTTTTTGAGCCGCGCGTCGTTCACCACCTGCTGCCACTGGCTGACGACCGTCGTCGCTTCGCCGTGGGCGCCGGGCAGCGTGGCGGGCACCGGCGCCGCCGGACGCTCGTAGTGCGGGTCAAGGGAGACGCAGCCTGCGCTCAGGAGCGCGATAAAAACTAACGTAAAACGAAACATAACCTACTCCTGAGAAGGACGCTGGCGGGTGAAGAACCGCTTCACCAGCACAAAGAACAGGGGAACGAAGAACACCGCCAGCAGCGTGGCGGTTAGCGTGCCGCCGATGATCCCGCTGCCGATCGCCACGCGGCTGTTGGCCCCCGCGCCAGTCGCCACCGCCAGCGGCAGCACCCCGGCGATAAACGCCAGCGAAGTCATGACGATAGGGCGCAGACGGGTTTGCGCGGCGCGGATTGCCGCCCGCGAAAGCGAATAGCCTTCATCCACCGCCGATTCGGCAAACTCAACGATCAGAATGGCGTTCTTCGACGACAGGCCAATGGTGGTCAACAGCGCAACCTGGAAGTAGACGTCGTTATTCAGATCGCGCAGCCAGGCCGCCAGCGCCGCGCCGAGCAGGCCGAGGGGGATAACCATGATCACCGAGAACGGCACCGACCAGCTCTCATACAGCGCCGCGAGGCACAGGAACACCACCAGAATGGAGATGGCGTACAGGCTCATCGCCTGGCCGCTGGCCAGTTTTTCCTGCAGCGACATGCCGCTCCATGCCCAGGTGGTGCCCGCCGGCAGGCTGTTGGCGAGGGCTTCCATCTTATCCAGCGCCGCGCCGGAGCTGGAGCCGGCGGCGTTTTCGCCCTGGATTTCAAATGCGGCGGAGCCGTTGTAGCGCACCAGGCTTTCCGGGCCGTACTGCCAGCGGGTGGTGGCGAAGGCGGAGAACGGCGTCATGCCGTCATCGCTGCCGCGCACGAACCATTTCCCGAGATCGGCGGGGACGGCGCGAGAATCGCTATCGCCCTGGATATAGACCTTTTTCACCCGTCCGCGATCGATAAAGTCGTTGACGTAGGTGCCGCCCCAGGCGCTGGAGAGGGTGGCGGTGACGTCGCTCAGCGATAGCCCCAGCGCCACCGCTTTGTTGTTGTCGATATCCACCTGCAGCTGCGGCATCTGCGGCAGGTCGTTGGCGCGCACCGACTGCAGCTGCGGGCTCTGATTAGCCGCCGCCAGCAGCTGGCTGCGCATTTTCATCAGGCTGTCGCGATCGGTGCCGCCGCTGGCCATCAGCTCAAAGGTAAAGCCGTTGCTCTGCCCGAGGCCGTCTACCGAAGGAGGCGTCATGGCAAACAGCGAGGCGTCGCGGATGCTGCCGAGCTCTTTGGTGGCGCGCAGGGCAATGGCCTGCGCGGTGTTGGCTGCGCCCTTGCGCTGGGACCAGTTTTTCAACGACACGAAAGCCATCCCGGCGTTCTGCCCGCTGCCGCTGAAGCTGAAGCCGTCGACGGTAAAGATAACGTTGGTATTGGCCTTCTCTTTGGTCAGGAACCAGTCGGTCACCTGGCGGCGAACCTCGGCGGTGCGCACGGCGGTCGCGCCTGCCGGCAGGGTGTACTGCACCATGATTTCGCCCTGATCCTCTGCCGGCAGGAAGCTGCCCGGCAGCTTCCACATCGCCAGCGCCATGACGGCGCAAATCAGCGCGAAGGCGCCCATCATCATCGCCGAACGACGCAGGCCGCCGAGCACGCGGCGCTGATAGCCCTGCTCCGTGCGCCCCCACAGGCGGTTAAACGCCCCGAAGAAGCCTTTGGTATGCGGCTTAGAGTGGCTCAACAGCGCGCCGCACAGCGCCGGGGTTAAGGTCAGCGCCACCACCACGGAGAGCATCATCGCCGAGATGATGGTGACCGAGAACTGACGATAGATAACGCCGGTTGAGCCGCCGAAGAAGGCCATCGGCAGGAACACCGCCGACAGCACCAGGGCAATGGCGATCAGCGCCCCGGAAATTTCGCCCATCGACTTTTCGGTGGCTTCCCGGGCGGGAAGCCCCTCATCGCGCATAATCCGCTCGACGTTTTCCACCACCACGATGGCGTCATCCACCAGCAGGCCGATCGCCAGCACCATCGCAAACAGCGTCAGGGTATTGATGGAGTAGCCAAACAGCGCCAGCACGCCAAAGGTGCCAAGCAGCACCACCGGCACCGCCACCGCCGGGATCAGCGTGGCGCGGAAGTTCTGCAGGAACAGATACATCACGCAGACCACCAGCGCGATGGCTTCAAACAGCGTTTGAATCACATCCTCAACCGATATTTTAATAAACTCGGTGCTGTCCTTCGGATAGGCGATGTCGTAGCCCTGCGGCATCTGGCGCTGATACTCGGCAATCTTATCCTTCACCCGCGTCGCGGTATCCAGCGCGTTGGCGCCCGGCGCCATCATGACGGCGATACCGGCGCCAGGGTGGCCGTTGAGGTTCGCCGAGGCGGTGTAATCTTCGCTGCCCATTTCAACCCGGGCGACATCGCTCAGGCGGACGACCGAGCCGTCGCTCTTGCTCTTCACAATGATGTTTTTGAACTGATCGACGGTTTGCAGGCGCGACTGAGCGCGCACGGTGGCGGTAAGCTGCTGGGCGTTAGAGGACGGCAGCGCGCCGATTTTACCCGCCGAGATCTGCACGTTCTGCGCTTCGATTGCCGTTTCGACATCGGAAGGCATCAGCGCATAGGAGGCCAGTTTGGTCGGGTCCATCCAGATGCGCATCGCGTATTCAGCGCCAAATACCTGCAGGCTGCCGACGCCTTCCACGCGCGCCAGCGGGTCCTGCATGTTGCTCACCAGCCAGTCGGCGATATCGGAGCTGGTGGCCTTGTCGGTTTTATCGTACACCGCGAGGATCAGCAGGAAGCTGCTCTGCGATTTCACCACCGTCACGCCGGACTGCTGCACTTCGCTGGGCAGCCGCGATTCGGCCTGCTGGACCTTGTTTTGCACCTGCACCTGCGCGGTGTCCGGATCGGTCCCCTGCTCGAAGGTCACGTTAATGCTCACCGAGCCGTCGGAGCTACTGGTGGAGGTGAAATAGAGCAGGTTATCCAGCCCGGTAAGCTGCTGCTCGATAACCTGGGTGACGCTGTTTTCCAGGGTTTCGGCAGAGGCGCCGGTGTAGGTGGCGGAAATTTTCACCGACGGCGGCGCGACGTCCGGGTACTGGGCGACCGGCAGCGTGCGGATGGCGAGGATCCCGGCGAGCATAATCAGGATGGCGATGACCCAGGCGAACACCGGGCGTCGAACGAAGAAGCGGGAGAACATCAGGCGTTGCCTCCGCTGTTTTTCATTTCAACGGCTTTGACCTGCTGCCCGGCGGCCACCTTGCTGGTGCCTTCAACGATCAGCCTGTCGCCGCTCTTCAGGCCGCTCTCCACCAGCCACTTATCGCCGTAGGCTTCGCCGGTTGCGACCTCACGCTGGGCGACTTTACCGTCGGCATCGACCACCAGCGCGGTGGCGTTACCTTTGACATCGCGGGTGATCCCCTGCTGCGGGGCGAGGATCGCATCGTCCATCACGCCCTCATCGACGCGGGCGCGGACGAACATTCCCGGCAGCAGAACGTGCTGCGGGTTGGGGAACACCGCGCGCAGCGTGACCGAGCCGGTTGATTCGTCCACCGCCACTTCGGTCAGCGCCAGGCGGCCCTTCTCGGCATAGGTGCTGCCGTCTTCGAGGATCAGGGTGACGCTGAGGGTATTGGCGTTGGTTGCCAGCGTTTGCTGGCGCAGGCGCAGCAGATCAACGCTCGATCGCGTGAGATCGACGTAAATCGTCTCCAGCCCGCGGATCGTCGCCAGGGCCGTATCCTGATCGGCAGAGACCAGCGCCCCCGGGGTCACGGAGGAGATGCCAATCCGCCCGGCAATCGGCGCGCTGACGGTGGTCCAGTTCAGGTTGATGCGGGCGCTCTCCAGCGCGGCTTTTTTCGACTCGACGCTGGCCTTGTCCTGGTTACAGGTGGACTGCGCGTCATCGGCATCCTGCAGCGACACGCCGTTGTCTTTGACCAGCTGCGTATAGCGGCGGGCCTTCTGGCAGTCGGCAACCGTCAGCGATTGCGCCTGCTTCAGGGCAGCCGCGGCTTCGTTATAGGCGGCGCGATAGCTGGCCGGGTCAATTTGATACAGCGCCTGGCCGGCTTTCACCCTGTCGCCTTCGGTAAACAGGCGCTTTTGAATGATGCCGCCCACCTGCGGACGCACTTCGGCGCTGAGCGACGCGGTGGTGCGACCGGTCAGTTCGCTGATAACGGAAACGGGCTGGCCTTTGAGGGTGACAACGCCGACTTCCGGCGTCATTTGCGGCCGGGCAGATGTTTGCGAATTATCGCATCCGACCAGCAGAAATAATGCTATTGCGATGGGTATGATGGTGTATTTCATTATATTTTCTCAGGATAAACGACGTCCGCCCCACTAATTAAATAGTGAGGTGATGGGTTGGGCGCTGAGGCATCTTCGGGTAAACGAAAATGGCTAAAAAGGAACTCAGACGTTCCTGTATGCTGTTATTCGACGACGGCCGCCGGAGCGGTCATTTTTTGGCTTCTCTGCAGATGAGATGGCTCCACTCCTGGTTTTTTTGTGAGAATGATCATTCTCATTTTTTGCTCATTATACGTCTCAAACGGCCAATGAAAAGGTTTTTTTGTCTAAATTTGAATCGTGAAAATTAAGGCAAAAAATAATGGAGGAAATAAGAATTTTTTGTGAAAGTAAGCACCAGTAATACTCTTACATAATTTAATCAGGAGGCATTAATGGCTTTAATAATGACGACCAGCATTAATCCCGCGGATCGTGATGAGCTGCTGGCGGGTCTACGGGAATACAACCGGCGCTACCTGGACCCGGCGGAGTTTGGCGACGTGGGCGTCTATGCCCGGGACGCATCGGGCGCGATGCGGGGCGGGTTGATCGGCAAAAAAGTCGGCGGCTGGCTGAGCATTGAGTATCTGTGGGTCAGCGAAGCCTCACGCGGCAGCGGTCTGGGAAGCGAGATTATGCATGCGGCGGAAGACCTGGCGCGGGAGAGGGGCTGCAGCCACGTGCTGGTGGATACCTTCAGCTTCCAGGCGCTGCCGTTTTATCAAAAGCTCGGCTACCGGCTGCAGATGTCGCTGCCTGATTTCCCGCACCCCGGCATGGAGCGGCATTATCTCTCGAAGGTGCTGTAAGGCTGCTGCCGCCCCGGACTGCGGCGCGATGCGTCCGATCCGGGCGACAGAGGGCAAACAGCCGGGGATATCAGCCGCCAATCCCCTGCTGGATCATCGCCAGCGCGTGGCTGACGATGGTTTGCCGGGACATCGTTTTTAAGCGCGGATCGGTGCGAATGCGCGAATAGGGCACCAGCACCAGGCTAATCAGGCTGGTGAACAGCAGCTCCGGCGACAGGGCCGGGTTGAGTTTCCCCTCCTGCTGCCAGCGGCCTATGGTCTCCAGCATTCGGTGATATTTATCGTCGCCAAAGCGGGCGTGCATATGCTGGCGCAGCACCGGCATTTCGCCAATCATCTCCTGCATCCACAGCGGCGCAAACCAGTCGTTTTGCTCCGCCAGCGCGGCGAGCGCCTCGATCAGCAGGGTAAACGCGGTCAGCGGATCCTGCGGATGGGCGATAAAAATTTTGCTGATTTCGCCGCGCAGCGGCATAAAGCGCTCTTCCAGCAGCTGATCGACTAATACTTCCCGCGAGTTGAAATAGTAATGCAGCATCGCCGGCGTGACCCCGGCCTCTTTGGCGATGGCGTTCAGCGACGTCCGGGCGATGCCCTGGCGGGCAAACAGCGCCAGCGCGATATCCATCAGCTGTTCACGGTTAGCGGTGCCCGGCTTTTTGCCGCGCGGACGGCCTGGACGGCGCGGCGCATCATGGTCTTTTTGTGCTGTCATTTCTTCACTGTCTCTTGACCTGATTCATCATTTCCCTAAATATTAATTATGCATTTAATTAATTTCAAGCGAGTGTTGCTATGACATCTGAAATCGCCGCCCGGCCGGCGCCGTCGATCCGCCTGCTGTTCAGCGCGCTGCTGCTGGTGATGCTGCTGTCGGCGCTGGATCAGACCATCGTATCGACCGCGCTGCCGACCATTGTCGGCGAACTCGGCGGGCTGGATAAGCTCTCGTGGGTGGTGACCGCCTATATCCTGAGCTCAACTATCGTGGTGCCGCTGTACGGTAAATTCGGCGATCTGTTCGGGCGAAAAATCGTGCTCCAGGTGGCGATTGTGCTGTTCCTTGTCGGCTCGGCGCTGTGCGGCCTGGCGCAGAATATGACGCAGCTGGTGCTGATGCGCGGGCTGCAGGGGCTGGGCGGCGGCGGCCTGATGGTGATCAGCATGGCGGCGGTCGCCGACGTGATCCCTCCGGCAAACCGTGGCCGCTATCAGGGCCTCTTCGGCGGCGTGTTCGGCCTGGCGACGGTCATCGGGCCGCTGATCGGCGGTTTTCTGGTGCAGCACGCCTCCTGGCGCTGGATTTTTTATATCAACCTGCCGCTGGGGCTGTTTGCTCTGCTGGTGATCGGGGCGGTGTTCCACAGCAGCAATAAGCGCAGCGCGCACCAGATCGACTGGCTGGGGGCGTTTTACCTGAGCATGGCGCTGCTGTGCATTATCCTCTTCACCTCCGAAGGCGGCAGCGTGCGGCCGTGGAATGACCCGCAGCTATGGTGCATTCTGGCCTTTGGCGTGGTGGGAATCATTGGCTTTATTTATGAGGAACGGGTGGCCGTGGAGCCGATTATTCCGCTCTCGCTGTTCCGTAACCGCAGCTTTCTGCTGTGCAGCATGATTGGTTTTGTGATCGGCATGGCGCTATTTGGCTCGGTGACCTTCCTGCCGCTCTATCTGCAGGTGGTGAAGGCGGCGACCCCGACCGAAGCCGGGCTGCAGCTGATCCCGCTAATGGGCGGCCTGCTGCTGACGTCGATCGTCAGCGGGCGGATTATCAGCCGTACCGGTAAATACCGACTGTTCCCGATCCTCGGCACCCTGCTGGGCGTGGTGGGGATGGTGCTGCTGACCCGCATTACGATTCATTCGCCGATGTGGCAGCTGTATCTGTTTACCGGCGTGCTGGGGGCAGGCCTGGGGCTGGTGATGCAGGTGCTGGTGCTGGCGGTACAGAACGCAATGCCGGCGCAGATGTACGGCGTGGCCACCTCGGGGGTGACGCTGTTTCGCTCGATTGGCGGATCGATAGGCGTGGCGCTGTTCGGCGCGGTATTTACCCACGTGCTGCAAAATAACCTCCAGCGCCTGCTGCCGGAGGGCGCCGAGCTGCCGAGGGCGCTAAACCCGGAGGCGGTACAGAACCTGCCGACGGCGATCCGCCTTGATTATCTCGACGCCTTCGGCGCGGCCATTCACGCCGCCTTCCTGATGGCCGCCTGTATTATGGCCGTCGCCTTTGTGCTCTCGTGGCTGCTGAAAGAGGTGCCGCTGAAAAAGGCGGCACGCTAGGCGGTTCCGGCGATGCGCAGCAGCGCCCGGCGCAGCGCCGGCGCGGCGAAGCTGAGGAACTTGCGCAGCTTGAGCGGGGCCAGATCCCGGCTGGTATACAGCAGGTGCACCGGCGTCGGCTCGGGTTCGACCGATTCCAGAATAAGCTGCAGCTCGCCGCGGGTCAGGCCGTCGATGGCCTGGTAGTGCAGCAGCCGCGCCACGCCAACCCCGAGCCGGGCGGCGTCAGCGGCGCTTTCCGGGGTGGTGACCGACAGCACGGCGCGCAGGGTTACCAGCTGGTCAGCCGCTTCGGCGGCGCGAAACCGCCAGCCGCTGTAGGGCATCGGCGATTCAATCGCAATAATCGGCAGCCCGGCCAGCTCGCGGGGGCGCTGCGGCACGCCGTGCTTTGCCAGCAGCAGCGGCTGGGCGCAGGTGACAATGCGCATCTCCCCGAGGCGGGTGGCCACCATGCCGCTATCCGGCAGAGCGCCAATGCGCACCGCCAGATCGACATGGTCACTTATCAGGTCAGCATTACGGTCGCTGAGCAGCAAACGAACGTTAATTTGCGGGTAACGGGCGAGAAAATCGCTCACCACCGGCAAAACGTGTACGCGACCGAACATCGTTGGCGCGGCGATCACCAGCTCGCCCTTGGGCTGCAGATACTCGCCCGCCGCCTGCCGCTCGGCGTTTTCCACCTCTTCAAGGATCCGCCGCGCGGCGGCAACATACTCTACGCCGGCATCGGTTAGCGTAAGCCGGCGGGTGGTGCGGGTCAGCAGGCGTGCGCCGAGCGCGCTCTCCAGCTCGGCAATATTGCGGCTGACGGTGGTCAGCGGCGTATGCAGCGCCCGCGCCGCCGCCGACATACTGCCCAGCTCGGTAACCTTCACCAGCAGCGCCATCGCGCTTAATCGGTCCATTATTATCCCGCCTTACGGAAAGATGATTGCCAGATCCTCAGTATTATCATTTGTCGCAGTAGAGTCCATGCTGTGGGCAGAGATACAAGGCGCGGAGGATGTATGACCGGTGACTTTCTTGGTATTGCCATCACCCCGGATGTGATGGACGTCCAGCATGAAATGGGCAGCGACGGGCTGTGGCAATCGCCCCACAGCCACCGCAAGGCGGACCGCTTTACCGCCAGCGAGGAAGCGATGATTACCAGCAGGGACAGCTTTTATCTGGCGACGGTTTCGCAAACCGGCTGGCCCTATATCCAGCATCGCGGCGGGCCGCCCGGCTTTCTGCATCTGCTGGATGAGACCACCCTGGCAATGGCGGATTTTAGCGGCAACCGGCAGTACATCAGCACCGGCAACCTGCGTGGAAGCGCCAGGGCGTGCCTGTTTTTGATGGATTACCCGCGCCGTGCCAGGCTGAAAATCTACGCCACCGTTGAGGTGCTGGCGGCGGATGAGGATCCCGCGCTGCTGGCCCGGGTGAAGCCGGAAAATTACCGCGGCAGCGTTGAGCGTATCTTTCGCTTTCATCTGCAGGCGTTCGACTGGAACTGTCCGCAGCATATTACGCCGCGCTACAGCGCGCAGCAGGTGGCGGAATATAGCCAGACGCTGCAGCAGCGTATTCACGACCTTGAGCAGGAGAATCAGCGCCTGCAGCAGTTAACCCGCACAGGAGAAGATCATGACTGAACAACGCCCGCCGCTGCCGCCGTTTACCCGCGAAAGCGCGACGCAAAAGGTACGTGCCGCCGAAGACGGCTGGAACAGCCGCGATGCGCAGAAGGTGGCGCTGGCCTATACCCCCGATAGCGAATGGCGCAACCGCAGCGAGTTTGTGCAGGGGCGGGCGGAAATCGTCGGCTTCCTGCAGCGCAAGTGGCGCAAAGAGCAGGAGTACCGGCTGATTAAGGAGCTGTGGGCGTGGAGCGATAACCGCATTGCGGTGCGCTTTGCCTACGAGTGGCGTGACGATAGCGGCAACTGGTTCCGCTCGTACGGCAATGAAAACTGGGAGTTCGATGAGCACGGCCTGATGCGCACGCGCTACGCCTGCATCAACGATCTGCCGATCGGCGAAAGCGAACGCCTGTTTCACTGGCCCCAGGGCCGCCGGCCTGATGACCATCCGGGGCTCAGCGCACTGGGGCTGTAAAGCAGGCGTTAACTTACGGGTTAATCGGCTTTCGGGAAATCGACAACCGTATCGTTAACCCGGTTCACCATGTTGGTGAACAGAATGGCGCTGACCGCGCTGATAATCTCGATAGTCTGCTGGTCGCTGAATCCGGCGCTGCGCAGGTCGCTGACGTCGGCTTCCGGCAGGGTGCCGGTGGTGCTCACCAGGGTCTGAACGAATTTTGCCAGCGCATCGAGGTGCGCATCCTGCGGATACTCGCCGCGGCGCAGGGCGTGGATCTGCTCGCTGCTGTAGCCAGCTCTTTTGGCCATCATGGTGTGCGCCGCCAGGCAGTAATCACAGCCGGTGGCTTCGCTCACCGCCAGGTTGATAGCTTCCAGCTCTTTTGCATTCAGGCTGCCCTTACTCAGCATGGCGTTATGCGCCAGCGCCTGCTGCAGCGCTGCCGGAGAGTGGCCGCCGATGGTCAGAAAAGCATTCGGCACCTTGCCCATTGCTTTTTTAATCCCGCCAAAAATTTCTGCGGCTTTACCTGTGGCATCTTGTTCACGAATTTCAGCTAAACGGCTCATGGTTAACTCCTGTGTATTTGAGGGTATGTCGTGGCAGTGGGGACATCTTAGGCGCCGGCGGCGTGCTAGACTCGCGCTCTGCGTCTCACCTTTTTGTCTTATCGTCTCAGGAGAGGTATGGATAGTCTCAGTCATCTGCTGGCGCTGCTGGCCCCGCGCTGCGAAGTCAATCTGCACTGCCGTTTTGGCGGCCGCTGGCAGGCCGGCCATGACCAGATGCCCGGCGGCGTGGTGCCGTGGCATTTTGTCCTGCGCGGCGAAGGGCGGGTGACCGTTGGCCATCAAACCCGACATATGCGGGCGGGAGACGTTATTTTGCTGCCGCACGGCTCGCCGCACCTGATGGAAAGCCTGCTCGAATGGGGGCAGATTTTGCCGGTTGCGCACCGCTTTAACGGCACGCTGACCGAGATGCGAACCGGCAGCGACAGCGATGCGCTGGAGATGCTGTGCGGCGAGTTTTACTTTGGCCCGCACGTCAGCTGGCTGTTTGCCGAAGAGGCCGAGCTTGTGCACCTGCATACCGACGAGCGCCGGGAGTGCCCGGAGCTGGAGATCCTGCTCAACGTGCTGGTGCGGGAAAGCCTCGCCGATCGCCCCGGCGGCGGCGCCATCGTTCGCAGCCTCGGCGATACGCTATTGGTGCTGCTGCTGCGCACGCTGCTCGGTACGGAGCAGCCGCCGGGCGGTCTGCTGCGGCTGATGAGCGACGAGCGCCTGATGCCAGCGGTGTTGGCGGTGCTGGCGGCGCCGGAGCAGCCCTGGACGCTGGAAACCATGGCCGCGCGGGCATTCCTGTCGCGGGCGACCTTTGCCCGCCATTTCGCCCGCGTCTATCATCTCACTCCCCAGGCGTGGCTTACCCAGCTGCGCATGGCGATGGCCGCCCGCCTGCTGCGCCTGGAGCGGCAGGCCAACCTGGACGTTATCGCCGACCGCTGCGGCTTTCAGTCGCTGGCCTCCTTCTCGAAGGCCTTCAGGAAGCTCTACGCGATGACGCCCGGCGAGTGGCGACGTCGGTAGAGCAAGGTGATGTTGCGCCCGACCGGACGCTGGTTCAGGCGAAAATAGTCGTCCGGTTTTCGGTTGTCGTCTTTAGGGCCGAAGCGCCAGAATCCTGCGCATAACAACAAAACCGGAGGACATATGGATTTCGCACAACAACATCACCAGGCCACGCCAGTTCTGCTGGCTAACGTCTGGGACGTCCCCAGCGCCAGAGCCGCGGCTGCAGCGGGCTATTCGGCCCTGGGCACTTCCAGCGCTGCTATTGCCAACACCTTTGGCTATAACGATGGTGAAGAGCTCTCGTTTGCTGAGCTGCTCTTGCTCGTCACGCGTATCCGCGGGCAGGTTGCGCTGCCGCTGAGCGTGGATATGGAGTTCGGGTACGGTGCCAGCGTCGCAGAGGTGGTAGATAATCTGCGAGCGCTGGCGCAAACCGGCGTGGCAGGCGTTAATCTCGAGGACAGCCTGGTGGCCGACGGTGAGCGGCGCCTGGTGGATGCTGAAACCTATGCCCGCCGCCTGCGGGCGGTTAAAACCGGACTGGAGCAGGCGGGTGTCGCGCTGTTTCTTAATATTCGTACCGATCCTTTTTTGCTTAACCGACCGCAGGCGCTGGCTGAGACGGTTGCCCGAGGTCAGCTGTATGCGCGAAATGGGGCCGACGGCCTGTTTGTCCCTTGCGTTACCGAGGCGGCGGATATTGCGGCAATAGCGGCGGCGGTTGCGCTACCGCTGAACGTCATGGCGATGCCCGCGCTGCCCGATATTGACCAGCTGACTCGTCTCGGAGTGAAGCGGGTTTCTATGGGCAACGCGCTGCATAGTGCCCTGCAGGGGTATCTGCACTCTCTGCTACATAACGTAAGGCAGCAGCAATCGTTTAACGGGGTGTTCAGCCATGCAGGTGATTGATAAAGGGTTATGCGATACCTGGTATGAGGCACTGGTGGCCCGCTCATCCCAGTACGCCGGGCTGTTTTACGTCGGCGTGAAAACCACCGGCGTGTTCTGCATCGCCACCTGCCGCGCCCGCAAGCCAAAGCGGGAAAACGTGGAGTTTTATAGCGATTTCAAAGCCGCGCTCAGCGCCGGCTTTCGTCCGTGTAAAATTTGCCGACCGACGGAAAACGCCAGCTCTGCGCCGCCGATGGTGGAGCAGGTGATGCAGCAGCTGCGCGCCGCGCCCAAGGTGCGGATCAGCGATGACCAGCTGCGTCAGCAGCACATCAGCCCGGAACGCATGCGCCGCTGGTTTAGCCAGAACTACGGTATGACGTTTCAGGCCTTCCAGCGGATGCTGCGGGTCAATACCGCCCTGCAGGAGCTACAGCGCGGGCGCAGCGCGACCGACGTGGCGTTTGATAGCGGCTACGACTCGCTCAGCGGCTTCGGCTATACCTGCAAAAAGCTCACCGGCCGGGCGCCGAGCAAAGCGGGGCGGGTTATCCTGATCCAGCGCTTTACCACCCCCATCGGGCCGATGTTTGTCTGCGCCACCGAGCGCGGGGTTTGCCTGCTGGAGTTTGTTGACCGGCGGATGCTGGAGAGCGAATTTCGCGACCTTCAGCGCCTGCTGGCGGCCAATATTATTGCCGGGGAAAACGCCCATACGCGCCAGGCGGTGGCGGAGGTCGGGGAGTATTTTGCCGGCCAGCGGCAGCGCTTTTCCCTCACTCTTGAGACGCCGGGCAGCGATTTTCAGCAGGCGGTCTGGCAGCAGCTGCGGGCGGTGCCCTACGGCACGACCGAGCATTATCAGGGGCTTGCCGAGCTGATGGGCAACGCGGGGGCGGTGCGCGCGGTGGCCAATGCCAACGGCGCCAACCGGCTGGCGCTCGTTATTCCCTGCCACCGGATTATCGGCAAAGATGGCTCACTCACCGGCTACGGCGGCGGCCTGGCGCGCAAAGAGTGGCTGCTGGCCCATGAGGCGAAATTCAGCAGATGATTTTATTTCCTGTTACTGCTTTTGATGTTTAAAAGCTGACCATAAAGCCGTTATAGTTTCGCACGAAAATAATAATGACTTTCTAATGGACTAACAGGGTGAAAACAATGAAATTGCGTTTACGGACAGCCGCCGTGGTGGTGCTGGCGGGCCTGCTGCTGGCGGGTTGCGATCGGCAAGACGGCGATGCAAAACACATTAAAGTTGGCGTGATTAACGGCGCAGAACAGGATGTGGCGGAAGTGGCGAAGAAGGTGGCGAAAGAGAAGTATGGCCTCGACGTTGAGCTGGTTGGTTTTAGCGGCTCCCTGCTGCCGAACGAATCGACTAACGCCGGGGATCTGGACGCCAACGTCTTCCAGCACCGGCCGTTCCTCGAACAGGATAATAAAGCGCACGGCTATCACCTGGTGGCGGTCGGCAACACCTTCGTGTTCCCGATGGCGGGCTACTCGCGCAAGATTAAATCGGTCGCTGAGCTGAAAGACGGAGCGACCATCGCCATTCCTAACGATCCGACCAACCTTGGCCGCGCGCTGCTTCTGCTGCAGCAGGAGAAGCTGATTACCCTCAAGGCCGGTACCGGGCTGCTGCCGACGGCAATCGATATCACCGCCAACCCGCACAGCCTGAAAATCATGGAGCTGGAAGGCGCGCAGCTGCCGCGGGTGATCGACGATCCCAAGGTTGATGTGGCGATTATCAGCACCACCTACCTCCAGCAGACCGGGCTCTCTCCGGTGCGCGACGGCATTTTTATCGAGGATAAAAACTCGCCCTACGTGAACATCATCGTCACCCGCGAAGATAATAAAGATGCGCAGAACGTGAAGGAGTTTATGCAGTCCTACCAGTCGCCGGAAGTGGCGAAGGCGGCGGAGACGATCTTCAACGGCGGCGCGGTGCCGGGCTGGTAATCACTCACGCAGGGAGAGCTGTATATGATTCGGCAACGTCAGGCGGATATGCTGCTGGTCGCCGCCACGCTCATCGCCGCCTGCGGGTGGATATTTTCGCGTGAAGCCATCGCCGGGATGCCGGTTTTTGCCTTCCTCGGCCTGCGCTTCTTTTTCGCCGCGCTGCTGCTGCTGCCTTTCTGTCGCGGTTTTCGCGTCGAGAAACGCCAGTGGCCGCCGATACTCATCAGCGGCCTGTGGTTTGCGCTCAACCTGTGCCTGTGGATTTATGCGGTGTCGACCACGCCGTCGCTGGGCGAGGGGGCGTTTATCATGAGCCTGTCGATGCTCTTCGTACCGCTGACCGCATGGGTGATGATGAAAACGCGCCCGGCGCGCGCTTACTGGGAGTGCCTGCCGCTGGCGATCGTCGGTCTTGCCCTGCTGAGCCTGCATATGCCGATTGCCTTCCACCCCAGCCAGGGCTGGTTTCTGCTTACCGCGCTGGTGCAGTCAATCTGGTTCTGCTACACCAGCCGCTGCGCCCGCGAGGTGCCGCTGATCCCGCTGACCGCCGTGCAGCTGGGGATCACCGGCCTGGTGGGGCTGGCAATCTCGGCGGCGGTGGAAAGCTGGGATCGGCCGTTTACCCTGCCGACGTTCGGCTGGCTGCTCGCCAGTATCGTTATCGCTACCAGCCTGCGCTTCGGCCTGCAGATGAAGGGGCAGAAGTACGCGGCGGTTGCCAGCGCGGCGATTATTATGGTGCTCGAACCGCTGCTGACGGTAATTGCCGCCGCCCTGTGGTATCACGAACAGCTGCCGCTGCAGAAAATTGTCGGCGGCGTGCTGATCCTGGTCGCCCAGCTGTGGTTCCGCTGGCGCATGCTTAAGCCGCTACGCTAAACCACCGCGCTGCTGCGCCATCAGGTGCAGCAGCGGCACCAGCGATAGCCCGTCAGGCATCTCGCCGCGGGCGATAAGCGCCCCGATCTCTTCGAAGGTAAACCAGCCGGTTTCCATCACCTCATCCTGATCGGCGTCCATTCCAACGTACTCCAGATCGCGGGCAAGCCAGGTAATGAACAGCTGGTCGCTGCTGCCGTAGGAGGGGTTGTAGCGGATAATTTCTTCGGCGTTTTTAGCCTGCCAGCCGGTCTCCTCGCGCAGCTCACGCAGGGCGGCCGCGCGCGGCTCTTCGTCTTCATCGACGCCGCCTGACGGGATGGCCCACACCACCTGGTCAATCAGATAGCGGTAGTGGCGGATCAGCAGCACTTTACCCTGCTGCATTGCCACTATGCCTACCGCCGGGCGCGGGTAGTGGATGGCGTAAAAGTCGCGGCGTTCGTCGGCGGTGATGTCGATAGCCACCTTGCGCATACTGAACCACGGAGTATGGGCAATCACTTCGGCGTCGTGCATATCGTCGGCGGTCAGTCTCTTTTTCATCGGGGCCACTTGTGCAGAAAATTGAGCGTTCAGCACACCATAGCCGGCGGCGGCTGGCAAGCGGGGAAAGTTGGCCCAATCTCATCGATCATTGCCCAAATGCCCATATTGCGCCAGGCTTGTGGGACGTACGATGTTCGCCTGATTACCCCGAAGAGGCATACGCACCATGAACATCACCCACATCCGTAACGCGACACAGATTATTGAATATGCAGGTAAAAAATTCCTGATCGATCCGATGCTGGCGGATAAGGCCGCCTGGCCTGGATTTGCCGGTACCGCCCGCAGCGAGCTGCGTAACCCGCTGGTGGCGCTCCCCTTACCGCTCTCTGCCATTATTGACGTTGACGCCGTGATTGTGACCCATACCCATGAGGATCACTGGGACGCGGCGGCGATCGCCGCGATCCCCAAGGCGCTGCCGGTTTTTGTCCAGCATGATGCCGACGCCCGGCTGCTGCGCGGTCAGGGGTTTAGCGATATTCGCCTGCTGTCTGAGAGCAGCGAATTTGCAGGCGTGACCCTGCTGAAAACCACCTCCGGGCAGCACGGGAGCGATCGTACCTATGCCGTGCCGGCGATGGCGGAGCGTCTGGGTGAAGCCTGCGGCGTGGTGCTGCGCCATCCGCAGGAGAAAACGCTGTGGCTGGTGGGGGACACCATCTGGCGCGATGAAATCGAAGCCGACATGATCCGCCTGCGCCCCGACGTGGTGGTGCTTAACGCCGGATATGCCCACGTCATCGGCTTTGGGCCGATCATCATGGGCAAAGAAGACGTGCTGAAAACGCACTTTACCCTGCCGGAAGCGCAGATCGTGGTGGGCCATATGGAGGCGGTGAACCACTGCCTGCTGAGCCGCCGGGAGCTGAGTGAGTACGTGGCTGACAACCAGATTTCCGGGGTAGTCAGCATCCCGCAGGATGGGGAAAGCATGGTATTTTAAGCTCCTGACAGGGAGGGGAGGCAGCGATGAAATTAACCGAAGTGGCGATTGTCGCGGTGGAAGGGTTTAGCCCGTTTCACTACTCCGTTCCCTGCATGCTGTTTGGCGATAGCGTGTCAGAAACGAAGCGTTTTAACCTGCACCTGTGCGCCGAGCGGCCGGGGCTGCTGGCCGCCCGCGACGGCTTTGCGCTTCACGCCCGGGATGATTTTACCGCCCTTGAGCGGGCGGATATTGTGGTGGTGCCCTACTGGGGCGCGGTCAATCAGCGTCCGCCGCAGGCGCTGCTCGATAGCCTGGTGCGGGCGCACGATAACGGCGCTGAAATTGTCGGTCTCTGCCTGGGGGCGTTCGTGCTGGGCTACGCCGGGCTGCTGGACGGCAGGCGAGCGGCGACCCACTGGGAGTTTGAGCAGGATTTTCAGCGCCTGTTCCCGCAGGTGCAGCTGGATATCAACGCGCTGTACGTCGATGACCGGCGAATTATCACCTCGGCGGGCACGGCGGCGGCGCTCGACTGCTGCCTGTATATTATTCGCCAGCGCTTCGGCAGCCTGGCGGCTAACCAGATTGCCCGTCGGATGATCGTTCCGCCCCATCGCGAAGGCGGCCAGGCGCAGTTTATCGCCCAGCCGGTGCCGAAAAGCACCCGCGATGCGCGCATTAACTGCCTGCTTGAGTATCTCCAGCAGCATATTCACGAAGCGCATAATCTCGATTCGCTGGCGCAGGTGGTGGCGATGAGTCGCCGCACCCTGACCCGTCATTTTGCCAAGGCCACCGGGATGAGCATTGCCGACTGGCTCACCGCCGAGCGGCTGCGGCGCAGCCAGATCCTGCTCGAAGCGGGCGAGATGCCCGTTGAGCAGGTGGCGGAAATGGTCGGGTTTCGCTCCGCCGTCACCTGGCGCCAGCAGTTTAAGTCCCGCTTTGGCGTCAGCCCGGGAGAGTGGCGGCGGACCTTTCGCCGCGGGGCTTAGCCGGCGAGGGTCGCGCTGTCGATCACGAAGCGATATTTGACGTCACCTTTCACCATTCTTTCCCACGCTTCGTTGATCTGATCCCCGCGAATAAGCTCAATATCGGCGACGATGCCGTGTTCGGCGCAGAAATCGAGCATCTCCTGGGTTTCCGGGATCCCGCCAATCATCGACCCGGCAATCGACCGGCGACGAAATATCAGGTTAAACACTTCCGGCGACGGATGCGGGGTCGCTGGCGCGCCCACCAGGGTCAGGGTACCGTCGCGTTTAAGCAGCGTGGTGAAGGCATCGAGGTTGTGTGGCGCCGCCACGGTGTTAAGAATAAAGTCGAAGCTTTTGACGTGCGCGGCCATCTCCGCCTCGTTGCGCGATACGACTACCTCGTCCGCCCCCAGCTCTCTGGCCGCGTCACGCTTGGATTCCGAGGTGGTAAAGGCCACCACGTGAGCGCCCATGGCGTGGGCCAACTTGATCCCCATGTGTCCCAGCCCGCCGATGCCGACGATGCCCACTTTTTTACCCGGCCCGACGTTCCAGTGGCGCAGCGGCGAGTAGGTGGTGATACCGGCGCAGAGCAGCGGCGCTACGGCGGCCAGCTGCTCCTGCGGGTGACGCACGCGCAGCACGTAACGCTCGTGAACCACGATTTGCTGAGAGTAGCCTCCCAGCGTATGGCCGGGCGCATCCTGAGTGGGGCCGTTATAGGTGAGCACCATCTGGTCGCAGTAGTTTTCCAGCCCTTCCTCACACTCTTCGCACTGCTGACAGCTGTCGACCATGCAGCCGACGCCCACCAGGTCGCCCACGACGTAGCGGGTAACGTGGTCGCCGACGGCGGTGACCCGACCCACGATTTCATGCCCCGGCACGCAGGGATAGACTGTCCCGGCCCATTCGGAGCGGGCCTGGTGCAGGTCGGAGTGACAGACGCCGCAGTAGTCGATGGCGATCTGCACATCGTGCGGCCCCGGCTCGCGGCGGGAGATGGCCATCGCGGCCAGCGGCTGGCTGGCGGAATGGGTACCAATAGCGTTGATCTGCATAGCGAAACCTCTTCTGAATAAACGTGCTGAATGGGGCGGAGGGAGGTGCGTGTTTTTTGCGCGGCAACGCTAAGCGTAGCCTGGCTAGCGCCGGACGGGAGGGGAAATATGCCGGTATATATTATTTATTCGGTTACGTTATGAGCAGCAGATTGCGTTGCATTGTTGATGTGAAAACGACGGCCTGGCAGGAGGTTGGTTGCCGGCAGGCTTATGTCGTTAGAAGAAAAAAACGCCGGCTCAGCGGCGTTTTACAGGATGGAAACGTATAGGCTAGGTTCCAAGATCGTGATTAGTCGGTATATGAAGTACCGGCGGCCTGGCTCTCTTAATAAAGGACGCTAGCGCTGAACCGTATCGGATAAAGTGTTTTTCGCACAAATGCCATGAGAGATAGCCCAGAATGAGGGCCACAACAAGTGAGGCGAGCTGATTGAAGAGAATGCCGTGATCTTTGAAGTAGCTCGCTATTATCTGTTGCACCGGAAAGCCCCATAAATAAACCCCGTAAGAAATATCTACTTTGGGCTTCAGGCGCAAAATGGTTTTATGTGATGAGATATAGAGCAACGTTAAGAAAATACAGGCATATGCAAAATAGGGGGCGTACATCGTGCCGTGAAAAATATAATATAGTGTTGCGAATCCTACGCAGTGGCTAATTTTTATCTCTATAGCTTCGCGATTCAGTGCCATCATTGCGCCAAATGCAAAGCAGGGAGAAAGCAAATCGACCTCAGGGTTAGGTATCACCCAAGGGAACAGCACTCTGGATGTCAAAAAGGGCTCAACCAGAATGAGGCCAAAGAGCAGGAAGGTCAGCGTCTTGGCCTTGAGCAGCCCTGTGGCGTAGAGAGAAAACAGCAGCACATAGGCAAACACCTCGTACGGGATGGTCCACAGTGAGCCATTGACGACATTTGGATACGGGTTTGTGGAAAATAATCCGGGAAGGGTAAACTGCGGAGTCATCGTCGCGATATTCCACGTATAGCTATACACCTCTGTCCGGGATAAATAATCTGTCGCCGAAAGCGAAGTGAATAACGGCCCAATAACAAACGCGGTCACCAGGCTTGATAGAATGAGCGCAGGCCAAATTCGGAAGAGGCGAGAAATCGCAAACCTGACCAAATCTCCATTATTCATCAATGAGTTAGTAACAACCAGTCCGCTCAGGAAGAAGAATATCTTTACCGCAATTGAACCTGAGTAATCTGAAGGAATGAGGTGACTGATGAAATCACTTTTACCTGCCTGGGGTGAAATTGCGTAAGCATGACCATAAATCACCATACAAGCCGCAATAACCCTAAATAAATCTATGTTATTGCTGTCTTTTTTTAGGGCATCATAGAGTTTCAATACCACCCCTTATGCATAATATTTTATACATGACCATTCCTGAATTATTATTTTTTAATAATCAATTTGAGTTTTAAATGTGCTTAACACATGAATTAATTATATTAATTTAATGACTATCAGCCCGTCTGTTTAGCAGGCCTTTATGATTATCATTATCGCCATGACATACACTGTCTTGTTAAGGATGCTTAGCGCGTTGGTATGTTTAAACAGTACGAAATCATATTTATTATTCGCGCAATCATATCAGAATGCTCCGAATAATAAACGTGAAAAAAGTTACAATAAATTGATGGCTGTCACAGTTTAAATATCAGGACTGGAAGTTGGATGAAAAATATGAGTCTTTTTTTCGCTGTGGACACGGAAAATATTTTTTAATGGCGATTAATTTAGCAATGAGAAAGAGATCGGGAGTGGGGGGCGTTGCTTATAGAGGGTAATTGCGAGAGAGATTTACGGATCCCCCGGGTTGCGGGAGATCCGAGAATAATTATTCAACGGCCGTCAGATAATCCAGACGCAGCGGCTCGGCCAGCAGGCCGTCCATCTGCGCGATAAAGTCCTGAAAATGCGGCAGGGCGATGTGCTCCTCCAGCGCCGCCTGGCCGCGCCACGACTCGCGCATATAGAAGGTATCCGGCGTATCGCGCAGCTGGAACAGGGCATAATCGACGTTGCCCGGCTCCTGGCGGGTAGGCAGCAGCAGTGCCTGCAGGGCGTGGCGCAGCGCCGCGGTTTTTCCCGGCTTCGCTTTCAGTACCGCGATGATAGAAATCACTTCCGCCGTCATCTTAAAACCCCTCCAGCACGATTTTGCCAACGGCGCGGCCGGTTTCGAGCTGCGCATGGGCTTTCTGCAGGTTCTCCGCGGTGATCGCACCGAAGTGTTCGCCGAGCGTGGTTTTAATCGTTTTATCATCAATCAGCGCGGCGACGCGGGTCAGCAGCTGATGCTGGGCAACGATATCCGACGTTTCAAACATCGAGCGGGTAAACATAAACTCCCAGTGCAGCGAGATGCTTTTGGCCTTCAGCGGCCGGGCGTCGAGGGTTTGCGGATCGTCGATCAGCGCCAGCTTGCCCTGCGGCGCAAGGGCGGCAATCAGCTGCAGATAGTGCTGTTCGGTGTTGTTCAGGCTGGCGACGTGGGTCACTTCCTTCACTCCGATACGAGCCAGCTCTTCGCTTAGCGGCTTATTGTGGTCAATTACGTGATGCGCACCGGCGTCCAGCACCCATTTCTGGCTCTCCGGACGCGATGCCGTCCCGATCACCGTCATTCCGGTTAGCCTGCGAGCCAGCTGGGTCAGGATGGAGCCAACGCCGCCCGCCGCGCCGACGATCAGCAGCGTGTCGCCCGCGTTGCCGCCTTCCTGGACGCCCAGGCGGTCAAATAATAATTCCCAGGCGGTAATGGCGGTGAGCGGCAGGGCCGCCGCGGAAGCGTTATCCAGCGAGCGCGGCTTGAGGGCGACGATCCGTTCGTCCACCAGCTGAAACTCCGCGTTGCTTCCCGGCCGGCCCAGCGCGCCGGCGTACCAGACTTCATCGCCCGGAGCGAACAGGGTGACCGCATCGCCAACGGCTTTGACCGTACCAACCGCATCCCAGCCCAGCACGCGCGGCGTATCGGCATCGAATCCGGCGCGCACCTTGGTGTCCACCGGGTTAACGGAAATGGCCTTGACCTCAACCAGCAGGTCATGGCCCTCAGCGGTCGGAACCGGCAGCTCGATGGCGTTTAAAAAGGGGATATTGTGGCCTTCTGCCGCTGCGCGGGTGATGGCGATTGCTTTCATATACTCTCCGGTTTTCAAATAGGTTCATCGGTTGAATGCGTCGAGGATAGACCGGCGTCGGCCGGGGAAAAACGGCCCGACGGCGATAAGAGTTATATTCAAAAAGAGAAAATCAGCTCACGGCACAAGGTTAGGACGCTATGGGCCCCGCTGTTTCATATTTGAGAATAATTTTGCGTGAACTTCAAAAATATTAATTCCTCTGGCGTTGAATAATAATATTGCGTTATAGCTCAAAGTTTACGCCTTGACTCTCACTACGCTGCGTGCGACTTTCTTTATATCAAATAATAAACAGAGTTTCATATTTGAGACAAAAATATTCTCATCGCAATATTTAGCTGAATGTTTCACTGCTGAGACAAATTAATTAAAACGACGCTATTTAGCGACGGCGATCTTCTGTTGCTTATTAAAATATAAAGTGAGGCATGTGCTATGCGTAAAATAACGATCGCGCTGCTGCTGGGCGCGTGTACCGGAAGCTTCGCGCAGGTGGAGCAAGCAAAGCCGTTTCCGCATATCGGCTGGCGCAGCGCCGATAATCTCGCCGGGGTGGATTTCGGCGGCGCCCTGCGGGCAAACTACCGCTATGAAGACTGGCAGGGCAGTAATTATCGCAATCCGCCGCATCTGCGTTTCGATACCTTTCGTATCGACAGCAGCGGGTTTTATAATAACTATTTCTTCGACGCCGGATTCTGGTTTCAGGATCACCATAAATATGCCGTCGACCGGGCCTATGTGGGATATCGTTTAAACGATAATAATAATATTACGCTCGGTATTCCGGGTAAACCCTTTGGCCTTGAACCCTATCCGCAATTCGGCTGGTCCTACGGCATTCCCTTTTATTTAGGCTTTGGCGTTAACGCCGGTAGCGGGGTGAACTATCAATATCACGATAAAAACTGGTCGCTGGATGTAGCTTATTTCCCGTGGATGGCGCCGGAAAACCTGCGCTACGCGCCGGAGGTGGGCGATTACAGCCGCCTGAAGAACACCTTCTACCCCAGCCAGCACCAGCAGCGTAACGAGAAGCGCGATCAGGTTAACGTCCGCATCACCCGGGAGTTTCGCGGCGGAGGCTGGAGTAACGAGCTGGGCGGCTCGCTGGCGCTGGCGCGTCTGCACAATCGCGAAACGGACGATGACGGCACCTTTTGGGCGGCAGGCCTGCACGGAATGCTGCACAACGGGCCGTGGCAGCTCACGTCACAGGTGATTCGCTATCAGTACGATCCTAAGAACCCCGCAGGCGTCAGCGACGATACGATCCTGATGGGCGGCAACGGCCTGACGCCGGCCTATCTCATCCCGGCCAAGGGTACCACCGCGTCGCTAAACCTCGCCCGCGACCTCGATGTGAAGTGGGGAGCGGTATCAAAGCTGCGTTTCTATAACGACTACAGCGTGCTGTGGAAAGACAAAAGCGGCTGGCAGGATTCGCAGATGAATACCCTTGGGGTGCAGGTATTTGCCCTGCCGGTGATGCTGTGGGTCGACCTCAGCTGGGCGAAGAACGCCAATCCATGGGGCGGCGCGCTGAACGCTACGGGCTGGACCAGCACCGAGTCCGAGGGCAGCGGCAAATGGTATTTCCGCACTAACGTCAATATTGGCTATTACTTCTGATGAGAAGCTGGGCAAGGAGGCCCTGCTGCGACGGTACGACCGGGAGGATTAGTGCCTCTTTGATCTACTCCTGGCTGTTTGTGGCGCGTTATTTTTCACCTTATTTTTCCCACTGCCGCAAAGCGGTAATATCTTTTTCTCCCTCGGCTTCTTTTAATCGTCGCCGCTGCTCGGCAAACTGACTATATTCGGCCTGTGCCTTTTCGTCGGCTGTTTTCTTACCGATTGTACCGGGGCCCTGCAGAACTTCACGATCGTTAAATTGAAGAAACTGATCGAGTTTTTCCTGCCAGTCGTGCAGAAATACCTGTTGTCGACGGCGTGCCTGGTCTTCGGCAAAATCCAGCCACATATTCACGACCCGATTAAGCTCGCTGACTTCATTCTGATTAAGGTAGTTTTTTGCTACCGTGACATCACTTTTACGCACCTCTTCACCTTTATAGCTGGTCAAACCCATATGCGGTTTATTGGCGTCAGCGCGATTTTGGATGAGTTCGGCTGCGGTATAGCCCGTACAGGCGAAATGCAGCTTATTCTGGATGGTTTGAAAAAACTGCGTCGTTTCCTTCAGCGACGGCTGGTAGTCGGCAGCTAACGCAAAGATCTCCCGCACCCGTAAATAAACCCGGCGCTCGCTGGCCCGAATATCGCGGATACGTTCAAGCATCTCGTCGAAATAATCAGGTACCGCGGATGGACCAACGGGCGGATTCTTCAACCGCTCATCGTCCATAACAAAGCCTTTGATCAGATATTCCTGCAGCGTTTGGGTGGCCCATTGGCGGAACTGAACCCCGCGAGGCGAGCGGACGCGATAGCCAACGGCGAGAATGACCGCAAGGTTGTAATGAAGAGTCTTGCGACTTACTTTACGATCCCCTTCCTGTTGAACCTGTAAGTAAGGCTTACAGGTTGCATCTTGTTCAAGCTCCCCCTCTTCATAAATAGCTTTTATATGTTGTGTGATGGCCTGAGGTGTTACCTGATACAGATGCGCGATCGTTGCCTGTGGCAGCCATAATGTTTCCTGTTCGAAGCGGCATTCAATACGTACCTCTCCATCACCGCTGCTGAAAATTACAAATTCCCCTGCCGGTGATAGCGTCAGGTTTTCATCTGTCATATGGCCTCCAGGTAACCAGCTTTGAATGGTCAGTATGCCAGAAACCGCAAATTAATTTCATCAGCCAACGGGTTAACATGGAGCATCCGGGAGCGGCTACTCAAAGTTTTGACGTTGAGAGCAGGCAATATGAACATCTGGCAAACGTTTTAAGGAATGGCTTTATCTGAGTTAATGCCGTCTCTTCTCGACGAGCCCGAAAGGGCATGGCAAACCAAATATTGGGTGGAAATTGAAAGAGGGCGTATACACCTTTTACCAGTATTACTGAAAAACTGTCAGATTCCTGAACTCTTGAAAACTAAAAAATATGCAGATTTCAGAACGGATTTTAATGGTGGACTGAATGAGCTATTACAAGCGATAGAACGCCTGGTACAGAATTGACGATAAGAAGGGTATCGCAGAGGGAGCAACTGGCGGAAGATCACAGGAGTTGAACCTGCCCGGGACCGCTGGCGGCCCCAACTGGATTTGAAGTCCAGCCACCTCACCGGAGATGACGATCTTCCGCGCCTCGATTGCTACATGGAGGCGGGGCGCATTATAGCTACTTTCAGTCATTTACCACATACCTAAACGCACTTTTTTACTGTTAAAACTGGACTTTACAGAACACTCCTGGGCAAACCCTTTCAAAATCCGTGGCTTACACTTTTTTACATTCTCGCGCGTTAGCGCAATATCGTCTTCAAAGGAGTTGCCGCGTCGATTTGCCCGTCCAAAAAGCCCGCAAAGATGCGGTGAACGATGCCTTATCGTTCAGAAAAGCCTGAAGCGCCGTTCCCCGGGAAGGACGATGGCGGCGTTTTTGCTTCTGGCCGCAGCCGATACGGCAGCGATGAAAGGTTTTTTTATTCCATTTATTAGCAAAAAGTAATATCTGTTTCATTGCGGTGACTCACGCCACAGACAGTTTTGCCGTTCGGTGATAGCGTACTCTGCCGCTGAGAGGAGCCCGGAATGGATTTAGAAAACATCTTTCGTGACGTTAAGCTGAGCAAAACGGAAATGACCGTCCTGCGCTTTATTCAGCACGATCCTGAACGCTGCGTGCGGGAGGGGATCCGCGCCGTCGCCGAGCGCTGCTACAGCAACCCCTCTTCACTGGTGCGCCTGGCAAAGAAGCTCAAGTTCAGCGGCTGGCTGGAGCTGGTCTATTTTATTAAATTCAATATCACCATGCCTAAGCTCGATGTTACCAACGACATCGACTATATGAGCATTCTGCCGGCGGAGCGGGTCACCCCGCTGCTGGAAAGCCTGCAGCAGCACCGCATCCTGGTCCACGGCAGCGGCTTCTCGCAGCTGATTGCGCAATATATTTATAATAAGTTTCTGGTGACCGGCGTTAACGCCAGCCTCGCGCTGTGGCCGGATTATGAAATTCTTGAACAGAAAAACGCCGCTAAATTTGACTCGATCTGGATAATTTCTAAATCCGGGCGCAGCAGTTCGGCGCTAAATTGGGTGAAGGAGCTGGAGGGCAAAGAGATTAACCTGGTCTGCTTTACCGGCGACTATCAAAGCCCGCTGGCCCAGGCGGCGGATACCGCGTTTATTATTCACGACCCGCAGAAGTTTGATGACGATATTTACTGGAGCAACCCGTTTTTCGGCTACTGCATATTGGGCTTTGAGCGCTTTCTGAAGATGTGGTTTATTCAGACCGCAAAAGGCAGGACGGGCGACGCCCTCTAGATGCGGCGCTGCAGCGCTTCCGGGCTGCGGCGTTGAAGCGGCAGCCCGGGCAACTAACATCCCGCTAGCGGGGAGACAGGCGAAGATTACCGCCAGTCGGCAAACAGCTTATCGTCGAGATAGGCGTTAGCCAGCTTCTGTGCCAGCGACCAGGAGCCGACCAGCGGGTGGGCCATCAGCGCCCGTATCGCCAGCGACTTATCCCGCTGCAGGATCGCCGCCACCGCCAGCCGTTCATACTCTTTGACGCTGGCGATCATGTTCTTCTGCGCCGTCGGCACGTGCGCCGGGGTGACCGGCTTCAGGCCATCTTTGCTCAGATCGCAGCTAATCTCAATCACGTCATCCGGGCGCAGGAAGTCGAGGGTATCGTTGTTGGATATCGACACCACGATACGCTTGGTGGTGGTGCTGTTGACCGCCTCCAGAATATCCAGCGCCACGCCCGCGTAGCCGCCGGTATCCGGCTCTTCGATAAACTGCTGCAGGGTGAGCGGCTCGCGGGTATGGAACTTCTCCTGCCGCGACTCATTCTGCATATAGCTGTTTTCCCGGCGCAGGTAGTGCTTCATCCAGATATTGAACGCCGCCTCCGGATTGGCCTGTACATCAACGGTATGCAGCTCATCGCGCATATCGCGGTTGATGCGGGCGATCTGCTCCCCGCGGGTTTCGGGCGCTTCCTGAATCGCTTTTAACGCTACTTCGCGGTAGTAGTAATAGTAGAGATATTCGTTCAGCAGCTGCTTGTCGCACAGTTTTACCAGCTCGGGCGAGAAATACTGCATCGCCGTTTTACGATACAGGTCCGGGCTGGCGATCAGGCGTTCGGTCACGTCCTCGCCGCGCACCGTGAAGTGGGTAAACCACGAGAAGTGGTTCAGGCCGTAGCACTCGACGCCAAGGTCACGCTCGTCGCAGCCGAGGATCTCCGGCAGCTCGCGAATCAGCTCCGACGGCGCATCGCAGATACCGTACACCCGGCGCTTAAAGCCGGACTTGATAATCGCCTCGGTCACCAGACCCGACGGATTGGTGAAGTTAAACAGGATCGCGTCCTCGGCGGCGTGCTCTTCGATCAGCCGGCAGTAGTCCAGAATCGCCGGTATTGAGCGCATCGCCATGGCAAAGCCGCCGGCGCCGGTGGTCTCCTGGCCTAAGGTATTATGCTCAAGCGCAATGCGCTCGTCGCGAATACGGCTTTCGTCGCCGCCGACCCGCAGGGTAGTAATGACGTAGTTGGTATGAGTCAGCGCCGAGACCGGGTCGCGGGTAATACTGAAATCAATATCCGGGCGGATAGCCTGAAAGACGTAGCGGGCGATTTCCCCGAAGACGGCCAGGTTATCCGCGGAGCTGTCGAGAAATACCACTTCCGTTAAACCAATGCGATGCGCGTTATAAGCCAGTGATTTTGCCAGGAACGCGGAGCGAACGCCGCCCCCGCCTAATACGGTTAATTTCATAAATAACTCCTGATTAATTTTCTGCGAGCCAGCTATCAACCCGGGAACGAACCTGTCCCACCTTGACGCCATAAATAACCTGTACTTCATTTCTGTTGCGCACGACGCCATTGGCACCGGTGCTTTTTAATATATCGTCGTCAACCAGATCCATATTTTTAATCGCCACCCGCAGGCGGGTGAAGCAGTTATCAACGGAAATAATATTATCCTTACCGCCCAGGCCATTAATAATTTCATCGGTGACCGCCGACTTATCGTTCATCTTTTTACGATAGTCCGCTTTGCTATATAGCTTCACATTTTCGTCGTCTTCGCGGCCCGGGGTTTTTAAATTCAGTTTTACTACCAGGGTGCGGAAAATAACGTAGTAGACGGCAAACTGCCCGATGCCGATCAGCACGTAGCCGGGCCAGCGGGTGAGGGAAACCGGCAGCGGCAGATTATAAATCAGGAACTCGATCAGCCCGGATGCGCCCCACGGACGAACGGTAAAGATGTCGCAAATGGCCTGCGAGGCGGCGGTTAACGTGGCGTGGATCACCCACAGCAGGGGTGAAACAAACAGGAAGGTGAACTCAATGGGCTCGGTAATCCCGGTCAGCATGGAGGTGATAATGGCGGGCAGCAGAATCGCCTTGGCCAGCATTTTCTTCTCAGGCTTCGCGGTGTGGTAAAACGCCAGTGAGGCGCCGGCCAGGCCGAAGATCGTGGTCATCCCCTGCTGGGAGAAGCGCAGGGCGTCGTTCATCACCGGGGTGAGGTCCGGATGGCGCATATAGGCGAGGAAAATGGCCTGGGTACCGGAAACGACCTGGCCGTCAACGTTCAGCGTGCCGCCGATCTGCGTTAGCTGGAACGGCGACCATACGAAATGGTGCAGGCCGGTGGGGATGAGGAATTTTTCAAAGAAACCGTAGACGAAGACGCCCGCGACGCCGGCGTTTTTCATAAACCCGGTTAACGCCGCGATACCGTGGGTCATAAACGGCCAGATCCAGGTGAAGGCGATAGCGTAGAAGATGATGACGGGCGTCATGGCCACCAGGGTCAGCTTCGCACCGCCGTACATCGACAGCGCGCCGGGTAGCTCAATGGTGGAGACTTTATTATGTACCCAGGCGATGGTGCAGCCGAGAATAATACCGAGGAACACCCCCATATCGACCACCACAAACCCTAAGATCTGCGTCTGACCGGTGCCGTAATATTCGCCGTTAATTTTCTCGGCAATGCCGTGAGTATGCTCCAGCCACGAATGGTTGGCGCCCAGAAACATGATAAAACACATGACCGAAACCAGCGCCACTTCCGTTTTTTTATCTTTTGCCAGACCGTAGCTAATACCGACGCAAAAGAGTAAACCGAGGTTGCCGAATAATGGCCAGAAGGTATCGCCGAGCAGCTGCCCAAGCTGGTGTAAAAAACTGGTTTCAGAAATTAAGGTTGGGTTGGTTAATACAGAGCTGAGTGCCAGAATTAAACCGATGACCGGCAAGAACAATACTGCACCGATCATCGCTCTGGAGAATTTCTGCATATTCTCCAGAGCATGTTGACGTATTGCGGACATAGTTGTTCCTTTTATTTTTGTAGGTACAGGGACTTTAATTATTTTTTTGACTTCCAGTGTTTTGGTTATAGCAATTCTGCTATTTGAAAGGAACAGGTTGCGGGAAATAGGTACAAACAGCCGCAAAATGGCAACAGGTTTCGGGGGAGGGAAATATCGTGGGCCTTCTCCCCGCAGGGAGAAGGCTGGAGGACGAGGAAATTAAGGCGCGACAGGCGCGAGCTGGGCGCCGCTCACCTCACCGCTGCGCATCACCTGCGCAACCTGCTGTTTTTCCATATTGGTTGCGCTGAGCTGGCCGTTCACCGTCGGCCTGAGCGGCGCGTCGGCCAGCACGCTGCCGCTGGCGGTTAGCTGGAAGTTACCGTCACCGGTAACCGGCAGCGCGGGCCAGCCCCACGCCTGCAGGACGCTTAGCGGTACGCCGCGCCCGTTCAGGCTGAGGTTGACCTGGCGCTGGGGCAGCTGCGACACCGCGGCGGTAGCCTGTAAAATACCGCGCTCGGTAAAGGCGCTAAGCTCGTTGATATTGACCGTTGAGGCGTTGGCGCTGAGCTTGAGCGACGGGCGCCGGACGTCAACGCGGTTAAAGGTGGCGGCAGCGGCGTTGAGCGTCGCGCTGCCGTTCCATACGCCCCAGCGCCGATCCTTCACCAGCTGCAGCTCGCCGCCGTATCCGTCGAGGGCGGTGACCTGCCACGGGAACTGCGGGTCGATATCGATAACCAGGTTGCGGCTGGCGCCAAATTTCTTCAGCGTCAGGCTCTGTAACCACGTTGGCAGCGGCTCCATCCACAGCTGTTTCCAGTTTTCCGGCAGGGTATATTCCAGCCCGGCAAAAGCGGCGTCATCCAGCACCAGCGCCTTGCCATCACGCAGCCAGCGGCCGGAGGTGCGCACCATCCCGCCTTCCCAGCGCGAGGTAAACTGACGCAGGGCGATACCCTGCGGCGAGAACTCGGCATTCAGGATAGGATCGAGGAAGTGCAGCGAGCCGTTAATGAATTCGCTGGCGTTCATCGACAGGGTTCCGTCCTCGCTCTGCCAGTCGCCGTGGCTCAGGGTCAGGTTGCGCAGGCTGAGGTCGAGGCCGGTGACCGCCCAGTCGGTGCCCTGCAGGCTGGCATCGGTCACATCGAGGCGGCCAATCTGTAGCGAAGGGACGGTGGTCAGCGGGGTGAAGAAGTCAGCCAGCGCCTTATCGCTCTGCAGGCGGGTTTCATTCAGCTGCAGGTTATCGACCAGCCAGCTGCCGTCGGCGCTGCGTTTGGCGTTGCCGGTGAGCGTTCCGCGAGCGATATCGGCCCCAAGGGTGGAGAGCGTGACTTCGCCATTATCGATAGCGCCCTGAATCAGGACGTTACTGGCCTCAACTCCGTTAAGCGTCAGCGAGCCCGCGCTCATCTGAATCTGCGTTTTTTTCCCCAGCACGTTGCCCGCTTCCGGCGCCCACGGGCTGACGCCGCCGGTTACCCGCTGCGCGCTCAGGTCCCAGCCGGTCTCCGGGCTATTAAACGCCATATTGCGCAGCTGCAGGCGGTCGGCGGCAAAAGGCAGAGAGGCGGAAGAGGGGGAGAGGTTTAACGTTCCGTCGCTGAGCACAATCTCATCGGCATGCAGCGGATCGCTGAACTGGCGGGTGCTGAAGCCGATATCCACCGTTTTGGCAACCAGCGTCGGCGGCTTGCCGTCGCGACCAAACGTCACGTTCTGCAGCTGCAGGTGGAGAGGCGAAGAGAAGTCGTGATCCATCGCATCGAAGGAGACCTGCCAGCCGGTGCCGTCGCTCAGCCAGGCGCTGGCCTGACGCGAGCCCCAGTGAGTCTGTAGCAGGAACCAGGCGGCTACGATGACGACCAGCAGAGCGGTCAGCAGCCAGAGAATCAACTTTCCAGGAAATTTCATGGTCTTACATCCTGAGCGAGGCACATAAGGCTGTTATGCCCGAATTATGCGCGATCCTCAAGACAGGAATTGTGTAATCAGATGATGTGAGGGCGTTAAGGAGGGAAAACTTCGGGCTGCCCCGGCCCGCCGTGCGCGACCGGGGAGTACGGTGGGATCAGTTTTTCTCTGGCGGGAAGACCAGGTTCAGCACAATCGCCGTAATACCGCCGGCGGCGATACCGGAGGAGAGCAGGTTCTTCAGCCAGTCCGGGGCGAACTGCAGGATCAGCGGCTGCTGGGAGACGCCGAGACCGACCGCCAGCGACAGGGCGATAATCAGGATCGCCCGGCGGTTCAGCGGCTCGCGGGAGACGATACGCACGCCGGATGCGGCGATGGTGCCGAACATCACCAGCGTTGCGCCGCCGAGCACCGGCTCAGGGATATGCTGCACAAAGCCGCTCACCGCCGGGAACAGCCCGAGCACGATAAGCATCAGCGCTACCACAAAACCGACGTAGCGGCTGGCCACGCCGGTGAGCTGGATCACGCCATTATTCTGACCGAAGCAGGAGTTCGGGAAGGTATTAAATACCGCGGAGACAAACGAGTTCAGGCCGTTGGCCAGCACGCCGCCCTTCAGACGCTTCATGTACAGCGGGCCGGAAACCGGCTGCTCGGAGACGTCGGAAGTGGCGGTGATATCGCCGATAGTTTCCAGCGAGGTGATCATAAACACCAGCATCAGCGGCAGCAGCAGGTTCCAGTCGATCCCCAGGCCGTAATAGAGCGGGGTGGGCACCATAATCAGGCTGCTGTCGGCTGGCGCGGTGTTGGCAGGGAGCATATCGAGCAGCCATGCCGCCAGGTAGCCGGCCGCCATCGCGATAACCAGCGAAGCGATGCGCAGGTACGGGTTGCGCTGGCGGTTAAGAATAATGATAAGCCCCAGCACGATACCCGCCAGCAGCAGGTTTTTTGGCGCGCCGAAGGTGTGGTCGGCCATCGCCGAGTAGCCGCCGCCGATGGAGGTCAGGCCAACCTGAATCAGCGACAGGCCGATAATCATCACCACCACGCCGGAGACCAGCGGGGTAATGACGCGTCGCGCAAGGTGCAGGACGCGGGAGAGGACCATTTCCGTGCAGCTGGCCAGCATCAGGGTGCCGAACAGCGCGGCCATCATCGTCGGCACGTCGGCGCCGCCGGTTTTTAGCGCGGTACCGCCCATGATCAGCGGGGCGACGAAGTTAAAGCTGGTGCCCTGGATGGAGAGCAGCCCGGAGCCTACTGGTCCCCAGGCCTTAATCTGAATAATGGATGCCACACCGGAAGCGAACAGCGACATGCTGATGATGTGCTGCGTATCCTGGGCGGGAAGACCCAGAGCCTGACAAATTAATAGCGCCGGCGTGATCACCGCAACAAACATCGCCAGCAGGTGCTGGAAGGCGGCGAACAGCGTTTGTGGAAGCGGGGGGCGGTCTTCGAGGCGGTAGATTAATTCGCTGGTTTGTTTATGCGCAACCGGTTGCGCATTTTCGGGCTCGGCGGTATTCACGGACATCACAAGCAATCCCAAGGTGGCAAAGCGGGAATTTTATCGGACTGTAGTGCAAAAGCAAACGTTTGCCAGTGTTTGAGACAAAATATTTCCGCCGCAAATATGGGGGGATAAGTCATTAACATTTTGTATGCTAAATCGCATCATCAGCAATACAAAATATGTTTCCCTGTTTTTTTATGCCAGTTTCTGCTTAAAATCCGTCCCTGATTACTCATGATGAGAAACAATCGACACCGGGAATATCGTCGCGTGTGAATGGATCATGCGCCTTTAAGGAGCTCTTTTTATGTTTCATCTCGATACCTTATCGACGCTCGTTGCCGCCACGCTGGTGCTGCTGCTGGGCAGAAAGCTCGTCCACACCGTCCCCTTCCTGAAAAAATATACTATCCCTGAGCCCGTTGCCGGCGGCCTGCTGGTGGCGCTTGCGCTGCTGGTGCTGAAAAAAAGCATGGGCTGGGAAATTGATTTCGATATGAGCCTGAAAGACCCGCTGATGCTGGCCTTTTTTGCGACCATTGGCCTGAATGCCAACCTCGCCAGCCTGCGGGCGGGCGGTAAAGTTGTGGGGACGTTCCTGATCGTGGTGGTGGGGCTGCTGCTGCTGCAAAATGCCCTCGGCATCGGGATGGCAAAGCTGCTGGGCCTCGACCCGCTGATGGGCCTGCTGGCCGGCTCCATCACGCTCTCCGGCGGCCACGGGACCGGCGCGGCGTGGAGCAAGCTGTTTGTCGAACGCTACGGTTTTGCCAACGCCACCGAAGTGGCGATGGCGTGCGCAACCTTCGGCCTGGTGCTCGGTGGGCTAATTGGCGGCCCGGTGGCGCGCTACCTGGTCAAGCACTCCTCGTCTCCGGAGGGTTCGCCGGACGATCAGGTAACGCCCACCGCTTTTGAAAAGCCGGACGTTGGGCGGGTGATCACCTCGCTGGTGCTGATTGAAAGCATTGCCCTGATCGCAATCTGTCTCACGGTCGGGCGGGTGGTTGCGCAACTGCTGGCGGGGAGCGTGTTTGAGCTGCCAACCTTCGTGTGCGTCCTGTTTATCGGCGTGATCCTCAGCAACGGCCTGGCGCTGCTGGGCTTTTATCGCGTGTTTGAGCGCGCGGTATCGGTGCTGGGCAACGTTAGCCTGTCGCTGTTCCTCGCGATGGCGCTGATGAGCCTGAAGCTGTGGGAGCTGGCATCGCTGGCGCTGCCGATGCTGGCTATCCTGGTGGTACAGGCGGTGGCGATGGCGCTGTATGCGGTTTTCGTGACCTATCGAATGATGGGGAAAAACTATGATGCCGCGGTGCTGGCTGCGGGTCACTGCGGGTTTGGGCTCGGCGCGACGCCAACGGCGATTGCCAATATGCAGGCGATTACCGACCGCTTTGGGCCGTCGCATACGGCCTTCCTGGTGGTGCCGATGGTCGGCGCATTCTTTATTGATATTGTTAATGCGTTAGTGATTAAGCTGTATTTGCTGTTGCCGATTTTTGGCTAAAAAAAAGCCCGGGGGCGCTGCTGTGCGCGCGTCCGGGCGTTTAAACTTGCTGTTCGCATAAGCCGCATCCCCGGTCAGCGCCGTGCCGCCGGGGAGTTCGCTGGCGGGATTACTCTTCGTGCTCTTCCCACGCCAGGGCGCGTTTCACCGCTTTTTTCCAGCCGCTGTAGCGGAAGTTACGTTCGGTGGTTTCGATCCCCGGACGGAACTCGCGCTCGATCACCGCTTTCTCCTGCAGCTCGTCCAGGTTTTGCCAGAAGCCAACCGCCAGACCGGCCAGATAAGCCGCCCCCAGCGCCGTCACTTCACGAACTTCCGGGCGCTCTACGCGAGTGCCGAGAATATCGGACTGGAACTGCATCAGGAAGTTGTTGGCGACCGCGCCGCCGTCGACGCGCAGCGCGTGCAGACGGATGCCGGAGTCAGCCTGCATCGCTTCCAGCACGTCGCGGGTCTGATAGGCGATAGACTCCAGGGTGGCGCGGATGATGTGGTTGGCATTCACCCCACGGGTCAGGCCAAAGATCGCGCCGCGAGCGTACGGGTCCCAGTACGGTGCGCCGAGGCCGGTAAACGCCGGGACCACGTACACGCCGTTGGTATCCTTCACCTTGGTGGCGAAATATTCAGAATCCAGCGCGTCGTTGATAAGCTTCATCTCGTCGCGCAGCCACTGAATAGAGGCGCCGGCCATAAATACCGCGCCCTCCAGGGCATAGTTAACTTCTCCGCGCGGGCCGCAGGCGATGGTGGTCAGCAGGCCGTGGGTAGAGGCCACCGCCTTCTCACCGGTATTCATCAGCATAAAGCAGCCGGTGCCGTAGGTGTTTTTCGCCATCCCCTCTTTGACGCACAGCTGGCCGAACAGCGCCGCCTGCTGGTCGCCCGCGATACCCGCGATAGGAATACGCGTGCCGCCTTTACCGCCGATGTTGGTCTGGCCGTATATCTCGGAGGACTTACGCACTTCCGGCAGCATGGCGCGCGGAATATCCAGCGCGTCGAGCATTTTGTCGTCCCAGTCCAGCTCATGGATGTTGAACAGCATGGTACGCGAGGCGTTGGTGTAGTCGGTGACGTGCACGCGGCCCTGGGTCATTTTCCACACCAGCCAGGTGTCCACGGTGCCGAACAGCAGCTCGCCGCGCTTAGCGCGTTCGCGCGCGCCCTCAACGTGATCGAGGATCCACTTCACTTTGGTGCCGGAGAAGTACGGGTCAACGACCAGGCCGGTGGCCTTACGGATGTACTCTTCCATGCCGTCACGCTTGAGCTGCTCGCAGATCTCGGCGGTACGGCGGCACTGCCAGACGATGGCGTTATAAATCGGCTTGCCGGTTTCACGTTCCCAGACGATGGCGGTTTCACGCTGGTTGGTGATGCCGATACCGGCGATCTCGTCGGAGCTGATATCCGCTTTCGCCAGCACTTCAACCAGCGTGGAGCTTTGCGAGGCCCAAATCTCCATCGGGTCGTGTTCAACCCAGCCTGGCTTAGGATAAATTTGTTCAAATTCACGCTGAGAAACGCTGACGATATTGGCATTGTGATCCATCACTACGGCCCGGGAGCTGGTGGTGCCCTGGTCGAGCGCAACGATATATTTTTTGTCGGTCATAGTATGAGTCTCGTAGTCAGATTACAGCGAAGCTTTGTGTTGCGTCGTAGAGGTGGAGGTGCTCTCCTTCTCCTCGACTTCGCAGATGTCGCAAGGCAGGTGGCGGCCAATCAGCTTGCGATAGCCGAACGCGCCCAGCGCGGCACCAACCACCGGCGCGCACAGCGGCACCAGGAAATAGGGAATATCTTTGCCGCCGGTGAAGGCGACCTCGCCCCAGCCGGCAAGCCAGGCGAACGTTTTCGGCCCAAGATCGCGCGCCGGGTTCATCGCAAAGCCGGTCAGCGGGCCCATGGATGCGCCGATGACGGCAATTAACAGGCCAATCAGCAGCGGCGCCATCGGGCCGCGTGGGATGCCGTTGCCGTCGTCGGTCAGCGCCAGAATCACGCCCATCAGGATAGCGGTTATCACCATCTCAACCGCGAAAGCCTGCATGAAATTGATATGCGGGTTCGGATAAGTGGAGAAAATTCCTGCCAGGTCAAGACTTTCGACGCTACCGCGCACCATATTATGCGAGTGTTCGAAATCGAGGAAAAGATTGTAATAAAGCCCGTAAACTAATGCCGCAGCGCAAAAGGCGCCAGCGAATTGCGCAACGATGAAAGGAACAACTTTACGTCCGTCAAAGCAGGCGAACAGCCACAGCGCGATGGTAACCGCCGGGTTAAGGTGAGCACCGGACACGCCCGCGGTCAGGTAAATCGCCATTGCGACGCCCAGACCCCAGATGATGCTGATTTCCCATTGACCGAAGCTGGCTCCTGCGACCTTGAGCGCAGCGACGCACCCAACGCCGAAAAAGATCAACAACCCGGTACCGAGGAACTCTGCGATGCACTGGCCTTTTAGTGTTGATGTTTGGCTCATAATCGAATCCTGAAACAAAGTGGTGATTATTGTAAGTATGAAGGTCGTCGTCGACCACGCTGCCATGTAGGCATAGTGTTAATTTATCGTTAACGAACACAAACGAGAAATATCGAACTCTAAATGTGTGTGCCAGGTCAAGAAAATGAGCGTTTTCGCGCCATAAACGCGTGTTGTAGCACATTAAAGAGCGTTTATGGACGCGCGGTACGAACCCAATGATTAACAATTGCTGCAGAAGTGCCGGGGATTAGCGCCGAATACGCCAGGTAAAGGCTGAAAAGTGTTGCAAACCGCAATCTGCGCGGGTTGTCGCTGGACAGGGAAGGCGGGGATTCATACAATCGACAGCATGACCACTGTAGTGCGCTTATTTTCGTTAAGGCGTCAACGCGTATACGAAACGGACGGTTTCTATCAACGCCTTGCAAGTTCAGGAGAGGTATGACGATGTCATTAGAAGTGTTTGAGAAGTTAGAGTCAAAAGTACAGCAGGCGATTGATACCATCACGCTGTTGCAGATGGAAATCGAAGAGCTGAAAGAAAAGAACAACACGCTGGCGCAGGAAGTTCAGGGCGCGCAGCACAGCCGCGAAGAGCTGGAGCGTGAAAACGGCCAGCTGAGAGAGCAGCAGCAGGGCTGGCAGGATCGTCTGCAGGCGCTGCTGGGCCGCATGGAAGAAGTGTAGCCCTCTCGTCCTCACCCTCTCCTGCTCGGGAGGGGGTTAGCTTTACCCCTTCGTATATTCTCTCAAGTTATAGCCAATCTTTTTTTATTCTTTAATCATTGATTCGCTTTCTGGCACGCTTAGTTCATCACAACACGACATATAGAGAGCGGTGCGATGAATAAGTGGGGCGTGGGGTTAACTCTGTTGCTGGCATCCGCCAGCGTTCTGGCAAAAGACATTCAGCTATTAAACGTATCTTACGATCCGACGCGCGAGCTGTACGAACAGTACAACAAAGCGTTTAGCGCGCACTGGAAGCAGGAAACCGGCGACAACGTGGTGATTCGTCAGTCCCACGGTGGTTCCGGGAAGCAGGCAACGTCGGTCATTAACGGCATTGAAGCCGATGTCGTCACCCTGGCGCTGGCCTATGACGTCGATGCGATTGCCGAGCGCGGCCGCATTGATAAAAACTGGCTGAAACGCCTGCCGGATAACTCCGCACCCTATACCTCCACCATCGTGTTCCTCGTGCGTAAAGGTAACCCGAAGCAAATTCATGACTGGAACGACCTGATTAAACCGGGCGTGTCGGTCATTACGCCGAACCCGAAAAGCTCCGGCGGCGCACGCTGGAACTACCTGGCGGCCTGGGGCTACGCCCTGCACCAGAATCACGGTGACCAGGCGAAAGCCCAGGCGTTCGTGAAGGCGCTGTTTAAAAACGTCGAAGTGCTGGATTCCGGCGCTCGTGGCTCAACGAATACCTTCGTTGAACGTGGGATCGGCGATGTGCTGATTGCCTGGGAAAACGAAGCGCTGCTGGCGGCAAACGAGCTGGGTAAAGACAAGTTTGAAATCGTCACCCCGAGCGAATCGATTCTGGCCGAGCCGACCGTGTCGGTCGTGGATAAGGTGGTCGATAAAAAAGGCACCCGCCAGGTGGCAGAAGCTTACCTGAAGTATCTCTACTCTCCGGAAGGTCAGGAGATCGCGGCGAAGAACTACTATCGCCCGCGCGACCCGGCCGTTGCCAGCAAATATGCCAGCGAATTCCCGAAGCTGAAGCTGTTTACTATTGACCAGGAGTTCGGCGGCTGGACCAAAGCCCAGAAGGAGCACTTCTCTAACGGCGGCACCTTCGACCAGATTAGTCAGCGTTAATCTCTCCCCTTCAACGCCCGGTTAAATAACCGGGCGTTTTCATTTGGTCATCAAATTACGCTACTCTTCCGTTTCTGGCTGAGACAGGAAAACATAATGCGAAGAGTACGATACCTTTTATTGGGGCTGCTGGTGGTGCTTGCGGCGATTGCGGCAGGCGGCTGGTACTGGCTGCACTCCGGCAACCCGGACGCGCTGCGGCACATCGTTTTGCAGCAGTGCGTGGTCAATCAACAGCAGCAGCAAAACCCGGCCCCCTGCGCCGAGGTGAATCTGAAAGGCGGCTACGTCCTGTTTAAAGACCGCAACGGGCCGCTGCAGTATCTGCTGATGCCGACGTATCGGATTAACGGTACCGAGAGCCCGCTCCTGCTCAATCCGCTGACGCCAAACTTCTTCTGGCAGGCCTGGCAAGGCCGGGAAATTATGAGCGAACGCCGCGGCTCGCCGATACCCGATAACGCGGTTGCGCTGACGATTAACTCCCGCAGCGGGCGCACCCAGAACCATCTCCATATTCATATTTCCTGCCTGCGCCAGGACGTTCGCGCCCAGCTGGACCGCGAGGCCTCGGTGATTAGCAGCCGTTGGCTGCCGCTGCCGGGCGGTTTGCTCGGCCACGAATATCTGGCGCGCCGGGTGACCGAAGCGGAGCTTGCCCAGCGCAGCCCCTTCCTGATGCTGGCGGAAGAGGTGCCCGAGGCGCGTCAACATATGGGACGTTTCGCGCTGGCGATGGCCGAACAGAGCGACGGTTCGCTGGTGCTGCTGGCCACCGAGCGCAATTTGCTGACCCTCAACCGCGCCTCTGCGGAAGAGATTCAGGACCATAGCTGCGCGATCCTGACCTCCCGGTAATTTTCTCCCCATCGGCGCGCCTGCCGGTATCTTATTGATTCCCATCCCGGTTGCTGCCGGGGTGTGGATCCATACGTAAAATTTATGTGAATTCGATCAAAAGATATAAAGGTATACCTTTATATCTTTTTGCGGATCGTTACACTCTCCTCATAGTCATCTTATTGGATGGCTTATCCATAAAAACGTTTTTATTTCACGTAGTGACATCATCAATTGTTCGACAGATTTGCGCTTTTGAGCGTAAAGGAATTTCAATATGAAACTTTCTATCGTGGAAAAAATCGGCTTTGGTGCAGGGGATATGGCGATAAACGTTGTCATTATTGCTATGCAGCTGCTCCTCGCTTATTTCTATACCGATATCTACGGCCTGAGCGCCGCGGATGTCGGCGTGCTGTTTGTGGTCGTACGGTTGATCGATGCCATTATCGATCCGGCAATGGGGATCCTGACCGATAAGCTTAATACGCGCTGGGGACGCTATCGTCCGTGGCTGCTGTGGTTTGCCGTGCCTTTTGGCTTTGCCGTCTATTTAATGTTTATTACCCCGGATATGGCGTATATGGCCAAGCTGGCGTGGGCCTACGGTACCTATATTCTGATGACCCTCGTCTATACCGCGATTACCATTCCCTATATCTCGATGATCGGCGTGATCACCGACGACCCCGTTGAACGTCTGAGCGCCAACGGCTATCGCTTTGTGATGACCAAGATTGCCGCGTTTTTGGTGACCATCGTGGTGCCGATGCTCGCCGTCTGGCTGGGGCAGGGCAACAAGGCGCTGGGCTACCAGTTTTCGATGGGGCTGATGGGCGCCATGGGCGCGCTGCTGTTTATCTTCTGCTTCCTTACCACCCGCGAACGCAGCGTCCCGGAAATTACCTCTCTCCCGGTCGGCAAGCAGTTTAAGTATCTGCTGCGTAACGATCAGTGGATTATCCTCGGCGCGGTGATTTTACTCCTGATGTGCGGCTACGTGATCCGCGGCTCCGTCGCGGCCTACTACGCGAAATACTTCCTGAACGGCGGCGATAGCCTGATTTCGCCCTTCCTGACCACCGGCGTGGTCGCCTCGATTCTGGCAATGATCGCCACCACCTGGGTCACCCGCTTCTGGGACAAAATCAAGATGTTCCGCTATACCCAGCTTGTCACCTTCGTCCTCAGCGCGCTGATGTATTTCTGCGTCGGCCGCGAAAACCTCGTGCTGGCATTTGCCTTCTATTTCCTCATCAACTTCTTCTGCGACATGCAAATGCCGGTGTTCTGGTCATCTATCGCCGAAGCGGTGGATTACGGGGAAAAGAAAACCGGACTGCGCGTCTCCGGCCTCGCGTTTGGCGGCATTCTCTTCTTCCAGAAGTTTGGCATGGGGGTGGCGGGCGGCGTGCTGGGCTTCCTGCTGAGCCATTTTGGCTATCAGGCCGACGTTGAGCAGAGCGCCCGTTCGCTTACCGGCATTGCGCTGATGATGACGCTAATCCCGGCGCTGTTCCATCTGGCGGTGGGCCTGCTGATGAAAAAATATCTGATCAATAACCACTACTACCGCGACATTCAGCGCCAGCTGGCGCAGCGGCAGGCATAAGGAGGCGCAGATGAACGCCATGAATAAGGTCTGGGTTATCGGCGATGCTTCCGTCGATCTGGTTGCCGAAAAGCAGGATCGCTACCTGAAGTGCCCCGGCGGCGCCTCGGCGAACGTTAGCGTCTGCGTCGCCAGGCTGGGAGGGCGGTGCGGCTTTATCGGCTGCCTCGGGGACGATGAGGCGGGGCATTTCCTGCGTCAGGTTTTTCAGGATAACGCCGTGGATGTCTCCTTCCTGAGGCACGATGCGGCGCTCACCAGCGCGGTACTGATTGTCAATCTGGCATCCGACGGGGAGCGCAGCTTCACCTATCTGGTGCACCCGGGGGCCGATACTTTCGTGTCGCCGGCGGATCTGCCGGCGTTCCGCCCGCACGAGTGGTTTTACTTCAGCTCGATAGGGCTAACGGACCAGCCGACGCGGGAGGCGTGCCTGGAAGGGGCGAAAAGAGCGCGTGAGGCCGGCGGCTACGTGCTGTTCGACGTCAATTTACGCAGCAAGATGTGGCGCGATACCGGCGAAATTCCCGCGCTGGTAGCCCGCTCCGCCGCGCTCGCCTCAATCTGCAAGGTCTCCGCCGACGAGCTCTGCCAGCTGAGCGGCGCCGCCCGCTGGCAGGATGCCCGCTACTACCTGCGCGATCTGGGCTGCGAAACCACCGTTATCTCATTAGGCGCCGAGGGCGCGCTGCTGGTGAGCCCCGAGGGCGAGCAGTGGTTTCCCGCTCCCCGCGTCGAGGTTGTCGATACCACCGGCGCCGGCGACGCTTTTGTCGGCGGCCTGCTCTACACCCTCTCGCAGGCCGATCGCTGGGACGCCGCGCTGCTGGCCACCGCTATTCGGCAGGCTAACGCCTGCGGCGCGATGGCGGTAACGGCCAAAGGGGCGATGACCGCGCTGCCGTTCCCCGACCAGCTAAACACTTTTCTCTCCAGCCACGCGCTGGAACAAGCCATGACCGTGAAATAAGGAGTCATCATGCACGTTGAGCAAAACAAAATACTGGGATGCCTGGTGGGCGCCGCCGCGGCGGACGCAATGGGCGCGGCGACGGAAGTGCGCACTCAGCAGCAAATAAAGGACTATTTTGGCGGCTGGGTCACCACCTTTCAAAAGCCGCCCGCCGACACCTTTGGCCGCTGCAACGAGGCCGGGATGTGTACCGATGATTTTATCCAGGCGAAGTACATCATGGACGCGCTGCTGCGCCATCGGCGGGAGGTCAGCGACGAGGCGATGCGCGAGGCGTTCCAGCAGTGGCTGGCTTACCCTTACTACGCCAACTTTACCGGCCCCACCACCCGGGCGGCGATGAAGGCGATATTTAACGATAACCGCGCCTCGTTGCAGGGCGAGCTGGAGGGCGAAAAGCAGTCCGTACAGATTATTAATAAGGGCAACGCCGAGGCGACGAACGGTGCGGCAATGAAGATTTGGCCTGCGGCGGTGCTGCATCCCGGCAATCTTGACGCGGCGATTGACTGCGCGCTGCAGATTTGTCGCTTTACGCATAACAACGTGCTGGCGATGTCCGGCGCGGCGGCAATGGCCGCGGCCACCAGCGAGGCGCTAAGGGCGCAGACCGATGCCGACAGCATTATCGCGGCAGGGGTTTACGGCGCGCAGCGGGGCTATCTGCTGGCCGAAGAGCGGGGCGCGATGATGGTTGCCGGGCCGTCCGTTGCCCGGCGCATTGAGCTGGCCGTGGCGATCGGTAAGCGGCATCGCCATTGGGAAACGGCGGTGGTGGAGCTTGCCGACATCATCGGCAGCGGGCTGCACGTCAGCGAAGCCGTACCGGCGGCTTTCGGCCTGTTCGCGTGTTGTCCGAATTCTGCCGTAGATGCTATTATCTCCGGCGTTAATATCGGCAATGATACTGATACCGTCGCCACCATGGTTGGGGCGATCTCCGGCGCATTCCATGGCGTGGACGCTCTTCCCGCCGATTATTTAACGACCGTGGATCGTATGAATCATTTCGATTTGGCAGAACTGGCCAGACAGATCGCAGGGTAGCGAATTCACCCTGCCGGGGACGGTAACGCGTCCCCTGCTGGCGAAGACGTGAGGTGCGTAGTTTGCAGGTTGATAAAACGAGCTTTACCCCGCTTTATAAGCAACTATTTTTTATCATCTGTCAGCGGATCCAGAACGGCTCTTTGCCTTTAGGCAGCCAGCTGCCGACGCAAAAGGAGCTGGCCCGGGAGTATCACGTCTCGCTGATCGTGGTGAAGCAGGCCTGGAGCGAGCTTATCAACGCGGGGATTATCTCCTCGCAGCGCGGGAGCGGTTCGGTGGTTTGCGCCGTGCCGGAAGGGGTCAACTACGGCCATACCTTTCGCGGAATTACCCGCGATTTACAGGATGCCAGCGTCGCCGTTGAAAACCGCATCCTCGACATCGCGCCGCGTCGTGCGCGTGACGCCCAGGCCGATGGCCTGAGCCTGCCCGCGCATCAGCATTATCTTTTTATCTCACGCATTCGCTACCTCAATAATCGCCCGTTTAACCATGAGAAGATTTATCTCGATCTGAGCTTCTTTCCCGGTCTTGAGCTCACGGCTGAGGCGTTGGAGCACACCTCGCTCTATTCGCTGCTCAACGTCACCAGCGACTCGGCGATTGAAAAAGTGGACGCCATTTTGCCCTCTGCTGAGCTGTGCGAGAAGCTGCAGGTTGCCGCCAACAAGCCGCTGCTTTCCGTGGCACGTCAGACGTTTCAGGCCGGGCGGGATATCCCCTTCGAATACTGCCGCTATTACGTGCTGTCGGAATATTTCGGCGAAATTCACTACCACTAGCCGCGCGCCCGGCGCAGCGCGATAAACCCCAGCGCCGGCGGCCGGCCGATAACCCCACCATATCTGGCATTTACCTGCCTGGCCCGGCGTCGTATTCTTGCTGAAAAAAACGACAGGAGACAGGTATGTCGCTCTGGCTTTCTCACCCTCTGTTCCTTCCCTCCCTGATTGTCGGCATTACCATCCTGCTGTGGGCGACCTCCCTGCTGCCGGAATTTATTACCGCGCTGCTGTTTTTCGCCGCGGCGATGATGGCAAAAATAGCGCCGCCGGAGGTTATCTTTGGCGGCTTCGCGTCATCGGCGTTCTGGCTGGTGTTCAGCGGCTTTGTCCTCGGGATCGCGATTCGTAAAACCGGCCTGGCGGACAGGGCGGCGCAGGCGCTGTCGGCCAGGCTGACGGACTCCTGGCCGCTGATGGTGGGCAGCGTGGTGCTGTTCAGCTATGCCCTGGCCTTCGTGATGCCCTCTAATATGGGGCGCATCGCGCTGCTGATGCCGATCGTCACGGCGATGGCGAAGCGTGCCGGGATTGAGGACGGCACCCGCGCCTGGTACGGACTGGCGCTGGCGGTCGGCTTCGGCACCTTCCAGCTGTCGGCGACGATCCTGCCCGCCAACGTGCCAAATTTAGTGATGAGCGGCGCGGCGGAGGGGTCGTACGGTATTCACCTCAACTATCTGCCGTATTTGCTGCTGCACACGCCGGTGCTGGGCTGGCTGAAGGGCGCGGCGCTGGTTGCGCTGATTTGCTGGCTATTCCCCGGCAGGCCGCATCCGCCGCGGGAGCGGACGCCGCTGCCGCCGATGAGCCGGGATGAGAAGCGCCTCTCCTGGCTGCTGGCGGTGGTATTGAGCCTCTGGGTAAGCGAGAGCTGGCACGGGATTGGTCCCGCCTGGACGGGGCTGGCGGCGGCGGTGATTACGCTGCTGCCGCGGGTGGGGTTTATCAGCGGGGAAGAGTTCTCCACGGGGGTGAATATTCGCACCTGTATTTACGTCGCCGGGATCCTCGGGCTGGCGATTACCGTCACGCAGACCGGGATTGGCGGCGTGGTCGGCAACGCTTTGCTGCACGTTATGCCGCTCGATAAAGAGAGTCCTTTTACCAGCTTCCTTGCCCTCACCGGCATCACCAGCGCCCTGAACTTTATTATGACCGCCAACGGCGTACCCGCGCTGTACACCACCTTTGCGCAGAGCTTTGCCGACGCCACCGGCTTTCCGCTGCTGAGCGTCATTATGATTCAGGTCCTGGGCTATTCGACGCCGCTGCTGCCGTATCAGGCATCGCCTATCGTGGTGGCGATGGCGCTGGGCAAAGTTCCGGCGCGGTCGGGGATGCTGCTGTGTATTGCGCTGGCGGCGGTCAGCTATCTGCTGCTGCTGCCGTTGAACTACGGGTGGTATCAGCTGCTGGGGCAACTATAAAAAAACCCGGCTAGCGCTACGCTAAGCCGGGTTGCGGGTTCATCTCGCCGGGTGACCGGCGTATTGAATTACGCTTTTTTCGCTGCTTCTGCTGCTTTAACGATGACCGCGAAAGCGTCTGCTTTCAGCGATGCGCCGCCAACCAGCGCGCCGTCGATGTCCGGCTGGGTGAACAGCTCTGCGGCGTTAGATGCGTTAACGGAACCGCCGTACTGAATGATGACCTGCTCGGCCACTTTGGCGTCCGCTTTAGCAATGTGGTCGCGGATAAATTTGTGTACGGCCTGAGCCTGAGCCGGGGTAGCGGATTTGCCGGTACCGATAGCCCATACTGGCTCATAAGCGATAACCACGCCTTCGAATGCCGCTGCGCCCTGAGTTTTCAGCACGGCGTCAATCTGACGTGCGCAAACTTCTTCCGTTTTGCCCGCTTCGTTTTCAGCTTCAGTTTCACCGATGCACAGAACCGGGATCAGACCCTGCTCTTTCAGGACGGCGAATTTCTTCGCGATAAATTCGTCAGACTCTTTGTGGTAAGTACGACGCTCAGAGTGGCCGATGATGATGTATTCAGCGCCGACATCTTTCAGCATCTGGGCAGAGGTTTCACCGGTGAATGCGCCGGACTGGTTCAGGTCAACGTTCTGCGCGCCCAGGTGAATATGGCTGCCTTCTGCCGCATGCTTAGCCAGATCGATATACATTTCCGGCGGAGCGATAGCAACAGCACAGCCGGTCACGCCGGCCAGCTCGGTACGCAGGTTAGCCACCAGCTCGTTTACCATGTGGCGGCTGCCGTTCAGTTTCCAGTTACCCATCACTAAAGGATGTCGCATTTTAATTCTCCACGCTATAAGCGAATTAAGGAATATAGCCGCCCCTGGGGGCAGCATGGTCTGTCAAACAGTATAGAGTTTCGTCGTTGGAAAGGCTTTGCTTTTTGTCATTTATTATTGCTCTCCAGCGTTTCAGATAGCGCTAGCTTAATCGGTTCAACAGCGAAGGTAAGCCCCTTTTCGCCGTTGTCTGCTACCACATAGCGGATGGCGCCTTCGGTTTCGGCGAAGTAGCGTTTCCCTTTGCCCGCGGTGAGCAGTTTTTGCAGCTTTTGCCCGCTTTGCGCCGGGCTTAATGTCGGGACGAAGGCGCGCAGAACGGCGCTCATATACTCCTGCGCTTTCGCCTTTGCCGCCTTCTGCTCCGGCCCCTGAACGGGGAGCCAGGTAATCTGCATCGATTTGATTTTGAGTGTGCCGCGCTCCAGGGCGGTGGAGGCGTACAGGTTTTCGTTAATCTTGCTTGCCGCCCGGGTCAGGTTAGCCCGGTCGCGGCTGGAGCTAATTGCGTGAAATTCGTTGAGCTGCAGTTTGGGGTTATCGGCGTTGAATTTCTCGCGAAACTCGCTGATGGAGATATCAAAGACCGGCGCGCCGGAGAGCAAATAGGGCGCTGCGGAGGCGGATTCTGGCTCGGCGGACAGCGCCTTATGGCCGACAGATAACGCTGTCAGCCCAATCAAACATAAGGTTGCCCACTTCTTCATACCCGTCCTTCCTTTTTTTTCCTGCTGACGATTAAAACGGGAACCGTCGCGCTTGTCAAAAAGTCACCGCTTCAGGGTAAACTACGCCAATGATGATGGTAAGGAATAAAACATGACCCTACAGCAGTGGATGTTCTCAATTAAAGGGCGTATTGGACGCCGGGATTTCTGGATTTGGATCGTTATCTGGGTATTGACCATGAGCGCGCTGTTCACCCTCGCCGGGTCAAATTTGCTGAATCTACAGACTGCGGCCTTTATGCTGGTGTGCCTGCTCTGGCCAACGGCGGCGGTCACCATCAAACGGCTGCACGATCGCGGCAGGTCGGGTCTCTGGGCGCTGCTGATGGTTCTGGCGTGGATGCTGCTGGCCGGGAACTGGGCGGTGCTGCCGGGGGCCTGGCAGTGGGTTGTCGGGCGGTTTGTGCCGACGCTGATTATGGTGATGATGCTGATCGACCTGGGCGCGTTCGTCGGCACCCAGGGCGAAAATAAATTTGGTAAAGAGACGCAGGACGTTCGCTGGAAGGCGGAGTCCTGATCACCAGTAGTGTTCGGCTGTCATATGGCCCGGCCGGCGGCGCAGATGCTTGCTCATCTGCCGGGTCTCCTTCAGCAGCTGCTGGGTATCCCGCACCATCTGCGGGTTGCCGCAGAGCATCACGTGGCTATTATCTGCGTTCATCGCCAGGCCAACCGCCTCTTCCAGAGCGCCGGTTTCGATCAGGAACGGAATACGCCCCGTTAGCATGCCCGGTACGGTTTCCCGACTGACCACCGACTGGATGCGCAGCTTGCCCTTATACCGCTCCTCCAGCGCCTGCATTTGCAGCAGATAGCTAAGATCGGCGGCATAGCGCGCGGCGTGGACCAGCACCAGGTTTTTAAAGCGCTCCAGGTCCTTACCTTCTTCGAGAATCGACAGGTAGGGGCCAATGGCGGTGCCGGTGGCCAGCATCCACAGGGTGTCGCAATCCGGGACCTCTTCCAGCACGAAGAAGCCGGCGGCTTCGCTGACGATCTGCACGTCATCGCCCGGCTTCAGCGCGGCCAGCCGCGGGCTGAGTTTACCCTCCGGAACCGTCACCAGGTAGAATTCAAGATCGGGATTGCTCGGGGCGTTAACGTAGGAGTAGGCGCGCTGGACGCGCTCGCCGTCAACGTCGAGGCCCAGTTTGGCAAACTGCCCGGCGGTAAACGGATGAACAGGGGCCCGTACGTGCAAACTAAACAGCGCGTCGGTCCAGAATTCCACTTTTGTTACTTTGCCGCTAACCCAGTCCGCCATGATCTTCTCCCGTTGCGAAGCGTTGCCTTATCTTCGTTGCAGACGACAAAGATTTCCAGCCCAACGGGGCCGGAAAGCTCTATTGATCAAATAATAGCGTCAGCTTCAGCCTGCCGCTCGCGACCGCAGGCTGAATGGCTTACAGGATGTGCAGCTGGATATCCGGATCTTTGCGATCGAGATAGTGAATGGACTGGATGCGGCGAATGGTGCGTGATTTGCCGCGGATCAGCAGCGTCTCGGTGGTGGCCATATTGCCCTTGCGGGTGATGCCGTCCAGCAGGTCGCCTTTGGTGATCCCGGTGGCGGAAAAGACCACGTTATCGCTGCGCGCCATCTCGTCGAGGCGCAGTACGATACCGGCTTCAATGCCCATCTCTTTACAGCGCGCCAGCTCGTTCTCGCCGATACGGCGGTTCTCTTCGCTGTCGCCCTTGACGTGGTGGCGGGCCAGCAGGCGGCCCTGCATATCGCCGTCCAGCGCCCGGATAACCGCGGCGGAAACCACGCCTTCCGGGGCGCCGCCGATACCGTACAGCACGTCAACTTCGCTATCCGGCATGCAGGTCAGAATAGAGGCCGCCACGTCGCCGTCGGGAATGGCGAAGACGCGCACGCCCAGCTGCTGCAGCTCGGCAATCACCGCGTCATGGCGCGGCTTGGCGAGCACGGTTACCGTCAGCTCGCTGAGCGGCTTATTCAGCGCGCTTGCCACGTTATGCAGGTTTTCGGCCAGCGGCAGATTCAGGTCAATCGCCCCTTTTGCCCCCGGGCCGACAATCAGCTTTTCCATGTACATGTCCGGCGCGTTCAGGAAGCAGCCCTTGTCGCCAACTGCCATGACGGCCAGCGCGTTCGCCTGGCCCATCGCCGTCATCCGCGTGCCCTCGATCGGGTCGACGGCGATATCCACCGCGTCGCCGCTGCCGGTGCCAACCTTCTCGCCGATGTAGAGCATCGGCGCTTCATCGATTTCACCTTCGCCGATGACGATAGTGCCGTCGATATTAATCAGGTTGAGCATAATACGCATGGCGTTAACCGCGGCGCCGTCGGCGGTGTTTTTATCACCGCGGCCCAGCCACTTATAGCCCGCCAGCGCGGCGGCTTCGGTAACACGCGAAAATTCGATGGCTAGTTCTCGTTTCATAATTCACTCGTTCTGAAGGAAAATTGCGCGCGGCGCCGTCTGCTCCTGCGGGAGCAGAGGCGTCAGGCGTTGGAATAGCGTTCGGTTTCCGGCATCCAGCGCTCGATAAGCGCCTGGGCCTGCTGCGGGTAGCGTTGATGAATATGGCGGGCAATGCGCTGAACGTCGGGGAGCATTGCCTTATCGCGGAGTAAATCTGCGACTTTAAATTCGGCGGTGCCGGTCTGTCGGGTGCCGAGCAGCTCGCCCGGGCCGCGGATCTCGAGGTCCTTTTGCGCGATGACGAAACCGTCGTTGCTATCGCGCAGGACCTGCAGGCGCAGCTGGGCGGTTTTCGACAGCGGCGACTTATAGAGCAGCACGCAGTGGGAGGCTACCGCGCCACGCCCGACGCGGCCTCTGAGCTGGTGCAGCTGCGCCAGCCCCAGGCGTTCCGGGTTTTCGATAATCATCAGGCTGGCGTTAGGCACGTCCACCCCGACCTCGATAACCGTGGTGGCGATAAGCAGATGCAGCTCGCCCAGCTTAAAGGCCTGCATGACCGCCTGCTTGTCTGCCGGCTTCATCCGGCCGTGCACCAGGCCGATATTGAGCTCCGGCAGCGCCAGCTTCAGCTCTTCCCAGGTGGCTTCCGCCGCCTGGGCTTCCAGCAGGTCCGACTCTTCAATCAGCGTACAGACCCAGTAGGCCTGACGCCCTTCCTGGGTACAGGCATTGCGCACGCGGTCGATAATATCGCTGCGGCGGGTATCCGGGATGGCCACCGTGGTGACCGGCGTACGGCCCGGCGGCAGCTCGTCGATCGTCGAGGTGTCGAGGTCGGCGTAGGCGGTCATCGCCAGGGTGCGCGGAATGGGAGTGGCGGTCATGATCAGCTGATGCGGATGGAAGCCCTGCTGCTGGCCCTTTTCCCACAGCGCGAGGCGCTGATGCACCCCGAAGCGGTGCTGTTCATCGATAATCACCAGCGCCAGGCCGCTAAACTGGACCTGCTCCTGAAAAATGGCGTGGGTGCCGACAATCATCTGCACCTGCCCGCTGGCGATGGCATCCTGCTGCGCCTGACGCGCCTTGCCTTTTTGTTTGCCGGCCAGCCAGCCAACCTCAACGCCCAGCGGCGCAAACCAGCTGCGGAAGTTGGCAGCGTGCTGCTCCGCCAGCAGCTCCGTCGGCGCCATCAGCGCCACCTGCCTGCCGTGGGCGATGGCCCGCAGCGCCGCGAGGGCGGCAACCAGCGTTTTGCCGGAGCCGACGTCGCCCTGTACCAGGCGCATCATCGGCACGTCGAGCGCCATATCCCGCTCGATCTCGGCGGTCACCCGCTCCTGGGCGCCGGTTGGTTTAAAGGGCAGGGAAGCCAACAGCTTGTTTTTTAGGCCATCGTTGGCGCTGAGCGGCAGGGCGTGAAAGCGCTGGGCGCCGGCGCGAACCGCCAGCATGCTCAGGTTATGCGCCAGTAGCTCTTCCAGAATTAAGCGCTGCTGGGCCGGGTGCTTACCGGTTTCCAGCTCGCTGAGCTGGAGCGACGGCGGCGGGCGGTGCAGGGTGCGCAGCGCCTCCGGGAGACTCATCATTCCCTGCGCCAGCTCGGGCGGCAGCAGCTCGGCGATAGCGCAGGTCTCAAGGAGTTCCAGCGCCTGATCGGTCAGCTTACGCAGCGTGGCCTGTTTGATACCTTCGGTGGTGGGGTAGACCGGAGTCAGGGTCTCCTGCAGGTCGGGGGTGCTCATATCGCCCTGCACGCGGTATTCCGGGTGGATCATCTCCGCGCCGTATTTGCCGCGCTTCGCTTCGCCGTAGGCCAGCACCCGGCGGCCGGCGGCAAGGCTGTTTTTCATCGCGGCGTTGAAGTTAAAGAAGCGCATGGTGAGAATTCCGGAGCCATCGCTTATCTGGCAGGTCATCATCCGGCGGCCGCCGAAGGTGATGTTGCTGTTGAGCACTTCGCCTTCAACGGTAGCGTAGACCCCCGGCAGCAGGTCACCGATTTGATAGAGCTGGGTGCGGTCTTCGTAGCGTAGCGGCAGATGCAGCAGCAGATCCTGCACGGTGTGCAGGCCGATTTTCGCCAGCTTGCTGCTCTGCGCTGCGCCAACGCCGGTTAACGTGTTGAGCGGGACAGTATCCAGCAGACGGCTTTGCATCGGTTTACCTCGCTGCCTGCATTGTGGCCCACCACGCGGCGTCGGCTTCGACTTCGCCCTGGCCGTTGACGTGGGGATAGGGAAGGCCTTTCTGTTTTGCCACTCTTGCCAGCACCGGATAGCCGCCTTCAAACAGCAGGCGCTGCTGCTCGTCTTCCGACAGCATGCTGTTTTCGCGTTTATACATGCCTGCGTTCTGCCGCTGGCGCTGCGCTTCATAGAGAATCAGGGCGGAGGCGACGGAGACGTTGAGCGACTGCACCATGCCCGTCATCGGAATCACGATCTCCTGGTCCGCCAGCGCCAGGGCTTCCGCGGTGATGCCGGTTTTTTCCTGGCCCATCAGGATACAGGTGGGCCGGGTGTAGTCGATTTCACGAAAGTCGACGGCTTTGTCAGAAAGATGGGTGGCAAGGATTTGCATGCCCTGGCCCTTTAGGTAACCGACGGCGTCGCCAATGGTAGGGTGCGTTTTGACCTGTACCCAGCTGTTGCTGCCCGCGGCGGCGGCGACCATGGTGTGCATGCGGCTGCTGGGCCAGATAGCGTGCACTTCGTGCACGCCAACGGCGTCTGCGGTACGAACAACCGCAGAGACGTTATGAGGTTTGTGGACCTGCTCCATGCAGACCGTCAGGTCAGGCTGACGCCTGGCGAGCATCTCACAAATACGCGCATAACGCTGTGAATTCATTACACTTCATCCTTCAAATTGCCTCGGCGTGAGCCGCTGGCTCCCCGGCTTACAGCCTCGCCTTTCGGGACCAGCGCAAGCGCTGTGCAAAACGCTGGCGCGTTTTGCGACCTGGCCCGAATGATTTTGTGTATAAGGCTAGTTTCGGTTACGGGTGACTTTTATCACGTCCGGCATCACGCGAATTTTGCGCATGATATTCGCCAGATGCACGCGATCCCGCGCGGTAAGGCGAATAAAGGCGCTGTACACGCGGCCATCCTTTTCTTCCGTATTCAGGCTTTGAATATTGGAAGCGGCGGTATTGATCGCGGCCGTGAGGTTCGCCAGCGCGCCCTGGTGGTTAAACATATCCACCTTAATTTCGGTGATAAATTCCTGGGCGGTCTCTTTATCCCACTCGACGGCCATAAACTTCTCGGGCTCTTTCTGGTAGCCGCGAATGTTACGACAGGACTCGTGGTGAATGACCAGGCCTTTGCCGGGGCTGACGTGCGCGATAATCGGGTCACCGGGAATCGGGCGACAGCACTTGGCGAAGGTAATCAGCACGCCGTCGGCGCCTTTAATCGGCAGATGTCCGTGGCCTGACGACGATGAGCTTTGCGCCGGCGCGGAGACGGTCTCTCCCTGCTGCAGGTTTCTGGCAACCACCACGCTCATCGCGTTGCCGAGGCCGATTTCTGCCAGCAGATCGTCCAGCGTCGCCAGCTTCATGCGCTCAAGCTCGCGCTGAACGTTCTCTGGCGGGATTTCTGCCAGCTTGCGGCTGCCGCCGAGGGCGTGGTTGAGCAGCCGGCGGCCGAGGCTGACGGAGTCATCGCGCTTGAGGTTTTTCAACAGCTGGCGGATCTTCGCGCGCGCTTTCGAGCTGACGACAAAGTTCAGCCAGGCGGCGTTCGGACGCGCGCCCGGTGCGGTAATGATTTCTACCGTCTGGCCGCTGGAGAGCGGCTGCGACAGCGGATAGGGCTGGCGGTCAACGCGCGCGCCAACGCAGGCGTGGCCGATATCGGTATGCACCGCGTAGGCAAAGTCCACCGGCGTCGCACCGGCGGGAAGTTCGACAATGCGCCCTTCCGGGGTGAAAACGTAAATCTCATCCGGGAACAGATCGGATTTGACGCTCTCGATAAATTCAAACGAGCTGCCTGCGCTCTGCTGCAGTTCCAGCAGGCTCTGCATCCAGCGCTGGGCGCGGATCTGCGCGGTAGTGCTGCTCTCGCCGCCGTGCTCTTTATAGGCCCAGTGCGCCGCAACCCCCATCTCCGCCATCTGGTCCATGTCTTCGGTACGGATCTGTACCTCAACCGGGACGCCGTGCGGGCCGATCATCGAGGTGTGCAAAGATTGATAGCCGTTCGCTTTCGGAATGGCGATGTAATCTTTCATCCGCCCTGGACGCGGCTTGTAGAGGCTGTGCATCTGGCCAAGCACGCGGTAGCAGGTGTCGGCATCGTGGACAATCACGCGGAAGGCGTAGATATCCATGATCGAGTGAAAACGCTGCTCTTTGAGCACCATTTTGCAGTAGATGGAGTACAAATGCTTCTCGCGACCGCTGACGCGACAGGGGATCCCCGCTTCCTGTAAACGTCCTTCGATTTCGGAGAGGATCTTTTGGATCATCTCTTTACGATTGCCGCGCGCCGCTTTAACGACTTCTTTAATGACGCGATACCGATTGGGATACAGCGCTTCAAAGCCCAGCTCTTCGAGCTCGGTTTTAATGTGATGGATACCTAAACGGTGGGCCAGCGGGCTGTAGATTTCCAGCGTTTCGCGGGCGATGCGGCGGCGTTTATCCGGGCGTAGTGAGCCCAGGGTGCGCATGTTGTGGGTGCGGTCGGCAAGCTTGATGAGGATGACGCGGATATCCTGCACCATCGCCATAATCATCTTGCGAAAGTTTTCGGCCTGCGCCTCTTTCTTATCGCGGAACTTGAGCTTATCAAGTTTTGATACCCCCTCTACCAGCTCGGCAACGCTTTTACCAAAGAGCTGCTCCATGTCCTGGTAGGTGGCGGGGGTATCTTCAATCACGTCATGCAGCAGGGCGGCCATCAGCGTTTCGTGGTCGAGTTTCATCTCGGCCAGAATACAGGCTACCGCTACCGGGTGCGTGATATAGGGTTCACCGCTTGAACGTGTCTGACCCTCGTGAGCGTCACGTGCAACGAGATACGCCTGCCGAAGACGCTTGATTTGCTCTTCCGGCAGGTAGTTTTGAATCAGCTGATTCAGGCTTTCAAACAGATACAAGGGCGACCCGCTGCGTTATTAACGACGACCTTCAGCAATAGCGGTAACTGCTTGTAATTCAGCGGCTTCCTGCTCTTGCTGTTCTTGACGATCGCGCACGTCGAGGATCTGGTTGTTGATCAGACCTTCTTCGATTTCGCGCAGTGCGATAACGGTAGTTTTATCGTTTTCTTCCGCTACCAGCGGATCTTTTCCGCCAACCTGCATCTGACGAGCGCGACGCGCGGCGACCAGTACCAGGTCAAAACGGTTACCAATTTTCTCTACAGCGTCCTGAACAGTTACGCGTGCCATACTTAAAATGCTCCACAGATGAAGAAATGACTGGGCATGATACTGAATGTGGGTTCAGTCTGCCAACAGTTTGGTGATTAAAGCGCCATGTCGCTGCTTTTGGCGGCTCATGCGCAGACGTTCGGCGCGGATGATGTTTTTCAGATCGCCAAGGGCGGTATCAAAATCATCATTCACAATAAGGTAATCATATTCCGCGTAATGGCTCATTTCTGCAACAGCCTGCGCCATACGTTTCGCGATCACCTCTTCGCTGTCCTGGCCGCGGCCACGCAGGCGACGGTCAAGCTCATCTTTGGACGGCGGCAGAACAAAAATGCTGCGCGCCCCCGGCATTTTATGACGGATTTGCTGAGCGCCCTGCCAGTCGATATCGAGGAAGACATCAACGCCGGTTGCCAGTACCTGCTCGATCGCTTCGCGCGAGGTGCCGTAATAGTTGCCAAAGACTTCCGCATGCTCAAGAAATGCGTCTTTACCAATCATCGTTCTGAAATCGTCGTGATTAACAAAGAAATAGTGTTCACCGTGCACTTCGCCAGGACGCGGCGCGCGCGTGGTATGCGAAACAGAGACCTGAGAGTCGTACAGCGGTTGGGTTTTTAATAAAGCCTGAATCAGGCTGGATTTACCCGCGCCACTTGGGGCGGAAACAATATAAAGCGTGCCTTGAGCCATGAGAGTCTTTTGTATGTGATGGTCGAAAGAGAAACTACATACGAGCCTATTATACACGCCGCCGCGCTGTGACGTAGTCCCTGTCACACTTTTTCCCTCTGTTTCTTTCATTTTGCCTGCCGTTTCCCTGATTTCTCTGTGCGTTGCCGCAATCAACTACAAACCCTGGAAGCTGGATCGCGGCACGGAAAAGCCCTTATCGCCGGTAATGCCCCGGCGGCGGCAGAATGCCGGTGGGCAAAAAGGAGGGCAGCACAGTGCGAAAATGGCTTTGGGCGATAGGCATAGGGATAACGGCGGGATACGGCCAGTCGGCCTGCCCCGCGTGGACGCAGGCGCAGGCCGAACAGGAGGTCAGCCGCCTCAATCAGCAGGTTGCCGGGTGGAAAAACGACTACTGGCTGCGCGGCAGCAGCGAAGTCGCTGATGACGTCTACGATCGGCTTTTCGCCCGGTTAGTCGAGTGGCGGCGCTGTTTTGCCATCAAAACGCCAATAATCGATGATTTACCGCCGCCCCGGGGCGAGATGCGGCATCCGGTTGCCCACACCGGCGTGCGTAAGCTGGCGGAAAAAGCCGACGTGGCGCGCTGGATGCGGGGCAAAACCGATCTGTGGGTGCAGCCAAAGGTGGATGGCGTTGCTGTGACGCTGGTTTACCGCCGCGGACGGCTGGTGCAGGCCATCAGCCGGGGAGATGGGCGAGCCGGTGAAGACTGGACGGCAAAAGTGCGGCAGATTCCCGGCGTGCCGAGGGTGACGAAGGGCGCGCTGGCAAACAGCGTGCTGCAGGGGGAGCTTTTTCTGCGCCGCGCCGGACATATCCAGAAGCGGATGGGGGGAGTGAATGCCCGGGCGACGGTCGCTGGCGCCATGATGCGGCGGGATATGTCGACATCGTTAGCGGAACTGGGCGTCTTTATCTGGGCATGGCCGGATGGGCCCGAGGGGATGCATCAACGGCAGGCTCTGCTGCAGCAGGCCGGGTTTAGCGAAAGCCGCGGCTTTTCTCAACCGGTGGCGGACGTGGGGCAGGTTGCGCGCTGGCGTGAACGTTGGTTAACGTCAACGCTACCTTTTGCTACCGATGGCGTTGTCGTACGCCTTGGGAAGGCGCCTGCCGGGCGCTTCTGGTCACCGGGGCTGGGGGATTGGGTCGCGGCGTGGAAGTATCCCCCGGCCATCCGCATCATGGAGGTGCGCGACCTTCGCTTTTACGTCGGGCGTAGCGGGAAAATTGCCGTGGTGGCAGGGCTCGAACCGCAGCAGCTGGACGATAAGCAGGTTAAGCGCGTGAGCGTAGGGTCGGTGGCCCGCTGGCAAAGCCTGGATATTGCGATTGGCGATCAGCTGCAAATCAGCCTGGCGGGACAGGGGATCCCGAGGATAGATAGCGTAGTGTGGCGAACGGTCCAGCGCAGCAAGCCTCAACCGCCTCCGGCGCATTTTAACGCCCTGACCTGCTATTTTTTCTCCCCCGAGTGCGGCGGACAGTTTCTTGCAAGGCTGGTCTGGCTGTCGTCAAAGCCCGTACTGGACCTCGGCAGCGTCGGTGAGTCCGCGTGGCGCGCCGTCCATCACACTCTGCGTATGGAGCACCTTTTTTCGTGGCTGGCGTTTACCCCTCAGCAGCTGCAGTCAGTCCCGGGGATCTCTGCGCGACGCGGTCAGCGGCTCTGGCACCAGTTTAACCTTGCCCGCCAGCAGCCCTTTCTGCGCTGGGTGCAGGCTCTGGGAGTGCCGGTGCCGCAGGCGGCGATGGCGGGCCTGACCGGAGAGGGCTGGTCGCAGCTGCTGGCGCGCAGCGAAGAGCAGTGGCGGCGCCTGCCGGGAGTGGGGGATGAAAAAGCGCGTCAGCTGGTGGCCTTTCTGCGGCATCCGGACGTTGCCGCGCTGGCGCAGTGGCTCAGCGGGCAGGGTATCTCCGGGTTTTAGCCCGATCAGTGCGCGTTATGGTTGTAGTGGAAGACCGGCAGACCCAGCTTCCAGCGCAGGGCCAGCATGCGGGCGGTGAAGCCAAACAGCAGGGTGGCGATGACCACCACGTCGTGGCTGCTGACATAGTGCTGCAGGGCGATATACAGAATGGCGGCGGCAAAAGAGATCCCGGCGTACAGCTCTTTTTGAAACACCAGCGGGATGCGCTTACAGAACATATCGCGCAGCACGCCGCCGAATACGCCGGTGATGACCGCCGCGATAGAGGCGATAACCGGGCCTTCTCCCATATCGAGGGCAATCTGCGCGCCGATGATTGAAAACACCACCAGGCCGAGGGCGTCGAGGACTAAAAACAGCCGACGCAGGTGGGGCATAACCGGCGCGACAATCGTGGTGAGCACCGCGGCGACGGCAACAATGATGACGTATTCCGGGTTCTTGACCCAGCCCAGAGGATAGTGGCCGAGCAGAATATCCCGCACCGACCCGCCGCCCAGCGCGGTGGCGGTCGCAATAATGATAACGCCAAAGGTATCCATACGACGGCGTCCGGCCGCCAGAGCGCCGGTCATCGCTTCCGCGGTAATACCAATTAAATACAGAATATGAAGCAGCATAGATCCCCCACGATGAGAGCGGGCAGGTTAGCGATTTGTGCGCAGGATCACGACTGAGATTTTCTAAGGTGAACGGGTTACGCCTTTAAAAAATAATGTCTGATTATCTCTATGGCCTTTATCTGCGGGGTTATCAGGTTTTTTATTTTAACTTTTAGATTAGAAAAAGTAATGAGTAAGGTCGGGCCGGTGCTGGTCAGGAATATACGCGACAAATACGTAATATTTAACTCGCTACGCTTATCATTTTATTTTCCTCTTTCAGGGCCTAAGAATATGACCGGAGTAACCGGCGAGAAAAACTACCTGCTGCGCCTGGCGGCCGTCGTTCTGACCGGGGTCCTTGCCGGCCTGTCGGGAATGGTTCTGGCGATGATTTTGCACGCTATTCAGCACCTTGCTTTTGGATACAGCCTCGATCGTCTTATCGGCACGGAGTCGTTTTTACAGGGCGTAACGGACGCCTCCTGGCCCCGACGCTTTACGGCCATTGTCGCCGGCGGCGCGATTGCCGGGTTTGGCTGGTGGCTGCTGGGCCGCTACGGTCAGAAGCGGGTGTCGATTTCCGCCGCCGTCGCCTCGCCCGCGGTGCCGATGCCGGCGGGTACGACAACCCTGCACGCCCTGTTGCAGATAGTCACCGTGGCGCTGGGCTCCCCGCTCGGTCGGGAGGTTGCTCCGCGAGAGATGGGGGCGCTGGGAGCCGGTATCGTGGCGCGCAGAATGGGCCTGCACGACGATGAGACCCGCACGCTGATTGCCTGCGGCGCCGGTGCCGGGCTGGCGGCGGTATATAACGTGCCGCTGGCTGGCGCCCTGTTCACCCTTGAAGTGATGCTGCTGTCGTTTAGCTGGGAGAAAACGCTGGCGGCCGTGGTGACGTCGGCCGTTGCTGCCTGGACGGCAGCGCTCGGGCTGGGGGATGAGTCCCAGTACCATTTTATCTCCGGCGCGCTCCCGCACGCGTTTATGTGGTGGGCGATAATCGTCAGCCCGCTGCTTGGCGCGGCGGCGTGGCTGTTTCGTCAGGCAACCAGCGCCGCGCGTGCGCGGGTCAGGACAAACTGGCAGATGCCGCTATTTTGCCTGCTGGCGTTTACCCTCCTTGCCGGGCTGAGCCTCTATTTTCCACAGCTGCCCGGCAATGGCAAAGGCCCGATGCAGCTTGCGATCGGCGACGGGCTGGGATTGCATAGCGCGCTGGTGCTTCTGGCCCTGAAAGCGATCGTTATTCTGGCGGTGCTGCGCGGCGGTGCGGAGGGAGGACTGTTGACCCCTGGCCTGGCGGTGGGAGGCCTGGTGAGCCTGCTGCTGAGTATGCTTTGGCAGCAGCTGGTGCCCGGCGGCGACACCGGCAGCTTTGCGCTGGTTGGGGCTGCGGCTTTTCTGGCGGCGTCAATGCAGATGCCGCTGACGGCGGTTGCGCTGGTGATGGAGTTTACCCATATGGACCATAGCTATCTGGCCCCCACGCTGCTGTGCGCTGCGGGTGCTTTTATCACCTGTCGGATACTGGACGGAAAGTACAGGTTCTGAACTGAAGGGATAAAAAAGGCTGGAAAAACCAGCCTTTAATCGAGGTGCCGGCGGTTACTCGATGTTCTGAATCTGCTCGCGCATCTGCTCAATCAGCACTTTCAGCTCGATGGCAGAGTTGGTGACTTCCGCATTAATCGATTTTGACGCCAGGGTGTTCGACTCGCGGTTGAACTCCTGCATCATAAAGTCCAGGCGGCGGCCAACGGCCTCTTTTTTCTTCAGAATGTTGTAGGTCTCTTTGACATGCGCTTCCAGACGATCCAGCTCTTCGGAAACGTCGATACGCTGCGCCATCAGCACCAGCTCTTGTTCGAGACGGTTGTTTTCCAGCTGGACTTCCGCGTCTTCCAGCTTGGAGACCAGGCGCTCGCGCTGCCACTGCAGGATTTCCGGCATATGGCTGCGAACTTTACCGACTTCGATGCTGACGCCCTGCAGGCGCTGTTCGATAAGCGTCTTCAGCGCCTGACCTTCGGTTTCGCGGGCGACGATAAAGTCGTCCAGCGCGCCGTTCAGTGCGGTGAGAATATCGGAGGCAATGGCGTCGAGATCCTGCTCCTGAGCGGCCATGACGCCGGGCCAGCGCAGGATATCAACCGGGTTAATTTCCCCTTCGTCGCTCTGCATTTTTACCCAGTTAGCGGCGTTGACCAGCTGCTTTGCCAGATTTTCGTTCAGGATAAGCTCACCCTGAGCGCTTGGATCCTGTTCAAAACGCAGGGTACATTCGATTTTGCCGCGGGTCAGACGCGCACGAATACGCTCACGCACCACGGGCTCCAGGCTACGGAACTGCTCCGGCAGACGGAAATAGGTTTCCAGGTAGCGCTGGTTTACCGAGCGCAGTTCCCACGCGGCGCTGCCCCATTCGCCCTTAATTTCACGACGGGCATAGGCGGTCATACTGCGGATCATAGACGTTCCTGTTTTTAAAGGAGAGTGGGGGGGATTATAGCTTTCAGGGCCTTATCAGGATAGGAATAAGCAAGCATTATCCGTATAATGCGCAGCCATATTCGTTTCAAGCCGGAGAGAACATCATGCGTCCAGCAGGCCGTAGCGCTAATCAGGTGCGTCCCGTAACCCTGACCCGTAACTATACCATACACGCAGAAGGCTCCGTGCTGGTCGAATTTGGTGACACCAAAGTGCTGTGCACCGCGTCGATTGATGAAGGCGTGCCGCGCTTTCTGAAAGGCCAGGGCCAGGGGTGGATCACCGCAGAGTACGGCATGCTGCCGCGCGCGACGCATACCCGTAACGCGCGTGAAGCTGCCAAAGGTAAGCAGGGCGGTCGTACCATGGAAATCCAGCGTCTTATCGCCCGCGCGCTGCGCGCTGCGGTAGACCTGAAGGCGCTTGGCGAGTTCACCATTACTCTCGATTGCGATGTGCTACAGGCCGACGGCGGCACTCGTACCGCATCAATCACCGGTGCCTGCGTGGCGCTGGCCGACGCTCTGAACAAGCTGGTCGCCGCCGGTAAGCTGAAAACCAACCCGATGAAAGGCATGGTTGCTGCCGTTTCCGTCGGCATCGTCAACGGCGAAGCGCTTTGCGATCTGGAGTACGTGGAAGATTCCGCAGCGGAAACCGATATGAACGTGGTGATGACCGAAGATGGTCGCATCATCGAGGTGCAGGGCACGGCGGAAGGCGAGCCGTTTACCCACGAAGAGCTCCTGACTCTGCTGGCGTTGGCCAGAGGGGGGATCGAATCCATTGTCACGACGCAGAAGGCGGCGTTGGAAAACTAGTTTTTAAGGCGACTGAGAAGTCGCCTTTTTTTTGTCCGTAGATCCATAGAAAGCATGATGAGGAGCGAATCCATGAAACCATATCAGCGCCAGTTTATTGAGTTTGCGCTTAACAAGCAGGTTCTTAAGTTTGGCGAATTTACGCTGAAATCCGGGCGCAAGAGCCCCTATTTCTTCAATGCCGGCCTGTTTAACACCGGGCGCGATCTGGCACTGTTGGGCCGTTTCTATGCAGAGGCGCTGGTCGACTCCGGAATTGATTTTGACCTGCTGTTTGGGCCGGCCTACAAAGGCATTCCCATTGCGACCACCACGGCGGTTGCGCTGGCTGAACACCACGACCTGGATTTACCCTACTGCTTTAACCGCAAAGAGGCCAAAACGCACGGCGAAGGCGGCAATCTGGTTGGCAGCGCCCTGCAGGGTCGCGTCATGCTGGTCGACGATGTGATAACCGCAGGCACCGCCATTCGCGAATCGATGGAGATTATCCAGGCCAACGGGGCTGAGCTCGCCGGCGTGCTGATTTCTCTGGATCGTCAGGAACGCGGTCGCGGCGAAATTTCCGCGATTCAGGAAGTTGAGCGCGATTACGGCTGCAAGGTGATCTCTATCGTCACCCTCAAGGACCTGATTAGCTATCTGGAAGAGAAGCCGGAGATGGCCGAACATCTGGCGTCGGTACGCGCCTATCGCGAAGAGTTTGGCGTATAGGTAACAAAGCCCGGGGCGTTATGCCTCCGGGCTTCGGATTACTGCAGCTGTGAGGCGACCAGCGGCCAGCGGGCGTCAAAATCGTCCGTCGGACGATATTTAAACTCGCTGCGCACAAAGCGCGACAGCATGCCTTCACAGAACGCCAGCAGCTGGCTGGCCAGCAAAGATTCGTCGGTGACGAAGCCTTCACCTTCGCGCATTTTCTTCTCGCGCATGACCTGGCGTAGCTGAACCTCAATGCGTTCAAAGAGCTGGTTGATCCGGTTCTGCAGGCGGTCCTGTTCAAACATCAGCGCGTGGCCGGTCAGAATTCGCGTCAGCCCAGGATTACGCTCACCAAACCCAAGAATCAACAGCACGATCAGGCGCAGGCGCGCGGATGTGTCTTTCTCATCTTTTAAAATCAAATTGATGCGCGTAATCAGACTGTCTTCGATAAACTCAATCAGGCTATCGAACATGCGGGTTTTGCTGGGAAAATGACGGTACAGCGCCGCTTCGGACACGCCGACGGACGCCGCCAGTTTCGCCGTGGTAATACGTTGACTACCATCGCTGGATTCAAGCATTTGCGCCAGAGATTGAAGTATTTCCTCGCGACGATTCCTTTTCGCAGTTTGTTTTTCTGCCATGTTTTAAAATACCCCTGAAAATAAGCACTTGTCAGGCAGACATCCACAAAGCGGCCGCAAACGGTCATTTGCGGCGATGTTATTGCATTATTGCGCTTTGGAATGCGGGTTTTGTGTGGACGGCCTATGCGCGCCCTGAGTGACCAAAGCCACCTTCGCCACGTTCGGTGGTGTCAAAATCTTCCACCAGGTTAAATTCCGCCTGTACGACGGGTACAAATACCATTTGAGCAATGCGCTCGCCGGGTTCAATAGTAAAGCTCTGCTGGCCGCGGTTCCAGACGGAAACCATCAGCTGCCCCTGATAGTCGGAATCGATAAGGCCGACCAGGTTGCCCAGCACGATGCCGTGCTTATGGCCCAGTCCGGAGCGCGGCAGGATGACCGCCGCCAGCGAGGGATCGGCGATATGAATAGCCAGGCCGGTTGGCAGCAGGGTGGTTGCGCCCGGCGCAAGCTCTACGGCGGCGTCGAGACAGGCCCGCAGGTCAAGTCCGGCAGAACCGGAGGTGGCATAGGTTGGCAGCGGAAACTCCTTGCCAACGCGCGGGTCCAGAAGCTTAACGTCGATTTTTTTCATCATAACGGGTCACGATCTCGTCGAGTAATAATTGGCCCAGGAGTTCCTTGCGCTCGTGTGGCAAGCGCTTATCTCCATCCTGCCAGAAAAGGTGTAATGCGTTGCTGTCGCTGTTAAATCCCTGATTTGGCTTAGATACATCATTGGCGCAGATCAGATCAAGATTTTTGCGGTCGCGTTTTTGCCTCGCGTATTCTTCCACATTATTCGTTTCGGCGGCAAACCCAACGACGTAAGGTCGGCTATCCGTTAGCGCAGCGACCCCGGCAACGATATCCGGGTTTTTGATCATTTTTATTGTTAATTCATCATCTTGCTTTTTGATTTTTTTCTCAGCAACGCTGATGGCGCGGTAGTCGGCGACGGCCGCACAGCCAATAAAAATATGCTGCTGCCGAACGCCGCTGTCGACCGCGGCCTGCATTTCCAACGCGGTGGTGACGTCAACCCGCTGCACGAAAGGCGGCGTCGGTAGCGAAACCGGGCCGCTGACCAGCGTGACGTTGGCGCCGCGCTTTGCCGCAGCGGCAGCGATAGCGAAGCCCATCTTACCGGAGCTTTGATTGCTGATATAGCGTACCGGATCCAGCGGCTCGCGGGTGGGGCCCGCGGTAATCATGATGTTGAGATGTTGCAAATCTTTGACAGGCGAAAAATGCGCGGCCGCCATATCGACGAGGGTCAGCGGATCCAGCATTCGGCCCGGGCCGATATCGCCACAGGCCTGGCTTCCGCTGTCCGGGCCCCAGACCAGCAGGCCGCGTGAGGCGATGACCTCAAGATTATGCTGCGTCGCGGCGGCGCGATACATCTGCTGGTTCATGGCGGGCACTACCGCGATTGGAGACGGCGTCGCGAGGCAGATAGTGGAGACCAGGTCGTTCGCCATGCCGGCAGCAACGCGGGCGATCAGATCGGCGGTTGCGGGGGCGAGGATAACCAGGTCGGCCCATTTTCCCAGCTCAATGTGGCCCATCGCGGCTTCTGCTGCCGGATCGAGCAGGCTATCGGAAACCGGATAACCTGACACCGCCTGTAGGCTGAGTGGCGTAATGAAGGCCTTCGCGGCTTCCGTCATGGCGACCCGTACGTCGGCGCCGCGCTCGCGCAGGCGGCGTACCAGTTCAGGCGTTTTGTAGGCAGCGATGCCGCCGCTGACGCCGAGAACGATCTTTTTACCAGCCAGACTCATCATGATTTTTTCCTGTTGGAGTACACCAGAATTCGCGCATCTTACCACAATCCCGTCGGCGTCGTGTGCCTGCCTGGAATTGACTTTGCGAGCCGCTACGCACGGGTAAAAGCCGGCCGTCGGAAGCGGCGAAAGGCTATGTCACAATGCGGGGCGCACTGGAAAAGAGAGGCTGCGATGGACTTACTGGAACCCCTGCTGCCAAGGGAAAAAATGCTGCTCTACGGTATCGAAGCGCTGTCGGACGTTGAGCTGCTGGCGCTATTTTTACGTACCGGCACCCGCGAGCAGGACGTGATGACGTTTTCGCACGACCTGCTCGCACGCTTTGGCTCGCTATACGGCCTGCTATCGGCGGACAAGGTGCAGTTTGACAAGATCGACGGCATAGGTCTCGCGAAGTTCGCCCAGCTAAAAGGCGTCGCCGAGCTGGCGCGGCGCTATTTTAGCCGACGGATAGTTGAAGAACCTTCTCTGGTAACGCCGCTGATGACGCGGGAATTTTTGCAAAGCCAGCTGATGGACGAGGAGCGGGAGATCTTTATGGTGATCTTTTTAGATAATCAGAATCGGGTATTGAAACATAGCCGGCTTTTTTCTGGTACTCTTAGCCACGTTGAGGTGCATCCGCGAGAAATTGTACGCGAAGCCATCAAAGTGAACGCCGCTGCGGTGATCCTGGCACATAATCATCCATCCGGTAGCCCCGAGCCGAGTAAGGCCGACAGGTTGATTACCGAAAGAGTGATAAAGTGTTGTGGTTTCATGGATATACGCGTGCTCGATCACCTTGTTATCGGCCGCGGTGCGTACGTATCTTTTGCGGAGCGCGGCTGGATTTAGCCCCGATCACGCGATCCTGCGGGATCTTTGTCTGTTCGGGACTTGAGCACATCGCCGAGTCAGCGTATACTACGCCACCTTTGAGAATCTCGGGTTTGGCATTTGGGCCTGGCAATCGATGGTTCACTTAGACACCCACTCTTCAGGTTGCATCAAGGCGGCATGAAGAATGACGTGTAGAACTGCGATGACCGGGCTGTAAAGCCTGACGAGGCGCCAATACCCCATACGAAGCTCGAGCTAATTTGATTTTTGGAGAATAGACATGTCCCGAGTCTGCCAAGTTACTGGCAAGCGTCCGGTGACCGGTAACAACCGTTCCCACGCACTGAACGCGACCAAACGCCGTTTCCTGCCGAACCTGCACTCTCACCGTTTCTGGGTTGAGAGCGAAAAGCGTTTTGTCACCCTGCGCGTATCTGCTAAAGGTATGCGTGTTATTGATAAGAAAGGCATCGATACAGTTCTGTCCGAACTGCGTGCCCGTGGCGAAAAGTACTAAGTACTAAGAGGAAATAAATCATGGCTAAAGGTATTCGTGAGAAAATCAAGCTGGTTTCTTCTGCTGGTACTGGTCACTTCTATACCACCACGAAGAACAAGCGTACTAAGCCGGAAAAACTGGAACTGAAAAAGTTCGATCCAGTTGTCCGTCAGCACGTTTTATACAAAGAAGCTAAAATCAAATAATTTTAGATTCGATGTAAAAAAAACCCCGCCCTGGCGGGGTTTTTTGTTTTCTGGCCATCCCCATAATAAAGACATCTGCAATACAGCCGGAGACGCTATGCCTGAACTACCTGAGGTGGAAACCAGCCGACGCGGGATTGAACCGCATCTGGTTGGCGCTACTATTCTGCACGCCGCTATCCGCAATGGACGCCTGCGCTGGCCGGTTTCTGAAGAGATCTACCGTCTGAGCGACGTGCCGGTGCTCAGCGTACGTCGACGCGCTAAATACCTGCTGCTGGAGCTGCCGGGCGGCTGGATTATCATTCACCTCGGCATGTCAGGAAGCCTGCGCATTCTGAGCGAAGAGTTGCCCGCAGAGAAGCATGACCATGTCGACCTGGTGATGAGCAACGGCAAGGTGCTGCGCTATACCGATCCTCGACGCTTTGGCGCCTGGCTCTGGACCAAAGAGCTGGAAGGACATCCTGCGCTGGCGCATCTCGGGCCAGAGCCGCTGAGTGACGATTTCAACGGCGCTTACCTGCAGCTGAGGTGCGCGAAAAAGAAAACCGCCATTAAGCCCTGGCTGATGGATAACAAGCTGGTGGTGGGCGTCGGCAATATCTACGCCAGCGAATCGCTGTTTTCCGCCGGGATCCATCCCGACCGGCTGGCATCGTCGCTATCGCATGAAGAGTGCGAGCGGCTGGTGAAGGTGATTAAAGCCGTGCTGCTACGCTCGATTGAACAGGGCGGCACCACGCTGAAGGATTTCCTGCAAAGCGACGGTAAGCCGGGATATTTTGCCCAGGAGCTGCAGGTATACGGACGCAAAGGCGAGCCTTGTCGTACCTGCGGTACGCCGATTATCGCCAGCAAGCACGCCCAGCGGGCGACGTTTTATTGTCGCCACTGTCAGAAGTAGGGCATCGCCCCGAAAGCGCAAAGATTAGAGCTTTTTCAGCAGCGCCTGGTGCACGTTAGCCGGCAGGAAGTGGGAAACGTCGCCCTGATGGCGCGCGACCTCCTTGACCAGCGATGAGGAGATAAACGACCACTCTTTGCACGGCATCAGGAAGACGCTTTCGAGGGTCGGCATCAGATGGCGGTTCATATGCGCCAGCTGCATCTCGTATTCGAAATCCGCCACCGCCCGCAGGCCGCGAATCAAAATGTTGGCCTGCTGCGCGCGGGCGAAATTGGCCATCAAATCACTAAAGCCAATGACCTCAACGTTGACCAGGTGCGCGGTTGACTGCTGCGCCAGCGCAATGCGTTCGTCGAGGCTGAACATCGGCTTTTTGCTCGGGCTGGCGGCAATCGCCAGCAGCACTTTGTCAAACATGCTGGCCGCGCGGGTGACGATATCGATATGACCGTTGGTGATAGGGTCGAAGGTACCCGGATAAATCGCTTTTGTGCTCATAATTACACTCTCTCCGAGTAGCCGCGGCTCAGCGCCCACAGCTCGGTGTATTTATTAAACGTATACTGCGCGTTGACCACGGCGAGCAGCCAGCCCTGTTTACCATCCAGCACGCCGCCGCGCAGCAGCAGCGTTTTCACAAATGCCCCCAGCGTATGGCCGAAGATACTCATCAGCGAGGTTTTTTTCCCCTTCTGATGGCGTTCCTGCGCCCAGGCGGTGGCGTAGGCCAGCTGCTTTTGCTGAAAGCCGGAGAAGTCGCGGCAGGTCAGATGCAGCAGGTCGCCGGTCAGTTCGATAATCTGCGCGCCTTTGGCGTCGAGAGATTCGTGTACCAGATTATTGTTATAGCGATAACCAAGGCGCGGGTACAGGCGCATCACGCGATCGGGATACCAGCCGCTGTGGCGCATAAAGCGGCCAAGGAAATAGTTCCGCCGGGCAATGCTGTAGATCGCGCCCTCTTTTGGCGCCGCCAGCACCTGGCGCAGGGACTGTGCCAGCTCCGGGGTGACGCGCTCGTCGGTATCAATCATCAGCACATAGTCGCCGGTGGCGTAATCCTGGGCGCGCTGGCGCTGAACGCCGTAGCCCTGCCAGTCGGTGTTGATGTAGACCTGAGCGCCCAGGCTGCGAGCCAGCTCGACGGTGCCGTCGCTGCTGCCAGAATCCAGCAGCACTATCTCATCGGCCCAGCTTACCGACGCCAGGCAGTCCGGCAGCAGATCCGCCGCGTTTTTGGCGATCATCACGACGGACAGTCGGGTCGACATTAGTGGCTCCGCTGTGGCAGATAGGGTTGCAGTAACTGTAGCAGACGGGAGAGCGCGCCCTGGTTTTGATGCAGGACTTCCACCGCGTGACGGCCGTACCACAGGCGGTAATCTTCGTCGGTCAGCAGGTTAGAAACCTGGGTGACCAGTGAATTGAGGTCGGTCACGGTGATCAGACCATCATCCTGCTGCAGCTTGGCGCAAATATCTTTGAAGTTGAAGGTGTGCGGGCCCATCAGGACCGGGATGGCGTGCGCCGCTGGCTCCAGCGGGTTATGACCGCCGCGCTCGACCAGGCTGCCGCCGACAAAGGCGAGATCGGCAATGCCGTACAGCAGCATCAGCTCGCCCATGGTATCGCCAATCACCACCTGGGTGCTATTTGACGGGATTTCGCCGGTGCTGCGCAGGGTAAAGCTCATACCCGCTTTCTGCACCATCTCCCGCGCGTCGCCGAAGCGTTCAGGGTGGCGAGGGACGAGGATCAGCAGCAGGTCAGGGAAGGTTTCCAGCAGCTTTTTATGCGCCTGCAGGACGATTTGCTCTTCACCGTCGTGGGTGCTGGTGGCGATCCACACCTGGCGGTGCGGCGCCCACTGGCGGCGCAGGGTGATGGCGCGTGCGGCCAGCTCCGGCGTAACGGAAATATCAAACTTCAGGCTGCCGGTGACCGCCAGCTGGTTGCGCTTCAGCCCGAGGGCGATAAAGCGGCTGGCGTCTTCTTCATTCTGCGCGGCGATAAGCGTAATCCGGCTCAGCAGGCGGCGCATAAACTTGCCCAGTTTGGCATAGCCCTTCGCCGAGCGCTCGGAGAGGCGGGCGTTAGCGATAACCAGCGGGATTTTACGCTTGTGCAAAGCGGCGACCATATTCGGCCACAGCTCGGTTTCCATCACGATAACCAGCTTCGGCTGCACGGTGTTGAGGAAGCGGTTCATCGCGCAGGGGAGGTCGTAAGGCAGGTAGACGTGGTGAACGTCTTTGCCGAACGCGGACATCGCGCGCTCGGAGCCGGTCGGCGTCATGGTGGTGACGGTGATCGGCAGATAGGGATAACGGTGGCGCAGGGCGCGTACCAGCGGGATGGCAGCAAGCGTCTCACCCACGGAAACGGAATGCAGCAGAATCCCATCCGGTGCTACCTTGTTCTGACAAAAGCCATAACGTTCAGCCCAGCGTTTGCGGTAGGCGGGTGCCTTACGGCTGCGCAGCAGCAGTCGCAGCCAGACCAGCGGCTGAATAAGATAGAGTAGGGTGGTATAAAGCAATTCCAAGCGATTTATCCGTTTTATGTTTTAGCGGGCAAATTCTAAGCATTTAGCCCATGTAAAGCTATCCCTTTGGCGGAAACAAAGGGATTCAGCGTCAGGCCGCGTTGCGATAGCGCTTAATACGCAGGTAGCGCCGCCCAAGGCGCCAGCGTAAGCGGAACGTTCTGGCATTTTTCCAGATCAGGTGCCAGATGCCGCGGTCGAAGAACTCTTTAATGATAATATGCTTTTTTGATTCATCTTTCATGCTATCGAAGGTATGAATAATTCCCAGCCCCTCTTTCGCAATCTGCCAGCGGCAGGCGGAAATATGGCGCACCTTATCCGGATAGCGTTGGTTAATGGCGTCGAGCATCTCCAGAATCTTCATGTAGTGGCGGGCAGACCGCATCAGCGTGTCGTCGTTATCCGGCTTGTGCGATACCGATTCTGAATGGATATAGTAATCGTAAAACTGCTCGCTGGTGTACTGCACGCGCTCGGCCGCCAGCAGCGCCTCGGTGGTCCAGGGAATATCCTGATGGCGTAGGCCCGGCTCGAAGTGAAAACGATGCTGCATGATAAATTCGCGGCGATAGATGTTCAGCCAGGTCACATGCAGGAACTTACGCGAATCCAGCGCCTGTTTTAGCCATACGTGGCCCGGCAGCACGCCGGTAGACGGCAGCCGATCCGGAGGAAGGATCGGGTGGATATCATTTTTGCTCTCGTAGACGTAGCGGCCGTTGCAGGTGGCGACATCGAGATTGCCCTGCTCCGCCATCGCCAGCAGCGTGCGGTACATGCCGGGATAGAGCTTATCGTCGATATCCGGGAAGGCCAGGTATTTACCGCTGGCTACCGCCAGGCCGGTGTTGCGCGCGACCGAGACGCCCTGGTTTTCCTGCTCCAGCACCCTGACGTTTTGTAGCCGCGCTTTCCACGCATCGATAACCGCGAGGCTGCCGTCCGTCGAGCCGTCGTTCACCAGAATCAGTTCATAGCTTTCCAGCTGCTGTTGCTCAAGGCATTCAAAGAACTGCGCAAGGAATTTTTCGCCGTTGTAGACGGCGGCCACGATGCTCAGTAAAGGCGTTTGACTCATAAATCGTTCGATCCTGGTTAAATAACGGCGTCAGGCACGGCGCAGCTGACGGTACTGCTGACAAATCGTATCGACGCTGAACTTTTCCAGCGCGGATTGTTCGATGACAGGCGGGTTATGGTAAATGCTTTGCATCGTCTGAGCCAGCGCCGGGCCGTTGAGATCGGCAAGGCCGCGGGCTAATTCGCCGGTAAGGATCTCCGTCACGCCGCCCGGGCAGCGGGTGCTGGCAACCGGCGTGTTCAGCAGCAGCGCCTCTACGATAACGTTGCCAAAGCCTTCGCTATCCGAGCTGAGCACCAGCATCCTGGCGTGTTTAATCCACGGCAGCGGGTTTTTATGGAAGCCTTTAAACAGCACGCGATCGCCGACCTGCAGCCGCTCTGCCAGCTGGCGCAGGCGCTGCTCCTGCTCCGGCTTGCCCTGTCCCAGCAGCACCAGCGGCGCCTGGATACCGCTTTGGGCATAGGCCTCAATCAGCCGATCGTGGCGCTTGCCGGGGTGAAAACGCCCGACGTGGATAATATAGTCCCCGGCAGGCTGCTCGCCCGGTAGCTCCGCGCCGGCCCGCAGGGCGGCGATATCAAACGGATTATAAATCGTTTTCAGCTGCGCCGGGCGAATGGCGAACTGGCTAACCAGATCCTCGCCGACCGCATCGGAGACGGTCACCACGTTGCGTCCCTGATAGACTCGCTTGATTTTCTGCTGCTTCATCCAGCGATCGAAGCCGGTACGGTGGCCAAGATAGGAGGTAGAGAAGACGCCGTGCAGGCAGAACCAGACGTTACGCTGCGCGAGCGCGCGGCTGCGGGCGACGATGCGGTCGGTTTTATGCAGATTGGAGAGCACCAGATCGAAATTGCCCTGCTGCTCAGACTCGGCGATGGCCGCATCAAGCTGGCCCGCGCGGCGCGACAGCTCGGTCAGCTTGCGCCACGGCTTTCGGCAGTGGTCGCTAATCACGCGGTAATCCAGCCCTTCAGGCAGCGGGTAGTCGCAAACGTCGCGCAGTGAAAACAGCGAGACGCGCTCTCCCTGGCGCAAAAAATGTTCCGCCAGCGTGAGCACCACTTTTTCCGCTCCGCCGCCGGGCAGGCCGTCGATGACAAACAGTATGCGCATAGCTATTTTACCAGGTCCTGATAGAAAGAGAGCAGCTGCGCTGAGAGCCGCTCGCTGGTGCAGGTCATAATGCGTTCGCGCGCCCGGCCGCCTTCCGCAGAACCAAGTGCGCGGGCCGGGAGCGCGGCCACCGCCTGCTGCAGCGCCGAAATATCCAGCGCGTCGCAAACGAAACCGTTGCTGCCCTCAATAATAAACTCCGATCCGCCGCAGCCGGTGGTGGTAATCACCGGCAGGCCGCAGGCCATCGCTTCAAGGATAACGTTAGGGAACGGATCGTACAGCGTGGGCAGCAGCAGCCCGTCGGCCATCTGGTAGAAGGGCAGAGTTTCTGACTGCATGCCGAAGAAGCGTACCCGCTCCCCGCAGTTCAGCGTTTTAGCCAGCGCCTGATAGCGGCTCTGGTCTTTATCCTTGCCCACCACCAGCAGGTAGCGGTCGGTGGGGGCGATGGCGCGGATCGCCGCCTCCAGCCCCTTGCGTTCAAAGCCGGAGCCCACGTAGATCAGGCAGGTTGCCTGGCGCGGTAGGTTCCATTGGTCACGCAGCGTGATAAAGGCTTCTTCCGTTGGCGGCAGGAAGCGCTGGTTATCAATCGCGTTGTAGATAACGCGGATCTTCTCCGCCGGCAGGCCGAAGTCTGCAATAATTTCCTGTTTAATCATCTCCGCGTTGCAGATGACTCCGCGCAGGTGCGGGTCGTGATACATCTCGCGTTCAGCCTGCATGACGTAGCGGTGGTAGCGATCGGCAAACAGCAGGCGGCTTTTCCAGCCGGGCAGTATGCGCGAGCGCTGCTCCAGCCAGCGGCGATGGACGCCGTCGCCGGCACGATACAGATCGCAGCCCGGAATACGCTCATGGCTCTGAACCAGGTCGAAATTTTCGGCCTGCCACAGCCGGCGTGCGGCGTCGGCAAAGCCGCGTTCACGGCTGATGCGTCCCCATTTGCGCGGGTTGCAGATGCGAATATTCCACTCGGGCTTCACCGGCCCCTGCCATTCGCGGGTGATGACGTTCAGCTCAAGATTACTGCTATCGAGGGCCTCCAGCGCGCGGGAAACGAAACGCTCCGCGCCGCCGTCGGGGCGATATTTCTGTCGCACCAGGGCGAGCCTGAATTTGCTCATGCCAGCACCTTTTTAGCCGCCGCAATCACCACGTCGGCGGGAATTAAATCGAGATAGCGCTCTTCTGTACCGGTATCAATGTCGTCAGGGTCGGGCAGAGGGCCAAAATCTCCGGCCCAGATGACTTCACCCTTCGCCTGCCACGGGCGCCAGAAGGTCAGCTTTGACGGGCCGAACAGCGCCACCAGCGGCGTGCCGAGGGCGGCAGCCATATGCATGGGTACAGAATCAACGCCGACAAATAATCGGGCGTGGCCGATGACCGCCGCCAGCTGACGCAGGCTCAGCTGACCAGCAAGAGAGTGCAGGCGGGCGTCCGGGCAGCCGGCGATAATGGTCTCTACCATGCGCTTCTCTTTCTCATCGGGCCCCGACGTTAGCACCACGGCATGCCCCGCCGCCGACAGCGCGTTAATCAGCGCGCTCATCCGCTCTTCCCGCCAGCATTTAAAGAACCAGCGGGAGGTGGGTTGAATGACGATATAGTTACCCTCAAACCCCGCCGGCAGCAGCGCGCGGCTGCTCTCCCAGTCCTGTTCGCTGTAGCCCATGCGCGCCGGAGCGTCGTTAACGGCCAGGCCGAGAGGGGCCAGAATGGAGAGGTTCTGCTCCACCGTATGCATGCTTTGATGCTGCTGGGTGGAGGCCAGGGCGGTATGGCAGAAGCGCCAGGCCGGATGGCGGCGTTTCGGGAAATCAAAGCCGATGCGCGTGGCGGCGCCGGTTAAGCGGGTAATAATGGCGCTCGGCCACTGATCGGCAAGGTTGAGCACCATGTCGTAGCGCTGCTGGCGAAGCGTGCGGATCAGCCGCAGCTCCATTTTGAGCTGGTGGCCGGTTCCCTGCTTTTTCCAGCGGCGGTCAATCGCGTAAATCTGGTTAACATCCGCGTTCGCCGCGAGCATATCCCGGGTCTCTTCATAAAGCAGCACATCAACGCTGGCCGCGGGATACTGCCGTTTGAGGGCGTGAACGAGCGGCGTGATCAGCAGCATATCGCCATGATGGCGTAGCTTGATGACCAGGATGCGCGCCGGGTTCACGGCACCGGGAGAGCGGGTTTCAGGCGTCATTCTCTGTTCTTCATTCAGTATCAGGGTTCCGATTCTAGGGGATCAGATAGATTGAGAGAAGCGTTGTCTTGCTCTACCATGACCCGATACGTATGGTCTGAGGACGTTTTCGTGCACAATCCCGCATTTCTCATCACGATTGATACCGAGGGTGATAACCTCTGGCAAAAACATGACAGCATCACCACTGAGAATGCGCGTTATTTACCGCGTTTTCAGCAGCTTTGCGAAAAGTATGGTTTTAAACCGGTCTATTTAACCAACTACGAGATGGCGATAGATCCATTCTATATCGAATTCGCTAAAGATGTGATTGCCCGCGGCACCGCCGAAATCGGCATGCACCTGCATGCCTGGAACAGCCCGCCGACCGACCCGCTGACCGCCGATGACTGGCGATATAAGCCCTATCTTATCGAATACAGCGATGCGGCGATGCGTGAAAAGGTCGCCTATATGACCCGCCTGCTGGAAGAGACCTTCCAGACCAAAATGGTCAGCCATCGCGCCGGACGCTGGGCGTTTGATGAGCGCTATGCGCGCCTGCTGGTGGAGCATGGCTATCAGGTCGACTGTTCGGTGACGCCCCGGGTCAACTGGAAAACGGCGAAAGGCGCCCCGCAGGGCGATGGCGGCACCGATTATCGTCGCTTCCCGCAGCACGCCTATTTCCTCGACGAGAACGACATCAGCCGGGAAGGACGCTCTTCGCTGCTGGAGGTGCCGATGAGCATCCAGTACAAACACAGCGCCCTGATGAACGGCATTAAGCAGGGCTATGACCGCCTGCGAGGCAAGGTGCGCTCGCCGTCGGTTCACTGGCTGCGGCCGATGGGCGGTAACGTTGAGACGATGAAAAAGGTCGTCGAACAAACGTTGACTCAGGGCAGCGACTACGTCGAATATATGCTCCACTCTTCTGAGTACATGCCCGGCGGCAGCCCGACGTTTAAAAACGAGCAGGATATCGAACGTTTGTATGCGGACCTCGAAAGCTTCTTCAGCTGGCTGGCGCCGCAGGTCAAAGGGATGACGTTGGCGGAGTACTACCAACACAAACAAGCATCGCGCTAAAAAGCCATAAGCAGGGATCGTATGGGTATGTTTAAACAGCTGACGCGGAAGAAAAACGCTTTCTTTCGCAAAATTAAATTTAATTTAATTAACTATCGTTACAGAAATAAGCGTGAGCGTCAGCCGTTTAATCCTGCGCAGATTCAGCGCGTTTTATTTTTACGCCTGGACGACAAGGTCGGCGATATGGTGGTGACCACCGGCTGCGCAAAGCTGCTGTCCGAGCATGGCTATCAGGTTTCCGTGCTTACCGGGCCGATATGCCGGCAAATGCTGGCCGGCGCAGACTTCCTTGAGCGGGTCTATTTGTATCAACCCCGGATGGCGTTGGATGAATTACGCGCGGCAGGTTTTGACGCCGTCGTTGATTTTGATGACGTGAAAACCTACGAGCGTTTTAAATTACTCGCGGATTTAGGCGCCCGCTGCAATATCGGTTTTAATAAAGACGAATATAAGCTTTACGATTGGTCAATTGCCTTTTTCGACAGCCAGCGCCATATTTCTGCCCGCTATAAAGAGGTGGCCAGGCTATTTGGCATCGTCAATGAGCATTACCACTATCATCTCCCCGGCGATGCCGCCGAGCGGCAGAGAGTGGAGCATTTACTGGCGCAGGAAAAGGGCCGCGAAATTTGTATCGCCATAAACCCCTTCACCGCCTCAGTCGATAAGGACTTTTGCCGTCACCAGGTCGCGGATCTGATTGAGCGGCTGCACGCTCTGCCTTACAAAGTGAGCGTGGTAATGGTTGGGCATAGCGAAAAAATTCGCCAGCTGAACCTGGATACGGCGCTGTATCTCCCTGATAGCAATATTAATTCAGCGGTAGAGGTGATTCGCTGCTGCGATCTTGTTATCACCGCGGATACCGCGATCGTCCATATCGGCAGGGCGTTCGATAAGCCGATGGTGGCGGTCTACAACAAGCGCAAACTCAAAGATACCGGCCTGCCGGGATACACCATCTGGGCGCCGGGATATGACAAGGCGAAGCAAGTCGTCTGCGAAGAAGTTAACGTTGCCGATATGACGATTGATGCCATCTGGCCCGTTATCAAAGTGCAGGTGGATAGCCTGGTGGCTTCCGCCGGACAGGCATAAAAAAGGGCCCCGCCAGGGCCCTTTTTTTAGCGCTTAACCTTCAGGCTACTGCTCAGCGCAATGCCCAGCGGCAGCCAGAATAGGGGCCAGGTTTCCCGGGGATTGCTGATGATAAACATCCCCTGTGAGGCCATAAAAATCAGCGCGTAGCCGAAAATCGCCAGCCCGTAGCGGCTATCCTCCCGCCGTTTACTCCACGCCCGCCACAACCCGCCGGCAATAACCGCAAACAGCAGCAGCAGGCCAATAATGCCGCCTTTCAGCAGCGAGCCGAGATAGACGCTATGGGTGGTGGTGATATGCTCGCCGCTGTAGTTCGTAAAGTCGAGGTCGTAGTCAAAACCGCGTCCCAGCCACGGCTGGCTGGAGACCTCTTCGAGGGTGTGGCGCCAGATGCTGATGCGCAGCCCGCTCTGCGTCCCGAGCTCTTCAAAGCGCGCCAGCAGCAGGTCGCCCACCGGCGTGAAGAAGAAAAGCAGGCCTAAAATTAGCGCTAATGCAGCGACGATCAGCACGTTGCGGCGCGTAAAGACATGCAGATGCAGGGTGCAGAAAAAGGCCACCAGCAGGGCGATAATCGGGCCCCGGCTTTGGGTCAGAACCATCATGACCAGCATGATTGCCATCGGCACATACAGGAGGTGGCTGCCTTTTTCTTTGAGCAGCATGGCGCAAATGAGAATACCAATACCGCAATAACCCGCGAGGTCGATAACGTTGGTCGGGCCGGGGTTACCCGGTGACACCGCGCGTTCAGTCAGGACCAGAGTATGGTCGATGACCATGGTCCAGATGGAAATGACCGTGATGCCGGCAACCACGCTCATCAGCGCCAGGCGTCGGGTCTGCGGGGAGCCGAGCAGAGTCGTCAGCAGCAGCAGATAGAACAGCAAATACGTCCCATGGGTCAGGGGAGAGTCGATATGCTGCGGCGTCTGGCCCCAAATGTTGCTCAGCGCATAGTAGACGAAGAATATCAGCAGCAGCGCATAAACCGGCCACTGCTGACGCGTCTTATCCGCCAGCTGCTGGCGATGGTCTTTATTAAGCAGTGACAGCAGAAACAGCAAAATAGAGAGATGAAGAAGGTTGTTTGCCCTGGTCGATATACAAAAAATTGCGCTGAAAAACAGAAACAAAGGAAAGACAACGGTGTAACCCTGCCTGGCGTAGTTACTGATTTTTAAAGTACTCATCAAAAGAAACCTTTTCGAAAATCGTTTCCGGAACCGCGCTTTCTAAAGAGAAGTTAACGACCCGGATATGGTTTTGTTGCAGCACGTTAGCGGCGTGCGAAAAGGACGGCATGACCAGGTCATCCACCTTATTTTCCAGCCAGGAAGGGAGTTTATCCCGATCCGTTTCGTAGAATCGCGGCTGGTTGAAATTAGTCATATCCAGTCCGCTTATTAGAATCGTTTTGAACCCCAACCACATCAGAATTTGTAGCGCCCAGTAGACAACGGTTCCGGCATCAAAAATGCCGTGCCGGATATCGGTACTAAAGCAAATATCCTCGCGCTGAGGGTGAAAGCGTATCGCCTCGACCGCTTGCCAGGCCTGACGGACCTGGTTTTTCGCGACTTTAGGCCGATAAATTTTATAACAGGCATCTTCAATTAACGCCAAACGGCAGCGCAGCGCTTCGCCGTGGCGGTCGAGAATTTTTGCGATACCGTGCAGGGTGGTAAAGAGCACGAGATCGGGCTGGCTGATGACGGCGCGGATGATGTCCGGTTTTCTATCGTAAAACTCCATATCGACGATGGTATAGATAGAAAATTTAATCCTGTCAGAGAGGTGCCACGCGCCGTTAACCCCCATCACCGGAATGCTTTTCGGCAGCAGCGAAAAATCGATGCTGCGGGTGGAGGGGCCGGTTGCGGTCAGCAGCACTTCGCCGTGCATGCTGTCCTTCATCTCGCTGAGATCGACCAGCGGGACCGTTTTTCCTTTGTACTGCAGGCTGCGGATTTCACCGCCAGGCGCGCGGGTTATCTTTGCCCACGGCCACAGGTTCTCATTATGGCGAAAGGCACGCGGATGCGTGTAGCGATAGATTTGCTTAAATAAGGAGCCCATCAGGCCAGTTCCTGGGAGGTCAACAGTTGCAGAACCCGTGAGGCGCTAATATCCCCCGTGCCGCCGCCGTTTTCCGGGCGCACGACGTACTGGTTTTGCCCATAGCCGCCGATAAGACCCGGATCGGTCGGTCCGTAGAGGGTAAAATTAGGCTTATCGAGCGCGGCGGTTAAATGACTCAGGCCGGTATCGACGGAGACCACGCCGCGGGCGCCGGCCAGTACCTGGGCGACCTGCTCCAGGCTCATGCGCGGCAGCACCTCGACAAAATCATGTCCCTGCGCCAGCCGTTTGGCCCGCGCCTCTTCGTGCGGGGCGCCCCACGGCAGCTTAATCCGCAGGCCGCGGTCGGCGAGCAGCGCGATAAGCGCCCGCCAGTTCTCTTCCGGCCAGTGCTTATCATCGCGGGTGGTGGCGTGCAGGAAGACCAGATAGGGTGCTGCACCGGCTTCTTCCTGACGCAGAAAGTGGCGGGCAATCGCGTAGTCGCCCTGGGATTCTGGCCTGGCGTAGCCGAGGCTTTTGGCAAACAGCTCGCGGGTGCGCTCAACGGCGTGCTGCTGCTTAGCAATGTGGTGGCGGCGGTTATAGAACAGGCTTGCCAGCGGCTCGCGGGCCGTCTGCCAGTCCATGCCGTGCTTCACGCCGTGCGCCAGTCGGGTAACCAGCGCCGCGCTTTTCACCAGCCCCTGGGCGTCAATGATAGCGTCGTACTTCTCCGCCCGCAGCGCCTGGCGGAAGGCTTTACGCTCGGCCTTAACCGGTGCGGAAAACCAGGCCTTGCGCCAGCGGCGAATGGCCACCGGAATCACGCGGTCAACGCTTTGGTGCCAGGAGGGGATCTGGGCGAAGCCCTCCTCGACCACCCAGTCGAAGCGAATTCCGGGGAAGGCCTGCGCGGCGTCGGTCAGCGCGGGCAGCGAGTGCAGGACGTCGCCCATGGACGAGGTTTTAACGATCAGTACCCGCATCCGCTACGCTTCCTCTTTTTCGGCTTCGTTCTGCAGCAGCTGATTCAGCTCCTCCAGGACGCGCTGCGGCGTAATATCGATCAGGCTCTGATGATACCCTTCTGCCGCATCTCCTTTACGCACCTTGTGGTAGCCGCTTATCAGGCGGATGGTCCGCGCCTTATGCGACAGCGGCGGCGTAAAGTCGGGGCTGCTTGGGCCATACAGCGCAACCAGCGGGCGGTTGAGCGCGGCGGCAACGTGCATCAGGCCGGAGTCGTTGCTGACAACCGCCGTGCAGGCGGCAATCAGCACCACCGCCTGTTCAAGCTGGGTTTCACCGGCCAGGTTACGGCACCATGCCTGCTGCTGCGTGCTGAGAGCGGCCAGAATATCGTTGCCCGCTTCATGGTCCTTGGCCGAACCGAAAAGCAGCACCTGATAGCCTTCATCGATCAGCTGTTTGGCCAGTTCGGCGTAGTGGTAGTGCGGCCAGCGCTTGGCTGGACCAAATTCGGCCCCGGGGCAGAAGCCGATAATGGGGCGATGGGCAGAAATACTGAAGGCGTTGCAGACCTGCGATTTCTCCCCTTCATGCACCAGCAGCTGCGGCCAGAGCAGCGGTTGCGGCAGATCTTTCGCGCAGCGCATCACGCCTTTGTCGTAGGCTAAGGCCACGTAGCGCTCAACCATCAGCGGCCACGCGTCTTTATCCAGCGTTCTGGCGTCGTTCAGCAGGCCGTAGCGCATCTCACCGCGCCAGCCGGTGCGGTGCGGGATGTTGGCGAAGAAGGGAACCAGCGCCGATTTAAACGAGTTTGGCAGCACGTAGGCGCGATCGTAGCGGCGCTCGCGCAGGCTCTGCCCAAGCTTGCGCCGTTCGCCGATCTCCAGCGCGCCGTGGCCGAGCGGCATCGGAATCGCCTCGTTGACTTCCGGCATCCGTGACAGCAGCGGACGGCACCACGCGGGCGCCATCACGTCGATGATTGCCTGGGGATAGCGCGCCTTGAGCGTGCGATAGAGACTTTGCGACATCATCATGTCGCCCACCCATGACGGGCCAATCACCAGTATTTTCATTCACTTTATCCTTCAAACGGTCTCTGCGTTGGCTACCTGCGTTCACTCCGGTCACTTGCTTTTGTCAGCTCCCGGAGATTCACTTAGCTGCCCGAATGATTTTGTGAATTTGTATCGCTGTCGCGGTTGAGCCAGGCCATATATTCCGTTACGCCTTCGGCGACGGTCTTGAACGGTTTGTCATAACCCGCCGCGCGCAGGTTAGTGAGGTCTGCCTGGGTAAATGCCTGGTAGCGGCCCTTCAGCTTGTCCGGGAACGGAATGTATTCGATGCTGCCCTTCTGGTGGTACGCCAGGGTGGCATCGGCTACCGCCTGGAAGGACTCTGCCCGGCCGGTGCCGAGATTGAAAATACCGGACGCGCCGTTTTCCCAGAACCACAGGTTGACCGCCGCCACGTCGCCGACGTAGACGAAGTCGCGCTTGAAGCTATCGCTGCCTTCGAACAGTTTCGGACTTTCGCCATTATTCAGCTGGGTATTAAGGTGGAACGCCACGCTTGCCATGCTGCCTTTATGGCCTTCGCGCGGCCCGTAGACGTTGAAATAGCGGAAGCCGACGATCTGCGAGTCAACTTCCGGCAGGATCTGGCGTACGTATTCGTCAAACAGGAACTTGGAGTAGCCGTAGACGTTGAGCGGCTGCTCGTATTCGCGGGATTCGATAAAGTTGCTGGTACGGCCGCCGTAGGTGGCTGCGGAAGAGGCGTACAGGAACGGGATCTCGCGCTCCAGGCAGTAGTGAAGAAGCTCTTTGGAGTACTGATAGTTGTTGTCCATCATGTACTTGCCGTCCCACTCCGTGGTGGAGGAGCAGGCGCCTTCATGGAATACCGCTTCAATTTCGTCGCCGAACTCTTCGCCCGCCATAACCTGAATCAGGAAGTCTTCTTTATCCATGTAATCCGCGATGTTCAGGTCAACCAGGTTCACAAACTTGGTGCCATCTTTCAGATTATCTACGACCAAAATGTCGGTAATGCCTTTGTCATTCAGGGCCTTGACGATATTGCTGCCGATAAACCCTGCGCCGCCGGTAACGATGATCATAACAGTAACCTTTGAAGTATGGAGTCCAGAGATAATCCGGACATGAATGCTTCTATCATATCACCACATGAGACAGGCTTCAGCCCTTCGCAAAAAAGGTGCTGGGCGAGCGTGATTTATGCTGCAAATAATTCATTCAGGCATGCATCATCTCGTATCAGCGTATAGCTTTGGGTAATATGTGCCAAATTTTGCCGAATCTGGAGAGTTGCAATGCGTGGTGATTTTTATCAACAGTTAACCAATAGCCTGGATACCGCTCGCGCGGAGGGGTTGTTTAAAGAAGAACGCATTATCACATCGGCGCAGCAGGCGGATATCACCGTCGGCGGCAACAGCGTGATTAACTTCTGCGCCAATAACTATCTCGGCCTTGCCAACCACCCGGAGCTGATTGCCGCGGCGAAAGCCGGTATGGACAGTCACGGCTTCGGTATGGCCTCCGTGCGCTTTATTTGCGGGACCCAGGACAGCCATAAAGCGCTTGAGAAGAAGCTGGCCGAGTTCCTCGGTATGGAAGATGCGATTCTCTACTCCTCCTGCTTTGACGCCAACGGCGGCCTGTTCGAAACCCTGCTGGGCGCGGAAGACGCCATTATCTCCGATGCCCTGAACCACGCGTCGATCATCGACGGCGTGCGCCTGTGTAAAGCGAAGCGCTTGCGCTACGCCAACAACGATATGCAGGAGCTGGAAGCGCGGCTGAAAGAGGCGCGTGAAGCCGGCGCGCGGCATGTGCTGATCGCCACCGACGGCGTGTTCTCCATGGACGGCGTGATTGCCAACCTGAAAGGCGTCTGCGATCTCGCGGATAAATACGACGCGCTGGTCATGGTCGACGACTCCCACGCCGTCGGCTTTGTCGGCGAAAACGGCCGCGGCTCCCACGAGTACTGCGAGGTGATGGGCCGGGTGGATATCATCACCGGCACCCTCGGTAAGGCGCTGGGCGGCGCGTCCGGCGGCTATACCGCGGCGCGCAAAGAGGTGGTTGAGTGGCTGCGCCAGCGCTCACGCCCGTATCTGTTCTCCAACTCGCTGGCCCCGGCGATCGTCGCCGCCTCCATCAAAGTGCTGGAGATGGTGGAGTCCGGCGGCGAACTGCGCGACCGCCTGTGGTCCAACGCGCGCCTGTTCCGCGAAAAAATGACCGCTGCGGGCTTTACCCTGGCGGGCGCCGATCACGCCATCATTCCGGTGATGCTCGGCGAAGCGACCGTGGCGCAGAATTTTGCCCGCGAGCTGCAGAAAGAAGGTATTTACGTCACCGGATTCTTCTATCCGGTGGTACCAAAAGGCCAGGCGCGTATTCGTACCCAGATGTCTGCGGCGCATACCCCTGAACAAATTGAACGTGCGGTGGAAGCCTTTACCCGCATCGGCAAACAACTGGGCGTCATTGCCTGAGGGTGTGAGATGAAAGCGTTATCCAAACTGAAAGCGGAAGAAGGCATCTGGATGACCGACGTACCGGAACCGGAAGTCGGCCACAACGATCTGCTGATTAAAATCCGTAAGACCGCAATTTGCGGTACCGACGTACACATCTATAACTGGGACGAGTGGTCGCAGAAGACCATCCCGGTGCCGATGGTGGTAGGGCACGAATACGTCGGTGAAGTCGTGGGTATCGGTCAGGAAGTTCGCGGCTTTAAGCTGGGCGATCGCGTTTCCGGCGAAGGTCATATTACCTGCGGCCACTGTCGTAACTGTCGCGCCGGGCGTACTCACCTGTGCCGCAACACCATTGGGGTTGGCGTTAACCGTCCCGGCTGTTTTGCCGAGTATCTGGTGATCCCGGCCTTCAACGCCTTCAAAATTCCTGACAATATTTCTGACGATCTGGCGTCGATTTTTGACCCCTTTGGAAACGCTGTCCACACCGCGCTCTCCTTCGACCTCGTCGGCGAAGATGTGCTGGTTTCCGGCGCCGGCCCGATTGGCATCATGGCGGCGGCGGTCGCTAAGCACGTCGGCGCGCGCAACGTGGTGATCACCGACGTCAACGAATACCGTCTGGGCCTGGCGCGTAAGATGGGCGTTACCCGCGCGGTTAACGTTGCGCAGGAGAGCCTTGCCGACGTGATGGCCGAACTGGGCATGACCGAAGGGTTCGACGTGGGTCTGGAGATGTCCGGCGCGCCGCCGGCGTTTCGCACCATGCTGGACACCATGAACCACGGTGGCCGTATTGCGATGCTCGGTATTCCGCCATCCGATATGTCCATCGACTGGACCAAGGTCATCTTTAAGGGCCTATTCATCAAGGGGATTTACGGTCGCGAGATGTTTGAAACCTGGTACAAGATGGCAGCGCTGATCCAGTCAGGTTTAGACCTGTCGCCGATTATCACCCACCGTTTCGGCATTGATGATTTCCAGCAGGGCTTTGACGCGATGCGCTCCGGCCAGTCGGGTAAAGTGATTCTGAGCTGGGATTAAAGGTCCGTTGTCCGCCGCGTTAGCAGACCGATACCCGTTTTGCTAACGCATATTCTGAGCGCCTGCGGGCGCTTTTTTTTATTTAGATTTGGATAACATTTCAAGCGTACTTCATCGTAAAAGCACTATTTCTAAATCGATTTTCGGCCTGTTCGTTTATACATTTTGTTTAATCACCGCTAAACCTTATAAACACTATGCTTAAACTCACTGTATGCCTGCTGACCTGTGATTCCGCCCGCCTGCTGCGGGAGGTTTTGCCCCCGCTATTAGAAGTGGCGGACGAGTGTATTGTCGTTGATTCAGGCAGCACGGATGCGACGCTGGATATCTGCCGGCAGTTTGGATTGCAGGTTCATCACCACGCCTATACTGCCCACGGAGCGCAGATGAACTACGCCACGGCGCTGGCCAGTCATGACTGGGTGCTGTGTATGGACAGTGACGAAATCCTTGATGCCGAGGCGGTTGCCGCCATTCTAAGGCTCAAAGCCGGGGAGGCGATCGATCCTGACTGCGCCTGGCGTCTGCCGCGCTACTGGTATGTTCTGGGGGAGGCGGTCAGAACCATTTACCCCGTTTCATCGCCGGATTACCCGGTCCGCTTATTCAACCGCACCGTGGCGGCCTTTAACGATCGCCCGGTGGACGATCGCGTCGTCGGCCACAGCCGCTCAATCAGGCTGCCCGGCCACGTGCGTCACGATACCTTCTACTCGCTGCATGAAGTCTTTCATAAGCTCAATAGCTATACCACCCGGCTGGTGAAGTACCAGAAGATCAGGCCCTCGCTGAGCCGCGCCGCTATCAGCGCGATTGGTGCGTTTTTTAAGTGGTATCTGTTCAGCGGGGCGTGGCGTCGTGGGAAAGTAGGGCTGGTGACCGGGCTATACGCCACCTTCTACAGCTTCCTGAAATATTTTAAAGCCTGGTATGCCGAGGGGGATAAACGGGAACCCGTGGCGAAAAAGCGCCCGGGTTCCCGATCTCTCTAGTTCGTCGGCGTATCCCAGCCCTGCCATTTCAGCTGGTAATACTGCACCAGCGCGCTCTGGCTAATGCTTTCGCTGAGGATACTAAAGAACCGGCTGGCGTACACCGGTTCAGGCGGATGCTTCGGCTTGCAGTACTTCACGCCGCGGAACGGATTACGCGGCTTCGTTGGCGGCACGGTCTGCGACGGCGGCGCGGTATTTGGCGTGGAGGTATCCACCTGCGGCTCGTTGAGCAGGCTGCTCGGGCGCACGAGGGTAATGTCCGACGGCAGGCTATAGACCATCTGCTGCAGCACGCGCACCGTGGTGGGGTGCGGGTGGCCGATAGCAATCGCCGAACCGTTACGCCGCGCCAGGGCGATCGCCCGGTTGAACTGAACGCGGATATCCGCTTCATTCTGCGTATCGTCGAGGAACACCTTGCGCTTAATCACCTTCACCCCGGTACCCTGCGCGGCACGCATCGCCTGGCTATTGCCAATGGTCACGCTGTCGAGGAAGTAGAGATTGTAGCGTTCCAGCGCCTGCATCACCTTCTGCATACCGAACAGGCTGGAGGTCATTGCGCTGCCCATGTGGTTGTTCAGCCCCACGGCGTACGGCACTTTGCCATAGGCTTCACGGATGATGCGCTCGATCTCCGCGCTGCTCATATCCGGGCGCAGGGTGTCTTTTTCCAGCGGTTGTTTGCTGAGCGGCGCCATCGGCAGGTGAATGAGCACCTCATGGCCGAGGCCGTGCGCTTTGGTCGCCATTTCACGGGCGTGCGGAGCATTAGGTAACACGGCGACGGAGACGGTGGCCGGCAGCGCCAGCACCTGATTTTCCGTCTGTGGACGATAGCCAAAGTCGTCAATAACAATGGAGAGTTTGCCAGCAAAAGCTGGCGCTGCGAAAGCCAGCGTACCGGCTACCGCGAGTGCAATTCTGCGAAATTGAAGCAAAACTTATCTTCCCAACCACGGCTGTGGATTGACCGCCTGACCCTGGCGACGAATTTCGAAATAGAGCGACGGACGGCCTTGACCGCCGCTGCTGCCGACGAGGGCAATTGCCTGGCCCGCCCGGACCTGAGTCCCGACGCTGACCAGCGCGCTTTGATTATAGCCGTACAGGCTCATATCGCCTTTACCGTGCTCAACGACCACCACCAGGCCGTAGCCCTGCAGCCAGTCGGCGAGGATCACCCGGCCATCGGCAATCGCTTTGACCTCGGTGCCTTCAGACGCGGCGATAACCATCCCCTTCCAACGTAGTTCACCTTGCAGCTGTTCGCCATAGCGGTGAAGCAGCGTGCCGCGAACCGGCCAGTAGGCCTGGCCGCGCGGCGAACCCAGTCCGCCGGTACGGGACATCAGCGAACGTTCGCTTTCAGATGGTTTGTAGGTGGTGCCTTTGCGGGAGGCGTCCTGCTGGCGATCGCGGACCGCCTGCGCTTCGCGGGCTTCGCGCTCCGCGCGAGCCTTAGCCGCCGCTTCTGCCTGGGCAACGCGACCGCGCAGACGCGATTCGTTGGCCCGCATTTCGCCCAGCTGCTGTTGCCCCTGCTGAATGGAGGATTCGAGGCCGGAAAGCGTCTTTTTACGCTCGTTACGCGCCTGCTCAAGCTTGGCCTGCTGCGCGCGCTGCTCGTAGACCAGCGTTTGCTGCTGGCTCTGCTTCTCTTCCAGCTCGGCCTTTTGCGCGGTGACTTCTTCACGCGTTTGCTTCAGCTGCGCGATGGTCTCCTGGCGGGCCTGGTTGAGATAGCCGTAGTAGGCCTGGATACGCTGGTTGCGCTGGCCTTCTTCGCCGCTGAGGATCATCTGCATGCCGGTGTGCGGCCCCTGGCGAAACGCGGCGTCCAGCTGGGCGGAGAGGTTGCGCTCCTGCGAGGCGCGCTGACGCTCCAGTTTGGCGATAGAGGCGTTCATCTCGTCAATCTGCTTGTTCAGCTGGGTCAGGGTGGCCTGGGTTTCGCGCAGCTTGCGGGCGGCGGCGGAGATGGCTTCTTCCTGGCTCTTTAGCTGAGCGAGCAGGGAAGCGCGCTGCTGTTGCTGCTGCTGTATCGCACGCTGTTTAGCGGCAATATCGGCCTGAATGGATTTTAGCTGATCGCGATCGTCCGCGTGGGCAGGTACGGCGCACAGCAATACGCCAGCGCTGAACGCGCTGGCGTAAAGAACGGATCGCACCGTGGTTGCGATCCATGTATTTGAATAAGTCGCCTTTCCCCTCATGGGGAAGGATTATTCCACGATGAACAGCGGCTTGCCAGTCATCTCTTGCGGGATTTCCATTCCCATCAGCGACAGCATGGTCGGCGCGATATCGGAAAGTTTGCCATCTGCGGCCGCTTTCACGGTTTTATCACCGACGTAGATCAGCGGTACCGGCAGGTTGGTGTGGGCAGTATGAGCCTGTCCGGTAGAAGGGTCGCGCATCTGCTCAGCGTTGCCGTGATCGGCGGTGATCAGCAGCTGGCCGCCAGCGGCTTCGACTGCGTTAACCACCTGTTCGACACAGTTATCCAGCGTTTCAACGGCTTTAATCGCCGCTTCCATGACCCCGGTGTGGCCGACCATATCGCCGTTTGGATAGTTGCAGATGATGGTGTCGTACTCGCCGCCTTTGATGGCCGCAACCAGTTTTTCAGTCAGCTCGGCGGAGCTCATTTCCGGCTGCAGATCGTAGGTCGCGACTTTCGGGGAGTTGATCAAAATACGCTCTTCGCCTTTAAACGGCTCTTCGACGCCGCCGTTAAAGAAGAAGGTGACGTGCGCGTATTTTTCCGTTTCGGAGATACGCAGCTGCGTTTTATCGTTTTTGGCCATCCATTCGCCGAAGGTGTTTTCCAGAGAAGCCGGCGGGTAGGCGCAGGCGACTTTGATATCCGCGGCGTATTCGGTCAGCATCACGAAATCGAGCTTAACCGTTTTCTTACGCGCAAAGCCGTCGAAATCAGCGTTGACGAAGGCGCGGGTGATCTCACGGGCGCGGTCAGCGCGGAAGTTCATGAAAATCAGCGCATCGCCGTCTTCCATTGCCGCATCGGCCTGGCCGGCGGCGCGGATCACGGTGGCTTTAACGAACTCGTCGTTTTCATCACGGGCGTAGGCGGCCTGCAGACCGGCAACGGCGCTATCGGCCTGGAACTCGCCCTGCGCCAGGGTCATCAGGTTATACGCCTGCTCGACGCGATCCCAGCGGTTGTCGCGGTCCATTGCGTAGTAGCGACCGATAATAGAGGCCACGCGGCCTTTGCCGAGGGCGGCAAATTTTTCTTCGAACTTCGCCAGCGTTTTTTCCGCACTGCGCGGCGGAGTATCGCGGCCGTCGAGGAACGCGTGCAGGTAGATTTTTTCCGCGCCGCGCTCCGCTGCCAGTTCAACCATCGCCATGATGTGGTCTTCGTGGCTGTGAACGCCGCCGGGAGACATCAGGCCCATGATGTGAACCGCTTTGCCCGCAGCCGTCGCTTTGTCTACCGCCGCGGTCAGTACCGGGTTAGCAAAGAACGTCCGCTCTTTGATTTCAACATCGAGACGGGTCAGGTCCTGGTAAACGATACGACCGGCGCCAAGGTTAACGTGGCCCACTTCGGAGTTGCCCATCTGGCGATCCGGCAGGCCCACTTCGAGGCCTGAAGCATCAATCAGCAGATGAGGGCGTTTCGCCCACAGCGCGTCCATAACGGGGGTTTTTGCGCTATAAATAGCGTTATCCTGCTGCTCTTCACGGTAGCCATAGCCATCCAGAATGACCAGTACCATAGGTTTTTTAGAAACCGACATTGCGACAACCTCATGCTCAAAGACAGAAAATTTGCGTAATTTTACTACAGCTGAATCGATCAAATCACCGTAAAAGATCAAAGAAAGAGAGCGGCCGCGCCGCAGGGGAGCGGCAAGGGGGAATTTTTTTCGTGGCGTGCCGCAGAAAATGCATTACATCACGCTCACTGGCTGTATTTGCCGCAATGCACAGGTATACTCCTTGCCTGGTTTTTTTATCACTTAGTCGGGAGTTGTAACCCCCCATGCAAGAAATTATGCAATTCGTCGGCCGTCACCCCGTCCTGAGCATCGCGTGGATCGCGCTGCTGGGTGCGGTGCTGTTCACCACCTTTAAAGGGCTGACGTCGAAAATTAAAGTCATTACCCGTGGTGAAGCGACGCGTCTGATCAACAAAGAAGATGCGGTCGTTGTCGACCTGCGTCAGCGTGACGATTTCCGTAAAGGCCACATTGCCGGTTCCCTCAACCTGCTGCCGAGCGATATCAAGGCAAATAACGTGGGTGAGTTGGAAAAGCACAAAGCACAACCCATTATAGTGGTAGACGGTTCCGGTATGCAGGCGCAAGACCCTGCGAGCGCGCTGAATAAAGCCGGATTCGAGAAGGTCTTTGTACTGAAAGAAGGCATTGCCGGCTGGAGTGGTGAAAACCTTCCGCTGGTACGCGGCAAATAATTTACCCCACGCCTTTATGACGTAGCAGGGTTCCCTCCTTGCGGCTAGCCGCTGGGGGAGCGCCTTGCCTGCGGCCTAAAATCCTCAGGGTAAAAACAGGAGTGAAGTCATGGCCAATATTGATATCTATACCAAAGCGACCTGCCCGTTCTGCGTGCGTGCTAAAGCACTGTTGAACAGCAAAGGCGTGACGTTCAACGAGCTGCCGATCGATGGCAACGCGACGAAGCGTGAAGAGATGATCCAACGCAGCGGTCGGACAACGGTCCCGCAGATTTTTATTGATGAACAGCACATTGGCGGCTGTGACGACTTGTATGCGCTTGATTCACGTGGTGGACTTGATCCCCTGCTGCGCTAATTTTGCGTCCACCCAGGCCGGGTAGGCGTATTTAAGGACAACACGAAAGGGTTTTACTATGTCAGAACAAAACAGCACCGAAATGACTTTCCAGATCCAGCGTATTTATACCAAGGATATCTCCTTCGAAGCGCCGAATGCTCCGCAAGTTTTCCAGAAAGATTGGCAGCCGGAAGTTAAACTTGATCTGGATACCGCTTCCAGCCAGCTGGCTGAAGGCGTCTATGAAGTGGTGCTGCGTGTGACCGTAACCGCCGCGCTGGGCGAAGAAACCGCATTCCTGTGTGAAGTACAGCAGGGCGGCATTTTCTCCATCGAAGGCATTGACGGCAACCAGATGGCACATTGCCTCGGTGCATACTGCCCGAACATCCTGTTCCCGTATGCGCGTGAGTGCATTACCAGCCTGGTTTCTCGCGGTACCTTCCCGCAACTGAACCTTGCGCCAGTGAACTTCGATGCGCTGTTCATGAACTATCTGCAGCAGCAGGCTGGCGAAGGTGCCGAACAACATCAGGATGCCTGATGAACGAACTTAATGCTGCAATGACTGTGATCGGTGCCGGCTCTTACGGCACCGCTCTTGCCATCACCCTGGCAAGAAATGGCCATCACGTTGTGCTCTGGGGCCATGACCCTAAGCACATCGCGACTCTGCAAAACGATCGCTGCAACGCCGCTTTTCTTCCCGACGTCTCCTTCCCCGATACGCTGCATCTGGAGAGCGATCTGTCGACCGCCCTGGCCGCCAGTCGCGATATTCTGGTTGTCGTTCCGAGCCACGTATTTGGTCAGGTTCTGCGCCAGATTAAGCCGCTGATGCGTGCCGATGCGCGCCTGGTGTGGGCGACGAAAGGTCTCGAAGCTGAAACCGGTCGCCTGCTGCAGGACGTCGCGCGGGAAGCGCTGGGGGAAGATATTCCGCTGGCGGTGATCTCCGGCCCAACCTTTGCGAAAGAGCTGGCCGCAGGGCTGCCGACGGCCATCTCCCTGGCCGCGACGGATCCGCAGTTTGCCGACGATCTCCAGCACCTGCTGCACTGCGGTAAAAGCTTCCGCGTCTATATCAATCCGGACTTTATTGGCGTCCAGCTTGGCGGCGCGGTGAAAAACGTTATCGCCATTGGTGCCGGGATGTCCGACGGTATCGGCTTTGGCGCCAATGCGCGTACCGCGCTGATTACCCGTGGTCTGGTCGAGATGTCTCGCCTGGGCGCGGCGCTGGGCGCCGATCCGGAAACCTTTATGGGGATGGCGGGTCTGGGCGATTTGGTACTGACCTGTACCGACAACCAGTCGCGTAACCGTCGCTTCGGCATGATGCTCGGTGAGGGTATGGATGTACAAAGCGCGCAGGATAAGATTGGTCAGGTGGTTGAAGGCTACCGCAATACCAAGGAAGTTCGCGTTCTGGCACAGCGTTTAGGTGTCGAAATGCCAATAACCGAGGAAATTTATCAGGTATTGTATTGCGGAAAAATTGCGCGCGAGGCAGCATTGACCCTATTAGGTCGCGCACGCAAGGACGAGCGCAGCAATTAGCCTTAAAGGAACCTTTGTCACCTCGATGACCCGGTCAGCATAGAACTGGCCGGTCATTATGCTATCGCCTGGAGTCAGCAATGCCGTGTGAAGAACTGGATATCGTCTGGAATAATATTAAAGCCGAAGCCCGGGCTTTAGCTGACTGTGAGCCGATGCTTGCCAGTTTCTACCACGCCACGCTGCTTAAGCACGAAAACCTCGGCAGCGCCCTGAGCTATATGTTGGCGAACAAGCTGGCCTCGCCGATTATGCCCGCCATCGCGATTCGTGAAGTGGTGGAAGAGGCCTATGCCGCCGACCCGGAAATGATCGCCGCCGCCGCCTGTGATATTCAGGCCGTGCGTACTCGCGACCCGGCGGTCGATAAATACTCCACGCCGCTGCTGTACCTCAAAGGATTCCACGCGCTGCAGGCCTACCGCATCGGGCACTGGCTGTGGAATCAGGGCCGGCGTGCGCTGGCCATTTTCCTGCAAAACCAGGTCTCAGTCTCCTTCCAGGTCGATATCCACCCGGCGGCGAATATTGGCCGTGGGATCATGCTCGACCACGCCACCGGCATTGTGGTTGGTGAAACGGCGGTGATCGAGAACGACGTCTCAATTCTGCAATCCGTTACCCTTGGCGGTACCGGTAAAACCAGCGGCGATCGCCATCCGAAAATCCGTGAAGGCGTGATGATTGGCGCCGGAGCCAAGATCCTCGGCAATATCGAAGTGGGACGCGGGGCCAAAATCGGCGCCGGTTCCGTCGTGCTGCAGCCGGTTCCGCCGCATACCACCGCCGCCGGCGTTCCGGCGCGCATCGTCGGCAAGCCGGAGAGCGATAAGCCGGCGATGGATATGGATCAGCACTTTAACGGCATCCACCATACGTTTGAGTACGGCGACGGGATCTAGCGTCAGGCTATCTTAGCTGCCCGCCTGAACCCGGGCGGTGCTCGCCATCCTTACGCGTTGCGTGCACGTGGCGGCGATGCGCGGCCCCTTTCAATCTGACTGCGCCGAGCATTGCGGGCGGGCGACTTAACCCGCATAACGCGCAGCGCGCCGCAGTCGAGGAATGGCCCAGCTTAGCTACGCAGCACCGCGCCCGGATACCCCAGCTGGCGCCAGGCTTCATACACCACCACCGACACCGCGTTTGACAGGTTCATGCTGCGGCTGTCCGGCATCATCGGAATACGGATTTTCTGCTGCGCCGGCAGGGCATCAAGAATGCTGGCCGGCAGACCGCGCGTTTCCGGGCCAAACAGCAAAAAATCACCGTCCTGATAGCTCACCGCGCTGTGGGCGGGCGTGCCTTTGGTGGTCAGCGCAAACAGGCGCTGCGGCCTGGCGCTGTCGACAAACGCCGCATAGTCGCGATGCCGCTGAACGGCGGTAAACTCGTGGTAATCCAGTCCGGCCCGGCGCAGACGTTTATCGTCCCAGGCGAAGCCCATCGGCTCGATGATATGCAGGCTAAAGCCGGTGTTGGCGCACAGGCGGATAATATTGCCGGTGTTCGGCGGGATCTCTGGTTCGAATAGTACAATGTTCAGCATGCTGCCCTGTCTCATTAGGCTCTTGATGGCGAGGGCAGAATAGCAGATATTTCCCCGGCCCTCATCCCTGCGGGAGAGCGCCGGGCGGGCGGATTACGCGGCGTTACCCGGCTTGAGCGCGCTGAAGGTCTGCAGCGCTTCGGCGTTTTGCACCAGCGAATCGCGGCTGATTTCGCCGATGGTTTTGGTTCCGGTCAGGGTCATCGCCACCTTCATCTCTTTCTCAATCAGGTTCAGCAAATTCGCGACCCCCTGCTTGCCGTGCGTCGCCAGGGCGTACAGATAGGCGCGGCCGAGCAGCACGCTGTCGGCGCCCAGCGCAATCATCCGCACCACGTCGAGACCGTTGCGAATTCCGCTGTCGGCAAGAATAGCGATATCGCCCTTCACCGCGTCGGCGATGGCGGGCAGCGCGCGGGCGGATGAGAGAACGCCGTCGAGCTGGCGGCCACCGTGGTTAGAAACCACGATCCCGTCGGCGCCGAAGCGCACCGCATCGCGCGCATCCTGCGGATCGAGGATCCCCTTGATCACCATCGGGCCGTCCCAGAATTCGCGGATCCACTCCAGGTCTTTCCATGAAATTGACGGATCGAAGTTGTTGGCCAGCCAGCCGATATAGTCCTCAAGGCCGGTCGGTTTACCGAGATAGGCGGAGATATTGCCGAGGTCGTGCGGGCGGCCGTTCAGGCCAACGTCCCATGCCCACTGCGGGTGGGTCATCGCCTGCCAGTAGCGGCGCATCGCCGCATTTGGGCCGCTCATTCCGGAGTGGGCGTCGCGATAACGGGCTCCCGGCGTTGGCATATCTACGGTAAAGACCAGCGTGGAGCAGCCCGCAGCCTTCGCGCGCTCCAGCGCGTTGCGCATAAAGCCGCGATCGCGCAGGACGTACAGCTGGAACCACATCGGCCGCTTGATGGTCGGGGCGACCTCTTCAATCGGGCACACGGAAACGGTAGAAAGGGTAAAGGGAATGCCTTTATCATCCGCCGCACCCGCCGCCTGCACTTCACCGCGACGGGCGTACATTCCGCACAGCCCGACCGGCGCCAGCGCCACCGGCATGGAGAGCTTCTCTTTGAACAGCGTGGTTTCCAGGCTCAGGTCCGACATATTTTTCAGCACCCGCTGGCGCAGCGCCACGTCGGAGAGGTCCTCAACGTTGCGACGCAGCGTGTGCTCGGCGTAGGCACCGCCGTCGATATAGTGGAACAGGAACGGCGGCAGGATACGCTGGGCGGCGGCGCGGTAGTCGCTGGCGGCTGAAATAATCATCACGAGTTCTCCCTGGAATTTTCATTGTGGTCACCGGGCAGGCGGGTAATGCGCGCCTGGCGGGCCTGGTCTTCATCAAAATGTTTAATCGTGGCGTGCACGAAGCCCAAATGGGCCATCATCGCCTGCCGCGCGCCCTCGGCGTCAGCGGCAAAAATCGCGTCCATCACGGCCTGATGCTGCTCGGTCAGGCGGGCGAAAACCGGCGGCACAAGGTACATCCGCTGGCGGCTCTCCTTGACCGACGACTGCAGGAGGTCGAAAAAGCCGCGCATGGTTTGCAGCAGCACCACGTTGTGCGACGCCTCGGCAATCGCCAGATGGAAGCGGACGTCGGCCTGGGAGGCCAGATCCGGGTCTTCGCTCTGGGTGGCTTCAAAGCACAGGCGGATTTTCTCTTTTTCAGCATCGGTTGCCCGCATCGCGGCATGCCAGGCGGTGCTGGCCTCAATGGCGTGGCGGGCTTCGAGAATATCAAAACTGTAGTCGGGGTCGTCGGCGAGCAGCGTTTTCAGCGGCTGCACGATATTCTGTTCCGACCACGCCTCGTGCTGCCAGCGGACAAAGGTTCCGCCGCCGCGCCGGCTCAGCAGGAGCCCTTCGTTAACCAGCATCGCCAGCGCCTCGCGCAGCGAGTTACGCGACACGCCGAGCTGGGCGGCCAGCTGCCTTTCGGCGGGCAGTCGCATGCCCGCCTCGAGGTTTTGTTCTTCAATCAGCTCCCGCACGCGCTGGGCTACGTCGTCGGCGAGGCGCTTTGGCATCACTATCACGGGATCATCCAGGTTAAGACGTAGGCCTGCAGCGTGGTGATGACGCCGACCATGCAGGTAAAGATCAGGCTATGTTTGACGGTAAAGCGGAACAGGTCGGACTCCCTGCCCACCAGGCCTACCGCCGCACAGGCGATGGCGATGGACTGCGGGGAGATCATCTTCCCGGTGACTCCGCCGGTGGTGTTGGCGGCAACCAACAGGATATCGGAGACGCCAATTTGCTGGGCCGCGGTGGCCTGCAGCGCGGCGAACAGCGCGTTCGACGAGGTATCTGAACCGGTCAGGAACACTCCCAGCCAGCCGAGGAACGGCGAGAAGAAGGTAAACGCGTGGCCGGTATGCGCCAGGGCGAGCGCCAGCGTCGACGACAGTCCGGAGTAGTTGGAGATAAACGCGAACGCCAGAACCATGCCGATGGAGTAAATCGGCAGCGCCAGCTCCTTGAGCGTGCTGCCAAAGGTGATCAGCGCATCTTTCGGCTTCATGCGCAGCCAGACCACGGAAAGTATCGCCGCGAACAGAATGGCGGTACCGGTCGCCGACAGCCAGTCGAATTTATACACCGCGGCGTAAGGCGTCGCGGCGCTGACCACCGGCGGCATGCGCGCGACCATCTTATCGAGGAACGGCACGGAGATATTAATCACGAAGTCGTACATCGCCCCGCCCGGCGCAAACAGGGCCTTGAACGGCGGGATGCTCCACAGCGTGACGGTGGCGGTCAGGAACAGGAACGGCGACCAGGCGCGAACGATCTGTCCGGCGGTGTAATGCGTGCGCGCCAGGGTTTGATCGACCTGCGCGGCGCCCATATCGCCAAAGCGGAAGATGCGCACCGGCTGCCAGCGCTTGAGGAACAGGGTCAGACAGACCAGCGACACCAGCGAGGAGATGATATCCGGCAGCTCCGGGCCAAGGAAGTTTGAGCTGAGGTATTGCGCAATCGCAAAGGAGCCGCCGGCGACCATGACCGCAGGCCAGGTCTCTTTGACGCCGCGCCAGCCGTCCATAATCGCCATAATCCAGAACAGCACGATGATCGTCAGGAACGGCAGCTGGCGTCCGACCATCTGGCCGATGGCGAAGCTGTCGATACCGGTGACCTGGCCGGCGACCAGAATGGGGATCCCCATCGCCCCGAAAGCGACCGGCGCGGTGTTAACGATCAGGCACAGGCCCGCGGCGTACAGAGGATTAAAGCCGAGGCCCACCAGCAGCGCGGCGGTAATCGCCACCGGGGCACCAAAGCCCGCCGCCCCTTCAAGGAAGGCGCCGAAGGAGAAGCCGACGATCAGCATCTGCAGGCGCTGGTCGGGGGTAATGGAGAGAATGGACGAGCGGATAATCTCGAACTGCCCGGTCTTCACCGAAATTTTGTAGACGAATACGGCGGCAATAATAATCCAGGCGATAGGCCACAGGCCGTAGAAGAAGCCGTAAACCACCGAGGTCAGCGCGCGATCGACCGGCATTTTATAGAACAGCAGCGCCACCGACAGCGCAATCGCGACGGTCCAGGTAGCGGCAACGTACCCTTTGAGCTTGAGCTTTATCAGGGCAAAAAAGAAAAACAGAATCGGTAGCGATGCGATAAAGCTTGAGAGCCAGATATTACCGGCCGGATCGTAATTTTGTTGCCAGATGCTCATGCAGGTCTCCATCGGGCCACCACGATGCTGTGCTGAGTCTGCGCTCCTTGCAGGTCACATCGTTTGTAAAATTGGCCCAGCCAATAGGGGGTTGTAGGGTTAGCGACAACGAATGGTTAACCAAATGTTATTAATGAGCAATATGGTTGTGACGAAAAATGATGGATATGTGAACTATTTGACGGTTTAAGAAATAATTGGTTGGGCCAATCAGAGCGGTGTGAAGAGGGAGCGTCTTGAGAATGGAAAATCCCCTCTCCGGGCGGAGAGGGAAGGGGGATCAGAAGGCGATTTTAGAGAAGCCGGTCATTTCCGTGAGCTTCATTTCGCGACCCAGCGCGGTCATCGGGTGCACGATAACCAGGCCACGCACGCTTTTTTTCAGCTTGCCCATATCGGCCTGCTCTTTTTTGGTGATCGCGCGGCGGTGCGGCAGGCTCATGAGCTTTTGCGCTTCTTTGCTCAGCTTCTGGCCCTGAACGTCGCGCAGGCGCTCGATTTCCGCTTCAATGGTCTCTTTTTCTTTGTCCAGCTCGGCGTATTTGTCCGCAGCTTCAACCAGCGACATATCGGCCTGCTGATGACGGATGGCGTCGAGACGGTCGCTCAAACGCTTGATTTCATTCTTTTCGACTTCATTCATGGTGATTTAATCTATTAATAAAGGGGGTTCGACGCCATATAGTATGGGCTGTGAGTGCTGTTGTGGGTAGTTATTTATCGAAATCCCGCGGCTTTTCCCCGCGAAGTATCCTGCAAAGTAAATTCTAATCACTTGAATACTAAAAGTATTATTAATAAAATAGCGCTGAGTTTCGATTCTGTGAAGCTCGACGAAACATAAGCACGTTTTCCTTAACCTCGACCCTTTTTTTAGCTAATTCTTAATAAGAGTATCCTTAAGAAGAGGAGGGCATAATGGCGAAAATTGGCGACGGCGTACCGCATATTATCGATAAGACGGTTGATTTTATGGCTTCAAGCCAGGCTTTTATGGAGTATCTGAAGAAATGCCCGCGCTTGCAGCACGTGCCGCGCGATATTCCGCAAAATAAAGAGGCGCTGTTTCTCAGTCGTCTGGAGTATTACAGGCAGCTGTATCGGCCAACCTGCGATGAGCATGAGCGGGAGTCAGAGCGTTAGTTTCTGAAAAGCTTTTTTTAAGCTGATTCTCGAAATCAGCTCGGTCAGAGACAGCATCATCGTTGAGCGTACAACCTGCTGGTAGCGCAGCTTCTGCATTGCCAGCAGTTCTTCATCACTTTCATCAAACAGCGGCAGAGGCGGCAGCGCGCTGACGCAGTGCAGCTCACCAAAAGGCCCGAGGATCTCGTCGTCGGTAAAACTGTACTCGTTGCCGTCGTGGTTGAGCTCTTCGCGCAGGGCCATAAGCAGCTCGGCGTCTTCGTATTCGGCGCGACTAATCACCCCAAGGCCGTAAATCAGCTTCAGGCGTACGGAAAGGTCGCCCAGCGGCCCGTCGCCGTCCAGCAACGGTTCCACTGCGTATTTCACCGCGTAATCATCTTTGCGGAATACCTGAAGCACCAGGATATTAACCGCCTCAGTGAGTAGCTCGACGGCGGCGATCAGGAAGCTTCGTACGGTTTTGCCAGCATTCAGACGCTCAAGCACGCGGTTTTCAAATGCCTGTGTTTCTTCCATTATTGCCTGCATATCTGACAGGAGTAGTAGTGGGCGCGGTTCGTGCCGCGCCTGTTCGTGCCTCATTTGATGGCGTTATAGTCGTTAACGGCCTCCAGCACCACGTCGCTTGCGGCATCCAGACCGGAAATCTGTGCCAGCGCAGCCTGCGGGCCTTTCTCGGCAATCAGCGCCGCCAGCTCCTGCGCCTGCGGGTCTTCAGCGCAGCGGAAGTGCATCGCAGCGGCGATCCCCTGCACCAGGTTTCGGTGCGGCAGAGCGTATTCCAGCGTGCCGAGCAGCGGCTTAATCAGGCGGTCGCCCGCGCTGAGTTTACGCAGCGGCTGGCGGCCAACGCGCTCAACGTCATCTTTCAAATACGGGTTCTCGAAACGACCAAGAATCTTTTGGATATAGGCGGCGTGCTTCTGGGCATCAAAGCCGTAGCGTTTGATCAGTACCGCGCCGCTCTCTTCCATGGCCCCTTTGACGACGGCGCGAATTTTCTCATCGAGGATCGCGTCGCGAATCGTCTGGTGACCCGCCAGTTTTCCGAGGTAGGCGGTTATAGCATGTCCGGTGTTTAAGGTGAATAGCTTACGCTCGACAAATGCCATCAGGTTGTCGGTTAACTCCATGCCCGGAATGGCGGGCAGAGCGCCCTTAAACTGGGTTTTATCGACAATCCATTCGCTGAAGGTCTCCACGGTGACTTCCAGCGGATCGTGGGTTGCGGACGCGGACGGCGGCACAATACGGTCAACGGCGGAATCGACGAAGCCAACGTGGGCTTCAACCCAGGCTTTGTCTTCTTCGGCCAGCGCGTTAAAGACGTGGCCCTTCAGCTGGGTGGTTCCGCGTACCATATTTTCACAGGCAATGATGTTCAGCGGGGCTTCAAGCCCCTGCGCCCTGCGCTTTACCAGCCCTTTAGCAATGGCCGGGGCGATGCGCTCCAGCACGACCGGGCCGACGGCGGTGGTGACCAGGTCAACGCTGGCAATCAGCTCAACGACCTCATCGCCGATGCTGCTCACGGCGTTGACGCCGGATACGGTATCCACCTGCTCATTTTCGCCGACCACGTGAACCTGATAGCTATGACGGGCGTTAAGGGCATCCAGAACGACCTGATTCACATCGGCAAATGTTAAGGTGATTCCCGCGTCGGCCAGCAGTTTACCGATAAAGCCACGCCCGATATTACCTGCGCCAAAATGTAATGCTTTCATAGTATTAACCTTCAATTAATGTTTTTACCTGAGAGGGCTGGGGTGAGGCTTTTCCCTCACCCTAACCCTCTCTCCGCATGCGGAGAGAGGCTTGTCTCTTTCTCGTTATCCCGGACGCCGGCGTCCGGGCAACGGGCTACGCTTTGTTCAGCAGCGCCAGCACTTCTTCTACGCTGGTGGTGTGCGTCAGGCGCTCAATCACCGTCTCATCGTCCAGCGCGTTGGTCAGGCTGGTGATGACCTGGATGTGTTCGTTGTTGCGGGCGGCGATGCCGATGACCAGACGGGCAATGTCATCTTCCTCTTCGCCAAAACGCACGCCCTGCGGGTACTGACAGAACACCACGCCGGTTTTCAGAACGCGATCTTTCGCTTCGATAGTGCCGTGCGGTACCGCGATGGACTCACCCAGATAGGTGGAGGTCAGCTTTTCGCGATCCAGCATCGCCTGCACGTATTCCGGTTCAACGTAGCCGCCTTTAACCAGCTGCTCACCGGCAAAGAGAATGGCTTCTTCTTTGGTCGCCGCGTGACGACCGAGGAAGATATTTTCCGCCCCGAGCCTGAACAGGTGAGTATCGGCAGCGTCAAAGCTGTCCTGCAGGCTGCCGCGAACCTTCTCTTCGTTATCGGTATGACGCTGCGCCGCGACCAGGCGTTCGGTCAGGCTGGTGTACAGGCCGCTGTCGAGGAAGTTGGTCAGCGAAATATGCTGAGCCTGCGGTACCTGGCGCATGGCGCGCTCGGTCAGGTCGCGGTGGGTAATCACCAGGTCAACGTCAGGCGGCAGGTTGTTAATCGCACAGTTGGTGACGGAGATATTGCCCAGTCCCGCATCCTGTACTTTCTTACGCAGCACGCCTGCACCCATGGCGCTGGAACCCATACCGGCGTCGCAGGCAACGATGATTTTGCGCACGTGGCTCAGGTCGTTAGCAACATCGCCGGCGGCCAGCGGAGTCGCCGCGCCTTTGGAAGCTGACTTCATATCCTGCATACGGCGGGTGGCCGCATCGATATCATCTTCTTCTTTCACTTTGCTGGTTTTCAGCAGAATGGCGGAGACCACGAAGGAGACGGCCATAGCGGCAACAATCGCCGCGATGTTGGCAAAATAGGCACCTTTCGGCGTCATTGCCAGCACCGCCAGGATGGAGCCCGGAGAAGCCGGAGACACCAGGCCGCCGTTGAGGATAGTCAGCGTGAACACGCCGGTCATACCGCCGAGGATAACGGCGAGGATCAGACGCGGATTCATCAGCACGTACGGGAAGTAAATTTCGTGAATACCGCCGAGGAAGTGGATGATTGCCGCGCCGCCTGCTGACTGCTTGGCATTACCGCGACCAAAGAACATGTACGCCAGCAGCACGCCCATCCCCGGACCCGGGTTCGCTTCAATCAGGAAGAAGATTGATTTGCCCAGCTCGTGGGACTGCTGAATGCCCAGCGGCGAGAAGATACCGTGGTTGATGGCGTTATTGAGGAACAGGATTTTCGCCGGTTCTACGAAGATAGACGCCAGCGGCAGCATGTCGTGCACCACCATGAAGTTAACGCCCGCCGCCAGTATTTTGGACAGGACTTCAACCGCAGGGCCAATGCCGAGAAACGCCAGAATCGCCAGGATCATCCCGATGATGCCGGCGGAGAAGTTGTTCACCAGCATCTCGAAGCCGGACTTAATCTTACCGTCTACCCAGCTGTCAAAATGCTTAATCGCCCAGCCGCCCAGCGGACCGGCAATCATTGCGCCGAGGAACATCGGCATATCCGCGCCGACGATCACGCCCATAGTGGTAATCGCGCCGACCACGCCGCCGCGCTCGCCGCCAATCAGCTTACCGCCGGTGTAACCGATCAGCAGCGGCAGCAGGTAGGTAATCATCGGGCCGACCAGCTTCGCCAGCGTTTCGCTTGGCAGCCATCCTGTCGGAATGAATAGGGCGGTGATGATACCCCACGCGATAAACGCGCCGATATTTGGCATCACCATATTGCTAAGGAAACGACCAAAGCTTTGCACCTTGATCTTGATATCGGATGACATAAAACACCCCTTTTTCTGTTTTGCTTATCGCGTAGGCTAAAAGCCTGAGGCTTGTTGTTAATGTGGCGGCAGAGGAAGCCGGGCCCTGATTGATAAAGCGAAATCTGGCACTGAATCGGAGAACTGTCCAGTGACCGGGTCTTTGTGTGATCTGTGTCACGTGAATATAGGCTATCGCGCGGTGTATATAGTGACATTCGTCACATAATGGCTGTGCAAAAAAGCGGCTTAGGGATAATTTGGTGCCGAAAATGCGCTTTAATGTGACAAAGATCGCAATTTTGTATCTGTGAATAATTGTTTATATGTGATGTTAATCACAAAATATCGTGACTTGTTTTTAGCGCCTGTGATCTCAGACAGATTCGCCATCGTTTCATCCGTCGAAATGTAACGGCAACCCGCCTCGCGCTGGCGATCGATTTTTTGCGCCATATGGTAAAAATGAGATGCGTGAATTATGATCAAATCATCAGTCAGGGTTCTATTTGACTGTCTACACATTGATATAATTTATTAGCGTAAATTCGAGGAAAATATGTTTCTCAATTATTTTGCGCTGGGCGTTCTGATCTTCGTATTTCTGGTCATCTTTTATGGAATTATCATCCTGCATGATATTCCTTACCTGATCGCGAAGAAGCGTAACCACCCACATGCAGATGCTATTCACGTCGCCGGCTGGGTAAGCCTTTTTACCCTCCACGTTATTTGGCCATTCCTGTGGATCTGGGCCACGCTCTATCGGCCCGAGCGCGGCTGGGGCATGCAGCATCGCCCGGACGGAAGCCTTGCAGAAACGACAGAAGAACAGGACCTGGCGCAGCTCCAGCAGCGTATTGCCGACCTTGAGAAAAGAGTCGCTGAACGCCACTCTTCCGCCCGATCCCCGGAGAAATAACCATGGATCTGCTGATTATTTTGACGTACGTGGCGCTCGCCTGGTCAATATTTAAAATATTTAAAATCCCGGTAAATAAATGGACGGTACCCACCGCAGCGCTCGGCGGTATATTTATTGTTAGTGCGCTAATCTTATTAATGAACTACAACCATCCCTATACTTTCACCGCGCAGAAGGCGGTTGTCTCTATCCCTATTACGCCCCAGGTCACCGGCGTGGTCAGCAGCGTGACGGATAAAGCGAACCAGCGGGTGAGTAAAGGCGAGGTGCTCTTCACTATCGACCCCGTGCGCTATCAGGCAAGGGTGGACAGGCTGCAGGCCGATCTGGTCACCGCGCTGCACGGTATTAACAACCTCAAGGCGCAGCTCTCGGAGGCGCAGGCCAATACCGTTCGCGTTTCCGCAGAACGTGACCGGCTTTACAAAGACTATCAGCGCTACCTGAAAGGCAGCCAGGCGCGGGTGAATCCGTTTTCTGAAAGCGACATTGATAACGCCCGCCAAAACTACCTCGCTCAGGATGCGATGGTGAAAGGCTCGGTGGCGGAACAGGCGCAGATACAAAGCCAGCTGGACAGTATGGTTGGCGGAGAGCAGTCGCAGGTCGTCAGCCTGCGGGCGCAGCTGACCGAGGCAAAATATAACCTCGATCAGACCGTTGTTCGCGCGCCGAGCAACGGCTACATCACCCAGGTGCTGATTCGTCCCGGAACCTACGCGGCGTCGCTACCGCTGCGCCCGGTGATGGTGTTTATCCCCGAACAGAAGCGGCTGATCGTGGCGCAGTTCCGGCAAAACTCGCTGCTGCGGCTGAAAAACGGCGATGACGCTGAGGTGGTCTTTAGCGCCCTGCCAGGGCAGGTCTTTCACGGCAAGCTGACCGCTATTTTACCGGTGGTGCCCGGCGGCAGCTATCAGGCGCAGGGCGCGCTGCAGTCGCTGACCATGACGCCGGGCTCCGATGGCGTTCTGGCAACGATTGAGCTCGATCCGAATGCCGACGTCGAGGCGCTCCCGGACGGTATTTTTGCCCAGGTTGCGGTCTACTCTGACCATTTCACCCACGTTTCGGTGATGCGAAAAGTCCTGCTGCGTATGACCAGCTGGATGCACTATCTCTATCTGGACCATTAAGGCGAGTCCCGGCAGGCGGGCGCGAAGTCTCCCTGCCATTTGCCTGCTCCTGAACCATACTTAGATTTTTGTTGGCGAAAGGAGCAGGCAATGAAACTGATCGGCAGCTACACCAGTCCCTTTGTGCGCAAAATTTCCGTCATACTGCTGGAAAAAGATATTCCCTTCGAGTTCGTCAATGAATTTCCCTACAGCGAGGCCAGCGGCGTCGCAAAATATAATCCGTTAGGCAAGGTCCCGGCGCTGGTCACCGATGACGGTGAGTGCTGGTTCGACTCGCCGATTATCGCGCAATATCTGGAACTGCTCGGCGTGATGCCGGATATGCTGCCGAGCGATCCGAAGGCGGCGCTGAAAATACGCCAGCTGGAGGCGCTGGCTGACGGCGTGATGGAGGCGGCGCAGGCGCTGGTGCGAGAAAAGGCGCGTCCGCCGGCGCAGCAGTCGGAAACGGAGCTGCTGCGCCAGCGCGAGAAGGTGGCCCGCGGCCTGGATGCGCTGGAGGGGTACGCGGCCGACGGCACCCTGCGCGGCGATGAGATTAACCTGGCGTCGATCTCAGCGGCCTGTGCTATCGCCTATCTTAACTTCCGCCGCGTGGCGCCGGGCTGGTGCGCGACGAGGCCTCGGCTGATTGCGCTGGTTGAGGCGCTCTTTCAGCGCGCCAGCTTTGCCCGCACGGAACCGCCAAGGACTTGACCCAGGCAGGTAACAGTTTGCGCGTGCAGGCGTTACAATCGTCGCTCAATTGTTGACTCCCTCTCCCGTCGGGAGGGGGGAAAATAACCTATCGCCAGGCTCATTCATGACAACCGATACTCGTGCGCTTTACACCCAACTTCCGGCCACCGACCGTCTGCTCCGCGATCCCGCCTTTTCATCCGTGCTGGCTCAATATGGCCATGCCCAGGTTGTCGCCCTCCTGCGCCAGATGCTGGAGCAGGCGCGGCAGCATATTCGCCTGAGCCAGGCGCTGCCCGACTGGTGCGGCGACTGGGCGCGGGAGGCCGAACGGCGGCTGGCGCAAACGACGGAAAGCGCGCTGCGCCCGGTTTTCAACCTGACGGGAACGGTACTGCACACCAATTTAGGCCGCGCGATTCAGGCCGAGGCCGCGGTGGAGGCGGTTACGCAGGCGATGCGGGCGCCGGTTACTCTTGAATATAGCCTCGACGACGGCGGACGCGGCCACCGCGACCGCGCGCTGGCGGATCTGCTGTGCCGCCTGACCGGCGCGGAAGATGCCTGCATCGTCAATAACAACGCGGCGGCGGTGCTGCTGATGCTGGCAGCAACGGCCGGCGGCAAAGAGGTCGTTCTCTCGCGCGGCGAGCTGGTGGAGATTGGCGGCGCGTTTCGCATTCCTGACGTGATGCGTCAGGCGGGCTGCGTTTTACACGAGGTGGGTACCACCAACCGCACCCACGCGAAAGATTATCGCCAGGCCGTGGGGGAGAATACCGGCCTGCTGATGAAGGTGCATACCAGCAACTACAGCATTGAAGGCTTTACTAAAACCGTGGATGAGGCGGAGCTGGCGGCGGTGGGACGCGAGCTGGATATTCCGCTGGTGGTCGATCTGGGCAGCGGTTCGCTGGTGGACCTGAGCGAGTACGGCCTGCCGAAGGAGCCAATGCCGCAGGAGATGATTGCCGCCGGGGTCAGCCTGGTGAGCTTCTCCGGCGACAAGCTGCTGGGCGGCCCGCAGGCGGGGATTATCGTCGGTGAAAAGGCGATGATTGCCCGCCTGCAGCAGCACCCGCTCAAGCGCGCGCTGCGCGCCGATAAAATGACTCTTGCGGCGCTGGAGGCCACCCTGCGCCTCTACCTGCATCCGGAAACCCTTGCCGAGCGCCTGCCCACGCTGCGCCTGCTGACCCGCACCGCCGAAGCCATCCACGCTCAGGCGGAGCGCCTGCAGCCGCGGCTTGCCGCGCACTACGCTGACTTTGAGGTGCGGATAGAGCCCTGCCTGTCACAAATCGGCAGCGGCTCGCTGCCGGTGGATCGCTTGCCCGGCGCGGCGCTGACCTTCACCCCGCGCGATGGCCGGGGTAGCCGGCTGGAGGCGCTGGCAGCCCGCTGGCGGACGCTGGCGGTGCCGGTGATTGGGCGAGTTAGCGATGGCCGCCTGTGGCTGGATTTGCGCTGCCTTGAAGATGAATCGAGGTTTATGGAGATGTTATTACCATGATTATTGCTACCGCCGGACACGTTGACCACGGTAAAACCACGCTGCTGCAGGCGATTACCGGCGTGAATGCCGATCGCCTGCCGGAAGAGAAATCCCGCGGGATGACTATCGATCTGGGCTACGCCTACTGGCCGCAGCCCGATGGCCGGGTGCTGGGCTTTATCGACGTGCCGGGCCACGAAAAGTTTTTGTCCAATATGCTGGCGGGGGTGGGCGGTATTGATCACGCGCTGCTGGTGGTGGCCTGTGACGATGGCGTGATGGCGCAGACCCGCGAGCATCTGGCGATCCTGCAGCTGACGGGAAAACCGTCGTTGACCGTTGCGCTAACCAAGGCCGATCGCGTGGAGGCGCAGCGCGTGGACGAGGTGCGCGCCGACGCAGAAGCGGTGCTGGCGGAGTTTGGTTTTACGCCCGCCGCACTGTTTGTCACCGCCGTACCGTCCGGGCGCGGAATTAGCGCCCTGCGTGAGCATCTGCTGCAGCTCTCTGAGCGCGGGTATCCGCAGCATCAGCGCTTTCGCCTGGCGATCGACCGCGCCTTTACCGTTAAGGGCGCGGGGCTGGTGGTCACCGGTACGGCGCTCAGCGGCGAAGTGAAGGTCGGCGACACGCTGTGGCTTACCGGCGTCGATAAGCCCGTGCGCGTGCGCGGTCTGCATGCGCAGAACCAGCCGGTCGAGCAGGCGTGGGCCGGCCAGCGCATTGCGCTCAATATCGTTGGCGATGCGCAAAAAGAGGCGCTAAACCGCGGCGACTGGCTGCTGTCGGTTCAGCCTCCCGAACCGTCCGAGCGGGTGATTGTCGAACTGCAGCGCCACGCGCCGCTCACCCAGTGGCAGTCGTTACATATCCATCATGCCGCCCGGCATATTACCGGCCGCGTGTCGCTGCTGGAGGGGGAGCTGGCCGAGCTGGTGCTTGATAGCCCGTTGTGGCTGGCGGATAACGATCGCCTGGTGCTGCGCGATATCTCCGCCCGCAGCACCCTGGCTGGCGCCAGAGTGGTGACGCTCAATCCGCCGCGCCGCGGCAAGCGTAAGCCGGAATACCTGCAGTGGCTGCATACGCTGGCGAGCGCCGACGACGATGCCCTGGCGCTGGAGGTGCATCTTCAGCGTGATGCGGTGCGTCTCGGCGAGTTTGCCTGGGCCCGGCAGCTTAGCGAAACCGGTCTGGCCGCGCTGATGGGCCAGCCCGGCTATCTTCAGGCGGGCAGCAGCCTGCTCAGCGCCCCGCTGGCGGCGCGCTGGCAGAGCAAATTAATCGACGCGCTGACGCGCTATCACGATCAGCATCGCGATGAGCCGGGTACGGGGCGCGAGCGCCTGCGGCGCATTGCCCTGCCGATGGAGGACGAAGGGCTGGTGCTGCTGCTGATTGAGCAGATGCGCGAAAGCGGGGTTATCCACAGCCACCACGGCTGGCTGCATCTGCCGGAGCACAAGGCGGGCTTTACCGATGAGCAGCAGGCCATCTGGCTCCGGGTGGTCGATCTGTTTGCCGATGAGCCCTGGTGGGTACGCGATCTGGCAAAAGAGAGCGGCGTTGAAGAGTCCTTAATGCGTGCGGTGCTGCGCCAGGCGGCACAGCAGGGCATGATTACCGCGATCGTTAAGGATCGTTATTACCGTAACGATCGGATTGTTGAATTCGCCGGGCTGATCCGCGAGCTGGATCTCGAAAGGGGATCGACCTGCGCCGCTGATTTCCGCGATAAGCTGAACGTCGGCAGAAAGCTGGCGATCCAAATTCTCGAGTATTTTGACCGCATTGGCTTCACCCGCCGGCGCGGAAACGATCATATTCTGCGCGATAAGGCGCTGTTTCTTTGAGCGTCACCGGCTAATTCCCGGAGGAGGCGCGTGCCGCGCCCGCCGCCGGGAGTTACCGCTTAATCACCAAATTTATCGCCGTTGGGCAAAAAGCCCTGACCTCGCTGAATATTATCCACGTGGCTGCGCCGCATCTTGAAGCGCTAAACCTCTCTACCGGGGAAACCATCAACTTCTCCAGTCGCGAGGACGATCACGCCATTCTGATTTATAAGCTGGAACCGACGACCGGGATGCTGCGTACCCGCGCCTATATCGGCCAGCATATGCCGCCGCTGACGCGCAACACCATTACGGGGCTACCTGCGATGTACGACGAGCTGGGATTTACCTTGCGCGTGTAGGCAAAAAGCCGGATGTCGTTAGGCAGATGACAGATCTGGCAACAATCCCCGCCGGGATCAAAGCGAAGGTGGCTCATTTTCTGGCACTCTGACGGTAATCAACGTTATGCGGGGTGGAAAATGAACCGTTTTATCACTGCGGATTCGGCCAAATGCATCGGCTGCCGTACCTGCGAAGTGGCCTGCGTGGTCTCCCATCAGCACGACCGAAGCTGTTCGACCGTTTCTGCAACGCAGTTTGCGCCACGCATTCGGGTGGTAAAGAGCGGTGAGCTCTCCACGGCGACGCTGTGCCGACAGTGCGAAGATGCGCCCTGCGCCAACGTTTGTCCGCAGGGCGCGATCCGGCGGGAAAACGCGGTGTGGCGGGTAGATCAGCGGCGCTGTATTGGCTGCAAAAGCTGCATGGTGGCCTGTCCGTACGGCGCGATGACCGTCATGATGACCGACGATGGCGTGCAGGCGCTGAAGTGCGATTTGTGCAGCCATAGCGAGGACGGCCCGGCCTGCGTGGCGGCCTGTCCGACCCAGGCGCTGCGCTGCATGACGGCGGAGGAGCTGGAGAGATTAAGCGCCGGGCGCCGTCGGCTGACGGCGCTGGCGATGTAGCGGGACGACAGCGCGCGATTACGCGTCCTGTTCGCCCCACGCGCGTTCAACTTCTTCGGCGAGAATTTTCACGCCTGCTTCAATTTTCTGCGGGTCCGGCACGTAGTTCATCCGCATGCACTGGTGGGTGTGCGGCCAGGGCTTATCAAGGCCCGGGAAGAAGTAGTCGCCCGGCACCATCAGCACGCCGCGCTTTTTCAGGCGCTGATAGAGCAGCTCGGTGGAAATCGGCAGATCCTTAAACCACAGCCAGAGGAAAATGGCGCCTTCCGGCTTATGGATCAGGCAGCGCTCCGCCGGCAGATAGCGGCGAATAATGGCGATGGTTTCCTGAACCCGCTGGTAATAGAACGGCTTAATTACCGACTCCGACAGGCGCAGCAGATCGTTGCGCTTAATCATTTCGCACATCATCGCCGGGCCCATGCCGCCCGGAGCAAGGCTGATAATGCCGTTCATATTACTGATGGCGGTAACGATCTTCTCGTTGGCGATGATAATCCCGCAGCGGCTGCCCGGCAGACCGAGCTTGGAGAGGCTCATGCACAGCACGATATTGGGGTTCCATAGCGGCCTGGCGTCGCTGAAAATAATCCCCGGGAAGGGAACGCCGTAGGCGTTATCAATGACCAGCGGCACGCCGTGCTGATTGGCCAGCGCATCCAGCTTGATCAGCTCTTCGTCGGTAATCACGTTGCCGGTAGGGTTAGTCGGGCGGGAGACGCAAATCATCCCCGTCTCTTCCGTCACCTGCAGATGCTCAAAATCCACATGATATTTAAACTGGCCTTCCGGCAGCAGTTCGATATTCGGGCGGGTGGCGACGAACAGATCCTCTTCGAGACCCGAATCGGCGTAGCCGATATATTCCGGCGTCAGCGGGAACAGCACCTTACGGGTGGTGCCATCAGCACGGCGTCCGGCAAAGAGGTTAAATAAGTAGAAAAATGCACTCTGACTGCCGTTTGTCAGTGCAATATTCTGTGGTTCAATCTCCCAGCCGAGTTCATCACGCAGCATCTGCGCCAGCAGGCTTAGCAGTTCGCTTTTGCCCTGCGGACCGTCGTAATTACAAAGCGCATCAAGGGCTTTACCGTTAGCCAGCATGTCGGCAAGCAGGTCCTTGAAGTAGTCATTCATTTCCGGGATTTGCGCGGGATTACCGCCACCCAGCATGATTGCACCCGGCGTACGCAGGCCGTCATTAAGGTCTTCCATCAAACGGGTAATGCCCGAATGGCGGGTGAATTTGTCGCCGAAAAGTGAAAATGTCATCGCGAATAATCTGTCGGTATGTCTGGAAAGTGGGTAACCATAACGCCAGCGTTGGCGAGGTGCAAATCTGCGGAAATGGAGAGGGTTTTGTTATTGTGCTGAGTTGTCTGTTTTTTATAGCGATTTATTCTGTTGCGGCACCCTCGATAGCCGAAGGTGCCGCTTATCCGTGGGCTAGCGCTGGCCTGCCCAAACGACCATCACTTTATCATCGCCGTTTTCGCGTACAAAACCGTAGCCCTGCGGCAGGGTGAGGGTGGTTTGCTTGCCCATACCGATAGCCGGGTGGCGGGCGCGGAACTGGCCGAGCTTCTGCCAGTGCGTCACGCTAAGCGCGGCTTTGCCCGCGACGTCCTGCCAGTTCATATCCGAGCGCGTGCCCTGCAGCGGGTCTGAGCCGGTCGGGCCAAAGGGCCGCGAGGACTCATCGCCGTAGAAGATTTGTACCGCGCCAGGGGCGAGCAGCAGCAGTTCGGCCGCCGAGCTGCCGCCTTCGCGGAACAGGCGCGTATCGTGCGATGAGAGGTAGCTCAGGACGTTAAACTGCTGCAGCTTGTCCGCCATTTGCTGCCAGGTCAGGTCCATATTGGCCAGGCAATCGGCGGCCTTCGCCGCCTGATCCTGATAATCGAAGTTAATCATCGCGTCAAAACCGTGGCGATAGTAGTCGCTCTGCATGACGCCGTGGCCCCAGGCCTCGCCGGTCATCCAGAACGGCGCGTTATCCAGCGCCTTATCGGGGTTGGCCTTTTTCCACTCCGCCAGCGCCGCGGTCGCCTGGGTTTTCAGCTGCTGCCAGGCGGCCTGCTCGACGTGCTTGGCGGTATCGACGCGGAAACCGTCAATACCGTAATCACGCACCCACTGGCTGAGCCAGTGGGTCAGGTAGTCGCGCGGCGTGAAGCCGGGGATCTCTTTGGCGGCGGTATCCGCTTTCTGATGATAGAAGTTCGGCAGGCCGGAAGGGGTTGTCGATTCCGTTTTCAGGTCCGGCAGGAAGGCCAGGGACATGGTCAGATCGTCAAAGCCGGGGTTGTCGTAGTCGCCGATATCGGTACGGATCCACTGTTTCCCCCACCATTTTTCCCAGCCGGCCTTATCGCTAAAGTTGATGTAATCGTTAAAGCTGTGCCAGCTCTGGCCCGGGCCGGGCTTCCAGTCGGTCCAGCGTTCGCCGAACGTCTTTTTCAGCTCATCGCCCTGCAGATACAGGGAGCCAAATTTGAACTCCTGCATATCGGCGAGCGTCGCGTAGCCGGTGTGGTTCATCACGACATCAAACAGGATGCGCATCCCGCGCTTATGGGCCTCATCGACGAGGCGACGGAGGTCGGCTTCGGTACCCATGTTGGCATCCAGCTTCGTCCAGTCCTGGGCGTAGTAGCCGTGATAGGCGTAGTGCGGGAAGTCTCCCTTGGTTCCGCCGCCAACCCAGCCGTGAATCTGCTCCAGCGGGGAGCTTATCCACAGCGCGTTGACGCCCAGCTGCTGGAGATAGTCGAGCCGGCTGGTCAAGCCCTGCAGGTCGCCGCCGTGAAAGGTGCCGATCTCCTGCATGCCGTCTTTGTGCCGCCCGTAGCTGTTGTCGTTGGCGGGGTTGCCGTTAACGAAGCGGTCGGTGAGCACGAAATAGACCGTGGCGTTATGCCAGCTAAACGGCGCGGTGGCGTCGGTTTCCGCCCGTTCGAGCAGCAGCAGGCCGTTGCTGTTGGGGGCCGGCTGGAGGGTAACCTTCCCGCCGCTCACCGTCGCGATGTTGCCGCTGTAAAAATCACGCACCTTGCTGCCTTCTGCAAAGGTCTGGCCGACGGCAATCGTCAGCGGCTGGCCCTGCCATTTCGGGCACTGGCGCAGCTGGGGCGCCGCCGCTGACGCCGTTTCGGTCTCTTTGAGGGAGATCATCAGCGTCGGCGTGCCGGAGCGGGTATCGACATCGAGGGTGTACAGGCCTTCGCGGAAAACTCGCCACTGCGCGGGCGCGCCGCGGCAGGGCTCCATGGAGAGCATTTGGTTGAGTTTTATGGTTCCGACCGGCTGCCAGCACTGTTGGTCAAAATTTATTTGCAGCGGACGTGTACCCTTCGCCACCTCGTTTTGGCTAATAAATCTGCCGGTGCCTTCTTCGGTAAAGGTGGGAAAGTCAGGGGTGGTCCAGGCGGCGAAGGCCATCCCAGGCAACAGTAGCGACGCGAGAGCAGCGAGTTTCATGCCGAAGTCCTGTAAGCGGTTTTTTGTTCAGTTTGCCCGTCCGACCGCGGGATGAACTCATCCCACTCGTGCTTTTACGGGGAGGATGAAAAGGGGTGAGTGATTCAGTTCAAAAAATAGCCAAAAAATGCGACGGCGCTAGCATTTTCGCGACCTTTTCAGCGTACGGAAACCGATTTCAGGTGACAGCTTTTAGGAATTGGACTATTTCTGTTAGTGCTCTCACTGGGTATTTTTGATACTATTCGCGATTCAATTAACGTTTTTTCGCATAAAACAAGGTGTTGGAATGCATATATCCGACCAGGAGATCTAATGATATCGATTCCCATTCGACGATATGGGGCTGCGATACTCATGTTACTTACCTGCATATTTTCAGGTAGTGTGTTGGCAACAACCCACACGGCAACAACGAGTCATAAAGCCCCGATAGTAAAGAAAAGCAGTAGTGTTAAGGTCAGCAGTAAACAAGAGTATTCTCGCAATAGTGTAAAGAGCAGTTCACTTCCTGATTTGCGAAAATACCCTTCCGGAACACCAAGGAAAAAAGCGTTTCTCCGGACAGTGATGCCTTATATTACCAAACAGAATCAGGTGATTACCGCCGATCGTAACTGGCTTGTTACCAAGCAGTATGATTCCCGCTGGTCGCCGAGCGAGCGCACGCGTCTGAAAGATATAACCTCTCGCTATAAGGTGAAATGGTCTGGCAACACGCGCCGTATTCCCTGGAATACGCTGATGGATCGCGTCGACATTATTCCTAACAGCATGGTTGCCACCATGGCGGCGGCCGAAAGCGGCTGGGGTACGTCTAAGCTGGCGCGCGTAAACAACAATCTGTTTGGTATGAAGTGCGGTGGCGGCAACTGCAGCGGTGCGATGAAAGGCTATTCTCAGTTTGATTCTGTAGAGCAGTCGGTGCAGGCCTACGTGACCAACCTGAACACGCATCCGGCGTACAAATCCTTCCGCACCTCCCGCGCGCAGCTGCGTAAAACGGACCAGGAAGTGACCGCCAGCACGATGATTCATAAGCTGAAGGGTTATTCGACCAAAGGGTCGAGCTATAACAACTATCTCTTCGCGATGTATCAGGATAACCAGCGTCTGATTGCCGCACATATGTAATGCAAACCCTATAATGAAAAATGCCCGGTGCGCTTGCCCGGGCATTTTTTTCGCTCTTTTCCCGCTACATCATCACTTCGCTGTGCCGGTCGCGGTACTCCTTCGGCGTGACGTCGTACTCTTTCTTAAACACGGAATAGAAATACTGCAGCGACGGGTAGCCGCACATCTGCGAGATTTCATTAATCGACAGCGTCGTCGAAACCAGCAGGCTACGCGCCTTCTCCAGCTTCTCGCTGTGAATGACCGTATGAATGGTTTCGCCCACCTCCTCTTTAAAGCGCTTCTCAAGGTTCGATCGCGAGATCCCGACGGCGTCCAGCACCTGCTCAACCTTGATGCCCTTGCAGGCATGATTGCGGATGTAGTGCATGGCCTGGATAACCGAAGGGTCGGAGAGGGAGCGGTAGTCCGTCGAGCGTCGCTCAATGACCCGCATGGGGGGAACCAGCCTGCGCTGCAGCGGCAGCGCTTCTTTATCCAGCAGGCGGTGCAGCAGCTTTGCCGCCTGATAGCCCATCTGGCGGGTTCCCTGGGCCACTGACGATAGCGCCACGCGCGACAGGTAGCGGGTCAGCTCTTCGTTATCGATGCCGATGACGCACAGCTTTTCCGGTACCGGAATATGCAGCAGCTCGCAGGCCTGCAAAACGTGGCGCGCGCGGGCGTCGGTAACGGCGATAATCCCCGTTTGCGGCGGCAGCGTTTGCAGCCAGTCCGCCAGGCGGTTCTGCGCGTGCTGCCAGTTTTCCGGCGCCGTCTCCAGCCCCTGATAAACCACGCCGCGATACTTCTCTTTTGCCACCAGCTGGCAAAATGCGTGCTCGCGCTCGACGGCCCAGCGCTTGCCGCTGGAGGTCGGCAGCCCGTAAAAGGCGAAACGATGAACCCCTTTCTCTTTCAGATGCAGGAAGGCGCTCTCAACCAGGGCGGCGTTGTCGGTAGCGATATAGTGAACCGGCGGGTAGTCCTCAGGGCGATAGTAGGAGCCGCCCACGCCGACGATTGGTACCTCGACGCCGGCCAGCAGCTTTTCAATTTCGGGATCGTCATAATCGGCGATCACCCCGTCTCCCAGCCACTCTCTGATGTTCTCTATCCTGGCGCGGAAGTCCTCTTCGATAAAAATGTCCCACTCCAGCTGCGACGCCTGTAAATATTCGCCAACGCCTTCCACAACCTGCCGATCGTAGGCCTTGTTGGCGTTGAATAACAGCGTAATACGGTGACGCTTTTCAAACATAATCTCGTTCCCTGGTCTCTCTTGCTGGCCATACAATACCGGCCAATGCCCGAACTATTACAAGCTACTTATGCGTAAATCTGGCGGTAGCGCAAATAATTCGGGCATTCTGCTGTCCAGCGCCTCAGGCGCGCCGCTTGGTGGCGGAATCCATCCACACCGCCAGCAGCAAAATGGCGCCTTTAACGATGTATTGCCAGAAGGTGGCGACGTCCATCATGCTCATGCCGTTATCCAGCGCGGACATGATAAAGGCTCCCATCACCGCCCCGGCCACGCTGCCTACGCCGCCGGCAAGGCTGGTGCCGCCGATAACGCAGGCGGCGATGGCGTCGAGTTCGGCAATGTTGCCCGCGGACGGAGAGCCGGCCCCCAGACGCGAGCTGAGGATCAGCCCGGCAATCGCCACCATCAGGCCGTTAATGGCGAATACCGCCAGCTTGGTCCGCTCTACGCTGATGCCCGACAGGCGGGCGGCCTCAATGTTGCCGCCGATGGCGTAAATCCGCCGACCAAAGGCGGTGCGGGTGGCCAAAAACATACCGGCCAGCAGCAGCGCGGCGAGGATCAGCACCGGCGTAGGGACGCCGCGATAGTCGTTCAGCAGCCAGATTGCGCCGAGGACAAAAACGGCGGTAAGAGTCTGGCGGCCGACGGCAGCGGTTGAGGTGGAGGTGGTTAACCCCAGCGCCTGGCGGCGCAGGCGGCCGCGCCACTGCCAGATAATAAAGGCGGCCATGCCGACAACGCCGATACCGAAGCCAATGCCGTCCGGCAGGTAGCTTTGGCCGATTTGCGACATCGCCGGGCTGGTCGGGGAGACCGTGGTGCCGTTGGTGATGCCGATCAGAATCCCGCGGAATGCCAGCATGCCGGCAAGAGTGACGATAAACGAGGGCACCTTGCGATAGGCGACCCACCACCCGTTCCAGGCGCCCAGCAGCAGCCCCATCGCCAGCGTCACCACAATAGTGAGCGGCAGCGGCCAGCCGAGCCAGACGTCGAAGATGGCCGCCGCGCCGCCGAGAAGCCCCATCATTGAGCCGACGGAGAGGTCAATCTCGGCGGAAATAATCACGAAGACCATTCCCACCGCGAGGATCCCGGTAATGGCCGTCTGCCGCAGCAGGTTAGAAATATTGCGCGCGCTCAGGTAGGCGCCGTCGGTAACCCAGGTAAAGAACAGCATGATGACCACGATGGCGGCGATCATGACGAAAACCTGAAGGTTCAGGCTCTTTAATCCGGGCAGGGCGGCGGAGGCTGATGGGGCCAGTTTTATCTCAGACGGCGTGTTTTTCGACATGGTGTTCGCTCCTCAATGCGGCTTCCATTACCTTTTCCTGGGTTAGACCCTGGTTGATTAAGTTGGCTTTCAGTTTGCCTTCGTGCATGACCAGCACCCGATCGCTGAGCCCGAGCACCTCCGGAAGCTCCGACGAGATAACGATAACGGCGATCCCCTGCTGCACCAGCTGATTAATCAGCTTGTAGATTTCGTATTTCGCGCCGATATCAATGCCGCGAGTTGGCTCATCAAGAATTAAAATGCGCGGGTTCAGCAGCAGGCAGCGGGCGAGGATCGCCTTCTGCTGATTGCCGCCGCTGAGCCGGCCGATGGCCAGATCCGGCGATGAGGTTTTGATTTTGAGGCGCTGGATAGACTGCTGAATGCACAGCTGCTCCCCGGCGTCATCGAGGCTGCTTAGCGGGCCGCTAAACTGGTCCAGCGCGGCCAGGGTGATGTTCTTGCCGACCGCCATCACCGGCACGATGCCGTCTTTTTTACGATCCTCCGGCACCATAGCGATACCCTGAGCAATCGCCTGCTGGCAGTGATGAATCGCCACCGGCTGGCCGTCGATATAGATTTTTCCCTCCCAGCGGCCCGGCCAGACGCCAAACAGGCACTGGACGGCCTCGGTACGCCCGGCGCCGACCAGTCCGGCAATGCCGAGGATTTCACCGCGATGCAGCGAAAAGGAGATATCGTTTACTCGTTTAATATGGCGATTGACCGGATGCCAGGCGGTTAAATTCTCAACGCGCAAAATCTCGTCGCCGCGGGTATGCGGCTCGCTGGGGTAAAGGGCGGTCAGCTCGCGGCCGACCATCATGGTAATAACATCATCTTCGTTCATGCCGCTGGCGTCGCGGGTACCAATATGCTGGCCGTCGCGAATCACGCAGATGGTGTCGGAGATCGCTTTGACTTCGTTGAGCTTGTGGGAGATATAAATACAGGCGATGCCGTGATTTTGCAGATCGCGAATAATGTTCAGCAGGATTGCCGTTTCCTGTTCGGTTAATGAAGCGGTGGGCTCATCGAGAATCAATAAGCGCACCTGCTTGTTGAGCGCTTTGGCAATTTCAACCAGCTGCTGCTGGCCAAGACCTAAATCCCCGACGCGCGTATCGGGTGATATCGCCAAATTGACCTGAGCCAGCAGCTTCTGGCAGCGTAGGGTCATGGTTTCATAATCCAGCAGGCCGTGACGGGAAATTTCAGCGCCGAGGAAAATATTCTCCAGCACCGTGAGATGTTTTACCAGCGCGAGCTCCTGGTGAATGATGGCAATGCCCTTACGCTCGGTGTCGCGAATATGGGCAGCCTGCAGGGTTTCGCCAGAGAAAATAATCTCGCCCTCATAGCTGCCGTGCGGATAAATGCCGCACAGCACCTTCATCAGGGTGGATTTTCCGGAACCATTTTCGCCACACAATGAGACAACTTCCCCGGCGTTAAGCCGCAGGCTGACATTATCAACGGCCTTCACCGCGCCGAAAGATTTGGTAATGTTCTTCATTTCAAGTAACCAGGACATAGATGCTCCGCATAAGCGATATCCGGCTGGACGAGAATAACGCCCCGGTTAAGGGGCGTCGGGGGTTACAGTTCGCTCTTTTTGTGGAAACCGTCTTTAATCACCGTTTGTTCAATATTGTCTTTATTCACTTCAATTGGCGTCAGCAGACGCGACGGGACGTCTTTCAGGCCGTTGTTTAAGGTAGTGTCAGCGTGCGGCACCTTATCGTTACCGAGCTCAACGGCAATTTCTGCCGCGGTGGTGGCAAGCGTCACGATGGGCTTATAAACCGTCATCGTCTGGGTACCAGAGATAATGCGCTTCACTCCGGCGAGGTCGGCGTCCTGACCCGAGATCGCCACTTTCCCCGCCAGCCCCTGGGCGCTTAACGCCTGGATTGCCCCGCCGGCGGTGGCATCGTTTGAGGCCACGACCGCATCAATTTTGTTATTGTTGGCGGTCAGCGCGTTCTCCATTATTTTTAACGCGTTTTCCGGCAGCCAGCCGTCGACCCACTGATCGCCGACAATTTTAATTTTGTCCTGATCGATATAGGGCTTGAGCACCTTCATTTGCCCGGCGCGGAAGAGCTTGGCGTTATTATCTACAGGCGAGCCGCCCATCAGGAAATAGTTTCCCTGGGGGACTTTATCGACCAGGCTTTTGGCCTGCATTTCGCCGACTTTTTCGTTATCGAATGAAATATAGAAATCAATATCTGCGTTATTAATCATACGGTCATAGGCGAGAACTTTGATTCCCTCCTGCTTCGCTTCTTTAATAACGTTACTTAACACCTGACCGTTGTAAGGAATAATGACAAGAACATCAACGCCGCGATTTATCATATTTTCAATTTGCGACATTTGCGTTTCTTCATTGCCGTTGGCAGACTGTACAAATACTTTTGCGCCTAATGATTCAGCCTTGTTGACAAAAATATCGCGATCTTTCTGCCAGCGCTCCAGTCGAAGATCGTCAATGGCCATACCAATTTTAACTTCTTTAGCAATACCCGCCATGCTGGTCAGAATGAGTGAAGCGCAGAGCGTGAGGCAAAGGTTCTTTATCTTCATAATAATAATACCTTTTTGTAAAGTGCAGGATAAAACGAGCGGTAAAAGCAGACGGCCTGATACGCTGAAGATTCTTAACGGGGAAATGGGTGCTGGCAATTACCTGTGCTTATTTTGGCGTTATGAAATTTAGTTTATTTGCTGATTTATGACCGCGATCTTATTTTAATCTTTAAGGCCTCAGGGATTGTGCCGATCTTTCATTGGGATAGGCCATAAATAGCGAATAAGCCGGTTATTTTTGCGATCTGGCGCACGTTTGCGGATTCTCTTAACGGCGGTGTGAAATAACGTAATTGAGGAAAGTAAAACAGCAATTCTATATTGGCTTATGAATTATTACCCGCCGCATCCCTGAATATGGAGTTCATTATGCAGACCTATTTCGATCAACTCGATCGCGTTCGTTATGAAGGCACTAAATCCACTAACCCGCTGGCTTTCCGTCACTACAATCCGGATGAGCTGGTGCTGGGTAAACGCATGGAAGAACACCTGCGGTTTGCGGCCTGCTACTGGCATACGTTCTGCTGGAACGGGGCCGATATGTTTGGCGTCGGTTCCTTCAACCGTCCGTGGCAGCAGCCGGGCGACGCCCTGGAAATGGCAAAACGTAAAGCCGATGTCGCCTTTGAGTTTTTCCACAAGCTGAACGTCCCGTACTACTGCTTCCACGACGTTGACGTCTCCCCGGAAGGCGCGTCGCTGAAGGAGTATCTCAACAATTTCGCACAGATGGTCGATGTGCTGGCGGCAAAACAGGAGCACAGCGGCGTGAAGCTGCTGTGGGGCACCGCGAACTGCTTTACTAACCCGCGCTACGGCGCAGGTGCGGCAACTAACCCGGATCCGGAAGTGTTCAGCTGGGCGGCGACGCAGGTCGTGACCGCCATGGATGCCACCCACAAGCTGGGCGGGGAAAACTACGTCCTGTGGGGCGGCCGCGAAGGGTATGAGACGCTGCTCAATACCGACCTGCGCCAGGAGCGTGAGCAGATTGGCCGGTTTATGCAGCTGGTGGTTGAGCACAAACATAAAATTGGCTTCCAGGGGACGCTGCTGATTGAGCCGAAGCCGCAGGAGCCGACCAAGCATCAGTACGACTACGACGCCTCCACCGTCTATGGCTTCCTCAAGCAGTTCGGCCTGGAAAAAGAGATTAAGCTGAATATCGAAGCGAACCACGCGACGCTGGCAGGTCACAGCTTCCACCACGAGATTGCCACCGCCATCGCGCTGGGCCTGTTTGGCTCCGTCGATGCCAACCGCGGCGACCCGCAGCTGGGCTGGGATACCGATCAGTTCCCGAATAGCGTGGAAGAAAACGCCCTGGTGATGTATGAAATTCTCAAGGCCGGCGGTTTCACGACCGGCGGGATGAATTTCGATGCCAAAGTACGTCGTCAAAGCACCGATAAGTACGATCTGTTCTATGGTCATATTGGGGCGATGGATACGATGGCCCTGTCGCTGAAGGTGGCAGCGCGGATGATTGAAGATGGTGAGCTGGATAAGCGCGTAGCAAAACGCTATGCCGGCTGGAACGGCGATCTGGGCCAGCAAATCCTCAAGGGGCAGATGACGCTGACGGAAATTGCTCAGCATGCCGCGCAGCATAATCTGGCACCGCAGCACCAGAGTGGACACCAGGAGCAGCTGGAAAATCTGGTGAATCACTATCTTTTTGATAAGTGATGACAATGCCCGGCGCGTCCGGGCATAGGCTATTTAGCACGCTTTTCGCGCCACGCTCAGCCGTGGCGCGCTGTTCAGGAGAGTCGGTATGTACATCGGGATTGATTTAGGTACCTCGGGCGTGAAGGCCATTTTGCTCAATGAGCAGGGTGAGGTACTGGCTTCGCACACGGAAAAGCTCAGCGTATCGCGCCCGCACCCTTTATGGTCCGAACAAGATCCCGAGCACTGGTGGCAGGCAACGGATAGCGCGATCAAAGCGTTGGGAGAGCAGCACTCCCTGCGCGACGTGAAGGCTATCGGTATCGCCGGGCAGATGCATGGCGCCACGCTGCTGGATAAGCAGCAGCGGGTGCTGCGTCCGGCCATTTTATGGAACGACGGGCGCTGCGGCGAAGAGTGCGCCCTGCTGGAAGAGCGGGTCGGGCGGTCGCGGCAGATCACCGGCAACCTGATGATGCCCGGCTTTACGGCGCCGAAGCTGCTGTGGGTTCAGCGACACGAGCCGGACGTCTTCAGCCAGGTTGATAAGGTCCTGCTGCCGAAAGACTATTTACGCTTACGCATGACCGGCGAGTTCGCCAGCGATATGTCTGACGCTGCCGGGACGATGTGGATGGACGTGGCAAAGCGCGACTGGAGCGACGAGATGCTCGCCGCCTGCGGCCTGAGCCGCGATAACATGCCCGCGCTATTTGAAGGCAGCGAGGTGACGGGAGCGCTGCGCCCGGCTATCGCCGGGGCGTGGAATATGCCGCAGGCGCTGGTGGTGGCCGGCGGCGGGGATAACGCCGCCGGTGCCGTTGGCGTGGGCATGGCGGACGCGGGACAGGCGATGCTATCGCTGGGGACTTCCGGCGTTTACTTTGCCGTCAGCGAAGGGTTTCTCAGCAAACCCGAAAGCGCGGTGCACAGCTTCTGCCACGCGCTTCCCGGGCGCTGGCATTTGATGTCGGTCATGCTCAGCGCGGCATCCTGCCTCGACTGGGCGGCTAAGCTGACCGGCCTGGGTACGGTTCCGGCGCTGATCGGCGCGGCCGAATCCGCCGATGAGCGCGCGGGCCCGGTGTGGTTTCTACCCTATCTTTCCGGCGAGCGTACGCCGCATAACAACCCGCAGGCGAAGGGCGTCTTTTTCGGCCTGACGCATCAGCATGGCCCGGCGGAGCTGGCGCGTGCGGTGCTGGAAGGGGTGGGATATGCGCTGGCGGACGGTATGGATGCGGTCCACGCCTGCGGCATCAGGCCCGAGAGCATCACCCTGATTGGCGGAGGCGCGCGCAGCCCCTGGTGGCGGCAGATGCTGGCTGACATCAGCGGACAGCAGCTGGATTACCGTACCGGCGGCGACGTTGGACCGGCGCTGGGCGCCGCGAGACTCGCGCAGCTGGCGCTGCATCAAGGGGAGTCCTGGGCGGATCTGCTGCCCCAGCTGCCGCTTGAGCAGGCTCACCGTCCGAATAGCGAACGCGTCGCGCTCTATGCTCCGCGTCGCGAAACCTTCCGCCAGATTTATCAGCAGCTTCTCCCGCTGATGTCGTAGCGGCGATCCGCTCCCGCGCGGGAGCGGGTTTGACCGTGGCGCTAGCTCACCAGCCGACGCGTGTCGATGCGCTGCACCAGCGCCGACAGCAGCAGGCTGCCCAGCAGGGCGGCGCTAAAGATCCACAGAATATCCAGCAGCGGCCAGCGGGTGAGCTCCAGGCCGCTGGCCCGCAGCGCGTGGATAATCAGCGCATGAAAGCCGTAGATCCCCAGAGAGTGGCGGGCGATGAGCGCCAGAATGGGGATTTGACGCGCGTTAAGGGTGTTTTTCGCCAGCGTCAGCAGGGCTACCGCGCACACAAACACCGCCGGCCCGCAGTATAAATACCAGGTATCGCCGAAGTCGCCGCGCCACTTGAGCTCATGCAGCGTTCCGCGCGATATCACCCAGACGGCGCTGACGAACAGCGCGGCACACAGCAGAGTCAGCCATTTTTTATCCGTCTCCATCATGCCAATCGCCCGGCCAAGTACGCCGTACAGCACGTAGTAAAAGGCATCGCCGCTGATATAGAGATTGAGCGGCAGCCATTCGATACCACCCGCTTTTACGCTGACCATATTGGGGTTGGCGAGGATGCCGATGACCAGCATCAGCGCCAGCAGCATTTTACCGCTGGCCTGCTTAACCTGAATAAGCGGCGAGAGCAGATAGATGACGATAATCGCGAAGAAAAACCACAGGTGATAGAACACCGGCTTTTGCAGCAGGTTTCTTAGCGAGAGCTCGACGTTGATATGGGTAAACAGGGCGATGTAGAGCAGCGACACGGCGCTGTAAAACAGCACGCACAGCACGATACGCAGAAAGTGCCGCGGCTGGGCGCTGCGTTCGCCGAAAAACAGGTACCCAGACATCATGAAGAAGAGCGGGACGCTGACGCGAGAGGCGGAGTTGAGCAGGTTGGCCATATCCCATTCCACCAGGCTGATGGCGTGGGGATGGGTGATGTACCAGGTGGTGCTGTGGATCATCACCACCATCATGCATGCGATACCGCGCAAACTCGTAATCCAGTTTATTTTTTCCTGCATCAGTACCTCAGTGGTTCCTTCTTAAACAGGGTCTGACTTCCCTGATACCGCGGTGTCGCAATGGAATATTCTGAGTTTGCCGCCGCATGCTTGTAGAGATGTGGAGAGATTCGCACAATGTCCGGGTGATTTCACGTAATCTGAACGATAACAATTTGCTAACAAGGCGGTCGAGGAAAATGGTGATGAAATGTTTCTTTTCTGGACTGCTGCTGCTTGTGCTCGCCGGCTGCAGCCAGACGCCGTCTCAGCCGCCACAAAAAGCGCAAAGAGCGCGGATTACGCCGCAAATTACCCTGAATATGGAGCAGCTGTGTAAGGATCAGGCGGCAAGACGCTACAGCACCGGGACCCGGCTGGTTGACGTCAGCCATTTTGAACAGTTCCAGGGAAGCTATGAGCTGTCGGGCCATACCGAGCAGAATGAGCGCTTTATCTGTTCTTTCGATCCAGACGGGCAGTTTTTACATCTTTCTATGCGCTAAATGCCCCGCAGCTGCCGCATGATGGCGTTAATTTCCCCAATTTTGCTTAAACAACGCCGTTTCGTACTGTATATCTCGCAGCCAGCGGGTATACTGATCCCTTCCTTTAAATCCACACGTATCCAGCACGAAATAATATGCAAAAGTTTGATACCAGGACCTTCCAGGGCCTGATCCTGACCTTACAGGATTACTGGGCTCGTCAGGGCTGCACCATTGTTCAACCACTGGACATGGAAGTTGGCGCCGGCACCTCCCACCCAATGACCTGCCTGCGCGCGCTGGGGCCAGAGCCGATGGCGACTGCCTACGTGCAGCCTTCGCGTCGTCCGACCGACGGCCGCTATGGTGAAAACCCGAACCGCCTGCAGCACTACTATCAGTTCCAGGTGGTCATTAAGCCATCGCCGGACAACATCCAGGAGCTGTACCTCGGGTCTCTTAAAGAGCTGGGTATGGATCCGACTATTCATGATATCCGCTTCGTGGAAGACAACTGGGAAAACCCAACGCTGGGTGCCTGGGGTCTGGGCTGGGAAGTGTGGCTGAACGGTATGGAAGTGACGCAGTTCACCTACTTCCAGCAGGTGGGTGGTATGGAATGTAAGCCGGTCACCGGCGAGATCACCTACGGTCTGGAGCGCCTGGCGATGTACATTCAGGGCGTAGACAGCGTTTACGACCTGGTATGGAGCGACGGCCCGCTGGGTAAAACGACCTACGGTGACGTGTTCCATCAGAACGAAGTCGAGCAATCAACCTATAACTTTGAATACGCTGACGTGGACTTCCTGTTCTCCTGCTTTGAGCAGTATGAGAAAGAAGCGCAGCAGCTGCTGGCGCTGGAAAATCCGCTGCCGCTGCCCGCCTACGAGCGCATTCTGAAGGCCGCCCATAGCTTCAACCTGCTGGATGCGCGTAAAGCCATCTCCGTCACCGAGCGTCAGCGCTATATTCTGCGCATCCGCACCCTGACGAAAGCGGTGGCAGAAGCTTACTACGCTTCCCGTGAGGCCCTTGGCTTCCCGATGTGCAACAAAAACAAATAAGAGGCGGCCATGTCTGAGAAAACTTTCCTGGTGGAGATCGGCACCGAAGAGCTGCCACCAAAAGCCCTGCGCAGCCTGGCTGAGTCTTTTGCTGCGAACTTTACCGCGGAACTGGATAGCGCTGGCCTCGCCCACGGCACCGTTGAGTGGTTTGCCGCCCCGCGTCGTCTGGCGCTGAAGGTGGCTAATCTGGCCGCTTCCCAGCCGGATCGCGAAATCGAAAAACGCGGCCCGGCGATTTCTGCGGCGTTTGACGCGGAAGGTAAACCGAGCAAAGCGGCCGAAGGCTGGGCGCGCGGCTGCGGTATCACCGTCGAGCAGGCCGAGCGTCTGGCGACCGATAAAGGCGAATGGCTGCTGTATCGCGCCCATGTGAAAGGCGAAAGCGCGGAAGCGCTGCTGCCGAACATGGTCTCGACCTCCCTCGGCAAGCTGCCTATCCCTAAACTGATGCGCTGGGGCGCGTCGGACGTGCAGTTCGTGCGCCCGGTTCACACCGTGACCCTGCTGCTTGGCGACAAAGTCGTGCCGGCGACCATTCTCGGCATCGACTCCGATCGCGTGATCCGCGGCCATCGCTTTATGGGCGAGCCGGAGTTCACCATCGATAGCGCCGAACAGTATCCGCAAATCCTGCTGGAGCGCGGTAAAGTTATTGCTGACTACGAAACGCGTAAAGCCACCATTAAAGCTGGCGCGGAAGAAGCGGCCCGCAAGATTGGCGGCAACGCCGATCTGAGCGAAAGCCTGCTGGAAGAAGTCACCTCGCTGGTGGAATGGCCGGTGGTGCTGACGGCGAAATTCGAAGAAAAATTCCTCGCGGTGCCTTCTGAAGCCCTGGTTTACACCATGAAAGGCGATCAGAAGTACTTCCCGGTTTATGCTGACGACGGCAAACTGCTGCCGAACTTCATCTTCGTGGCAAACATTGAGTCCAAAGACCCGCAGCAGATCATCTCCGGTAACGAGAAGGTTGTGCGCCCGCGTCTGGCCGATGCCGAATTCTTCTTCAACACCGACCGTAAAAAGCGCCTGGAAGATCATCTGCCGCGTCTGCAGACCGTCCTGTTCCAGCAGCAGCTGGGCACCCTGCGCGATAAAACTGACCGTATTCAGGCCCTTGCCGGCTGGATTGCGGGTCAGATTGGCGCAGACGTCAACCACGCGACCCGCGCGGGCCTGCTGTCGAAGTGCGACCTGATGACCAATATGGTCTTCGAGTTCACCGATACTCAGGGCGTGATGGGCATGCACTACGCGCGCCATGATGGCGAAGCGGAAGACGTTGCCGTGGCGCTGAACGAGCAGTATCAGCCGCGTTTTGCCGGCGACGATCTGCCGTCTAACCCGGTTGCCTGTGCGGTGGCGATTGCCGATAAGATGGATACGCTTGCCGGTATCTTCGGCATTGGTCAGCACCCGAAAGGGGACAAAGACCCGTTCGCACTGCGCCGCGCTGCGCTGGGCGTGCTGCGTATCATCGTTGAGAAGAACCTCTCTCTGGATCTGCAAACCCTCACCGAAGAAGCGGTACGTCTGTATGGCGACAAGCTGACTAACGCCAGGGTTGTTGATGAGGTTATCGACTTTATGCTCGGTCGCTTCCGTGCCTGGTACCAGGACGAAGGCTACGGCGTTGATACCATCCAGGCGGTACTGGCTCGTCGCCCGACCCGTCCGGCTGATTTCGATGCGCGCATGAAGGCGGTTTCGCACTTCCGTACGCTGGAAGAGTCCTCGGCGCTGGCGGCAGCCAACAAGCGCGTCTCCAACATCCTCGCAAAATCTGAAGAGACGCTGAACGATACCGTTCACGCCTCCGTGCTGAAAGAAACCGCAGAGATCAAGCTGGCTACCCATCTGGTCGTGCTGCGCGATAAGCTGCAGCCGTTCTTCGCCGAAGGCCGCTACCAGGAAGCGCTGATCGAGCTGGCCTCACTGCGTGAACCGGTGGATGAGTTCTTTGAGAACGTGATGGTCAACGCCGAAGATCGGGACGTGCGTATCAACCGACTGACGCTGCTGTCCAAACTGCGCGAGCTTTTCCTGCAGGTAGCGGATATTTCTCTGCTGCAGTAAGCGCCTTTTGGCAACAAAAAAACCTGCCTTCTGGCAGGTTTTTTTATGGCGCGAAGATGCTCATGGCGCCATCTGCTCGCCTACAGGCTGGCCCTTAACTACTCCAGGTTGCCTGCCGTCAGGCTCTCTTTATCGAAAGCATGGCTGACGTTAATGCGGTTTTGATGCATCGACGTATCGATGCTGGAGCCCGCTTCCGGCGGTACGGCATGACGTTCTGCTGCCATGACGCCGGTTGATAGTGAGGCTGCCAGAAACAGGGCGGTCATCACGCTGATATTTTTCATTTTAGATTCCTTTTCATCGTGTTGTCGTTGTCGCCTGTATGCTTGATTCCGGCGGCCGGCACTCTCAAAAAGCGCCATCAATGCGACTTATTTGGTCAGTTCTGCGGTCATATGAACGCGGTTGTTGAACTGGGCGCTGGTAATTTTGTAGGACGCACCCTGCTCAGCGGCCTGGGCAGCAATTTTAGCTTCTGCACGGTCCAGGGTAGAGGCGGTGGTGCTGATGCTCTGAGCAAATGCGCCGAAGGACATCAGAGAAAGTGCGGTAACTGCAACGAAAGTTTTGATAGATTTCATGGTCGTATTCCTGTGGTTGTTTGTCTGTAATAGGGCGTTGTGCCCTGATGTGATAAATAATAGACCGATCGTCGGGTGATTAAAATCGGAACAATTTGCGTATCTTGTTCAAAAAAATAGAACAAAATTTGATCGATAAATCCCGGGCGCTCATCGTTATGACCGGCGATAAATGTGTCCGTCAGTTGGCCCATCGGCGCGGCTACTTTTGCCCCGTACCGGCGCGGGCGCTGAAAAAATAATCTTGAAATGTGGGGGACGGTGTGGCTATTCTGTGTCCCGACGAATCCCTCGTCTTACTGAGAGCACACCGAAAATGGATAACCACGCCTGCTGAATTCACTCCTTGCCAGCACCATGTGCGGCAGGGGAAGTATCGATTTCATTCAGGAGTGCTTATGGCCCATTGTGCCCAATCCCCCGCTTTTATTTTTCATCAGCTCACCTGTCAGTTTGCGACGGGAGACACGCTGTTTGGCCCGCTAAATTTATCGTTAGAGGCATCGTTCTGCGGCCTGGTCGGCCGTAATGGCGTCGGCAAAACTCGCCTGCTTCGGCTGCTGGCGGGCGTCGACTCTCCTTCCGGCGGACATATCGAACGCTTTACCTCGCTGGCCTATGTTGCCCAACATCCGGCAATTGCTTCCAGCACTACCCTGGCCGACCTGCTGGGCTACGAGCCCGTCTTCTCCGCCCTGCGGCGGCTTGAGCGCGGGGAAGGATTCGCTGACGACGTCGAGAGCCTGGAGGGTTTCTGGGATCTGCGCGAGCGTCTGAGCGCGGCGTTCGCCGATGCCGGCCTGCCGGCGTTTTCTCCCGAGCGTCTCGCCTCGTCGCTGAGCGGCGGCGAGCGGGTGAAAGCGCTGCTGTGCGGGGCCTTTCTCTCGGGCGCGGACTACTTGCTGCTGGACGAGCCGACCAACCACCTCGACGGGCAGGGCCGCGAATGGTTGTATCGGCAGCTGGAGCGCTGGCGCGGCGGGGGAATTATCGCCAGCCACGATCGTGAACTGCTGGCGCGAATGCCGCGCATCCTTGAGCTCACGCCGACGGCGCTGCGAAGCTATGGCGGGAGCTACGCCGACTATCGGCAGCAGCGCGATGCCGAGCAGCAGGCCGCACGTGCCGCGCTGGAGCATGCCGCGACCGAACGCCGCCGCACCCGGGCGCGAATGCAAAAAGAGCATGATGCCAGCCAGCGGCGATCTGCGCAGACGCTGCGGGTTGTCGATACGCTGAATATTGCCTCGTTTGAACGCGTGAAGTACAAAGGCGCGGCTAAGGAGCGCCCCGGAACGCTCCATCGGCAGCATCGGGAACAAAATAGCGCGCTCAATACCGCCGTCGCTCAGGCGCACGAGCGGGTAGAAGATGAGGCATCCGTGATGTTCACTCTGCCGGGAAGTCAGATCGCCGCCGGTAAACAGGTCCTGGTGCTGGAGGATCTACGCCTGGCACACTCGGCTGCAGCGCCGCTGAGCTGGCGTCTTGATGGGCCGATGCGCGTAGCGCTGCGCGGGCCTAACGGCTGTGGAAAAACTACGTTACTGAAAACGCTGGTCGGTCTCGAGCAGCCGGTTTCTGGAGCGTGCCGACTGTCGGTTCATGCGGCGTGGCTGGATCAGCACCTGACGCAGCTGGACCTGTCGCTATCGGTTTTAACGCACCTTAATCTTGACGATACGCCACTGGAAGAGGGCGTGCTGCGCAGCCGGCTTGCACAGCTGCAGCTGGGGGCGGATAAAATCAATCTGCCGCTGGCGGCCCTGAGCGGCGGAGAACGGCTGAAGGCGGCGCTGGCCTGCGTACTGTGGCGGCGGGACGCGACTCAGCTTCTGCTGCTCGATGAGCCGACTAACCACCTGGATTTAGCCTCAGCCCAGGCCATTGAAGCGGCGCTGGGGGGATTCCCCGGCGCGATGCTGGTGGTGTCGCATGACGAGGCATTCCTGCAGGGGCTGAAGCTTACCCACGCTTTAGCGTGGCGAGACGGCGGCTGGCAGCTTGAGCCGTATTAAAACGAAAAAACCGCCATGCGAAGTGGCGGTTTCCTGATATTCAGATAAAAAAAATCCCCGCCGCGAGGCAGGGATCTTGAATTCTGAGCTTATTTAAGCTTACAGGCTGGTAACGTTGCCAGCTGCCGGGCCTTTAGCGCCGCTTTCGATGGTGAAGGAAACTTTCTGACCTTCATCCAGAGATTTGTAGCCATCGTTCATGATAGCGGAGAAGTGTACGAACACATCTTTAGAACCGTCATCAGGAGTAATGAAGCCGAAACCTTTATCAGCGTTGAACCATTTTACGATACCAGTCATTTTACCGGACATAGCGAAATACCTTTAAATAATAAATTAACCTTTCGGCGATACGGTCTGGACTACAGATTTGAAGCTATAAAGGGAAAGTTCACTACCGGGGTATCTAGGATAACCGCTCAAGGACTACTCTATACTAATGCTCTGTGGTCTGTACATCAAACCTGCGAGCATTAACTCATTTTTGAGGTGCGATAGCAAACGTTTTTTTCATAGAAATTAAAACGGTCCCAAATCAGGACCGTAATCAGTGTCCAATAACATTATAGAACTTCACTCGAGAATCTGCCTTGAAAGCTTTGGGCTTGCCTGGATCAGACGCATTAACTTGAGCTCAGTCGAAGAGGGCTTGATGCGTCTTGATTCCCACTCCTGAACCATCGACACGCTGACGCCCATGGCATCGGCGAAATCGTCAATTTTCAGCCCGGTCCCTTTACGGAGCAGGTCAAATTCGCTGAAAGCGGTTGGCTTGCGGGCTGGGGCGGTCGTTCGGGGCAGATCTTTGAAAACAATTTGTTCCAGACTGCTCAGTAATTCAAATATTGGATCTTTATATTCCATTGAGAACTCCTTCCTGTCGTACAGTAAAGGGTAGGGTTTGTCGCTGCTTATTAAGAATAGTCAGGAAAAAGCGTCAAGAACGGTAACGGGGGTGATTATATGCCAGCAGGCTTTCGTTTACCGTCGGATAGCCCAGCGGCAGCGGGGGGTAAGCCGATGATTAATCATCATACGCGCGGCTTTGGAAAATATTTGTAAACGGCAGAGAAAAAGCGAGGCCAGCGGCTTCCCGCTGGCCTTGCGGTCAGGCTTTCTGCAGATTTTCAGCATCGGCCTGGGGCGGGGCAGGCTGACGCAGGCTCATTTTGTATTTAACCAGCAGGGCGAGGGCGGATAAAAACGCCGGGATCGCCAGCAGGCTGAAAATAGTCGTGAAAGAGAGCTGCGCCTGCATCAGGAATACGCCGCTGAAGGCGCCGAGAATGCCGCCAAAGCGCCCGATCCCCAGCATCCATGCGACGCCGGTGGCGCGGCCCTGAGTGGGATAAAACCCGGCCGCCAGCGCCGGCATAGAAGACTGCGCGCCGTTCATAATGCTGCCGGCGATAAATACCATCACCCCCATCAGCACCAGGCTGCCGGTGGAGAAGCCCACGAGGCAAACGAAAATACCGGTCAGCAGCCAGCCGACGGCGACGACCTTATTGGGGTTGATCTTATCCATCAGCGCGCCGAGGATCAGCACGCCAATACCGCCGCCCAGCGGGAACAGCGCGGTGATAATCGACGCCTGGCTCATGGTTGCGCCGGTTTCACGAATCAGCAGCGGCAGCCAGCTGGTCAGCAGATAGAAGATCAGCAGGCCCATAAAGTAGGTCAGGCACAGCATCACGGTACCGACGAGATAGCGTGGAGAGAAAATGACCGCCAGAGCCGATTTCTCTTTAACCTGGCCGGCCTCACGCAGCTCAAACTCCACCCCTTCCGGCAGCGGCGCAATACGCCGGAGGATTGCCGCAATACGCTGTGCGGGCTGGCGCTTAACGACCATGTAGCGCGCCGATTCCGGCAGCAGGAAGATAAGCGCCACGGCGAGCAGCAGAGGCATCACGCCGCCCAGTACCAGCACGCTTTGCCAGCCGTAATGCGGGATCATCCAGGCCGAAAGAAAACCGCCCAGCGACGATCCCATCGGGAACCCAACGAACATCAGATTGACCATTAAGGCCCGGCGGCGCTCCGGCGCGTATTCGCTCATCAGCGTCGCGGCGTTCGGCATCGCGGCCCCCAGCCCCAGCCCCGTCAGAAAGCGCAGCAGCGTCAGCTGGTTCAGGCTGGTAGCGAAAGCGGTAAGCAGGCTAAAGCTGCCAAACACCACGATCGACATCAGCAGGACCTTCTTGCGGCCAATGCGGTCGGCCAGCGGCCCCGCGGTCAAGGCGCCCACCGCCAGGCCGACCAGCGCAGCGCTCATTACCGGGCCCAATGCCGATTTTTCTACGCCCCACTCCTGCACGAGGTCTGAGGCGATGAAACCGATTATCGCGGTATCGAAACCGTCCATAGCAACGGTGATAAAACATAAGGCCAGAATCATCCACTGGTACTTCGTGAACGGATGTTCATTGATAAAAGCCTGAATATCGATGGTTGTCTTATTCATACGGCATTCCTGGCAGGCAGAGCGGGGGACGAAACGGCTGTTCACGCCTCCCTCGCTGTCGTTAATCGTATTTGTGCGATAATCGAACGCAATGCCGTTAATCGCTCATTAATCAAAACACTGAACCCGACAGCAGGCAACGCGGTCCGGCCAGGAAGCGTGCGATTATCGTTCTTTTCAGGGATTTAAACGCAATGGTTGAAAATTAAGTATAATTAAATCAATGTGTTGTATCTTATTTTTGAGATTTTGGTTATGGCGGTAATTGTGATGTGCTTAACAGACGATAGCGGTTGTCGATAAAACGCCGCCAGCGGGCTATTTCCTGCGGAAGATTGTCAGGAAAGTGTATCCTGCGAGGCTGACCTGGACTATCCTTGTCAGCGTCTGGCACGTGTGTGTCTGTTTGCGCTTTTTTTGGCTGAAAGGAGTAAAAAAATGGCGACAGGAAAGTCCTGCTCTCGCTGGTTTGCGGCTGTTGCGGCCTTATTAATGGTGGTTAGCCTGAGTGGGTGTTTTGATAAAGAAGGCGATCAGCGCAAAGCGTTCATCGACTTCCTGCAAAATACGGCTATGCGGAGCGGCGAACGTCTGCCGACGCTGACCGCCGATCAGAAAAAACAGTTCGGACCTTTTGTGTCCGATTATGCGGTGATTTACGGCTATTCGCAGCAGGTAAGTCAGGCGATGGATGCGGGTCTGCGCCCGGTGGTAGACAGCGTGAACGCGATTCGCGTCCCGCAGGACTATATCACCCAGCGTGAACCGCTGCGTCAGGCAAACGGCGCGCTCGGCGTACTGAGCCAGCAGCTGGAAAATGCCAAAATGCAGGCCGACGGTGCGCATAGCGCGCTGAAGCAGGGTGACGATCTCAAGCCGGTCTTTGACCAGGTTTACAACAAAGTGGTTACCGGCCCGGCAAATGCCCTGCAGCCGCTGATCCCTGCGGCGCAGGTCTTTACTCAGCAGCTGGTGCAGGTGGGTGATTTTGTTGCCCAGCAAAATACCCAGGTGAGCTTCGTGGCAAACGGGATCCAGTTCCCGACCTCGCAGCAGGCCAGCCAGTACAACGCATTGATTGGCCCGCTGGCGGCTCAGCACCAGGCGTTCAATCAGGCGTGGACGGCAGCCGTTAACGCGACGCGCTAGCCGCTGACCGAGCCCGGTGAAGGCGCTTATCGCGCCATCATCCGGGTTTCTTCCCGGCTGACGCGACGCTCAGCCGGGCGAGAATGTCCCTTTCCTGCCTATTTTACCTGCGGGTTCACGCAGTTCTTATCGACGTTGCCCTGCAGCGCATCAATCAGGTTATCCACCGCACAGGCCGCCATGTTGTAGCGCGTTTCATGGGTGGCGGAACCAATATGCGGCAGCGCGACGACGTTAGGCATGCTGAGCAGCGGGGAGTCCTGCGCCAGCGGCTCCTGTTCAAACACGTCGAGACCGGCGGCATGGATTTCGCCATTCTGCAACGCGGCAACCAGCGCTTTCTCATCAACGACCGGACCGCGTCCGGCGTTAATAAAGATGGCGGATGGCTTCATTTTGGCGAACTTCTCCGCATTGAACAGATGATGAGTCTCAGCGGTCAGCGGCAGGATCAGGCAGACAAAATCGGCTTCCTCAAGCAGCGTATCGAGATCGCAGTAGCGAGCGTTGAAGCGCTCTTCCGCCTGCGGATGCTGGCTGCGCGCGTTATAGAGGATCGGCATCCCGAAGCCGGCATGCGCGCGCTGGGCCAGCGCCATGCCGATGCGTCCCATGCCAACGATACCCAGCGTTTTGTGGTGCACGTCGCTGCCGAACCAGTCCGGCCCGATGCTTTTGGTCCACTCACCCGCCTTCACGCGATTAGCGACTTCCACCACCCGGCGCGAGGTGCTGAGTACCAGCGCCATCACCGTATCGGCAACGGTTTCGGTCAGCACGGTGGGCGTATGCATCAGCAGGACCCTGCGGGCATTCAGCGCCGCGACGTCGAAGTTGTCGTAGCCCACGGAGACCGTTGAGGCCGCACGAAGATTGGGCATTTTCTCCAGTAACGCGGTATCAACTTTTTCGCTGGAGCCCAGCAGGCCCTCGGCCTGGGCAAACGCCTCGGCGTGCTGCGCGATGGTTTCGGCGCTCAGGTTTTTCACCCGGGTGACGGCAAAGTGTTTTTCCAGACGCTGCTGCAGGTCGTCGGGAAGCGTTTTATAGAGAATAACGGACGGCTTCATGCGGATCTCCGTAGTATTAGGATGTCAGGCGTGACGAGCGCCAAGCGGAAGTTTTTGATTATTAGCAGGCTTAACAATTAAAGTAAGCCATACCGCGACGAAAAGCGCCACTCCCATGAAAATGTACGAGGCGGACGGGCTGCCGGTCGAACCGTTCAGGTAGCCGACAAACCACGAGCCAAAGAAGGAGCCTAGCGCGCCCATGCTGTTAATCAGCGCCATTGCGCCGCCCGCTACGTTGCGCGGCAGCATCTCCGGGATGATGGCGAAGAAGGGGCCATAGGGGGCGTACATCGCCGCGCCGGCAATCACCAGCAGGGTATAAGACGCCCAGAAGTGGTTCGCGCCGACCGCCCAGGAGCCGATAAAGGCCAGCCCGCCAATCAGCAGCAGCGGCCAGACGAACAGCTTACGGTTCTGCATTTTGTCCGAGGCCCAGGAGACGACGATCATCGCAATCGTTGCCGCGAGGTAAGGTACCGAGGAGAGCCAGCCAACCTCAACCATGCCCATATTTTCACCGCCGCTGCGGATAATTGACGGCAGCCACAGCACGAAGCCGTACACCCCGATACTCCAGGCAAAATACTGCATGCACAGCAGCACGACGTTACGTGAGCGGAAGGCCTCGCTGTAGTTACGCACGGCTTTGATGCCCTGCTGCTCGCGTTCCAGCTGCTCCTGCAGCGCGGCTTTTTCGCTCTCGGAGAGCCAGTTCACCTGCGACGGCTTATCTTTTACCAGCACCCACCAGCAGAAGGCCCAGAGCACCGCCGGCACGCCTTCAATAATGAACATCTCGCGCCAGCCAAAGGACTGAATCAGGTAGCCGGACACCACCGACATCCACAGCACCGTGACCGGATTACCGAGGATTAAAAAGGTATTGGCGCGCGAGCGTTCGGATTTAGTAAACCAGTTGCTGATGTAAATCAGCATCGCGGGCATCACCGCGGCTTCGACGACGCCGAGAATAAAGCGGATAGCGGCCAGGGCCGGAATGTTGTGCACCATGCCGGTCAGCGAAGCGCAGGCACCCCACAGGATCAGGCAGATAAAGATAAGTTTTCGCACGCTGCGGCGTTCAGCATAGATTGCCCCAGGGATCTGGAAGAAGAAGTAGCCGAGGAAGAAGAGGGCGCCCAGCAGCGATGAGACCCCTTTAGTGATCCCCAAATCTTCGGTAATGCCCGCCGCGGAGGCGAAGCTGAAGTTGGCACGGTCGAGATACGCCAGGCTATACGTGATAAACACGATAGGCATGATGTACCACCAGCGTTTTGTTGCATTGGTTAAGCTGTTCATAGGCTTGCCTCTGTATGTGAGGTAACACTCACCGATAGAAGGTGTCTTATGCCGCGCTGTATGTAGGGTACAGAGTGGCTACCATCGTTGCATTAAACGTTATTCGCCCAGCGCGTCGCGCGTCGGTAATCCTTCGCTGTCGCCCTGAACCTGAATCGCCAGCGAGCCGATTTTGTTCCCGCGCCGTACCGCCTGATCCAGGGTTTTGCCTTCCAGCAGGGCGCTAATGACCCCGACGGCAAAGCCATCGCCCGCGCCGACGGTATCGACGACGTTATCGACCTTAACGGCCGCGACGGCACCCTGCTCACCCGCGGCGGTTTTATACCAGGCGCCGTCGGAGCCGGTTTTGATGATCACGGCGCGCACGCCGCGGTTGAGATAGAAGTCCGCAATAGCCTCCGGCGCTTGCTGACCCGTCAGGATTGTCCCCTCCTTCAGGCCGGGTAAAACCCAGTCGGCCTGGAAGGCGAGATGGTTGAGCTTCTCCACCATTTCGCCTTCGCTTTTCCACAGCACCGGGCGCAGGTTGGGGTCGAAGGAGATGGTTTTTCCCTGAGCCTTCATCGCGCCAGCGGCACGATCCAGCAGCGCATATGAACTCTCCGACAGCGCGGCGGCGACGCCGCTGAGGTGCAGATGGCGAGCGCTGGCGAAGTAATCGGGGTGGAAATCATCCGGCGACAGGTGGCTGGCCGCCGAGCCTTTGCGGAAATATTCCACAATGGGATCGGTTCCATTTTCGACTTTAGATTTCATCTGGAAGCCGGTTGCGTAGCGCGAGTCCTGGGCTACGCCGCGGGCGTCAATCCCTTCTTTTGCCAGAGAATTAAGCACAAAGCGACCGAAGCTATCCTCGCCGACGCGGCTGACCCAGCCGACCTTCAGCCCCAGGCGAGCCAGGCCGGTGGCGACGTTCAGCTCGGCACCGGCGACGCGCTTGATAAAGCGTTCAACCTCGGCGAGATCCCCGGTTTGGGTCGCCACAAACATAGCCATCGCTTCGCCGATGGTAATGACATCCAGGTTGTTTTCCATGGCTTAATCCTCGCGTAAAAGATTGACATAGCGGCGGGTAACGGCCGTCAGGTCATGGCCGACCAGCGGAAATTCGATACCGCGCGGGGCATCAGCAGGCAGGTTATCCAGCAGCGCCAGCCAGCGCGGAGCGGCCTCATCGGGCGGAACGGCGCGGAACTGCTGGTGATGCGGCTGGGCCGCCTTAACGTGAATATAGCTGACGGCGGGCGCGAGATGGCGGGCGGCCTCTTCCGGCGAATCGCCGACCCACAGCCAGTTGCCCATATCAAACGTCAGCGTCACCGGTAGGTTATTGACCCGGCAGATGGCTTTAAACCGCTGCATCGGCGCCAGCTGGCCGCAATCGGTCTGGTCATTTTCCACCACCAGCGCCATCCCGCTCGCCTGCAGCGTGCTGCGCAGGGTCTCCAGCTGATGGTTATGGATGAAGTGGCCGAGGGAGAGTTTTAACCATAAGGCGTTGAGGGTTTGCGCTTCCTGCAGCAGCGCCGCGAGGTTCGGGTTAAGCGACCCGTCGGCGGCGAACAGGGCTTCCGGCGCGGAGTAGCAGACCAGCAGGCCGTGGCTTTCAATCTCCGCGGCGAGGGCCGGCAGCCGGTTCAGTTCCTCTGCGCTGAATAACTCGCGGCGGATCTCCACGCCGTCGGCGCCGGAACCGGCAATGAACGGCAGTACGGCGGACTGTCCGCCAAGCTCTCTAACGCGATCGTTGCCATAAGCGGCGGTCACGACAATGATTTTTCTGGCCATCTGACAAACTCCCGGTGGTTCTGTAGCGAATCTCTCTATTACGCTAGATGGGACCGGTTCCAAAGGAAAGGGGAGGATGTCTAATTTATGATCACCATCACGAAGGAGAGCTAACGGGAGGTCGATCCGCGGACGATCAGCTCCCCGGAAAATACCCGCTCACAGATCGGCTCATGGCTGCCTTCGATGCGGCGTACCACCTGCTCAACGGCGGCGTAGCCTATTTGCCACGTCGGCTGTTTGAGGGTGGTGATGCCGACGCCCGCCAGCTCCGCCCACTCCAGCTCGTCAAACCCGAGCAGGCCGATATCGCTTCCCCAAATCAGGTCAACTCGCTTCAGCGCGCGTGCGACCTGCAGCGTCAGGGCGCCGTTGGCGGAGATAACCGCTTTGCGCATCCCGCGATGGCCGGAGTGAAACTGGCGCAGCACGCTGTCCAGCATCGCGCCGTCGTTGAGCGGGACTTCGGCATTTTCCGCGACGATCCCGGCGTGGCGCTGAAGGGTGGTGCGAAAGGCGCTCAGCCGCTCGCGCCGCGTGTTGACGGAGCCCAGCGGCTCGCTCAGAAACAGCAGCGCCTCGAAGCCTTTTTCCACCAGATGCTCGGTGGCGGTGGTGGCGGCCTGGGTGTTATCCAGCCCGACCACGTCGCAGGCAAAATCGGGAATTTTTCGGTCGATTAGCACCATCGGCAGCGCCGACTGCTGCAGGCGATTGAGCCCCTCTTCGCGCATGCCGACGGCGTTGACCACAATCCCCTCAACCTGATAGCTGCGCAGCAGGTCGAGATAGTGCAGCTCCTGGTCCAGCTCGTTGTTGGTGTTACAGACCAGCAGGGTAAACCCTTTTTCGCGGCAGGCGGCCTCGATGCCGCTCAGCACGTTAACCGAGTAGGGGTTGGTAATATCGGCGATGATCAGGCCAATCAGCCGGGTGCGGCCGTGCTTAAGGCCGCGGGCCATCAGGCTGGGGCGATAGTTAAGTTCGGCAATTGCCTTTTCAATGCGCGCCAGCAGGTCATCGGAAAGCAGATGCTTTTCGCCGTTGAGGTAGCGTGAAATGCTGGTTTTACCGGTCTTTGCGGCTTTTGCCACATCGCTAATGGTTGCTCGCGCCGCTTTCGCCATGATGGCTTCCTTTGCTGAAATCTGGAGAACACCTTAGCGCGAAAATTCGCTATATCAAGCATTTTGCCCGGTAAGCGTGTCTTACCGGGCGCAGGAGGGAGCGATGAAACGGGATTACTGCAGCGGGCTGAGGGTAATTTCCACGCGACGGTTCTGCGCTTTGCCTTCCGCAGTGCCGTTGCTGGCAATCGGATTGGCCGGGCCCATGCCGCTGGTACGGATACGGTTTGCCGCCACGCCCTGGGTGATAAGGGCGCTGGCAACGCTATCCGCGCGCTGCTGCGAGAGGCGCATATTCAGATCCTGGCCGCCGCTGCTGTCGGTATAGCCGACCACGTTAACCGCCGTCTTTTCGTACTCTTTCAGCACCATCGCGACGCCGGTGAGCGTATTGGCTCCCGCCGGTTTGAGGTTGGCGCTGCTGCTATCAAAGGTGACGTTATTGGGCATATTCAGCACGATGTTATCGCCATTTCGCGTCACGCTGACCCCGGTTCCCTGCATTTTCTCGCGCAGTTTGGCTTCCTGTACGTCCATGTAGTAGCCGATGCCGCCGCCAAGCGCCGCGCCCGCCGCCGCGCCGATCAGCGCCCCTTTACCGCGGTCGTGTTTGGAAGAGGAGAGCGCGCCAATACCTGCGCCGACCAGGGAGCCGATGCCCGCGCCGACGCCGGATTTTCCTGCTTCACGTTCGCCGGTATAGGGGTTGGTTGTACAGCCAGAAATGGCCAGTGTGCCGCTAACCATAGCCGCAATCATCAGTACGCGTTTTTTCATATTATTTCCTTAATCCATTTTATTCTTTGTCACAGCGCGCGTGACGGTTGATTATGACGCCCGGATGCGGAGAAAATTCCCCGGATAACGTCTCTATTTGTAAGTAACCTTGAACGGCCGAATAACAGGCCGCCACAACACCTGCATTCGCTAACCAGGAGCTCGCTTTGCCAACCTCATCTGCAACTGAAACCATCCTCACCGCGGCCCATTGGGGACCGATGCTGGTTGAAACCGATGGTGAAAATGTCCTCTCCTCCCGCGGCGCGCTGGAAACCCCCTTCGCAAACTCTCTGCAAACCGCCGTGCGGGACCAGGTTCATAGCAAGACCCGCGTGCGCTACCCGATGGTGCGAAAAGGCTTTCTGGCCTCGCCGGATAGCCCGCAGGGCGTACGCGGACAGGATGAGTTTGTCCGGGTGAGCTGGGAGCAGGCGCTGGATCTTATTCATGCCCAGCATCAGCGGATCCGCGAGAGCTACGGCCCGACGTCGATCTTTGCCGGCTCCTACGGCTGGCGTTCAAACGGCGTACTGCATAAAGCGGCGACGCTGCTGCAGCGTTACATGAGCCTGGCCGGCGGCTATACCGGCCACCTCGGGGATTACTCCACCGGCGCGGCGCAGGCGATCATGCCGTACGTGGTGGGCGGAAATGAGGTGTATCAGCAGCAAACCAGCTGGCCAATGGTGCTGGAACATAGCGACGTGGTGGTGCTGTGGAGTGCTAATCCGCTGAATACGCTGAAGATTGCCTGGAATGCCTCCGATGAGCAGGGAGTGACGTGGTTCGATCGGCTGCGCAAGAGCGGCAAGCGGGTGATCTGCATCGATCCTATGCGATCGGAAACCGTTGATTTCTTTGGCGAGGATATCGACTGGGTGGCCCCGCATATGGGAACGGACGTGGCGATGATGCTCGGGATCGCCTCGACTCTGGTCGAAAACGGCTGGCAGGACGATGCGTTCCTGGCGCGCTATACCAGCGGCTATGAGATTTTCGCCCGCTACCTGACCGGCGAAAGCGACGGCGTGGCGAAAACCGCCGAGTGGGCCGCAGAGATTTGCGGCGTAAGTGCGGCTAAAATCCGCGAACTGGCGAAACTCTTCCATGAAAATACGACGATGCTGATGTCCGGTTGGGGCATGCAGCGTCAGCAGTTCGGCGAGCAAAAGCACTGGATGCTGGTCACGCTGGCCGCGATGCTGGGGCAAATTGGCACCCAGGGCGGCGGTTTTGGCCTCTCCTACCATTTTGCTAACGGCGGCAATCCGACCCGGCGGGCGGCGGTACTGGCCTCCATGCAGGGCTGCGTGGCGGACGGTATTGAGGCGGTGGAAAAAATTCCGGTGGCGCGCATTGTCGAAGCGCTGGAAAACCCCGGCGCGCCCTATCAGCACAACGGCATGGACCGATGCTTCCCGGATATTCGCTTTATCTGGTGGGCGGGCGGCGCCAATTTTACCCATCATCAGGATACCAACCGCCTGATCCGCGCCTGGCAGAAGCCGGAGCTTATCGTTATTTCGGAATGCTTCTGGACCGCTGCGGCCCGCCACGCTGATATCGTCCTGCCGGCGACGACCTCATTTGAACGCAACGACATGACCATGACCGGCGATTACAGCAACCAGCATCTGGTGCCGATGAAACGCGTGGTTGCGCCGCGCGACGAGGCCCGGGATGACTTTGAGGTGTTTGCCGATCTCAGCGAGCGCTGGGAAGAGGGCGGCCGCGCGCGTTTTACTGAGGGGAAAAGCGATATCCAGTGGCTGGAAAGCTTCTACCGCACCGCGGCCCAGCGCGGCGCGAGCCAGCAGATTACGCTGCCGCCGTTCGAGCAGTTCTGGCAGGATAATCAGCTGATTGAGATGCCGGAAAATCCCGACAACGCCCGTTTCGCCCGCTTTGCCGCCTTCCGCGCCGATCCGCAGGCTAATCCGCTGAAAACGGCGAGCGGAAAAATCGAGATCCACTCACCGACGATTGCCGGTTTTGCCTATCCCGACTGCCCGCCGCACCCGATGTGGCTGGCGCCGGACGAATGGCACGGCAACGCGCAGCCGGGCCAGCTGCAGGTGCTCTCCGCCCATCCGGCGCATCGTCTGCACAGCCAGCTGAATCACACGGCTCTGCGGGAGCAGTACGCGGTTGCCGGCCGCGAGCCGTTAACCATTCACCCGCTGGATGCCGAGGCGCGGCAGATTGCCGACGGCGATCTGGTGCGGGTATGGAATTCGCGCGGCCAGGTTCTGGCCGGCGCGGTGGTGACGGAGGGGATCCGCCCCGGGGTTATCTGCCTGCATGAGGGCGCCTGGCCGGATATCGACCCGCAGGTAGGGATCTGTAAAAATGGCGCGGTGAACGTGTTGACCAAAGATATTCCGACTTCGCGCCTCGGTAACGGCTGCGCCGGAAACACGGCGCTGGCGTGGCTGGAGAAATACACCGGCCCGGCGCTTACGTTAACGGCGTTTGATCCACCGGCCAACGCATAATCCACGTCGGCTGCAGGGTATCGTCCTGCCATGCGCAGTCTTCTATCCGGAAGCCCTGCGCATGGTAGAAATTCACCGCCTGTAGGTTTTTTTGGTACACCTCGAGACTCAGCCAGGCATAGTGCCGCTTGACCTCGTCCACCAGCGCGCGGCCGATCCCCCGGCGCAGAGCCGTAGGGGCGACGAAAAGCGCGCCGACAAAGCGTGACTCCAGCACGCTGATAAAGCCTTTTATCTCATCGTCTTCTTCCCACACCCAGGTACTGGCGGCGGGAAGGTAAACGTCGCGCACGACCGCAACGCTTTCATGCCAGTAGGCCTCTTTGATAAACGGATGCGCATGAATCGTGCTTTCCAGCCATAGCGCCAGCAGCGGGCCGATCTCTTTAGTTTCCCACTTGCGGATCATCCGCACCTCCGGGGTAACAGAAGCAGCTCGTGACGTGATCGTTCACCAGCCCGCAGGCCTGCATAAAGGAGTAGCAGATAGTCGAACCGACAAACTTGAAGCCGAGTTTTTTCAGCGCCTTCGACAGCGCGTCGGAGGCGGGGGTTGTCGTTGGGATTTCCGCCAGCGTAGCGGCGTGCGATATCTGCGGGTGGTTATCGACAAAGGACCAGACAAAATCGCTGAAGGAGTCGCCCTTTTCTTCCAGCGCAAGAAAGGCCCGCGCGTTGCCGATAATGGCCTGAATTTTTCCGCGATGGCGAATAATACCGGCATCCAGCAGCAGACGCTCGACGTCGGCCTCATCCATCGCGGCGACGCGAACCGGGTCGAACTGGTGAAACGCACGGCGATAGTTCTCACGTTTTTTTAGCACCGTAATCCATGAAAGCCCGGCCTGCTGGCCTTCAAGGCAGATCATTTCGAACAGCTTCCGGGCGTCTCTTTGCTCTACGCCCCATTCGCTATCGTGATACTGAATATAGAGAGGGTCCTGGCTAACCCATCCGCAACGCTGCATGTCTTTCTCCCTTAGTAATAAAACTTACGCGTTCACCTTGACGGCTGAAAGATAAAGATAATAGTTAATACAGGGATACCACTCCCAAATACAGGGGTATCAGATCCCATAAAAAACACAGCAATACTTCCGGTTTGGCTCTTTATGGAGTCGCTTTAATGATAATAAAGAAATGCAATGGCTTGTGGGGATACTTCCTCCCGGCGTGCGTATCCGTGTGGGTATCGTGCGTCAGTACGGCGAATGCCTGGCAACAGGAATATATCGCTATCGATACAAAAAGTAATACACCTGAACGCTATACGTGGGATAGCGATCACCAACCGCGCTATGAGGACATTCTGGCTGAGCGCATCAATTCAACCGGCGAGGCCGCCGGATTCGCCCTTAACCAGGCGCTGGCACCGCCGGATACCGGGCACGGCATGAGCGTGGGCTGGAACTTTACCTTAGCCAACGGCGTGACTTCAGGGCCGGTGGCAAGCCTGCGCAGCGATCTGCAGCCGCCTCCCGTTCGCCGAGCGGCGGAAAGCAGCTACGTGAACACGCTCGGCTGGCGCGTGGATTATCAGCAGCTGTGGGGTATTCATCCCTGGGCGCAGGTGAGCTACAACCAGGCGCTTTCTTCAGAGCTGCCCTGGCCAACCCGTACCCAGGACGGCGGCTGGCGGGATGTCACCTTTGGGGCGGATATGTCGCTCAATTCGCACCTTGCGGCATGGGCGGCGCTCTCGCAGGCGGATAACCTGCCAACCGGGGCAAACTATCAGTACCTGATGGGGGTCAGCGCCAATTTTTAAGCCCTCTTTCCGGACGGCTTCCGGCGACCTGCGCGCACGCCGCTGGCATAAGATCGCCGGGCGTGCCGCTCGGCTACGCTGTGGCTATTTTGCTTCTGTAATGTGAATTATGTCGTCCATATGTAGCATGTTTGGCACCACTTTTTAACTTCGCGATCACAGAACTGGCGCGGCGTGGTGAGATAGCAGGCACTAACTTATTCCCTGCCGTCGAGCCCGCGCCCGTTTCTCCATGTCATTCATTCCGGCATTTATGCATTTCATTCCCTGCTGACGGCATTTCATGCTTTTTCTCCCCTGGACTTTTGGGGACTTCGCTATTGTGGCGGCAGTTAATATTTCAGGACATCTGCCATGAACGCTACCACTACTCAATATACCCGCTGGCTCACGCTGTTCGGCACGATCGTGACGCAGTTCGCGCTCGGATCGGTTTATACCTGGAGTTTGTTCAATAGTTCTCTTTCCGCAAAGCTGGACGAGCCGGTAAGCCAGGTGGCGTTCTCCTTTGGCCTGCTGAGTCTTGGCCTGGCGCTCTCTTCCTCCGTCGCCGGTAAGCTGCAGGAACGCTTTGGCGTAAAACGCGTGACGATGGCGTCCGGCGTGCTGCTCGGGCTCGGTTTTTTCCTCACCGCCCACGCCAACAGCCTGATGATGCTGTGGCTGAGCGCCGGTCTGCTGGTGGGCCTGGCCGACGGCGCCGGCTATCTGCTGACGCTCTCCAACTGCGTGAAGTGGTTCCCCGAGCGTAAAGGGCTGATTTCCGCCTTCTCCATCGGCGCCTACGGCCTCGGCAGCCTCGGGTTTAAATTTATTGATAGCCATCTGCTGGCCACCGTCGGGCTGGAGAAGACCTTTATCATCTGGGGCGCGATTGTGCTGGTGATGATTGTTTTTGGCGCCACGCTGATGAAAGATGCGCCGAACCATACCGCCAGCACCCGCAATGGGGTGGTGGAGAATGACTTCACGCTGGCGCAGTCGATGCGTAAACCACAGTACTGGATGCTCGCGGTGATGTTCCTGACCGCCTGCATGAGCGGCCTGTACGTTATCGGCGTGGCGAAGGATATTGCGCAGGGGATGGTGCATCTGGACGTGGCGACGGCGGCGAATGCGGTGACCATTATCTCTATCGCTAACCTGAGCGGACGCCTGGTGCTGGGGATCCTGTCGGATAAAATTTCCCGCATCCGTGTGATCACTATCGGTCAGGTCGTTTCGCTGGTCGGCATGGCGGCGCTGCTGTTCGCCCCGCTGAACGCCACAACCTTCTTTGCCGCGATTGCCTGCGTGGCCTTTAACTTCGGCGGTACGATCACCGTGTTCCCGTCCCTGATCAGCGAATTCTTCGGCCTGAACAACCTGGCGAAAAACTACGGGGTGATTTATCTGGGCTTCGGTATCGGCAGCATCTGCGGGTCGCTGATTGCGTCCCTGTTCGGCGGATTCTACGTCACCTTCTGCGTGATCTTCGCGCTGCTGATTCTTTCGCTGGCGCTTTCCACGACGATCCGCCAGCCAAAAAATGAAGTTTACAGCGCTGCACACGCCTGACGGCGTGTCATTCGGCGACGGGCTACCAATTCACTAAGCTAATAATGCCAATCCGACCAGATATTTTGTAAATATTTGGTTGGATCACATTCCCTCCTGATACTTTTCCCTTCCTCTGTGGTCTACTTACCGCGCTTTGTAGAGGTTTCTCATAACCAACCTTAACGCACTCTATTAACCTGCTTGCTTATATCGCGTAAGTGAGGGGTGTTCTATCTCATCTTTTTCCAGGTTTTCTTGCATGAAATATATTAGAACGATGACGCAGCAGACGCTCAGTATATGGCTGGCGCTGTACATCGGCTGGTTTATGAACGTTGCCGTTTTTATCCGTCGCTTCGACGGTTATGCTCAGGAATTTACCTTCTGGAAAGGACTTTCCGGGCTTGTGGAACTGGTTGCGACCGTGCTGGTGACCTTCTTCCTGCTGCGTATTCTGTCGCTGACGGGACGGCGGTTATGGCGAATATTAGCCACGCTGGTGGTGCTGTTCTCCGCCGCCGCCAGCTACTATATGACCTTCCTCAACGTGGTCATTGGCTACGGTATTATTGCCTCGGTGATGACCACGGATATCGATCTTTCCCAGGAAGTGATCGGCTGGCATTTGGTTCTTTGGCTGGTGCTGGTTAGCGCGCTGCCGCTGCTGTTTATCTGGAATAACCGCTGCCGCGACACCCTGCTGCGGCAGATCCGCACGCCGGGCCAGAGGGTGAAGAATATTGCCATTGTGCTGCTCGCCGGGCTGATGGTCTGGGGTCCGATTCGCCTGCTTGAGGTTCGCCAGAAGAACGTTGAGCGAAATTCAGAAGTGGATATGCCGAGCTACGGCGGGGTGATTGCGAACTCCTATCTGCCCTCGAACTGGCTCTCCGCGCTGGGGCTGTACGCCTGGGCGCAGGTCGATGAATCCTCCGATAACGGCTCCCTGATTAACCCGGCGAAGAAATTCACCTACGTTGCGCCGCAGGGGCTGGATGATACTTACGTGGTGTTTATCATCGGCGAGACGACCCGTTGGGATCACATGGGGATTCTGGGCTATAGCCGCAACACCACGCCGAAGCTGGCCCAGGAGAAAAATCTCGTGGCCTTCCGCGGCTACTCCTGCGATACCGCGACCAAGCTCTCGTTACGCTGTATGTTCGTTCGCGAAGGCGGGGCGGAAGATAACCCCCAGCGTACGCTGAAAGAGCAAAACGTGTTTTCCGTTCTGCACCAGCTGGGCTTCACCGGCGATCTCTACGCCATGCAGAGCGAGATGTGGTTCTACAGCAATACGATGGTGAACACCATCGCCTATCGCGAGCAGATTGGCGCCGAGCCGCGTAACCGCGGTAAGAGCGTTGATGACATGCTGCTTATCGATGAAGTTAAGCGCTCGATGGTGAAGAACACCCACGGCAAGCACCTGATTATTCTGCATACCAAGGGTTCGCACTTTAACTATACCCAGCGCTACCCGCGCAGCTTTGCCCAGTGGAAGCCGGAGTGCGTTGGCGTGGATAGCAAATGTTCGAAAGCAGAGCTGATTAACTCCTACGATAACAGCGTGAGCTATGTCGACCACTTTATTGTTAGCGTGCTGGATCAGCTGCGCGATAAGAAAGCGATTGTCTTCTATGCCGCCGATCACGGTGAGTCGATTAACGAGCACGAGCACCTGCACGGCACGCCGCGCAAGATGGCGCCGCCGGAGCAGTTCCGCGTGCCGATGATGGTGTGGATGTCGGATAAGTATCTGGAAGCGCCCGACCATGCGGCTTCGTTTGCCCGACTCAAGCAGCAGGCGGCGATGAAGGTCCCGCGTCGTCACGTTGAGCTGTACGATACTATTATGGGCTGTCTCGGCTACACCTCGCCGGACGGCGGGATTAACGAGAATAACAACTGGTGTCGCGTTCCCGGTGCGAGCAAAGCCGTGAAGGAGTCGCAAGAGTGATGAGTTTCTCGCCGCTTGAGTGATTTTTTCATAATAAGGCATTGACGGGTGTGGGTCTCAGCAGTAAGATGCGCCCGCATTCGGTGATTGGCGCAGCCTGGTAGCGCACTTCGTTCGGGACGAAGGGGTCGGAGGTTCGAATCCTCTATCACCGACCAAATTTAAAAGCCCGCTCTTAGAGCGGGCTTTTTTACGTTTGTGGCCCGACGAGGATGAGAACCTCCGGGGGCAGAGGTTCGACTCGAGCGCAGCGAGAGAACGTTGCTTTAGCAACGGCCCGCAGGGCGAGCCACGTAGTGGCGAAGTCATCCTCTATCACCGACCAAATTTAAAAGCCCGCTCTTAGAGCGGGCTTTTTTACGTTTGTGGCCGGTGCGGATGTCAGTCAGTCAGTCAGTCAGTCAGTCGGAGGTGTTCCGTTCACCATACGTCTGGCAGAACATGCGGTCCCGGTGCC